>NZ_JAGHZV010000010.1 GCF_017745215.1 Sphingomonas sp.
ATTCAGCGCATTGCGGCACCAGCCCGCTCCCCCACCCGGCCTCCCACCGGCAGTATTCTATGGGAGGCCGGGTGGGGGAGCGGGCTGGTGCCGTCTCGAAATGCGCTCTTCCGCGCATTTCCAATCGGGCTCTTAGCCCTCTCCCACTTTTGCGGGAGAGGGCTAGAAGAAAAAAGCCACCCATCGGCACCCCTCCCCGTCCCGCACGGCCCGGGCCGCCGCGGCGGATGGGAAAAACGCCGGCGGCGTCCGGTCGGCGGACGAGGAGGGGCACCGCGGCGGCGCAGCGCCCGCAAGGGCGCGCCGCAGCTCGAAGACCCGATCTGGAATTTGCCCGAAAGACCCTCCGGGAAAGGCACGCAACCACACACCGCACGCCGGCGACAACACCGGAACCCGGCGCCAGCGGACGCGGCAACGCCGCAAATGCAGCAAAAGGGGGCCGGCATCGCTGCCAGCCCCCGTGTCGCCGGACTACGGCCATTCGCCCGGACGGGCAGCCTGGCCTGGTTTCGGCGGCTCGCTCGATCCGCGCCGGCAAGGGCGAGCGGACCTGGCGTTTGGTCACCGGGGCCGGCCGTTTTCCGCTCCCGGGGGGAGCTTCGGTCGCCGGCCTCGGCGGCCTGCCTCTCCGGCTGCCCGAGAGCAGCCTTCGCGACGGGTTGCGGACACCTGATCCGATGCGTTCCGGCGTTCAAGCTCGGCTTGCGCTCCGCTTTCCTGCCTCCAGCGTCGGGCTCCCTTGCGGGAACCTTTGGCTCGCGTCGGGCCTCCTTGCGGAGACCGTCCGTCCGCTTCGGGCCCCCTCGAAGACCCTTCCGCTCGCATCCGCCCCCTTGCGGGGGCATCCGCCAGCATCCAGACCCCTGTCGGGGACCATCGGCCTGCTTCCAGCCCTCTTGCGAGGACCTTCTGCTCGGGAGCCTCCACCGCCCCTTGCGAGGCGCTTTCGGCCGGACGTCGGTCCCCTCTCGAGTTCCTCGGTCCGCACCTCGCTCGATGCTTGCGCACCGAATCCGGCGTCCCGGCTCGCGCCGGGGTATCCTACCGCTCCAGCCGCTTCGCCACCGGGGTGGCTACACGCTGAATTGGCTCGTAAGCCCTTGGTTTCGCTCCGGTTTCCCTCGGCCTCACCGCCTTCTTACAGTTGTGAGACTGTCATCGAATCCGGGTTCGGGGAAGCGGCAAAATGGCGCCTCGACCCTGTTGATATTGTGGATAACGGGGATAATCGCCAACCTCAGGCCGCGCCGGGAGACCAGTCCGGCGCGGCGAGCTCGAACCCGGCGAAGTCGAATCCGGGCACGACGATGCAGCTCACCAGCGCCCAGCCGGCGCGCGCCTCGGCCGCCTGCCAGGCGCCTGCGGGCACGCGGAGCTGCGGCGCTTCGCCGGCGAGCACATCGGCGCCCAGCGCCATGGCACCGGGCTGTGACACTTCGGTGTCGGCGATCGACAGGGTCACCGGGCTCCCCGCGTGCCACAGCCAGATCTCCTCGGCGTCCACCCGGTGCCAGTGCGAGCGCTGACCCTGTTCGAGCAGGAAATGGATCGCAGTGCCCGCCGACCGCTCGCCGGGTGCCGCACCGGCGCGCCAGGTCTCGCGATACCAGCCTCCCTCGGGATGCGGCGCCAGCCCCAGCGCCGCGATGATCTTCTTCGCTTCCGCCACGCCGTGTCCTTTCTGCCACGCTTGCCATCGTTGTTTCATGTTCATGCAACCTCCGCCGCGCGGCCAACGTTGCCCTCCCTGATCTTGCCGCGAAAGTGGCCATCCGAAGGAGTAAGGACAATGCGTACCCTGATGCTCGCGCTGGGCGCTGCGGCGATGGCGGTTCCCGTCACCATGGCGCTGCCGACCGACCAGGCCCAGGCCCAGTCGCGCCACCACCATGGCAAGAGCTATCGCTACAAGGAATGGCGCGGCCGCGACGGCCGGCTCTATTGCCGCAAGTCGAACGGCACCACCGGACTCGTGGTCGGCGCGGCGGCCGGCGCACTGCTCGGCCGCTCGATCGACACGCATGGCGAGCGCGGCACCGGCACGATCCTCGGCGCGGTCGCCGGCGGCCTTGCGGGCCGCGAGATCCAGCGCAGCAACAGCAGCCGCCGCTGCCGCTGAGGCTGGCTAGCACCGCATTAACCGGGCGCAGTCTATAGGCTGCGCCCATGCTGCGCGTGCTGACCCTGTCGACGCTGTTCCCGGCCGCGACGATGCCGAACTTCGGCATCTTCGTCGAACGGCAGGCGCTCGCGCTGGCGAAGCGCGACGACGTCGAGCTGCGCGTGGTCGCCCCGCGCGGTCTGCCGCCTTGGCCGCTCTCTCGCCATTCGCGCTACCGCCCGCTCGTGGACCTCCCCGAGCGCGAGAGCTGGAAAGGCCTGGAGGTCTACCGCCCGGCCTTTCTCAACATCCCCGGTTCCGGAGGCCGCCACCACGCCGCCATGCTCGTCCGCGCGCTCGAGCCGCTGCTCTGCCGCATCCGCGACGACTTCCCCTTCGACCTGCTCGCCGCGGAATTCTTCTTCCCCGACGGCCCTGCAGCCGCCGAGCTCGGCCGGCGCCTGGGCGTGCCGGTCTCGATCACCGCGCGCGGATCGGACATCCATTATTGGACCGCCCAGGCCGCGGTCCGCCCGCAGATCGTCGCCGCCGGCCAGTCCGCCGCGCGCCTCGTCGCGGTCAGCGATGCGCTGCGCGACGATATGGCCGCGCTCGGCATGCCGCGCGACCGCATCGATTCGATCATGACAGGCATCGACCTCGATCGCTTCAACCCGCGCATCCGCTTCTCGGCGCTTCGCGAGTACAGCCACAGCGGCCAGCTCGTCGCGTCGATCGGCGCGCTGATCCCGCTCAAGGGGCATGAGATCGTCATCCGCGCGGTGGCGGCACTGCCCGGCGTCAAGCTCTGGATCCTCGGCGACGGGCCCGAGCGCGCGGCGCTGGGCGTGCTGATCGCGAGCCTCGGCGTCGCCGACCGGATCAAGCTGTGGGGCCCCGTCTCGGCCGAGGAAGTCGCCATGGTCGCCGCGCTGGCCGACGTGATGGCGCTCGCCTCGGAACGCGAAGGGATGGCCAATGCCTGGGTCGAGGCGCTCGCCAGCGGCACGCCGATCGTGATCCCCGATGTCGGGGGCGCGCGCCAGCTGCTCGAGGGGAAGCCGCAGGCCGGAACGATCGCCGCACGCACCCCCGAAGCCTTCACCCGCGCGATCACCGCGCTGCTCGCGGCCCCGCCGGATCGCGCCGCGGTCCGCGCCACGGTGGATGGCTTCGGCTGGGAAGCCAATGCCGCGGCGCTGGTGTCGCACTATCGGTCGGCCATCGACGCATCGGCAGGGATGGCAAATCTGCATAAATTCGCGTAAAAGAAGGATTATTACACTTTTGTGACATCAACGCGAGGAAGGATGGCGGCCCCGATGGCGAAGAAGGACAGCGAGCAGCATCTCCCCAAGCGCCTGGCTGGCGTGAAGATCCCCAAGTCGGTGCGCGAGGGGTTGGTGAAGCTTGCCCAGAACCCCGTCGTCGCCGATCTCCTCGCTGCCGGCCTGGTCGCGCTCGCCGCCAAGCTGCGCGACGATTCGGGCGAGAAGCCCGCACCCAGGGCCAAGGGCAAGGCCGCCGAGCCCAAGGACGCCGTGCTCGAGGCGAGCACCGAGATCGCCACCGCGGTCGCGGCCAAGGCCGTCACCGCGGCGCGCAAGGCAGTGAGTACCGAAGCCAAGCCCGCCACCAAGCCCAAGGCGCCCGCCAGGAAGCCGGCCGCGGCCAAGCCCGCCGCCGCCAAGAAGGCCCCGGCCAAGGCACCGGCGAAGAAGCCCGCTGCCGCCAAGCCGGCTGCCGCGCCCAAGACCCCGCGCCGCCGCGCTCCCAAGACGGCTGCCTGATCGCCTGCTAAGCTCCCCGCGCCGCGTTCGTCCGCGGCGCAGGGGGCAGCATGACCGACGCGCATCACGAATCCGAACCGCATGGCCCGGGCCATGCGCTTGAGCGGCTGATCTTCTTCTCCGACGCCGTGTTCGCGATCGCGATCACCCTGCTCGTCATCGAGCTGCGCTTCCCCGAAGTCCACCAGCCCGCAAGCGATGCCGACTATCTGCGCGCGCTTGCGCGGATGGTCCCGAACTTCGTCGGCTTCCTCGTCTCCTTCTTCGTGATCGGCGCCTTCTGGATGGGCCATCATCGCGCCTTCGATTGCGCGCGGCACTGGAGCCCGAAGCTGTTCATGCCCAATCTGATGCTGCTCTGCGCGATCGCCGCGATGCCCTTCTTCACCGCATTGTCCTCGGAACACTGGGCGCAGCGCGTGCCGATCATGCTCTATTGCGGCTGGCTGCTGGTGATCGCGCTGCTCAACATGCGGCTCCAGCGCATCGTGACCTCGCCGCCAGTCGCCTCGGCCCGGATCGCGCCGGCGCTGCGGCGGATGATCCGCCATCGCGGCCTCTCGGTGGCCCTCGGTGCGGCGACCGCGCTGGCGGTCAGCTATTTCTATCCCTGGCTCGGCCAGATCATGCTGCTGTCGATCCCGCTCTGGCGCCGGCTGCTCGGCGCGCTTCCGGACCCCAGGGCTCAGCCGAGCGGGTAGAAGGCGCCCGCGATCCAGCGCCCCTCGGCGCGCAGCACGCCCCAGGCGCGCGCCGCTGCGCGGCTGTCCATCGCCTCGACGCCGATGCCCTTTGCGTTCAACGCCGCGACGAACGCGGGCGACGGCCGCACCAGCGTGGGCCCCGTGCCGAGCAGCAGGAATTCGGGTGCCGGCTCAAGCGAGAGCAGCGCCGCAACATCGCCCTCGTCCAGTGCGCTCACGGGCGGTGGGCTCCAGCCCTCGACGCGCTCGGGACTGATCAGCACCGCCGCGAACATCAGTTCGTCGACGCGGAAGCCGCCGCCGGAGAAACCCGTGATCACGGGCCCCTCGGCGCGCCGGCGCTCGATCTTCATGGAGTCAGGGCCCGACGCGCTCGGCGCCGGACGCGATCGACTTGTCTTCCTTTTCGGGACGGAAGCCGGGCTTCAGCCCCAGCGTGATCAGCAGCGAGGAGGAGACGTAGATCGACGAATAGGTACCCACCACGATGCCCAGCATCATCGCTGCGGTGAAGCCGCGCAGCACTTCGCCGCCGAAGATCAGCAGCGAGGCAAGCGCAAGCATGATCGTCAGCGAGGTCATCACGGTACGCGGCAGCGTCTCGTTGACCGAAAGATCGATCAGCTCGCTCATCCCCATCTTGCGGTATTTGCGCATGTTCTCGCGGATGCGGTCGTCGATCACCATCTTGTCGTTGATCGAATAGCCGATGATCGTCAGCACCGCCGCAACGATGTTCAGGTCGAACACCAATTGCGTGAGCGCGAAGAAGCCGAGCGTCATCAGCACGTCGTGCAGGATCGCCACCGCGGTCGAGACGCCGAACTGCCATTCGTAGCGCAGCCAGGAGAAGATCGCGATGCCGACGATCGCGAGCAGCACCGCCAGCGCACCGTTCTGCACCAGCTCGCCCGAGACCTTGCCCGAGACGGTGGTGTAGTTGGAGAAGGTGGCACCCGGGAACTTCGCCGCGAGCGTCGCCTTCACGGCCTCGACCATCTTGTTGGTCGCATCCGCATCGCTGCTCGCGGGCACCGGCAGGCGGATCGTCACCGTGTTGGCGCCGCCCAGCTGCTGGAGCGCGGGCTCGCCATAGCCCAGGTGGCTCACCGTCGAACGCACCTTGTCGAGCGCCGGCGGACTCTCGAACTTCTCCTCGATCGAGACGCCGCCGACGAAGTCGACGCCGAGGTTCAGGCCATGCAGCCCGACCAGCGCGATCGCGCCGAGGGTCAGCGCCGCGGTGATCGCGAAGGCGATATGGCGAATCCGGACGAACCCGATGTTGGTGTTGTCCGGAATGATCTTGAGCAACCGCATGGTTCGCGTCCGATTCAGATGTGGATCTCGGTGGGGCGGTTGCGCCGCACCCAGATCGAGACGAGCATGCGCGTGAACACCACGGCAGTGAAGACCGAGGTCGCGATGCCGATCAGCAGCACCACCGCGAAGCCGCGCACCGGGCCCGAGCCCAGGATCATCATGATCACGCCAGCGATGGCATGCGTCACATTGGCCTCGAAGATCGTGCGGCTGGCTTCCTTATAGCCCAGCTCGATCGCCTGGAGAACGCTGCGCCCGCGCCGTCGCTCCTCGCGGATGCGCTCGTTGATCAGCACGTTGGCGTCCACCGCGGTTCCGATCGTCAGCACGAAGCCGGCGATGCCGGGCAGCGTCAGCGTGGCGTGGAGGAAGCCCATCACCGCCAGGATCACCAGCACGTTGATCACCACCGCGAAGGTCGCATAGATGCCGAAGCGGCCATAGGTGAGGATCATGAAGGCGATCACCGCGACCGTCGCGATGATCGAGGCCTTGATGCCCGCCTCGATCGAATCCTTGCCGAGCTCGGGGCTCACCGTCGATTCCTGCACCACCTTGAGCGCGATCGGCAGCTTGCCCGAGCGGAGCGCGATCGCCAGCTCGTTGGCGCTGTCCACCGTGAAGCCGCCGCTGATCGAAGCGCGTCCGCCTAGGATCGGCTCGTTGATGTTCGGCGCCGAGATCACCTTGTTGTCGACGATGATCGCGAAGGGCTTGTTGACGTTCTGCGTGGTGATGTCGGCGAAGCGCTTGGTGCCCACGGCGTTCAGGTCCAGCACAACTTCCGGTGCCCCCGTCTGCTGGTTGAACGACTGCGACGCGGCGGTGAGCATGTCGCCGGTGATCATCGCGTTCTGGAAGACGACGACCTTGCCGTTGCCGTCCGCCATCGGCAGGATCTCGCTGTCCTCGGGCGCGATGCCCTTCTCGACGTCCGCGGCGGTCGCCTGGGTGTTGACCAGCTTGAACTCGAGCTTGGCGGTCTTGCCGATCAGCGCCTTGAGCGCGGTCGGGTCCTTGAGCCCCGGCACCTGCACGACGATGCGGTTCGCGCCTTCGCGCACCACGGTCGGCTCCAGCGTGCCGAGCCCGTTGATGCGCGTCTCGACGATCTCGCGCGCGTCGTCCATCGAGCGCTTGACCAGCCGCTCGAGCCCGTCCTGCGTCGGAGTCAGCACGAAGCGGCTGCCGTCGACCACCTGGATGTCCCAGTCGCGCTGGTTAGTGCCGGTCTGGTCGTTGATCAGCGGGAGCAGCCGCTCGCGCACTTCATCGACCTTGCTGGCGTCGCTCACCAGGAAGCTGACCTTGCCGTCCTGCGTCGAGATGTCGCTGATCCGGATCTTCGGATCGCGGTTCAGCGCGGCGCGGACCTGCTGCTTCATCGTGTCGACGCGCGCCTTGGCCACGCCCGACAGGTCGCCCTCGAACAGCAGATAGCTGCCGCCGGCGAGGTCGAGACCCAGGTTGATGCTCGGCGTCCAACTCGGCCAGCCGGCACGCGCCTCGCGCGGGACGAAGCTCGGGATCGAGCACAGGATCAGCAGCAGCAGCCCGAGGCTGATCGACGCCACCTTCCAGCGCGGGAAGTCCAGCATCAGTCGTTCGCAGGCTTGGCGCCGCCCGAAGCCATGACTTCGGCGAGCGTGCTCTTTACGGCGCGGACCTTCACGCCCTGCGCGATCTCGAGTTCGACGTATTTCTCGTCGACCTTCACGACCTTGCCGACGATGCCGCCGGCGGTCACCACCGAATCGCCCTTCTTGACCGCGGCGACGGCGTCCTGGAGCGTCTTCATCCGCTTCTGCTGCGGACGGATCATCAGGAAATAGAAGGCCACGAAGATCAGGATCAGCGGCGCGAGGCCGAGGATGCCCCCGGTGGGATCCGCGGCGGCGCCTGCGGTCTGGGCATAGGCTGGGGTGACGAGCATGGGTTCCCTGGAAACCTGGAGGTGCGGCGGGTTCGGGCCCGCCAGCTTCAAGCGGCGCGCGCTAACACGCGCTTTGCCCGCGTGCAACTCCCGCCCCTTGCTGCCGCCCGATACATCGGGTGCGGAAAGCCGTGCCGCAAGTGGCTTGCATCCGGCCCCCGACCGGCCTAGAGGGCCACCCCTCGGTCGGGGTGTAGCGCAGCCTGGTAGCGCATCACACTGGGGGTGTGGGGGTCGCAGGTTCGAATCCTGTCACCCCGACCATTTCCGTCGTCTCCCCAGCGACGGACGGCGGCGGGCCGGGCCCGCCGCGCCGCCTTACCGCTTCAGAACCGCACGCGCATCCCCGGCACCACCTGGGGCTCGAAGATCGCGCTCGTCGCGTTGACGAACCAGCTCGCCACCACGGTCAGCACCACCGCGCAGAGCACGGCGACGACCACATAGGCGATCGCCTTGTCCTGCGGCGCACGCATCAGGATCGGCAGCCCGACATAGAGAAGGTAGAAGCTGTAGAGCCCGAGCACGCCGAGCACGCCCAGCCCCGGCACCAGCCCGAAGATCCCCGTCAGCCACGCCGGGATGAAGCTGAACACCGCGAGCTTGGTCGCCGCGGTCATGTCCTTCTGCCCGCCGAAATTGGGCGCGAGTTCGCTGATCACCAGCGCGAGCGCCACGACCATCACCAGCCCCATCACCCAGCCGATCGCCGCGCTGGCGACGGCGAAGGGCAGGATCGAGCTCATCGGAATCTCGACGCGGATGCCGAGGTTGCTGTAGCCGAACACGAGCTGGCGCAGCATGTTCGCGATCGGCCCGATCGCCGCGAGCGGCGCGGCCCAGCCGATCAGCATGCCCTGCACCGTCATCGGCTCGGCGGCGATCGCTTCGAATTCGTGCTTCGGTTTCGTCAGGATCGCGATGATTCGGCCGATCATCCCGTTCGCAGCTGCGACGGGGGGTTCGCTAGCCATAGGGTCCTCCCAGTTTCTCACCGGCGTTACGCCCGGGGCCAGGGGGAGAAGCGAAGCGATTGCAGCGCGGCCACCCCCACCCCATATCCCGCCGCATGAGCGGGAATGAAAAGATGCCGGCATGGCATGGTACTACGATTCTGTCGGTTAGGAAGAGCGGCAAGGTGGTCATCGCCGGCGATGGGCAGGTGACCGCCGGCCAGACGGTGATGAAACCCAATGCGCGCAAGGTGCGTCCGCTGGGAGACGGCAAGGTGATCGCGGGCTTCGCCGGCGCCACCGCCGATGCCTTCACCTTGTTCGAGCGGCTCGAGTCGAAGCTCGAGCGCCACAGCGGCCAGCTGATGCGCGCCGCCGTGGAGCTCGCCAAGGACTGGCGGACCGACAAATACCTCCGCAACCTCGAGGCGATGCTGATCGTCGCGGACAAGGACGTGACTTTGGTCGTCACCGGCAACGGCGACGTGCTCGAGCCCGAAGGCGGTGTCGCCGCGATCGGCTCGGGCGGCAACTTCGCCCTCGCCGCGGCACGCGCGCTGGTCGACTATGAGTCGGATGCCGAGACGATCGCGCGCAAGGCGATGGGAATCGCCGGCGAACTCTGCGTCTACACCAACGACCGGCTGACCGTGGAGATGCTCGACAGTGCGAGCTGAACCTGAAGCCCCTCCCCTTCAGGGGAGGGGTTGGGGTGGGGCCTGTGAGTCTCACCGAGCCCAACGCCCAGATCGACCGCCCCACCCCCAACCCCTCCCCTGAAGGGGAGGGGCTTGAGAGAAAGAAATGAACGACAACCTCACCCCCAAGACCATCGTCGCGGCGCTCGATGCGCACATCATCGGGCAGAAGGACGCCAAGAAGGCCGTCGCGGTCGCGCTGCGCAACCGCTGGCGCCGCCAGCGGCTCTCGGCCGACCTGCGCGACGAAGTGACGCCCAAGAACATCCTGATGATCGGGCCCACCGGCTGCGGCAAGACCGAGATCAGCCGCCGCCTCGCCAAGCTCGCCGACGCCCCCTTCGTGAAGGTGGAAGCGACCAAATTCACCGAGGTCGGCTATGTCGGCCGCGACGTCGAGCAGATCGCCCGCGACCTCGTCGAGGAAGCGATCCGGCTCGAGAAGGAGCGCCGCCGCTCGGCAGTCAAGGACAAGGCCGAGGAGGCCGCGATGCAGCGCCTGCTCGACGCGCTCACCGGCAAGGACAGTTCGACCGCGACCCGCGAAGCCTTCAAGCAGCGCTTCGCCGAGGGCAGCCTCGATGATGCCGAGATCGAGATCGAGCTCGAGCAGGCGCCGCAGATGCCCTTCGAGATGCCCGGCGGCGGCCAGGTCGGCATGATCAACCTCGGCGAGATGATGGGCAAGGCGTTCGGCGGCGCGCCGCTCAAGCGCCGCAAGCTGAGCGTGCGCTCGGCATGGGACAAGCTGGTCGAGGAAGAGGCCGACAAGCGCCTCGACCAGGACGAGGTCAGCCGCCAGGCGCTGGCCGATGCGGAAGCCAACGGCATCGTCTTCCTCGACGAGATCGACAAGATCGCGGTGTCGGACGTCCGCGGCGGCTCGGTGAGCCGCGAGGGCGTCCAGCGCGACCTGCTGCCGCTGATCGAGGGCACCACCGTCGCCACCAAGTACGGCCCGATGAAGACCGATCACATCCTCTTCATCGCGAGCGGCGCCTTCCATGTCGCCAAGCCCTCGGACCTGCTCCCCGAGCTCCAGGGCCGCCTGCCGATCCGGGTGGAACTGAAGGCGCTCACCGAGGAGGATTTCGTCGCGATCCTCTCGGACACCAAGGCGAGCCTGGTGCAGCAATATGCCGCGCTGCTCGGCACCGAGGGCGTGTCGATCGAGTTCACCGACGACGGCATCCGCGCAGTGGCGAAGATCGCCGCCGAAGTGAATGCCGAGATCGAGAACATCGGCGCGCGCCGGCTGCAGACGGTGATGGAGAAGCTGCTCGAGGAAGTCAGCTTCGACGCCGAGGATCGTTCGGGCTCGACGCTGATGATCGACGCGGCCTATGTCGACAGCCAGCTCGCGAGCGTGGCGCGGAATACGGACCTCAGCCGCTACGTGCTATAGGCCGGGCAGCCCCCTCCTTTCCCGACCCCGCCCTCTTCAGCCTGGCCGGGAAACGGTACCCCCTCCCCATCCCCCGACCCGCCTGATAGCCTCCGGGGATCGACTCGATCCCCGGGGGAATCCAGCCACATGCACAAGCTCGCCTTCGCACTCCTGCTGTCCGCCTGCGCCACGCCCGCCTTCGCGCAGGGCGAGACCCCCGCGAGCCCCACCCCGCCCGTCGCCGCGCAGAAGCCGCACGAGGTCAAGGCGCCCTTCGGCGCCGCGCGCAACGACGAATATTACTGGCTCCGCGACGATACGCGGAAGAACCCCGAGATGCTCGCCTATCTCGCCGCCGAGAACGGCTATGCCGATGCGGTGATGGCGCCCACCAAGCCGCTGCAGGAGAAACTGTACGGCGAGATCGTCGGCCACATCAAGCAGGACGACAGCAGCGTCCCCTTCCGAAAGCACGGCTATTATTACTACAGCCGCTTCGACGCGGGCGCCGACTATGCCGTCTTCGCCCGCAAGACCTCGCTCGCCGCGGGCACTACCGAGCAAGTGATCCTCGACGGGCCCGCGATGGCGAAGGGCCATGGCTTCTTCCAGATCGGCGGCTGGGCGGTCAGCCAGGACAACGCGCTGCTCGCCTGGGCCGAGGATACCGTCGGCCGCCGCCAATATGTGCTGCGCTTCAAGGACCTCGCCACCGGCAAGTTGCTCCCCGACACGGTCGAGAACATGCAGGGGGCCCCCGTCTGGGCCGACGACGGAAGGTCGGTCTACTACGTCGACAAGGATCCGGTGACGCTGCTCAGCAAGCGGATCAAGCGCCACGTCCTCGGCACCCCCGCGAGCGCCGACACCATCGTCTTCGAGGAGAAGGACGAGAGCTTCTACATCGGCATCGGCCGCACCAGCGACGACAAGTTCATCTGCATCGGCGAGGAAGCGACCGTCAGCAACGAGCAGCGCTGCACCTCGGCGGCGAAGCCCGGCGCCTTCACGATCGTCGCCCCGCGCGAGCGCGATTTCCGCTATTCGGCCGATCACATCGGCGGCCGCTGGATCGTCCGCACCGACTGGAACGCCAAGAACTACAAGCTGATGCAGGTCGCCGACGCCGATGCCGCCAAGGGCCGCGCGGCGTGGAAGGATCTGGTGCCGGCCAGCGACACCGTCTTCATCGAGAATTTCCAGTCCTTCGAGGGCTTCCTCGCGATCGAGGAGCGCTCGGGCGGCAACAAGCGGCTGCGCATCCTCACCGACGGCGGCAAGTCGAGCTTCGTCGACGCCGACGAGCCGGCCTATTCGATGGGGCTCGGCATCAATCCCGAGATCAAGACGCCCTGGGTGCGCTACACCTATGACTCGCTGGTCACGCCGACCACCACCTATGAAGTCAACGCGCTGACCGGCGAGCGCCGCGTGCTCAAGGTCCAGCCGGTCCCGGGCTACGACCCGGCCAAATACGTCACCGAGCGCGTCTGGGCGCCGGCGCGCGACGGGACGAGGATCCCGGTGAGCCTCGTCTATGCCAAGGGCTTCAGGAAGGACGGCACCGCCGCGCTCTTCCAGGAGGCCTATGGCAGCTACGGCGCCTCGACCGACCCGGACTTCTCGGTGATCAACCCGAGCATGCTCGATCGCGGCATGGTGGTGGCGATCGCGCACATTCGCGGCGGGCAGGAGATGGGCCGCGGCTGGTATGACGACGGGCATCTTCTCCGCAAGAAGAACAGCTTCACCGACTTCATCGACGTGACGCGCTATCTCGTCGCCCAGGGTTATGCCGCGCCGGGGCGAGTCGCCGCGCTGGGCGGCAGCGCAGGCGGGCTGCTGATGGGCGCCGTCGCCAATATGGCGCCGAAGGACTATGGCGCGATCGTCGCGCAGGTCCCCTTCGTCGACGTGGTGACGACGATGCTCGACGCGTCGATCCCGCTCACCACCAACGAATATGACGAATGGGGCAACCCTGCCGAGAAGCAATATTACGACTATATGCTGAGCTATTCGCCCTACGACAACGTAGCCGCCCAGGAATATCCGGCGCTCTACGTCTCGACGGGGCTATGGGACAGCCAGGTGCAATATTACGAGCCGACGAAGTGGGTCGCCCGCCTGCGCGCGAAGAAGACCGGCGGCGAGCCGCTGGTCTTCCGCGTCAACATGCAGGCCGGGCACGGCGGCAAGTCGGGCCGCTTCGAGCGTTACCGGATGAACGCCGAGTGGCTCGCCTTCGTGCTCACCCAGCTCAAGGTGCCCGAATGACCGGACCGTCTCCCCTTCCCAAAAAGGGAGGGGAGGCACGTCATCCCTTGCGATACGGCGTGAACTTGCCCAGCCGGCACGGCGCCGAGGGAATCCCGCCGCCGAACGGGATCACCCGGAAGCGGTCGTTGTGGCAGATCTGCCCGCCGTGGATCTCGATCGCGATCGTCTCGCTGGGCTTCAGCGAGGGACAGTCGCCGATGATGTCGTTGCGCCACACGGTGCGGCCGACTTCGCTGTAGAGGACCGTCTTGCTGTCGATGATCTCGGGACCCGAGGTGAAGCTCGCCGAGATGCATTCCTCCGCCTTGCCGGCGGTACGCCCCTCGAGCGCCTTGGCGAGCGCCAGGTCGGACTTGGAGGGTTCGCTCTGCATCGCCGTGCTGGCAGTGCATCCGAGCAGCGCCGCAAGCGGCAGGGCCATCAGTCGCATCATGGTCAGTTCCTCCCCTTCTCTTTGGTGTAGGGCACGAATTCGCCCAGCGAGCAGGCGCCGGTGAAGAAGCCGCCGCTGCGCGATCGCGTCTGGATCATGTCGCCCTTGCAATATTGGTGGATCGGGCTCTTCCACACGATGATGTCGTCGCGGATCAGGCCGTCGCAGCCGGCGTTGGTCCGGTTCACCCAGAGCTTGCTGCGGCCCTGCACATAGACGATCGTGTCCTTGTACTTGCGGGTATAGGTCACCTGGTCGGGATTGATGCAGCTGGTCGGCTTGCCCGCGGAGAGTCCTTCGAGCGACTTGGCGAGCTCGGCCGCCTGGCGTTCCTCGACGCGGCTCTGGCCGGCGGCGCCCAGCGAGCCGGTGAGCACCGCTGCGATCATGGCGATACGGATCATGGCTTCCTCCTGACTCGCCCCGGTGCGCGCGGCGCGCACCTATCCCCTGAACGCATCCTTGCCAGCGCGCCTTTCTGCAAGCTGAACGGCGTCGCGCGCGCGCATGAAAACATTGGTGTCGAGCTCGGCGGCGATCGTCGTCGGCACCGTCGCCTCGCCCGCCGCGCGCATCCGGTCGACCTCGGCCATCCGCGCGCGGATCGCTTCGTTGTCGGGTTCGGCGACCAGCGCGAACCGCCCGTTCGACTGGGTATATTCGTGCGCGCAATAGACTCGTGTCTCGGGCGGCAGCGCCGCGAGCCGCTGCATGTTGGCGAACATCTGCCCGGCCGTCCCCTCGAACAGCCGCCCGCAGCCCATGGCGAACAGCGTATCGCCCACGAACACCACACCGTCCGCGGCGAAGTGATAGGCGATATGCCCCGCGGTGTGCGCCGGCACCTCCATCACTCGCGCGACATGCGCGCCGAGCCGCACTTCGTCGCCTTCCTTCACCAGCCGGTCGGCCGTCGGGATGCGCTCGCGCTCGGCGGCAGGCGCGATGATCTCGCAGCCCGTCCGCGCCTTGATCCCGGCGTTGCCGCCGGTGTGGTCGGGGTGCCAGTGCGTGTTCCAGATCGCCGTGATCGGCCATCCACGCGCATCCGCAGCCTCGAACACCGGCTCGGCCTGGGCGGGATCGACCACCATCGTCTCGGCGCTCTCGGGATCGTGGACGAGCCAGATGTAATTGTCGCTCAGCGCGGGAATGCGGACGATCTCGAGCTCAGCCATGGTCGGTATCTCCCAGCGCCGCCCGCGCTTCGGCGGCGAGCGTGCGCGTCAGTTGTTCGGCGGGCATCACGCGGGCCTCGGCCGCGCGCGTCCCCGCCCAGAGTGGCGAATAATCCCCGCGCCCGTCGGCTTCGGCCTTGGCCCGCAGCGGTGCCAGCGCAGTCGAGCCGTGCGGGAAGGCCGGCACCGCGGCGTTGACCGGCCCGAGCTCGCGCATCAGCCGGTTGCGGATGCCGCGCGCCTCGCGGCCCGAGAAGAGGTTGGTGAAGGCGGTATCGCGCGATCCCTCGGCCCCGATCAGCGCGCGGAACGGCGCCGGGATCCGGCTCTCGGGCGTCGCGAGATAGGCGGTGCCGAGCTGCGCCATCGCCGCGCCGGCCCGCAGCGCCGCGGCGATCCCCGCGCCGTCGACGATCCCGCCCGCCGCGATCACCGGCACGTCCATCGGCTGGGCAAGCAGTTCGGCGAGCGAAACCGGCACGTGGCGCTCGCCGAGGAACCAGCCCGAATGCCCGCCCGCCTCGGCACCCTGGGCGATCACCGCGTCGACGCCTTGCGCCGCCAGCCAGTGCATCTCGGCCCGCGTCGTCGCATTGCCGAACACCTTCGACCCAGCACCGCGGACCCGCGCCAGCAGCGTCGGCTCCGGCAGCCCGAAGTGGAAGCTCACGATCGCGGGCCGCACCTCGGCCACCGCCTCGGCCATCGCCGCGTCGAACGGCCGGCGCAGCGCCGGCGGCGGGCCGGGCTCGACGCCCTCCTCGGCATAATAAGGCGCGAGCAGCGCGCGCCACGCACGCTCGTCAGGCGCCGGCTCGGGCAGCGTGTGGCAGAAGAAATTGAGGTTGAGCGGCCCGGACGCCGCCGCGCGCACCTCGGCGACCTGCGCCCGCACTTGCTCGGGCGTCAGCATCGCGCAGGGCAGCGAGCCCACCGCCCCGCCACGGATCGCCGCCACCGCCAGCGCCACCCCCGCCGCGCCCGCCATCGGCGCCGCCACGATCGGCACCGCGGCGCCGAGTCGGTCGAGGAAGCGCTGGCTCGGCCAGTTCACCACACGCCCGTGTTCGGCATCGAGGTCCAGGGCTCGGCGGGCTCGAGATGGCCGTCCTGCAGCAGCTCGATCGAGATGTCGTCGGGCGTGCGGACGAACGCCATGTGCCCGTCGCGTGGCGGGCGGTTGATCGTCACGCCGGCGTCCATCAGCCGCTGGCAGGTCTCGTAGATGTTGTCGACGCGATAGGCGAGGTGCCCGAAGTTGCGCCCACCGCCATAGGCCTCGCCGGCGCTGCCGTCCTCGGCGGGCCAATTATAGGTCAGCTCCACCTCGGCCTGCGCACGTTCGCCGTCGGCGGCGATGTCCTCCGGCGCGGCGAGGAAGATCAGCGTGAAGCGCCCGCGCTCGCTCTCCATCCGCCGGACTTCCTTCAGGCCCAGCAGCTCGAAGAAACGGATCGTCGCATCGGGATCGGTGACGCGGATCATCGTGTGGAGATATTTCATCGGCAGCCTCCTCGAACGTGCCGCCGAGATAGGCGCAGGCGGGCGATTCGCCTACTCCCCGCCCCCCTCGCGGCATATGTCCGCTGTGTTTCTACGGGATTGGCACGATCAGGCTGGATGATAAGGCGAAATCCTCCGCAAATCCCGAGGCGATTGTGAGTGCAGCGAGCGCCGATGCCGGATTCCGATCCGCCCCAGGCCTGAGGGCCGTGGCCGAGGCGCTGCTCGTCGCGCTCGTCTTCGGCGCGCTCGCCTCGATCAGCACCGTGCTGACGCTCGACACCGCGCACATCGCCGCGCTCTGGTTCCCCAACGGCGTGCTGCTCGCCGCGCTGCTTTGGCGCCGGGGCGAGCATCTCTGGCTCTACGTCCTGCTGTGCATGATCGCCAACGTCACCGCGGGGATCGCCGCCGGCGGCGTGCCGTGGCGCGCGGCGGGGCTCAGCGCCTGCAACATGTTCGAAGTGACGCTCGCCGCACTGGTGCTGCTCGGCCGCGCGCGCCGCGTGCCCGATCTCGGCACGCCGAGCGACCTGCTGCGCTTCGTGGGCATCGCCGGCGTGTTCGCCCCCGTCTTCACCGGCGTGGTCGCGGCGATCATGGTCGCCGATCCAAGCCCTTCGAGCTTCGTCACCACCTGGGCGGCCTGGGCGCTTACCGACGGGCTCGGCAATCTCATGATCACGCCGATCCTGCTCGTGCTCGCCAAGGCGCTCCAGACGCGGACCCGCGTGACGCGGCACGATGTGATCCACTGGACCGCGATCCTCGGCACGGGCACCTTGCTGACGCTCGCGGTGTTCAGCCAGCAGCGCTACCCGATGCTGTTCGCCGCCGCGCCCTTCGTGCTGCTCGCCGGCTTCCGCCTGGGGATCTCGGGAGCAGCGGTCTCGACGCTGATCGTCACGGCGATCGCCTCGATCGCGACGGGGCTCGACCATGGCCCGATCCACATCGTGCAAGGGCCGTTGCGCGAGAAGATCTTCGTGCTCCAGGTCTTCCTGCTCACCACCTTCGCCTCCTCGCTCCCCTTGGCCGCCGCGGTCCGCGAGCTGCGCGGCACGCGCGAGGCGCTCGCCCAGGGCCGCGACCTGCTGCGCTCGACGCTCGACACGATCCGCGAAGTGGTGTTCCGCACCGATGCCGAGGGCCATTGGACGCTGCTCAATCCCGCCTGGACCGAGCTGACCGGCTATCCGGTCGAGCAGTCGCTCGGGCGCAACTGGCGCGAATGGCTCGCCTCCGAAGTCCAGGAGGGCGCCGATTCGATCCTCGAGCCGCTGCGCACCGGCGAGCGCGACCATATGCGCTTCGACCTCCCCTTCGTCCGCGCCGACGGCGTGCCGCGGATCGCCGAGGTCAGCATCCGCCCGATGCACGCCCCCGACGGCACTTATACCGGCATGAGCGGCAACCTCCGCGACGTGACCGACCAGCGCGCCGACGCGCGCGCGCTCGTCGAGAGCGAGCACCATCTCCAGCTCTTCGCGAGCAACGTCTCCGACGCGGTGTTCCGCCTCGCGCTCGACGGCACCTGCCTGTTCGTCACCCCCTCGGTGCGCGACGTGTTCGGCTACGAGCCCGAGCATGTCGTCGGCCGCAACATGCTCGCGCGCTTCCATCCCGACGACCGCGGCATGGTCTCCGAAGGCTTCGGCCGCATGGCGATGGGCCAGCTCGACCGCGCGGTGATCACCTATCGCGCGCGCCATGCAGTACGCGAAGGCTGGGTATGGATCGAGGCCAGCAGCCAGCTTGTCCGCGAGGCCGTCACCGGCAAGCCGCTCGAGATCGTCTCCTCGCTGCGCGACATCAGCGCGCGCAAGGCGCTCGAGGCCGAGCTCGAGCGCGAACGCGAGCGTGCGGAGAGCGCCGCGCTCGCCAAGTCGCGCTTCCTCGCCAACATGAGCCACGAGCTGCGCACGCCGATGAACGGCGTGCTCGGCTTCGCCGACCTGCTGCTCGACGGCAACCTGCCCGACGACGAGCGCGACTATGCCCGGCTGATCGCCGAATCGAGCCGCGCGATGATGCGCATCCTCAACGAGATCCTCGACCTCTCGAAGATCGAGGCGGGGCAGATGGCGATCATCGACGAATCGGTCGAGCTGCCGCACGCGCTGATGCGCTCGGTCGAGCTGTTCGAGGCGGTGGCCAAGCAGAAGGGCATCGCGCTCAGCGTCGCGCTCGCGCCCGACTTGCCGCGCTGGATCCACGGCGACGGGCTGCGGCTGCGCCAGGTGGTCACCAACCTCGTCGGCAATGCCGTCAAGTTCACCAACGAAGGCAGCGTCCAGGTCGAGGCGAAGGCCGATTATGCCGGCTTCGAGCCGCGCCTCCTCGTCTCGGTGCGCGACACCGGCATCGGCATCGCGCCCGAGCGGCAGGAGATGATCTTCGCCGAATTCGTCCAGGCCGACGAGGAGACCGCACGCAACTTCGGCGGCACCGGCCTCGGCCTCTCGATCGCCGACCGGCTCGTGCACCTGATGGGCGGCGAGATGACGCTCGAGAGCGAGCTGCGCAAGGGCTCGTGCTTCACGCTCATCCTGCCGCTCGTCGAGGCCGAGGCGCCTGCGCCCGCCCCTGCCGACGCGCCCGAGACGCCCGAGACCGGCCCGATGGCGGCGCGCGTGCTCGTGGCGGAGGACAATGCGATCAACCAGCACCTCGTCCGCGCGGTGCTCCGCCAGCTCGGCGTCGAGTGCGAGATCGCCGCCGACGGCACCGAGGCGATCGCCGCCGTGCTCGCCGCCGAGGCCGAGGGGCGCGGCTACGACCTCGTGCTGATGGACCTGCAGATGCCCGAGACCGACGGCTTCGAGGCGGTCCGCCGCATCCGCGAGGTCGGGATCGCCCCCGAGCAGCTGCCCGTGGTCGCGCTCACCGCCAACGCCTATCAGGAGGACATCCAGGCCGCGCTGCTCGCGGGGATGCAGGGCCATCTCGCCAAGCCGATCGACATCACCGCGCTCACGCGGATGCTGCGCCGCTGGGTCCGCATTCCCGCGGTCGCGATGGCGCCCAACCTCGATCCCGCGCTCGCCGAGCTCCGCCCGCAGTTCCGCGCGCGCATGGTCACGCTCGAGGCGATGCTCGCCGCGGCGGTCGACGCCGGCGACGACCATGACTGGAACGACATCCGCGGCCACAGCCACCAGCTCGCGGGCACCGCGGCGATGTTCGGCTATCGCACGCTCGGCGACGCCGCGCGGATCGTCGATCGCTACATCTTCGAGGAAGCGCAGGACGGCGCCTTCGCCGCCAGCCTCGCCTTCCTCCGCGCCCGCCTCAACGAAGCGCTGGCCGCCGAAGGCTGACTCGCCTGCGTTCGGGGCCGCTGCTATCGCTCGGTCCGGATCGGGGCATCCACCCCATCGGTCGTCATCCCGGCGAAAGCCGGGACCCAGGGCCAAGAGCGACGTCGCCTGCCCCCCTGGATCCCGGCTTTCGCCGGGATGGCGGTTATAGGAAGACGCGTCTGCGAATGGAGGCTGGTGTATCATGAGCATCGAAAGCGCGCGCGCCTGGCTCGCCGAGCATGCGCCGGACCTCGCGATCATCGAGCACAGCCGCAGCACCGCCACCGTCGCCGAAGCCGCCGACGCGCTCGGGGTCGCGCCCGCGCGCATCGCCAAGACGCTGGCGCTGCGCTTCGACGACAGGGTCGTGCTCGTGGTCGCGCGCGGCGATGCGCGGATCGACAACGCCAAGTCCAGGGCGGCGTTCGGCGCGCGCCCGCGGATGCTCGACCCCGAGGACGCGCTCGCGGTGACCGGCCATGCCGTCGGCGGCGTCTGCCCCTTCGGCCTCGCCACGCCGGTCGACGTGCACTGCGACGTCTCGCTCCAGGGCTTCGCCACGGTCTTCCCCGCGGCGGGCTCGCTGGTCAGCTCGGTCGAAGTCGAGCCTCACCGGCTCGCGGCGCTGGTGTCGAAGGGCTGGGTCGACATCTGCAAGCTGCCGGAGTGAGCGCGGAGAACCGCCCTCGCCTCCAGAACTGTCACCCTGAGCTTGGGCGTGTCCTCAAGCGCCGAGCGGGTTTCGGCGCTCCTACCGCCGTCATCCCGGCGAAAGCCGGGACCCAGGGTTACAAAGGCATCGCTCGCGGCCCGGGGTTCCGGCTTTCGCCGGGATGACGACTCGAAAGGCAGCGGCGCTCCCGTTCCACCTGCTCTCGAAGCGCAATTGATGACACGCCCTTGTTTCAGGGTCCAACGCGTCACGAGGGATGCCGCCCGGAGGAGAGTTGGATGCTGAAACAAGTTCAGCGTGTCGGTTTGCGGCGTGAACGCGAGAGACTCTCTACTTCTCCGCGCCGAACTGGCTGAGCGCATTGCGCGCCGCATCGGCGATCGGCGTCCCCGGCGCCAGCTCGATCACCTGGCTCCATGCCGCGCGCGCGCCGGGCTCGTCGCCGCGCATCGCCGCGACATTGCCCGCCTCGAGCTGGATCGAGGGCTCGCCCGGCGCCAGCCTCAGCGCCTCGCGGATCGCCTTGTCCGCCTTCAGCAGGTCATTCACTCGCCGCGACAGCGTCGCCTGCAGCAGCCAGCCGAGCGCATCGTCGGGCGCGTTGAGCGTCGCTTCGTCGAGGTCGTCGCGCGCGCCCTGGCTGTCGCCGGAGGCAACGCGGGCCCGCGCCCGGTCGAGATAGGCCTCGCCCAGCGAATTGCCGACCAGCCCGCCGGAAGCGATCGCCGCATCCAATACGCCGCGTGCCTTCTCCGCCTCGCCCGCCGCCAGCCAGGCGTTGCCCGCCTTCGCCCAGCAATCGGCCGCGACGAGATCGCGCGCCGCATCGGCATCCTTCGCCGCCGCCTCGAACGCCGTCGCCGCCTCGGTCCAGCGCTGCTGGTTGGCGAGCGCCACGCCCAGGCACTGGCGCGCGAAATAGCTGCCGCCCGAGGCCTGCCACTTCGCCGCATCCGCCGCCGCGGCCGGCGCATCGGTGGCCGCGAGCTTCAGGCACTGGGTCAGCCTCGCCTTCGCATCCTCGTTCCAGGGAACGGGCAGCGGCAGCGCGGGCTGGAGCATCGTCAGGAAGGCAAGGAACATCGGCGGCTCACATCTTCGATCGCGCGCTCGATCAGCGCGATGTCCGCCTCGCGGCTGAGGCGGTGGTCGCCGTCCTTGATCAGGGTGACCTGCACGTCCGATGAACGGAGCAGCTCGACCAGCCGGAGGCTGCGCTGCCAGGCGACCGCAAAGTCCATCTGGCCGTGGACGATCCGCACCGGCACGCGCGTCTCGATCGCGCCGATCAGGATACGGTTGGCCTCGCCCGAGGCCCAGAAGGCACGGGTGGTGACCATCGGCGCGTCCGAATAGCCCGAGGGCCGCTCGAGCCGCCCGGTCTGGAGCATCGTCATCTTCTCGTCGTGGCTGAAGCCCCAGTCGGTGAAGTCGGGCGCCGGCGCGATCCCCACCATGCCGCACACCCGATCGGGCCGCGCGAGCGCGACCATCAGCATGATCCACCCGCCCATCGACGAGCCGACGAGCAGCACCGGCCCCTCGACAACCGTGTCGATCAGGCGCAGCACGTCGTCGCGCCAGCCGACCAGCGTCTGGTCCTCGAAGCTGCCCTCGCTCGCGCCGCAGCCGGCATAGTCGAAGCGCAGATAGGCGCGGCCGTTCGCCTGCGCCCATTGCTCGAGCGCAGTCGCCTTGGTGCCGGTCATGTCCGAGGCGTAGCCGGGGAGGAACATCACGGTCGGCCCCTCGCCCGGGGTCAGATGATAGGCGAGCCGCGGCGCGGCGGCGGCTTCGGGGTCGGCGGTCTCGGTCGTCGCGTCGGTCATGCGGCGCAGTCTAGGTGGCGCGGAGGATGAAGGGAAGCATCCCCAAGCGCGTTCAACGTCATCCCGGCGAAAGCCGGGACCCAGGGCCACGAGCGACGTCCCCTATAACCCTGGGTCCCGGCTTTCGCCGGGATGACGGCTCTGATCGCTAGAAGAAGAAGCTCCCCGGCTTCACGCCCGAGCAGATGTGGCGCAGCGCGCGCCATTGCTCCGCGTCGAGCACCGGCCTGGCACCCTTCACATCGCCCTTGTCGAACTCGGCCGCGCGGCTCGCCGAGCCCGGATGGCTCGCGAAATAGCCCTGGATCACGCCGTGCGCGCCCAGTTCCTTCTCTTCCTTCTCCATCCGCCGGAAGAAGTCCGCCGCGCCCTTGGTCGAGACCTGGTGCTTCTGCAGCGTCTCGATCGCATAGCTGTCCGCCCGCGCCTCGGCGTTCCGCGAATAGCTCGCGCCCAGCACCGCGTGCGAAAGCCCCGCGACATTGCCGTTCATGCCCTGGAACACCGCGCTCAGCCCCAGGTCGCGGATCAGCCCCTCGAGCGGGTCGCGATGCTCGTAATGGCCGATCTCATGCCCCAGCACCCCCGCGACTTCGTCCGCCGAGGCCGCCTGGTCGAGCAGCCCGCTGAATACCAGGATATGCCCGCCCGGGAAGGTCACCGCGTTGGGGATCGGGATGCTGACCACGCGGATGTCGACGCCGTTCGGCGCGCCGATCCGCTGCTCCAGCGCTGCCAGCGCCGCGTCGCCGTCCTTGGTGTGGCAGGCCCGCGTGCCGACGTCGCCGATCATCAGGTCGCCCATCTCGCGCTCGGTCGAGCGCGGGATCGCGCTCGCGATCAGCGGCGGCGACATCAGCACCGCCACCACCACGAGCACCGAGAGCACCGCGAAGACGATCACCGCAGGCACCAGCCCGATCCGGTCGATCACCCCGCCATAGCGTTTCGCGCCCGGCAGCATCGCCGCGATCCCCGCGGGCGGCTCGCCGTCGAGCCCGATCTTCCAGCCCGGCCGCTTGCGCAGCCCATATTGCGCCGCGCCGCCGGTCGCGCCCATCGAGACGAGGTCCTTGAAGGCATGGGGCTCGGTCTCGAACATCCCTTCGGCGAGCACGAACTGGTCGCCGCGCGGATAAAGGGTGCGGATCTGCTTCACGGCGCTCAGCCCGTCATAATGCCAGACGCGGACATTCTCACCGAGCAGGGCATCGGGCGCGAGCGGGCGCATCGACGTGGCCGCGGAAACAGGTGCGGGCCCAGGTGCGGGCTTCGGTTGCGGCAGCTGCGCAGCGATCGCTTCGGGCGCATCCTCCTCGAGCCCGATCCGCCAGCCCGGCCGCGCGGCATGGCCATAGACGGGCAGCCCGTCGGCCCTACCCGCGGGCACAAGGTCGGCGAAGGCATAGGGCCCGTCCTCCAGCCCGTCCTCGGTCAGGAAGAAGCTGCCACCCTCGGCGCGCAGCCACCGCGTGAACCGCGCCGCGCTGTGACCGTCCTCGTACCAGACCCGCATCCGCATCTCAGAAGGCCCCCACGTCGAAGGCGTCGAGCAGCCCCTCGCCCTGCCCCGGCGCGCGCGTGTCGGACTGCGTCATCTCGTCGAGGTTCACCGTGCCATAGGCATTGAGGTGCGTGATGAAGAAGCGCCAGTTGCGATAGCCGAGGAAGATCGATCCGATCCCCAGCGTGAACACCACCAGCGCGATGTTCACCACCATCAGCTTGAACCAGTCGGCCGTGGTCGCGTCGAACTCGAACTGCAGGTCGCCCAGCGTCAGCGAGCCGATCACTTCGCGGAAATAGGCCGAATAATAGAAGAGCGCGATCAGCCCCATCACCACGAAGAAGAGGATGTAGATGATGATGCCCACGGCAAGCCCGTTCGCCGCCGCATCCTCGCGCCGCGCGGCCGCATCGGGGCCGAGGACCGCAGCGGCGATGAAGGCGCCGACGAACAGCACGATCGGCAGCAGGTAATAGAGCAGGTAGCGCCCGATCAGCGGCGAGGAGCTCGCCTCGCTGTAGAAGTCGTCCGGCCCGAAGCTCATCTGGTTCCAGCGCTTGTTCCACAGGCTGGTCATCGCCCAGGGCACGAGGAAGCCGAAGACGAGCGAGCCGACGATGTTCCGCCACACATGCGACAGGCCGTAGCCGAAGCCCTGCGAATGGCTGCCGCCGCGGATGCCGTGCCAGAAGGTGCGGCTCAGCCGATAGCGCAGCGCGCGGAACATCGCGACGCCGACCAGGTACATGCCGAGCAGGTAGAGCGAGACGAACAGCAGCCCGCCATAGCCGGCCTCGCCGCGCGCCACGAGGATCTGGAAGAGGAACGACAGCCCGCCCAGCGGAATGCCGAAGATCAGGATCGCCATCACATAGCCGAGGAACAGCTCGAACCCGGTGCCGGTCCATTCGAGCCGGTCGTCGATGAAATGCGTCTGGCTCCAAAGGTAGCGCCGCTCGCGCGCCCGCGCCCAGAAGGTGTAGACGCCGAGCGTCACGATGGTGAGCAGCAGGTTGGTGAAGGCGATCGGCGCGAACTCTCGCCAGTCGCCGTGGAACCCGAAGGCCCGCGCCCTGTCCAAATTTTCGTCCATGTCACCCTGCCCCCTTCACGTACCTGTTCAACGCCAGCCCTGTTACACCGTCAAGACCGCTCAGAACGCCCCCATGTCGAAGGCGTCGAGCAGCCCCTCGCCCTGCCCCGGCCGCCGCGTCTCGGACTGCGTCATCTGCAGCAGGTCGACGTTCCCGTAGGCGTTCAGGTGGCGGATGAAGAAACGCCAGTTGCGGTAGCTCAGGAAGATCGCGCCGATCCCCAGCGTGAAGATCACCAGCGCGGTGTTCACCACCATCAGCCGGAACCAGTCGAACGTCGTCGCGTCGAATTCGAACTCGAGCTCGCCGAGCGACAGCGCGCGGATCGCCTCGCGGTAGAAGGCGGCATAATAGAACAGCGCGACCAGCCCGAGCAGCACGAAGAACACCAAGTAGAACACCACCGCCGCGACGGCGATCGTCGAGACGGCCTTGTCGATCGATCCCGTCGCGCCCAGCGTCACGAAGAAGACGAACAACCCCGCCAGGAGCACGATCGGCAGCAGGTAATAGAGCAGGAAGCGCCAGATCAGCGGCTGGTAACGCGCCGTCGCGCCGAAGGGATAGGGTCCGAAGCTCATCGCGCCCCAGCGCAGGTTCCACGTGCTCGTCTGCGACCAGGGGACCAGCAGCGAGAGGCCGAACGCCGCGATCAGGAAGACCACGCCGGTCTGCCAGGAAGCGCCCTCCCCCATCATCGCCGCCTGGGGCGTGAGATTGTAGATGCCGACGAGGAGCAGCAGCCCCGGCAGGAAATATGCGACGATCATCCGCCACAGGTTCGCGAGCGCATAGCCGAGCCCGCGCTGGTCGGTGCCGCCGCGGATCCCGTGCCAGAAGGTGCGGCTGAGGCGATAGCGCAGGCCCCGGAACACCGCGAGGCCGATGAGATAGGGCGCGAGCAGGTACAGGATGATGCCCAGCGCGAAGGCACCCGCCATCTCGCCGCGGGTGATCAGGATGCTCGCGGTCATCTGCAGCGCCCACAGCGGCACCACGATGACGAGGATCGCGATGACATAGCCGAGGAACAGCTCGAGCCCGGTGCCGGTCCATTCGAGCCGGTCGTCGATGAAGCGCGTCTGGCTCCACAGGTAGCGTCGCTCGCGGGCACGCGCCCAGAAGAGATAGACGCCCAGCGTCACGATGGTGAGCAGCAGGTTGGTGAACGCGATTCCCGCGAACTCGCGCCAATGCCCATGGAATTCGAACGCGCGCGGCGCCGCCTCCCCCTTGTCCATGCGAACTCCCCCTCGGCGCCGGATTCAACGCATGGGGGTGGCCAGCGTCAAGGCCAATCGACTGGCGGCAAAGGGGATTCCGATCGATTTCGGAGCAGGGTGTCCGAAATCCTGACCTTTAGCGACACCCGGTTTTCGACGCTTCCGTGCGTGGCAGCGTTCAAATCCTCCCCTGGAAGGGGAGGGGGACCGCCGCGAAGCGGTGGTGGAGGGGTAGCTCTCCGTCAGCCCTGCGGGCTGTCACCTCCCCTTCCAGGGGAGGATTTGAGGTTTCAGCTCAAATCGCCCCGCTGAACGTGTCGCATTGCCCCGGATCGCCCGAATCCAGCCCGCGCTTCAGCCAGCGCATCCGCTCCTCGGACGTGCCGTGGGTGAACTTGTCGGGCATCACCGTCCCCTGCGCCTCCCGTTGAAGGGTATCGTCGCCGATCGCGTGCGCGGCGGTCAGGCCTTCCTCGATGTCGCCGGGCTCGAGCCGGTCCTTGTTGTACGAGGCCCACACCCCCGCGAAGCAATCCGCTTGCAGCTCCAGCCGCACCGAGAGCTTGTTCGCCTCGGTCTCGCCCGCCGCCGCCTGGCGCCGCGACACTTCGTCCGAGATGCCGAGCAGGTCCTGGATATGGTGCCCCATCTCGTGCGCGATCACATAGTCGCGCGCGAAGTCGCCCTTCGCGCCGAAGCGCTGCGCCAGCTCGTCGAAGAAGGCGGTGTCGAGGTACACGCCGTCGTCGCCCGGGCAATAATAGGGCCCGACCGCCGACGAGGCGAAGCCGCACGCCGAATTGGCGCCGCCGGTGTAGAAATAGATCGTCGCGGGCTCGTACTGCTTGCCGGTCTTCCGGAAGATCGCCGCCCAGGTGAGGTCGGCGCTGTGCATCACCTTGCACGCCTCCAGCCGCGCCGGCGTGTTGCACACTCCCGAGCCGCTCTCCCCGGCGGTGGTGCTGACCGTCCCCGGCCCCGCGCCGGTCGAGACCAGCCCGCCGCCGCCCATCGACAGGTACACCGCCGCGACCACCGCGAGCAGCAGGAAGCCGCCGCAGCCCATCCGCCCGCTCAGGAAGAAGGGCAGCAGCCCGAGCAGCGGAAAGCCGCCGCCCCCGCCGCCGCTGCCCAGGTCGCGCGCATTCTCGGTGGGGTCGATGTCGTCCAGCCGCATGGAAGGTCCCGCCTGATGTTCCTCTTCCGCAACAATGCGCCAAGCGCGGCTTCGTTGCACCCCTGGAATCGCGTTGGCCGTGGCGAAATCGTGATGCGAGCCCAGCATCAACCGTCATCCCGGCGAAAGCCGGGACCCAGGGTTACAGAGGATTGCTGGGTGAACAGCGCCCCGCGCTGTTCAGGCCATGCTGGGAGCATGGCCGACCCGGCAATCGCTCGCGGCCCTGGGTCCCGGCTTTCGCCGGGATGACGACTTGGAGCGAGGGCGGCCCGCGCGGGCTGGAACGATGCCTCCACCTACTTAGGTTTAACCCCTGAGTCGGCCCCTTCCCTATCGTGCTGCATTGCGCCATGCCCCACGCCATGGCCGATGCAGACTCGCGCAAGCCCCGGCGCCGCTCTCCCGCCCTGCCGCTGCCGGACACGGTGGCGCTGGTGCTGCAGGGCGGCGGCGCGCTCGGCAGCTACCAGGCCGGCGTGATCGAAGCGCTCGACCATGCCCAGATCGAGATCGACTGGGTCGCGGGCATCTCGATCGGCGCCGTCAACGCCGCGATCCTCGCCGGCAACCCGCCCGAGCGCCGGCTCGAGCGCCTTCGCACCTTCTGGGACACGGTCAGCGCCTCGCTCCCCGACCTCGGCGTGCCCCTCGGCGACGGCATGCGCGAGCTCGTCCACGAATGGTCGGCCTCGATGGTCGCGGTGCAGGGCGTGCCGGGCTTCTTCACCCCGCGCTTCGTGCCCCCGGCCTTCGCCGTGCCCGGCACGATGGAGGCGCTCAGCTTCTACGATTCCTCCCCCTTGCGGAAGACGCTCGACACGCTCGTCGACTGGGACCTGCTCAACAACGGCCCCGTCCGCCTCTCGGTCGGCGCGGTCGACATCGAGAGCGGCAACTTCCGCTATTTCGACACGCATGTCGGCGACCGGATCGACGCGCGCCACATCATGGCCTCGGGCGCGCTCCCGCCCGGGCTGCCGCCGATCGAGATCGACGGCGCGCTGTGGTGGGACGGCGGGCTCGTCTCGAACACCCCGCTCACCCATGTGCTCGACAACCAGGAAGCGACGATGCTCGTCTTCCAGGTCGATCTCTTCCCCGCCCAGGCCGAGCGCCCGCGCACGATCATGGACGTGCTCGCGCGCGAGAAGGAGATCCGCTACTCCAGCCGCACCCGCGCGATCTCCGACGAGCGCATCCGCCGCCGCCGCGACCGCGAGCTCGCGCGCAAGGTGCTCGCCAAGCTGCCGCCCGAGCTCCAGGCCGACCCCGACGTGCAGGAGCTCACGCGCCGCGCCGCCGAGAAGCCGGTCAGCCTCGTCCAGCTCATCTACCGCGCCAACCGCTGGGAAGGCGGCAGCCGCGACTTCGAATTCTCGCGCCGCACGATGCACGAGCATTGGCAGGCCGGCCTCGCCGACGTCGCCGAGACGATGGCGAACGCGCGGCTGATCGCCCAGGACATCATCGAGGGCAAGACCGCCGCCTTCGACCTCACCCAACGCTAAGCCAGGAGTCTCCCATGTTCCTCAAGGGCAAGTCCGCGATCGTCACCGGCTCCACTTCGGGCATCGGTCTCGCCTATGCCAAGGCGCTCGCGGCCGAGGGCGCCGGCGTGATGATCAACGGCTTCGGCGACGCCGCCGCGATCGAGACCGAGCGCGCCAACCTCGCCACGATCAGCGGCGCCAAGGCGCTCTACGACGCCGCCGACATGACCAGGCCCGACCAGATCGAAGCGATGGTCAAGCGCTGCCACGACGAGCTGGGCGGACCCGACATCATCATCAACAATGCCGGCATCCAGCACGTCGCGCCGATCGAGGATTTCCCGCCCGAGAAGTATGACGCGATCATCGCGATCAACCTCTCCTCGGCCTGGCACATGATCCGCGCCGCGGTGCCGTTCATGAAGGCGGCGAACTGGGGCCGGATCATCTCGACGGCGAGTGCGCACAGCCTCGTCGCCAGCCCCAACAAGTCGGCCTATGTCATGGCCAAGCACGGCATCGCCGGGCTCACCAAGACGATCGCGCTCGAAGTCGCGACGAACGGCATCACGGTCAACTGCGTCTCGCCCGGCTATGTCTGGACCCCGCTGGTCGAGAACCAGATCCCCGACACGATGAAGACCCGCAACATGACCCGCGAGCAGGTGATCAACGACGTGCTGCTCGACGCGCAGCCGACCAAGGCCTTCGTCCAGCCCGAGGAAGTCGCCGCGCTGGTGCTGTTCCTCTGCCGCGACGAGGCCAAGTCCATCACCGGGGCCAATTATTCGATCGACGGAGGCTGGACCGCGGCCTGATCCACCGCCACAAGGAGGCGGGGCGGGCGGAAGGCGAGGACGATGGCTGGACGCGCTGCACCCCTGATTGCCCTGATGCTGCTCGCCGGTTGCGGCGGCCACGACAAGCGGCCCGAACGTGCTGCCCCCGTCGACTGGCGCAGCATGGCGACCCAGCCCGACCGCGATCGCCTCCGCGGCTGGCGGACGGCGTGGGACGCGGCGCTCGCCAAGGCGCGGCTCGCCGACCCGCAGGCGATCGCCGGAGACGCCGCGCTGTTCGACCCCGACCATGCCCTCGCCGACCCGACGCTCCCGCCCGGCCGCTACCGCTGCCGCACCTACAAGCTCGGCGGCGCGGGCACGGCGATGCGCGACTTCACTGCCTATCCCTGGTTCGAATGCAACGTCGCCGACGAGGGCGAGGTCGTCAGCCTCGACAAGCGCACGGGCTCGCAGCGCCCGACCGGGCTGTTGTTCAAGGATTCGGCGGGCGGTGGGAGGCTGATCTTCCTCGGCACGCTGATGCTCGGCGACGAGACCGCGCCGCTGCGCTACGGCACCGACGCGACGCGCGACATGATCGGCTATGTCGAGCGCATCGGCCCGAAGCGCTGGCGCTGGGTGGTGCCGTCGCCCCGCTTCGAATCGCTGCTGGATGTCACCGAGCTGGTGCCGGTGGAGTAACGGTCAGGCATTCTCACGCCCTCTCGACCGTCATCCCGGCGAAAGCCGGGACCCAGGGCCGCGCGCGACACGGCTTGCTGCCCTGGGTCCCGGCTTTCGCCGGGATGACGGATTGGGGTCACCATACGCTACGGCACCGACGCGACGCACGATATCATCGGCTACGTCGAGCGCATCGGTCCCAGGCGCTGGCGCTGGGTGGTGCCGTCGCCGCGCTTCGAATCGCTGCTTGACGTGACCGAGCTCGTGCCGGTGGAATAACGGTCGGGTATTCTCGCGCCCTCTCGACCGTCATCCCGGCGAAAGCCGGGACCCAGGGTTACGGAAGACATCGCTCGCGGCCCCGGGTCCCGGCTTTCGCCGGGATGACGGATTGGGGGGTCACCCCCGCCCGAGGAACGCGATCCGGTTTTGCACCACCAGCGCCTCGTAGAAGTTCAGATGGTCCGGCACGTCCGCCATGTGGACGATCACGTCCGCCATGTCCCGCGGCCGCGCCGCGCGGTCCTCGGGCAGGCTCGCCACCGTCGGCGACAGCTCGGTCGCCACCACGCCCGGATGGAAGATCGACACCGCGACATTATGCGCCCGCCCGTCGATCGCCAGCGCCCGCGTCAGCCCGTCCAGCCCCCATTTGCTCGCGGTATAGGCCGGGCTCTCGGGCCGCGGCACCCGGGCCGAGATCGAGCCGACGTTGATGATCCGGCCATGCCCCTGCGGCTTCATCACCCGGAACGCCTCGCGCGCGCACAGGAACGCCGAAGTGAGGTTGGTATCGATCACCCGGTGCCACAGCGCCAGCTCGGTCTGCTCGATCGGCGTGCTGTCGGCGATTCCCGCATTGTTGACCAGCACGTCGACCCGCCCGAACCGCGCCATCGCCCGGTCGAACAGCGCCGCCACCGCCGTTTCGTCGGTCACGTCGGTCGTCACCGCCAGCGCCTCGCCGCCCGCCGCTTCGATCTTCGCGACCAGCCCGTCCAGCCGCTCCGCCCGCCGTGCCGCGAGCACGACCTTCGCGCCCCTTTCGGCAAAGGCCTCGCCGCACGCCTCGCCGATCCCCGAGCTCGCGCCCGTCACCACCACCACGCGATCCTTCAGGATGCTCACGCCTGCCTCTCCCGCTTGTTCGACGATCCCATATTGGATTCGTCATCAACGGAAAAGCCGGCAGATGCCTATTGCGGGCAGAGGAAGCTGGCGGTGGTGTCGCTGAGCGGCCCGGGCCACTGGCCGAACTGGATCGCGCCGCTGTAGAAATAGAGCGGCGAGGCGGGGAAGGCCATGTTGAGGTTGAACGGCAGCAGGTCCGGATCGTCGCCCTGCGCGATCATGGTGAGCGGGAAGCCGATCGCATAGCTGTCGCTGTAGATGAAGATCAGCCCGGTGAAGGGCGCGATCACCGGCGCGGCGGGATTGGGGAAGGAGAGCGTGCCGGTCACCGGCACCACTTCGCACTTGGCGTCGCCGGGATCGGCGGTCCCTTCGGCGAACGACGTGGCGGTGTCGGGGATCTCGATCGTCAGGTCATAGTCGAAGCCCGACTGGCCATCGGTCATGATCTCCGGGCTGTAGACGGTGAGCTTCAGCGTGACGGTCTCGGCCATGTCGTCCCCTTTCCATGCTGCGACACAGCATAATCGAGGGAGCGAAGGCGCAATATTGCGGAATCCTTCATCGCATCGCCGCAACAGTCACGCGAGAATGAGTTGGATTTTTCCTCGACCTTGCAAAGTAGGACTTGGCTTGCGAGCTTCGGCGGTGCTCTTTCTCGTCGTTGAAGATGCTGGATGTCTCTTGATCGATCTGATCGATCAGAGGCTCCGGAGCGTTTCTGCAATGATTGGTGTCAACCGTGTCAACCGTTATCGATTTCCTCGATCACTCGGTCGCTTCTGCAGCGAAATCCAGCCCGATGTCCGCCGCCGGGGCCGACTGGGTGATCCGCCCGACGCTGATATAGGTCACTCCCGTCTCGGCGATCGCGCGGATCGTGTCGAGCCGCACGCCGCCCGAGGCTTCGGTCGGCACCCGCCCGCCGACCAGCGCCACGGCCTCGCGCAGCACCGGCAGGCCCATGTTGTCGAGCAGCAGGTGCGTCGCGCCAGCTGCCAGCGCCGGCTCGATCTGGTCGATCCGGTCGACCTCGACGATGATCCGCGTGATCCCCGCCGCCGCCGCGCGCCGCACCGCTTCGCCAACCGATCCGGCGACCGCGACATGATTGTCCTTGATCATCGCCGCGTCCCACAGCCCGAGCCGGTGGTTGGTCGCCCCGCCCATCCGCGTCGCATATTTCTCGAGCAGGCGCAGCCCCGGCAGCGTCTTGCGCGTGTCGAGCAGGATCGCCCCCGTCCCGACGATCGCATCGACATAGGACCGCGTCAGCGTCGCGATCCCCGAGAGATGCTGCACCGTGTTGAGCGCCGATCGCTCCGCCGTGAGCAGCGCGCGCGCCTTGCCGCGGAGCCGCAGCAGGTCGGTCCCCGCAGAGACTCGGTCGCCGTCCGCCACCAGCCGCTCGATCGCCACCTCGGGGTCGAGCGCGCGGAAGAAGGCTTCGGCGATCGGCAGCCCGGCGACGATGATCGCGTCGCGGCTGTCCATCACCCCGCCGAACCGCGCCTCGGCCGGGATCACCGCGGCGGAGGTGATGTCGCCTCCCCCGCCCAGATCCTCGGCGAGCGTGGCGGCGACGAAGGTGTCGAGGTCGAACCCGGGGATGGTCATGCTCATGGCCGCACCCCCTATAGTTTCGCGTTCGCCGCAGCTAGGGTCCGCGGCATCCAGAGGGGATTCCAATGCGCTCCATCCTTGCCACCTTGCTTCTCGGCGCGTCGCTCAGCGGCGCCGTCGCCACCGCTCCCGTCGCCGCCGTCCGCCCCGCGCCCGCCGCGGCGGAGGCCGCCTTCGCGTCGATCGGCCAGCGCTACGTCGCGTCCATCGCCCGCTTCGCACCGAGCTACGCGACCACGCTCGGCGACCACAGCGCCGACACCAAATTGCCCGACGTCACCGCCGCCGGCCGCGCCGCCCAGGCGAAGTTCGAGGCAGGCCTGCTCGCCGAGCTGGCGAAGCTCGACCGCAAGGCGCTGAGCCGCGACAGCCAGGTCGACGCCGCGATGCTCGAGAACCAGCTGCGCTACGACCTCTGGGACCTCGAGACGCTGCAGAGCTGGGCGTGGAACCCGCAGGGCTACAACGACATCGCCGCGGGCGCGCTCTACGGCCTCGCCGCGCGCGACTTCGCGCCGTGGGGCGTGCGGATGAAGGCCGCGATCGCGCGGATGGAGGGCCTGCCCGCGCTGCTCGCCGAGACGCGCAGGCAGCTCGTCCCCGCGCGCGTCCCCGCGATCTTCGCGACCACCGTCTCGAAGCAGAATTCGGGGATCGTCGAGATCGCCGAGGGCATGCTCGCGCCGCACAAGGATGCGCTCCCGGCCGCCGACCAGAAGCGCTTCGACGCCGCGCTGGCGGCGCTGAAGACCGCCGTCGCCGAGCACCAGAAGTGGCTCGACACCGTCCTCGTCCCCGCAGCCAAGGGCGACTTCCGCCTCGGCGCCAAGCTGTACGACGAGAAGATGAAGTTCGCGCTGCTCTCGGACCTCAGCCGCGCCGAGCTCAAGGCGCGCGCGGAGAAGGCCAAGCTCGACACCCGCGCCGAGATGTACGCGCTCGCCCGCCAGGTGCTCGGCGCCTCGGCCGATCGCCCCGAGGCGCCCTCGGCCGCACAGCAGCAGGCGGCGATCGAAGCCGCGCTCGAGCTCAGCTACGCCAAGCGGCCCGCGCGCGCCGAGCTGATGGACAAGGCCCGCGCGACGCTGGCCCAGGCGACCGACTTCGTCCGCGCCAAGGGGCTGATCACGCTGCCTGACGCGCCGGTGAAGATCATCACCATGCCGGTGTTCCAGCAAGGCAATGCGGTGGCCTATTGCGACTCGCCCGGGCCCTTGGAGCGCCAGCTCGACACCTTCTACGCCATCTCGCCGATCCCCGCCGACTGGAGCGACGAGCAGGCCACCTCGTTCCTGCGCGAATACAACGACTATATGATCCACGACCTCGGCATCCACGAGGCGATGCCGGGCCACTACGTCCAGATCGCGCATTCGAACGACAATCCCTCGACGCTGCGCGCGCTGCTCTCCTCGGGCTCGTTCGTCGAAGGCTGGGCAGTCTATGCCGAGGGGATGATGGCCGACGCCGACTATCTGGACGGCGATCCGCTGTTCAAGCTCACCGTGCTCAAGATGCGGCTGCGCTCGATCACCAACACGCTGCTCGACATCGGCATCCAGACCGAGGGCATGACCCGCGACCAGGCGATGGCGCTGATGACCCAGGGCGCCTTCCAGCAGGAGCGCGAAGCGGCGGGCAAATGGGTGCGCGCCAGCCTGAGCTCCACCCAGCTGCTCAGCTATTTCCTCGGCTACACCGAGCATATGGCGATGCGCGAGGAAGCCAAGGCCAGGCAGGGCGCCGCCTTCGACCTCAAGAAGTACAATGACTCGGTGCTCAGCCACGGCTCGCCGCCGGCGCGGTTCGTGCGCGAGCTGATGTTCGGGCTGCCGATCGAATGATCGGCGAGGCGCCGAGCATCGGGGGGCTCGGCATCCGCGGGCTCGACTCGCTCTGGGCGCGGCTGAGCGGCCGCGTCCCGCCCGAGCCGCTGCGGATGGCGGACCGGCTGATCCTCGACGGGCTCGGGCTCGGGCTCGAGCAGGCGATGCGTTACCTGCGCCTCGAGGCGCCCGAGCTCGCCGAGTTCGAGGCCTGGATCGTCGCCACCGCGGGCGAGCCCGATCCCGAGACGGTCGCGCGCTACCACGCCTGGCTCGACGGCCTGCCGCCGCCGCCCACCACCGCCGCGCGGATCGCCGCGATCGACGCGCTGCCGCCGGTGCTCGACACCGCCGACCTCGCGCATTGGGACGCGCACGGCTGGGTGATCCTCCGCCAGGCGATCACCCCCGACGAGGCGCGCGCCTCGGCAGAGCTGCTCTGGCGGGTCACCGGCGCGCGGCTCGACGAGCCTGCGAGCTGGTATGGGCTCGATGCGCAGGGGATCATGATCCAGTGCTTCCAGGCCCCCGAACTCGAGGCGCCGCGCCGCTCGGATCGCGTCCACAAGGCGTTCGCCCAGCTCTGGGGCACCGCCGACCTCTGGCACCGCATCGACCGGATGAGCTTCAACCCGCCCGAGCGCGGCGGCTATATGTTCCCCGGCCCGCACCTCCATTGGGACGAGAGCATCGCCCCGCCGATCCCCTTCGCGACGCAGGGCATCCTCTATTTCACCGACACCGCCGCCCACCAGGGCGCGCTGCGGCTCGTCCCCGGCTTCCACCATCGCCTCGCCGAGGGCTGGCTGGGAGCGTTGGACGATGCCGATCCGCGCGAGGTGGACCTGAGCGCCGAGGCGATCCCGATCCCCGCCAGCGCCGGCGACCTGATCATCTGGCGCCAGGAACTCCCCCATGGCGCCAGCCCCAACCGCGCCGCGCTGCCGCGCATGGCGCAATATGTCACGATGGTCTCGGCCGACCTGGTACCGAACCCCGTGTGGCGGTGAGCCTTTCTCCTAAGCCGTCATCCCGGCGAAAGCCGGGACCCAGGGCAGCAAGCGACATCGGCCATGACCGTGCTTCCCGGCTTCCGCCGGGATTACGGTTGAGTTGGTCGGACTCGGAACTAAAGCCTCAGGTGAATGCCCCGCCGCTGGAGCGGGACAAGGATCAGCACCACCAGCGCTAGGACCGCCACCGCGCAGGCGAAGGAGGCGAGATAGGGGTCGGCGATGATCGACTTCGCCACGCCGAACCCCCAGCCCTGCGGGCTCTGCCCGCCCGGCAGCCAGCCGATCCCGCCGGCAACGCCCAGCAGCTGCGAGAGGATGAAGGCGAGGATCGCATTGCCGCCGAGCACCATCAGCGGCGCCGCGACCCACCGGCCCGGTCGCGCCCTCAGCAACGCACCGAGCAGCACCAGCACCGCCAGCGCCACGCCGATGCTCAGCAGCGCGAAGCTCGGCGTCCAGATCCGCTTGTTGATCGGCACCCATGGGTCGAGCGCCAGCCCGAGAACCAGCAGCGCGACGCCTGCGCCGAGCAGCCACGGCCAGGCCCCCTCGCCGCGCCGCCGCCACGCGATCCCCGCGATCATGCCGGCGAGCAGGTTGGCGGTCGCCGGGATCGTCGAGAGCAGCCCTTCGGGATCATAGACCACCGCGCCGCTCGCATCGGTGCCGTAGAGCCAGAGGTGCGACACGGTGAACACCGCGCGGTCGATCCGCGCACCGAGGTTGCCCGCCGGATCGAGCTGCCCGCCGCCGACGGTGGCCAGCAGCACCCAGTAGAGCAGCAGCAGCCCCGCCGCCGCCACACCGAGCCACTCCGGCGAGAAGGTCACCCGTCCGGCCGCATCGCGCCGCCCGGTCGCCACGCCGATCGCCAGCCCCAGCAGATAGCAGAGTGCGATCCGCTGGAGGATGCCGGGGATGCGCAGCGTCGCGAGGTTGAGGTCTGGCAACAGGTTGAGCGCCAGCCCGATCAGCATCAGCAGCGCCACCCGCTTGAGCACCTTGTGCCACAGCGCGCCGTCGACGGTGCGCGGGAAGCTCAGCCCCAGCGCCATCCCGGCGCTGAACAGGAAGCCGGGGAAGACGAAGTCGGCGAGCGTCCAGCCGTGCCAGTCCGCATGGTGGAGTTGCGGCCAGGAGATTCTCCAGTCGCCGGGGCTGTTGACCAGGATCATCCCCGCCACCGCGAGCCCACGCAACGCGTCGAGCGCAGTCAGGCGCCCGCTTTCGCCTTTCAAGGCCACGTCTCTCTCCCCTCCAACGGCGCCCGGCCCCGGCATGCACCGCCCCGGCCCGCCCCGCACCACCCTGTCCCAACTGGCCTTCCCGGACAAGCGCTGGAAATCGTAGGGCAAAGTTCGAGTGATGGTGAGCCCCATGATGCCGTTGCTGCTGAAGCCCGCGAGCGATCCTGAAGCCGAGCGCCAGCTCGGACCGTCGCCCGCACTGATGGATGCGCTGGCCGCCGAGATCGGGCGGACGCCGGCACGCGCGCGCCCGGCGCTCGTCGCGCGCATCGCCTCGCTGCTCGAGGCGGCAACCGCGGCCGACCTCCAGCCGCCTGCCTGGCCCGAGCTCTACTGGCCCTTGCTGTTCGGCGATCCCGAGACCTAGTCGCCCTGGGTGACCGGCCCCATCGGCCCCAGGTCGCCCTGCCCCACCGTCCCGCTCGCCATGTCGAGCATCCGGTCGAGGCTCTTCTTCGCCTTCAGCCGCAGCCCTTCCTCGACATCAATCCTGGGCTCGAGGTCGCGCAGCGAGAGGTACAGCTTCTCCATCGTGTTGAGCGCCATGTAGGGGCAGACGTTGCAGTTGCAGTTGCCGTCCGCGCCAGGCGCGCCGATGAAGGCCTTGCCGGGGACCGCCTTCTCCATCTGGTGGATGATGTGCGGCTCGGTCGCGACGATCAGCGTGTCGCCCGGGAAGGACTTGGCAAAGTCGAGGATGCCGCTGGTCGAGCCGACGTAGTCGGCATGGTCGAGCACGTGCGGCGGGCACTCCGGGTGCGCGGCGACCGGCGCCGAGGGATGCTGCGCCTTGAGCTTGAGCAGCTCGGTCTCGCTGAACGCCTCGTGGACGATGCACACGCCCGGCCACAGCAGCATGTCGCGCCCGGTCTTGCGGTTCATATAGCCGCCGAGGTGCTTGTCGGGCCCGAAGATGATCTTCTGGTCCGCCGGCAGCTGCGCGAGGATCTTCTCGGCCGAGGAGCTGGTGACGATGATGTCCGACAGCGCCTTCACCTGGATCGAGCTGTTGATGTAGGTGATCGCGATATGGTCGGGATGCTGCGCGCGGAAGGCGGCGAACTGCTCGGGCGGGCAGCTGTCCTCCAGGCTGCAGCCGGCATCCATGTCGGGCAGCACCACGGTCTTCTGCGGCGAGAGGATCTTCGCCACTTCGGCCATGAAGCGCACCCCGCAGAAGGCGATCACGTCGGCATTGGTCTCGGCCGCCTTGCGCGACAGGTCGAGGCTGTCGCCGACGAAGTCGGCGATGTCCTGCAGCTCGGGCTTCTGATAGTAGTGCGCGAGGATCACCGCGTTGCGCTCCTTGCGCAGCCGATCGATCTCGGCGCGCAGGTCGAGCCCGCTCAGGCTCCCGCCGATGCCGTTGCGTGCGTCCATTCCAGCTTGCTCCCGTGTCTCGCGGCGCACATGGCCCCGTGAGACGGCAGGATCAAGGCCGCGGCGGCGCGCCGAACGCGAGCGGAGGCACTTCGGCGCCCGGCGAGCCGGCGGTCACCGCATCGTAGAGCGCGATGCCGGCCGGGCTGTGCGTGACGGCCTCGGTGACGAGCAGCATCGCCACCATCGCGGCCATCCCGTACCACCAGGCCGGATGCACGCGTCCGGTCCGCCGGATGTCGGCGACAGCGCCGATCGCGGGGAAGACCAGCAGCGGCACGAACGCCGCCTCGAAGGCATAGGGCATCAGGAGCGGCGACGGCAGCATCCGGCTGATCGCAGGGCCGAGCAGCAGCGCCATCCCGCAATAGTGCAGGCGGCGGTGCCAGTCGGTCTGGCGGCGAAGCGCGATCGCCGCGGCGGTGAGCCCCGCAAAAAAGGTCACGGTCAGCGGATCGAAGACCAGGAAGTTGAGCGGCGTGAAGAAGAACGGCGCCTCGCCGAGCCGCACCATCCGAACCGTCACGGCGGTACCCAGGATGATCATCGCGACGATCCAGCCGGCGCCGAGCCAGCCGAGCCGGCGGTGCAGCGCCTTGTTCCCGGTCGCGACGAAGAGGTTCTGGAGCAGGTAGATCACGATCCAGCCCATGAACACCACGGCATGGGCATGGACGATCAGCGGCTTGGCGAAGGTCGAGCGGCCCATCGCGAGGTGGAAGGTGAAGCCCGTGAACACGATCAGCGCCATGACGATCGCCATCGTCATGAAGAAACGTTCGTCGCCACGCTCGTCGCGCAGCGGGCCAGCCATGGTCGCCATCGGATTCCCCCCAATCGGAACGGAGCGACCCTAACGCAAATCAGCTTGCCCGCAAAGTCGTGCAGCTATTGCCGCTCGCGCGCCGGGCGATCGCGGCCGATATCGCGGGGATTGGTCGACATGTCCCACACTTCGCCGTTGCGCGGCTCGCCCTGAAAATAGACTTGGACGCTCGCGTCGATCCCAGCGGCCTTCAAGGGCATCTCGAAGGTCTTGGCGACCGCCCGCCGCGTCGATTCGCGCGCCATCTTCATCGGCGTCGGCTCCTGCGCCTGGCGCACCAGCTCGGCGCGCGCCGCCTTGCGGTTGGCGTCGTCGAGCGCCGATTCGGCGTCGGTCAGCGTCATCAGGATGCCGCCTTCGCTATACTCGCGGATGTGCTCCATATCGACTTCGGGGCCGACCACTTCGACCGGCGGCAGCACCACCGTGAGCTTCTTGCCCGTCGGGTCCCAGCTCACGTCGTTCTGCTGGAGCCGCGCGAGATCGACTTCGTAGCGCACGCTCCCCGGCATGATCAGCGTCTTCTGCGCGGTGAGACCGAGCCGGCTCTGCTTCGAGGTGACCACTGCGACATAGCGCGCGGCGAAGGTCGAGAGCCGGTTCTGCTCGCGCAGCCCCTGGAGGCTCGACTGGGCGATGGTGGTGGGATCGGGGTTGAGGAAGCGCTGCTTGAGCTGGTCGCCGAGCAGCCAGAAGGCCGCGCCGAGGATCACCACGACCGCGATCATTCCCGCGACGAACTTGAGGCAGCCGCCGCCGCGGCCCCGTCCGCTTTCCCGTTCTACGCCGCCATCCGCCATGCGCCGTTGTCCTCCCTCACCAGTCCGCGGCCGCGAAGGTCGATCAGGTGCGCGAGCACCGAACGGCCCGCCGCGCCCGTCAGCCGCGGATCGAGCCCGACATACATGCGCTCGACCATCGCGGGCACCTCGCCCACGTCCTGCCGGAGCAAACGCAGGATCTGCCCCTCGCGTTGCCTGCGATGGCCGATCAGCCCGCGCACGAAGCGCTGGGGCTTGTCGATCGGCTCGCCGTGCGCGGGGAAGTAGATGCGGTCCTCGCGCGCCATGAGCTTGTCGAGGCTGGCCATATAGGCGGTCATGTCGCCGTCCGGCGGCGCGACCACGGTGGTCGACCAGCCCATGACATGGTCGCCGGTGAACAGCGCGCCGGTCTCGCGCAGCGAGAAGCAGAGGTGGTTCGAGGTGTGGCCCGGCGTCGCCACCGCCTCGAGCGTCCAGCCCTCGCCCGCCACCGTCTCGCCGTCGTCGAGCACGAGGTCCGGCGCATAGCTGGTGTCGAACGAGGCGTCGGCGCGCGGGCCGGCATCCTTGAGCACGAGCGGCGCGCAGCCGATCACGCGCGCGCCGGTGCGATCCTGGAGCGGCCGTGAGGCGGGGCTATGGTCGCGATGCGTGTGGGTGCAGAGGATCGCCTTCACCGGCCGGCCCGCGATCGCCATCACCAGCGCGTCGAGATGCGCGGGCTCGTCGGGGCCGGGATCGATCACGGCGAGATCAGCCTCGCCGACCAGATAGGTCTGGGTGCCAGTATAGGTATAGGGCGACGGGTTCGGCGCCAGGATGCGCGTGACCAGCGGGTCGATCGCCATGGCGATGCCGGTCGGGGCCTCGATCATGCAGGGCATGTGGCGCCTCGCCGGGACGCGCGCAAGCAGGGCGTTTCGTCCCGCCAACGAAAAAACGGAGCCGGCCGCACGAAGGAGAGCGACCGGCCCCGCATTGGAAGGGCCGCCAAATGGGGCAGACGGCCCTTCCCCCTAGCCCAAACCGTCAGTCGTCCCCGCTCTTGGCTTCCTTCTCGACCTCGGCGATCGCCTCGTCGATGCCCTTGAGCGCTTCGGCCTTCGCATCGGCCGGCATCTCGCCGTTCGCCTCGATCGAGTTGCGCGCGGCGCGCAGCCCCATGATCGCGCTGCGCAGGCCCATGTCCTTCGAACGGCGCGCGATGTCCTTCGCCATGTCCTCGCTCGCCTTGGCCATCGCTTCGATGCGCTTGGTGCAGATGACGATGACCTGCTTCTTGCCGTCCTTGCCCGGCGTGACCTGGACCACCGATTTGCCGTCGTCGCTCTTGCCCCTGCAGGCGCCTTCCTTGACCTCGGGGACGCTCGCCTCGACCCAGCTCATGTCGGGCGTGCCCTGGCTGTCGGCGATCACGACGACCTTCTTGCCGTCCTTGCCGTCGGTGGTGATGCGATAGACGCGCTTCTCGACATGGGTGCCGGGCGCAGGCGCAGCCGGGGCCTCGGGCGGCGCAGGCGGCGCTTCCTGGCCGGCGACCGCAGGGGCTGCGGGCGGAGCCGGCGGCGCCGCTTCCACGGCGGGCGCGGCAGGCGCAGCCGGCGCCTCGGGCGCGGCCGGCGCGCTCTGGGTGATGGCGACACCGAGGGTCTTCTCGACCTTTCGCGTGATCCGCTCGGCGGCCTGGCTGCCGGAGGCGGTCAGCCCCAGTGCTGCGAGCGAAAGGATGCTCACCCCGGCGATGCCGCCGGCGATGCGCTTGGGGGAAAATTTCCTGGTCTTCGAGAGCATGCGAAGCCTCCCTTTGAGTTCGTTGATCGTGTGCAGGTGACATGCCGCCGAGACCGCGCCCCCATGCGCGGACTTGACGATCGCGCGGCCATAGGCATGGCGCAGCGATTGGTTGCGGCCGGCGAGCACGAGCTCGTCGCAGGCCATTTCCTGGTCGGCCCGGAAGGCGCGGAAGGCGCGCCAGGCGATCGGATTCCACCAGTGGATCGCGAGCAGTACCAGCGCGACCCAATTGGCGATCAGGTCGCCGCGGCGGTGGTGCGCGAGTTCATGCGCGAGCGCGAGGCTGCGCTCGACAGGGTCGTAGCGCTCGGCGAAGTCGCTCGGAAAGGCCACATATTTGCGCCAGATGCCGAAGGCGAGCGGGCCCTGGGTGCCGTCGGTCTCGATCACTTCGACGCGGCCCTCGGCGACCCGGCGGCGGCGGCGCGTCAGCCGCTGGAGCCGTGCGCAGAACAACGCGTAGCGAACCAGGTGATAGGCGAGGAAGGCCAGCGCGCCGCCGATCCAGACCGCGAGCAGGATCGTCGAAAGCGCGGGCATCTGCGCCGTCGCAGCCACGACTTGCGGCGCGGCAGTGGTCGCGGCGTCGCCGGCGCTGATCACGATCACCTGCGCCGCTTCCGGAGCCGCGGCCTGCGCAGGCATCGCCGTGACCGCCGCTGCCTGCGGCATGAACGGCTCGATCACCCGCGACAGGCCCCAGCCGCCCGGCAGCGGCGGCATCACCAGCCGCAGCACCGGGATCGCCCACAACCCATAGGCCAGCGCGGGCCCCAGCACGCGCCGCGCCGGCTGGCGCAGCAGCATCACGGCCGCCATCAGCAGGCTGGTGGCGATCAGCGTCTCGACGATCCAAGGGATGATTGGCCATGCCGTCATTGCTTGAGCTCCTTCAAGAGCGCCTCGATCTCGGCGATGTCCTGGTCCGAAAGCTGGTCGCGCTCGGCGAGGTGCGCGACGAGCGGGGTCAGCTTGCCGCCGAACAGCCGGTCGATCATCCGCCGCGACTCGCCCGCGACATAGTCGGCGCGCGCGACGAGCGGGCGGTAGAGGTAGCGCCGCCCCTCCTCCTCATGCGCGATGATGTTCTTGGCGAGCAGCCGGCCGAGCAGCGTCTTGACCGTGTTGGCGCTCCAGTCGCGGCTCGGCGCGACGCGTTCGGAGACTTCCTGCGCGGTGAGCGGCGACTCGTCCCACAACACTTCCATCACGGCATGTTCGGCGTCGCTGATCCGTTCGCTCATCGAGTCTCTCTCAAAAATGACTACGCCTGTAATCGTTACGATTACGCTTGTAGTCAAGGGGTGAACGACAGCTGAACGAACGTGCAGGAAAGCATCCGTTTCGCATCCAAGCCTTCCCGCCGGGCGGGGGCGCCGCTATTTGTCGCCGCGAAGGAGAATCCCCATCGTCGGACTCATTGCCCATGCGCCGGTCGACGTCGTCGCCGATGCCGAGGAAGCGCTGCTCGCCGACTACGGCCTGGCGAAGCTGCAGTGCACGACGATCCCCTATCCGCGCAGCGAGGAGCTCGGCCGCGCGCTGGGCGCTGGCGCCAGGTTCCTGCCCGGCGGCTGCGGGGCGAACATGGCGGCGGGGCTCGCCGCCTTGGGCAGCGAGGTCGCGGTGGTAGCGCCGTTCGGGGCCGATTCTCACGGAAGCTTCGCACGCGCAGACCTCGAATCGCGCGGCGTCGAGATCCGCGGCTTCGGCTATGACGGGCCGCATTCGCTCGTCTACACGCTGATCACCGGCGATCGCGAGCGCACCTTCGCCGACTATTGCCACGGCGTCCCCTACGACCTGGCGGCCGCCGCGCATGGGCTCGACGACCAGCGCATCGTCGCGATCGACGGATACCTGCTGCTGCGCCTCGGCGTTGCCGACGGCATCCGCGGCTGGCTGGCGAGCGGGCGGCCCGAGGGGCAGGACCTGGTCTTCTGCCCAGGCGACGTCAGCGTGCTCACCGACGCCGGGCCGATCGTCCGCGACCTGCTCGCCGAGGCGCGGCACCTCGTGCTCAACCGCCACGAAGCCGCGAAGCTCTTCCCCGGCCTTTCCGACGAAGCGATCGCGGCGATGCTGCGCGAACGCGGCGTCTCGGGCGCGATCACCCAGGGCGAGGCGGGCGCCTTCCTGTTCGACCGCACCGGCTCGCTCCATGTCGGCGCGAACAAGCTCGACCGTCCCATCGTCAACACGAACGGCGCCGGCGATGCCTTCACCGCGGGCTACCTCCACGGGATCGAGCAGGGGTTGCCGCTCGACGAAGTGGCGCGGCTCGCAACGGCCTGCGCGGCGCGCGTGCTGACGATCGAAGGCGCACGGCCCGAGCGGGCGGCTGAGGTGGTGGGGTAGTCCGATCCGGGATCCCGACCCTGTAAGTCGTCATCCCGGCGAAAGCCGGGACCCAGGGCCACGAGCGACGTCCTCTGCAGCCCCGGGTCCCGGCTTTCGCCGGGATGACGGTTGGAAACCCCAAAACCGTCGGCCAGCTTTACAACTGCCGTTCCTGGTTAACGCCTGTTGACCACCGCAACCCGCAGGAATCCGAGCCTCACCCTATTTGGCACGCCGGCTGCATTCCGTAAGGCACCCCGAGCGTTGAACGCTTCATTACTGGGCGGGCGTGGCAGCGATCCTCATACCGGTCTCGCTGCCGGCCCGCCCAACCCGGGGTTTCCCGCCACCAGCACCGCAAGGCCCACGCCGAACCAGCGCGCGCCGGCAACCGATCACCGGCGTCACTGCGCCGCGGCGACGCCCTTGTCGGTCAGCAGCTGCGACAGCTCGCCGCTCTCGAACATCTCCATCATGATGTCCGAACCGCCGACAAACTCGCCCTTGACGTAGAGCTGGGGGATCGTCGGCCAGTCGGAGAAGGCCTTGATGCCCTGGCGAACCGCCTGGTCCTGGAGCACGTCGACGCTCTCGAACGCCACGTTCAGATGGTTGAGGATCGCGACCGCGCGGCTCGAGAAGCCGCATTGCGGGAACAAGGGGCTGCCCTTCATGAACAGCAGCACGTCGCTCGAATCGACCAGCCCCTGAATGCGGTCCTGGGTTTCGTCGGTCACTTCAACTCACTCCTCGACTGGCGCTTCGGTGGTGAGCTGGAGCGCGTGGAGCACCCCGCCCATCCGTCCGCCGAGCGCGGCATAGACTGCCTGATGCTGCTTCACCCGCGGCATCCCGCGGAACATCGGCGCGACCACGCGCGCCGCATAATGATCGCCGTCGCCGGCGAGATCGGTGATCTCGACCCGCGCACCGGGGATCCCGGCGCGGATGAGCTCCTCGATCTCGGTCGCGGCCATCGGCATTTACTTGGATTCCATCAGCTGGCGGCGCGCCTCGACGGTCTGCTCCTCGAGCGCGCGGCGGATCGCCGCCTCGTCGATGTCGACGCCCGCGCCCGACAGGTCGCCGAGCAGCTTGCGGATGACGTCCTCGTCGCCGGCTTCCTCGAAATCGGCCTGGACGACGGCCTTGGCATAGGCGTCGGTTTCTTCGGGGGTCAGCCCCATCTTGGCCGCGGCCCACTGCCCCACGAGGCGATTGCGCCGCGCGGTGATGCGGAACGCCATTTCCTCGTCGCGCGCGAACTTCGCTTCATAGGCCCGTTCGCGGTCGTCGAAAGTGGTCATGCTGCGGCTACCCCTGGATTGGTTTCGGCTGTGGATGTTGGAGTTGAGATAGGTGCCATGGTCCGTGCTGGCAATCCCATGGGAGTGCCATCGCCAGTCCCAAAACCGTCATCCCGGCGAAAGCCGGGACCCAGGGCAGCAAGCCGTGTCGCCCGCGGCCCTGGGTCCCGGCTTTCGCCGGGATGACGACTGAAGGGGCGATTCCTAGGCCGAGACCTCAACCACCAGCTTGCCGATCGCCTCGCGCGAGGCGAGCCTGGCGATCGCCTTGCCGGCGTCGGCGAAGGCGAAGGTCTCGGTGACGCGCGGGGCGATCTGGCCCTGCGCCCAGAGGCGGAACAGCCGCTCGATGTGCGCGGCGTTGGCGCGCGGATCCCGCGCCGCAAACGCGCCCCAGAAGACGCCGCAGACATCGCAGCTCTTGAGCAAGGTGAGGTTGAGCGGCAGCCGCGGAATGCCGGCCGGGAAGCCGACCACGAGGTAGCGCCCCTCCCAGCCGATCGCGCGCAGCGCCGGCTCGGCATAGTCGCCGCCCACCGGATCGTAGATCACGTCGGCGCCCAGCGGCGCGACCGCGCGCTTGAACAGTTCGGCGACTTCCTTCGATTGGTCCTTGTCGAAGGGGCCACGCGGATAGACGATCGTCGCGTCCGCGCCCGACGCCTTGGCCGCCGCTGCCTTCGCCTCCGACGAGACCGCCGCGACCACCTTGGCGCCGAACGCCTTGCCGAGCTCGATCGCGGCCAGCCCCACGCCGCCCGCGGCGCCGAGCACGAGCAGCGTCTGCCCCTGCTTCAGATGCCCACGGTCGAGCAGCGCGTGGATGGTGGTGCCATAGGTCATTACCAGCGACGCCCCCTCGGCGAAGCTGTGCGCCTCGGGCAGGCGGATCAGCCGCGCCGCCTCCACCGCGATCTTCTCGGCGAGCCCGCCGTGGCCGGTGACTGCGATCACCCGGTCGCCCGGCGCCCAGCCCTCGACCCCCGCGCCGACGCTCTCGACCACGCCGGCGAACTCGCTCCCCGGCGCGAAGGGGCGCTGCGGCTTGAACTGGTATCTGTCCTCGATGATCAGCACGTCGGGATAGTTGATCGAGCAGGCCCTGACCGCGACCACCACCTGCCCCGGCGCCGCGACCGGATCGGGAACCTCCTCGAGGCTTAGAGTCTCAGGTCCGCCCGCTTCCTTCGACAGCAACGCCTTCATGACCGTTCCCCGCCAGCATCCACGGCCGCGCCGCGGCGACGCCCGCTTCATAGTTCGAAATCGCGGTATCTCTTGCCAGCGTGATGCCGACCTCGTCCAGCCCGCGCATCAGGCATTCGCGGCGGAACGGGTCGAGCTCGAACGGGAACCGGTCCTGATAGGCGGTGGTGACGGTCATCGTCTCGAGGTCGACGGTGATCTCGTCGGTTTTCGCGACCTCCACCAGCCGGTCAATCGCTTCCTGCGGCAGCACCACCGGCACGATGCCGTTCTTGAAGGCGTTGCCCGAGAAGATGTCCGAGAAGCTCGGCGCGATCACGGCCTTCACCCCCATGTCGGCGAGCGCCCAGGCGGCATGCTCGCGGCTCGAGCCGCAGCCGAAATTCTCGCCCGCGACGAGCACCGGTGCGCCGGCGTAGCGCGGATCGTCGAAGAGGTTGCCGGGCTCGGCGCGCACCGTCTCGAAGGCGCCCCTGCCCAGCCCCTTGCGGCTGGTGGTCTTGAGCCAGTGCGCGGGGATGATCACGTCGGTGTCGACGTTCTTCGCGCCCCAGGGATAGGCACGGCCGGAGACCTGGGAGACGGGGTCCATCAGCGGGAAACTCCTGTGCGGGGCGAATGCCAATCGCCGTCATCCCGGCGAAAGCCGAGATGACGGACTATTTTTGTCGATACCGGCTTCAGTCGAGCGCAGCGACGCGGTCGTCGGCGGCCCTGGTCTTGCCCGCGGGGGCTTCCTTCGCGTCCATGCGCTGCGTGGTGGCCGCATAGGCCGCCGCGAGGCCGCTCAGAATCGTCCCGACGATCAACACCACGAGCGCCCGCTTCATACGCATCCCCCTGTGCCGCCGCCCTCACGACTTCGAAGCCATGAGTTCCCTGACGTCGGTCAGCTTCCCCGTCACCGCCGCGGCCGCGGCCATTGCCGGCGACACGAGGTGAGTCCGTGATCCCGGACCTTGTCTTCCTACAAAATTCCGGTTCGAAGTTGAAGCGCAACGTTCGCCGGCCGGCACCTTATCGGGATTCATTGCCAGGCACATCGAGCAACCGGGCTCACGCCATTGGAATCCGGCCTCTTTGAAGATGCGATCGAGCCCCTCGGCCTCGGCCTGGCGCTTGACCAGTCCCGATCCGGGAACGACCAGCGCCTGGCGGATTCGATCCGCGACATGCCGCCCCTCGACCACCGCCGCGGCGGCGCGCAGGTCCTCGATCCGCGAATTGGTGCACGAGCCGATGAAGACATGCTCGATCGGAATGTCCTGCATCGCGGTGCCCGCGGCGAGGCCCATGTAATCGAGCGACTTCTGCGCGGCGACGCGCTTCGAAGGATCGGCGAAGCTCTCGGGATCGGGAACGATGCCGGTGATCGCCACGACATCCTCGGGGCTGGTGCCCCAGGTGAGCGACGGCGCGATATAGGTCGCGTCGAGCGTGACCGTGCGGTCATAGGCCGCGCCCGGATCGCTGGCCAGGGAGCGCCACCACGCCACCGCCTGGTCCCAGTCCGCCCCCTTCGGCGCCATCGGGCGGTCCCGGAGATAGGCGAAGGTCGTGTCGTCGGGCGCGATCAGCCCGGCGCGCGCGCCGCCCTCTATCGACATGTTCGAGACGGTGAGCCGCCCCTCGACCGACATCGCGCGGATCACTTCGCCGGTGAATTCGATCACATAGCCGGTGCCGCCCGCTGCACCGATCCTGCCGATGATCGCAAGGATCACGTCCTTGGGGCTCACGCCATAGCCGAGCGAGCCGTCGACGCGGACTTCCATCGTCTTCGACTGGCGCAGCAGCAGCGTCTGCGTCGCCAGCACATGCTCGACTTCGCTGGTGCCGATGCCGAAGGCCAGCGCCCCCAGCGCGCCGTGCGCCGAGGTGTGGCTGTCGCCGCAGACGAGCGTGGTGCCCGGCAGCGTGAAGCCCTGCTCGGGCCCGATGACATGGACGATGCCCTGCTCGGGCGCGGTCGCGTCGATATAGCGGATGCCGAACTCGGCGGTGTTGGACCGGAGCGCCGCGAGCTGGTTCGCGCTCTCCGGGTCGGCGATCGGCAGGACATGGCCCGCCGCATCGACTCGCGCGGTGGTCGGCAGGTTATGGTCGGGCACCGCAAGCGTAAGGTCCGGGCGGCGAACCCCGCGGCCATTGGCGCGAAGCGCGTCGAACGCCTGCGGGCTGGTGACTTCATGGACCAAGTGTCGATCGATATAGACCAGGCACGTCCCGTCGTCGCGGCGCTCGACGACGTGCGCGTCCCAGATCTTTTCGTAGAGAGTCTTCGGGTTCGCCATGCGGGGCGATCTAGTCGAATCGTGCGCCGGGGCAAGGCTTTCGGTAATTTTCCTAGGCCGCGGGCGTCTGGCGCGTGAGGCGCGCGTAGATCGTCCAGAAGGTCGCCGCGCCCGCGACCACCATCAGCGCGGACAGCCATTCCGCCTCGCCCACCTTGCCCGCGCTCGCCGCCGCCGCGAGCGCGAAGGCGACCGCGAGGATGCCGGAGAGCTTCGACGTGAAATAGAGCAGCGCCACCCAGCGCGCCTCCGCGATCCGATCGAGCCGGTGCTTCTGCGGCAACAGGATGAAGACCGGGCCGAGCTTGAGCGCGGCGAAGACCAGCGTCGCGACGGTGAAGATCTGCGGCAGGCCGTCGAGCCGCGCGGGAATCATCATGGCTTGGCTTCCTTCGACAGATAGGCGTGGATCACGGCGATCTCCGAGTCGCTCAGCGCGTGGAGATTCTCCTTGGCGATCGTCCCCATGAAGCCGGAGTCGCGCCCGCCCGCGCCGACGCCGGTGTGCAGCAGCCGCTGGAAATCGGGGAGCGAATAGGAAGCCGCGACCGGCGCGAGCGCGGGGACCTTGTTGCCGTCGTGCACCTGCGCTTCCTGGAGCTTGTGGCATTCGGAACAGAGCGCCAGCGTGAAATAGCGGCCGGGATCGGCGGGGCGCGCCGGCGGCCCCACGTCGCCGACCTCGAAGCTCGGGCGCAGCGCGCCGGTGACGATCTGCCAGCGGCCGAGCGGGCCGAACCATGTCGACGCAATCACGTCGTCGGACGCGGGCTTCAAGGTGCGGACCCAGGCGATGATCCGGCCGACATCGTCGTCGGCGAGGTTCGCCATCGACCAGGCGGGCATGATGAAGACGCTGCTGCCGTCCTTGCGCAGCCCGTGGCGGATCAGCCGGGCGAACTCGGCGTCCGAATAGCCGGCCGCAGTGCGCGCGAGCGCGGGCGGGGCGATCTGGCCGAAGGTCCAGTCGACCGGCGTCCACACCGCGCCCTTGCCCTCGCCGTGGCAGCTCCTGCAGCCGACCAGCGTGGCGAGCCGCGCGCCTTCGGCGACCGAGGCAGCGTCGTGCGGGACGGGCACGGGGCGCAGCGCCGCCTCATGGCCGCGGCGGATCGTCCATTCGGACGCGGCGAGCAGCGCCAGGCAAGCGATCGCAACGATCAGAAAAAGCGATCCGAGCGGCCGCATCCACATGCGCGACCAACCCAACCCCCGCATCGCCCGCCCCTCCCTCGCTATTTCGCTTGCTTGGCGGCTTCCCGCTTCAGATAGTCCTGGATCGCAACGATTTCGGCGTCGCTCAGCGCAACGAAATTCTCTTTCGCGACCACCGACATGAGGCCAAGCTTCCGGTTCCCCATCGCGACGCCGGTATGCAGCAGCGTCCGAAAGGCAATGGGATCGTAGCTTGCCGCCACCGGCGCGAGCGCCGGCGCCGTCCCGGAACCGTCGGGAGCCGGGCGCGGCTCGTCGAGCGCGTGGCATTCCGAGCAGACCGCATCATAATAATAGCGCCCAAGGTCGGCGGGCCGCTGCTTGGGCGCCACGGTACCGATCTGGTAACTTGGCGGCACTTGGCCGCTGAGCAGCATGACCCGCCCGAGCGGGCCGAAGCCGGTGTCGCGAGTCACGTCCTTCGGTGCCGGCCTGAGCGTGCGGATCCACGCGATCAGCTTGCCGAGATCGTCGTCCGCGATGTTGCGATGCGCCACCGTGGGCATGATGAAGAGCGAGGTTCCGTCCTTGCGGATACCGTGCCGGATCAAGCGCCCGAGCTCTGCGTCCGAATAGCTCGCAACCTTGCGCGCGAGCCCCGGCGGTGCAATCGTCGCGACGAACCAGGGAGGATCGTTCCACACACTTCCGGCGGCATCGTCACCGTGGCAGCCGCGACACCCTTCGATCTTCGCGATACGGGCGCCTTCGGCAATCGATGCGGCATCTTTCGGCACCGACACTTGCACCAGATCCGCTTCGTGGGTGCGGCGGATCGCCCATTCGGACGCGCCGTAGAGCACCACCAACGCCAACAGGACGATCGCACCCAGCCCGATCGCGACACGCTTCAAGATCCGCATTCCCGCCACCCCTCGGAAACCCCGGCGGCGCTATGCCAGACTCGTTATGGCCCCGCCACTTCTTTCGGGGAGACATAGCTCGGGTCATGTGCGAAGGGCAGCGGCGCATCTTCACGCAAGGCATTGAGCAAGCTCGCGAAATCCGTCTCGCAGCGAAATCCCGTCGCGCGCTCGGCAAGGCTCGCGTCATAGACGCGGCCGATGCTCGCGGGCAGCCTCCAGCCGCGCGCGGCGTAAAGCTCGGCCGCATCTGGGAAATGGCGCGCGATCACGGCGGGCGCGTCGTGCTTGAGCTCCGCGCAATCTTCGCGCGCGAACGGCGTCGGCGCCGAGACGATGAAATTGCCGAACCCGATCTCGGGCGCCTTCTCAAGCGCGACGATATGGGCGCGCGCGGCGTCCTCCACCGTCAGCCGGCGGTGGAGCAGCTCGTTCGCCTTCATATTCTCGCCGTGGAGGCTGCGGTGCGTGTCGTCGTCCTCGGGGAAGAAGCGACTCGTTCGCAACACGACCGTCGCGAGCCCGCCTTCGAGCCACGCCAGCCGGCACAATCCCTCGGCGGCGTACTTCGTCACGCCATAGATGTTGCGCGGTTCGATCGGCCCGCTCGTCTCGTCGAGCCACACCGCGGCGTCGCCCGCTTCGTCGCGGATCGCCTGGCTGATCATCAGCGACGTCGTCGAGGTGAAGACGAAGCGGTCATGCCCCGCCGCGCGCGCCGCGTCGAGCAGATTGAGCGTGCCGCTCACATTGACGTCGATGAAGGTCTGGGCGGAATAGCGAACGATATCAGGCTTGTGCAACGCGCCGCCATGGATCACCGCTTCGATCCCGCGCTCGCCGAAGATACGGTCGACCAGCGCGCGATCGGCGACCGATCCGATCACGTCGGTGTCGGCGCCGGCAGCGACGTCGAGGCCGGTCACCGCATGCCCCCGCGCACGCAGCATCGGCGCGAGGAAGCGCCCGAGCCAGCCCGACGATCCAGTGAGAAGAATTCGCATCAAGGCCCCGTGTTGCGAACGATTCACAGATTTTCTGCGAATGGTTCGCAGGAATTGTGGTTGAATCCCCTCCCCGGCACGCCCCTCGCCCTACTCAAACCCTCATCCCGGCGAAAGCAGGGATGAGGGCGGGAGGGTCAAGCCGCCGCCGGCAGCGGCGAGGCGCCCCGCTCGGCCGGGTCGTGCGCGTCGGCCCAATCGGTGCGGCGCCTGAGCCATGGGTTGAGGAACAGCGCGGGGAGCTTGAGGAACAGCAATTCGCTGTGGATGAAGGTGTCGATCCCGCGCTCCCACCACTTGGGCTCGCGCTTGCCGTTGGCGTTCAGCCAGCCGTCATAGGGCGCCCAATGGCTCGGCTCGTCCTTCTCGATGATCTGGAAGATCTTCACCAGCGTCTTGTCCTTGAGCACGAACGGATGCCGGAGCAGGATCTCGACCTGCTTGTAGCCGCGCTGCTCGGTGAGCGAGATCACCCGGCACAATTTCTCGAACTCGTCGTCCTCGGCGATGATCCGCTGGGTGTCGAGCTCGTCGATCGTGCGGCGGAACATGATCTCGACGAAGCGATCGATATGCCCGCAGGTGCGATCGACCCTGAGCGGCATCTTGCCCTGGAGCTCGAACCAGCGCTTGAACATCACATAATGTTTGCGCTCGTCGGCGCGGTGCTTCTCGATCGAGGCGATCAGCGCATGATCGTCGGGCGCGCGGGCCCGGACCGCCTCGAGGACGCGGTCGATGCTCGTGTACCCCCGATGCTCGTTGTAGATGTAAATCGAGCCCAGCAGGTCGAGGTAGCGGCGGCGGAACGCGGCGATCATGCGGGCGAGGCTAGGCCCCCGCGCCCCCAGCGTCAACGCGCCGGACCATTCGCGCGCGCCATGTATCCATCATGCCACAACCCTCCTTTGTTTCCGCCGCCGCCAGATCAGAAGCAATTGCCACAAGTTGCGACAATTTCGCGAAAATGCAGAAACTGAGAGGATACAAACGACACATAGCATTTGCCCCTGGAACGGAGCGGCGAGTGGGCGGAGCAACGGGCGATTTCAGGGCACGATCGACGTGCGCGCAAGGCGGGGGCTGAGCCGTCGTGCAGCAAAGCAGCGCCGCCAGTCCTGAGCCCCGCGCCGGCTTCATCGAACGCCTCGCCTTTCGCCGCGTGCCGCTCTGGTCGGTCGCGCTGATCGTTGCGGGCGGCGCGACGCTGACGATCGCCTATGGCGCGATCATGCTCAACCCGGAGCGGCACGGCGCGCTGGGCCAGGCCGCCGAGGCGCTCGCCGAAGTGCCCGACACGCTCGGCAGGATGGCCGGCGGGCTGTTGCCCTATCGCCCCTCGATCGGCGGCAATTACGAGCGGCTGCCGGGCGGATTGTGGCGCAACCCCGCGCAGCCCTTCGTCGATCCGGGCTATGTGCTCGTCACCGATTTCGATACCGGCCATGCGCGCCGCGTGGTCCGGCTGGTGCGGCTGAGCGATGGCCGGGTGATGCGCGAGTACGAGCCCGACATCGAGGCGGTGCACCGCAAATCCACCTTCAAGTCCGCGCTGGCCGACCTGGGCCGCGACAAGACCAACCGCTTCTATTTTCCGATGCACCCGCTGCTGATGCCGGATGGCGGCCTGCTGATCCACGACACATCGCCGTTGGTTCGAATCGATGCATGTGGAAAACCGATCTGGATGATCGACGGAATCTTCCACCATTCGGTCGAGCGCGGACCCGACGGCGATTACTGGGCCGCTTACCGCGTGCCGCAATCCCGGCTGCCCGACGTGGGACCGGACTTCATCGAGGAAGGCATCGCGCATGTGAATGCGGCCGGCGCGGTGCTGTCGCGTACCTCGATCGTCGACATCCTCGACCAGAACGGCCTCGGCCACCTCTGGCGCGGACGGCCGTTCAACGAGGATCCGTTCCACCTCAACGACATCCAGCCGGTGATGAGCTCGGGCCCCTATTGGCAGCGCGGCGACCTGCTCGTCAGCCTGCGCAACCTCTCGATGGTGATGCTCTATCGCCCGTCGACGGGCAAGGTGCTGTGGCGCAAGACCTTTCCGTGGAAATTCCAGCACGACGTCAACGTGATCGACGACCACCGCATCTCGGTGTTCGACAATCACTGGCGCTTCGCGTTCGACCAGCCCGAGCAGGCCGAAGTCGACGGCACCAACCGCGTCGTCGTCTATGATTTCGCGACCGACAGCACGAGCGATCCGCTGACGCCCAGCTTCCACAAGCTCGGCATCCGGACGCGCGCGCAGGGCCGCGCCACGCCGCTCGCGAACGGCGACACGATGGTCGAGGAGACCGAGCAAGGGAGGCTGCTGCGCATCGCGCCCGACGGGACGGTGCGCTGGCGATACATTTCCGCCGACGGCGACCGGCGCCGCTACGCACTGCGCTGGAGCCGCTATCTCGACCCCGTGGCGGACGGGGATGGCATCAAGGCAGCGGTGGACGCGAAATGCAGCTGAACATCAAGACGCTCACGACGGCAGCCGCCGTCGCTCTCATCCTCGCCTCGGCGGATCCCGCCCAGGCCTATCTGGGCCCCGGCCTCGGCCTCGGCGCGATCAGCACCGCGCTGGGCGTACTCGGCGCGATCCTGCTCGGGATCGTCTCGATGGTCTGGTACCCGGTCAAGCGGCTGGTCCGCCGGATGCGTGGCCGCGCCGCCCAGCGCCCCGCGCCGGCGCGCGCCGACGAAGGGACCGTGTCGTGACGATCGCCGCACTGTTCCTCTTCGCCGGGATCCTCGGCTCGATCGCCGTGGCGCGCCGTTCGGGCATCCTGCGCCACTTCCGCCAGCTCGGCCGGCTCAGCCAGCGCTCGGTGCGCACGCTCGCCCGGCGCGGCGTGTCGGACTGGTCGAAGGAGCGCGCGACACGCATCCTCGCGATCCGGATGATGGTCAAGTCGCTGACGGCGGGCGCGCTGCTCGCGCTGATCGCCTTGCCGCTGCTGGCGATGCTCGCGCTCGATCCGATCGCGCACCTCGGCACGATCGACGCGCTGGCCGACACGCGGGCGCGGCTGTTCATCCTCTCGATGGGTCTCGCCCTTGCCGGCTTCCGCTACGCAACCCAGCGCCTCCGCCTACGGCAGGCTTGATCGGCTGCTCCATCGCATCGCGCTGGGCAGCACGCCGGTGCTGGAGCTGAGTCTGGACATCGAAATGGCACGACACGGACGCATTGCGGACGCGCTGGCGCTCGACTCGCCGGTGTTCGTCACCGGGCTCGCTCGCGCGGGCACGACGATCCTCATGCGGCTGCTCCATGGCGCCGATGAATTCGCCGCGCTCTCCTACCGCGACCTCCCCTTCCCGCTCGCACCCAACGGCTGGGCGCGCGTCTCGGGCAAGTGGAAGCGCGGCGTCGAGGCGCAGGAACGCGGGCACGGCGACGGTCTCACCCACGACCTCGACAGCCCCGAGGCGATCGAGGAAGTCTTCTGGCGCGCCCGCGAAGGGGCCCGTTATTGCCGGCCCGAGGGCCTCCTGCCGGCACCCCCCGAAGCGGAGAGCATCGCGGCGTTCGCGCGTTATGTACGGCTGGTTTGCCTGCGTTACGAGCGGACGCGCTATCTCTCCAAGAACAATAACAATGTGCTGCGCCTGCCCGCGCTGATCGCGGCGTTCCCCGAAGCGCGGCTGGTGCATCCGTTCCGCGATCCCTTCGACCAGGCGGCGTCGCTGCTCGCGCAGCACCGGCGCGCACGCTCGCTCGCGGCGCGCGACCGATTCCGCGGCGAGTTCATGCGCTGGCTCGGGCATCACGAGTTCGGCGCCTATCAGCGGCCGTTCCTGCTGCCCGGGGCACCCACCGCCGACGACGATCCCGACACGCTCGATTATTGGCTGAAGGCGTGGATCAGCGTCCACCGCCATTTGCTCAACCAGCCGCGCCAGGTGATGGCGGCGCAAGTGTTCGTCGACTATGACCGGCTGAAGACCGGCGACGCGGCGACGCTCGCAGCGCTCGGCGATCGGCTGGCCCTTCCCCACCCGATCGACACGTCGAGGCTCTATGATCCCGCGCCGCGCCAGGGGGTGCACGAGGTCGATCTGTGGCTCGCCGATGCGGCGCGGGCGCTGCATTCGGCGCTGGTGAAGGAAGCGGTCGCCTAAACTCTCCCCTGCGCAGCGCGGGCGGAACGGAAGATCAAGCCGCCGCCAGCGCCTCGTAATGCGCTGTCGTCTTCGCCGCGACTTCCTCCTCGGTCACGCCGGGCGCGAGCTCGAGCAGGCGGAAGGGCGACTTGTGGTCGGGCCGCGCGAACACCGCGAGATCGGTGATCACCATGTCGACGACGTTCTTCCCCGTGAGCGGCAGCGTGCACGCCGGGATGAACTTGGGCGTGCCGTCCTTCGAGGTGTGCTCCATCACCACGATGATGCGCTTGACGCCCGCGACGAGGTCCATCGCGCCGCCCATGCCCTTGATCATCTTGCCGGGAATCATCCAGTTGGCGATGTCGCCGCCCTCGCTGACTTCCATCGCGCCGAGCACGGTCAGGTCGATGTGCCCGCCGCGGATCATCGCGAAGCTGTCCGCCGAGCTGAAATAGACCGACTGCGGCAGCTCGGAGATCGTCTGCTTGCCGGCGTTGATCAGGTCGGGATCCTCCTCGCCCTCGATCGGGAAGGGGCCGATGCCGAGCATGCCGTTCTCGGACTGGAGCGTGACCTCCACGCCCTCGGGGATGTGGTTCGCCACCAGCGTGGGGATGCCGATGCCGAGGTTGACGTAATAGCCGTCCTCGAGCTCCTTCGCGGCGCGCGCCGCCATTTCATCGCGGGTCCAGGGCATCAGCGGTTCCTCTTGGTCGGGTTCATTGCGGCGTCGGCGCGGAGGCCGGTGCAGGTTCGGGTGTCGGCGCAACCTCGGGCGCCGGTGGAGATGCCACGGGGTCCGCGGGGTCGGTCCATTGCTTGTCGGCGGGGAAGACCTCGTCGAAGCCGCCGTGCAATCCAGTGCCGTAGACCGGGTTGGGCAGGATGAACCAGCCCGCCCCCCACATGCTCGCGATCAGCGTGTTCATTGCCATGCTGCGCCGGATCGGCACCGGCACGCCGCCGGGATTGAACAGGTCGGAGAAGTCGCCGAGCTGGTCGCCGACGAGCGCGACGACGCAATATTTGGCGGCGATCTCGGCGCGGCGGCCGTCCTTGCCGCTGGTGCCCGGGCCCTCGGCGCGCAGCCACAAGGTCTTTCCCGGTTCGGCGGCGCCCAGCCCCGCGATCGCCAACGCAGCGATCGTGCCACCGGCATTGGCCTCCGAACGGTTCGAATTGAACACCACGGAGATCCCTGCGCGGCGCGCGGCGTCGAGCGTCTCGATCGCGCCGGGGACGGCGGCGATCTTGTCGGCGCCGGTCGCTTCCCAGCGCTTCCAGCGCGCATCGTCGTAATCGCCGACGCGGCGCGCGGCGTCGTTCTCATAGCCGAGGTTGAGCACCACGGTCTCGTCGATGTCGAGCACCACCGCGAGCGGCTTCTTGCCGCAGGGCATGAACTTGGGCGCGTCGAGCGTGGCGTCGGGCGCCAGGACGACGCTCTTCACCTCGACGCCGTTCTTGCGGTCGGCGGCGCGCGCGGCGAGATAGGTCCACAGCAGCTGATAGGCCTGGAGGCTGAGCGCCGCCGCCTCGCCCGAACCATAGAGATATTGCATGCCCGGCGCCGGCGCGGAAGGCGCTGCGGGCGGCGGCGCAGGAACCGGCGTCGGCGTCTTGCCCGGCAGCGACTGGCCGGCGGGGACGGCGGCCGCCGACATCGGATCGATGCCCGCGCCGGTGCCGGAGCTCGTGCCGGTGCCCCGCTCCGCGCGACGCTCGTCCTGACCGTTCAGCCGCTTCTTGGTGATCGCGCCGGCCGCGGCGATCGGCACCGCGACGGCGGCGATACAGCCACCCAGCAGCGGCGTCCCGGCGAGCAGCGCCGCCGCGAGAGCGAGCCGCGGACGCGCGCGGATCATGCCACTGCCTCGCGGGGCCTGGTGGTCCGGAACTCGATCTTCTTGTCGTAGGGCGAGCCCACGATCACCCGCTTCACATAGATGCCCGGCAGATGAATACAGTCGGGATCGAAGGTACCGGTGGGCACGATCTCCTCGACCTCGGCGACGCAGATCCTGCCCGCGGTGGCCATCGGCTGGTTGAAGTTGCGCGCGGTCTTGCGGAAGACGAGGTTGCCGCTCTCGTCGGCGATCCAGCCCTTGATGATCGCGAGATCGGCGCGGATGCCGCGCTCGAGGATATAGTCCTCGCCGTCGAAGGTCTTCACTTCCTTGCCCTCGGCCACCTTCGTGCCGACGCCGGTCTTCGTATAGAAGCCCGGGATACCCGCCCCGCCCGCGCGGCAGCGCTCGGCGAGCGTGCCCTGGGGGCAGAATTCGACCTCGAGCTCGCCCGCGAGATATTGCCGCTCGAACTCCTTGTTCTCACCGACGTAGGAGGAGATCATCTTCCTGACCTGGCGGCTGCGGAGCAGCTTGCCGAGCCCCTCGTTATCGATGCCCGCGTTGTTCGAGGCGATAGTGAGGTCCTTGGTCCCCGCGGCCTGGATCGCGTCGATCAGCCGCTCGGGAATGCCGCACAGGCCGAAGCCGCCGGCGCAGATCGTCATGCCGTCGAACAGCAGCCCTTCCAGCGCTGCCTCGGCGTTGGGATAGAGCTTGTTCATCGCGCGACTCTCCTCGTTCGCAGCTGCGATAAGCAGAGGCCCCTGCGCCGGTCAACCTGAACCCGGTTTCAACTTCTGGGAGCAGCCCGATCAGGGCTCGATCACGCTCGGCGCCTGGCGCGCGCGGGCGCCCTGGCGGAGCAGTTCGGCGTTGGTCTCGGGGTCGCGCCGGACGTACTGCCCGCGTGCCTCGTCCCATTCCTCGATCGCCGGATCGGCGGAACGCGCCTCCGCCTCGGCGTCGCGGCGGCGCGCGGCGGCATGGGCATTCACCTGGCGGGCGCGGCGCATCATCAGGATCATCAGCAAAGCGGTGGTGCCGAGGATGCCGATCACCACCGCAGCCGCGAAGAGCTGCGCCAGGTCGACATAGCCGAGCACGATCCTGAGCATGGCGCCATGCTATCCGATGGCGCTGGACACGCAAGTCAGCCCAGCATGATGCTCGCGCGCGGCGCTTCTGCGGCGAAGCTCTCGTCCGAGAGGCGGACGCCGACCGCCTCGAGCACGGCACGGCGCTCATGGGTGCGCGCGGTCATGATCGCGGCTTCGATCGGCAGCGTCGCGGCGAAGGCGGGGGCTTCCCACACCCGCGTGATCCAGGCGGCCGCTCTGGGCCAGCGCGCCGGGTCGATCTCCCACCCGGCGAGCAGCGCGTTGCGGAAGAAGGCGCCATAAGTGACGTCCGCGGTGCAGAGGTGATCGAACAGGAAGCCCTCGGCCGGCGCCTGCGCCTCGATCCAGTCGAGCGCGCACGGCAGGTCGCAGTCGCGGGTCTGCGCGAGCGCCGCTTCGTCGACCTCGCGCCTGAACACGCGCGGCGCGACCAGCCTGGCGAAGAACAGCCGCCAGATGATCAGGTCGCCCAGCCGGCTGTCGGCATATTCCTCGAGCCAGCGCGCCTTCGCTCGGTCGCGCGGGGTGCGCGGCATGATCGGCGGCTCGGGATAGGCTTCGTCGAGATATTCGCAGATCACGGTCGAATCGTTGAGGACCAGGTCGCCGTCGACCAGCACGGGGATGCGGCGCAACGGGCTCAGCCGCTCGAAGTCGTCGTTGCCGAAGAAGGGCACGATCGGGTCGATCGCATAATCGTCGATCCCCTTGAGCGCGAGCGCCACCAGCACCTTGCGCACATAGGGCGAGACATGGCTGCCGATGATGAGCATGCGAACCTCCCCTCTCCAGCGTTCCCGCGCGGTCTAGGTCTCGCGGCCGGCGGTAGCAAGCGACCTCGCTTGACTTTCCGCGGCTTGCCCGTTCGAAGGGCGCCATGGAGGCCTGGCACGAATTCTTCCTCGGCGAACTCGGCGCGGCGGCGGCGCTGGCCGGGATGCTGTTCGTCGCAGTCTCGGTCAACCAGGCGCGGATTCTCGAGCTCGGGCGGATGGCCGACCGTGGGCTCGAGGCGCTGGTGATGCTGCTCTACGTCATCGTCGCGGCGTCGCTGGTGCTCGTGCCCGGGCAATCTCCGTCGCTGCTGGGCGGCGAGCTGCTCGCGATCGGAGTGCTCGCGCAGGTCGCGCTCGCGCGGCTTGAGATCGGCTATTGCCGGGTGCTCGACAGCGAGCATCTGCCGCGCACGCTCCAGATGGTGGCGCTCAACCAGGTCGCGATGGCGCTCAGCGGTGTCGCGGGCGGATGGATGCTGTGGACGGGAACCGCCGCGGGGCTCTGCCTCGTCGCGCCCGGTATCCTGCTCACCTTCGTCGCGGTGGGGCTCAACGCCTGGGTGTTGCTGATCGAGATCAACCGCTGACGCGCCGCCGCCAACAGCCTTGCCACCCGGAGGCTTTGCCCCTATAGGCGCGCGCTTGCTGCGCCAGGGTCATCCCTGGAGGCCTGGTGCGGCGGACATGAACTTCTAGCGCATTGGATACGACACATGAGCGACATGCTTGAGCTGTCGGCCGAGACGCGCGACCGGGTTGGCAAGGGAGCCTCTCGTTCGCTTCGTCGTGAAGGCCGCGTCCCCGCCGTGATCTACGGCAACAAGGAAGAGCCGAAGGGCATCCACGTGAGCGAGCGGGAGCTGCACAAGCTCCTGATGACCGGCCACTTCTTCAACTCGGTGGTGATGATCAACGGCGAGCGCACCCTGCCCAAGGACGTTGCCTTCGATCCCGTGAGCGATCGCCCCGTGCACGTCGATTTCCTGCGCATCTCGGAGCATGCCAAGGTGCATGTCGAGGTTCCGATCATCTTCGACGAAGCCGGCTCGCCCGGCATCAAGCGCGGCGGCGTGCTCAACATCGTCCGCCACGAGCTCGAGCTGGTCGTCGATGCGGCGAACATCCCCGACGAAGTGAAGATCTCGCTCGCGGGCCTCGACGTCGGCGATTCGCTCCACATCTCGGCGGTCAAGCTGCCCGAGGGCGCGACTCCGGCGATCACCGATCGCGATTTCACCATCGCGACGATCGTGGCGCCCTCCTCGCTCAAGTCCGAGGAAGGCGACAACGAGACCGCGGCGGAGGGCTGAGCCTTCCCAGTCCCGATTATGTCCGATAGGTCGCCCTCGCACCCCGTGCGGGGGCGATCGTCGTTTTGGGGTTAGAGATGCAGCTCTGGGTCGGCCTCGGAAATCCGGGCCCGCAATATGCGATGCACCGCCACAATGTCGGCTTCATGGCGCTCGACGCCATCGCCGAAGTGCATGATTTCTCAGCCCCCAAGAAGCAGTTCCAGGGCTGGACGCAGGAAGGGCGGATCGGATCGGCCAAGATCCTGCTGCTCAAGCCCGGCACCTTCATGAACGAGAGCGGCCGCTCGGTGCGCTCGGCGATGGACTTCTACAAGCTCGGGCCCGGCGACGTGACCGTGTTCCACGACGAGCTCGACCTCCTGCCTTTCAAGGTGAAGGTCAAGACCGGCGGCGGCACCGCGGGGCACAACGGCCTGCGCTCGACCGACCAGCACATCGGCCCGGACTTCCGCCGCGTGCGCCTGGGGATCGGCCATCCGGGGCACAAGGACCGGGTGACCGGCTATGTCCTCGGCAATTTCGCCAAGGCCGAGGTCGACCCGCTCACCGACATGCTCGGCGCGATCGCCGCCGAGGCCAAATGGCTGGCCGCCGGCGACGACGCGCGCTTCATGAGCGACGTCGCCCTCAGGATGCAGGACGCCGGCTGACCTTCGCAACGAGTGGGACGAACAGGATCGTCGCGATCGCGTCGACGATCGCCTTGAACCAGAAGTCCGTGGCGCCGTTCACCGGATCGAACCCGGCGAGGAAGAAGATCGCCATCGTCGCGATCATCGTGCCGGCGATCAGCCAGGCGCGGTGGCGGTCGCTCCACTCGGAATGCGCCGACCAGCCGGGGAGCGTCGTCGCCAGCGCGGCGCAGACGGCGAGACCGGGACCGACCGCCATCGCCGGGGGCAGCGACGGCAGCGCGCCGAACGCGATCACCTCGAGGCCGAACCACAGCGCCGCCCAGGCCGCGCCGCCCAGCGCGAGCAGCGTCGGCGCCGGCGGCGTCAGCGGCTTGGGCGAGCCGGCGCGGCGCAGCGGCCCGAGCGCGACGAAGCCCAGCACCAGGATCGCCGCGAGCGCGCCGACCACGAAGGCGAGCGGCGGGCTGTAGGGCGCCTGGTGGAAGACCTTGATCCGCGCGACCTGCGTCCAACCGTACCAGGCGAGCGGCGTCGCCAGCGCGAAGAGCAGGACGTGCACCACCCAGCCGATCGCGGTGAGCCAGGGCGCGTGGCGGCGCGACGGGAAGAGCATCTCGGTGAGCATCACCGGCAGCAGCACCACCAGCACCGCCTCATAGACGACCGCCCAGAGCAGGTAGACATAGTTGATGCCCAGCGCGCGGCCATATTCGACGCCCTGGATGCGGATCACCAGCGGCGCGACCGAGGTCTGCTGGATCAGGAACTCCTCGGCGATCGCGAGGCACAGCGCGAGCAGCACGATGCTTCCCCACCCTAGCCGCCCGCGGCGCACCAGCTCGCGGATCATCACCGCGCCGCCGCCCCAGATCGCCATCTCGATCGGGAAGACGAAGATCGAGCTGAACCGCGTCGCGCCGGGCAGCACTTCCGCCATGAGGGGCGCGAGCAGCATCAGCGTGAAGGCAGGCGCCATTCGCGACAGGATTCCGCGCTTTTGGTTTGCGCTCTCGGCGAGCACGCCGCGCTTTTGGTTTGCGCTTTCGAGGCCGTCCATCCTAGTGTCCTTTCATGTCGAAAGAATCTCATGGACTAAATATCTCATGAGTGAGATAAATACAAGCGGGTCCGGACGGGGCGCCGCGGGGGTGCCGACGGTCGCGCAGGTGGACATGCTGCATCGCGAGCTCAGCACAGCCGTGATTCTCTTCCAGGAAGCGATCTCGCGCCAGCTGGGCGTGTCGGCGGCCGAGCGGAAGTGCCTGTCGGTGCTGTGGGATCTGGGCGTCGCGACGCCGGGCCAGCTGCTCGCCGCGACGGGGCTGTCGAGCGGCGCGATCACCGGCATCGTCGATCGGCTCGAGCGCGCGGGCTATGCGCGGCGCGAGCCCAACCCCAATGACCGCCGCAGCCTGCTGATCCACCCGCTCCGCCAGGCCGAGCTGGCGCGCAAGATCGGCCCGGCGTTCGAAGGGCTGCGGGGCGCGATGGAGCAGGTCATCGGCAGCTACACCGACGCCGAACGCGCGCTGATCCAACGCCACCTGCGCGCGACGATCGCCGTGCTGCGCGAGCAGACCGAAGCGATGTCGGCGCCCAAAAGAAAAGGCCGCGAGGCGAAGCCCGCGGCCTGATCTTGGTCTGCCGGCGCCCCGACGGGCGCGGCGGGCTCAGTTCTTCTTGCCGATCACCAGGCCGACGGCGCGAGTGTCGTAGGTCGTGCCGCCCAGCGTGACGCTGCCGCTGGTCGCGAAGCTGATGCCGATCTCGGCACCATGCGAGCCGAAGAAGGCGCCCGAGAAGGTGCCGGGGATCGGGCTCGACGGGCCGAAGCTTCCGGTGAACTGCGTCGCACCCACCGCGATCGCGCCGCTGCCGGTGAAGGTGCCGATCGGCGTCACCGCGCCACCGGTCTCGATCAGCGTCATGTTGACCGTGGTGGTGACGAGGCCGGTCGACCAGTCGACGCTGACCGTCACCGTGCCGCCCAGCTTGTTGACCAGGCCGCCGGTGGCGCCGCGGCGCACCGCACGGCCCACCACGCGCGCGGTATAGGTCGCGGTGCCGGTGGTCAGCATGTCCGAAGCGACGGTGGGATAGCCCCAGGCGCCATAGGTGATGCGCTTCTGGCCCGTCGCGCTGTCGCCGCGGTACCAGCCGGTATAGCTGGTCTCGGTGAGCGCGAGCGCCGTGGTGGCGGTCACCTTGCCGGTCACCGTGTTGTTCAGGAACTCGGCGGTCGAGAAGAGCACCGGCGTGGTCGTCGTGTCGGTGCTGGTGTTCTTGGTCAGCGCCGTGTTGTTGAACACATATTCGTCGACCGTGGTCGCCGGCGCCACGGTGAGCTCGTTGACCGTACCCGTCGCCGCGACGGCATTGAAGCGGTCCTCCTCGAGGTTCTCGCGCACGACCACCGGCGAGCCGCCGGTCGCGGTGCTCGCGGTCGCCGGATCGGGGAGCACGGCGACGCGGAAGCGCGTGCCGCCCGCCTCGGTGCCCGCCGCGCCCAGCGTGATCGGCGTCGTCGTGCTGGCGGGATCGCCAGTGAAGCTGGTGAAAGCGTTGAGCGTACCGAACTCGGTCGCGCCGGTCAGCGGGAAGGCCGAATAGCTCACCGGCGTCGGGGTCGGCGTGGCAGTCGGTGTCGGCGTGGGGGTCGGCGTCGCGGAATCGCTGCCGCCGCCGCAGCTCGAGAGCACGAGCGCAACGGGAATAACGGCGGCACTCAGCATCAACGAACGGCGAATCATATTACCCTGCTCCTTGGAAATTCACGGCACTCGAAAGGCCCCTGGCGCCTGTACCTTGGATGAACGAACCGCGTCGAGTCGGCCTGTTCCTGGTCTGGGCGCGTGTCGTTTCGGTCGAATCCTTTCAACGGGCCGGTGCCGTAACCGGTCAATCGCTTTTCCTCCCTAGCGGCGATTCGCGGCAAGACAAAGGCTTGCGTTTCACGCCCCTTCTCGCTCGGCACGCGCGACGAGGGCCATGGCGAGCGGGAAGGTGACGAGCCAGGGCGCCGCGGCCCAGATCAGCCAGGGCCAGAAGAGCTGGAGGAAGATCGGCACCGCGAGCACCCCGTTCGCCACCAGGGCCCAGCGCGCGGCGCCCCGATAGGTGGGCGCGAGCATCAGGGTGGAGAGGCTCATATACGTATAGCCGAGCAGGTCGACGACGGTGAGCGGGTTGCGGAAGGCGCAGCAGGAGAAAATCTCGGCGCCCTGCTGGTGCGCCAGCTCGCGCGGGATCACCACGCCCAGCTGCACCGGATAGACCAGGCTCGCGCAGGCGCCGTAGAGCAGCGCGAGCGCCAGCGCGCCGAACCGCCACCCGCGGTCGCGCCCTTCGGCCTCAGCCGCCAGTGCCGCGACGGCAACCGCATAGCACGGCACCAGCGCAAGCGAAGGCGCGAAGATCAGGATGCGGTCGATCGGATCGGGCAGCACCCCCGCCACTTGCAGGATTTGCGGCACGCCATAGCCGATGCTCGCCGCACATGCCGCCCAGGCCGCGATCCGTTTCGCCATTGCCCCGCCCCTTCCCTCGTACGCGGATTAACTTCCTGGAAAACACTCTCGCCTAGCCTGGAAGCCGGGGGAAGTATCTTATGCCCTTTGAATCAAAGCGAGTCGCGCGATGAGCGGCGAGCGCTTCATGCGCCGATGGATGATGCTGCTCGCGCTGCTCGCGGCGCTGATCGCGTCGTCGCCCTTGCTCGTCCAGTTGCTCAACCACAATGCCGGCTGCTTCGGCACCGATCATGCCTGCGCCGACATGGCCGGGATGTTCGAGGTCCATGGCCGCGCGCTGATCCTCGCGCTGGTGCTGGTGCCGCTGCTCGTCGCGATCGCGGCGCGCGCGCTGACGCAGGGCGTCGCGATCTGGGCGCTGCCCTTCGCGCTGCTGATGACCGCGGGCGCGCTGCCGCTGCTGGGCGCGATCGGCGCGCCGGGCAGCGACGGCTGGCGCGAGCTCTTCGCCAACGCCGGCGTGATCCCCTTCGTCTTCCTGCTCGTCCTCCTCGTCGCGATGAGCGGCGACAGCGACGAAGGCGTCGGCGGAATCTGGCAGGTGGTGACGCCGCTGGTCGCGCTCGCTGCGCTGTTCTTCACCTCGACTGCCTGGCTTCCCGGCGTCGCGCTGATGCCGGTGGTGGGGCACGCCGCCCAGCCGGTGGGCCTCTATCTGGGCGAAGCGCAGGCGACGCTCGGCATCGCCGACCGGATCGCGCCGCTGGTCAACATCTCGCTGCTGCTGTTCGTGCTTGCCTCCGCCGGCATGATGATGTCCGCCCGCGCGCGCAGCCAGCGGTAGAAACCCCGCACTGGCGTTCTCCGCCCGCTGCCGCTATCGGGCCGGCTTCTCCGGCATTTCGAACAGGCATTTCCATGGGCTTTCGCTGCGGCATCGTCGGCCTCCCCAACGTGGGCAAATCGACGCTCTTCAATGCGCTGACCGAGACCGCTGCGGCGCAGGCGGCGAATTATCCCTTCTGCACGATCGAGCCCAACGTCGGCAACGTCGCCGTACCCGATCCGCGGCTCGACAAGCTCGCGGCGATCGCCGGCTCGGCGAAGAAGATCGAGACGCAGCTCGCCTTCGTCGACATCGCCGGCCTGGTGCGCGGGGCGAGCAAGGGCGAGGGCTTGGGCAACCAGTTCCTCGCCAACATCCGCGAAGTCGACGCGATCGTCCATGTGCTGCGCTGCTTCGAGAACGGCGACGTGACGCACGTCGAGGGCCGCGTCGATCCGGTGGCGGATGCCGAGACGGTCGAGACCGAGCTGATGCTCGCCGACCTCGAGAGCCTCGAGAAGCGCGTGCCCAACCTCGCCAAGAAGGCGGCGCAGGGCGACAAGGAAGCGAAGATCGGCGCCTCGGTGCTCGGCCAGGCGCTCGACCTGCTGCGCGAAGGCAAGCCGGCGCGGCTCACCCAGCCCAAGGACGCCGAGGAAGCGCGGATGCTGCTCCAGGCGCAGCTGCTCACCGCCAAGCCGGTGCTCTACGTCTGCAACGTCGACGAAGGCGAAGCGGCGACGGGCAATGCGCTGAGCGCCAAGGTGTTCGACAAGGCCAGGGCCGAAGGCGCCGAGGCGGTGATCGTCTCGGCCGCGATCGAAGCCGAGATCGCGACGATGCCGGCGGACGAACGCGGCGAGTTCCTCTCCGAGCTCGGTCTCTCCGAAACCGGCCTCGCCCGCGTGATCCAGGCGGGGTACAAGCTGCTCCACCTGCTCACCTTCTTCACCGTCGGCCCCAAGGAAGCGCGCGCCTGGACGGTCGAGCGCGGCGCCAAGGCCCCGCAGGCGGCGGGTGCGATCCACACCGACTTCGAGCGCGGCTTCATCCGCGCCGAGACGATCGCCTACGACGATTACATCGCCTTCAACGGCGAGACCGGCGCGCGCGACGCGGGCAAGCTCCGCTCCGAAGGCAAGGAGTATGAAGTGCAGGACGGCGACGTGATGCTGTTCCGCTTCAACGTCTGAAGGGATCGATTTCCACACGCGGCCCGAGTCGACGCGGGATCGACGGCCCGAAAGTCACAAGAGTCGCAACCGGTAGCCGCGATTCCGGTGCCCGCTCCTTGCCGTGCTCAAGGAGCGGCCGGATTGCTCCAGCTGCGCCAGCCAGGCAGGGCGATCCAACATTGCCGGCAGGTCCGGTACGCGTCAGTCGAGCGGCCGCTTGCGCATCAGGATCTTGCCGCTGAACCGCATCACCGGTTCGCCATGCTGGTTGAAGGTCGTCGTCTGCGTCGTCAGCATGCCCATGCCCGGCTTGCTGGCGAGCTCGCGCTTTTCCAGCACTTCGCTCTCGCCGCGCAGCGTGTCGCCGGGAAAGACGGGCTTGAGCCAGCGCAGCTCCTCGATGCCCGCCGCACCCTGGCTAGCCTCGGGATTGGCCTGGAGGTGCTTGACCAGCATCGACATCGTCATCGCACAAGTGTGCCAGCCGCTCGCCGCGAGCCGCCCGAAATGCGTCTTGGCCGCGGCCTCGTCGGAGAGGTGGAAGGGCTGCGGATCATATTTCCGCGCGAAATCGAGAACTTCCTCGCGCGTGACCTCATAGCTGCCGAAGCTGCGCTTCTGGCCGATCTCGACGTCTTCATAGTAGATCATGATTTCCGTTTCGGTTGGAAACGGACTTTTGGCAAGCCGGGAAAATGGGCGGGCCCACGAAAAAGGGCCGGGCAGTTACGCCGCCCGGCCCGGGACCCGTCAGGAACCAAATCCTCGGAACTTGGCGCCCTTCTACCCGTGAAACGCCCGGCTGGAAATTGAGTCGAACTACTTGAGTCGTCGCACTTAAGGGCTGGTCCGGGTCAGGAGCACGCCGCGGAAGGGCGCGTCGCTGCCGTCGATCCCGCTCGCAGGCGGCAGGCCGATCAGGTCGCGGAGCAGGGCATAGACGTCGACGTTGTCGAACGCCGGCAGCACCTTGCCGCGCGCGAAGGCGGGTCCGCTCGCGACGAAGAGCGCGCGCATCTCGGGCAGGTCATTGTCCCAGCCATGGCTGCCGTGATCGGGTTTCCAGTCGCGGCCGTGCGGCTTGGCTTCGATCTGCCAGCCGAGGTCGGCGAGGCAGAAATAGGGAGCCACGCGGGGATTCCGGCCATAGTGGAAACGCGCCGGGATATCGGCCTTGCGCCAGCATCGCATATGGTCGTGCGGCTTGAGCAGCGCCGCCTCGAGCTCGGCCTGGCGCCCTTCGGTCGCGGCGAGCGCCGCGAAGGGGCCGTCCTCGACGAGGTGATAGGCGGCGGGATCGACGAGGTCCTTGAGCCGGATCACGCGGTCTTGGCTGATCGCGGCCATGCCGTGGTCGGCGACGAGCACGAGGTTCGCCGGCTGGTCCAGCGCGGCGAGTCCTGCGCGCAGCCGTCCGATCTGCGCGTCGACCGCCCGGATCGCAGCACCGGTTTCGGGCGCGTCGGGACCGAAGTCATGACCCGCGGTGTCGACCGTGTCGAAATAGAGCGTGACCAGCTTGGGCCGCTCGGCGGGATCGGGGCGGCGCAGCCAGTCGATCACGCCGGAGACTCGCTGCGCCTCGGGCACGTCGATCTGGTAGGGCCACCAGTCCGAGGCATAGACGCCGCGCACCTTCGCTGCCGAGCCCGGCCAGAACATCGTGCCCGATCGGATCCCGGCCTCCTCCGCCGCCACCCAGATCGGCTCGGCCTCGTCCCACCAGTAGCTCTCTGTCGCCTTCATCGAGAAAGTGCGGCGGGGATGCTCGGGATCCTCCATCGCGTTGGCGACGATGCCGTTGCGGTCGGGGCGCAGGCCGGTCGCGATCGCATAGTGATTGGGCGCGGTCTTGGACGGGAAGCTCGGCCGCATCGGCGCGCGCACGCCCTCGGCGGCGAGCGCCGAAAGGTTCGGCGTGATCCCGCGGTCGAGATAGTCGGCACGGAAGCCGTCGATCGAGATGAGGATCACCACCGGCTCGCGATGCTCGGCGGCGGCGGGCGGCTGCGCGCTCGCGGAGACGGGCAGGATGGCGGCGAGCGCCGCGGCGGCGACCTTGACGAACCAGTGCATGATCGAGCCCGGACTTGGCAGCTTTCGGTGACACTTCCAAGGCCGGGCCCTTTCGGCTCAGTCGCCCAGCGAAAGCCGAGCGAACACCGTCCCGCTCAACGGATGCCGGCCATAGGTCATGTCGAGCGCCGCCGGCTTGGCATAAGCGGCGAGTGATCCGCCCAGCGCGAGTTCGGCCTCGTCGGAGAGCGCGATGCGATAGGCATAGCCGCCCTCGAACCGCGTGATCCGGAAGGTCCGGTCGTGGAGCGGATCGGCATGGTCCGGGAAGAGCTCGTCGTTGGCGACATTCTCCATCCGGCCGAACAGGCTGTGGTGCGGCGTCAAATCCCAGTTCGCCTCGGCGATCCAGGCAGTGAGCGTCTCGCCCGGCACGCGATCCTTCACCGCGAAGCCGAGCATCGCCGAGAAGCCGCCGCGCGCATAATGAACGCTCGCGGTGGTGCGGCGCTCGTCCTCGCCGGGATGCTGCGGCTCCGGCGCCTTGATCCGGCCGTAGCTGAGCTGCGCGGTCCAGTTGGGCGTGGGCGACCAGGTGCCGCGCACGCTCCAGCTGTCGAGCGCCGGCGTCTCGAGGTCCCAGCGGCGCTCGTCGGGTTCGCGCCCGCGGAACGCCGAGGCCTCGAGCTGGACGCCGCCCGTCGCGATCCCGCCGGTGACCACGCCATAGGTCACATGCGTGCTGTCGAACCAGTGATGCCCGATCGGCGACAGCGGCAGGTAGCGCGCCGACCTGCGGTGGACGAAGGCCGAGGGCCCGAGCGCCGGCTCGCCCACCGGCCCGCCATAGACGAAGCCAGTGACGCCGCCGCCCAGCGGCACGTCGAGCCGCGCGGAAAGCTCCATGAACAGATCGTGCGGATGCTGGCGGTCGACCAAGGGCATGCCATGCGCAGTCTCGCCGGTGGCGAAGAGGTTGGCATAGCCTCGCTGGCCGTTGACCGGATCGAGGCTGAACATGGTATGGAGCGACAGCTTCGCTCCGCCCGCGAAGCTGCGCTCGGCCGCGAGCATCGCCATCGAGCCGATATAGGCGCCGTTCGCGCCGCGCGGTCCGCCCTGGTCGGTATAGGCCGCGAGCAGGCTGCCATGAGCCATCACCATCCAGTCGCCGGTCGAAAGGTGCAGCCCGTGCATGCCGCCTTCGGCGCCGGGGAGCCGCGAGGTGCCCGAGCCGGTCGAGGCATTGCCTGCGGGCGCCATGGCGTGGTCGCCGTGGTCCATCGGCATGTCCATTCCGGCCATGGGATCGGGGGCGAGTGTCGGGGTCGGTGCGGGGGCGTCGTGGTCGCTATGATCCTGCGCCGCGGCGGGAAACGCCGTCAGCGCCGCCGCGGCGACCGCCGCGAGCATGAGTCTCTTCGTCATCGTGAATCTCCGTGAAGCTTGGGGAACGCCGCGAGCGGCGCGGAGGCTTCAGGCGAGACGGGGCGGAGGCGTCGCCGGCGGGTTGGCAGGCAGCGCAAGGCCGTCGGTGCGCTCGATCACGGCGACCGGGCGGGCGAAGGCGAGCGGCGGCGCGAGCGCGGGCCCGGCGATCGTCGCGGGGGCGATGCAGCCGAGGCAGAGCTGCTCCTGCGTCGCCGGGGCTTCGCGGCGCGGCTGGTGGTGTGCGCCTCGATGTGCGCCCCCATGTGCGCCCTCATGCGCCCCAAGATGTGCCATCGGCTGCGGCGCGGCATGGCACGCCGGCATCGCGGCCACAGGCAGGGCCTGCAGCGCAAGCAGCAGCATCAGGATCGCGCGGGCGAACATGGACGCTATCTAGGCCCGTCGCGCCGCCGTGCAACGTGAAAGCGAAGCCCCTCAGCCGTCGTCCCGGCGAGCGCCGGGTGGCGGCTGAACGACAGGGGTCGTCTCAATGCCCCTCGAACGCAACCAGCGACGTGACGGCGATCCCCTCGTCGCGCAGCGCCTCAGCGCCGCCCAGCTCGGGCAGATCGACCACGAACGAGGCCTGGACGACCTCCGCCCCAGCCTTGCGCAGCAGCCGCACTGCCGCGCGCGCCGTGCCGCCGGTGGCGATCAAATCGTCGACCAGCAGCACCCGCGCACCGGGCGCACAGGCGTCGGCGTGGATCGCGATCCGGTCGGTGCCGTACTCCAGCGCATAATCCTCGGCGATCGTCGCGCCGGGCAGCTTGCCGTCCTTGCGGATCAGCAGCACGCCGGTGCCGAGCTTCACCGCCAGCGCCGCGCCGAACAGGAAGCCGCGCGCCTCGACGCCTGCGACGAGGTCGATCGGCCCCGCCACCTGCCCGGCCATCCGGTCGATCGTCAGCCGCAGCCCCTCGGCGTCGAGGAGCAGCGTTGTGATGTCGCGGAACATGATCCCGGGCTTCGGAAAGTCCGGGATCGTGCGGATCCGTTGCCGGATGTCCTCGTTCGCGACGAGGGTGTCCGTCATGATCAATGCTTCACGCCAGCCCAGACCGTCCGATAGGCACCGAAGCCGAGGATGGTCGCGAACAGCAGGAAGAGGACCACCGCCACGCCGTAGCGATGGCGCGCCTGCATCGTCGGCTCCGCGGTCCAGACGAGGAACGCCGAGACGTCCTTGGCCATCTGGTCCTTGGTCGCGACGGTGCCGTCGAGATAGGTCACCTGACCAGTGCTCTTGAGCGGCTCGGGCATAGCAATGTTGAGGTTCGCGAAATAGGGATTGTAGAACAGCCCGTCGGGCGTCTTGGCGCCGGGGAAGTTCTTCAGCAGCTCGGCGGGCTGCTTGTCCTCATAGCCGGTCAGCAGCGAATAGATGTACGCGCCGCCGCCGTGCCGCGCCTTGGCGACCAGCGAGAGGTCGGGCGGCGAGCCCTGGCCCGGATAATAGACGTGCGGGATATGGTCGGCGGGTGTGTTGTCGCGCTCACCCCAGGTGCCGGCCTTGGGATCCTGAACCGGCTGCTTGGCCGCCCAGTCCTTGGCGATCTTCTTCACCTGCGCGTCCGAATAGCCGAGCTGCTTCAGGTCGCGGAAGGCGACGAGGCTGAGCGAGTGGCACGACGAGCAGACTTCCTTGTAGACTTGGAAGCCGCGCTGGATCTGGCGCGGGTCGAACCTGCCGAACGGGCCATCGGAGGCGAATGAAACCTCCTTCAGTTCGTGCGTCTCGTGCACCCATTCCTCGGCCGTCTTCTCGGGCGGCGAGGTGACCAGGCCGACCACGGTCCAGAGCAGCGCCCAAAGCAGCACGCCCGTGAAGGCAGCCCCCACCAGGAACTTGATCGACCGGATGAACAGCGAAAACATCATGGTCCATTCGTCCTTCAGGCGGTGGCCACGGGGGCGCTCGTCCCCAGCACGGCTTCGGTAATCGAGTTCGGCAGCGGGCGCGGACGCTCGAACCGCGAGATGATCGGCACGATGATCAGGAAGTGCGCGAAATAGTAAGCCGCGCAGATCTGGCTGAGGATGATGTACAGCGGTGTCGCGGCCGAACCGCCGCACCAGCCGAGCACCAGCACGTCCGCCACCAGCACCCAGAAGGCGATCCGGTACATCGGCCGATAGTTGGCCGAGCGCACCGGCGACTTGTCGAGCCAGGGCAGGAAGAACAGCAGCAGGATCGAGCCGAACATCGCGAGCACGCCCCACAGCTTCGCCGGCAGCAGGAAGTCCGCGGTGAAGGCGCGCAGGATCGCGTAGAAGGGCCAGAAATACCACTCCGGCACGATGTGCGCGGGCGTCGAGAGCGGATTCGCCACGATATAGTTGTCGGGATGGCCCAGCGCGTCCGGATAGAAGAACACGAGGATCGAGAAGAGGATCAGGAACACGCCGACCCCGAACCCGTCCTTGGCGGTGTAATAGGGGTGGAAGGGCACCGTATCCTGCTCGTCCTTCACTTCCACGCCGGTCGGGTTCGACGAGCCGGGGATGTGCAGCGCCCAGATGTGCAGGATGATCACGCCCGCGATCACGAAGGGCAGCAGATAGTGGAGCGAGAAGAAGCGGTTGAGCGCCGCGTCATCCGGCGCATAGCCGCCGAGCAGCCAGATGCGGATCCACTCGCCGACCACCGGGATGGCGGAGAAGAAGCCCGTGATCACCTGCGCGCCCCAGAAGCTCATCTGGCCCCAGGGGAGGACATAGCCCATGAAGGCGGTGGCCATCATCAGCAGGAAGATCACCACGCCGAGCAGCCACACCATCTCGCGCGGCGCCTTGTACGATCCGTAGAAGAGGCCGCGGAAGATGTGGATGTAGACGACGATGAAGAACATCGACGCACCGTTGGCGTGAGCGAAGCGCAGGAACCAGCCCGCGTTCACGTCGCGCATGATCCCGCCGTTGATCGAGACGAAGGCTTCCGCCGCGCTCGAGTGATAGTGCATCGCGAGGATGACGCCGGTGAGGATCTGGATGGTCAGCGCGACGCCCGCGAGGACGCCGAAGTTCCAGAAATAGTTGAGGTTGCGCGGCACCGGATAGCCGGCGCCCACCGCGTTGTACACGAAGCGCGGAAGCGGCAGCCGATCGTCGACCCACTTCATCACGGGGTTGTTCGGCTCGTATTGCTTTGCCCAGGGGAAGCTCATCGACGCTTATCCTTGACCCACGACGACGACGGTGTCGGAAGTGAAACTATAGTCGGGAACCTGCAGGTTCTTCGGTGCCGGCCCCTGGCGGATGCGCGCGGCCGTGTCGTACGCCGAGCCGTGGCACGGGCAGAAATAGCCGCCGAACGGCCCGCGGTTCTCGCCCTCGCCCGCACCCAGCGGCACGCAGCCGAGGTGGGTGCACACGCCCAGCGTGATCAGCCAGTTCTTCTTGCCCGCCTTGGTGCGCTGCTCGAGCGTCTGCGGATCGCGCAGCGTCGAGGCGTCGACCGCGTCGGCCTCGTCGATTTCCTTCGGCGTCAGGTTGCGCACGAACAGGGGCTGCTTGCGGAATTGCGCCTTGATCGCCTGGCCCGGCTCGATCTGCGAGAGATCGATCTCGGTAGTCGACTGCGCGAGCACGTCGGCCGAGGGGTTCATCGAGTTGATCAGCGGCAGCAGCGTCGCCGCGGCGCCCACGCCCGCGACGCCGACCGCTGCGTAGGTCAGATAGTCGCGGCGACGGGGATCCTCGAGGTGATCGGCTGATTCGGGGGGAACACCAACATCGTTTGCCATGCTTCAGCCCTTGCACATCAGAACCGGCCGAAGGAGCGCACGCAAACTCATGTCCGAGCTCCCCTTGGCCAGACCCCGGCGATGCCCCCCGGGGTATGGTTGCCGGGCCTGATAGACGCGGCGATGCGGCTTTGCCAACAGGCATTTTGACCATCGCGTGACGGGAGCCCGTGGATTGCGCATCGCCCTGTTCGAGCCCGACATCGCCGGCAACGTCGGCACCATCCTGCGGACGGCCGCCTGCCTGGGGATTCCGGTCGACCTGATCGAGCCGATGGGCTTCCCCTGGAGCGAGCGTGCGCTGGCGCGATCGGGAATGGATTATGCCGTCCAAGCCGAGATCGCGCGGCATGTCGACTGGGCGACGTTCGAAGCGCGGATCCCAGGCCGACTGGTGCTGTTCACCACCAGGGCGAGCGTGCCGCTGCCCAAGGCGCGGTTCCTGGAAGACGACACGCTGCTGCTCGGCGCCGAGGGAAGCGGGGTACCGGGGTTCGTCCACGACCGCGCCGACCTCAGGGTGCGAATCCCCTTGCTGGCGGGGATGCGCTCGCTCAACGTGGCGGTCGCCGCCGGAATCGGGATTGCCGAGGGGCTGCGACAGACCGGCGGCTGGCCGGAGGGGAACGACTGATGGCCGACGCACCGCGTTTCGCGCACGCCCGGATGGACGGCGCCGAGTTCACCGACCTCTCGCTCGCCGGCGCGGTGTTCGACGACGTCAACCTCGCGGGCGCGCGCTTCGACAATGTGAACCTGGCCGGCGCGCGGATCGACAACGTCAATTTGTCGGGCGTGACGATCACCGACGCCAATGTGAGCGGGCTGACGATCTTCGGGTACGACGTGGGGGCGTGGCTGAATGAACCGATCGAGAAGGATTGCGGCGGGCATCTCTGAGAGCCACGCCCTCCCCGTCCCCTCCCTACTCACCCCGCCCACTTCCACCGTCATCCCGGCGAAAGCCGGGACCCAGGGTTACAGAGGACGTCGCTCGCTGCCCTGGGTCCCGGCCTTCGCCGGGATGACGGCTTATGGTTGCGATAAGCCCTCGCCGCTTGCTACCCGCCCCGCATGCAACCGCTAGACCCCCAGCAACTCGCCGCCCGCACCTGGTTCGAATCCCTGCGCGATTCGATCTGCGCCGAGTTCGAGGCGATCGAGCGCGAGGCGGGCTCGGACGCCGCCTTCGCCTACACGCCCTGGGAGCGCACCGACCCCTCGGGCGAGCCCGGCGCCAACAATGGAGGGGGCGGCATGCGCGGGGTGATGAAGGGCAAGGTGTTCGAAAAGGTCGGCGTCAACGTCTCGACCGTCGGCGGCAGCTTCGAGGGCGAGTTCGCCAAGACGATCCACGGCGCCGGCGAGGACCCCAAGTTCTTCGCCACCGGCATCAGCCTGGTCGCGCACATGGCCAACCCGCACGTGCCCGCGGTGCACATGAACACCCGGTTCCTCTGCACCACCAAGCGCTGGTTCGGCGGCGGCGCCGACCTCAACCCGCCGATCCCCTGCGACGACGACACCGCCGACTTCCACGCCGCGCTCGAAGCCGCATGCGACGCGCACGACCCGACCTATTATCCGCGCTTCAAGCAATGGGCGGACGATTATTTCTACATCCCCCACCGCAAGGTCCATCGCGGGGTCGGGGGGATCTTCTACGACCATCTCGAGGGCGATTGGGATGCGGGCTTCGCCTTCACCCAGGACGTCGGCCGCGCCTTCCTCGACGTCTTCCCCAGGCTCGTGCGGCGGCGGATGGGACTGCCCTTCTCCGACGCCGAGAAGGCGCAGCAGCTCGTCTGGCGCGGGCGCTATGCCGAATTCAACCTGATCTACGACCGCGGCACGCTGTTCGGGCTCAAGACCGGCGGCAACATCGACGCGATCCTGATGAGCCTCCCCCCGCTCGCGGCCTGGGAATAGGCGCGGCGATGGGCCTTACGCGCGTCCCCAGCGGCCAGATCGCCGCGGTGGTCACCTCGCTCGAGATGAAGGAGCGGCCGCGCCCTGCCCCGCTCGCGCCCTCGCCGCTGCGGCTCGTCCATTGGCCGTCGCCGAGCGTCGAGCGCTACCGCATGCTGTTCCGCCGCGTCGGCGAGCCCTGGCTGTGGTTCTCGCGGCTGGTGATGGCCGACAAGGCGTTGCGCGCGATCATCGAGGACCCAGGCGTGGAAATCTACGCCGTGGTCGACCGCGCGGGCATCGAGATCGGCATGGTCGAGCTCGACTTCCGCGCCGAGGGCCAGTGCGAGCTGGCCTTCTTCGGGCTCGTCCCCGAGCTCACCGGCAAGGGCCATGGCGGCTGGCTGATGCGCCAGGCGCTGGCGATGGCGTGGCGGAGCGGCATCGCCCGCGTCTGGGTGCACACTTGCACGCTCGACCATCCGAGCGCGCTCGGCTTCTACCAGCGCCACGGCTTCGTGCCCTTCGCGCGGCTGGTCGAGACCTTCGACGATCCCCGGCTGAGCGGCGCGCTGCCCCGCGAGGCCGCGCCTCACATTCCCTGTCTCGGGCCTTGCTTGGGCGACAGCAAGCGATAGGCGGCGACCTGGAGCAGCGCAGTCGCGATCAGCGCCGCAGTGCCGAGCGACGCGGCGAGCAGCGCAACGATCGCCTGGATCGCGTCCGACGATTCGCCGAACATGCCGAGAAGCTCGCGCAACACCGCCATGCCGAGATAGGAGGCGAGCAGCGGCATCAGCCCGATCAGCGCGAGGAACCAGCCGTTGCCGGTGCTGCGGTTGATCGCGTCGGCAATCGCCTGGAGCGGGTTGCGGCTTGGCCCGGCGGCGAGCGTCGGCAGCGTCAGGAAGGCGCGGCCGCTCACGTAGAGCCCGGGCACGATCAGCAGCAGGCCGATCCAGACGAGCACGTTGACCACGACCATCGCGAGGATCGCGAACGGCAGCAGCGCGAGCGCGCGGACGAGCAGCCTGCCGCCCGTCGACGGGCCCGGGTCGAGCAGCAGCAGCAGCAGCGCGAGCGAGGCATAGGTGCAGATCACGCTGGTGCCGAACAGCCAGGGCAGCATCGTGTCGACCAGCCACAGCCCGGCTTGGGCGTCGCTGGCGTTGGCGGGAAGCGGCGCCATGAACAGCCCCGCGGCAAGCAGTGGCAGGAAGCCGAAGAAGCCGGCGACGCGCAGCAATGTGTCCCCCTCGGCCTCCCAAAGGGCACGGGCTTCGGCGAACACGCCTTCGAAAGTGAGTCTCATGGAATTCCGGCGGCTTCGCGCTGTGTGAGGGCTAGGAAGAGCTTGGCGGTGAAGGCGGGCGCGATCACCGCGAAGGCGGTCTGGACCAGCGCGACCATCACCGAGGCGAGCACCTGGCTTAGGCTGACGCCGCTGGCAGGCCCGCTGATGAGCTGGAAGATCGAGCCGAACACCGTCTGCGCGGCGAGCTTCGCCACGAAAGCCACCAGGCCGTACAACAGGATCACGCCGACGATCATCAGCCCGTGACCCCGTGTGAGCTGGAAGGAGCGCCTGATCGCGCTGAACAGCCGCTGCTCGGCGACGATGCCCGGGCCGACGACGATCAGCCGCGCGCCTAACCACAGCAGAAGCGGCGCCACGATGAGCAAGACGTAGACGATCGCCATCGCGCGCCCCAGCGCGGCAAAGTCGAGCCCATTTTGGGCGATCTCCATCGCGAGCGCGATCGTATCGGTGACGAGGAGCAACACCAGCACCGGCGCGACGAGCGCTGCGAACAGCGCGATCCAGACGAGCAGCGCGGCGGGCAGCCGGCGCGTCGCCACGGCACGCGCATCGCGCAGGCCGAGCGCCATCGCGACGATCGCGAGCGAGCCCCACAGCACGAGTACCCCGAACGCCAGCGAGACCAGCTCGAGCGTCACCGCCAGATCGGCACCGGCATTCTGGCGCAGCGTCGCCAGATTGCCCTGGATCGAGAAGGGCACGAAGAACGCGAGCAGCGCAACCGGAACGATGGCGGAGAGATTGTCGGTCACGAACTCGGCCGTCCGGTCCCAGACGGTGCCCATCTTCACCATGCGCAGTCGCTCCCTCCGCGAGCCCAAGCCTGTTAGCGCCGCGTCTCGCGCTTGCCAATGCTGCACTGCGGGCGCTTGCGCTCGGGCCGCCGAGCGCACATCTGCCCGGCATGACATCGGGTTTGCCGGACATCGAATGGCGCGTGAGCGACGCGCCGGTCCCCTATGAATTCGCCCTCGCCGAGATGGAGGCGCGCGCCGCTGCACTGGTGGCGGGCGAGGCGCGCGAGCTTGTCTGGCTGCTCGAACACCCGCCGGTCTATACCGCGGGCACCAGCGCCGATCCCGCCGAGCTGCTCGATCCGCGCTTCCCGGTGTTCCGCACCGGTCGCGGCGGGCGCTACACCTATCACGGGCCGGGGCAGCGCATCGGCTATGTCGTGCTCGACCTGCGCCACCGCCGCCGCGACGTGCGCAACTATGTCCATGCGATCGAAGGCTGGGTGATCGACGCGCTCGCGCGGATCGGCGTCAACGGCTATCGCGCGCCCGGCCGGATCGGCATCTGGACCACCGACGGCGGCCCGGAGGCGAAGATCGGCGCGATCGGCGTGCGCATCCGCCAATGGGTTACGCTCCATGGTTTTGCCGTGAACCTGAACCCGGATCTGGGCCATTTCGGCGGGATCGTGCCGTGCGGAATCCCTGAATTTCCCGTGACTAGCGCTGCCCAGCTCGGGGTTGACGCTACGGCAGCGGCGTTCGATGCCGCGCTGGAGGCCACATTTCTGCCATTTTTGGGGAGTCTGGCTGCGCCGGGCGAAAACGAGTCTTGAGGGGCTGCTTCGAACCGTCTAATGTCTAGCACGGTTTGGGTATTTAACGGCTTTTTCCGACGCTCAAATCCACTATCTAGGGAGCTATACATGCGTGCAATTCTCTCCAAGGTCGTCGCGGTTTCGATGATCGCCGGCGCTGGCCTGATGGTTACCGCCTGCGGCGGCGAGACCACTGCCACCGTCAACAACACGACCACCACCGAGGTCGTGACGAGCGAGAACGGCGCCGAGGACACGATGGCGGGTGCGGACGCCGGCAACGGCACCGTTGTCGAGACCAACACGACCACGACCGAGACCACCACGAACGCGATGTAATCGCGCTTCGCGCTGTGGCGTGAATTGCAGAGGGGCCGCCCGGGACGACCGGACGGCCCCTTTTCTTGTGCGCGCAAGCCCCGGCGGGGGCCGCTCGTCCCGCGCTCGATTCGGTTCGCCGCAAGCTGGGACGATCCGTGCCAAAAAGGGCTTGGGTCGCCGCACGAAGTCCCGTAACCCTGAGCGGGGACTTTCCGAGTGAGGGGATGATGCGGGCTCCGCGAGTATTTCTGGCGATCGGCATGGCGTTGGCGGGGCTGCTGCCCGCGGCACCGGCTTCGGCGCAATTCTTCATCAAGTCGCCCGATCTCAAGGGTGAGCCGGTGACCGGCGCCGAGCCTGGGATGATCGGCCAGGAGCTGCCCGGCGCGACGCCGCTGGAGCTGCGTGCGGCGCTGGTTTGGAACCTGCGCGCGGCGCTCAACGTCGCAGCGCTGCAATGCGATTTCGAGCCGACCCTGCTCACGCGCGACAATTACAACGCGATCATCGTCGACCATGCCGGCGAGCTGAAAAGCTCCTATTCGACGCTCGAGAAATATTTCACGCGGATCAACAAGAACAACAAGAAGCTGGGCCTGACCGAACTCGACCGGTTCGGCACGCGCGTCTATTCGGGCTTTTCGACGGTCTCGGGCCAGTTGACCTTCTGCAGCGCCGCCGGATCGATCGCGCATGAGGCGCTGTTCGCGCCCCGCGGCAAGTTCGGCGACCTCGCCGAGGCGCGGATGCGCGAGCTGCGCGCGAGCCTGGCGCCCTGGGGCGAGCAGGCCTTCCCACGCCGCTTCAACCGCCCCCCGCCGCCCGCGATGCGCACGCCGCCGTGGAATGACGAGACCTGCTGGAAGGACAGCGACTATCAGATCAAGAAGTGCGGCGCCCCCGCCTGGGACGGCGCGCCGGTGATCGTGGTCCCCGATGACGGCAAGAAGAAGAAGCGGCGGGACTGAGCGGAACGGCGGCTTTTGCGTTCCGGCCCTCTTCCGCGTCCGCTGGGACGCGCCCAGGGCCGCCTTCGCTTGCAATGTAGGAATTCGGCTGCTTGGCTGGCGCGGCTGGAGCAATCCGGCCGCTCTTTGAACCTGGCAGGAACCGGACAGCGGAATCCCGGCGACGGGTTGTGACTCTTGTGACTTTTCAGCCCCGGTTGCCGCACCGACTCGGGATGTCGAGGCGCGTCGATCGCTGGGGTTCCGAGCGCTTCTAGCGCAGCCCGAGCAGCTTGTGCGTCTGGAGCGTGAGCCGCCACTGCGGCCGCGCCATCGCGAAGTCGACCGCGGCACGCGTGTTCGCCTCCGCCTCGGGACTGTCCATCGGCTGGACGAGGAAGTGGCGGAAGGCCCAGCCCTCGATCGCATCGACGTCGGTCCCCGGCTGCGGCCAGACCAGCTTCAGTTCGTCGCCCGCGCGCTGGACCACCTCGCTCCCCGCCTTGGGGCTCACGCACACCCAGTCGATGCCGGGATGCACCGCCAGCGTGCCGTTGGTCTCGATCGCGATGCGGAAGCCGCGCGCGTGAAGCGCGTCGACCAGCGCATCGTCGACCTGGAGCATCGGCTCGCCGCCGGTGAGCACCACGAAGCGCGCCTCGTCGCCCTCGCCCCAGAAGCCCCCGACCGCGTCGGCGAGCGCCTCGGCGTCGGCGAACTTGCCGCCGCCAAGGCCATTGGTGCCGACGAAATCGGTGTCGCAGAAGCGGCAGATTGCGCTCGCGCGGTCCACCTCGCGCCCGCTCCACAGATTACAGCCGGCGAAGCGCACGAACACCGCCCGCGCACCGGCATTCACCCCCTCGCCCTGGAGCGTGAGGAACATCTCCTTGACCGAATAGGCCATCGCGGCGGTCCTAGGGCTGCGCCGCGTATTGGGTCGGGTCGGGAAGCCCCGCTTCCTCGAACCCCTTGGCGCGCAGCCGGCAGCTGTCGCACAGGCCGCAGTGCAGCCCGCCCGGCGCCGGGTCGTAGCACGACCAGCTCATCCCGGCCTTGAGCCCCAGCCTATCGGCCTCGCGGACGATATCGGCCTTGGTCATGTGCTGGAGCGGCGCGTGGATCCTGAAAGGCTCGCCCTCGACGCCCGCCTTGGTCGCCAGCTCGGCGAGCTTCTCGAAGCCTTCGATGAACTCGGGCCGGCAATCGGGATAGCCCGAATAGTCGAGCGCATTGACCCCGATGAACAGGTCGCGCGCGCCCGCGGCCTCGGCCCAGCCGAGCGCGAGGCTTAGGAAGATGGTGTTGCGCGCAGGGACATAGGTGACCGGGATGTCGCTCCCCACCCCTTCCTTGGGCACGTCGATCTCGGCGGTGAGCGCCGAGCCGCCGAAGGCGCGCAGGTCGAGCGGCAGCACGACATGCCGCTCCGCGCCGAGCGCCGAGGCGATCCGCCGCGCCGCGGCGAGCTCGACCTGGTGGCGCTGGTTATAGTCGATCGACAGCGCGAGCAGCCCGAAGCCGGCCTCCTTCGCCAGTGCCGCGGAGACCATCGAATCGAGCCCGCCCGAGATGAGGGCGACTGCCAGCTTGCCGTTGCTCATGATCGATCGCGCCTAGAGGATTTTGGCCGCGCGTCCAAGCGGCGCCTTCGCAGCTGCAAAAAAGGGCCGCTGCGACGCGGCCCCAGTTCTGGGAATACCCTGCCAGAGAGGAATGCGTTCCCGGAGGAACGAAATCGGGTCTAGCGCGGAAAGGGTAAACGGAGACTGAACACGATTTCGCCGCAATTGGGCAAGCTCAGCCGCAAGCCCCCATGCGCCGCCCTTCGAGCTCCTTCGCGAACGGCGCGCCGTCGAGCACGCCCTGGGTGTCGACCCGCACCAGCCGGGGCGTCTCGACCGAGACCGTCGTGCGGCCATAGCCGTGCCCGGGGCAGGTGTAGTGGATCGTCGCGGCGCTGGCGCTATCCTCCACCACGAAGTGCGAGCATTGCGTGTTGCCGTGCTGGAGCTGGAGCAGCGTCGAAGGATCGCTGAGGCACAGTTTCCGCGTCGTGCCGTCCTCGGTATCCTTGAGCTGCCACTGGCCCCGCTCGAGCCCGCGCAACGCCGTCAGCGTCGCGGGACTGCGCTGCGCCGGCGCAACGCCCGAGAGAACCAGAACCGCAACACCGGCAACCGCCGGACGCCAACCACGCCACAGCCCCATCAACCGATCTCCGCGCCCGCCGAGCTCGCGATTCCTCCTCGAATCACTCACTCCATTTCGCATGCGAATTATGGGGATTGCGGGCCGCTTTACAACGGTGGCGCAGAGAAGCTGGCGAGCGGGACCGGGAATTTCTGCGCGCAAAACGCGCAGTCGACGGTGATCATCCCCTGCTCGTCGGCCATCGCCTCGCGCTCCTCCTGGGGGAATTTCGCGAGCACTTTCAGGATGTAGTCCGCATCGCAGCGGCAGCCGCGGACGAGGTCGACGCCCGCGAGCACGCGAACTTCCTCCTCCTCGTTGAACAATCGCCAGACGAGCGTCTCGAGCGGAATTTCGGCATCCGCCAGCTCGTCTGCGCCCATCGTGCTGCCCAGCGCCTCGACATGTTCCCATTCGGCGTGGTTCTCGCGCGCATGGATCCGCTCGCGGCCCTCCTCGCCCTCGGGCATGTGCTGGAGGAAGAGCCCGCCCGCGACCCAGTTGCCGCCGGCGCCGCGGCGCGTGCCGAGGCGCACGAGGCTGGGAATCTGCTCGGACTGGTCGAAATAATGCTCGGCGGCATCGGCCAGCGACGCGCCGTCGAGCGGCACGATCCCCTGGTAGCGCTCGCCGGTGGTCGCCTGGTCGAAGGTCACCGCGAGATAGCCGTTGCCGAACAGCGCGTACAACGAAGGCGTCGGCCCCGCCGCAGCGAGCCGGTCGACGTCATACTGGACATAGCCGCGCAGCTCGCCCGACTTGTAATCGCAGACCATCAGGCTGACGATCCCGCCATCGGTCTGCGCCTGGAGCGTCATCTGCCCCTCGGCATCCTTGAGCGTCGCGCCGAGCAGCGCGGTGAGCGTCAGCGCCTCGGCGAGCAGCGCCTCGATCGCGGGCGGATAGGCGTGCGCGGTCAGGATCGTGTCGAGCACCGGCCCCAGCCGCGCGATGCGGCCACGCGCTTGGCGGGCGGGGATGGTGAAGCCGATCACGCGGTCGAGATCGATGGAGGAAGGCTGTGTCATGGTGGCAGCAAATGGTGTACCGGGCGGAGTATCGCAACAAGCTTGCGGAGTTGGCGCCGTCACGGACGCCGATACCGGGCCACCCAGCCGGCCGCGCGCAACAGCCAGCCAAGCATTGCCACCAACGCGCCGAACGCCGACAGCGCCTGCCCAAAGCGATCGCGCGTCACGAGCGCGAGCATCGCCTTGGTGTCGAACGCAGAGATCCCGCCCCTTGGCGGCCGCCAATCGGTCTCCGCCATGATGCCGCCGATCAAGACCATCGCGGTGCCGACGAGCACGATCCAGCACAGCAGGCGCCGTCGCGCGGCCACGGCAGGTCGCGAAAGTGCAATCACGACGGCGGCATTCGCAAGCGCGAACGCACCGCACTTCAACAGGCGGCGGCCGTGGGAAACGAGATAATATCCATCGTCGAACAGGCCGTCGGTCCGGACGACACCCCATGGCCGCATGCCCAGCGTGCCGGCTACTCCCAGGAGAAGAAGCATTCCCGCGGTAGCAACGACGAACACCGCCGCCACATGAATCGCTGGAATGCGCGCTTTCACCCGATCTGCTCGAAGCACCAGCGCAGGATCGCCTTCTGGGCGTGGAGCCGGTTCTCCGCCTCGGGCCAGATCAGCGACTGGGGCCCGTCGATCACCGCGTCGGTCACTTCCTCGCCGCGGTGCGCGGGGAGGCAGTGGAGGAAGGCGGCGTCGGGCCTGGCCTCGGCCATCAGCGCCGGCGTGACCTGATAGGGCATCATCGCCGCGAGCTTGGTGTCGGCATGCGCCTGGCCCATCGAGATCCAGGTGTCGGTGACGACCACGTCCGCACCCTCGACCGCTTCGCGCGGATCGCCGACCACGCGCGCCCGGCCGTTGCCTCGCGCGACCACCGCGTCGCTCGGCTGGAAGCCCTGAGGGCAAGCCGCGACCACGTCGAAGTGCATCATCGCGCCCGCCTCGATGATCGAGGCGAGCACATTGTTGCCGTCGCCGAGCCAGGCGACCTTGAGCCCGGGCAGCGCCTTGCCCGCCTCGATCAGCGTCAGCAGGTCCGCGACGATCTGGCAGGGATGCGAATCGTCGGTCAGCCCGTTGATCACCGGCACGCTGGCATGGCGCGCCATCTCGATGAGCTTCGCATGCTCGTCGGTGCGGATCATGATCGCGTCGCAATAGCCCGAGAGCACGCGCGCGGTGTCCGCCACCGTCTCGCCGCGGCCGAGCTGGGTGTTGCCGGCGTCGAGCACCACCGAGGTGCCGCCCAGCTGGCGGATCGCCAGGTCGAACGACACGCGCGTGCGGGTCGAGCTCTTCTCGAACACCATGCCGAGGACATGGCCGTCGAGGGGGGCATCGGCGTCGGGCCGGCCTTTCGGCCAGCCCTTGCGCGAGGTCTTGCGGTCGAGCGCGTCGTGGAGGATCGCCGCGAGACCTTCCGGACCGGCGTCCGAAAGGTCGAGGAAATCCCTCACGCCGCGGCGGCGGGCGTATAGGCCCGCGCGCCTTCGCTCAGCCTCTCGATGCACTCGGCGATGTGGCTCTCGTCGATGATCAGCGGCGGTAGCACGCGGAAGACGTTCTCGCCCGCCGCCACGGTGAGCAGCCCGTGGTTGTCGCGCAGGTGCGCCACGAAATCGCGCGACACCGCCGGCTCCTTCATCTTGATGCCGAGCATCAGCCCCTTGCCGCGGATCTCCTCGAAGAGGTGGTCGTGGTTGGGGATCAGCTGCTCGAACGCCTGGCGGAGGCGATCGCCCATCGCCGTGACGTGCTCGAGGAAGCCGGGCTCGAGCATCACGTCGAGGATCGCCTGCCCCGCCGCCATGCCGAGCGGATTGCCACCATAGGTCGAGCCGTGGGTGCCGATCACCATCCCCTTGGCCGCTTCCTCGGTCGCGAGGCACGCGCCGAGCGGGAAGCCGCCGCCGATGCCCTTCGCCGCGGTCGCGATGTCGGGAGTGATGCCGTAATGCTCATAGGCCCACATCTTGCCGGTCCGGCCATAGCCGCACTGGATCTCGTCGAGGATCAGCAGCAGGCCATGCTCGTCGCAGGCCCTGCGCAGGCCCTGGATGAACTCGGGCGTGCCCGCGGTCATCCCGCCCTCGCCCTGCACGGTTTCGACCATGAAGCCCGCGGTCTGGTCGTCGATCAGCGCCAGCGCGCCTTCGAGGTTGTTGAATTTCGCATAAGCGAAGCCCGGGAGCAGCGGCTCGAAGCCGTCGCGCATCTTGGGCTGGTCGGTCGCGCTGATCGCGCCGAGCGAGCGGCCGTGGAAGGCGTTCTTGAAGGTGATCAGCTTGTAGCGCTGCGGATTGCCGTTGGCATAATGGTAGCGGCGCGCGGTCTTGATCGCGCATTCGACCGCCTCGACGCCCGAATTGGTGAAGAACACCGTGTCGGCGAAGCTGTTGTCGACGATGCGCTGCGCCAGCGCCTCACCCTGCGGCGAACCATAGAGGTTCGACACGTGCATCAGCGTTGCGGCCTGGTCCTGGATCGCTTTGGTCAGGTGCGGATGGCCGTGGCCGAGCGCGTTGACCGCGATGCCCGCGGCGAAGTCCAGATAGCGTTCCCCTCGTTCGCCGATGAGATAGCAGCCCTCGCCTCGCACCGGCCGAACCCCGCACCGGGGATAGACTGGCATCAGCGGGGTGATCGTCATCGAACCTGCTCCTCCTTCGAGCGTGCTTGGGGAAGGACTCCGGAAAAAACGAAAGGCGGCCCGTGTCCGGACCGCCCGGAGCGGGTGTTTACGAGTCCGCGCGGGGGGGATCAACCCCTGTTCGTTTCGCTCAGAGCCGTCATCCCGGCGAAAGCCGGGACCCAGGGTTACGAAGGACCTCGCCCGTGGCCCTGGGTCCCGGCTTTCGCCGGGATGACGGTTGAAGGTTGCGAGCGCGCCCCTCAAGGCACCGCGCGGTTCCAGGCCTGCGTCACCCCGCGGCTGCGGCCATAATCCGCCAGGCACGCCATGTAATTGGGGTGGAACTGCAGCGGCTTGGCCTTGGCGTCGATCGCGCGCCAGGCGCCGCAGGTATTGCCTTCGAACCGGTGGTCGTCGGGTACTTCCCCCCCGGGCAGGTTGGCGTTGGAGATATACGCCATGCGCATCTGGCCGAGCTTGATCCCGAAGCCTTCGGCATCGTTGACCGAGAAGCGATAGACTTGTCCCTCGAGCAGGTCGACCGCGCGGAGGCCAAAGGTCGCGGCCGACCATTTGAGCGCCGGCTTGCCGTCGGCCTCCCACGGCCCGCTCTCGAGCGAATTGTTCGCGATCACCGTCACCCGCGCATCCTTCGTCGCGGCATGGCCGATCGCCGGCAGCAGCTGCTGGAGGAACACGCCGAAGCGCGCGCCGCCGTCCATGTACATGCTCGTGCCATGGTCGGTCTCGAGCGTGATCGGCGGCACCCCCGGCGGAACGCTCGAGGAGGCGAGCAGCGCCTCGACATAGCAGTCCTGCAATCGCAGCTTCTCCGGCATGTCGCGCGTCGCGCGGATCCGCGAGCCGAGTTCGGTCATGTCGATCGCATAGCCATAGCCGTCGTCGAGATTGACCACGCCGACGTAGAGCCCGCGGCCTTCCTCGTCGCGCTGGCGGCCGACTTCATCGAGCGTCTGGAGCGTGAGCAGCGCCTTGAGCCGCGCCTTGAGCGGCCCGAAGCCCGCGGCCGAGCCCTTGAACACGATCCCCGCGGGCCCGCCGAGCTTGCGCGTCATCAGATCGCTCTCGCTGCCGATCGAATAGGCGAGCGCGAGGTCGCCGAGGTTCGAGGTACCGGGCCGAATCGGGAACTGGTGCGGCTCGCCCGGAGCCTGCGAGGCGAGACGGCCGTCGACCCAGCGATAGTCGGTGCGGTCGGCGGGGACGGGGCTGTTGGCGAGGAACATCAGCGTGCTCTGGAGCGAGCCGGTCGAGACGCCGGTGACGATGTCGTAGGTCGGGACCTTGTCCATGCCCCAGAAGAAGCCCGCGCCGAACGCGCCGTGCTCGCCGCCGCCGCTCAGCACGAGGAACTGGTCGTGGTCCGCGCCCGGCTCGACGTCGCGGATCGCGTGGCGCTGGGCCATCTGCGTCTGGATCTGGGCGGTGAAGGCGTCGCTGGGCGCTTCCTGGCCTGCGCCGAGCGCGCCGGGCGCGCCGGCCTGAAGCCCCGGCGTGCCGTCGGGCCGCGCGACGGGCACCGTCATCGGGATCGCGCGATAATTGCAGCCGGCGATCGGGCGCGGCCGGTCCTGGACGCAGCCGGCGAGCAGCCCCGCGAGCAGCATCACCGGCAGAAATGCTTGAATCCGCATGCCAATCCCCCTCACCCCGGTCTCGGCGAGAATAGGGCGCCGGGGAGTCCTCGGCAATTGCCCGCAACTTCTAAAGAAATCGCAAGCGCTTCAACAGGATGGCCGATCTTTACTGTCGAAGTCGAACAATATTGTTCGCGCTCGCTCAGTTCTTGAGCTTCCAGCCCCGGCGCAGCAGCGCATAGCAAGTGAGGCCGAGCACGAGGTCGAGCCCGAGGATCACCACGCTCCCCACCAGCACCGGCGAATCGGCGACGCCGAGGAAGCCGTATCGGAACCCCGAGATGATGTAGAAGAAAGGGTTGAAATGGCTGATCGTGCGGAAGGCGGGTGCGAGCCGGTCGACCGAATAGAAGGTGCCCGAGAGCAGGGCGAGCGGCGCGACGACGAAGTTGGTGACCGCCGCGGCATGGTCGAACTTGGTCGCCCAGATCGAGGTCAGCACGCCCATCAGCGAGAGGAACACCGAGCCGAGCAGCCCGAACCACAGCACTGCGAAGCCGTTCACCGGGATGACGTGCACCCCCGGCCACAGCAACATCGCGATCCATACCGCGCCGCCGACGCAGAAGGCGCGCGTCACGGCGCCGCCGGTCAGCGCCGCGAGCAGCTCGGCGGTCGAGAGCGGCGGCATCAGGTAATCGACGATCGTCCCCTGGATCTTGCCGACGAGCAGCGAGAAACTCGCATTGGCGAAGGCGTTCTGCAGCATGCCCATCACGATGAGCCCCGGCGCGATGAAATCGGGGAAGTGGATCTCGCGCCCCTGCAGCGCCACGGTGCGCCCGCCGCCGCCCAGCGCGACCGAGAAGATCACGAGGAACAGCAGCGTGGTGACCGCCGGCGCCCAAACTGTCTGGAGCTGCACCTTGAAGAAACGGCGCACCTCCTTGATATAGAGCGTTCGCAGGCCTCCCCAGTTGACGTTGCGGATGACCGGAACGCCGGGCTCGGGGAGCTGTTGACCGATTTCTGGCTGGCTGGGCATGGCGCGTTCGCGTACTCGCTGCCCGCGCAGCCTGCAAGGTGAAGGAAGACTGGTGAGCTGGACCGAAGAGCGGATCGATACCCTCAAGCGGATGTGGGACAGCGGGATGACCGCGACTCAGATCGCCGAGGAACTGGGCGGGGTGAGCCGCAATGCGGTGATCGGCAAGGCGCATCGCCTGGGCCTGCCGGCGCGGCCGTCGCCAGTGAAGCCCAACGAAGCCAAGGCCGAATCGACGCCGCGCCCGGCGCCCGCCGCACCGTCGCCGGCCCCCGCGCCGCGCCCTGCTCCGACCGCCGCGCCGGCTGCAGCCCCGGCCCCGGCTGCGCCTGCTGCTGCGTCGGCGCCGGCAGCCCCTGCGGGCGAGTCCAAACCCGACGGGCCGGTGCTCCGCTCGGTCGGTCCCGGCGGCTTCCTGCGCCAGAACCCCGGCGAGGCCTCAGCGCCGATCGCGCCCGCGCCGCCGCGTCGCCTCGTGCCGGCCAAGCCGAGCGAAGCGATCGCGGGCAAGACCTCGCTGCTCGATCTCAATGACAAGGTCTGCAAATGGCCGATCGGCCATCCCGGCGAGCCCGACTTCCATTTCTGCGGCGACAAGGTGAACCCGGGCTTCCCCTATTGCGTCGATCATTGCGGCCACGCCTATCAGGCGCAGCTCCCGCGCCGCGACCGCCGTCCCCCGCCGCCGCTGCCCTTCGGCGGCCCCAGGGTTCGTTGACGCGTCCGCCGAGCGGCAGACACGGATCAATCGAAGCGCCCCGGAAGCCCGGCTTCCGGGGCGCTTTGCATTCAGGGCTTGGCGGCCGCCTCGCCATATTCCCACGCCCAGGGCAGGCCCGTCTCGCCCAGCACGGCGCGCGTGATCTCGGGGAAGCCGCGCTCGGCGCGGACGTCGTTGGCGAGGATCACCAGGCTGCGGCGGCCGCGGTCGAGCGTCGCCCAGAGGTTGCCGGTCGACTCATTGTGGCCGGTCTTGAAGAAGCCCGGCCCCTGCGGCCCCTGGAAGGTCACCACGCCCAGCCCCGCCGAGACACCCTTGGGCCGCTCGGCCGGCGGCAGCTCGGGCGCGAGCGTCGGGAACTGGCTGCGCGTCGTGATCGGCAGCTGCGGGCGGATCATCTCCGCGCGCGCTTTGGCGCTGATCCCCTCGCCCCGCGCGAAGCCCGCGGCGAACTTCGCCATGTCGGCGATCGTCGTGTCCATCGATCCCGCGGCGCGGACGCGGCTGCGCTCGTCGTGCGGCTCGACCTTGCCCTCGGCGGTCCAGCCGTCGGCGAGGTTCCTCGCGAAGTCGGGGCGCCACTTCATGCTCGTGTTCGCCATGCCGAAGCGATCGAACACGCGGCGCTGCATCTCGGCGCCGAGCTCGAGCCCCAGCCCCTGCTCGATCACGAACTGGAGCAGGATGATCCCCTCGCCCGAATAGGCGTAGCGCGTGCCCGGATCGAAGTGCATCCGCAGCTTCTCGTCGGGCTCGAGGTAGGCGAAATTGGCGAAGCCGGTGCTGTGGGTCAGGATGATCCGCGGCGTGATCCGGCGCCAGCGCTCGTCGTCGGCGAGGTCGCCCCAATTCCCATAGGCGTCGAGATTGCCATATTCGGGCAAGGGCTTGGGCAGGATGTCGGCGATCGAGCGGTCGAGCGCGAGCTTCCCCTCGTCGACCATCTGCATCACCGTATAGGCGAACACTGCCTTGGTGACCGAGGCGCCGTACATCACCGTGTCGGTGGTCAGCGGATCGCCCGCCTCGTTTCGCGCGCCGAAGGCGTGGACGCCGGTGACCTGGCCGTCCGCCACCGTCGCGACCGCGAGCCCGCGCGCACCGCTCCGCGCCATTGCCATCCGCGCGACCGCTTCAATCCCGAAGGTCGCGCCCGCCGCCGCGCTGGGCACGAACGGGCTGGCGGCGAGCATCGCCATTGCCGTGCGCCTGTCGATCATTTCATATCCCCCTCGAGCACCACGCAATAGACGAGCGGCAGGTCGGTCCGCATCGCCGGCGCCATGCGCGTCGCGCCGGGCGCGGGCGTGGTGCGCGCGAGGTTGTTGAGCGCGATCTGCTGCGCGCGCAGGTCGGGGAGCGCGAAGCTCTTCACGCCGTCGCCGCCATAAGCGGTGCCGAACAGCCGGAAGAGCGCGTCATGGTCGCGCACCGAGAGCAGCTCGCCGTTCGCCGCCTTCATCCCTGCGGGGCATTGGCCGGTGGCGCTGATCACGATCTCGCCGGCGAAGCGCTGCGCGGCGGCGGGAATAGCGACGCACAGCGCCAGCAAGCCGGTGCACAAGGTTAAGCCATTGAACGGCAAGCGCATTCATTCCCTCCCTGATTCGCCGCCCTGCTATAGCGGGCGTCGCATGCCGATCCAGATCACCGCTTCGGTGGCGGCCGAGACGAGCGGCGCGATCAGCCATGCTGCAAGGCCACGCACCTCCCGTGAAGCGTTGTCGCGATGCTCACGCTCCTCGGCGACAATCTGAGCAATCACCACGACTGCCGCGGGATCGATTGTCGCGAGCTTCGCCATCTGGTCCTCGAGGTGGCAGAGCACCACCCGCTCGATCCCGAGCGTCGCCGCGGCGATCGCCGAGGGGCCGAGCAGCCCCGTCACCACACCCAGCGTCGTGCCCAGCACCCCGCACGGCGCGTAGCTCCAGCACCACCGCTGCCCGCGCCGCGCGATCTCGGCAGCGAACAGTGCGCGGTGGCGCCGTTCGTGCGCGAGGCAATGCTCGATCCCCGCGACCGCGCCCGGCGATCGCCAGCGTGCGATTCGCGCCTGCGCGGCATAGACGCACACCGCGCCATGCTCGCCGGCATGATCGACGCGCAGGATCCGATCCCCCCGGGTCTCCCCCGCCGCCATTTCCGCCGTCAGCACCATTTCCCCTGCCTATCGCATCGGCTTTCGGTGGATAACCCCCCGCCCGCCTTGCGCAGCCGATTCCTGCGCCCCTATACTCGGCCATGGCCGACGACCTGTTCGCTTCCCCCGGCTCCACGCCCGGCAATTACGACGCTTCCTCGATCGAGGTCCTCGAAGGGCTCGAGCCGGTCCGCCGGCGCCCGGGCATGTATATCGGCGGGACCGACGAGCGCGCGCTCCACCACCTCGCCGCCGAAGTGCTCGACAATGCGATGGACGAAGCCGTCGCGGGCCATGCCACGCGGATCGAAGTGACGCTCGAGGCGGGCAACCGCCTCACCATCGTCGACAACGGCCGCGGCATCCCGGTCGACCCGCATCCCAAATTCCCCGACAAGTCGGCGCTCGAAGTCATCCTCTCGACGCTCCATTCGGGCGGCAAGTTCAGCGGCAAGGCGTACAACACGAGCGGTGGCCTTCATGGGGTGGGCGTGTCGGTGGTCAACGCGCTGTCGATGGACACGGTGATCGAAGTCGCGCGCGAGAAGCAGCTCTACCGCCAGCGCTTCGCCCGCGGCGTGACGCTCGCCCCGCTCGAGCATCTCGGCGGCACGCCCAACCGGCGCGGCACGTCGGTCGCCTTCACGCCCGACACCGAGATCTTCGGCGAGATGCTGTTCAAGCCCGGCCGGCTCTACAAGCTCGCGCGCTCCAAGGCCTATCTGTTCGCCGGCGTCGAGATCCGCTGGAAGTGCGACGCCGAGCTGATCACCGACGATACCCCCGCCGAAGCGGTGTTCCAGTTCCCCGGCGGCCTGGCGGACCATCTCAGGGAGCAGATCGGCACGCGCGAATGCGCGACGGCGGAGTTCTTCTCGGGCGCGCAGGATTTCCCGGACGGCCAGGGCCGCGTCGAATGGGCAGTCGCCTGGCCGCTGTGGAGCGACGGCTCGTACAGCTGGTATTGCAACACCATCCCCACGCCCGACGGCGGCACCCACGAGCAGGGCCTGCGCACCGCACTTACCCGCGGCATCCGCGCGTTCGGCGAGCTCGTCGGGCAGAAGAAGGCCAAGGACATCACCGCGGACGACGTGATGACCGGCTCCGAACTGATGCTCAGCGTGTTCATCCGCGACCCGCAGTTCCAGTCGCAGACCAAGGACCGGCTAACCTCGCCCGAAGCCGCGGGGCTGGTCGAGAAGGCGGTGCGCGACCATTTCGACCATTTCCTCTCCGACCATATGGACCGCGGCAAGGCGCTGCTCGGCTATGTGCTCGAGCGGATGGACGAGCGGCTGCGGCGCAAGGCCGAGCGCGAGGTCAAGCGCAAGACCGCGACCTCGGCGCGCAAGCTCCGCCTGCCCGGCAAGCTCACCGATTGCTCGGCGGACGATCCCGCGGGCACCGAGCTCTTCATCGTCGAGGGCGACTCGGCGGGCGGCTCGGCCAAGCAGGCGCGCGACCGCAAGACCCAGGCGATCCTGCCGATCCGTGGCAAGATCCTCAACGTCGCCTCGGCGACCAGCGCCAAGATCCTGGCCAACCAGGAGATCGCCGACCTGATCCAGGCGCTCGGCTGCGGCACCCGCAAGGACTGCGTGCCCGAGAACCTCCGCTACGAGCGCATCATCATCATGACCGACGCCGACGTCGACGGTGCGCATATCGCGACGCTGCTGATGACCTTCTTCTTCCAGGAGATGCCCGACCTCGTCCGCCAGGGGCATCTCTACCTCGCCCAGCCGCCGCTCTATCGGCTGACGGTGGGCGCCAAGTCGGCCTATGCGCGCGACGATGCGCACCGCGCCGAGATCGAGGCGACGCTGTTCAAGGGCAAGAAGGTCGAGGTCAGCCGCTTCAAGGGACTGGGCGAGATGAACCCGGGCCAGCTCAAGGAAACGACGATGGACCCGGCGACGCGCGGCATGCTGCGCGTCCGCCTGCCCGAGGAATATGAGGAGCGCGCGGTGGTGAAGGACCTCGTCGAGCGGCTGATGGGCAACAACCCGGCGCACCGCTTCGCCTTCATCCAGGAGAATGCCGCGCGGCTGGAGGAAGAGGCGATCGACGCCTGATCGAGCATCGGAAAGTCAGCCTCCGTTCATCTCCCCGCAAGGAAACTCGCCCGCGAAAACAGGGGAGGAATGCCGATGATCCGCCGGTGCATCCTGGGCTTCGCGCTCGCCACGAGCGCCTTGGCCGCCGGGCCCGCGAGCGCGCAGGACAGCGAAGCCCAGCCACGCGATGCGATGGGCCCGCGCAACCTCTTCGCCGGCAGCAGCTCGCGCAGCATGACCTGCCAGGCCGCGCGTACCATCGCCGGCGTCGACCATCGCTACCGCGCGAGCTTCACCTTCGAGAACAACCAGCCGGTGCCGACCGGCGAAGGCACGTTCGCCACCGCATCGGCCTCGCTCGTGCCCGCCACGCTCTCGCTCGGCACCGGCGTGACCATCGCCGACCGCAAGCACCTCGGGCTCAGCCAGACCGCCACCTTCCGCCAGGACTGGGGCAAGGATTACGACATCAGCTACGAGCTCGACCTGACGCTGAGCATCCCCGGCACGAGCGACCAGCCGCTCGTCTCGCGCGTCTACCTCGACGGCAGGCAAATCTGGTACCAGGGCCTCCACAATCCCAAGCCGGGCACCAGCCTCTATGCGATCGAGCGCGTCGACAAGCTCGACAGGGGCGCCGACCCGCCCCACGGGCGCCTCCGCTTCACCTTCGAACGCGACGGCACGCAGGTCGCCGACCTGTCGTTCGACGCTTCGTTGCTGCTCGCACGCGAGTTCGTCGAGGAGAACACCAAGCCGCTGGTCAGTCAGGACCTCGCCGGCGGGCGACTCCCGCCCGGCTGCCGCTAATCGATCGACGCCCCGCGCCCGCGCCTCTATGAAGGGGCGGGTGCCAGCGGGGAGAGCGGCGAGTGAGTGATGGCGACGGGCGGATCGATCTCGCGCATGCGCCGGGATTCGCGCTCGGCCGCGTCGCGGTCAGGCCCGGCACGCGCGAGCTGGTGCGCGACGACGGCGCGGTCGAGGTGCTCGAGCCGCGCGTGATGCAGGTGCTCGTCGCGCTCGCCCGAGCCGACGGGGCGATCGTCAGCCGCGACGACCTGACCCGGCTCTGCTGGGAAGGTCGCGTCGTCGGCGAGGATGCGATCAACCGCGTGATCTCGCGCCTTCGCCGCTCGGCCGAAGGGATCGGCGAAGGCAGCTTCGCGATCGAGACGATCACCAAGGTCGGCTACCGGCTGGTCCGCACGGCCGCTGAGACATCGCCGCCCTCGCCAGCGGCACCGGCAACGCCGGCGGCCCCGTCGCGCCGCGCGCTGGTGATCGGCGGCGGCGGCGCGCTGGCGGCGGCCGCGCTGGGCGGCTGGTGGCTCTGGCCGCGCGACCGCGGCCCGCAGCCGCCGCCCGCCGACGTCGCCGGCATGGTCAAATCGGGCTACGATGCGATGCGCCAGGCGACCATCGAGGGCAATGCCGCCGCGATGGGCCTGCTCACGCGCGTGACCGAGCTCCACCCCGATTATGCCGACGGCTGGGGGTTGCTCGCCCATATCTATGCGCTCCAGTCGCACTATGCCGAGCCGCGCATGGCGCCCCAGCTCGCCGACAAGGCGCGCAACGTGATCGCGCGGACCTTCTCGCTCGATCCGGTCAATGCCTATGCCAATGGCGCCGCGGCCTGGCTCTATCCGCGGCTCGGTCATTGGGCGGTGCAGGAGCGGCTGCTCCGCGTCGGGCTCGACCAGCGCCCCGACGACGGGCTGCTCGCCAACGACATGGGCATCACGCTGGTCCAGGTCGGCCGGATGCGCGAGGCGGCGGACCTGATGACGCGCGCGGTCGCCGCGACCTCGCCCGCGCCCAACGAGCTGTTCTTCCACCTGCAATGCCTGTGGGGCGCGAACCGGATGGACGAGCTCGATCGCGCGATGGACCAGGCCTATCGGCTGTTCCCGCTTCACTTCGCGATCTGGTTCGGCCGCTATTACACCTACACCTTCACCGGCCGTTTCGACGAGGCGATCGCGATGGGCGAGAATCTCGACGGCCGCCCCGCGGGAATCCCCGATATCGAGATCGAGCGCGTGCTGATCTACACGCGTGCGCTCAAGTCGCGCGCGCCGGCCGAGGTGGCGCGCGCGATCGAGGTGATGCTCGACCAGGCGCACGAGGGCGCGGGCTACGCCGAGAACACCATCCAGTATCTCACCGCCTATGGCCGGCTCGACCTCACCTTCGAGGTCGCCGACGCCTATTTCTTCAACCGAGGCTTCACCGTGCCCGACAATCGCTTCGACCCCAAGGCGCGCACCTATTCGCGGATCGAGGACCGGCGATCGATGTACCTCTTCCTGCCGCACCTCGCCCCGATGCGCCGCGATCCGCGCTTCGCGAAGCTGGTCGGCGATCTCGGCCTCGAACGCTATTGGCGCGAAAGCGGCAGGCGCCCGGACTATCGGACGTGACCGCGCCCGGCCGGATCGAGCTGGCGCATGTGGCGCCCTTCCCGCTCGGCGCGCTTTCGGTGCGCCCAGAGACGCGCGAGCTGACCAGCGCCGATGGCGCGACCGAGATCCTCGAGCCGCGGGTGATGCAGGTGCTCGTCGCGCTCGCCCAGGCCAGAGGTTCGGTGGTGACGCGCGATGAACTCGGCCAGAGTTGCTGGGATGGGCGCGTGGTGGGCGAGGATGCGATCAACCGCGTGCTTTCGCGCCTGCGCCGCGTCGCCGAGGGGATCGGCCAGGGCCGCTTCCGGATCGAGACGATCACCAAGGTGGGCTATCGGCTGGTCCTCGAGAGGGCGGAGCCAGCGCCTGCGCCGGAGTCGGCGCCCGGGCCGGCGCATCCGAGCCGCCGCCGCCTGCTGCTGCTCGGCGGAGGCGCGGCCGCAGTCGCCGCAGCCGGCGGCGGCGCGGCACTGTTCCTCCGCCGCCCGGCCCAGCCCAAGCTCCCACCCGAGGCCGAAGCGCTGATGGCGCGCGCCCGCGATGCGCTCCGCCTCCAGACCACCGAAGCCAATATGACCGCGATCGGCCTGATGCGCCGCGTCGTCGAGCTCGCGCCCGACAACGCTGAGGCCTGGGCGCTGCTCGCCGAAGCCTATGCCTGGGCCTATTTCGGCCGCGGCATGCGCGACGATGCGTCGATGATGACTCACGCCAAGGCTGCGCTCGATCGTGCCCGAGCGCTCGATCCACGCAACACGACCGCGCTCAAGGCCGAGTTCCTGCTGATGCCCGGCCTGGGCAGCTGGGGCGAGCGCGAGCGCAAGGTGAAGGCAGCGCTCGTCGATCATCCCGACGATTTCGATCTGGTCCAGTCGCTCGGCTGGGTCTACGCCCAGACGGGACAGTGCAACGCCGCGCTCGGGCCCTTTCGCAAGCTCGCCGCGATCGATCCCACCGCGCCCAGCCCACGCTACCAGCTGGCCACGACGCTTTGGGCAGCGAACCGCCTCGAGGAGGCCGATCGCGTCGTCGACGAGAGCCTGTCGCTCTTCCCGGGCTATTACGCGATGTGGTTCGCGCGCTTCTACCTCTCGCTCTACAGCGGCCGCGTGAACGACGCGATCGCCTTCGCCGAGAACATCGCGATCCGCCCGCCCGGCATCCCGCCCGCCGAGTTCGAACTGATCCTCAAGGTCGCCCGCGCCATGCGCTCGCGGAACCCAGCCGAGGTCGATTCCGCGATGGCCGCCGCACTCGAGTCGGCGCACCACGGCTCGGGCCATGCCGAGAATGCGATCGCCTATGCCTGCGCCTTCGGGCGGATCGATACCGCCTTCGAGATCGCCGACGCGCTGTTCTTCGCGCGCGGCTTCGATCCGGGCGAAGTGCGCTTCACCACCGAGCAGGGCAGCTTCACGCGCCGCGACGATCGCCGGACGCACTATCTCTTCTGGCCGCCCTATGCCCCATTACGGGCCGATCCGCGCTTCGAGCGGCTGATGGAAGCGATCGGCCTCGCCAAATTCTGGCGCGACAACCACATTGTGCCGGATTATCGCCGCTAGCGCGCCACCGAGAGTCGGGATTGAGCGCGAGTCGAGAACCGGGTGGTGGGATTTTCCGATATGCGTAGCAGCTTGTTCCTGGCCGCCGCGGTGCTGATCGCGGCCCCCGCGTTCGCGCAGACGGCGCCGACTCCCGCGCCGACGCCCGCCGAAGCCTCGGGCCAGGACGGCGAAGGCCCCGCGATCGTCGTCACCGGCCAGTCGCTCGCCGACACCGCGCGCGTGCTCAACGCCTGCGTCGAGCGCAGCTGCCCGACCGACGAGGACATCGCCGCCGCGGTCTCGCATGCCGAGAACCAGTTCGTCGCGGGCGACTACAAGGGCGCGCGCGGCACGCTCGCCGCGACGATGAAGCGCAACCAGCGCTATGCGAAGCAATATCCGATCCCCTTCTCGGACCTGCTGCGCGCCGACGCCCGCATCGCGGTGCACCTCGGCGACGGTGCCGCCTATCGCAAGGGGATGGTCAAGGCACTGACCGCGCTCGAGAGCGGCGTGAGCGGCGAGGACCCGCGCGTGCTGATCGCCCGGATCGAAGTCGGCGACGCGCTGGTCAGCACCGGCCGCTATGCCGAGGCGCAGCAGCGCTACGAACAGGTGATCGGCGACGCGCGCCGCATCGGCCAGCCGACCGTCCAGGGCTTCGCGATGCTCCGCCTCGCCTCGATGCGCGCGCAGCTCGCCGCGACCGACCCGGCGTGGCGCAAATCCGCCGGCGAGGCGCTCGACCAGCTCATCGCCAGCACCGATCCGAAACAGGCCGCCTATGCCAGCGCCGCGCGCGCGATGAAGGCGCGGCTCGAGGCGCGGCTGGGCGACAGCAAGGCCGCCGACGCGCTGATCGCCGAGCTGCGCCGCACGCCGACCGAGAAGCCGGTGCTCGTCGTGGCGCCGCCCGTCGACCTTGCCGGTGCGCGCCGCACCAAGGGCGAGCCCGAGGACCCGCGCTGGGTCGACGTGACTTATTGGATCGCGCCCGACGGCAGCACCACCGACGCCGACGTGCTCCGCCAGGGCGGACCGGTCGAGCCGGCGTGGAGCAACGCCGTGCTCGCCTCGATCCGCACCCGCCGCTACGCGCCCTTGAAGCGTGACCCGAGCGACCCCGGCGTGCTGCGCGTCGAGCGCTACAGCTTCACCTTCCGCAAGGCCGCCGCGCCGATGGGCTGGCTGGGCATGCACGAATCGCAGGTCCGGCTAGAGATGCTCGACCTGTCGAGCGACGATGCCGAGCCCGCCGAAATCCAGATCCGCCAGAGACGGTCCTGACGCATAAATCTTGATATCATGATTTTTCCGGCGTAGATCGGCTCGCGAGGGGCGACTCGCCCCGCGGGGAGGTCCCGATGCGTGTTCTGCCGTTGCTGTTCGCCGTGCTCGTCGCGGCGCCGATGCCTAGCGCCCATGCCCAGGTCGCGACGTCGGCGCAGGTTTCGCCGCCCGCCGCGCCCGAGGCTTCGCCCGAGCTCAAGGCGCGCCTCGCCGCGCTGCCGGACATCCTCAATGGCAGGGGCGACTATGACAGCTATTTCGCGGCGAACTTCCGCGCGGCCGTCCCCAAGGACAAGTTCGCGCAGATGATCCAGCAGTTGATGGGCTCGGTCGGGCCCTTCGTTGCGATCGAGCGTGTCACCATCGTCTCGCCCTGGGAAGCGACGCTCGACGTCGGCTTTCGCGACGCGGTGGGCAGCGGCAAGATCATCGTCGACAAGGCCGAGCCGCATCAGGTGACCGGCTTCGGCCTGTCGAGCCTCGTCGCGCGCGCCGCAAGCGTCGACGAAGTGGTCAAGCAGATCGCCGCACTGCCCGGCCTCACCGGCTTCGCCTTCGCCACGCTCGGCGACGGGGCGCCGCGCATCGACGCCGCGCGCAATGCCGATACGCCGCTGGCGATCGGATCGGCGTTCAAGCTCACGATCCTTGCCGAACTCGTCCGCGAAGTGAATGCGGGCGAGCGCCACTGGGACGACAAGGAGACGCTCGACGGCACGCAGCTGCCCGGCGGCGCCTATGTCTTCTATCCCAAGGGGGCCGAAGTCACGATCCGCGAGCTCGCGGGCAAGATGATCTCGATCAGCGACAACAGCGCCACCGACATCCTGCTGCGCACGCTCGGCCGCGAGAAGGTGGAGGCGATGATGCCGGTGGTCGGCGTCGCCGATCCCGCGCGCAACCGGCCGTTCCTCTCGACGCTCGAGATGTTCAAGCTGAAGGGCATCGCCGGGCTCGACGCGCGCTGGCTGGCAACCGACGAAGCGGGCCGTCGCGCGATGCTCGCCGAGGTCGACGCCGCGCCGGTCACTTCGATCCGCACCGACCTGTTCCGCGACGGCAAGCCGATCCATGTCGACACGATCGAATGGTATTACTCCCCCGCCGACCTCGTCCGCGTGATGGACTGGCTGCGCCGCAACACCGCGAGCGGGCCGGGCGCCGAGGCGCGCGCGATCCTGGGCAAGAACCCCGGCATCGGCCCGGCGAGCGCGGGGCGCTGGCAATATGTCGGCTACAAGGGCGGGTCGGAGCCCGGCGTGCTCAACCTGACGCTGCTGCTCCAGGGCAAGGACGGCAGCTGGCACGTGCTCACCGCAAGCTGGAACGACACGACGAAGGACGTCGAGCTCAATCGATTGCTCAGCCTGATCTCGCGCGCCGCCGACCTCAGCGCGCCGAAGTAGCCCGCCCTTCCCACTCCTCGCGAAGCATGCCGTAGAGCGTGGTGTCGCGCACGCCGATGTGCGTCTCCCATTCGGCGCGGAGATAGCCTTCGAGCTTGAACCCGAGCCGCTCGAGCAGCCCGCGCGAGGGCAGATTGTCGGGATCGGTATCGGCGAAGACGCGGCGCTGGCCCTCGGCGAAGACCTGGTCGATCACTGCCGACACCGCCTCGGCGGCGATGCCGGTGCGCCAGTACGCCGGCATCAGCATATAGCCGATCTCGGTGACGTTGCCCTGGCGCTTCTCGCCCGCCGCGACGAAGCCGATCGCGGTATCGTCGCCGCGCAGCGTGATCGCCCAGCAGCGCCAGGGGCCGCCGGCGAAGACGAAGCTCGCGCGCGTCTGCTCGACGCTGGTGTGCGGCGCGCTCGACCACCAGCGCATCAGCTCGGGATCGGCGAACCCGGGATGCAGCGCCACGGCATCGTCGATCACGCGCGGCCGGAGCACCAGCCGCGCGGTCTCGAGCACCGGCGTGTCGCGAGGCGCGAGTTGTTTCACTCGTTCCCGCCGATGAACTGGCCGAGCCCGCCGAGCACCGAGCCTTCGCCGCGGTTCTGCCCGCCGCCGGGCATCGCGGTAGCGATCACCCGCCCGGCGAGGCGTGCGAAGGGCAGCGACTGGATCCACACCTTGCCCGGCCCGCGCAGCCGCGCGAAGAACAGCCCCTCGCCGCCGAACAGCACGCTGCGCACGCCGCCCGCGGTGACGAGGTCGAAGTCGACGCTGGGGGTGAGCGCGGCGAGGCAGCCGGTGTCGACGTGGAGCTCCTCGCCCGGCGCCAGCTCGCGCTCGGTGATCGTGCCGCCGAACTGGACGAACACCCAGCCGTCGCCGTCCAGCCGCTGCATGATGAAGCCTTCGCCGCCGAACAGCCCGGTCATCACCCGGCGCTGGAAGGCGATCCCCATCGACACGCCGCGCGCGGCCGCGAGGAAGGCGTCCTTCTGGCAGATCAGCGTGCCCCCCAGGTCGCTGAGCTTGAGCGGCACGATCGCGCCGGGCACGGGTGCAGCGAAGGCGACACGCGCCTTGCCCGAGCCATTGTGGGTGAAGACCGTGGTGAACAGGCTCTCGCCAGTCACCAGCCTTTTGCCCGCGCCGAGCAGCTTGTCCATGAACCCGCCGCCCTGCCCGCCCGAGCCGTCGCCGAACACGGTGGTCATGCCGATGCTGGCGTCCTTCCACACCATCGCGCCGGCCTCCGCGACCGCGCTTTCGCCCGGATCGAGCTCGATCTCGACGAACTGGAGTTCCTGGCCCTTGATCTCGAAGTCGATGTCGTCGGCGATCGAAGCGCTGCGGCTGTGGCTCCAGGGGCTGCTCGGGGGCATCGAATCTCTCCGGTTGTTGCGCGGGCGGGTGTAGTCAAAAGTCACAAGAGTCACGACGCGTCGCGGCGATTCCGGGCATTTTTTCGGTCGCTCGCGATGCCGCCCGGAACGATCGCCGCCGGCAAGGGAAGCAGGCGAAATCCTATTTTGCAAGCGACGGCGAACCTCGGCGGCCGCCGTCCGATCGATGACGGTTCGAGGGGCAGTTGACGGCCCATAACTCCACGGTTATGGATAAACCCATAGCCAGCGAGTTATACGTGATGACCGCCCCCGACCCGCACGACCTCATCTTCAGGACGCTCGCCGATCCCACGCGGCGCGCGATCTTCGAGCGGCTGTGCCGCGAGGGCGAGCAGACCGTCGGCGGGCTCACCGCGCGCGCCGGCGTGTCGCAGCCGGCAGTCTCCAAGCATCTCGGTGTGCTCAAGCAGGCGGGCCTCGTGCGCGATCGCCACGCCGGCCGCCAGACGCACTACAGCGCCCGCCCCGGCTCGCTCGCGCCGCTGGTCGACTGGGCGGGCAAGATGACCGGCTTCTGGGAAAGCCGCTTCGACGACCTGGAAGCATTGCTCAAGAGGATGGACCAATGACCGACGCCGCCGAGACGCGCACCGTGACCGTCGAGCGCGACATCGCGCATCCGCCCGAGAAGATCTGGCGTGCGCTCACCCAGCCGCACCTGATCGCCGAGTGGCTGATGAACAACGACTTCGTCGCCGAGGTCGGCCACCGCTTCGACTTCACTGCCGACTGGGGCTCTGTCGCGTGCGAAGTGCTCGAGATCGAGCAGGGGCGCGCACTCGCCTATAGCTGGGCGGCGATGGGACTCGAGAGCGTGGTCACCTGGACGCTCGAGCCGAGCGCCCAGGGCACGCACCTGCGCATGGAGCAGACCGGCTTCCGCACCGACCAGGAACAGGCGTATCAGGGTGCCAAGTTCGGCTGGCAGCGCATGTTCGGCGCGCTGGAAACGCTGCTCGATCGCGTCGACTAAGGGGAGACGGGCATGGCCGAGGAACCCGTGCTGCTACCGGGCGGCAATCCCAGGATCGCCAAGGGCGACGGCGATGCGCCGGTCCAGGCCTATATCGCCGCGACGCCGGGCTGGAAGCAGGCCGTCGCGTGCGAGCTCGACGCGGTGATCACGCGGACGCTCCCCGAGGTGCGCAAGGCGGTCAAATGGAACTCGCCCTTCTACGGGGTGGCGGGGATGGGCTGGTTCCTCAGCTTCCATTGCTACACGCGCTTCGTGAAGGTCGCCTTCTTCAAGGGCGCCGAGCTCGACCCGCTGCCGCCAGGCACGTCGAAACAGCCCGACGTCCGCTACCTGGACATCCGCGAGGACGACGCGATCGACGAGGCGCAGCTCGCCGGCTGGATCCGCCAGGCCGCGGCGATCCCCGGCTGGCTGGCCTGACAAGGAACCGCCGATGACCGACCCCACCCCCGCCCAGTTGATCGACCAGCGCATCGCCGATCTCGGCGACTGGCGCGGCGAGACGCTCGCTCGCCTGCGTGCGCTGATCAAGGAAGCCGATCCGCAAGTGGTCGAGGAATGGAAGTGGCGCGGCGTGCCGACCTGGTACCATGCCGGCGGCATCCTCTGCACCGGCGAGACCTACAAGGCGGTGGTCAAGACCACCTTCGCCAAGGGCGCCTCGCTCGCCGATCCCAAGGGGCTGTTCAATTCGAGCCTCGAAGGCAACGTCCGCCGCGCGATCGACTTCCGCGAAGGCGAGGCGATCGACGCGGAGGCGTTCAAGGCGCTGGTCCGCGAGGCAGTCGCGGCGGTGGGGATGAAGGGGCGGAAGTAGGTCCTTTCCGTCACCCCGGCCTTGTGCCGGGGCCCGCCGGGAGGCGAGCACCGGACAAGAGATCGAAGGACGGTCGAAGGGGCGCCGTGGGCCCCGGCACAGGGCCGGGGTGACGATGTGCGGGCGCCCCGACCATGACAGCTACGCCGCCACCGGCTCGCGATAGCGCGCCGCGACTTCGCGCCGGCTGAGACCCGGCGCCATCGCCAGCCGCGCCTGCTGCAGCGCTTCCCACTGGCCTTCGTCGGCGAGCGGCGGGATGGTCACTTCCTCGCCGCGGTCGAACCCGATCAGCGCGGCATCGACCAGGTCGTCGACTTCCATCAGCATCTCGGCCGGCATGCTGTCGACGTCCTTGCCCGAGCGCTCCCAGATCTCGGTGCGCGTCGCACCGGGGAGCACCGCCTGGACGTAGAGCCCCTTGCCGCGGCCCTGCACCGCCAGACCCTGGCTCAGCGCGAGCAGAAACGCCTTGGTGCCGCCATAGAGGCCGTAGCTCCCGTCGCCCAGCTCGGGCGCGAGCCCCAGCACCGAGGCGATGTTGACGATCGCGCCCTTGCCGCGCGCGAGGAACGCCCGGCCCGCGGCCGAAGCGAGCTGCGCGGGCGTCTGCACGTTGAGCGTGATGAGCTGGCGGATCTGCTCCGGGCTCGATTCGACCACCCCGCCCGGCAACGACATGCCGGCATTGTTGACCAGCAGCGTGATCGACGAATCCTCGGCCAGCCGGCGCTCGACCCGCGCGACATCCTCCGCCGCGGTGAGATCGGCCGGCAGCACGTCGATCGACACGCCGGTCTCGGCGCGCAACCGCGTGGCCAGCGCTTCCATCCGCCCGGCATTGCGCGCGACGAGGATCAGGTCGTAGCCGCGCCGCGCGAGGCGATCGGCATAGGTGGCGCCGATGCCGGTCGAGGCGCCGGTGACGAGGGCGGTGCCCAGCGAATTGCTCATGGTCGTATCTCCTGTCCACTTGGGAATTAAGTAACTTGCATTTTGATAGTTATGTCACTATCAAAATGCAATGGACACTGGGAAAATAAATGCGGGCACCTGCCCCATCGGCCGCGCGCTCGATCGGATCGGCGATGCGTGGAGCCTGCTCATCCTGCGCGACGCCGGGCTCGGCGCGACGCGCTTCGACCAGTTCCGCGCCGGCCTCGGGATCGCGCCCAACATCCTCTCGCGCCGGCTCGCGGCGCTGGTCGAGGCGGGGCTGCTCGAGAAGCACAGCTACAGCAAGCGCCCGCCGCGCCACGACTATCGTCTCACCGAGCGCGGGCGCGACTTCCTGCCGGTGCTCGAGGCGATCGGCGCCTGGGGCGCGCGCCATTATGGCGAAGGCCAGACGAGCTACCCGGTCGATGCCGAGACCGGCGCGCGCATCGAGCCGGTCGTCGTCGACCGCGCGACCGGCCGGCCGCTTGCCGGGATCCGCACCCGCCGCGTGATGCCCGGCGAAGCGTGAGGCAAAGCATGTCGGCTGTGCAACGACCCGTGCGATTCTGCGTTGTACCGGCCGGAGATGGCCCTACCCTGGGCCGTCGAGGCGGCGAGAGCATTTCACCCCAGTGTCCACGAGCGAGTTTCCCGCAGGCGAAAGCGCGCTTGCCGAGCTGATCCGCAGCCACGACTGGGCCGCGACGCCGCTTGGGCCGATCGAGGCCTGGCCGCAGAGCCTGCGCACCAACCTCCAAGTGATGCTCGACTCGCCCGTCGCGATCGTGACGCTGTGGGGCGAGCGCGGCACGATGATCTACAACGACGCCTATGCCGAGTTCGCCGGCCAGCGCCATCCTGCGCTGCTCGGCAGCGAGGTCCGCTCGGGCTGGGACGAAGTCTCGGACTTCAACGACAACATCCTCAACGTCGTGCTCGCCGGGGGCACGCTGAGCTACACCGACCATCCGCTGGTTCTCGACCGGTTCGGCAAGCTCGAGACGGTCTATTTCAACCTCGACTATTCGCCGCTGCGCGACGAGGCGGGCAAGCCGGTGGGCGTGATGGCGGTGGTGGTCGAGTTCACCGAAGCCTATCGCGCGCGGATCGCGCTGGAGGAGAGCGCGCGGCGGCTCGCCTTCCTCGACGCGCTCGGCCGCGCGGTCTCGGTATGCAGCGACGCCGACGCGATCCTCGCGATCACCACGCGGATGACGGCCGAGCACCTCGGTGTCTCGAGCTGCGCCTATGCCGACATGGATGCCGACGAGGACGGCTTCACCATTCGCGGCGACTGGCACGCGCCGGGCTCGCCGCCGCTCCTCGGCCATTTCCGCCTCGCCGATTTCGGCAAGCTCGCGGTCAAGGAACTCGGCGCGGGGCGGCCGCTGGTGATCGACGACAATCTCGTCCAGCTGCTGCCGCACGAGGCCAAGGCCTTCCAGGACCTCGGCGTCACGGCGACGGTCTGCATGCCGCTGGTCAAGGAAGGCCGGCTCACCGCGCTGATGGCGATCCACGACAAGGCGCCGCACGCATGGAGCGACTATGAGCGGACGATCATCCGCGAAGTCACCGAACGCTCCTGGGCGCATATCGAGCGCGTCCGCGCCGTCGAGCAGCTCGCCGAGCGCGAGGCCGAGCTGCGCCGCGCACAGGCGGCAGGCGGGGTCGGCGTCTTCTCGGTCGACGTCACCACCAATGTGATCGCCTGCACCCCCGAATTCTGCCGGATCTTCGGCGTCGAGCCCTGCGAGACGGTGACCACCGACGAGATCGATCGGCTGCTCTTCGAGGAGGACAAGGCCCGCATCGCGTCTGCGAAGGATCGCCTCGCCGGCAAGGGACCGCTCGACGTCGAATATCGCATCCACCGCGCCGACACCGGCGAGGAACGGATCATCGCGCGCAAGGCCGAGTTCGAGCGCGACGCCGAGGGCAAGCCGCTGCGCATGGTCGGCGTGGTGCAGGACACCACCGAGCGCCACCGCGTGCAGAGCGCGCTCGAGAAGAGCGAGGCCGGGTTCAGCGCGCTCGCCCAGTCGATGCCCAACCAGGTGTGGACCGCGCGCGCCGACGGCCTGCTCGATTGGTGCAACGCCCAGGCCTATGCCTATAGCGGCAACGAGCCGGGATCGCTCGACGGCGCGAACTGGACGAGGATCGTCCATCCCGACGATGCGCCGGCCGCGGCCGAGCGCTGGGCCGCGGCGGTGGCGAACGGGGACGTCTACCAGACCGAGTTCCGCCTCCGCAGCGCGCAGGGCGAGTGGCGCTGGTTCATCGCGCGCGCGATGCCGATCCGCGATTCGCGCGGGCGGATCACCTCCTGGGTCGGCACCAACACCGACATCCACGAGCAGAAGCTCGCCGAGGCCGAGAGCAGCCGAGACCGCGACCGGCTGTGGACCTTGAGCCGCGACATCCTGCTCGTCTCCGATTTCGAAGGGCGGATCACTGCGATCAACCCGAGCGCGCAGCAGCTGCTCGGCTGGAGAGAGGACGAGATGGTCGGCCGGCTGGTCACCGATTTCGTCCACGAGGACGACCTCGCCAGCACCGCGGCCGAGACCGCCAAGATCGCCGAGGGCGAAGCCACGCTCGCCTTCGAGAATCGCTATCGCGAGAAGGACGGCGGCTATCGCCTGCTCGCATGGACCGCAGTGCCCGACCAGGACCGCATCCACGGCGTCGGCCGCGACATCACCGAGCAGCGCGCCACCGAGGAAGCGCTGCGCCAGAGCCAGAAGATGGAAGCCGTCGGCCAGCTCACCGGCGGGATCGCGCACGACTTCAACAACCTCCTCCAGGGCATCACCGGCAGCCTCGACATCATGGAGAGCCGCATCGCCCAGGGTCGGATGGCCGACATCGACCGCTGGCTGACCGGCGCCAAGACCTCGGCCAACCGCGCCTCGGCGCTCACCCATCGGCTGCTCGCCTTCTCGCGCCGCCAGCCGCTCGATCCGCGGCCGGTGCGCGCCAATCCGCTGATCGGCTCGATCGAGGACATGCTGCGCCGGACGCTGGGCGAGATGATCGAGCTCGAGCTGGTGCTCGGTGGCGGGCTGTGGCTCACGCGCTGCGACCCCAACCAGCTCGAGAGCGCGATCATCAACCTCGCGATCAACGCGCGCGACGCGATGCCCGACGGCGGCAAGCTGACGATCGAGACGTGCAACGCCCATCTCGACAGCATCTATGCCGCGCGCGAGCGCGACGTGCGGCCGGGCCAATATGTCTGCATCTGCGTGTCGGACACCGGCACGGGCATGACCAAGGACGTGATCGCACGCGCGTTCGAGCCGTTCTTCACCACCAAGCCGATGGGCCAGGGCACGGGGCTCGGCCTCTCGATGATCTATGGCTTCACCCGCCAGTCCGAAGGCTATGCGCGGATCTACAGCGAGGTCGGCCACGGCACGACGATCAAGCTCTACTTGCCGCGCTACCGCGGCGAGGCGCCGGCCGAGGAACATGCCCCCGGGCTCGCCGAGGCGCCGGGTTCGCACGAGGGCGAGATCGTGCTGGTGGTCGAGGACGAGCCGGTGGTGCGCGGGCTGATCGTCGAAGTGCTCGGCGAGCTCGGCTATCGCGCGCTCGAGGCGGCGGACGGACCCAAGGGGCTGGAGATCCTCCAGTCGAAGCAGCGGATCGACCTGCTGGTGACCGATATCGGCCTGCCCGGGTTGAACGGCCGCCAGGTGGCCGATGCGGCGCGGCTGGTGCGGCCCGAGCTCAAGGTGCTCTTCATGACCGGCTATGCCGAGAATGCCGCGCTGGCGTCGGGCTTCCTCGAGCCGGGCATGTCGATGATCACCAAGCCCTTCGCGATGGAGCAGCTGGCGAACCGGGTACGAGCGATCATCGAGGAGGGGTGAGCGCCCTATTCGTCCGGCCCGAAACTCCGGCTCTCGCGACCATGCCAAAGGCGCAGGACGAAAATCGTCGCATCGGCGATTTCGTATCGCATCTCGTAGTTGCCGACGACGATCCGGCGAACCTCACGCGGTTCGTACGCTTCCAGCTTTTCGCCGAGGCGAGGATAGTCGAGCAGGCGCGAGGGTGCTCGCGCGAGCTGCTGAACGACCCGCGCCGCGGCATCTGGCGCAATCGGTCTCAGATGTTCATGCAAACGCATCAGGTCGGACGATGCCCGGCTCGTCCAAACGATCCTCATGCGACCGGCGGCGGTAACGGCTCGCCGGTCGAGAGGCTGTCTGCCCAAGCCAAGACGGTCTGATGGTCGATCACCCGGCCGGCATCAACATCGGCAAGCGCTTCAAGCGTCAACTTGTGACGCTCCTCCTCCTGGTCGACCCAGGCGGCCAATGCCTGCTTCACGACCCAGCCGCGCGAACGCTCAAGCCGAGCGGCCAGCAAATCGACCTTGTCCGCAAGGCCGGCGGGTACGTGCGCAGTGAGAACTCGAGTTGCGGCAGTCATCAGCCTGCTCCGATCGCGACGATTGAAATCTAATCACTTTTAATCGCAGCAGCAAGCCCTACCCCGCCAGCGTGTCGACCAGCGCCTTGACCTTCTTCTGCCGCCATTGCGGCAGCGGGGCGACCAGCCAATAGCCGAGCTTCGATCCGCGCGGCTCGCCGACCTGCACCACGCGCCCGTTCGCCAAATCGGCGCGCGCGAGGATCTCGGGCACCGTCGCGCGGCCCAGCCCCTGTGCGGCGGCTTCGATCGCCAGCCCCGCATCCGCCACACGGACCAAGGCGCCGGCATCCTCGGCGAGGCAGCCCGCCCAGGCGATGCGCACGTCGGTGCCGCCGCCGGGGCGCTCGACCGTCACCATGCCTTCGCTCTCGAGCGCTTCGCCCTCATGCTCGCCCGGGCCCTCGCCCCAGCGGATCGCGAGGTCCAGGTTGGCCTCGGTGAAGTCGACGCTCTCGTCCGCCGCGACGAGCACGAAGCGCAGCTCGCCGTCCGCCGCGGCGATCTCGGCGAGCTTGGGCATCAGCCATTTGGTGGTGAGGTCGCGCGGTGCGGCGATCGTCAGCGACTTGGACGATTGCCCCGCCTGCATCGCGCGCACCGATTCCTCGAACTGGAGGAAGCCCGCCCGCAGCGCACCGAGCCCCGACTCGCCTTCGGGCGTGAGCTCCAACCCCTTGGTCGTCCGCCGGAACAGCACGACGCCCAGCGTCTCCTCGAGCGCGCGGATCTGCTGGCCGACCGCGGCAGGCGTCACCGCCAGCTCGTCGGCCGCCCGCGTGAAGGAGAGGTGCCGTGCCGCCGCATCCAGCACGCGGAGGCCGTTCAGGGGAAGATGCGTGCGCTTCATGCGCGCCTGTTACCCCGCCACCGCCGGCGCCGTGAGCGAAAATTTCGGGATCGCAACGTCGAACGCCGCGCCGTCCTCGGCGACCATGTGATAGCTGCCCTGCATGTTGCCCGTCGGCGTCGCGAGCGGGCAGCCCGACACATAGTCGAAGCTGCCGCCCGGCGCGATCATCGGCTGCTCGCCGACGACGCCCTCGCCCTCCACCGTGTGGCGGTGGCCGCGCCCGTCGGTGATGATCCAGTGGCGCGTGAGCAGCTGGACGGTCAGCTCGCTCTCGTTCTCGATGCGGATGTGATAAGCCCAGAACCAGCGCCCGCGCTGCGGCTCCGACTGTTCAGGCAGGTAGGACACCGATACGCGCACGGTGATGCCGCGGGTCTCCGCTTCCTCGCTGAACAGCGACTTCATCACGGCAAATTCCTCACTGCCAGTTGCTCAAAGGCCGACCTTGTCCAGCGCCTGGTCCAAGTCGTCGATCAGATCGTCGGCGTCTTCCAATCCTACATTTAGACGCAACATGCCTTCGGTCACGCCCATTTCGAGTCGTTTTTCTTCGGCGACACTCGAATGCGTCGTCGAAGCGGGGTGCGTCATCAGCGAGCGTGAATCGCCGATATTGTTCGAAATGTCGATCAGTCCCAGCGCGTCGAGCAGCCCGTGCGCCTGGGCGCGGCCGCCGTCGACCTCGAAGGAGAAGATCGGGCCGCACGCGCTCATCTGGCGCTTGGCCAGGTTGTGCTGCGGATGGCCGGGGAGCCCCGGATGGTTGATCCGCGGCACGCGCTTCTCGAGGAAGCTGCCGACCTTCAATGCATTCTCGCTCTGGCGGTTGATCCGCAGGTCGAGCGTCTCGAGCCCCTTGAGCACCACCCAGGCATTGAACGCGCTGAGCGTCGGCCCGGTGTTGCGAGTGAAGGGCAGCAGCACGTTGTTGATGAAGTCCGCTGTGCCGCAGACCGCGCCGGCGAGCACGCGGCCCTGGCCGTCCATCATCTTGGTCGCCGAATAGGCGACGACGTCGGCGCCGAAGTCGAGCGGGCGCTGGAGCACCGGCGTGGCGAAGGCATTGTCGACCACGCTGGTGATGCCGTGCTTTCGCGCGATGCCGCACACCGCTTCGAGGTCGACGATGTCCATCGTCGGATTGGCCGGCGTCTCGAAGAAGAAGAGCTTGGTGTTCGGGCGGATCGCGTCCTCGAACTGCTGCGGGTCGCGCGCGTCGACGATCGTCGTCTCGATCCCGAAGCGCGGAAGGAACGCATCGGTGAGCCAGCGGCACGAACCGAACGCAGCGCGGCCCTGGACGATATGGTCGCCCGCCGAGAGCTGGCAGAGCAGCGCCGCGGTCATCGCCGCCATGCCGGTCGCCATCGAGCGGCACGCCTCGGCGCCTTCGAGCAGCGCGATCCGCTCCTCGAGCATCTCGACGGTCGGGTTCTGGAGCCGCGAATAGGTCATGCCGACCTGCTCGCCCGCGAAGCGCGCGGCGGCGTCGCCGGCGCAGTCATAGGCGTAGCCCGAGGTGAGGAAGATCGCTTCGCTGGTCTCGCCCCATTCGGAGCGCGCGGTGCCGCCGCGCACCGCCTGGGTGGCGGGCTTCCAGCGCGTGGTGATGCTGCGGTCCTGTCCGGTATGGCGCTTCATGGGGTCCGCTTTGCGAGGCCGGGTGGCCGGCGTCAACCGTCGGGATGGATTGGATCGCGATGGCGGGACGCGAAACGATCCGCTATCCCCGCGCCATGACCGCCTGGCTCAAGTCGCTCAGCACTCGCCCCGTCACCGTCGCGCTGCTGATCGGGCTGGCGGCGGAGCTGCTCTTCGCCGTCCGCATCGGCTGGCCGACGCACCTGTTCTTCGACGAGGTCCATTACGTCCCCGCCGCGCAGAACCTCCTCGACCTCTCCGAGCCGCGCAACATCGAGCATCCGCTGCTCGGCAAGGAGCTGATCGCGCTCGGCATGGCGATCTTCGGCGACGATCCCTACGGCTGGCGGCTGGTCCCCAGCCTGTTCGGCAGCGCCACGGTGGTGGCGGGGTTCGCCTTCGTCTGGCTGCTCACGCGCAGGATGCGCCCCGCGGTGATCGCGGCGCTGCTGCTGGTGCTCAACCAGTTGCTCTTCATCCAGGCGCGGATTGCGATGCTCGACGTGTTCCTCGTCGCCTTCCTCTGCTGGGCAATGGTGCTGCTGCTCCGGGCGATGCACGGCCCGGCGAAGCAGGTGTTGTGGCGCTGGATCGCCGGAAGCGCGCTGCTCGGCCTCGCGGTCGCCGTCAAATGGGCCGCGGTCCCCTATGTCGCCTTCGCGGGCATGGCGTTCATCGTCCTGCGGATCGGCGAACATTGGGAGGTCAGTCCGCGTGGATTCGGCGACAGCTTCGCCAAGGCGCTCGGCGCCGCGCTGGCCGCGAAGGACCACCGCCGCTGGCCGGGCCTGCCGACGATCCGCGCGCTGCTGATCATGGCAGCGGTGAGCATCCCCCTCTATTTCCTGACCTTCCTCCCCGCCTTCTTCTATGAGCGCGATCCCATGACGCTCGCGCGGCTGATCCCCTTCCAGGGCGAGATGTACGCGCTCCAGACCCAGGTCCTCGCGCACCACACCTACCAGTCCGACTGGTGGAGCTGGCCGCTGATGATCCGGCCGATCTGGTATTTCTACGAGCTCGACGACGGCGCGCAGCGCGGGGTGCTGCTGATCGGCAATCCGGCGATCATGTGGGGCGGGCTGGTCGCGGTGCTCGCCTGCTTCTGGGCGGGCCTGCGCGACGGCGCCGCCAAGCCGCTTGCGATGGCGCTGCTGTGGACCGCGTCGGTCGCGATCTTCATCGTCATCCCCAAGTCGCTGGGCTTCTATTATTATTACTACCCCTCGGCGATCTTCCTCTGTTTCGCGCTGGCGCTGGCGTTCGACCATTACGAGGCCGGGCACCGGCGCTACTGGGCCGAGTGGTTCCTCGCGGTGTCGTTCCTGCTGTTCCTCTACTTCTACCCGATCCTCTCCTCGATGCCGCTGTCGGACACGATGGCGTTCGAGAAATGGACCTGGTTCAACAGCTGGCGGTGATGGGTATGGACGAGCATATCGCGCTGCGCTTCGACTGGGACGAGGTCGACGAGCGCCCGATAACCGACATCCTCGGCCTCAACGCGATGACCCTGAGCGACGGCTCGGCCGTTTGGGATTCGGTGGCGATCTGCCTTGACGGCTGGGCTGTCGTGTTGAGGGTGGAACCCAACACGGACGAAGTGATCGTCGAGCGCGGCGCAATACCGGAAGGTGACGGTTGGCGCAGCATCCCCTCCTTCGCCTTCGCGCGGGGCGATCATCTCGGATGGAGCTGGGTCGGGATCAACTCCCAGGGTTATAAGGACAGCTTCACGATTGCCTTCAGCGGACGCAGCCCGCAGGCGCTTGATCCCAGGTGCATGTTCGTTGCAGTGGCGTCTGCTCTCTCGTGCTACGACCTGACGCTGCGCTACGCCTAATACCGCCCCCAGGTGAAGCGCGAGGACAGGGCATAGTTCCACACCGCTGCCACCGCGATCCCCGCCAGCGCCGACAAGCGCCAGTCGCCGTGCTCGACGTTGAACAGGAAGCCCGCGACGCCGACGTTGGCGATCGCGCCCACCGCGCAGACGAGGCAGAAGCTCGCCCAGCCGCCGAGCAGCGCGCGGACGCCCTTGAGGCGCTGCTCGCGATAGGTCAGCGCATTGTTGAGGAAGAAGTTGAAGGTCATCGCCACTGCGGTCGCGGCGATGGTGCCGGTGAGGAAGGTCAGCCCGCCCAGGCGGAACAGCGCGGTCAGCACCGTGAAATGGACGACCGCGCCCATCGCCCCGATCGCCGCGAACATCGCGAAGCGCACCGGCACGACCCGCCCGAAGCGCCGGTCGTAGAGCGCGATCAGATATTCGAGCGCGACGAAGTAATCGAGCTTGCTCTCGCCTGCCTCGCGGGTGCGGAAGACGTAGGGAAGCTCGAGCACCTTCAGGGGCCGCGGCGCGGCGGTGAGGATGTCGAGCAGGATCTTGAAGCCGATTCCCGACAGTTTCGGCACGAGTTCGCGCACGATCCCCGTGCGGATCATGAAGAAGCCGCTCATCGGGTCGCTGAGCTCGACCTGGAGGATCTGCTGCGAGAGCCGCGTCGCAAAGGCCGACTTGGCGACGCGATCGCGGTCCCAGTCGCCCGTCCCGCCGCCATCGACGAAGCGCGAGCCGACCACGACGTCGAGCCCGGCATCGGCCTGGAGCGCGTCGAGCATCCTGGGCAGCAGCGTCTCGTCATGCTGCATGTCGCCGTCGATCACCGCGACCACGGGCGCGGCGGTCGCGCACATCCCCTCGATGCACGCGGTCGAGAGCCCGCGGCGGCCAATGCGCTGGATCACGCGGATGCGCGCGTCGGCGCGCGCCAGCTCGCGCGCGGCATCGGCAGTGCCGTCGGGGCTGTTGTCGTCGACGAAGATCGCTTCCCAGGCGCGCCCGGCCAGCGCTGCATCGAGCGCCGCGACCAGCCGCGGCACGTTGGCGAACTCGTTGAAGGTGGGAATTACGACGGCAAGCTCGAGCGCGCTCACACGAGTTCCTTGAGGATGGCGTCGCCCATCGCCCGGGTGGAGAGCTCGCCCCCGAGATCGGCAGTGCGCGCCCCGCCCGCGATCGCCGCGCCCACCGCGCGCTCGATCCGCGCCGCCGCCTCGTCGTTCGACAGCGAGTGGCGCAGCAGCATCGCCGCCGAAAGCACCGCCGCGCACGGATTGGCCTTGCCCTGCCCCGCGATGTCCGGCGCCGAGCCGTGGATCGGCTCGTACATGCCGTTCGCCCCGCGCCACGCGTTGAGCGAGGCCGAGGGCAGCATCCCGATCGAGCCCGCGCACATGCTCGCCTGGTCCGAGAGGATGTCGCCGAAGAGGTTGCCGGTGACGATCACGTCGAAGTCCGAGGGGCGTCGCACGAGCTGCATCGCGGCATTGTCGACGTACATGCAGGTGAAGTCGACGTCCGGATAATCGAGCGCGACTTCGTTCATCACGTCGCGCCACAGCTGCGAGGTCTCCAGCACGTTCGCCTTGTCGACCGAGCAGAGCTTCTTGCGGCGGCGCTTGGCCATTTCGAAGCCGACGCGCGCGATGCGCTCCACTTCGGCTTCGTTGTAGCTCATGATGTCGAAGCCCTGGCGGAGGCCATCGTGATTGGTGCGGCGGCCCTTCTCGCCGAAATAGACGTCGCCGGTCAGCTCGCGGACGATGACGAGGTCGAGGCCCCGGACGATCTCGGGCCGGAGCGGCGAGGCGGCCTCGAGGCCCGCGAACAGCGTCGCCGGGCGGATGTTGGCGAAGAGCTGGAGCTCGCGGCGGATGCCGAGCAGCGCGGCCTCGGGGCGCAGCCGCCGCTCGAGCGCGTCGAACTTGGGGTCGCCCACCGCGCCGAACAGCACTGCGTGCGCGCGCTTGGCGAGTGCGAGCGTCTCGGGCGGGAGCGGCCGGCCGGTCGCGAGATAGGCGGCGCCGCCGACGGGCGCTTCCTCGAAGCTCAGGTCGAGGTTCAGGGCCTCGAGCACGCGCCGCGCCTCGGCGGTGACTTCGGGGCCGATGCCGTCGCCGGCGAGCACTGCAATCAGCGGCATTCTTCTTCCTTCTTGAGCCCTCCCCTTCAGGGGAGGGGCTTAAGAAGCGCCATTACCGCGCCGCGCGGGTTACGCAACCGCCCGCTTCAGCCGCTCGACCAGCCGCGCGCGCGCGGGGAGGACATCGGCCGCCTTGCCGATCAGCAGGTCGCGCTCGAGGAAATGGCCCGAAAGCCTGAGCCCCTCGAGGATCTCGCGCCACTCGCCCGCGCCGCCTTCGACCAGGAATCGCGGCAGCGGCAACAGCCTGGCCTCATAGCCGGCCGCGCCCGAGCGGCTGACCGCGACGCCGCTCTTCGGGCTGACGAAGGCGAGGTCGTCGTTGGCGCCGGTCGCGGCGCAATGGCTGAGGTCGAGCCCGAAGCCGAGCTCGGCGAGCAGCAGCAGCTCGTAGCGGACCAGCGCCACTGCCCAGCCGCGCGCCGCCGGCGCCGCCTCGATCGCGCCGAGCATCCCGTCGAGCGCGTCGTGGAGCCGCGGATAGGGCTGGCCCTCGGGCAGCACCGCCGCGGTGAGCGCGGTCACCCACTCCAGCGCAGCGGCGGGGAGCGGCTCGCGGTAGAGCGGCGCGCGGCTGTGGATCAGCTCGACCGTCAGCCCGGGCAATTGCTCCTCGGTCCGCGCGCGCCATTCGCCGAGGATCAGGTTCGCCGGCTGGAGCACCGGCTTGAGCGCGCGAGACCGCCCGCCGCGGACATAGCCGGGCTGGAGCCCGTTCTCGGCGGTGAGCGCACGCACGATCGCGCCATGCTCGCCATGCGCGCGAACCGCGAGGAGGATGGCTTCGGCGCGGAGGTGCATCGCGCCGCTCTAGCCGCTCTGCCCCGGCTGAGGCCAGCCCGCCCCTTGTCTCCGCCTGCCATGCCGGAGATAACACTCGGGACCGCCCAGCAGGAGCATCGCCATGATCGCGCTCGCCATCCTCGCACTGGCCTTCCAGGATGAGACGAGGCCGCTCATCACCTTTTCGAAATCGACGATGCTCGGGACCGTCCAATATGAGGTCACGATCGGCGAGTCCGCTTCGTCCGGTCCCGATCACGTCTATTGGTTTCGCGTCGTGCGGATGCGCAACGACAAGGTCGCCGACACGCGCTGGACCGACAGCACGCGCTGTCCGGGCGGCGCGCAGGTGCTCCGCAGCCTCGCCGACAAGGCGGCGATGTTGCGGCGCGAAGGCTCCGGCGGGAGCGGGTCCGGCGGCGACGGCTCGGGCAGGGACCGCTATGCGCTGGAAGGGCTCTCCGGCGCGCCCTTCGACCTCGGCGGCGTCAGGCTCGAGGATGCCCGGGATTCGCCGCTCGGCGACTGGATCAACGACAGCCTCGATCAGCTGAGCTTCTGCGGCTGAGGTTCTAGCCCCGCCGCACCTTCTTCGCGAGCTTCCCCAGCCCGGCGCGCTGCGTCGCGCGCTTGGCCAGCGCCACGCTCGCGTTGAATCCGCCCAGCGCCAGCGTGGTCAGCCGGTTCGCCAGGCTGGGGCGAAGCAGCAGCAGGTCGGCGCAGGCGACGCCGGCGGTGGCGAAGGTGCGCTTGTGCTGGCCCTCGCCCTCGGTGAAGTCGAAGCGGAGGAAGCGATCCTCGAACAGCTCGCGGAATGCCTCGAGCTGGAGCACCTGGCCGGGCGAGAGCTCGTTGAACGCCGGGTCGTGGCCGACATGCGCATAGATCACGACACCGTCGACCACCGGGCAATAGAGATAGGCCGCGGGCTCGCCGCCGATGTGGAGCAGCCAGGCGCGGGCTTCGTCGGCCGCGCCCTTGGCCGCCATCTCGGCTAGGAACTCGGGGCTGTCGGGCAGGCCCGAGCCGAGCAGCCGCTCCTGATAGGTGCGCAGCGAGATGCGCCGCGCGATGTCGTGGAAGGCCTCGAGCTCGGCGGGGGTGCGATAGGCGCGGATGTCGAGGTCGCCGCCGCTCTCCGATGCGATCTTGCGCGCCTTGCGGCGGAGCTGCTGGCGGGTGTTCGACGAAAGCCCCTCGAACCAGGCGTCGAAGCCGCCGTGGAGCTCGGTGTAATGGCGCGTGTAGCGCTGGCGCACGAAGGGCAGCATGCCCCCCGAGGCATAGACGAGCGCCTCGATCCGGTCCTCGGGCAGCGAGGTGATCGTATAGCCGTGCGCGTCGCGCGGCAGCGGCGGGAGCGCGGGGAGCCGGCCCTCGCGGGCGTCGTCGAGGCTCAGCGACACGCGGACCAGCGCGCGCTGGATCGCCATCACCGTGCGCGCGCCGATCTCGAACTTGAGCGGCACCCGCTTGGCCTGTACGGGCACGGGCGCGGCCAGCGGCACCGGCGCGGCGGCGGCGACGTCGCTCATCGCGTTCATGCCGCGCGCTCCTCGACGAGGTTCGACCACAGCTGCTCGGCGCGGCGCAGGCTGGTGCGGATCACGCTGGGCGCGAGCGGGCGGTCGTCCTGGTCGAGCGCGAGCACCGGGCGGTCGGCGAAATGGCAGGTCTCGAGGTGGAGGCGGCGCTCGTCGAGCATCGAGCAGAGTTGCGTGAAACGGCCGGCGTGCACCGCATTCGCGCGCGTGCCGGCGCGGTTGGCGAGCTCGAAGCTGTGCCCGACGATCGTCACCGCGGCATGGCGCTCGCGCATCGCATGATCGAGCGCGGCGGCCATCTCGCCGGCCGAGAGCGCGCAGATCTGGAAATGGCGCAGGTGGCCGCGGACGTCCTCGATCAGCGTCACCGGTACTTCGGTGAGGCCGCGATGCGCGATCGGCGCGATCCGTTCGCGCGGGAGCCCGACCGCGCTCGGCCAGGGGTGTTCGGCGCCATTGTGGCTGCTGTCATAGGCGAAGCCGAGCTCGGCGAGCGCGGAGAGGGTGTCGTCGCTCGCGGCATAGCTGCCCGCGCGGAAGGCGACCGGCTCGGGCGCGCCGGCGGCGGTGAGCATGTCCGAAGCGGCGGCGATCAGCTCGACCTGCTCGGCGAGGCTGTATTCGGCCATCGCGAAGGCGGCATGCCCCGCGCCGCCGTCGCCGGCCCTGGCCTGGGTCCAGTTGGGATGGAGGTGGAGCTGCGCTTCCTGCCCCGCGTCGAGCACGGCGTGGACGATCCGCTTCACCCAGTCGAGGCCGTAGACCATCGCCGGCATCGGATCGACGAAGAAGGTCGCCTTGAGATCGTGGCGGCGCAGCTGCGCGAGCTGCCAGGCGAGGCCCACGCCCGCCGGCTCGATCGAACGCTCGACGATGGTGGCCGCGTCGAGCCCGGCGACATGGTGGCGCCAGGTCAGCTCGGTATCGATCGTGAGGAACACGCGCGTCGGCATGGCGACGTCCGATAACGCGGCGGAATGAAGATTTCCCGAATCGCTGCGGGCTTGGCTTTGCGCGCGGTCGTGTTACGCTCGGCGAATGTCGATACTTTACTGGATGTTGATGGCGCTGGCGCCCTGGGTTCCGGGCGGCCAGTCGGCCGATGCGGGACGGCTCACGGTGCACAAGCCCGAGCTCTGCCGAACGCTGGCGGGGCGCGGACAGCCGACGCCGCAGGCCACGCCGAGCCCTTCGGCCACCCCTGCGCCGCGGTGCAAGTCGGGGCGGCTGATGGTGCCGAAGCCGAAGGTGAAGGCAAACTAGGCTCGAACCGCACCAACTAAAATCGTCATCCCCGCGAAAGCCGGGATGACGGTTGTTGGACTCGACGCCCGATTGATCTCAGCCGCCCAGCGCTCGCCCCGCCACGGCATCGAGCTTCCTGAGCAGCTCCGGATCACGCACATGCGGTGCCGTGATCAGCGCGGTGTCGAGGCAGGTGTCGATCGGGCTCGCGGGCCGCTCCTCGGGCAGGTTGCGCAGCAGGCGCATCACCATCGCGCGCGCCTTCTCGGCATTGGCCGAGAGCTGGGCGATCACCTGCGCGACGTCGACCGCTTCCTCGCCTTCGCGCCAGCAGTCATAGTCGGTGACCATGCCGACGAGCGCGTACGGCAGCTCGGCCTCGCGCGCGAGCTTGGCCTCGGGCATCGCGGTCATGCCGATGATGTCGCAGCCCCAGCTGCGGTAGAGATGGCTCTCGGCACGCGTCGAGAATTGCGGGCCTTCCATCGCGAGATAGGTGCCGCCCTCATGCACCGTCGCACCCGCGGCGCGCGCGGCTTCGGCGGCGAGCGACGAGAGCCGCGCGCACACCGGGTCGGCCATCGAGACGTGCGCGACCATGCCGCTGCCGTAGAAGCTCGACGGGCGGCCCTTGGTGCGGTCGATGAACTGGTCGGCGATGGTGAAGGTGCCCGGCGCGCGTTCTTCCGCCAAGCTGCCGACCGAGGAGACCGCGAGCACGTCGGTCACGCCCAGCCGCTTGAGCACGTCGATATTGGCGCGCGCGTTGAGCTCGGAGGGGCTGACCCGATGCCCGCGGCCGTGGCGCGGCAGGAACACCACGCGCACATGGCCGACGCGGCCGACGAAGCAATCGTCCGAGGGCTGGCCCCAGGGGCTGTGGACCTCTTCCCAGGCGCCGTTCTCGATCCCCTCGACGTCGTAGAGTCCCGATCCGCCGATGATCCCGATCGTCCAGCCGCCCATGATGCACTCCTCCTACGCGGCGAGCGCCTTGCTCGCACCGTGGCGCGCATAGGCGAAGTAGACCGCGAGACCCAAGAGGTTCCACACGCCGAACGCGATCTGCGTCTGGTGCGGCAGGCTGATGAAGAGGTAGAGGCAGCCGAGCGCGCCGCCGATCCCCACCGGCCAGGCGAGCGGCGTGCGGAACGGCCGCTTTGCCCCCGGCGCGCGGACGCGCATCACCAGCATGCACACCGCCACCGCGACGAAGGCGGTGAGCGTCCCCGCATTGGCGAGCGCGGCGATCTGGTCGATCGGGAAGAAGCCCGCGAAGAACGCGACCACCGCGGCGGTGAACAGCGTGATCCGCACCGGGGTCCCGCGCGCCGAGACGCGCGCGAGGCTTTGCGGCAGCAGCTGGTCGCGCGCCATTACGAAGAAGATCCGGCTCTGGCCGAAGAGGAAGGCGAGGATCACCGTCGGCAGCGCGATCACCGCGCTCGCCGCGAGGAAGGTCGCCGCGCCCGGCTGGCCGATCCCGCGCAGGATCAGCGCCAGCGGCTCGGGGCTGTCGGCGAAGCGCGTGTAGCTGAGCGCGCCGACCGCGGTGATCGCCACGACCATGTAGATGGCGACGCACACCAGCATCGATCCGACGATCCCGATCGCGAGGTCGCGCGCGGGGTTCTTGGCTTCCTCCGCCGCGGTCGAGATCGCGTCGAAGCCGTAGAAGGCGAAGAAGATGATCGCCGCCGCCGCCATCACCCCGCGCTCGGCGCCCTCCGGCGTGGTGTGCTTGGCGAAGCCGAAGGGCGCGAAGGGCTCGAGGTTGTGCGGATCGAAATGAGGCAAGGCGACCGCGACGAAGACGACGAGCGCAACCAGCTTCACCACGACGAGGATCGCGTTGAGCGTCGCGCTCTCGCGCGTGCCGAGGATCAGCAGCCCGGCGACCACCGCGACGATGAACAGCGCGGGGACGTTCACGCCCCATTCGACGATATGCCAGTCCCTGCCGATCGCACCGGCGACCACCGGGCCATGGCTCAGCGCCGCGGGCAAGTGCACCCCCAGCCCGTCGAGGAAGCCGTGCGCATAGCCCGACCAGCCGACCGCCACCGCGCCCACGACCAGCGTATATTCCGCGAGCAGGCTCCAGCCGACCACCCAGGCGGGCAGCTCGCCGAGCACCGAATAGCTGTAGGTATAGGCGCTGCCCGAGGCGGGGATCATCGTCGCCATCTCGGCATAGGCGAGCGCGGCGCAGGCGCAGATCGCCCCCGCCACCACGAAGGAGAGGATCACCGCAGGCCCGGCGCGGTCGGCGCCGACGCCGATCAGCGTGAGGATTCCCGTGCCGACGATCGCGCCGACGCCGAGCGCGACCAGATGCGGCCAGGACAGGCTCGGCTGGAGGCGGTGGTGCTCGGGCTGCTCATGCGCCGCGACGACAGGCTTCAGGCGAAACAGGCTGGCCAATTCACGCTCCCCCAAGGATCAGGGAAGCAGCCTAGGATCGCGGCGCGCTCAGAGCAACGTCGTCAGTTGAAGCTGGCGCGCAGCCTCGCCTTGCCGCCCGCCACCGTGGTGCGGTCGAGGAACAGCACCGCATCGCCGAACGCGGGGTGGCGCATCTCGTAGAGCCGCCCGCCCTCGAGCGCGCCGGCCGCGTCCATCTCGAACAGCGCCGTGAAGCTGTAGCGCCGACCGCTCGCCCTTGGACTGCGCATGTCGTGCACCGCCTTGACGGCGAGCAGCGTGATCGGCGCCGGGCCGTTCTCGCCCGTCACCGTGAAGCGCTGGCCCACCTGCTTCTCCCATTGCGCGGCATCCTGGTGCGCGAAGGCAGGCGGAACCGCGAAGGACGCGACGGCGGGAAGCGTGGCCGCGAGCGCGGCACCCTTCATCATCGCGCGCCGCGAAGGCACAATCGTCTCGATCATTGATGATCCCCCATCAATTCCCGGTCTCACTCCCGATGAGTCCAGAATGGAATGAATGCTGGACCCGTTGTCGGGGTCCGTCAATCATTCAGGGAATCATTTCGCGGGACAGGCAGCGCCGCTCGCGACCCAGGCCTTGGTCAGCTCGCCGAACTGCGCCTGCGTGCCGGGCGCAGGCGCGCGGCCGGCGCCGGGGTTCCACGCCCAGCCGACGAGGCTGTCATGCGCATTATGCTCGACGATCTGGGTGAGCGTCTTGCCGCCGTTGCGTGCCTTGTCCTTGATCTGCTCGCAGATCTCGCCGAGCGATTTCCCCTGCCATGCCATCGACTTGGGCGCGAGGTGCCATTCGGGATGACCCGGGATGCTGCCGGTGCCGTTGGCGAACTCGACGTTCGCGGGACCGTGGCAGGTGGTGCACTCCATCCCCGGCGCGCCGTGCCCGTCGGGGCCGCGCGTCACCGGCGGATAATGCTGGTCCATGTCGTTGCCCTGGGTCGGGCTGTCGGTGCGCGGGTGGCAGTTCATGCAGCGCGGATGCGCGATGACCTTGCCCATCTCGACGAAGATCGCCGCCGAGCGCGCCTGCGCATCGCGAATCGACTCGAAGTCGGCGGCGGGCCGCAGCCCCGCGACTCCGTCCGCCGCGGCGGCGAGCGCCACCGGCATGGCGAGCGCAAGCGCGCCCAGAGCGATCGTTCCCGCCTTCATGCGCGTCCTCCCACCGCGAAGGGCAGGCGCCTCACCGGCCGCCCCGTGATCTTCCGCCAGGCATTCGCCACCGCCGGCCCCAGCGGCGGCAGCCCCGGCTCGCCGACGCCGGTCGGCCGCTCGCTCGACTTGACGATCGCGACTTCGACTTCGGGCATCTCGTGAATGCGGAGCGACCGGTAGCGGTCGAAATTGCCCTGGCTCACCACCCCGCCCTCGCCGAGCAAGATCTCGGCATAGAGGATATGGCCCAGGCCATAGCCGATGCAGCTCTCCATCTGCGCGCGGATGACATTGGGGTTCACCGGCACGCCGCAATCGACCGCGCACCAGACCTTGTGGACCTTGGGCAGCCCGTCCGCGCCCTTCGAGATTTCGGCGACCTGCGCGACATAGGAGCCGAAGCTCTTCCACGCCGCGATCCCGCGCGCGCGGCCCTCGGGCAGCTTGGCGCCCCAGTTCGCGATTTCGGCCGCCTTGCGGAGCACGGCCTTCAGCCGCTCCTCCTTCATCAGCGCCGCGCGGCCCTCGACCAAATCCTTGCCGCCCGCCTCGAGCAGCTGGTCGATCATCGTCTCCATCACATAGGCGGTATGGGTGTTGCCCACCGAGCGCCACCAGAGCACGGGCACCTGGCCCGGCATGATGTGCTGGCCCAGGTAGAAGTTGGGCAAATGATAGCCTTCGCCGATGCCTTCGGTGATCGATCCGTCGATGCCGTTCTGCACGCCCATCGCTTCCATCGGCGTGCCGACGAACGCCGATTGCGCCGCGACGACATGATCCCAGCCGACGATATTCCCTGCGGGATCGAGCCCGCCGCGCACCGTGTGGACGACGAGCGGGCGATAAAATCCCCCGCGAATGTCGTTCTCGCGCGTCCAGACGTGCTTGACCGGCCCCTTGCCCCAGGCCTTGAACACGTTCGCCGCCTCGGTGGCGAACTCCATCCCCGGCGTCGCGCGGCGGCCGAAGCTGCCGCCCGCGAACAGCTGGTGGAGCGTCGCCTTCTCGATCGGCACGCCCAGCGTTCCCGCGATCGCGCGCATCTCGCCGGTCTGGAACTGGCTGCCGATCCACACGTCGAGCTTGTCGCCCTGCATCTCGATCACCGCGTCGAGCGTCTCCATCGGCGCGTGCGCGAGATAGGGGAAGCAATAGACTGCCTCGATCTTCTTCGCCGCGCCCTTGAGCGCGGCCTGGCTGTCGCCTTCCTTCTCGACCTGCTTGCCCGGCTCCTCGGTCTTTTCGGCGAACTGCGCGTAGAGCTCGTCGCTCGAGCGCTTCTCGGCCCTGGACAGGTCCCAGTCGACATCGAGCGCAGCGCGGCCGCGCATCGCTGCGAAGGTGTCCGAGGCATAGACCGCGACACCCGAGGGCACGGTCTTGACGGCGAGCACGCCCGGCACCGCCATCGTCGCCTTGTCGTTGACCGACTTGACCTTGCCGCCGAACAAAGGCGCGTGGAGGATCGCGCTGTGCACCATGCCGGGGCGGCGGATGTCCATCGCGAAGACCGCTTCGCCCCGGGTCTTGGCGCTGCTGTCGACCTTGGGGACGTCGGTGCCGATCAGCGTCCATTGCCCGGGGGTCTTGAGCACCGGCTTGGCGGGCGGGCTCAATTGCGCCGCGTCGGCCGCGAGCTCGCCGAAGCTCGCCTTGTTCGTGCCGTGGCTGACCACGCCCTTGGCGACCTTGACCTCGCCCGCTGCCACGCCCCAACGCTTCGCCGCCGCCTCGGCCAGCATCGCGCGAGCACTCGCTCCGGCGTTGCGCAGCTGGTCCCAGCTGTTGGCGATCGACGAGGAGCCGCCGGTGCCCATGATCCCGAAGGCGAGGTTCTTGTAGAGCGCGTCGTTGGCGGGCGAGAATTCGATGCGGACCTGGCTCCAGTCGGCGTCCATCTCGTCGGCGACGATCGTCGCGAGCCCGGTGGCCGGGCCCTGGCCGAACTCGACATGCTTGATGATCACCGTCACCAGATCGTCGGGCGAGACGCGGACGAAGGCGTTGGGCGCGAAGGGCGCGGCGCCGCCGTCGGCCGCGGCCATCTTCGCCATCGCGCCGCCCGCGGGCAGCACCAGCCCGAAGACGAGGCTCGACGATTGGAGGAAGGCGCGGCGGGTGGGCGTGACTGCGTTCATCGCTTCAGCCCTCCATCGCCGCGGCGGCGTCATGGATCGCCTGGCGGATGCGGACATAGGTGGCGCAGCGGCAGATATTCCCCGCCATGCCATGGTCGATGTCGGCGTCGCTCGGCTTCTTGACCTGCTTGAGCAGCCCGATCGCCGACATCACCTGCCCCGACTGGCAGAAGCCGCACTGCGGCACGTCGATCGCGACCCAGGCCTTCTGCACCGCCTTGGCCTCGGGTCCCTCGACGCCTTCGATCGTGGTGACCTTGCGGCCCTTCACCATCGCGACGGGCGTGATGCACGAGCGGCGGTTCTTGCCGTCGAGATGCACGGTGCACGCCCCGCATTGCGCGACGCCGCAGCCATATTTGGTACCGGTGAGGCCCAGATGGTCGCGCAGCACCCAGAGCAACGGCGTCTCGGGATCGCCGTCGAAGGTCGCGGGCTTGCCGTTGAGCGTGAAGTCGGTGGCCATGGGTGTCTCCTCCCATCGAGGCTCGTCGTTGAACGCAGCATAGCGACGGAAGGGCTCAGGCGCGAAACGAAAAATCGGAGCCAAAGGTCGACCTGGATTCGATCCGCACTAGATTGAGCCGAGCCGTCGTCCCGGCAAAAGCCGGCCGGCTCGGCCGGCAGGTTGCAATATTGGAATTGAGGCGCGAGGCTGGGCATTGCTCTTTCGCATCGTCGGTCCACCGCAGCACGCATCCAGAGGCCAGCGCACGTTTGCCGATGCCGAACGGCATTTTTCGACATTGTCGGTGTCAACCGTGTAAACTGTATTATCTCGACAATACAGTCGAGCACTTTCCCCTCCGGCGGTCGATCAAAGCTCCGCCCAGTCGATCGGCGCATGCCGGTCAAGCGTGCGCGAGCGATCGGGCAGCGGGTATTTGAGCCCCGTCGCGCAGTTGAACAGCAGCACGGTCTCCTGCGGCCCGACCAGCCCCTGCGCCATCGCTTCACGCCACGCCGCCAGCGTCGCGCCGCCTTCGGGGCAGAGCAGCAGCCCGTCCTGCCGCGCGGCATCGTCGACCGCCTGCTCGATCGCCGCGTCGCTCACTGCACAAGCGAACCCGCCGCTCTCGCGCACCGCGTCGAGGATCAGGAAGTCGCCGACCGCCTGGGGCACGCGGATGCCCATCGCGATCGTGTGCGCATCCTCCCAGCGCGTCGCGTGGCGCTCGCCCGCCGCCCAGGCGCGGACGATCGGCGCGCAGCCCTCGGCCTGGACCGCGACCATCCTGGGCCGCTTGGGCCCGATCCAGCCGAGCGCCTCCATCTCGGCGAAGGCCTTCCACATGCCGATGAGACCTGTCCCGCCGCCGGTGGGATAGAAGATGACATCGGGCAGTTCCCAGCCGAGCTGCTCGGCGAGCTCGAGCCCCATCGTCTTCTTGCCCTCGATCCGATAGGGCTCCTTGAGCGTCGAGAGATCGAACCAGCCGCGCTCCTTCGCGCCCTGGCCCACCAGCTTGCCGCAATCGTCGATATAGCCGTTGACGCGATAGACGCGCGCGCCCTGCGCGGCGATCTCGCGGACGTTCACTTCGGGCGTATCGGCGGGGCAGAAGATCACCGCCTCCATCCCCGCGCGGGCGGCATAGGCGGCCGCGGCGGCGCCGGCGTTGCCGTTGGTCGGCATCGCGATCGTGGTGACGCCGAGCTCCTTGGCCATCGCCACCGCCATCACCAGCCCGCGCGCCTTGAACGATCCGGTGGGCAGCCGGCCTTCGTCCTTCACCCAGAGGTTGGGTGCGCCCAGGGCGCCGCCGACCGTGGGCAGCGGGACGATCGGCGTCATCGTCTCGCCCAGGCTCACGATGTTGCGCGCGTGGCGGACGGGGAGCAGCTCGCGATAGCGCCACAGGTCGGCGGGGCGATCGGCAAGGGTGCCGGGGTTCAGCGCCGCGCCCGCCGCGGCAAGGTCGTAGCGAACGAGCAGCGGCCGCCCGGCCTTCGACAGGCCATGGAGCCGGTCCGCCTCGTAGCGCTCGCCGGTCAGCGAGCATTCGAGATGGGTGACGAAGGTCGGGCGTTCGGCGGTGAGATTGGCGTCGTGGTGCATGGGGTGGGCTTAGCGACTCCGCGCGCCGCCACCAACCGCTCAGCCCCCCACAGTCGTCATCCCGGCGAAAGCCGGGACCCAGGGCAGCGAGCCGTGTCGCTCGTGGCCCAGGGTCCCGGCTTTTGCCGGGATGACGGTTGGAATGAGGCCGGGGTTACGGCCGGAATGGGTTTCATCGATGCCGTACGCCCCTAAGCGAACAGCTCGCGGTCCTTGATCGCGCGCGGGTCGCTCCAGTCGCGCGCCCACCAGGCCTCCTCGCCGGCGGCTGGCGGCCGCTTGAGCGTCAGCTTGCCCGCTCCGCTCGCCTTGCGCTCCTTCAGCGCCGCGCGGAACTGGTAATGGTCGACCATCCGCACCGCTTCGATCATATAGCTCGTCGCCACGCGGCGATCGCGGACCAGCGCGACATTGTCGCCGTTCGATCCGTCCGCCGCCTTCGACATGTTGTACGAGCCCAGATAGACGCGCGCGTCGGGCGTGTCGAAATCGATGACGATGAACTTGTGGTGCATCCGCGTGCCGACATTGCCCGCGAGCCCCGTCGGCTCGGCGCGGAACGGGAAGGGCACGTTCTTGTCGAGCACCGCGACATAGGTCGGCGGCAGGTTCGAGCTGCCGACCGCGACCTTCACGCCCGCGCGCGCATCCGAGATGCCGGCGACGAACACCGAGTCATGTCCGCTGCGCTCCGCGATCGCGTCGCGGATCACGCCCGGGGTGATCGCGAGGAAGGCGAGCGAATAGAAGAGCGAGGATCGCGCGCTGGCCACGTCCGCGCCGATTCCCGCGAGCACGCTGTTCGACTTGCCGTGCGGCGAGAAGGTGATCTTCGCGTCGATATCGCCGAGCCCCAGATCCTGCCAACCCGCGGCGGGGGTTCCGGGGAAGCCGGCGGGGGCGCTCCAATAGGCTTCGAAAGCGTCCTTGAACACCTTCACCGCCGCAGCCCCGTCGACCACCATGACGTTGTTCGACTGCACGAACAGCCCGCGCCAGCTCATGTTGGTCGAGCCGCAGAGCACGCGCTGCACGGTCGGGCCGTCGACCCAGATCGTCTTGTTGTGCTGGAGCTTGCCCATCGCCTGGCGGACCACGGGGATGCCCGCGTCCTCGAGCGCCTTCGCCGCTTCGTCCTCGGCGCCGCCCTCATGGTCGTCCGAATTGTCGATGATCACGCGGACGCGGCCGGCGAGCTGCTTGATCCGGTCGACCGCCTCGGGAAGGTTGAAGTCGAACGCGACGACGCCGACCTGCGCGCCCGCATCCGCGATCGCGTCGTCGAGCAGCTTCATCATCGCCGCGCGCGCCTCGAAACCCATCCAGCCATAGGCCTCCTCGGCCTTGGGATGAGTCGCCTTGAAGGTCATGCCGTCGTCGGCGTTCATCGGCAGCAGCGTGTCGAGCGGTCCCGATTGGCCGTAATAGTCGACGAACGCCTGCGACGAGACGAAGCCGCGGGTGAAGGCGATGTTGAGCTCGCCGGGATAGGTCTCGCGCGCGAGCGCCAGCGCCGCCTGCTGCGCGGTGCCGTAGCGCAGCGACCCGTCGGGGTTCATGAACACCGGGGTGACGCGGTAGCTGTAATCGCCGGGCAGGTCGGCGTTGCGCGGGAAATGGACCCAGCGGAACTTCTGGATCGGCGCGACCATCGTCGAATAATTGGGCGGACGCCCGGCGCTCGGCGTGGTGCCGGCGTTGCCGTCGAAGGTCAGCCGGTTCTTGACGTCGAAATAGTGGCTGCTCCCCGGCTCGGCATATTGGAGCGCGAAGCCGACGAAATCGGCGGGCGGTGGTCCGCCCTTCCAGTTCATCGCGACGAGCACCATGCCTTCGCCGCGATGGATCCGCAGCGCGAACTCGGCTTCCGCCACCGCGCCATCGACCGAACACTCGCCAGCCATATCGCCCTCCCCCGGGGAAGGCCCACCTTAGCATCGCGCCGCGCCGCGCGCAGCGGTTGATCATTCCTATTCGGAGCGATCCTCGCCTATTTGCCGCAGCCGACGATCTTCGCCGCAGCTTCCGAATTGTCGACCTTGGCGCCCTGGTCGACCTGATAGAGCTGCGGCCAATATTTGCCCGTGACGAACAGGCGCTTGCCCGCCGCGTCCCAGGCGATGCCGTTGGCGACGGCGTCAGGATCGGCGTCCTTCGGGCCGAGCGCGCTCACGTCGAGGAAGCTCTTCACCTGGCCGGTCGCGGGATCGATCTGCGCGATCAGGCTGGTCTGCCAGATGTTCGCATAGATCTCGCCATTCACCCACTCGAGCTCGTTGAGGTATTTGACCGGGCAGCCGCCCGCGGTGACGCTGAGCGTGCCGGTCTGCTTGAGCGTCTCGGGATCGAGGAAGCGCAGCGTCGGCGTGCCGTCGCTCAGGATCAGCCGCTTGCCGTCCTGCGTCATCCCCCAGCCCTCGCCCTGGTAGCTGAAGCTGTCGCGCAGCGCGAAGTCCTTGAGATTGTAGACGAAGCCGGTCTTGTCCTTCCAGGTCACCTGGATGAGCCTGTCCTTCCAGGGGACGATGCCCTCGCCGAAATAGGGGGGCTGGAGCGCCGAATCGAGCAGCACTTCGCCGGTCTCGAGCTTGGTCTTGCGCACCCCCGAGGCACCGACCTCGCCGGTGCTTTCGTAGAAGATCCCGTCCTGGAAGAAGAGCCCCTCGGTGAAGGCCTGCGGATCGTGCGGCAGCTGCTTGACCACGCGGACGGCGTAGACCGGCGGCGTGCTCGGCGCGCGCAGGAAGAGCCACCAGGCCACGACTGCGATCGCCAGGATCGCACCGGCCAGGATCAAGATATTGCGCCGCGACTTCAGCATGCTGCGATCTCCCTCGCCGCGCTTATGGCGGGCAGCGAAAGCGTCGCCAAGGGGCCGCGCTGGAAAAGACGAGTGCTCGACAAGGCGAACGCGACGCGCCCTCGGGTTCCCCTCGGTGGGTTCCCCTCGGTCGTCATTCCGGCGAAAGCCGGAACCCAGGGCAGCAAGCGACCTCGCCGGTGACCCTGGGTCCCGGCTTTCGCCGGGATGACGGTTGTTGGAATGGATTGGCGTTTCGGAGCCTTCGCGCCGGACCGCAACGCCCGGACACGACAAAATCCGCCGATCCGGGGCCTGACGAGCGACTGCGCGAGCAGGGTTCGCCCGGACCGCGGACACGAAAAAAGGCGCCGCGAGGCGCCTTGCTTGGGTTGGTTGCGGGGACAGGATTTGAACCTGTGACCTTCAGGTTATGAGCCTGACGAGCTACCGGACTGCTCCACCCCGCGCCAATACGGGTGCCCTCCGCGAAGGGCGACAATGTGAATGGGTTTTTCCTGATGCACCGGCTGCAATGCCTGGCGACGACCTACTCTTCCAGTGCTTGAGCAATAGTACCATCGGCGCTGTCTGGTTTCACGGCCGAGTTCGAGATGGGATCGGGTGGGTCACAGACGCTATGGTCACCAAGCAATGAAGCCGGTGCAGCAGGAAATTTTTCAAATCGATGCACATTTACAGGTGAGTTTCTCACCCGATCAACGTCAGCGGACCGATAGGCCCAGAGCTGTCGTTGATGGTGGGACTCATCAAGCGCGAAAAGAGCAATTAGGACTGGTTAGCTCCATGCGTTACCGCACTTCCACATCCAGCCTATCAAGGTCGTGGTCTACGACCGCTCGATGAAATCTTATCTTGAGGGAGGCTTCCCGCTTAGATGCTTTCAGCGGTTATCCCGTCCATACATAGCTACCCTGCTGCGCCGTTGGCACGACGACAGGTACACCAGAGGTATGTTC
>NZ_JAGHZV010000011.1 GCF_017745215.1 Sphingomonas sp.
CTTCAAGCTACTCGCGTGCTTCGCCCGGCTCTCCCTCTCCAACTCGTGTGGGGCCGTTCGCCCCAAAACCGTCATCCCGGCGAATCTGGTCCAGCTCGATGCTCTCGAACAGCGCCTGGAAATTGCCGTTGCCGAAGCCCTCGTTCCCCTTGCGCTGGATGATCTCGAAGAAGATCGGACCAAACATCGTTTCGGTAAAGATTTGAAGAAGAATGCCTTCCTCGCCGACGTTGCCGTCGATGAGGATGCGGTTCGCCTTGAGCCGGGCGAGGTCCTCGCCGTGGCCGGGCACGCGCTTGTCGACCAGCTCGTAATAGGTCTCGATCGTGTCCTGCAGCTTCACGCCGCGGGCGCGGAGCTTCTCGACCGTGCCGTAGATGTCGGGCGTGGTCAGCGCGAGGTGCTGGATGCCCTCGCCATTATATTCGCGGATGAATTCCTCGATCTGGCTCTTGTCGTCCTGGCTCTCGTTCAGCGGGATGCGGATCGCCTTGTCGGGCGCGATCATCGCCTGGCTGAACAGGCCGGTCGCCTGGCCCTTGATGTCGAAATACTTCTGCTCCTCGAAGTTGAAGAGCGTGCGGTAGAATTCGCTCCACACCCGCATCTGGCCGCGGCGGACATTGTGAGTGAGGTGGTCGAGCAGGTCGAGCCCGACGTTGTTCGCCGCCTCGGCTTCCCGCCAGCCTGGGAATTCGGCCCAGTCGGCGTAGAGGTCGATACCGTCCTCGATGAAATAGAGGTAGCTGCCGCCGATGCCCATGATGACGGTGTCGTCCTCGTCGGTGGGCTTGGCGCCGTGCTCGAGCGCCCAGGCCATCGCCTTGGCGGGATCGGCGACGCGGAAGGCCATCGCGCTCGCCGAGGCGCCATGCTCGCCGCGGAAGCTGGCGACGCGGCCGGCCTCGTCGCGGTTGAGCATCAGGTTGATGCGGCCCTGCTTGTAGCGCGTGACGTTCTTGGTCGGATGCCGGTGCGTCGGCACGAAGCCCAATTGCTCGAACTGCTTTCCCATCGCCTCGGGATCGGGCGACGTGAATTCGACGAACTCGAAGCCGTTCAGACCCAGGGGGTTGGCGGCGGGGCGGGCGAGCGTGGCGCTGTCGGTCATGAGGCGCGCCGATAGCGGAAATCGGCATATAGTGTCAAATGATACTAGGTTGCCGGAGCAGAAGTTGGGACGGATTGTTCGGTCGGACAATCGTTCCGTTCCATTGTGGACAAGTCCGACAAAATATGACCATAGTCAGTCATGACGTCGGTCGGCCTCCGCGAGCGCAAACGCGCCGGCACGCGCACGCGGATCCTCGATTCGGCGTGCGATCTCTTTTCGCTCAGGGGTGTGGACGCCGTGACGGTCGACGAGATCGCCACCGCGGCGGACGTGGGGAAGGGCACGGTCTACAATTATTTCGCGGCCAAGGAGGACATCGTCGTCGCCTATCTGGTCGCGCTCGACCGGCTGGCGCTCGACCGGATCGCGGCGCTGCCCCGGCCGGGGATGAGCGTCGCCGAGGCACTGGACGCTGCGGCGTGGAGCCTGCTCGAGGAGAAGCCGCCCTATGCCGGCTTCGTGCGGATCGCGCTGGCGCAGCGCTTCCTGTCGGAACAACCGTCCTTCGAGCTCGCCGAGTTCGACGCTGAATTGGACGATGTGCTCGAGGCGCTGTTCGAGCGCGTGATGGCGCGGCCCGGCATGCGGCGCTCGACGCCGATCCGCGAGCTGGTGCTGTCGTTTCGCACGATGCTGCTCGGGCTGATGTCGCTCTGGGCGACCGAGGGGCCGCCCTATATCGGCGCGCGAATGCTCACGCGCCGACACATGGCGCTGCTCGCCAAAGGGCTGGAGCTGTAGGAAGCTCGGATCGAGTTTGACCGAACCCCACCGTCATCCCGGCGAAAGCCGGGAACCAGGGTTGCAGAGGACGTCGCTCGTGGCCCTGGGTCCCGGCTTTCTCCGGGATGACGATTCGATGGGATGACGGTTGAAAGCGCGGCCTAGGATCCACGCTCCGGCGCCTTCCCGCCGCACGCCACCGAATAGCCGCTCATGGTCGGCTCGTCGGGGCCGCCGAGCGTGGTGATCGACATCGCGGCGAGGCGATCCGCCGCGATCCAGGTGAAGCCGCATTCGCCATAGCCGGTGCCGGCGCAGCTGTCGGTTTCGGGGAAGCGCTTGCGCAAGTCCCCGCCGAAGTCGACCTCCGCCTTGCTCGGCAGCGGCGACCAGCCCGCGGCCGCCAGCGTGCGGCGGGCCTCGGGATAGGTCTGGCTGAGGATCGCGGTAGGCACGCGGTACTTGCCGCCGCACACCAGGTCGTCGCCAGTGACGCGGTCGAAGCTGAGGTTGGCGCCGCTGAGGTTCACCTGGCCCTGCGCCACCGGATCGGGGCTCCAGACGCGCAGATGGTCGCCCACCTGCTCGACCGAGTCGATCGCGACCCCGTCCTTGCCCTTGGCGAAGAGCACGCCGACCAGCCTGTCGCCCTCGAAGAAGGCGAGGTTGGCGTCGATGCCCTTGCAGCGGCCGCTGGTCATCGCTTCGAGCCCGCGGACGACGAGCACCACCTGGAACTGGCGGAAAGTCGCTTCCTGCGTCACGTGCCAGCCCTTCCCGGAGGCGAGCTTGCCGGCGGCGGACTTGGGCGCGATGAAGCGCTCATCGCACCAGCTCTGGTCCGCCGGAAGCGGCTTGACGCTGGGCAGTTCGGCCAGCCGTACCAGGCTGGCGCCGGTGACGTTGGAGCGCAGCGCATAGCCCGCGCCCGATTGCGCCGGCTTCGAGGTCGAGCCCTTGCCCTGGTCCGGACCCGAGGAACAGGCAGCGATCGCCAGGGCCAGGAACGGTGCGGCTCGCTTCATCGTCCTATAGTCCTTCGCCGCCCACCCAATGCGCGTTCGAGAGCCGGCGGGCGAGGCTCCAGGTCTGGGTGCGGATGTCGGGCACCGCGACGATCTCCCAGAAGGCGCCGCGGGTCATCGGCCCAAGTGCATAGAGCTCGGGATTGATCCGGCCGTCCGCCGCGATCGTCTGCGCCTGGTTGTCGACATCGATGCCGAGATGCGCCGCGTCGGGCCGCAGCATCCCGCGCTCGGCGAGGCGGCGGAGCAGCGGCTCGGTGGTGCGCATCAAGTCGCCCTGGGGGCCGGTGCAGTTGACGATGCGCTGGACCGCCATCGTCTCGGCCGCAGCGGCACCGCGCGGGCGCCAGTTCAGCCGGATGTCGGCGTCGCGCTCGGTGAAGCCCAAAGTCTTGCCGGCGATCACGCTGAGCTGGCCTGAGTCGATCAGCCGCTGGAGCCGGTTGAACACCTCGGGCGCGAGGCGGTGGCGGTGGACGTCCCACCAGGGGCGCAGGTGCCGCAGGAAGCGCGCGCGCTCGGCCTCGGTGGCGTTGCCCCACATCGCCTGGGTGAAGGGGCGGAACTCGTCGACGGCGTTGCGCCAGCCGATCGTCTCGGCGCGGCGGCGCAGGTTGCGGACGAGTTCGGATGCGACGGTGGCGGGACGTTCCTCGAGCTTCTTCCACTCGGTCGCGGGCTCGTGCATCCGCGGGAGCAGCCCGCGGCGCGAGAGCGCGACCATCCTGCCCCGGAAGCCCCGCGCCTCGAGCATCAGCGCGACGTCGACCATGGTGAGGCCGGTGCCGATGATCAGCACCGTATCGTCGTCGCCGAGACCTTGCGAGACGTCGGGCGCCCAGGGATCGCCCTTGTAGCGCGGCGATGCGAGCATCGCGGCGTCGAGCCCGGGCGGGTCGTGCGGCGGGAGATTGCCCACCGCGAGCACCGCGGCGTCGGCGTGGAGCGTGCGGTCGCCGAGGTCGAGCGTGACGCCGCCATTGGTGTGGAGATCGCGGACTTCGCCTTGCACCAGCGTCAGCCGGTCGCCCGAGTTGCGGAGCGCCGCCTGGAGCAGCTCGCGGAGATATTCGCCGTAGACCAGCCGCGGCACGAAGGCCTTGGCCGCGTCGACCATCCCGCGCCCCTCGAGCCAGCGGACGAAATGGCCGGGATCGTCGGGGAAGGCGCTCATGTTGCCGGCGCGCACGTTGAGGACATGGCTCGGGTGCGCGGCGCCATAGGCGAGGCCGATGCCGGGCTGCGATCCGCGCTCGATCAGCGTCGCGCGCGGGCCCTGGTGGCGGAGGAGGTTGATCGCCTGGAGCGTGCCGGAGAAGCCCGCGCCCACGATCGCGACGTGGTTGATCATCGCTGGCCTGTCAGATTTCGTATTCGAGCTGCCACTCGGGCTCTTCATAGGCCGGCTTGCGCTCGGTGAAGGCCGGCTGGCGCGCGAGCATCTCGCCGTAGAGCTGCTTCACCCGATCGCTCGCGGTGCGCATGAAGACCGTGGGCAGGACGGCATGGACGATGCAGGCGAGCCCCCCGACCACCATGATCGCGCCGAAGCGCGCGGCGGTATGGGCATGCTCGGCATAGCTTTCGCCGACGCTCCGGGGATGGGCGAGGAAATAGCGCTCGATCATGCGCCCTTCCTACCCAGCATGTTGCAGCGCCGCAACGGCTCTGGCTTGGCAAAGCGGCTCGGGCGTGGTTTTGTGAGCGGTAACAAGAACACAGGGGAGGGGACCCATGGCCACGGCCGCCGACGAGCAGCCCACGCATCATCGCGCCACCACCAACGAGAAGATGGTGATCGCCGCTTCCTCGCTGGGGACGGTGTTCGAATGGTATGATTTCTATCTCTACGGCCTGCTCGCGACGACGATCTCGACGCAGTTCTTCTCGGGGGTGAACGAGACGACGGGGTTCATCTTCGCGCTCGCCGCCTTCGCCGCGGGGTTCGCGGTGCGGCCGTTCGGCGCGCTTGTCTTCGGGCGGATCGGCGACCTCGTCGGGCGCAAATACACCTTCCTGGTGACGATGAGCATCATGGGCCTCTCCACCTTCGCGGTGGGCCTGCTGCCGAGCTTCGCGTCGGTGGGCGTGGCGGCGCCGATCGCGCTGGTGAGCCTCCGCGTGCTCCAGGGCCTCGCGCTCGGCGGGCAATATGGCGGCGCGGCGACCTATGTCGCGGAGCATGCGCCGAACCACAAGCGCGGGCTCTACACCGCCTGGATCCAGACCACCGCGACGCTGGGCCTGTTCGCGTCGCTGCTGGTGGTGATCGGCACGCGCAGCGCGATCGGCCAGGCTGCGTTCGACAGCTGGGGCTGGCGCGTGCCCTTCCTCGCCTCGGCGGTGCTGCTGCTGGTGTCGCTGTGGATCCGCCTCCAGCTCAACGAGAGCCCGGTCTACCAGCGGATGAAGGCGCAGGGGGCCACGTCGAAGGCGCCGCTCACCGAGGCGTTCCTGCGCTGGGGCAATTTCAAATATGTCCTGATCGCGCTGTTCGGCGCGGTCGCGGGCCAGGCGGTGGTCTGGTACACCGGCCAGTTCCAGGCGATGTTTTTCCTCGAGAAGCAGCTCAAGGTCGACAATGCGACGACCTGGACGCTGATCGCGACGGCGCTGGCGATCGGCACGCCCTTCTTCATCTTCTTCGGCTGGCTGTCGGATCGGATCGGGCGCAAGCCGATCATCCTCACCGGCTGCGCGCTGGCGGCGGTGGCCTATTTCCCGCTGTTCGCGATGCTGACCCAGGCGGCGAACCCGGCGCTGGCCGAGGCGCAGGCGAGGGCCCCGGTGAAGGTGATCACCACCGAGGCGAGCTGCTCCTTCCTGTTCGACCCCGTCGGCAAGAACAAGTTCGACACCACCGGATGCGACGTGGCGCGCGCGTTCCTTGCAAAGGCGGGCGTGCCCTATACTCGCCTCGAGCAGGCGGCGAGCGCGGCCGCCCCCAAGGATTCGGTGACGGTCGAAGTCGGCGGCAAGCAGATCCTCCCGCCCGACAGCTTCGCGCTCGAGGACCCGGCGCACCGCAAGGAACTGATCGGGCTGTTCGAGGGCGAGATGAAGGGCGCGCTTTCCGCCGCCGGCTATCCCGCCAAGGCCGACCCGGCGCGGATCGACCGGCCGCGGGTGATCGCGATCCTGGTCGCGCTCGTGCTGCTGGTGACGATGGTCTACGGCCCGATCGCGGCAATGCTGGTCGAGCTCTTCCCGAGCCGGATCCGCTACACCTCGATGTCCTTGCCCTATCACATCGGCAACGGCTGGTTCGGCGGTTTCCTGCCGGCGACGGCCTTCGCGATGGTGGCGGCAAGCGGAGATATCTATTTCGGGCTCTGGTACCCCGTGGTGATCGCCGCGGCGACGGCGGTGATCGGGCTGCTGTTCCTGCCAGAGACGCGGAAATGGAATATCGACGATTGAGGTTTCCCCGCCGCGTTCCGGCAAGCACCGGGACGCGGCGGGGAGCGCGAACGATCGATCATCTCGACGCTTGACCCGCCCCGCGGCTTTCCCTAACGGGCGGCTCCACGCTTCGGCATTGGCCCCTTCGTCTAGCGGTTAGGACGCGGCCCTTTCACGGCTGAAACACGGGTTCGATTCCCGTAGGGGTCACCAACGTCAAGTGGAAAATGGCGGAAATCCGCCGTTTGGGACGATTTGAATAAAGTCGTCCCCACTGTTGGTCCCACATTTTTTGGCAGCTTCAGTGACATGAACTGACATGCCATTGGACCGCGTTGCGATTCTCTTCCCGAAAGCTGGATATACATATCGACTGCTTTCGGGCCGCAAACTGAAAGATCGGTTTCAGCGGTAAATCGCGTGAAACGGACATTGGTCCCCGATGATGGACCAGTCGAACTCAGTCTCTTCGATTAGAGAGGCGGTAGGTCCCGCTGGTCTCCGCTGAAGTCCAATAGATACCCGTTATTTCGTCTTGCAACGTCGGATCTAGATCGAGAATTGCCGCGCCTCTGTAGCTCTTACTCGCTGCGCCGGGTCCCGGGTTGGTGGTGACCAGGAATATATAGTGTAGTTGCGGCAATCCCGACTCCGGATCCTTTTTCGGCGCCGTGGAAAGCGTTACGGATCGTGAGCCTGGCGCGATCACCGTCATGCTAACCTTCAGGAAATCCTGTTTAACGATCGCTTTGGCCGCGATCTTGCGCCCCTGGCCCTGCGCGCCGCCCAGCGCAATCTCCATATCCCATTGGCCATGTATATCCGGATAGAGCCATGCATTGAGCTTGGGTATGCGGCGCCAGAACCATCGCCATCCAACGGTGAACCAAAAGAAGAGGATGAGCTGCAAAAAGCTCGATCCCCCGAACGCGAAGGTTGCCGCCGGCCACAGCCCTATTTCCTTGCCGCCAAAGCTGACCAGCGCCGCGAATAACAGCAAGGCCAGGCTAGCATAGATCACCGCGATCCAGCAGATTACGATACGGACGGGCAAAAGGCCGATCACCGCGTGGATCCGAACCAGATCTCGTGGCCGCGCTCGAAGATCGCTATGCCGAAGTCTCGGCTGGCAATCCCGGTCGCGCGCACCCCCGGCAATGCCGAACCGAACAGGGCAGCGACATAACGCCCGCCAAAATGCCGGCTGCGGTCCAGCACGATGCCCCGCACGATCGGCGGCGAGAAATATTGCGCGATGGCAAGCGGATTCAATGCACTCGATAGGACGTGGAAACCGTCATGATAGGGGCCAGCCTGTTGCGATATCGCTGCCAGGAAGCCGCCGAGCTGGTCGCCGGTGGCCAGTTGGGGCGTGCTGTCGCGCAGCGGCAGGATAGGCAGGCGCTCCGGCGCGTCGCAAATGATCAGGCCGATCCCGGAAAACCCATCGCCGGCCCGGCTCGCCACGTCCGCGAGCAGTCCGGCGAGCGCGCCGACCAAGCCGACAGGGGGGGGCTGCGTGTTCATGCTGTTTCCAGGCTCTTATCCCCATTGATCGGCCTCTCCCAGAAGGACCGCCAGGGCGTCACGCGAGTGAGGCGGACATTGGCCGCCGTATTCATGCCGCGCCGCCACATGCGATCGTTCCACATGCGTCCATGCAGCACATTGGGATCTTCTCGGTCACGCACGATCCAGGCAGCACCTTTGAAGCAGTTGGTATCGCTCGGTGTATCGGTCTCGTTCTGTTGCTCGAAAATATAGGCGAGGCCGTGCTTGCCCTGCCGGCCGCGGAACGGCTCGACGACGATCGTGTCCGACTGCTTGATCGGCCCGTCGCCGTCCGGGTTCCAGACCTCCATGTCCATGCTGACCCACCCTTGCGTGATCTTCGCCCGTAACCGGCTGGTCTGGAGGGGCGGCAGAACATCAGACGGGCACAGGCGCATGTCGAGTGTGACCGTGGAATCCATTGCAGCGTCAAGGATCGCCTCGATCCGCGAGAAATTGGACTCGAGCTCGACGATCCACTCGCCCGACAAATCCGGATAGAACCAGCGGTTGAGCGGCGGCACGAGCTTCCAAAGCAGCTTCCAGGCGGGGGTCAGGAAGAAAAGCGCTACCACGCCCTGAATGACGAGCACTACCCAGCTGTTGGTCGGCGACAGCCCGATTGCCTTCAGGCTGGGAGAAACAGCGTTCAAACCTATCAACAGGAAAATCGCCAGCCAGGCGACCGGCACTGCCAAAAAAGTAGGGGGGAGCATCTTGAACATATGATGAACGAGCCTACGTCATTCAGGGGGGAGGAGCAACAAGCACCACTGAAGCCGCGTAGCGGTCGGGGAGGCAAGATATGGGGTTTCTCGCGCGTACAAGCGCATTGTTCGTCGGCGCTTCGCGCTTCCAGAGCTATCATGAAGCCTTGCTGGTCGAGGACGACCGCGAGGCCGCGCTCAGGAGCGCGCAGCGGGAGATTCGCCAGACGCTGCGCGAAGCGGCCCGCAAGATCCCGCTCGAAGGCCGTTTCTGGCGCGGCCGGTTCGTGACGGTTGCGGCAAGCCAGCGGCCGTCGATCGTACCCAAGTTCAAGACGCAAGGATCGGTGGACTATGATCTGCTGGTCGAGCCCTGGCACCTGCCGCCCCAGCAAATCGACCTGGACGATGGGGTCTACTTCAACGTCGAGTATCTCGATAGCGGCGAGCCTGCGCTGGTCGCCGAAGCGCTTTACCAGTTCATCGAAGAAGCGCTGGGGCCACTTTGCAAGGCGCGTGGCTGGTACATGCCCGAGAAGGATTGCTGCGTCCGCGTCCAGATCGCGCGCGATGCCCACATCGATCTGCCGATCTATTCGGCGCCTCGGCGAGTGACCGAGGCGATCGCATTCCAGGCGCAGGATACCGCGCTCGCGAAGCGTTCGGGCGAACGCTATGAGCGCCTGCCCTCTGACAAGATCATGCTGGCCTATCGCGACGGGACCTGGACCCAGTCCGATCCTCTGCGCATGAAGGATTGGGTTGAGGCATGCGTTACGCGCTATGGCCCGGACTTCCGGCGGGTGTGCCGCTATCTCAAGGGCTGGCGCGACCAGCGCTGGGCGAAGCCCTGCCTGACTTCCATCACGCTCATGGTCGCTATCGAGAAGGCACTCGGTATGCTGAACGGCGGGCACCGGGCACTTCCAGATGATCATCTTCTCTACGAGGTGGCTCAGCGCCTGCCCGGGATCCTGCGCGGCGAGCTGCTCAACCCGGTCTTCCCCGGGCAGCGCATCATTCTCAACGATTGGTCCCCGGAGGACCGTGATGCGGTCATCGGCAGCGCCGAGGCGTTGGCAGCGGACCTGCACTCGGCGTTGAAGGGCACGCATGACGCAACGCTAGTGGTTGAGAGCCTTAGACGTGCGCTCGGCACCCGCATCCCCTATCGTCCCGACGCTGTGGAGATGATGCCGACCATCGCAGCCACGGTGGCGGCGGAGCGTCCGGCGAAGGTTGCTTCTCCTGCGGTGAGCGCCTCCACCTCCGGATGAACGCGCCCGATCCGATCTGGACGATCCATGCGACCCTCACCGCCAAGGGGTTCACCTATATAGGCCCGCCTGCCACCTATCAGGGCCCTATCAAGGTCCATGGCAAGACGGTGACCGTCGAGGCAGCGTTCTCCGACCCGAGCTTCGCGACCTTGCCCGTCGTCCGTCTCGTCGAAGGCGCCGCACTCGGTGACCGGCAGATCGCCCACCTGCTGGTCGGGGGCGGCATCTGCTACACCGACGAAGGCGGACTGGTGCTCGACCTCTATGATCCGGGCGGCGCCGCCCTTCGCGTCCTCGACGAAGCAGCAAAGGCACTGGAGCGATCCTTCGGCGCCAGGTCGAGCCATGAATTCGACAATGAGCTCGCGGCCTATTGGCGCGGCCGCTATTTCTATTCGGCGCTATCGCTGCCGAGCTCGCCCGCGATTGTCGCCGCCGATATCGTCAAGCTGGGGACAGGAAAACCGTTGGGGCTTGTGCTGGTGGCGCGGGGTGCCTGGCAAGCCAAGGGGAATACACGCGAGCAGGCCACCGTGCTCGTTTTCGACCGGCCGCTTCGTCACGCCGATGGCTTTCCGCCGGAACGGCTCGACCAAGCCATTGCCTATATCGCGGGCCAGGAGAATCCGCCGCCCGGCTGGCGGGCAGCGGTCCTCGATGCCTCCGCACGGCTCGAGGACATTCTTTTAGCAGCCCCCAATGCCATCGTCGGCTGGCGATCCAGGCTGGAGGGGACGCTCGCGCTCATCCATGCCAAGCCCAAGGGCTTTCGCCCGAATTTCCTGCGGGCAACGCTTGCCTCGAGAACCAAGGAAGTCATGCTCAAACATGAATCGGCAACGGAAGCGGATTTGCGCTTTTGCGTTGGCCGCAATCTGGATGGACGCACCGGCCTGATCGGAAAGCGGGTCGCCTTGATCGGGTGCGGCACGATCGGCGGCTATCTGGCGCACCTTCTCGTCCAGAACGGCGCGGGCTGCGATGCCCCCCTTACGCTTTACGATCCCGATACCCTCAAGCCGGGGAATCTGGGGCGCCATGTGCTCGGTTTCGGCGATCTTGCCAGGCCGAAGGCCGAAGCGCTCGCGGCGTTCGTGCAGGGCTTTCATCCCGATGTCGATGTCACCTATCGTCAAGGTAACGCGCTCGCCGATTGGGACGCTCTGGCGCGATGCGACCTGGTCATCGATGCAACCGGCGACGCCAATGTGTCCACTGCTCTGAATGACCTCTATTTGAGGGCGAGACGGGACGGCCAGCAACTGGCCCTGCTCCACGCGTGGGTTTTCGGCAACGGCGTTGCCGGCCAGTCCTTCCTGAACCTAGGCGACGAACTCGCCTGTTATCGCTGCCTGCGTGCCGGCTTTGGAGGGCAATGGCGATACAATCCGATGCGAGATCCGGATGCGGAGGTGCGCCGGGCGCCGGCGCACTGCGGCGAAGGTGGTTATGTCCCCTTTCCGTCCGATGCCCCGGTCGCAGCGGCGGCACTGGCCGTGCGCGCGGCGGTCGATTGGGCGGGCGGCGAGCCTGGCCATCGGCTGCGCACCACGATCGTCGACCCTGTGCATGGCCGGGACCGGCTTGCCTGGGTGTCACCGACTCCACTGGCCCAATGCGCAGCCTGTAGCGGGTGAGTGCGTCGCTGATCCTTTTCGAGGAAGCGGTTATGGCGTCACTGATTGCGGATGTTGCGCATCTTGGCGGCCACGAGGAGCGTGGTGGCATTCTGCTTGGGAGCCGGCGCGGCGCGCACTTTCATGTTGTGGACGCCACCCTGCCGATGATCGGAGACCGGGGTTCGCGCTTCGCTTTCCGGCGGGGACGGGCGGGGCATAGCGAAATCGCTCGCAAGCGTTGGCTGCAGTCTCGCCACGTCGTCGACTGGCTGGGCGAGTGGCACTCGCATCCGCAAGCGATTCCCACCCCCTCGAGCATTGATCTGCACAGCTGGCGTCGAATCACTGACCGGCGCCACGCGCCAATGCTCTTTCTGATCCTTGGCTATCAAGCGTCCTGGATCGGCGTGATGCAGCCCGGCTGCACGCAGCCGACCGTATTTGCCGAACGAGAACGCTCCCCGGCCGGAATCGGCTTCGCACCAGCTTAGTAGCAACAAGATGTCGCCTTTTGGGATCGCCGAGTGGTAGGGCTGAACTACCGAACTGGGGCGCAAAGCGGTCGTACCCGGCGTGGTAGCCCCGCGTGCATTAGGTCGGCTTGCCAGCGCCTCAGACGTTGAAATCCCAAGAAAATTCGGTCGTGGAGACGGCAGCCTCTTTTGGGCGACTGCGCTAATCATCTAATTTTCTCAACCACATGCGGCCCGACCGACGGCGGCGCTTTTATCTTGCCGTCAATCCGATCGTACTCCAGGCAACAAGCGGCAGAGACATGTCGGGAGGGTAAAAGCCGTTCAGTCCGCGGCCAAACGGCGCTCGCAAACCTCGCGGACCAGCGCCTGAAGTGCCGCTACACGCTCAGCGAGCCAGCGCAGCTCATCGTCACGGATTTGATAGTGCGGGGAGTAGCGGGCGTTCACATAAGCTTGCCGCAGCAACTCGAAACAACGCCGGCTAAACTTGTCCGCGCGGGGCCACGCCGCGATCAGTTCCGGTGCAACCTCCTCCGCATGCGAGCGAAGGAAGTTCAGCTTGTGGGACTTGGGGCTGTAGAGGGTCAGGACGAGCAGGACGCAATGGTAGAAGCGCTCGCTTGCCTGATGGAGCAGGAAGGCCGCCAGATTTCGATCGCCGTCATTGATCGCGTAGCCGGCGTTACGAGCGAAGCCACCGGCGCTATCGAACCATTCGTCGAAATACTTCTGAGCCTCGGCCCTCGCCTCCTCAGGCGGCAGGTCACGCGGCTGCGCGAACGGAAAACCCTCAGCCTCGTACAGCGCGATCCCTTGGGCGACGATGTCCTTGAAGAAGGGCCGCCCCTTCTCGAGCTGGGCGTTCACATCGGTCAGGGAGTGGACGATGAAATTGACCGGGGCGCTCAACGCCTGGTTGATCGTCGTATCGCGCATCAACCGGTCCTCGGCGGCCGACCAGAATTCAAACTCGGTCAACCGCTCATCGTTGACGACGATGAGGATGTCGTAATCGGACTGATAGCCGCCGATCGGATCGTCCACCCAGTCACCGCGCGCGAACGAGCCGTAGAGCACGATCTTGAAGATGCGCCCGGCCTTCTTCCACGCCTTGGTCCCCAGTGCGTGCGCGGCCTCGAACTCCTCAAACAGCACACGCACGACATGGGCGAGTTCACGCTGCCGGGATGCGGGAAGGTGATCGAGAGAAGTTCGCAACATCGTGTCGGAATCTGTGGCATGCGCGGACGCGAAGGCAAGGCCTATCGCGTCCGCGTCTGTTCAATCGCCGGAGCTCGCGCGGACCAGCCCGGACATCGCCCGCGCGATATGCTCCTGAACTTCGCCCACGCTGATCCCCAGCCGCTCGGCGATCTCGGGATAGCCCAGGCCGTCCAGCCGGTGCAGCAGGAACACCTCGCGAGTGACGGCATCCATGCCTCGCAGCGCATGCTCCATCCGCGCCAGGACCGGATCGACTGGCTTGGCGCGGCGCCAGAACTTCCACCGCATTTCCTTCCTCCTTCCTTCAACCACACCGGCCCCGGAAAAGGGGGTGGGCGGCAAGGAGCGGACCGGCAGTCCTGCCGATGGAGACGGGCCGCACCCGCAGGGCCGCAGCGCAGCGAAGGACCCGGGCATCGCCCGGGTTGCGGCACGTCGTGGCAGGACTAGAGGGTAGCGACGCCCACCCCCTTGGCCGAGGCCGCGACGAGCGCCATCGCGCAGCGATGTCCGCATGCCGGATCGAAGATCCGGCTAAGCGTCAGTGATCGTCACCCGAATGGGCCGAGGCGCGCAGCGACTCGGCGGCGCTACGCGCCGTAGAGCACGATAGAGCGATAGCGCTAGACGCCGAGGGACATGTCCGCTCGCCTCGGAGTTACGCCACAATCTGTTTTCCTATCCGGGACTTCGATAGGCCCGGAGATCGCTTGCGGAACCGATAGCGACAAGCGACGCCCAGGCTTTGACCAGAGGCCCAACCATGACCGAACCCTTCGACAGGATGCTTCGCCTCAACACAGTCCTCGACCGGACCGGCCTGAGCCGCTCAACCCTGTACCGAAAAATGCAGGACGGCAGCTTTCCCAAACAAGTGCCAATCAGCACCCGTTGCGCGGCGTGGCGAGAGTCTGCGATTAACGAGTGGCTGCGTAATCCGAAGTACTATTGCGAGAAACGGTGACAGAGTAGTCTGCCGGTCTCTCGTGTGGCCAATGGTTTCCGAGCAACCGCGTTAATAGCGAAGGCTGTGCCCCACCCGCGACGCCGAATTGAATCGAGGCGCCACGACCGCTCGGCAGCTTCGCCTCTGATGACTCCGCGTCTTAGCTGTTGAGAGGCACTTCAGGCCCATGGTGTACGAACAACAACATTGGCCTTCGACCACCCTTGCGAATGAAAGAGCAGTATGTCTATCGTTAAGCGGGGGGGGGTATAATGACGGGCAATAAGTACGGTCGCATCGTTGGCGCTCAAGTCGATGTGAAGGAGAGAGCGCGGATCGCACCCTGGCGTCCGGCAAGCTCATGATCGTTGTTCGTGATTCAAAGCGGGTGACGCCCCTAAGCTCACACTACGCACTTTCATGACCGCTAACGTGCAGCAAATCGCTCCACTGCCCAAGTGTACTTGCGGCAATGACATACCCATTCCCGCGCTCAACTGCGTAGTCTGTGGTCGAAGCGCCGGCTTCCCAAACGTTCGCTACGCCGGACGACCGGAAGAACGGGCTGCGCTCGAGCGACGTCTCGCAGACGCGCGTATTTCTGCAGCCGCGAGAGGGAGCCTTGAGCGGCTTGAAGCTTTGGGGCTGGCGGTCACCGGGTCCAAAGCGGTGGTGAGTCGCACCCAAGGTGACTTGGATGACATGCTTAAAGGGGACGGCAAGCTAATGCAGGCTTACTTCCCCGCCGTCAGAGCCGGCCTGCGCGTCCCGCAAAACAACGAGTTTGATCCAAACCGCGACGCGAACGACAGCCGGATCAATCCGCACTTCTACGACAAGCTTCACTTCGGCGCGTTGACCCTCGACGGTCAGGGCGTACCCCATTATGGGCCCTTCGCAATCACTCTTAGAACCGAGATGATCAGCAACCGAGCAACGTTGTTCGAGGAGAATCCCGTCAAGTTCAACGAGGACCACCCTCCCGGACGGAACAAGCCTGTGCCGTATGGGTATCGCTCGGTATGGGACGAACGGAACAAGCTTGCGATGGCGAAGCTACAGCCCAAGATTGATCCGGAGACAGCCGATTCGGAATTCGCCGACCTGCTGCTCGAAAAAACCGACGCTCCGGATGGCTTTTCCGATTTCATAGAGGTGCATATCTATGGTGACGTGCACCCCCGAGCGTTCGAGCATATCATGGCCGAAGTTCCACAGGATGATCTGGACAAGCTATTATGGGATAGAATGAAGGGACGCCTCAACCACTTCGGAATCAGCTACCAGGAAAACGCTACATGAAGGCGCGTATCTCCGGACGGGCCGCAGCTTTCGCCGTTAGGCGGGCGAAGGGATGGCAGCTGAGTTATCGCGGCAACCCTACGGTGTTCAACGTCAAGGAAATGGACGTGGTCCGCGCCTTGGGCAGGACTGCCGACACCATAGAAGTTGACGTAAAGACGATCGGCGAGGTCGAGCGGCGGCTTGAGATCGAATGGGCGAAGGACAGGGCTCTTCGGTTTGCCGTGCTGCTTTTGGATCCTAACGAAGTCACTGAGGGTCTAGAAAAAGTGGCGGCAGTTTTGGAAGATCTGCTCGCCCGCGACTATGTGATTTCGCATCTAGAATCGCAGTTCTATCAGCATGAGTTACCGCCAGAAGCCGACCTCGGCCGCGCAACCAGTCTTTCGGACGCACTACCCAGACTCGGTGAACTGCTCTCCAACCTTAAGGAGCGGCAGCAAATCATCGGTCAGGTGTTTAATAGCTTTGAGGCGCTTCCTGACAGTCTGTTCGGCGGCACGGACGAAAAGGCTGCATATCGGGAAAGGGCGGTTGCAGCCGGCGCCTTTCGTTCGCTCGTAATTTTGAGCCGAGACGGCATCCTTGACGATCCAGCAATATTCGATTTGCATGAGAGGCTCGCCGGGTTGCCGGATGCGCGCAGGATCGTGGCGGCTTGGACGTCGAGTTTCGGTCGGACGGTTTCTAATCTTCCCCCGATGCGGCCGGATCTCGCTGATTTAACCGATGACTATGACAAGGATGTTGTAGACTTCGGCGGAGGGCCAGGCGGTCATCAGAGACTACGTAACGCCCTGGAACAGCAGGCCGCGATCCTAGATCGTGTGGCTGACGGCGATTACGATAACGCGCGCCGTTTTGCGCGTGACCTAGTTCAACAGCAGCTTGCTACGGCGGGCCCGAGTTACTTGGCCAAATCGCTCACTCGTCTAAGCCAGCGGGCGCGGGAAATGGATGCTTTCGAGCTCGAGCTCGAATGGGCATACGAAGCCGCCGAAATTCAGCCGGACGATGCTAGGGCGCGCACTCAATTTGCAGACGCGCTGCTCCAAGCCGATCGTATCGAGGAAGCGCTCGAGGAGTTCGGACGTGGCTACGAACTGGGGGAACGCGTTTACGCAATAAATGGACGCGCGCGGGCCATGCGAATGTTGGGGAGGTTTGACGAGGAGCTAAAGCTTTATCAGGAAGCATGCGATCTCAGCGAAGGTTCCCCCGAGGGAGTTCACTCGCTCGTTGGCATAGCGACTGCCCGAACCGATCTCGGAGATATCGACGGTGCGATCGAAGAACTTCGCGGCGCTATCTCAAAGTTTCCATTTGAGCCGTTACCTAGGATTGCCTTGGCCACCACGCTCACCCAGCGCGGGCGTTTCGAGGAAGCTTGGACACAGTTCCAGGAAGCAGCGACCTTATCGGCCGACAAGCTTCCTTCGGTGAACGGCCTAGCGGATATTTGTCTCCGGATAGGAAGGCTCGATGAGGCGCGGCGCCGATATTCCGACATTGCGAACCGATATCCACGAGATATCAGCGGCCATATAGGCCTTATCGATACATTGCGGGCGCTAGGTGAGCTCAATCAGGCGGCGATGTATGCGCGACGGACTGCAGAGCGATTTCCAGGAAGTCCCAAAGCTATCGTGAAGTTTGCGGAAACTGCCAGCGAACTCGGGCGTCACGCACTAGCTCGCAAAATCCTTCAAGCGGGCATCGAGAAATTTCCGAAGCATGCTCGGCTGCTGATTGCGCGCACATCCGCTTTCAGGCGAGAGGGACGGTACGACCGGGCGCTCCAGTTTGCCGAGGCCGCTGCGGCGCGCTTTCCATATAATCGTCAGCTCCAGCGTGTACGAGCCGACATGTTAAGGCGGCTTGGACAGAACGATCTCTCGGCTAGGATATATCGGGAACTGGTGTCCTCTGACGAGACAGATGTACGTTCTCGCAATGGGCTAGCCAGTGTCCTCATTGTTGAAGGGAAGACTTCCGACGCGCGCAGCCTTGTCGAAAACGATAATCCTCAAACGAAGGACGAGTGGCGGGGATTTCTGCTGTTCGCGTCGTTAATTGAACGGCTAGGTGACAGACAGGCCTCTTGGGAACGTCTTAATTGGGCCAAAGATCATTGCCCATTCGCAGTCGAGCGCCGCCTCTTTGCCTGTGCTCTCGCCGGTCAATCGGCCCGTATGGGAAGAGCGCGTCAGGCGCCTCGTATCGAGCATATAGCTGAGCGAGATATTGGCAACGTAATCGACTTCCAAATCGCGGCCATGACTCGGCGGAGCAGCGCCAAGATCGCTTATGGCGCGTTGACTCGAAATTTGCCGACAAACCTGGAAATAATTCGCGACGAAATCGCAAAGACCTATGGCATAGTGGAAGGCCGCCCACGTCGTTCCAAAGCCTGGATTGGTCGCCAGATTGCCGACAATTTACTTCTCGCTGCGTAGTTGGCGGCGCGAAATTCTGTCTCATCGTGTGGCGCGAGTGTTGACGTACTCTCCCCATTTACTCATGAGAACGCGACGCCTGTCGAAGAAGTCCGTCCGTCGATAAGCCGCCTCGACGGCGTTAGACACGCGATGCGCTAGTGCCTTTTCGGCAATCTCCTTCGGGAAGCGCGTGCATTCTGCGGCCCAGTCGGCGAAGCTGCTGCGGAAGCCGTGCACGGTAACCTCGTCGATGTTCATGTCGCGGATCGCCTTCAGCATCGTCGTATCGCTGATCGGCTTCTTGCCGCTGTGGGTGAACAGCATCCGGCCCATAAGGTCAGGTCCGTGGAGAGCCTCATGCTCCTTCCTGAGGCGCTTCAACAGGGTCAGCGCGGGCGCGGCGAGCGGCACGACGTGCGGCTGCTTCATCTTCATCCGTGCAGCGGGGATAGCCCACGTCGCCGCCTCAAGGTCGAACTCGTCCCATGTCGCGAAGCGGGTCTCGTTGGATCGCACCGCAGTCAAAATGGTCAGTTGGAGCGCATCGCGACCGACGGTGGCTGGTTGCTGGGCCAGCTTTTGCAAGAAACCTGGCACTTGCGCATACGGCATCGCAGCGCGATGCGTGACCTGCCGGGTCTGACGCGGCAAACCACGCGTCACGGAGCGCAGCGACACTTCGCTGGGGATAATGCCCTTGATGTGTGCGAAGTCGAGAACCGCGCCGATCCTCTGAAGGACACGCCGTGCGGTGTCGGGTTTTTCCAACCAGATCGGCTCCAGCACCTTAAGAACCTGTACGCTGTCGATTGCATCGATGCGTTGCGCCCCAATCTCGTCGAACACATGGTTCTCGAAACTGGTCAGCCACGACGCGTTTCGGCGGTCCTTCCAGCCGCCTTTCATCGCGTCGTAGCAGCGCCGCGTGACCATCTCGAACGTCGGCACGTTTGCGCGGCGAAGTCCTCTTTCCTTCACCGGGTCCAAGCCGTTGCGAACCATCTTGCGAAGCTCGATCGCGAGGCAGCGCGCGTCAGAGAGAGAAACATCGTGGACCGGGCCGAGGCCGAAGTCGCGGCGGACACCTTTGTGCTGCATCCTGAGAACCCAGGATCTGGACCCCGTGGGGCGAACAACAAGATAGAGACCGTGTGCGTCGGCATGGCGCCCAGGCCGGGCCGTGCGGACCTTGAGGACTGTGAGTGCCAAGTCAGGATTCCCTTGTTTTCCTGTACCTCGCGCGCTCCCACAAATCGTACGCGCTTTGGCGGTTCGCAGTGGGATTGCGAGGCACACATCCAGCAGGCCTTTTCACGCAATCTCAATAGGTTGAGACGGCGTGAAACGTTCTGCTACAGGGGTATCTTGCTCGTAGGGGTCACCAAAGACTCGAAATCGCGCGGGTAATCGGCGAAGCCGTCACCACCTTCGACAGGTACATTGGGAGCAGCGGCATGAAGCTGGCCTTTCTCGGTCTCGGCAAGATGGGCGTGGGGATTGCGGCCAACCTGCTCCGCGCCGGCCATCAGCTTGGCGTCTGGAACCGCTCGCCCGGCAAGGCCGACCCGCTCGTCGCCGCCGGCGCAGCCGAAGCCGCGACCCCGCGCGAAGCCTGCGAAGGCGCCGACGCGGTCTTCACCATGGTCGCCGACGATGCCGCGCTGATGAGCGTGCTTGAAGGGCCCGACGGGCTGCTCGCGGGCCTGCCCCGGGGCGCGATCCACGTCTCGCAGAGCACGATCGCCGTCGCGACCGCCGAGCGGATGGGTGAGCTCCACGCCGAGCGCGGGCAGGTGCTGGTCTCGGCGCCGGTGTTCGGCCGTCCCGCCGCGGCGGAAGCCGGCCAGCTCTGGGTGGTCGCCGCCGGGCCCGAGGACGCGCTCGCCACGCTCGCCCCGCTGTTCGAAGCGATCGGCCGCGCGACCTACGGCGTGGGTGCGCACGCGCCCTGCGCCAATCTGGTCAAGCTCGCCGGCAACTTCATGATCCTCGCCAACACCGAAGTGATGGCCGAGGCGATGCGGCTCGCCGAGCGTGGTGGGGTCGACCGCAAGGCGCTGCTCGAGGTGCTCCAGGGCACGCTGTTCAACGGCAACTACTACAACATCTACGGGCCGCTGGTCGCCGAGCAGCGCTGGCGCCCGGCGGGCTTCTCCGCGCCGCTCGGGCTCAAGGACATGCGGCTCGCGGGCGAAGCGGCGGAAGGCGTCGGCGCGAGCCTGCCGGTGCTCGAGATCGTCAAGCAGCACCTCGCCGAAGTCATTGCCAGGGAAGGCGAGGATATCGACGTCGCCGGCCTGGCGGCGATCCTGCCCTAGCTGCGGTCAATCCGCCCAGGCGGCGTCGTCGAGGTGAAGTTCCGCGGCGGGGCGGGCGCCCCAGTCGTCGATCTTCGCGCGGCCGGCGAGCCAGAGGCTGCGGTGACGCGGGGCAGAGAGCAAAGCCTGGCCGAGCGCGCTGTCGGCCTGGCGAAAGGCGACCGTCTTGAGGCTGCCGCCGTCGGGCCCGCTGACGATCGCGCGGACATGGCCGCCCGAGCCGACCACGTCCGCCTTGATCACTCGCACCGGCCCGGCCGCGACGCGCGGGGCGGGCCAGCCCATCCCGTAAGGGCCGCCGGCCTCCATCGCTTCGACCAGCTTCGGATTGACGCCGCCCGCGGCCACCACGGCATCGAGGAGCAGCGCGCGATCGCCCATCGCCTGGGTCACGCGCTCCGACAGCCGCTCCTCGAGGAAGTCGGCGAAGGCGTCGACGCTGTCGGCGGCGATGGTGACGCCTGCCGCCATCGCATGCCCGCCGCCTGCGATCAGCAGCCCCATGTCCTTGGCCGCGAGCACCGCGGCGCCGAGGTCGACGCCGGCGATCGAGCGGCCCGAGCCCTTGCCGACGCCGGTCTCGTCGAGCGCGATGACGATGCTCGGGCGGCCGAGCTTCTCCTTGATGCGCCCGGCGACGATGCCGATCACGCCGGGATGCCAGCCGGGCCCGGCGATCACCGCGACCGCGCGGTTGCCCTGGCGCTCGCACAGCGCCTCGGCCTCGGCCTGGACCTGCGCCTCGATCGCGCGGCGCTCCTCGTTGAGCCGGTCGAGCTCGGCGGCGATCGCGCGCGCTTCGTCGGGGTCGCGGGTGGTGAGCAGGCGGACGCCGAGGTCCGAGCGGCCGACGCGCCCGCCGGCGTTGATCCGGGGTCCCAGCGCAAAACCGAGGTCGCTGCACAGCGGCGCGCGGCTGAGGCGCGAGGCTTCGATCAGCGCGTTCATGCCGAGGTTGCGGCGTTGCGCCATCACCTTGAGGCCCTGCGCCACGAAGGCACGGTTGAGCCCCTTGAGCTGGGCGACGTCGGCGACGGTGCCGAGCGCGACGATGTCGAGCAGGTCGAGCAGCCGCGGCTCGGGGCGGCTGGCGAAGAAGCCGCGGGCGCGCAGCGTGCGGACCAGCGCCGCGCCGAGCAGCCAGGCGACGCCGACCGCGGCGAGATGGCCGTGCTGCGCGCCTTCCTCCTCGTCGAGGCGGTTGGGGTTGACCAGCGCATGGGCGTGCGGAAGCGCGGCGGCGCATTTGTGATGGTCGACGACGATCACGTCGAGCCCGGCGTCGCGCGCCATCGCCAGCGCCTCGAACGCCTGCGCGCCGCAATCGACGGTGACGACGAGGTCGGCGCCTTCGGCCTTCAAACGGACGAGCGCTTCGCCGGAGGGGCCATAGCCTTCCATCAGCCGGTCGGGGATATAGGCGCCGGCCTCGAGGCCGAGGTCCCTCAGAAGCAGGATGAGCAATGCCGCCGAAGTGGCGCCGTCGACGTCGTAATCGCCAAAGATGGTGACCGACTCGCGGCGCTCGACCGCTTCGGCGAGGCGCTCGGCGGCGGCGTCCATGTCGCGGAAGATCGAGGGGTCGGGCATGAAGGCGCGGATGCTCGGCGCGCGATACGCCTCGACGTCGTCGCGGGTGCAGCCGCGGGTGAGGAGCAGCTGCGTCACCAGGTCGTCCGGCGCGAAGCCGGGGTCGCGCGCGTCGGCCGCCAGTCCCCGCCAGCGCCAGGGCTGGCCGAGGATCGAGCGTTCGACGTTGAGCACGGTGGACATGGCCGGACCTTGGCGTGGGGAGGGGGCGGTGTCGAGGGCTCGCCTTCGAAACCGTCATCCCGGCTTTCGCCGGGATGATGGGCAGGGGAACAGGGAGCTACCTCTCAGGTCGCCCGCTGGTTGCCGCCGTAATAGGTCGGCACGGGGCCGCGGATCCAGGGGTTCTCGCGAAACCACTTGGTCACGACATATTTGGTCCCCGCGATCACGCGCATACCCTCGTGGAGCGTGTCGTAATTGGGCTTTCCGTCGGCGAGGAGGTTGTTCCAGATCAGCAGCGTGCCCGGCTTGGGCGGCACGCGCATGCCGGCGCGGGGGAACCAGGTCGCGCCGCCTTCCTCGACTTCGTTGAGGAAGGCCATTGCCGTCCAGGTGCGCTGGCCGCCCTGGGTCTGCATCGCGGGCCAATAGGCCTCGCCCTCGTGGAAATAGTCGCAATGCGCGCGGAACTGCTGGCCGGGGGCATAGCGCTGGCCCTGCAGCGTCTCGCCATATTCGGGCGCGATGCCGAGCAGGTGCGCGATCCGTTCGTCGATCGGACGGACCTCTTCCGACCAGCGATCGAGGTCGCAGCTCTCCGAGGTGCGGAACTCGGGATCGTCGTGCGTCGCGAGCAGCGTCGAGGGCCGGCGGTTGGCGTCGATCAGCCGGATCAGCGTGTCGCACTCGGCCTGGCTGAGATAGTTGGGGAAATAATAGATCTGCGCGAGCGTCACCGGCGCGCGCTTGACGAAGGGATTGGCGTCGAGCCGCGCGGCGACTTCGCGCGAGAAGCGCACGCGCGACGGGTTGCTCGAGCTGCCCTTGGGCGAAAACAGGCTCATGGCGCCAAGTTGCTCACTGGCCTTGTGAATGCAAGAGCCCCGCCGCACGATCGCGCGACGGGGCCCCGGCTCTCCTCAAACCCTCCGGCTCTCACCAGAAGATGTCGTACTCGACGTCGACGACTTCGCCGCTGTAGATGTCGACGAGAAGCGCGTCGTTATAGTAGCGGACCCAGCGATAGGGGCCGTACGCAGGCGGAAGCCGGTAGTAGAACGGATCCTCGATCCAATACTGCTGGCCGAAGAGCAGCGACGCGATGATGCTGCCCGTCGAATAGCGCCGGTAGCCGTAACCCCAGCCCGACGGCGCATAGTAGCGCGGCAGGCGATAGACGTTGCGGTTGCTGTTGCGATAGCCGCGCCAGTCGTAGCGGTTGTCGCGGCGCCAGTCGTTCGACCAGCGACGGTCGTTGCCGCGGTTCCAGCCGCCGCGATCCCAGTTGCCGCCGTTGCCGCGGTTCCAATCGCCGCGTCCCGGGCCGCCGCGATCGCCGCGCCACTGCTGCTGCTGGGGCACCGGCGCCGGCCGACCCTGCGGCTGCTGGCCGCCACGGTTCCAGCCGCCGTTGTTGCCGTTGTTGCCGCCGTTCCACTGGCCGCGTCCCGGGCCGCCGTTGCCGCCCTGGCCATTGCCGCCGCGCCACTGCTGCGGCTGCTGCTGGGGCTGCGGGACCGGACGCGCCTGCTGCTGTTGCTGCGGCTGGCCGCCGCGGTTCCACCCGCCGCCGCCGTTGCCGCCGTTCCAGCGCGGCTGGGGCTGGGGCTGAGCCTGGGGCTGCGGGGCAGGGCGAGCCTGCTGCTGCTGACCGCCGCCGTTCCAGCCGCCGCGCTGGCCGTTGTCGCCGCCGCGCTGCCCATTGTCGCCGCCGCGATCGCCGCGATCGCCACCGCGGTCACCGCCCCACGAGCGATGCCCGCCGCGGTCCTGCGCGGACGCCGCCGCGGGGACCAATGCCGTGGCGGCGATGAGCGCCGCCAATAGGGTCTTCTTCATTCCTCTTGCCTCCTCCGGTGCCGGCAAGGCGCCGGGTTTCCGTAGTGTGTCTATGGCGGAGTCGCGCTGACGCGTTTCTGAATTGGGCTGTCAGCCAATTGTAAGCTTGGTTAACCCGCCGGCGCGGCGCGACTGGCAGCGGGGGCGTCCTCGTCGTCGCTGCCCGGACCGGGCTCCTCGCCGCGCGCGATCCGCGCCGCGCGTCCGATCGCGTCGAGCAGCCGCGGGTAAATGCCGCAGCGGCAGATGTTGGGGATCGCTTCCTTGATGTCGTCCTCGCTCGGGCTGCGGTTGGTGCGCAGCAGGATCGAGGCGGCCATGACGATGCCGGGGATGCAATAGCCGCATTGCGGTACGTTGCCGGCGATCAGCGCCTGCTGGACGGGATGGCTGCGGTCGGCCGAGAGCCCCTCGATCGTGGTGACGAACGTGCCTTCGAGCGATTCGATCGTCTCGAGGCAGGCGTAGCGCATCTGCCCGTCGACATCGACGATGCACGCCCCGCAGTCGCCGGTGCCGCAGCCATATTTGGTGCCGGTGAGGTTCGAGGCGTCGCGCAGCGCCCAGAGCAGCGGCGTCTTGGGGTCGAGCTTATAGGCGACCGGCTTGTTGTTGACCGTGAAGCGAGTCATGCGCGGGGTCTAGCGTGATTTATCGGCATTCCGAAGGGCGTTGTGCCCGCGTCCGCTCAGCTACCATCGTCATCCCGGCGAAAGCCGGGATGACGACTGATGGGCGGGGACCCTCGCTCAATTCCGCCAGCTCGTGTCCTTGCGGTCGAGCAGCCGGACCATCGCGGCGAAGTCGGGCGCGCCGGGGCCGCCGGGGAGCTGGACCTTCGAGATGTCGCGCTGGTGGATCGCCACGACCTCGTCGGACACCAGGATCGGCGCGCCCATCGACAGCGTCGCCATCTGGATCTCGCAGGCGCGCTGCAGCGCCCAGTGCATCATGAAGGTCTCGGGCACGCTGCGGCCCATCACCAGGATGCCGTGGTTCTTGAGGAACATCACGCGCTTGCCGCCGAGATGCTCGATCAGCCGCTCGCCTTCCTCGGCGCGCACCGTGACGCCTTCGAAATCATGGTAGGCAATCTGGCCGACGAAGTTGCACGCGTAGAAGTTGATCGGCTGGAGCCCGCCCTCGAGCGCGCTCACCGCCATGCCCGCGGTCGTGTGCGTGTGCGCGATACAATGCGCATCGGGCAGATGGCGGTGGAACACCGAATGCTGGGTGAAGCCCGCGAGGTTCACCGGATAGGGATTGTCGTCGAGCTTGTTGCCGTCGATGTCGATCTTCACGAGGTTGGAGGCGCAGACTTCGCTGAAGTGCAGGCCGAAGGGATTGATCAGGAACGCGCTATCCTCGCCCGGCACCTTCAGCGTGATATGGTTGTAGATCATCTCGGACCAGCCGAGCATGTCGAACACGCGGTAGCAGGCGGCGAGCTGCTGGCGGGCCTCCCATTCGGCGTCGCTGACGCGCGGGCGGTCCTGGAGCGCGGTGGCCATGATCCTCTCCTCAGAGTCTTTTTCGTGATTCGGGTATGCCATGAGGGGAGGGGGCGTGCCTAGAGCCCTCCCAAGAATCGTCATCCCGGCGAAAGCCGGGACCCAGGCAGCAAGCCGTGTCGCTCGTGGCTCTGGGTCCCGGCTTTCGCCGGGATGACGGTTGGAAATGGGATAGGCGCTGGTTTCCACCGGACGGGGCGCGACGGTGAAGCCCTTAGTTTCGGATCAGCGGCGGGGCGGCCCAGGGGGCGAGCCAGCCCCGGCGGACGCGGCGGAGCCTGTCCGCGCGGTCGCGCAGCGCTTGTGCCTCAGCCAGCGTCCTTGCCTCTCCGGCGAGGATGTCCAGCTCACGTGCCAGATCGAGCCTCTGTCCCATGTCCACGAGTTATCCACAGATTTGTGAACATGTCATGACATTTAACGCATTGGAATCGTAAAATATCGCCTCGAATGTGGACAAGTTCCGCCGTGGACAGTCCCAATGCGCGCCGACTCTGACAATTCGTCAGTCACCGACGCCGATATCGGGCGAAGTTCTTACGATTTCGGGTCAATCAACCGGCAGCGAGGCGCCGAAGTTCCGCTCGACGAGCGTCTTGTGGCGGATTCGTCCGCCGAGCGCCGAGACGATCATGTGCAGTGCAGCATCGAGATCATGCGCGCGGCTGCACAGGAAGATGTCGACGCAGGCCGAGCCATGTTCGGGCCATGTGTGGATCGAGATGTGCGATTCGGCGAGCAGCGCGACGCCGGTGACGCCTTGGCCGGGGCCGAAGCCGTGGAGGCGGATCTCGAGCAGGGTCGCCGCCGCGGCGGCCGCGGCACGCGCGAGGCAATCGGCGATCAGACCCTCGTCGGCGAGGTGCGAACAGCCTTCGAGGTCGGCGATCAGATGGTGGCCCTGGTGCATGCTACTCACAACAGACTCGCATGCGCATGGCCGAGCCGCGCCATCGCGCCCTCGGCGGCGCGCACGCCATGATAATGGGCTTCCTCGAACAGCGAGAGGCCCGAGAGGTCGCTGTGCGCGAGGAACAGCGGCGGCTCGGGCTGGACCCCGTCGCCGCGCCAGAGGAAGCCGGGCGTGGGGCGGATCATCGCATGACCCCAGCGCCACAGGTCGATCCGCCGGATCGCGCCGTCGAGGTCGGGGTTGGTGAGGAGGAGGTCCTCGCGGACGATGCGCTTCCAGTCCTCGGCGGGCCGCGCGAGCAGCAGCCGGCGGGCGTCGGCAGGCGGCATGTCGGAGAGCGGGAGGTACCAGGTGAGCACGCTCGCGCCCGCAATCGCGTCGGGGCCCTGGTGCGTCGCGACGACATAGCCGAGCGAGTTGCTCGTGCTCGACACATTGTCCCAGGCGAGCGGCACGCCGGGGCCCTTGGGGAGCCGGTCGACGGTGACGTTGGCGATCAGCCAGGGCGCGTAGCTGAACCCGTCCGCGCTTCCCAACTCGGGGCAGACGCGGACCGCGACGAAGTGCGGCATCGCGAGGATCGCGGCCCTGGCGCGGGTGCGGGTGGTGGTGTTGGTCGCGACGTCGAAGCTGTCGACGAGGATCGCATCGTCGTCTCGCAAGACATGATGGACGATGCGGCCGCCGGCGATGCGGTCCGCGAACAGCCCTGCCATGCGCGCGACGAGCCGGCCGTTGCCCTCGGGCCAGGTCAGCTCGTTGCCGCCGGCACCTTCTGCCGCCCAACCGCGGCGCGCGGCGAAATAATGGATGCCGGCCCAGGCCGAGACTTCGCCCGGCTCGGTGCCGTAATCGTCGCGCATCGCGTAGCGGACGTGCGCGCGCAGCACCGGCGAGTGCCACCCCTGCGCGTCGAGCCAGACGGAGAAGCTCTGCCGGTCGAGCGCGGTCAGGTAGGCATCGCGCGAGCTGTAGGCCATCGGCACGGCGAAGGCCGGCTTGCCGTCGGTGCCGATGCGCTTCGAATAGCCGGCCATCGCGGCTTCGAACGCGGCGAGGTCGCGCCGGTCCGTCGGCGAGAGGCCGGTGCGCGGGATCAGCCCTTCCTGCCAGCTGCCCTGCCAGAACAGCCGCTCTTCGAGGTCGGCGCAGAGCTGGGTCGGGTCGTAGACCGGCACGCCGTTCGCTTCGCCGGTGATCATCCCGAACTGGCCGAGCATGTTGCGGAGCGCCCGCGCTTCCTGATTGGGCACGGGGAGGTAATGTGCGCCGAGCGGATAGGCCGAGACCGCGTTGCGCCCGCTGCGCGCATTGCCGCCGACGCGGTCCTCGAGCTCGAGCAGCCTGAAGCGCGTGAAGCCGGCGTCGTGCAGCCGCCAGGCCGCCGAGAGCCCCGCCACGCCGCCGCCGGCGATCAACACGTCGACCTCGTCGGTCCGGCTCGGCGCGGGGAAATCGCCCTGGCGGAGGCGATGCCCGCGCGCGAGGTCGGCGCCCTCGAGCGTGCCTTCGGGCAGCGCCGGCTCGTGCAGCGCATAGGCGATCCCGCCCGCGCCCGCCGCGCAGGCTGCGGCGGCGCCCAGGCCCAGCACCATCCGCCGGTCAGCCTTCATAGCGGCTCCAGGCGTCGGCGAACTCGCGGACGAGGATCTGGTTGTCGAGCCGGTTCACCGGCGTCGGCCGCCGCGCCATGTCGGGCGGGAAGTCGAACATCAGCGGCTCGCTCACCGGGGTGAGGAAGCGCCCGCGGGGGAAGCGCACGGTCGTCGGGATCGGCCCGGCGGCGGCGAGGACGAAGCCCCATTCGCCGAAGCTGGGCACGTAGACGTGGTAGCCGCGCGTCTGCAGCCCGGCGGCCTCGAGCGTCGACGCGACCGTCCAGAAAGCCATCGGCGCGACCAGCGGGGAGGTGCTCTGCACCACCATCACGCCGCCGGGCGCGAGCAGCCGGCGGACGCCGCGGTAGAAGGTCTCGGTGTAGAGCTTGCCCACCGAATAATCGACCGGATCGGGGAAATCGACGATGATCGCGTCATACTGCCGCCCCTGGTGCTCGCGTACCCAGCGGAAGCCGTCGGCGTTGATCACGTGCATCCGCGCGTTGGTGAGCGAGCCATGGTTGAGCTGGGTGAGCATCGCGGTGCGCGAGAACAGGCTGGTCATCTCGGCGTCGAGGTCGACGAGGGTGAGATGCTCGACCTGCGGGTAGCGGAGCACCTCGCGCGCCGCGAGCCCGTCGCCACCGCCGAGGATCAGCACGTTCCTGGGGTTGGCAACGCGGCCCATCGCGGGGTGCACCAGCGCCTCGTGGTAGCGATATTCGTCGCGCGACGAGAATTGGAGGTTGCCGTTGAGGTACAGCCGGATGTCGTCGCCGTGGCGGGTGAGCACGATCCGCTGGTAGCGCGTCGTCTGCGCATAGATCACCGGCTCGCCGTAGACCGCGACTTCGGCCCAGCGCTGGAGCCGGTCCGACGCGACGAAGCCTACGCAAAGCAGCAGCAGCACGACGATCGCCAGCACCTTCTCGAGCCGGAAGCCCGAGGCGCGCGGCAGCACCATCAGCAGCGCCAGCGCGACGCCGCCGTTGGCGATGCCGAACAGGAAGCCGGTGCGCATCAGTCCCAGGTGCGGCATCAGCAGCAGCGGGAAGAGCAGCGACGCCGCGAGCGCGCCGACATAGTCGAAGGTCAGCACGTTCGACACGACTTCGCGGAAGTCGAAGCCCTTGAGGATCCGCATCAGCAGCGGGATTTCGAGCCCGACGAGGAAGCCGATCGCGAGCACGAGCGCGTAGAGCGCCACCCGGAAGTCCTGGACGAGCGGGAAGAGCAGGAACAGCGCTGCCGCCGAGCAGCCGCCGATGAGCGCGATCAGCAGCTCGGTGCGGACGAACAGACGGAGCTCGTCGCGCTTCACATAGCGCGAGCACCAGCTGCCCACGCCCATCGCGAACAGATAGGTGCCGATGACGGTGGAGAACTGCGTGACGCTGTCGCCGAGGAGGTAGCTGGCGATGGTGCTCGCGAGCAGCTCGTAGATCAGGCCGCAGGTCGAGACGACGAAGGCCGAGACGAGCAGCGTCGTCGCCGGCGCGGAGGCAGTGACCCTGGAAGGCGGCGGATCGCCCTCAGCCATGAATCGCGGCGGCGACGATGATCGCGAGCCCGATCGCCACCGAGCCGGCGAAGATGCCCACCGCGACATTCTGCTTGGCCTGGATCTCTTCCCAGAGCTTGCCCGGCGTCAGCAGGTCGAGGATCAGGAATCCCGCCGCGAACACGACGATGCCGATGAAGGCATAGAGCAAGGTGCTGAGCAGCGCGGGTAGCGTGGTGACCATGTCCGTCTCCCCTTTTACTTGTGGGTGGGTCCGTAGAAGCCCGAGCCGCGCGGCGCGCGGCCGCCGTCGGCGAAGGGCGAATAGGCGAAGCTGCCGGCGACCATGAACAGCGCGACGACGCCGAGGCACCAGAGCGAGAACAGGAAGGTGCCGCGGTTCATTCGTCGTCGTCCCCGCTGCTATTGACCATCGCGGCGATGCCGGTGGCAGGGAAATCGCTCTGGCCCTGGCGCGCCTGCTCGAAGCGCAGATGCCGGTAGGCGCCCCATATGAGCGGCAGGAACAGGATGATCAGCGCCAGGATCAGATTGCCGAAGAACAGCCCGCCGCGGCTCACCTCGATGGCGATCTCGGGCTGGTTGTCCCGCGCCATCCAGCCCTGCGACGGGCCCTGGAGCAGATAGTCGTAGGTCGCGCCCCAGACATTGCCCTTATAGTCGACCACCAGGTCGTAAGTCCCCGCCGGCACGGTCGCGACCGCGACCTGCGCGCCGCGGCTGCCCTCGGTCCAGTAGCCGTCCGAATCGTGCCCCGAATAGCGTTCGGCGGCGGCATAGGCCTGGTAGCTCTGCTGCGTCTTGCGATCGACGAGCGAATAATCGAGGTCGACCCAGCCGTTCTCGAGCTTGGGCACCTGCGCACGGATGTTGACGCGCTGATAGGCCCCGCCCAGCACGATCGGCCCGATCGTCGCGGTCTGGTCGTGCCCGTCGGCGGCGATCGGCAGCGCGCCTTGGGCGAGTTGGGTCGAGCCGCTGAGGAACACGGTGACCAGCATCAGCAGCAGCGCCACCGCGATCCCGATCAGCACGCCCTGGCGGACCCAGGGCCCGTGCGGTGAGGATGCGTGCGGGGGCGGGGGCCAGGGGTTGCGCGGCGCGTCCACGCCGAACGCCGCCTTCATCACCCTGGCGTCGAGCAGCTCGAGCAGGGTCCAGCTGACTTCGTTGCCATTGCTCTCGCGCGAGAGCATCCAACCCGGGCGCACCCAGTCCGCCCCCTCGACGCGCTCGCCGACGCGGACCTGCCAGTAGAATTCGCCCACCACGCTGTCTACGCTCGCGCTGCTGTCCGCGAAGAAGCGCGTGAAGTTCTGCCCGCCGACGCCCAGCGTGTCGTAGGTGACATAATCCGGATTGACGGCGAGCATCTCGCCGAAGCTCCACGCGCCATTGGCGTTCACCAGCCAGCGATAGCCGTGATAGGGGTTGAACAGCAGATATTCCTGCCACGGATAGGCGCCGTCGATCGAGCGGCGCATATGGCCGATCGCTTCCCATTCGACGCCCTCGATCGTGCCGCGCGTGCCGAGCGGGATGTCGAGCCCCCACGCTTCCTCGGCATAGCGCGTGATCAGCCTGACCGCCGGTTCCGAGACGTCGAGCACGCTGGAGCAATATTGGCAGCCGACCGACACCGAATAGCCCGCCGCGCGCAGCTCGATCGTGCCGCCGCACGCCGGGCAGCTCAGCGCCTGCGCCGCGGGGGCGGGCGGCAAGGCGATGTCGTCAGCGGGCATAGTCGGGCATCGCCCAGCCTTCGAACGTGCGCAGACCCTTGGGCTTGAGCTCGGCCAGCGTCACATAGCGGCCGGTGTAGAAGGTCGCTTCATTGGCGTCGCGCTGGAGCGTCGCGCATTCGCCCGCGCGGCCCTTGAGGTCGACGCTGTAGAGCTTCCAGCCAGGTGTGGGCGTCCAGGGCAGCTCGCCCTCGGCAGCGAGCAGCACGACGCGGCGGGCGTCGGAGACCTGATATTTGGTCCCGTCGATCTGCGCCTCGGTGCCCGGCAGGGCCTCGCCGCCCGAGATGACCCGCTTGAGCGCCTTCGCGCGCGCGGTCTCGATCGGTGCGTCGCGGAGCAGCATGAACTGGCCCATCGCGTCGCCGAGCCAGGCACTGCTGCCGTCGGCGAACAGCAGGAACCATTCGTTCCACGACCCGTCGGTCCACGCCCAGCGCACGCGGCCCAGCACGTCGAAGCTTTGTCCATCGGCTTCGCCGCGCATCCCGACGCGTACCGGGCTCACGTCGAACGGCACCGCCGCGCTCTCGCCGGCGACGCCGACGCCCGCGTCGCTGCGCACCAGCAGGCTGCGGCAATAGTCGCAGACGCGCGACGGCAGCGCGGCCGAGCGGAACACGACTTCGGCGCCGCAATTGGGGCAGTTGACGGTCAGGCTCATGGGGTGTGTTTCGGCCTCAGCGGATCCGGCCCAGCAGCTCGGCCTTCTTCGCGTCGAACTCCGCCTGGGTGATCGCGCCGACAGTGAGCAGCTTGTGGAGCTTCTCGATCTGGCCGAACGCGTCCTCGCCCGCCGGGCCGCCCATCGCGGCACCACCGCCACCGCCGAGCCCGCCGGCGAGCACCTGGCCCATCGCGAGCCCCGCCGCGGCGCCCGCACCGGCGCCGGCGATCCCGCCGGACTGCGCCGCCGCGGTCTCGATCGCCTGCGCGCTCTGGAAGCGGACGAACCGGTCGAGGTCGCCGACCAACCGCATCGAGCTCGCCTTGTCGAGATATTCCTGGACCTCGTCTGGCAGCGACAGGCTCTCGACGAAGAAGCTCTGGCAGCTGAGCCCCCATTGCGCGAACGCAGGTTGCACAGCAGCCTTGAGCTTCTCCGAGAGCGCGCCCTGGTTGGCGGCGAGGTCGAGGAAGGCGATGTCGCCGCCGCCGAGCGCGCTCGCCAGCTCCGAAGCGATCGCGCCGCGCAGCTGCGGCTCGATATCGGTGACGGTGAGCCGCTCGAGCGAGCCCATCATCTTGGTCTCGAACACCGGCACGTCGCCGATGCAGAAGCTGTAGCTGCCGAAGGCGCGAATGCGCAGCGGCCCGAACTCCTTGTCGCGCACCGTGATCGGCTGCGCGGTGCCCCACTTCAGCCCGATCTGCTCCTTCAGCGAGTAGAAATAGACGTCGGACTTGAACGGCGAGGCGAAGCCCTTGTCCCAATTCTGCAGCGCAGTGAGCAGCGGCAGGTTCGAGGTCTCGAGCTTGTAGAGGCCAGGCGTGAAGGCGTCGGCGATCTGGCCTTCGTCATGGAAGAAGGCGATCTGGCCGGCGCGCACGGTCAGCTGCGCGCCGTTCTGGATCTCGCGATCCTGCATCGGATAGCGGATCGCGAGCACGCCGGGCTCGTCGACCCATTCGATGACGTCGACGAACTGCTTGGAAAGAAAGTCGAGAATGCCCATCGGGTCCCTCCATGAGGCCTGCGATGATAGAGGCTCGGGGGAGGGGGCGAAATAGAAATCGGTTCGCGGAGGGTCCGGTTTCCCCCGCGGCGCTTCAGATCGCGAAGCGCGCCGCCAGCAGGGACAGCAGGAAGGCGGCGAGCGTCGCGGCCGCGAGGACGAGCAGCGGCCTGGGGCCGGTCTCGAGCAATTTGGGCAAGGGGGAGCGGATCGCCGTCGCCGTGACGGCGGCCGCGAGCATCACCGCTGCGGCGTCCGAGGACAGCGTCGAGGCCAGGGCGGGAACGAACCCCAGCGAATTCGCGCCGGCAAGAAGGAAGAAGCCGAGCACGAACCAGGGAACATGACCCGCCCCGGCGCCGCCGTCCCCCCTGGGAAGGAACAGCGCGACCACGGCCAGCACGGGCGCGAGCAGGGCAACGCGCGTCAGCTTGACGATCGCAGCGATCTGGCCCGCCTCCTCGGAATAGGCATAGCCAGCACCGAGCGACTGGGCGACGTCGTGGATCGAGGCGCCGAGCAGGAAACCCGCGCGCAAGTCCGACAGGCCGAGGGCGTGCGCCGCGATCGGATAGGCCACCATCGCGGCCGCGCTCATCGCCGAGATGCCGACGAGCACGATCGTCAACTGCGACTCGCTGGCGCGGCGCGGGCCGAGCGTGGCGGCGAGCGCCATCGCCGCGCTCGCTCCGCAGATCGCGACGGATCCTCCCGCGAGGATGCCGAAGGCGGTATCGAATCCCAGCCGCCGCGACGCGACGATCCCGACGCCGATCGTCGCGGTCACGATCCCCATGATGCACAGCAGCGCGACTGGCCCGAGGCCGACGATCTGGCCGATGGTGACGCGTGCGCCGACGAGCACGATGCCCCAGCGCAGCAGGGCGCGCGATGCGAAGGCGAACCCCGGCTCGAGGCGCGCGTCCGCGGACAGGAAGTTGAGCGCGAGGCCGAGCAGCAGCGCCATCAGGGTGAGCGGCGCGCCATAATGGTCCGCGATGAAGCCGGCCGCGAGCGTCCCCGTCGCGACCACGGTGAGCCCCGGCACCAGGCTGCGCCACCCGACGCGGATGTCCGGGGTCCCCTCGCCGTCGAGGCCCGCAGCCGTCGTGGTCGGCACGGCGCGCTACTCGCCCGTCTCGGATGCCGGCACGTTGCCGTCCGGCATCGGCTCGCGGCGGCGATGCGTGACCATGTGGCGGTGCAAGCGGCGGATGATGTCGCTGCCGGTCGTCCTGAACAGGCCGGGCAAGATCGCATGGATCATGCAGGCGAAGCCGGCCGCGAACAGCATGGCTCCGAAACCCGCCGCCACCACGAGATGCTCGCGATAGCTCTCGCCGACGGAGCGGGGATGATCGAGGAATAAGCGGTGTAGCATCCGGAACTCCTGCTGGATGCCGCGATCCTAAACGTCGTCAGCGGTCGCTTGGTTCTTTTTTCATCCCCATTCCTTCGATATGGGAGAAGGCGATCTTGGGATTACGGGGTGTATGGAGGATATTGTTCTCGACTCTATGGATCGTCGCATCCTGGCGATTCTCCAGGAGGATGCGACACTCCCCATTTCGGAGGTCGCCGAGCGCGTCGGCCTGTCGCAGACGCCGTGCTGGAAGCGGATCAAGCGATTCGAGCGCGATGGCGTGATCGAGCGCCGCGCCGCCATCCTCGACCGCGAGAAGCTGGGACTGGGTGTCACGGTGTTCGTCGCGGTCCGCACGGCGCACCACACCGACGAATGGCTGCAGGCCTTCTCCGAAGGCGTGTCGCTGATGCCCGAGGTCGTCGAATTCTATCGGATGAGCGGCGACATCGACTATCTGCTCAAGGTCGTCGCCCGCGACATCGCCGATTACGACCGCATCTACCGCAAGCTGACCAAGGTCGCGCCGCTGCACGATGTCAGCTCCTCCTTTGCGATGCAGGAGATCAAGTCGACGACCGCGCTGCCGCTCTCGGCCTGAATGTCCCCGCTATGGCGGGCTCCCGCCGAATCTCGCCCCACCTTGCGCGGGACCCTGGCCGGGCCTATGGTCCGCCCGCCTATCGAGAGGCATACGGTCCGCGTAAAGGGCACAGCCCGCTCGAACCTGTGGTTGGGACCTGCTGTGCCTGACTTCCTGCCCGATCGTGCGGACCCCGGGCGCAACGGAAGAAAGGTCCGTCGTGTCCAGCCGTTCCGCGGCAGCTGCCGTGCAACATCTGCCTGAGCGCCCGAGCCTCGAGCACCTGAAGCATCAGGCGCGGAGGCGTCTCGGCGAATTGCGTGCCCTCGATGCGAGTGTCAAGCTTGTCGAGGCGCAGCTCTCGATCGCGCGCGATTACGGATTTGCGAGCTGGCGCGCGCTCAAGGCGTTCGTCGATCGGGCGTCGCCCGACGGGCCTCGCGCAAGCTGGCTGGGCTTCTACCGCCACGATCCCCGGATCATGACCAACGCGGCCGTCGCGGTCGTGCGGCACGAGGGGAGACTGTGGTTCGAGACGGCCACCGGCGAACGGCTCGAGTTGCGGGACCCGGGGGATGGTCGCGCGCTGATCAGCGGGCTCGAGGGCCATTTCACCTTCGAGGCCGACGGTCCCGGGCCGGCGCGCGCGCTCCTCCACCATCGCGCGGATCGGACCGTGCGGCTCGAGCGCACCGATGCGGCGACCGGCAAGGCCATGCGCGCCGCGGCGCGCGCTAGCGAAGCAGACCAGGCCAGGCCGCGCGTCGAGGTTCCGCTGCCGCTCGAGATCCTCCAGCGCTATGTCGGCCACTATGCCTCCGCGGTGGGCGTGGCCCTGCGGACGGGCATTCGATACGGCCGGTTGATCGTTCAGGTCGCCGGTCAGCCCGAACTCGAGGTGATCCCGGAATCGGAGACGCGCTTCTTCTATCGCCAGCTGCCGGTACAGCTCAGCTTCCTCGTCGCCGAGGATCGGGCCACCGCTCTGATCGTCCACCAGAACGGCATCGAGCAGCGGCTCGACCGCGTTTCCGCCGAGGAAGCCGAGCAGGCGACGGCCGGCATCCGCGAGCGCCTCGCCGAGCAGCAGCGCCCGCGGATTCCGGTCGCGATCGATCGGGCGATCCTCGGCCGCTATGTCGGCCGCTACCGCGTCGATGCGGCGCGGACCCTCGACGTCACCGCCGAGGACGGGCGGCTGTTCATCGAGATCACCGGCCAGCCCCGCTTCGAGGTTCATCCCGAATCCGAGAGGCGCTTCTTCTGGACCGTGGTCGCGGCCCAGATCAGCTTCGTCGCCGATACCGCCGGCGCCGCGACCCATGCGGTACTGCACCAGAACGGGCGCGACCTGCCCATCACCCGACTGCCCGACGAAAGGACCCCGGCATGAATGCCCCTGTTCTCTTGCTCGACGACGTGACCAAGCGCTTCGGCGACTTCACCGCGGTCGATGCGTTGAGCTTCGCGGTGCCTGAGGGCGGCGTTTTCGGGTTCCTCGGCGGAAACGGTGCGGGCAAGACGACGTCGCTGCGCATGACGCTCGACATCGTGCGCCCGACGTCGGGACGGATCGAGGTGCTCGGTGCCGCGCCCAGCCGCGAGCATGCCGCCCAGATCGGCTTCCTGCCCGAGGAGCGCGGCCTCTATCGCGGGATGAGCGTGCTCGACACCGTGATCTACTTCGCGCGGCTGAAGGGCATGGATGCGGCATCGGCGCGCAAGGCGGCGACCGCGCTGCTCGAGCGGCTCGATCTCGCCGACCGCCTCAAGACGCGGATCGGCAAGCTCTCCAAGGGGCTCGCGCAGAAGGTCCAGCTCGCTACGGCGATCGTGAACACGCCCAGGCTGGTGCTGCTCGACGAGCCCTTTTCGGGGCTCGACCCGGTCAACCAGGGCGTGCTCGAGGACGTGATCAAGGACCTCGCGCGCGGCGGCTCGACGGTGATCTTCTCGACGCATGTCATGCAGCATGCCGAGCGGCTGTGCGACCGGCTGCTGTTGCTCGCGCGCGGCAAGAAGGTGTTCGAGGGCACGCAGGACGAAGCGCGCGGCGCGCTGCCCAGCCGGCTGACGCTGACCAGCCGCGGCGATCCGGCCGCACTGCCCGGCGTTGCTTCCGCCACGCCGACCGGGGCCGCGGCCGACGGATGGACGAACTACCAGCTGGCCCTCGCCCCCGGTGCTTCGCCCGGCGACCTGCTCGAGGCCTGTACCGGCCAGGGCTTCGCGCTGCGCAGCTTCGACATCCATCGACCCACGCTCCACGAGGTGTTCATCCATCTCGTCGGCGGCGACCAGGAGATCGTGAAATGAAGGCCGTCCTGCTCGTCGCAGTCCGCGAGATCCGCCAGATCCTGGCGACGCGCGGCTTCTGGGTAATGCTGCTCATCGTGCCGGTGGCGCTCGCCGCCTCGATCGTCGCGAGCACGCTGATGGCGCCGCAGCCGACGGTCGCCTACACGCTGGTCGACGCCTCCGGCCGCTTTGACAAGCGGATCCAGCAGCGGCTTGAAATCGAGCACCAGCGCGACGTGCTTCGTGCGCTTTCGTCTTATGTCGAGCGCTGGAAGCTCGGCGGGGTGGCGCCGGGCGAGCCCTGGGCGCAACCGGGTGCGTGGATGGCCGATGGCGCCGTGCAGCGCTTCGTCGCCGAAGGCGGCGTCGCGGCGGCCGAGCGCAGGATCGCGCCGCATGTTCCCCGTGAGGCACCCCCGTTTAAGGCGCCGGCCCGCGACTTCGTGCGTATCCCGCCGCCGCACGGCGCTTCCGCAGGCCAGGGCGCTGCCGCGTTCGGCGCGGCGGTCGCGGATCCGCTCAAGGGGGATGTCGAGACTCCCGAGGGCAAGCGGCCGTTCGCGCTCGCGGTCTATATCCCCAAGGATTTCGGCACGTCGCCGACGGCAGTCGTGCAGATGTGGACGAGCGGGCGCTATCCCGCCGGGCTGATCGAGCCGATCCGCGCCGAGCTGACGAGCGCCCTCCGCCTCCAGGCATTGCAGGCCGGCGGCCTGTCCCCGCTCGCTGCGGCGCAGGTCGAGACGCTGGTCGCGCCGGTGCGCGTCGCCGAGCCGCCGGCGGGGAAGGGCCGAGGCCCGATCGTCACAAAGTCGTTCGTGCCGCTGGCCCTGGTCTATCTGCTGCTGATCACGGCGATCACCACCGGCTCGATGATGCTCCAGGGCGTCGTCGAGGAACGCTCGAACAAGCTGCTCGAATCGGTGCTCGCCTGCGTGCGACCGACCCAGCTGATGCAGGGCAAGCTGCTGGGCCTCGGCGCGGTCGGGCTTGGCATCATCGCGGTCTGGGCAGGCTGCGCGGTCGCGGCGGCCTTCTCGTCGAACGGCTTCGTCGCCGACGTGCTCCGTCCGTCGATCGAAGCGATCGAGGGGCCGTGGATCGTACTCGCGATGCTCTTCTACTTCCTGGCCGGCTATCTGGTGCTGGCGATGCTGTTCCTCGCGATCGGATCGCTCAGCGATTCGATGCAGGATGCGCAATCCTATCTGATGCCGGTGCTGCTTCTGGTGATGATCCCGGTGATGATCATGATGCAGGCATCGCTGCGCAGCCCCGACGCGCTGATCACGCAGATCCTGTCGTGGATCCCGCTCTACACGCCGTTCGCGATGCTCGCGCGGCTCGGCACCGGCGTATCGCTGGTCGAGGTGATCGGCACGACGATCGTGCTGCTCGCCTTCGTCGCGCTCGAACTGGTCCTGCTCGGCCGCCTGTTCCAGGCGAGCCTGCTCAGCACCGGCCAGCCCGTCAGCATCGGCGCCTTCACCAGGTTGCTGCTGCAGGCACCGGAGAAATGACCTTCCGCTTCGCACGCCGTGCGCACTGATCCGGTTCGAGAGGACATCGAAATGCCTTCCTTCCGATTGCTCCTGCTGATCATGTCCCTCTTCGCGGGGTTCGCCGTGAGCAAGCCCGCGCTCGCCCAGGCGGTGCCCGATCCCGTGGGGGATTGGAACGGCGTCCTGACGACGCCGCGCGGCGGCCTCACGCTCATCCTTTCGATCAGCCGCTCGCCCGACGGTTCGCTCAAGGCCGACCTGGAGAGCCCCGACCAGGGCTCGGGCAAGATCCCCGCCATCGCCGCCCAGGCGCCGGACGGGCAGCTCTCGGTCGAGATCAAGGCGATCGGCGCCACCTACAAGGGCAGCTGGAGCGTCGCCGACCAGGCCTGGAACGGCACCTTCGCACAGGGCATGGACCTGCCCCTCAAGCTCGTGAGGGGGCTGCCCCCGGCCAGGCCGGTGATCGCAGGGTTGGACGGCGTGTGGTCCGCCAAGGTCACGCCCAACGGCGCCACCCTTCGGCTCGTGCTGCGGATCGTCACCGGGCCGCGGGGCACGATCGCCTCGCTCGATTCGCCCGACCAGCTCGCTTATGGCCTGCCCGTACAGGATCTCGCGCGCGACGGCAGGAAGATCCGCTTCAGGCTCGCCGTCGTGGGGGCGAGCTACGAGGGCACGCTGTCGGACGATGGGCAGCGGCTTGCCGGCACCTGGACCGCGCCCAACCGGCCCGCCGACGACGTCGTCTTCACGCGCGGCGTTGCCTCGGCCGCGAGCACGCCGCCGAAGCGCCCGCAGACGCCGCGGCCGCCTTTCCCCTATTCGGCCGAGGACGTCGCGTTCGACAATCCCGCCGAGCGCGGCGTCCATCTCGCCGGCACGCTGACCCTGCCGGCGGGGAAGGGGCCGTTTCCCGCGGCGATCCTGATCACCGGATCGGGCCAGCAGGACCGCGACGAGACGCTCATGGGGCACAAGCCCTTCTGGGTGATCGCCGACTATCTCTCGCGCCGCGGCATCGCGGTGCTGCGCGTTGACGATCGAGGCGCGGGCAAGTCGACCGGCGAAGTGGCGAAGGCGACTTCGGCGGACTTCGCCACCGACAGCAACGCCGCCTTCGCCTATCTGCGCGCCCGCAAGGACATCCGGCCCGACGCGATCGGGTTCATCGGCCACAGCGAGGGCGGGATGATCGGCCCGATCGCGATGGCGACGAACAAGGAGGTCGCCTTCCTGATCATGATGGCGGGGCCAGGCACCGGACTCGAGCAGCTGATGCTCTCGCAGCGCCGGCTGATCGGCGCCAGCATGGGCCAGAGCGAGGCCGAGCTGGATCGTGCCGCACCCGTCTGGGCCGCGCTGTACAAGGCCGTGGCGAGCGGCGCCACCTATGAGGAGGGGCGCTCCGCGGCGCTGGCGGTGCTAACGCCCGAGGCGCTGGCGGCGATCGGCGTGCCGGCCGGCACCGACAGGCAGCTCATCCTCGCCCAGCTCGCGACGCCCTGGTTCCGCTATTTCTTCCGCTACGATCCGGCGCCCAATCTGCGCGCGATCCGGGTGCCCGTGCTGGCGATGAACGGCAGCCTCGACCGGCAGGTCCCCGCCGGGGAAAACCTGCCTGCGATCCGGGCCGCGCTGAAGGACGACAAGGACGTCACCATCGTGGAGCTTCCCGGCCTCAACCATCTGTTCCAGACGGCGAAGACCGGCGCGGTCGGCGAATATGCCGAGATCGAGGAGACGGTGGCACCGGTCGCACTGGAGAAGATGGCGAGCTGGATCAACGCGCGCTTCCCGGCGAAGTAGGCGACCGCAGCCGGATTGCCCACCAGCTGTGTTGCTCGGCCAGCGGAAGCCAAGGCGCGCACGCGGATAATGCGCGGAATCCTGTTCGCGCTGCTTCTCGAGAGCCCCGCGCCGTGCTGGAGGCACCCCAAACGACGCGGACGATCGCGGAACATTTCGCGATCGAGCCAAATTAAGCGGAGAATTGGCTCGAACGGGCCTGTAGCCTCGGAGAAGTCGCGCTCGACGGCGACCGACGATGGGTGCGAGCCGGGGCGTAGACAGCCCGGCGAACTTTAAGTCATTGAAATCGCTGGTGACCCCTACGGGACTCGAACCCGTGTTTTCGCCGTGAGAGGGCGACGTCCTAGACCGCTAGACGAAGGGGCCGTGCGGCGGAGAGGCGGGCATCTAGGGGGGCGCGGCGGCGCCGTCAAGCGCCCAATTCCGGGCTCAGGCCGCCACTTTCCGCCGCTCCGCCATCTCCTCGTTGAGCATCTCCGCCAGCAGGAACGCCAGCTCCAGGCTTTGCGCCGCGTTCAGCCGCGGGTCGCAATGCGTGTGGTAGCGGTCGGCGAGGTCCTGCTCGGTCACGTCGATCATGCCGCCGGTGCATTCGGTGACGTTCTGCCCGGTCATCTCGCAGTGGATGCCGCCGCCGAACGTCCCCTCGGCGCGATGCACCGCGAAGAAGCCGCGGACTTCGGCGAGGATGCGCTCGAAGGGGCGCGTCTTGTAGCCGTTTGCCGCCTTGACGACGTTGCCGTGCATCGGGTCGCAGCTCCATACCACCGGATGCCCCTCGCGCTTCACGGCGCGGACGAGCGCGGGGAGGGCGGCCTCGATCTTGTCGTGGCCGTAGCGCGTGATCAGCGTGATCCGCCCCGGCACGCGGCCCGGGTTGAGCGTGTCGAGCAGCCGCAGCAGCGCGTCGGGCGCAAGGCTGGGGCCGCACTTCATGCCGATCGGATTGCCGATGCCGCGCAGGAACTCGACATGCGCCGAGCCTTCGAAGCGCGTGCGGTCGCCGATCCACAGCATGTGCGCCGACGTGTCGTACCAGTCGCCGGTGAGGCTGTCCTGCCGGGTCAGCGCCTGCTCATAGGGGAGGAGCAGCGCCTCGTGGCTGGTGTAGAAGTCGGTCGCCTTGAGCTGGGGCACGCTGTCCGCGTCGATCCCGCACGCCTGCATGAAGTCGAGCGCCTCGCCGATCCGGTCGGCGACATCGGCGAAACGCTTCGCCCAGGGGCTCTTGCCCATGAAGTCGTGCGTCCATTTATGGACTTGGTGGAGGTTGGCATAGCCGCCCTGCGCGAAGGCGCGGAGCAGGTTGAGCGTCGCCGCCGACTGCGAATAGCCCTGGATCATCCGCTGCGGATCGGGGGTGCGCGCCTCAGGGGTGAAGGCGATGTCGTTGACGTTGTCGCCGCGGTAGCTCGGCAGCTCGACGCCGTCGATCGTCTCGGTGTCGGCCGAGCGCGGCTTGGCGAACTGCCCCGCCATCCGCCCGACCTTCACCGTCGGCAGCTTGGAGGCGAAGGTGAGCACCACCGCCATCTGGAGGAGCACGCGAAACGTGTCGCGGATGTTGTTGGGGTGGAATTCGGCGAAGCTCTCCGCGCAGTCGCCGCCCTGGAGCAGGAACGCCTTGCCCTCGGCGACGCGCGCGAGGTCGGCGGTGAGGTTGCGCGCCTCGCCGGCGAAGACCAGCGGGGGGAACTTGCCGATCGTCGCGGTGGCGGCGTCGAGTGCGGCACGGTCGGGGTAGGTCGGCAGCTGCCGCGCCTCGAAGCCGTCGCGGCGCCAGCTGTCCGGCGTCCAGGCCGTGCCGACTTCATGATCGCGGACATGGACATACCAGTCCTGGTGATGAGCGATCCCGTTCGCGGCAATCTGGTTGACCACGGCAGCAGAGGCGCGCTTGCCCTCTTCTTCCCACCCCTGGATGGTGCTTCCGGGCGTGCCGAACCATGCGCCGAACGCCGCGCGGGAAAGCGAGCGTTCCTCGCGGAACCGGCGAATCTTGGAGCCTGCTAGCGTCGTCATGGCCGGGTCTTACTCAGTCTGGGTAAGCTGCGCAAGCTTTCCCGAGCGAAGAGGGGATTCAATGGTATTGCCGAGGCAGAAAATGGGGTGAATCGAGTGGCCGTGCCAGCTACAAGGAGGCGTATCACTTGTCTGCCGCCTTTACGCTCGCGGGGTGAGTTGTCCTACATGAGGCCCCCCGAACACGTTGGCGTCACGTACAAGCTGTCATACAGATGGGGGTTCAAGGCTCTGCGTCGCGAGGCGGCCAGTAATGTGAACGTTCACAATCAGCTTGTGCCGATCGGGATCACGAAAGCAACGAGCACTGATTCGCCATTTGACTTCCATGTTAACGTTCGCATTCGCAGCATTATGCGCGGCATGCTATGCTGCGCTGCAATATGACGTCCCTCATATTGCTTCAAAGCGTGTATATTTGCCACAGCCCGAAGGAAATCCGACGCCTCGGTAAGATAGTTGCGCCAAAACCGAACGATCCTTTCCAAATCGTGTTGACAACGTTGGCTGCGCTGATAGCGGTAACATCCGGGTGGGGTGCAATCCCGCTTATAAACCTGCCGGCGACCGTAAGGCGTACGCCGGCGTCTTGGAGGGACCTATATGAAGGGCTTTGGGCTTTCGCCGGCGCTCACGCGCTCGGCTTCTGCGCTTGCACTTGCCGTCAGTCTGGCAGTGCCGGGGGTGGCATTCGCGCAGGACAATCCGGCTCCGGCGCAATCGGACGACTCGCAGGGCGAGGAAATCGTCGTCACCGGCATCCGCGCCAGCCTCAACGCGGCGATGGACATCAAGCGCGACTCGAACGGCGTCGTCGACGCGATCTCGGCCGAGGACATCGGCAAGTTCCCCGACACCAATCTGGCCGAATCGCTGCAGCGTATCCCGGGCGTGTCGATCAACCGCACCAACGGCGAAGGCTCGCTGATCACCGTCCGCGGCTTCGGCCCGACCTACAACATGGTCACGCTGAACGGCCGCCAGCTCGCGACCTCGACCATCCAGGTCGTCGGCGGCGACGAGAATGCCGACGGCGCGCAGGGCACCAGCCGCTCGTTCGACTTCTCGAATCTCGCCTCGGAAGGCGTGAAGACGCTCGAAGTCTACAAGACCGGCCGCGCCGCGGTCCCCTCGGGCGGCATCGGCGCGACGATTAACGTCGTCACGCGCCGCCCGCTCGACAGCAAGGAAAGCGGCTTCAGCGGCAGCATCGGCGCCAAGGCGGTCTATGACACCAGCGTCAACGGCTGCCTTGATTGCGGCTCGAAGGTGACGCCGGAAGCCTCGGGCGTGCTCAACTGGGCCGATCCGTCGGGCACCTTCGGCGTCGCGCTGTTCGGCAGCTACCAGAAGCGCAACTACACGTCGATTTCGGCCACGTCGAACGACTGGAACATCATGCCTTACAGCACCTTCGTCTCGGGCGGGTTCATCCGCTCGGGCGGTGTGTGCTCGGGTGCGCCGAACTCGACCTGCTCGGTGGTGACGGGTGCGCCGTCGAACTCGAGCCAGCTGGTCGCGATTCCGAACGACAGCCGCTACCACTATGCGGAAGGTACGCGCGAGCGCATCAACGGCCAGGCGGTGGTCGAGTTCAAGCCGGCCGACAACATCACGGTCACGGCCAACGCGCTCTATGCGCAGAACAAGCAGTCGGAAGAGCGTTCGGACCTTTCGAACTGGTTCAGCCGCCCGTTCGACGAAGTCCATTTCGACAATAATCCGGTCGTCGCCACCGCCGTCTATCTTCACGAGACGCTGGGCGGCACGAAGGACGAGGGCATGGAAGCCCAGTCGCGCGCCCAGAAGGGCAAGCTGCAGGACTACGGCCTGAACCTCGAATGGGGCTTCACCGACACCTTCTCGATGAAGCTCGACGGCCATTATTCCAAGGCGTCGAGCACGCCGGACAATGCCAATGGCTTCAGCTCGACGCTGGTGGGCATGGGCGCCAACATCGTCGCGTCGCACTCGGTCGACTATAGCGGCGAGATCCCGAAGCAGGACATCACGCTGCCGGCCGGCAAGACTTTCACGGTCAACGACGTCGGCTCGCAGGTGGGGCGCACCAACACCTCGACCCAGGGCCAGAAGATCTGGGAAGGCCGCGCCGATTTCGAATGGGATCTCGGCGGCGACAGCAAGTTCGAGTTCGGCGGCAACTATCGCACGACCGACATGCTGCAGACCTTCCGCTCGACCCAGCAGACGCTGGGCGACTGGGGCATCGCGCATCCGGGCGATGTGATCCAGAAGGTGCCGGGCGGCCTCACCGCCTTCTGCCTCGAGTGCAAGTTCAGCCACTATAATCCGGGCGGGGACGCGGATTCGCAGCTGACCTTCCGCGGCAACGCGGCCAAGATCTACTCGGTGCTGTCGCCCTATTATAAGTCCCAGGGCAACAACATCGGGACGACCAACTTCCAGGACAACCGCGTCAAGGAGAAGATCTGGTCGACCTATGCCCAGGTGACCTGGAATGGCGAACTCGGCGGTGCCAAGGCGCAGATGGTGGCCGGCGTGCGCTATGAGCGCACGCAGTCGCACTCGATCTCCAACGCCGACTCGCCGGCGGGGATCATGTGGGTGTCGGACAACGACTTCACCGTCTATGGCCTGGACGGCACGCACATCACGCACCTCGAAGGCGAGCACAGCTACGACAACATCCTGCCGTCGCTCGACTTCCGGGTCGATCTGACCAGCAACCTCGTGGCGCGTGCCTCGTACAGCAAGACGATCGCCAGGCCGAACTATGGCGATCTGTTCCTTGCCACCACGGTGGGCGGTCCGCCGCGTCCGACCTTCAACGGCGGCGTGCCGAACGGCAGCACGGGCAACCCGGCGCTGAACCCGCTGGTGTCGGACAACTTCGACGTCTCGCTGGAATGGTATTTCAAGCCTGACAGCTACGTCTCGGTCGCCTTCTTCGACAAGCGCGTGCACAACTTCATCGGCCGCGGCCAGGTGACGCAGACCTTCGCGGGCCTGCGGGATCCGAGCTCGGGTGCCACGGGGTCGCGTTCGGGTTCGGCGAAGACCGCGCTCCAGGGCCTCGGCCTCGACACGAGCGACGAGAATCTGTTCGTGATGACGGCGCTGATCAACCAGACCGGCTCGGTCGCCGCCGCCACCGCGACGGTCTCCGCGCACGTCGTCCCGGGCAACCGGATCGATCCGGCCTATATCCAGACGATCAACAACACCTACGACGTTCAGGCGAATGCCCAGGACCCGCTCTACCAGTTCCTGGTGTCGCGTCCGATCAACAACAAGGACGCCGAGATCTACGGCGCCGAGTTCGCGGGGCAGTATTTCCTCGGCAACACCGGCTTCGGTGTCGCCGCGGCATACACGCTGGTGCGCGGCGACGTGGGCTTCAACAACGGGGCCGATCCGAGCCAGGATCAGTTCGCGCTGCTGGGCCTCTCGGACACGTTCAGCGCGACGCTGATCTACGAGAAGTACGGCTTCTCGGGCCGCATCGCGTACAACTGGCGTGACAAGTTCCTGTCGGGCATCAACCGCCAGGGCTCGCGCAATCCGGAGTATACCGCGGCGTTCGGCCAGCTCGATGCCAGCTTCGGCTACGACATCACGCCGAACATCACGGTGACGCTGGAAGGCATCAACCTGACCAAGGAAAATGTCCGTACCTACGCTCGCGACGAGAAGGAGCTCTGGTACGCGCAGGAACTCGATCGCCGCTTCCTGCTGGGCGCGCGCTTCAAGTTCTGAGGTCCGCCGTATCGAAAGGGGAGGGCCGCTGTTCGCAGCGGCCCTTACTCTTTTACCGGTCCGCTGCGGCGGCTTTGCCGGTTGAGCCGGTTCGCCGCTTGTTCCATGATGCCGCAGCATCCCGCGCGCCTGGCGCGGGCAGGGGAGGCGGTACGTCCGTTCCACATCGAGTAGCCCGATGACCAACCGCGTCCTCCTCAACAATGTCGACCACCCGGACCTGACCGTCGCGGTCCGCCACGGCGCCGAGTTCGGCGACCAGGTGAACCAGTTGCTGGTCTTCCCCACCGAATTCGCCGAGATTCAGCGCGAATTCCCGATCCTGTTCCAGCCGGACGGCGACGGCGGCTACAACCCCGTCGCGTTGCTGGGGCTCGAGCGCGACGAGAACCTCTTCCTCGGGCCAGAAGGCTGGGAGTCGCGCTACATTCCCGCGATCCAGCGGCGCGGGCCGTTTTCGATCGCGCTCAAGCCGGGCGAGGACGAGCCCGAAGTGATGATCGAAGTCGACCTCGACGATCCGCGCGTCGGCCGCAATGCCGGCGAGCTGCTGTTCCTCGAGCACGGCGGAAGCACGCCCTATCTGCTCCACGTCACCGATGCGCTGCGCACGATCTATGAGGGGCACCAGGCGATCGCGCCGATGTTCGCGGCGTTCGAGGCGCATGGACTGCTTCGCCCGGTCGACATCGAGATCGCGCTGAACGAAGAGCGCCGCATCCGCGTCACCGGCTATTTTGCGATCGACGACGAGCGGCTGGCGAGCCTCGACGGCGCGGCGCTCGAAGTGCTCAACCGCAGCGGCTTCCTGCGGCTGGCGATGCTGGTGAGCGCATCGCTCGCCAATCTCCAGCGGCTGATCGAGCGCAAGGGCGCGCGGGGATGAGCCTCGCGCAGGTCGCCGCGATCGAGGGCGTCGCGCCCGACGCGATCCCCTATGGCGAACTGATGGGGCGCCAGGCGCCGGTGATCCTCAAGGGTGTCGCGCAGGGCTGGCCGCTGGTCCGGCGCGGGCTCGAGAGCGCGAACGCGGCGATCGACTATCTCAAGGCGTTCGAGACGTCGCGGCCAGTGACGGTCTATGCCGGCGCGCCCGATATCCGCGGGCGCTTCTTCTACAACCAGTCGCTTACCGGGATGAACTACGACTCCGGCCGAATGCCGCTGGGCGCGGTGCTCGAACGCGTCGCGGCGCATTTCGACGACGCCGAGCCGCCAAGCTTCTACATCGGCTCGACCGACATCGACACTTATCTCCCGCGGCTGCGGTCCGAGAACGATCTGATGCTGAACGATGCGATGTTCGAGGGCAATCCCCCGATCGTCAGCATCTGGATCGGTAACCGCACCACCGCCTCGGCACATTACGACATGTCGCACAACATCGCCTGCTGCGTGGTGGGCAAGCGGCGCTTCACGCTGTTCCCGCCCGACCAGGTCGCGAACCTCTATCCCGGCCCGCTCGAGCCGACGCCCGGCGGTCAGGTGGTCAGCATGGTCGACTTCTGCGACCCCGATTTCGACCAGTATCCGCGCTTCCGCGACGCGCTCGCGGCGGCGCGGGTCGCCGAGCTCGAGCCCGGCGACATCCTCTTCTACCCCGCGCTCTGGTGGCACCATGTCGAGGCGCTGGCGCCGTTCAACGTGCTGATCAACTATTGGTGGAACACCAGTCCGCGCTTCATGGACACGCCGCAGAACACGCTGCTCCACGCGATGCTGAGCCTGCGCGACCGACCCGAGCCCGAGAAGGCGGCGTGGAAGGCGCTGTTCGACTATTATGTCTTCGGCCCTGCCGATCTGGCGGCGGCGCATCTGCCCGAGCATGCGCATGGGCCGCTGGGACCGCTCGACGAGGTGAAGGCGCGCCGGCTGCGCGCACAATTGCTCAACAAGCTCAATCGCTGAGGGGATGATCTTGGAACAGGTTGTGAAGCGCGTGGTCATCGCGGGCGGCGGTACCGCCGGGTGGGTGGTCGCGGCGGCGCTGGGCAAGCACCTGGGCCGGCTTGTCGAAGTCACGCTGGTCGAGTCCGAGGAGATCGGCACGGTCGGCGTGGGCGAATCGACGATCCCCACGGTGCGCAGCTTCCACGCGTTGCTCGGCATCGACGAGCGCGAGTTCCTCCGGGCGACCAGCTCGACCTTCAAGTTGGGAATCTCCTTCGAGAATTGGGCCGAGATCGGCGACCGCTATTTCCACGCCTTCGGCGTCGTCGGCCGTGCGATCTGGATGGGCGACTTTCACCATTTTTGGTTCCGCGGCCGCGAGCAGGGCTTCGCGGGCGACATCGGCGATTATTGCTTCGAGCTCCAGGCCGCGCTCGCCGAGAAGTTCGCGACGTCGGAGAAGGGCGGGATCAACTACGCCTATCACCTCGACGCGGGGCTCTACGCCAGGTTCCTGCGCAGCTTCGCCGAGGCCAATGGCATCAAGCGGGTCGAAGGCAAGATCGCGCGCGTCGAGCAGAACGGCGAGACCGGCTTCATCGAAGCGCTCGAGCTCGAATCGCACGAGCGGATCGAGGGCGACCTGTTCATCGACTGCACGGGCTTCCGCGGGCTGCTGATCGAAGGCGCGCTGCAGGCCGGCTATGAGGATTGGACGCACTGGCTGCCGACCAACAGCGCGCTGCCGCTTCAGACCCGGGCAGTGGGCCCGGCGCTCCCCTATACGCGCGCGATCGCGCATCGGGCGGGGTGGCAGTGGCGGATCCCGCTCCAGCACCGCGTCGGCAACGGCCTCGTCTATTGCAGCGACTTCATGAGCGACGACGAGGCGCACGACCTGCTCCATTCGAGTGTCGAGGGCGAGGTGATCGTGGCACCGCGCCCGATCCGCTATCGTGCGGGGATGCGTAGGAAGGCGTGGGTGAAGAACTGCGTCGCCTTCGGTCTGTCGAGCGGGTTCGTCGAGCCGCTCGAATCGACGAGCATCCACCTGTTCATGATCGGGGTGACGCGGCTGATCCAGCTCTTCCCCTTCGCGGGGATCACCGATTCGCTCGCCGAGCGCTACAACGAGCTGTCGCGCGCCGAGCTCGAGCGCGTCCGCGACTTCATCATCCTCCACTACAAGGCGACCGAGCGCGACGATTCGGACTTCTGGCGCCAGTGCCGCGAGATGAGCATCCCCGATACCCTCGCCGCGCGGATCGAGCTCTTCCGCGAGAACGGCATCGCCTATCAGGCGCAGGACGATCTGTTCCGCGTGGACAGCTGGGTGCAGGTGCTGCTCGGCCAGCGCGTGACGCCGAAGCGCTACCACGCGATGGGCGAGCTGCTCGGCGACGCGCAACTCGAGGAAGCGCTGGCCGACCTGAAGGGCAATATCGCCCGCGCGGTGGCGGGGATGCCGACGCACCAGGCGTTCGTCGAGGGGTATGTGACCTGACCTCCGTCATCCCGGCTTTCGCCGGGATGACGGCTCAAAGGTCAATCCGGCAAAGTCGCTCCCAGCTTGTCGATCTGCCAGCCCACGCCGTGCGCGCGGCTGCCGGCGTCGTCATAGCCGTCGAGGTAGATGCCGTGCTCGGTGAGCAGCAGCTTCGTCCCGCCCTCCGCGGGCATCAGCTCGATCGAGGTCATGCTTACCGAGATCGGCTTGTGGTCGATCGCCATGCGATAGGCATAGACGATGCGGCGGTCCGGCACGATGTCGTGATAGACGAGGTCCATCCGCGTCACCGTGCCCTCGGGATGATGCTGGCCGCTCTTCCAGCGGCCTTCGATCGTCTCGATCCCGCCGACGCTGAAGTCGAACTTGCGCTCGACCATCTCCCACATGTCGTTGGGGCCCGAGAACCAGCGTTGCTTGCCGTCCTCGGTCGAGAAGGCCGCGAACACCTTGGCAGGGGCGTGCGGGAACACCCGCTCGATCGTGAAGCGGTCGTGGACGGCGGGCGTGTCAGGCATCGGGGATCTCCAGTTGGTCGAGGTAGGTGCCGAGGCGGTTGAGGCGGGCTTCCCATTCCTGGCGGCGTTCGATGATCCAGCGCTCGACCGCGAGCAGCGCGGGGGCTTCCAGCGTGCAGCGGCGGACGCGGCCCTGCTTCTCGGTGCGGATCAGCCCCGCCGCCTCGAGCTGGCGGACGTGCTGCAGGAAGCTGGGCAGCGCGATCGGATGGTCGCCCGCGAGCTCGGTGACGCTGGCGGGGCCGCGGACGAGCCGCTTGACCACCGCGCGCCGCGTCGGGTCCGCGAGCGCGGCGAACATCCGGTCGATCTGCGCTTCATCGGGTGAATGGTTAGTCATACGGCTAAGTATCATACCGCGAAGCGCACGCAAGCGAAAAACTTAGCCCAAAGCCTAACTGATGCCGGCTCAGCCGCGATCGGGGCTGGTGCAGCTCCAGTGGACGAGGTCGAGCAGCTCGGGAATGTCGCGGAATTTCCGGACGTTCCAGTGGAAGGTGACCGGGGAGGCGCCCGGCTCGAGCGCAAGCTCCAGCCTGGCGGTTTGAGTCTCGGCGAGAATCTCGACGAAGCGATCGGGGTCGCCGGTGAACAGGAGGTCGGGGCCCTCGGCCTCCGCCTTGCGCACGAAGGCGAAGCTCTGTGGATTGTCGTCGAGGCTGAGCGTCGCCGAAGCGACGCGCGCAGTCAGCGCCGGGTCGCCGAGATCGATGCCGAGCGGCTTGGCAGCGACGCCGAACGCGCCGTTGCCGCCCTGGAGGAATAGGAAGAGAAGATTGACCCGACGATTCGCGCCGGCCTCGATTGCATTGAGCTCCCAGACCGCGCCCGGCGCAGCGCCCAGCGGTTCCGAGAGTTGCAGGCCGGAAACGCCGTTGAAGCGGCACATGGTGCCGTCAGCGGATTTCGTCACCTCCGACCGCCGCGTGTCGACGCGTTGGGCAAGCGCCGCCGACGGCAGCAGGACGAGCACGGTAGCGGCGAGCAGGCGGATCATCGGCAACTCCAGTTGAGGATCTGCAGCAGCTCGGGCGCGCGGCGGAGGCCGCGGATGTCCCAGCTGAAGCGGCCGAGTTGCGCGGCGGTGGCGTCGACCAGATCGATCTCGACGATCGAGGCGCGCATCAGTTTCTGCGCGAGGTCGGCGCGCTGGCGCTCGAGCACGACGAGCGAGACCGAACTGCGGCTTCCCTCGAGCGTGAGCACGCTTGCATCGGGCTTGCCGTCGATGCGCAGGTGGGCGACGACAGGTGCCGCGCGCAGCGGCGTGCGGTCGAAGTCGAGCTGGAACCCCATCAGCAGGCTGACCGTGCCGAAGGGCGCCGCGGGATCGGGCGTGAAGGCCGCGCGGATGCGCATGTCGTTGCCCCCCGCCTCGCGCGCGCCCATTTCCCAGCTCGCCGCGCGGTCGCCGTCGCGCCAGTCGTGCGAGAGGCGCAGCTCTGGCAGCTCGCGCGCGCGACACGAGAAGCCGTCGCTCGATTCGGCCACGTCGGTGACGCGCAGCCCGCCGTCCTGCGGCGGCGCGCCCGCTAGCAGCGCGGCGGCGAGAAGGAGGCCGGCCTGCATCAATAGCCTGCCGCGAGATCGACTTCATTGCGGAGCGGGCGACCGTCGACGAAGGCGTGGATGTTCTCGGCGAAGATCGTTGCGGCGCGGATGAACATCTGGGTCTGGCTGCGGCCCGAGAGATGCATCGAGAGGATCGCGTTGGGCGTGGTCCACAGAGGATGTTCGGGGGGCAGCGGCTCGGGCGAGACGGTGTCGAGGAACGCGCCGCCGATCCGGCGCTTGTGGAGCGCCTCGATCAGCGCCTCCTGGTCGATCAGGTCGCCGCGGCCGACGTTGACGATCCACGCCGAGGGCTTCATCGCCTTCAATTCGGCCTCGCCGATCATGTGGCGGCTCTCGCCGGTGGCGGGCGCGGCGAGGAAGACCCAGTCGAACTCGCCGAGCCGCGCGCGCCATTCGTCGGGCCTGAGCGTCCCGTCGCGGCCCGAACGAGTGACCGCGGTCACCTTTGCTTCGAACGCCGCGATGCGATCGCCGATCAACTTGCCGATCGTGCCATAGCCGAGGATCAGCGCGGAACTCTGATAGAGTTCGAGCTTGCCGGGCGCCTCATAGGGCCAGACATGCGTATCGGCGATATGGACGACCTGATCGTAGCGCTTGGCGGCGACGAGGGCGCCGAGCACGGCATATTCGGCGACGGTGTGAGCGTTGACGCCGCTGCCGTTGGTGACGCGCGTGCCGCGGTCGAGCAGCAGCCTTGTGTCGAGTGCGTCGAGCCCGGCGTAGATCGTCGACAGCCATTTGAGCTTGCCGCCCGCCGCGACGACGCGCGCCCATTCGGCGGGCTGGTTGATGTCGACCCAGCCGATGTCGGCGTCGGCGACCATCGCGACCGCTTCGTCGGTTGTGGAAAACCAGTGGACATCCACGCCGGCGGGCAACCTGGCCTCGATCAGCGGGCGGGCGAGGGCGGGGAGGACGGCTTTCACGGGGGCGGGACTCAGAACCAGGACTTGTTTCCCTGCACATAGAGCCGGTCGAACTCCGCGTCACTGCGCACGAGGTAGAGGATCGCCTCGATGATGCCGATCAGCGCCATCAGCCCCGAGGGCACGCCGGCGACCGCGATGCCGGCGAGGCTGATCAGCAGCATGACGAGGCCTGCGCCGTTCCTGTCGAGGTAGAATTTGTGGATGCCGAGCGCGCCGAGGAAGAAGGCGAGCAGCGCGGCGCTGATCCGGCTCTTCCCGCGCGCGTGGAGCTCGGGACCGAGCGGATAGACTGCCTGCGCCTCCCGCCCGTCGGTCTCGAAATCGACCTGCAACCCGGCCGAAGGCGCGCCGCGCGGGCGCCATTCGGCGGCGGCGAAGCGATAGCGCTGGCCGTCGTCGCCCGAGATGTGACCCTCGCCGAGGCGATCGTCGAACGCCAACACCTTGCCGCGCATGGCCCCTCTCTCCGTGGTTCGGGGAGGAGGATTGCCATGCGTTGAGGCGGGAGGGAAGCCCGAAGCCGTCGACTTGGGTTCGGTCGTTTCATCGTCGCGATTTCAACCGTCGTCCCGGCGAAAGCCGGGACCCAGGGGTTGCGGAGGTCATAGCTCGTGGCCCTGGGTCCCGGCTTTCGCTGGGGATGGCGACTGAAGGCTAGGGATCGGCGGCCGGAACCAGATCAGTGCTGGCCCGGACGGCCGCGATCCGGGCGGTCGTGGCTGCGCGTCGGCGAGGGGCTCGGCGACGGTGTGGGGGTCGGGCTGGCATGGTCGTCGCGACTGCCGCGACGGTCGTCGGGACGGCGGGCGTGGTCGCGCGCCTGCTCGGCCTGGCCGTGCTGCGCGCGCGCATCCTTCGCGGCGTCCTCGGCCTCACGGCTGCGGCCGGCGTCGGGCCTGGTCGCGCGGCCATCGTGGTCGAACTCGCGGACCGGCTTGTCGCCCTGATAGGCGAAGGCGCGGTCGCCGCGCTGGACGAGGAACGGCTTGTCCTCGCCGCGGCGGAAATAGGCGATGTTCCTGCCGTCGCGATCGGCGGTTCGGACGATCCGGCCGCCCTGCATCCAGGCCCAGCCCTCGCCGTAGCGGACGCGCTGGATGCCGCGCGCTTCGCGAATGTCGGTCTCGATCGTCGATGCCTCGGCGAGCGGCGCGGCGTCGGTGGCCGGCGTGTTCGCCGCGGGCTTGGGCAGCGCCGCCACTGCCACCGCCTCGGTCGAGCCGGCAGCGACATTCTCGATCACCGGCACTTCGTCATTCTCGGGCGTGTCGCCGAGATCGGTGGCGTTCTCGACGTTCACCAACGCATTGTCGGTGGTCTGGGGCGCCTGGTTGCACCCCGCCAGCGCGAGCGCGGCGGCGAGCGAAATCAGCGGAAGCGTCGGGCGGACGGCCATGCATGCTCTCCTCGGGCAATGGTTCCGAGGGAGTGGAACGCACGCATGTCCCCGATTTATCCCGGCTGCGTCAGAGGAGCGGCTTCCACTCCCAGCCGAGCGGATCGCCGTCCATGACGTCGATACCCGCGGCGGCGAGTTCGTCGCGGATCGCGTCGGAGCGGGCGAAGTCCTTCGCCGCGCGCGCTTCCCTGCGCTCGGCGAGCCGCCCCTCGATCGTGGCGGCGTCGAGCGCGGCGTCCTTGGGCTTCAGGCGCAGGTCCTCGCGCGTGAGGTCGAGCAGCTTGAGCCCGAGCACATCGTCGAACTCGGCGAGCGCGGCGAGGCGATCCTCGACGCTCAGCGACTTCTCGGCGAGCAGTTCGTCGAGCACGGGCAGCGCCTTGGGCGTGTTGAGATCGTCTGAAACCGCTTCGTCGAGCCGTTTGAGCCAGGGATAGGGCGCGGTGCCGCTGCCGCTCGCCTTCGCCTTGAGCGCCTGCACCGTCATCACCAGCCGCTTGAGCCGCGTGAGCGCCGCGCCGAGGTTCTCCGCGCTGAACTCGAGCTCGCTGCGGTAATGCGCCGAGAGGCACATCAGGCGATAGGCGAGCGGATGCACGCCCGCGTCGATCAGCGACTGGAGCGTGGTGAAGCCGCCGGCCGACTTGGACATCTTGCCGCCGCGCCCATCCGTATCTCTGGCCACCAGGAAGTTGTTGTGCATCCAGAAGTGCGAGCCGCTGTCGGCGCAGCCGCAATAGGCCTGGTTCTGCGCGATCTCATTGGGGTGGTGGATTTCGCGGTGGTCGATCCCGCCGGTGTGGATGTCGAACGGCGCGCCGAGATACTTCAGGCTCATCACCGAGCATTCGAGGTGCCAGCCCGGCGCGCCCATGCCCCAGGGCGAGTGCCACTCCATCTGGCGCTGCTCGCCCGGCGGCGACTTGCGCCAGATCGCGAAGTCCTGCGGATGGCGCTTGCCCGCGACCGGATCGATGCGCCCCTCGGCGGCATCGTCCTGCGCCCCAGCGAGGCGACCGTAATCGGGAACGGTCGAGACGTCGAAATAGAGGCCGTTGTCGAGCTCGTAACAATGATCGGGCGCGATCTTCTTCGCAAAGTCGATCATCTCCGCGATGTGGTCGGTGGCGACCGACCAACGCGAAGGCTCGCGGATGTTGAGGTCGGCGACGTTCGACTTGAACGCCGCGGTGTAGTGCGCCGCCACGTCCCAGATGCTCATCGCCTGCGCGCGCGCGGCCTTCTCCATCTTGTCGTCGCCGCTATCGGCGTCCGAGGTGAGGTGACCGACGTCGGTGATGTTGATGACATGGGTGAGCTTGTGGCCCTTCCAGCTCAGCACCCTGCTCAGCGTGTCGGTGAAGACGTAGGCGCGGAGATTGCCGAGATGGGCATAATTGTAGACCGTCGGGCCGCACGAGTAGACGCGCACGCCGCGCGCCGGATCGAGCGGCGCAAAGGCCTCGAGGCTGCGCGAAAGCGAATTGTAGAGCGTGAGCGGCGCGGAAGGCTGAGCGGTCATGGCGCGCGCCTATAGCGACACTGCGGACCGAATTCATGCGGAAATGGAAACAACCGTCTTTGACAGCGTTGTTACGGTTCCAATACGGTTTCGACGACGAAAGGGTGAGGATCGCCCATGGCCTACGCAACGCCGATTGTGATTCTTCTGATCTTCGGCGTCTTCGGATATTCGCTGTGGGAGAAACGGACTGCCCGCAGGTTGGAGATCAAATCGCGCCGCCGTCGTGACGCCAACATCGCCGCCGAGCAGGCGTGGCACGAGCGGTTCGAACGGCGCCAGCCGCCGCAGTCGGACGACGAGCCGGAATGAGGCGCTTTCCGGCGGCTCTCAAGCCGCCATCTGCGTCCTCGAGACGCCGTGTGCCTGCAGCCGGCCCATCCCCAGGCTCATCCCTTCGATCAGCGGCAGTGCGGTGCCGCAGAAGGCGCATTCCGCAGTGACGCGGCCAACCATCCAGTGCGACTTGTCGCAGCCCGGGCAATGGTTCGCATGGTCCTGGCGATAGGCGATGCGATAGCCCATCAGCGGCTGCTGCCGGCCGAAGTCGTACATGCTTCGTCTCCCTTCGATACAGGGACATAACGACAGCGGCTGCTCGCATGTTCCGACGAGCCGTGGGTTTGCGGCGACGAGTTGCCCCAGGGCAACAGGTCGATGTGGGTCAGCGCCGCGCGGCGAGCAGGCTCCAGCGCGTGAGGTCATAGGGGATCGGCGTCGCCGCGGCGGCATTGCCCGCGAGGCAGGCGGCGTCGGCGCGGCCGGCGGCGCGATAGAGCCCCCACCCGTCGAACAGCGACGGATCATAGACCGACCAGCAGACGCCGTCGCAGCCGCTCGAGGATTCCAGCATCAGCCAGGCGTCGTTGGCGCCGTCGGGCCGCATCGCCGCGGCGAAGAGCATGACATGGCCGACGAGTTGCGCGCGCGGAAGCCCGACGTTGAGCCCGATCGCGTCGCCGGCGCGGAGGTATTCCGGACCGGGCAGCCGCGCCGAGCAGGCGAGCGGGCTCGACAGCGCCTGGAGCCCGGCGGTGTTGAGCCGCTGGCCGTTGGTGCCGCCCCAGGCGATTTGGACGAGCCCCGAGCAATCGACGCCGAGATCGCCTTCGAGCCCGTCGCGCAGGTTACCCGGCCAACCGCGTGCGCCGCGGCTTACCTCGGCCAGGGCATGGCTCAGCTGGCCCGATGTTGCGCCGAGCAGCCGGTCGATGTCCTGGGGAACGCGCGCCTGGGCGTAGGGCATGCCGCGCCGTTCGAAGATGCCGCGGGTGAGGCGGATGCCGCGGATCGGCACGAAGCGGTCGCCGCTCTCGCCGACGCGGCAGCCCTCGGCGCGGCGGCAGTCGGCGGGCATGCGACTGGTGTCGACGCGCAGGCGATAGTTCGCGAGCCTGGCGACATTGGCGAAGATCGTCGCGGTGCGCAGGCTCGTGGCGCGGGCAGGGACGGTACGGAGCGCGGCGTGCGGCGAGGCTGGCGGCGGCAGCGCCTCGAGCCCGCACAGCCGCGGGTCGAGCGCGCCATTGGCATAGCCGCAGGAGAGCAGGCGGAAAGGGCCCGCGCTGCCGGGTTGCTTGCCCATCACCAGCAACTCGCCCGAGGGCAGCGCGGCGAGCGGCTTGAGCCCGAACTTGCCGCGCAGTTCGCTCGCCCGGAGCGTGATCGCGCGCGAAGGGTGGTCGGCGTCGTGGTGATAGACGAGGATGCGCGAGCGGATGCGGACCACTCCGTCGTCGGAGGGGATCGCTTCGGAAGCCTGGACGATGCGCGAACTGCCCGCTGGCTCGATCTCGCGAGCCGAGAAGAGACGGTTGACCCTGCTGTACACGGTGAGCAACCGGGGCGGGGCGAGCGCGCCGCGGCCGTTGGCGAGGCGAATCGCCCGAGCGGAGAGGCGCGAGGCCCGTTCGGGCATACCGGCGCCGACCTTGCCCGCGCGGCTGACCGTGCCGCACGGAACTTCGCTCGCCGGATCCCAGTCGCGCGTGTCGATCCGGCGCGCGGCGGCGTCGAGGCGGGCGGGCTTGCCGAGCAGGCGGCGCGGAACGTTGAGGACGCGCGTGCGGAAATCTGCGGCTCGCGCACCTTGGCCGAGCGCGCCGGGATCCGGCATGGATTCGATCGCCACGCTTCCTCGGAACGCGTGGATGCGCCACGGCCGGAAATCGACCGGGATCGCGCAGACGCCAAGCGCGGTCAGCCGCCCGGCGAGCGGCTCGCCCGGCCGGACGGCGCGCGCGACGCGGTAGAAGCGGATCGCCGCGAACAGCGGATCGACCACGCCTACGACGTCGCTTTTCTGGTCGCCGGTCAACCAGAAGAGGTGGCTCGGCCCCGCGCCGTCGGCGGAGACGCGGATGTCGGCGGTGCCCTGCGGCTGCGCCGGCCCCGGCACTGCAAACAGCGCGATCCCCGCCGCCGCGCAGACGGTCAGGCGAGCGTGGCGTGCCGTTCGGCCCGGTGCCGCGGAAGCGAGGGTCATCGCCCGCGACGGTACCTCACTCGGCGCGGTGCGTCACGAACTCGATCAGATGGCCGTCGGGATCGCGGAGATAGCCGGCGTAATAGTTCGGGTGGATATGCGGTGCGAGGGCGGGGGCCCGGTCGAGCGTCAGGCCCGCTTCGCCGGCGCGGCGGTAGACGCGGTCGACGGTCGCGCGATTGGACGCGGCGAAGGCGAAGTGGATCGCGCGCGTGGGCTCGCCCTCGCCGACGAAGAAGTCGAGCGACTTGCCGTCGCCGAAGCCCTTCGAAGCGCCATCGGTCTTGAGCGCATAGCCGAGCGGCTCGAGCACGATGGCGTAGAAGGCGAGGGCGGCATCCAGCTGGCGGGTCTTGAGTTCGAGATGGTCGATCATGGACGGCTCCGACGTGGTGCCCGAAGAGCTACCGGCCAAGGGCGCGGCTTTCCGGCGAAGTTCCGCCGGATTCGCGGGAAAACCGCGCAGGGGCCTGCTATCCTGCCGGAAATGGCCGATATCGCGCTCGACTCCCACGACAGGCGGCTGCTGGCCGCGCTCCAGGCCGATGCCGATGCGACGGCAGACCAGCTCGCCGAGCGGGTCGGGCTCTCGGCCTCGGCGGTGCTGCGGCGGATCAAGCGGCTCAAGGCGGCGAAGGTGATCACCGCGACGGTCGCTGTGGTGGCGCCCGCGAAGCTCGGCAAGCCGACCTTCTTCATCGTCGCGCTGGAGGTCGAGCGCGACCGCCCCGAACTGCTCGCCCGGCTGCGCAGCTGGATGAGCGACGAGCCGCGCATCCAGGAATATTTCTACGTCACCGGCACCACCGACTTCATCCTGGTGGTCGTGGCGAAGGACGTCGAGGACTATGACGCGCTGATGTCCAGCCTCGTCACCGACAATCCCAATGTGCGCAAGTTCACCACCAATGTGGTGCTCAGCAGCGGCAAGCGTTCGCTCGCGCTGCCGCTTTAGGTTGGTTTCAGCAAAGCTGAAACGGCGCGGTACCGGCCCGCCGAATAGCCCTGGAGGCCCGAGCCGGAATCGAACCGGCGTATACGGATTTGCAGTCCGCTGCGTCACCACTCCGCCATCGGGCCCCGGAGCGAGGCGCGGGGAATGCGCGAGGGCCCTCTTCCTGTCAACATTGCAGCGCAAAAAATGCCGGGCCCAGCCGCTTGGCGATCCCGCACCGGCACGATACAAGGCGCCCATTCAAGAACTGTATTGCATGAACAATACAGTTGTGCATAAGGCGGAGACATGATGGCGCTTTCGGTCAACCCCGCGCAGGGCGGAGCCACGAACTCCGACGTGATGCGCCATGCGATGGTCGCGAGCCAGCTCAGGACCAACGCGGTGAACGACGCGCGCGTGGTCGAGGCGATGGCGCGGCTGCCGCGCGAGGCCTTCGTTCCCGTCGAGCAGCGTGGGCTCGCCTATCGAGACACGCTGTTGCCGCTGGCCGGCGGGCGCCGCCACAATTCGCCGCTCGCCACCGGGCGGCTGCTCACCCAGGCGCAGCTGCGTGCCGACGACCATGTACTGCTGATCGGCGCGGCGGGCGGCTATGCCGCGGCGGTGCTCTCCGGCCTGGTCGCCAGCGTCGTCGCGCTCGAGGAGGAGCCCACGCTCGTCGCGCTCGCCCGCAACGCGCTCGCAGGCCATTCGAATGTGACCGTGGTCGAAGGGCCGCTCGACGCCGGCTGGGCCGCATCGGGCCCCTACGACCTGCTGCTCGTCGACGGCGCGGTGGAGCAGCTCCCCGAGGCAGTCGTCGCGCAGCTCAAGCCCGGCGCGCGCGTCACGTCGGGGCTGGTCGAGAACGGCGTGACCCGGCTCGCCGCGGGGCGCCGCACCAGCGGCTTCGCGCTCGTGCCCTTCGCCGACATCGAATGTGCCATGCTTCCCGGCTTCGCCCGTCCCGCGACGTTTCAATTCTGAAGAAGATGATGAGCCCCATGCGACTCCTGCCGATGTTTCTGGGCGCGAGCCTGATCGCAATCGCGACCCAGGGAGCGGCACAGACCGCGCCCGCGACCACCGCGCAGGATGCGCCCGCGCCGGACACGACGCTGCGCCAGGCGATGGTCCAGGCGTACAACACCAATCCCGACCTCGCCGGCGAGCGCGCCAATCTGCGCGCGACCGACGAGAATGTGCCGATCGCACGCTCGCAGGGGCTCCCTTCGGCGAACTCGACCGCCGGGTTCAACCAGAACGTCTATGACACCGACCAGGGCATCGGCCCGACCCGCCAGGGCACGGTCGGTGCCAATGTCTCGGTGCCGATCTACACCGGCGGCGCGGTGCGCAATTCGGTGCGCGCGGCAGAGCGCCGGGTCGAGGGCGGCCGAGCGACGCTGCGCGCGACCGAGGCGGACGTGTTCACCCAGGTCGTCTCCGCCTATGTCGACGTGATCCGCGACGAGGCGATCGTCCGGCTCAACCAGCAGAACGTCCACGCGCTCGAGGTCAATCTCCAGGCGACGCGCGACCGGTTCGAGGTCGGCGACCTGACCCGCACCGACGTGGCGCAGTCCGAGGCACGGCTCGCGCTCGCACGCAGCCAGCTGAGCGGCGCCGAAGCGCAGCTGATCGGCAGCCGCGAGAACTACATCCGCGTGATCGGCTCCCCCCCGGGCGTGCTCGCCCAGCCGCCGGCGCTGCCCAACATGCCGGCGGACGTCGGCACCGCGACCGACATCGCGATCGAGAGCAACGCCAACCTCGAAGCCGCGACCAAGGCGCGCGAAGCCTCGCGCTACGATGTCAGCGCCGCCGAGGCGGGCCGCCTGCCGCGCGTGAGCGTCGGGGTGGGCTCGAACTATTACAACAACCTCAGCTCGGTCTCGTCGGCAGGCACGCTGGCGGGAATCGGCAACGACGGCGTCTCGACGACCGCGGGCGTGAACTTCACGATGCCGCTGTTCCAGGGCGGCCGCACCGGCGCGCAGGTGCGCCAGGCGCAGGCGCGCGAATCGGCGGCGATCGAAGGCGTGACGCTCACCGAGCGCGGCGTGATCGCGCAGACGCGTTCGGCGTTCGCGTCCTGCCAAGCCTCGCTCAAGGTGATCGAATCGACCAAGGTCGCGGTGGAAGCGAACAGGCTGAGCCTCGAGGGCGTCCGCGCCGAGAACAGCGTCGGCACGCGCACGATCCTCGACATCCTGAATGCCGAGCAGGAATTCCTGAACGCGCAGGTCCAGTATGTCAGCGCCGAGCGCGACAGCTATGTCGCCTGCTTCTCGCTGCTCGCGGCGATGGGCAAGGCCGATGCCGCGCACCTGGGTCTCGACGGCGGGCCGCTCTACGATCCGACGGTCAATTACGACCGCGTGCGCAAGAGCATGAACGATTGGGCGAAGGATCCGGAACCGACCGCGGTCGGTACGCGTACCAACCAGACGCCGCCCCAGACCCCGCTGGTGAAGGGCAGCCTGGATCCGTTGCTGAATCGAGACGAGGTTGACAGCGGGCAACCAAATCCCTGATTGAGACGCCCGGGCGGAGACACGGAAAGGTGTTTGTCGATGGGGGACGTCAGTAGCGAACCTTCGATGGAGGAGATTCTCTCGTCCATCAAACGCATCATCGCCGAAGAGGGCGATGCTGCCGCGAGCGCGCGCACGCGACGTGTGCCGCCGAAGGCTCCGCCGACGCCCGTGCCCGCCGAGGAGATCCTCGAATTGAGCGAGCCCGTTCCCGAACCGGCGCCGCAGCCGATCGCCAAGGCCGAGCCTGCACCTGTGCAGCCCGCGCCGCAGCCGCTGCCGGCGAGCCTGGAATCGATCGTCTCGGCGAGCGCCGTCGAAGCGACGCGCGGGCCGCTCGAGGCGCTGTCGCGGATGGTGGTGCGCCCCGAGGCACCGTCGCCGGTGTCCGAGACGCTTGAGGGGATGGTCCGCGAGATGCTCCGCCCGATGCTGCGCGAATGGCTCGACGCCAATCTGCCGCAGATGGTCGAGGAAATGGTCGCGCGCGAGATCGCGCGGATCGCCGGGCGGCCTTAGGCCGAACCTACTCCCAAATACTCACCGTCATCCCGGCGAAAGCCGGGACCCAGGAGTCGCGGGCGATGACCTATGTGGCCCTGGGTCCCGGCTTCGCCGGGATGACGACTGAGAAGTTCGTCGGCGAACGCGGGAGGGGACTGGAATCCCGCCCCACCTCGCCCTAAGCCATGCCCCATGAAGCATATCCTGCTCGCGGGCGTTGCGCTCGCCCTCTCCGCCGCCGCGGTGCCTGCCTCGGCTCGTGACCTCACCATCGAAGACGTGATCCGCCTCTCGCGCGTCTCCGCGCCGGCGGTGTCGCCCGACGGCCATTGGCTCGTCTGGCAGCAGCGCGAGACCGATGTCGACGCCAACCGCGGCCGCTACGACCTCTGGCGGCTCGACCTCACGGTGAAGGGCGCCAAGCCCGAGAAGCTGGTTGCCGACGCCGACGTCAATGAGACCAGCCCGCTGTTCTCGAGCGTCGACAGCGCGACGGTCTATTTCCAGTCGGACAAGGGCGGCGATGATGCCGTCTGGTCAGTGCCCGTCGCGGGCGGCGCGGCAACGAAGCTCACCGACTTCGCCGGCGGCATGGGCGGGTTCAAGATCTCGCCCGCGGGCGACAAGCTGCTCGTCTGGGCCGACCGCAAGCCCGGCGCGCCGAGCCTCGAGCCGGCGATGGTCAAGAAGGACGCGATGGCCGGATCGGGCCGCGTCTATGAGCAGCTGTTCGTCCGCCACTGGGACACCTGGGCCGACGGCACGCGCTCGCAGCTGTTCGTGATCCCGGTGAGCGGCGGCGCGGCCAAGGGCAATGGCGTCGCGATCGAGGGTGGCCTTGTCGGTGATTCGCCCTCGAAGCCCTTCGGCGGCGGCGAGGAAGTATCCTGGTCGGCCGATGGCAAGACCGTGTTCTTCGCGCTGCGCGAGGCCGGGCGGATCGAAGCCAAGTCTACCAACCTCGACATCTTCGCGGCGCCTGCCGACGGCTCGGCCAAGCCGGTCAACCTCACCGACGCCAACGACGGCATGGACAATCTCCCCACGCCCTCGCCCGATGGCAAGTGGCTCGCCTATTTCGCGATGAAGCGGCCGACCTACGAAGCCGATCGCCAAGTGATGATGCTCCGCAACCTCGCCACGGGCGAGACGCGCGCAGTGACGGAAGGCTGGGATCGCTCGGTCGGCTCGATCGCCTGGTCGCCCGATTCGAAGACGATCTACGTCACTGCCGAGGACACGCAGGACGTGCCGATCTGGTCGGTCGATCCCGGGACCGGCAAGGTGATCCGCCTGACCGAGCTCGGCGCCGCCTCGGCCGTTGTGCCGACCAAGGGCGGGCTGGTCTATTCGATGAACAGCCTCACCGCGCCCGACGATTTCTACTGGCTCGGCACGGGCAAGAAGCGCAACGACTGGCGGCAGCTGACGTCGGTCAATGCCGACAAGCTCGCCGGCATCGCGATGCCGCAGATCATCCGCTTCAGCTTCACCGGCGCGAACGGCGACACGGTGTGGGGCTATACCGCCAAGCCGGCCTCGCTCGCGGAAGGGGCGAAGGCGCCGGTAGCGTTCATCGTCCATGGCGGCCCGCAGGGCAGCATGAACGACAGCTGGTCGTACCGCTGGAATCCCGCGGTGTTCGCCGGGGCGGGCTATGCGGTGGTCGCGGTCGATTTCCATGGCTCGACCGGTTACGGCCAGGGCTTCACCGACGCGATCCGCAACAATTGGGGCGGCTGGCCGCTCGAGGATCTGCAGAAGGGCTTCGCCGCGGCGACCGAGAAATTCCCCTGGCTCGACGGCGACAACGCCTGCGCGCTCGGCGCCTCCTACGGCGGCTATATGATGAACTGGATCGAGGGCAACTGGCCCGATCGGTTCAAGTGCATCGTCCAGCACGACGGCGTGTTCGACGCGCGCGCGATGGCGTACGAAACCGAGGAGCTGTGGTTCGACGAGTGGGAGCACGGCGGCAAGGCCTATTATGAGGACCCCGCCGCGTTCGAGAAGTGGAACCCGGTCAATCACGTCGCCGCCTGGAAGACCCCGCAGCTGGTGATCACCAGCGAGCGTGACTTCCGCATCCCCTACAGCCAGGGTCTCGCGGCGTTCACGGCGCTCCAGCGCAAGGACATCCCCTCCAAGCTCCTCGTCTTCCCCGACGAGAACCACTGGGTCCTCAAGCCGAAGAACTCGCGCCAATGGTATGGCGAAGTGCTCGGCTGGCTGAACCGCTGGACCGCGAAGTAACGATCGTTCGAAAGTGGAATGAATAGGCCTGGCAAGCGGGCAGGGCGCCGATAGGATCATTCCCCGACATCTTCTGTGGGGGAGGAATTCGATGCGGCACCTGTTCGCCTTGCTGGCCTTGCTGACGGTCGCAGCCGCGCCGGTTCAGACCGCTGCGGCGCTCGACAACACGACGGTGGCGCCGGTGGTCCAGCCGGCGGCGTCCGCGACCAACCTGCCCGCCGTGATCCCGCCGCAACAGCAGCAGGGCGGGGCAGTCGCCGCGAACCAGCAGTCCGGAGCGGTCACGACTTCCGGCGACAACAACCAGCCGCAGGTGATCCTCGATTCGGGCGCGGTGCTGCTCAAGCTCTTCGTCCTCTCGGCGATCCTCGAATCGGCGCTCGCGCTGTTCTTCAACTGGCGCCCGGTCGCGCGGCTGTTCAACCGCAAGGGACTGAAGCCGGTCCTGTCCTTCGCGCTGGCGCTCGCGGTGACGACGGGATTCAAGTCGCACCTCTTCGCCACGCTGTTCGCTTCCTATGGCTATGACACCACCGGCGCGACGGCGCTGCTGATGTGCCAGCTGCTCGAGGCCGCGGTGCTCGCGGGCGGGAGCAGCGGCGTGAACCGGCTGCTGCGCAACCTCGGCATCCGTCCGATCGACCCGGTGGCCGAGCAGAACCCCCAGCCGCGCCCGCAGGAGGCCTGGCTGTCGGTCAGCCACCGCCGCGTCAACGCCGAGGGCACCGCGCAGGTCGAGTTCGCCCAGGGCGTCGATCCGCTCGCGGCGCAATGGGAGATCGCCGGCCAGGTCACCGGCACGCGGCCGATCGGCGCGTTGGCGCGCTGGCTGATCCAGGACCCGTCGCGCTTCCCGCCGAGCGGGGGGCATAGCGTCACCCCGGGCGTGAGCTACATGGTCCGGCTCACCGGCATGGATGGCGGCGGCAAGCCGATCGCTTCGCAGGTCTGGGGCCCCAACGCGCTTGCCGACCGCGCGATCGTGGACATCGAACTCTCGCTCTAGCTTGGCTTTTCGCGCGGGCGGACTAAGGCGGGCGGCATGACCGAGCTGCCCAAGACCTTCGACCCCGCCGAGATCGAATCCCGCTGGTACCAGCATTGGGAGGCGAACGGCCTGTTCGCGCCCGAACGCCCCGGCGCCGAACCCTGGACGCTGGTGAACCCGCCGCCCAACGTCACCGGCAGCCTCCATATCGGCCATGCGCTCGACAACACGCTGCAGGACATCCTCGTTCGCCACGCGCGGCTGAAGGGCAAGGATGCGCGCTGGGTGGTCGGCACCGATCATGCCGGCATCGCCACGCAGATGGTGGTCGAGCGCCAGCTCAACCAGCAGCAGCGGAAGCGCACCGACTTCACCCGCGACGGGTTCGTCGCCAAGGTCTGGGAATGGAAGGCCGAGAGCGGCGGGCAGATCACCCGCCAGCTGCGCCGGCTCGGCTGCTCGATGGACTGGGCGAACGAGCGCTTCACCATGGACCCCGGCTTTTCCAAGGCCGTGCTCAAGGTGTTCGTCGACCTCTACCGCCAGGGGCTGCTCTACCGCGACAAGCGGCTGGTGAACTGGGACCCGGGCCTGGGCACCGCGATCTCGGACCTCGAGGTCGAGACGACCGATGTGAAGGGCAGCTTCTGGCAGCTCCGCTATCCGCTCGAGGACGGCAGCGGCTTCATCCACGTTGCGACGACCCGGCCCGAGACGATGCTCGCCGATATGGCGGTGGCGGTTCACCCGGGCGACGAGCGCTATGCCGCGCTGGTGGGCAAGAAGGTGCGGCTGCCGATCACCGGGCGATTGATCCCGATCGTGACCGACGAGCATGCCGACCCGGCGCTCGGCTCGGGCGCGGTGAAGATCACGCCGGGGCATGACTTCAACGACTTCGAGGTGGGCAAGCGCGCCGGCTTCAAGCCCGGCGAGATGCTCAACATGCTCGACGCCAAGGCGGCCGTCGCGCAGACCGCCGACGGGCTGATCCCCGCCGAGCTGATCGGGCTCGACCGGTTCGAGGCGCGCAAGGCCGTGGTCGCGCTGCTCAGGGAACAGGACTTCCTGGTGCCCTTCGTCGACAAGGAGGGCAATGAGCACGAGGCCGAGCCGCGCACGATCGCGACGCCCTTCGGCGATCGCTCGGGCGTGGTGATCGAGCCCTGGCTGACCGACCAATGGTATGTCGACGCCGCGACGCTGGCCAAGCCGGCGATAGAAGCGGTGCGCTCGGGCGCGACCAAGGTCGTGCCGAAGAGCTGGGAGAAGACCTATTTCAACTGGATGGAGAACATCCAGCCCTGGTGCGTGAGCCGCCAGCTCTGGTGGGGGCACCGGATCCCGGCTTGGTTCGCCGAGGACGGCAGCGTCTTCGTTGCCGAGAGCGAGGCCGAGGCGCAGGCGCAGGCGGGCGAGGGCGTTGCGCTCACGCAGGACCCCGACGTCCTCGACACCTGGTTCTCCTCCGCGCTCTGGCCGTTCGCGACGATGGGCTGGCCCGAGGAGACGAGCCCGACGCTCCACGGCCGCTATCCCAACGACGTGCTGATCTCGGGGTTCGACATCCTGTTCTTCTGGGATGCGCGGATGATGATGCAGGGCCTGCACTTCATGAAGCAAGTGCCGTTCAAGACGCTGTATCTCCACGGCCTCGTGCGCGCCGCGGACGGGCAGAAGATGTCCAAGTCCAAGGGCAACACCGTCGATCCGCTCGGGCTGATCGACCAGTATGGCGCCGACGCGCTGCGCTTCTTCATGGCGGCGATGGAGAGCCAGGGCCGCGACATCAAGATGGATGGGCAGCGGATCGTCGGCTACCGCAACTTCGCGACCAAGCTGTGGAACGCCGCGCGCTTCTGCCAGTCGAACGGGATCGGCGCCTCGGCGACGCTCGAGCCGCCCGGAGCGGCGCTGGCGGTCAACCGCTGGATCGTCGCCGAGACGGTCGCGACGGTGCAGGCGGTCGACCTGGCGCTCGCCGAGCTGCGCTTCGACGAAGCCGCGAACGCGATCTACCAGTTCACCTGGAGCCGCTTCTGCGACTGGTATCTCGAGCTGATCAAGCCTGTCATCCAGGGCGAGGGCGGCGAAGGCGCCGACGAGACGCGCGCGGTGGCGGGCTGGGTGCTCGACCAGATCCTGGTGATCCTCCATCCGTTCATGCCCTTCATCACCGAGGAGCTCTGGTCGAAGATGGGCGCGCGCGAGCACGAGTTGATCGTCGCGAAGTGGCCGATGGCCGACGCCCGCGCGCTCGATCCCGAGGCGGCGAAGGAGATCGACTGGCTGATCCGGCTGGTGAGCGAGATCCGGGCGGCGCGGACCGAACTCAACGTGCCGCCGGGCGCGCGCCTGCCGATCCATGTCCGCGAGGCTTCGGCCGCGACGGGCGAGCGGCTGGCTCGTCAGGACGCGGCGCTGGCCCGTCTCGCACGAGTTGACCGCGCCGAAGGCGATGCGCCGGCGGGCGGTGCGCTCCAGATCGTCGTCGATGAAGCGACCTTCGTGGTGCCGCTGGGTGACGTCATCGACCTCGAGTCCGAACGCGCCCGCCTCGCCAAGGCGATCGCCGCGGCCGAGAAGGAGCGCGACGGGCTCGCCGGTCGCCTCGCCAACCCGAGCTTCGTCGAGCGCGCCAAGCCCGAGGCGGTCGATAAGGCCCGCGCCGACCATGAAGAAAAGGCCGCGGAGGCCGAGCGGCTGTCGGCGGCGCTCGCCCGGCTGGGGTGAGCTCGACACCGCCCGAGCGCGTCCGTGTCCGCGGACTGCTCAAGCGCGGCGGAACCGGGCTGGTGCAGTCGCGGCGCGACGACGGGCGCTGGGACGTGCCCGAGATCGTCCAGCACCTCCGTCCATGGCGGCGTTCGGGCGGGCCGATCGAGGCCACTGAGCTCTATGTCTTCAAGCCGACGCGGCTGCCGCACGGCTTCTGGTCCTGGCTGTTCGGTCTCGCGCCCGCGGTCGAGCTGATCGTCGAGATCGATCCCGCGCGGCCCGATCGCGGCCGGATCGTCCGCTACCTCGGGCCACGGCGCGACCCGGCGCTGGCGGAGGCGCGAGGCGAGTGGCTCGCGGGCCGCAAGCTCGAGGACGCGCGCTTCGGCCGCTTCGCCTTCGACGAGCGAGTCAACCAGTTCGAGGCCGGGACCGAATGGCTCGGCAAGCCGGTCACGCTGTCGCTCGAGGCCGTCGACGGGCAGGCGCCGGCGCTCGCCGAGGCGCGTGCGCTGTTCGACGCGGCGGAAGCCTGGGACAAGCGCATCCGTCAGGCGATGCTCGACTCGCTCCTCGCGCTCCGGAACGAGACCTGGCGCGACGAGGACGAGCCGGAGCTCGACGCCCAGGCGTTCCTCGATCGCGTCACGCTCGAGGCGATCACGATCGGCAGCGAGCGCTTCGTCGAATTCCACCACGACGACGGCGATCTGTTCGCAGGGCATACGATCATCGTCACCTACGACGGCGAGACCGACACGATCGACGCGCAGATCGCCGGCTGAGCGCATCGCTTGCGCCGCCCGCGCGTTCCAGCCAATAGCACCAGCCATCGAGGGGGATCGACATGGCATCACAGGCAATCAAGCGCGACCTCACCACCGGGCCGATCGGCCCGGCGCTGTTCCAGTTCGCGATCCCGACGCTGATCTCGTCGATCGTCCAGTCGCTCCAGGGGTCGGTCAACTCGATCTGGGTCGGCCGCTTCCTCGGCGAGAACGCGCTTGCAGCGACTTCGAGCGCGAACCTGGTCCTGTTTCTCACCATGTCGTTCGTCTTCGGCTTCGGCATGGCGGCGACGATCCTGATCGGCCAGGCCTCGGGCCGGAAGGACCTCGACCAGGTGCGCCGCGTGTTCGGCACGATCGTCGGCAGCTTCTTCGTGATCGTGGCGATCGTCTCGGCGCTGGGCTGGATCTTCACCCCGCAGCTGCTCGGCCTGCTCCACATGCCGCCCGAGGCGGTAGCGCCGGCGCTCGCCTATCTGCGCGTGATCTTCCTCGTTCTCCCGCCGGCACTGACGCTCGCGATCATCACCATGACCCTGCGCGGCACGGGCGACGCCATGACGCCGCTGTGGTTCATGCTCGGGGTGGTGGTGATCGACTGCGGGCTCAACCCGCTGCTGATCCTCGGCGTCGGGCCCTTCCCGCGGATGGGCATCGCCGGCTCGGCGACCGCGACGCTGGTCGCGAACCTGCTCGCGTTGGTGGTCATGGTCGTCGCCATCTACTGGCGCGACATGCCGATCCGGCTGCGCGGCGCGGAGCTCGGCTATCTCCGGCCCGATCCCGCGCTGCTGAAGCGCATCGTCGCGATGGGCTTTCCGATGGGGCTTCAGATGATCGTGCTGAGCCTCGCCGGCATCGCAATGGTCAGGCTGGTCAACCGTGAGGGTGTCGACACCGCCGCGGCTTACGGCGTGGCGCTCCAGCTGTGGACCTATGTCCAGATGCCCGCGGTGGCGGTGAGCGCGGCGGTGAGCGCGATGGCGGCGCAGAACATCGGCGCGGGCAAATGGGACCGGATCGGCGCGATTACCCGCTCGGGCATCCTGTTCAACCTCGCGATGACCGGCGGGCTCGTCGTGTTGCTCGCGATCGCCGATCGGCCCGCGCTCGCGCTGTTCCTCGGCGGGGACAGCCCCGCCCTGCCGATCGCGCAGCACATCCAGCTGATCGTCACCTGGAGTTTCCTCCTCGCCGGCGGCACGATGGTGCTGTTCGGCACGATGCGCGCGAACGGGGTGGTGTGGGTGCCGCTGTGCGTCTTCGCGTTCACCATGCTGCCGCTGCGGCTCGGCATCGCGACCTTCGGCCGCGGCGTACTGGGGCACGACGCGCTGTGGATCTCCTTCCCGATCAGCTCGGTGACCAGCCTCGCGCTCGCCATAGCCTTCTATCGCTGGGGCAATTGGCGCAAGCCGCGCGCGCCGATGATGCAGCGGCCGAGCCCCGAGGCAGCGGCGGAGGAAGCACTTGCCGCGGCCGAACCCGAAGGGCGGATGACGCCGGGCGGCTGAGCGCTTGCGCGGACGGGGGGAAGGGACCAATAGCGCCGCATGAGCCATTACCCCGCCCTCCGCCTCCGCCGCACGCGCACTTCGGGCTGGAGCCGCCGGCTGCATGCCGAGACGGTGCTCACCCCCGCCGACCTGATCTGGCCGCTGTTCGTGACCGAGGGTGGCGAGGAGGAGCCGATCGGATCGCTCCCGGGCGTATCGCGCTGGCCGGTCGCGGCGATCGCGGCGAAGGCCAGGGAAGCAGCGGCGCTGGGCATCCCCTGCATCGCGCTGTTCCCGAATACGCCGCGCGAGCTGCGCACCCAGGACGGGCGCGAGGCGCTCAACCCCGACAACCTCATGTGTCGCGCGATCAAGGCGATCCGAGATTCGGGCGCGGACGTGGGCATCCTCACCGACGTCGCGCTCGATCCCTATACCGCGCACGGCCATGACGGGTTGGTCGACGGCGAAGGCTATGTCCTCAACGACGAGACCGCCGAGGTGCTGGTCAACCAGGCGCTGGTCCAGGCCGAGGCGGGGGCGGATATCGTCGCGCCCTCGGACATGATGGATGGCCGCGTCGGGCTGATCCGCGCCGCGCTGGAGGTGGCGGGGCATGTCAACGTCCAGATCATGGCCTATGCCGCCAAGTACGCGAGCGGCTTCTACGGGCCGTTCCGCGATGCGGTCGGCTCGCGCGGGCTATTGAAGGGCGACAAGAAGACCTATCAGATGGACCCGGCCAATGCCGAGGAAGCGCTGCGCGAAGTCGCGCTCGACCTCGACGAGGGCGCCGACAGCGTCATGGTCAAGCCGGGGCTGCCCTATCTCGACATCATCGTCCGCGTGAAGGATCGCTTCGAGGTCCCTGTCTTCGCCTATCAGGTCTCGGGCGAGTATGCGATGATCGAGGCCGCGGCGGCGGCAGGCGCGGGCGAGCGCGACGTGCTGGTGCTCGAGACGCTGCTGGCGTTCAAGCGCGCGGGCTGCTCGGGCGTGCTGACCTATCATGCTCCGCATGCGGCGAAGCTGCTGGGAGCATGATCCGCACGCCCCGATTGATCCTGCGGCTGCCCGAGGCCGCCGACCGGCCCGCGCTGTACGCGATGTGGGCCGATCCCGAGGTGATGGCCGACCTCGGCCCGGTGAAGGACGCCGCGGCCAGCGACGCGGTGCTCGCCAAGCACGACAGCTATCGCCGCGAGGGGCTGGGTTTCTGGACGGTCGAACGCGCCGGGGACGGAGCGGTGGTCGGCTTCTGCGGCCTGAAGCGCGGCGACATGCACAACCCGATCGCCGGCGAAGTCGAGGCGGGGTGGATCATCGCGCGGCCCTATTGGCGGCAGGGCTATGCCCATGAGGCGATGGCCGCGGCGCTCGACTGGGGCTGGGCGAACACCTCGGAGCGGCGGATCGTCGCGATCACCGCGGCGGCGAACCTCAAGAGCCAGGCGCTGATGGAGAAGCTTGGCATGTCCCGCGTGCCCGGCGGCGATTACGAGCACCCGCTCTTTCCCGTGGGCGACCGGCTGAAATCCACTGTCACCTATGCGATCGCGAGGCCGGCATGATCGAGAGTGAACGCTTGATCCTCCGCGGCTGGCGCGAGGACGATCTCGAGCCCTTCGCGGTGATGTGCGCCGATCCGCAGGTGATGGCGACGCTCGGCCCGCTGATGAGCCGCGAGGAGACGCGGGCGCTGATCGCGCGGGTCGAGACGCTGCGCGCCGAGCACGGCTTCACCTTCTGGGCGATGGAGCGCAGGGCCGACGGCGCGTTCCTCGGCTGGTGCGGCGTGAAGCCGGGGGCGGCGAACACGCCGATCGAGGGGCAGATCGAGATCGGCTGGCGGATCGCCGCGGACCATTGGGGGCAAGGCTATGCCCGCGAAGCGGCGGCGGCGACGCTGGCCTGGGTCTGGGCCAATCTCGATGCGCCGCTGGTTGCCGCGATCACCACGCCCGGGAATGTCCGCAGCTGGGGACTGATGGAGCGGCTGGGGATGGTGCGTGCGCCCGAGGATGATTTCGATCACCCCAACCTGCCCGACGACAGCCCGCTCAAGGCGCACGTCACGTATCGGATCAGGCGACCCGGTTAATCGAAGCGCAAGCGGCCGGCGTTATGGCGTCGGATTCCGGGGAGAGAGAGCGCCGATGGAGGCTGTGACGGCAGAGGGCGGAACCGCAGCGGCGGCGGAAAGCGGCGCGCGGGCGCATTGGCTGTTCGTCGCGGCGATCCTCACCGGATCCTTCCTGCTGTTCCTCGTCCAGCCGATGGTCGCGCGGATGGCGCTGCCGCGGCTCGGCGGCGCGCCTGCCGTCTGGAACTCGGCGATGCTCGTCTACCAGGCGCTGCTGCTCGGCGGTTACGCCTATGCGCATTGGCTGGGGCGGGTAAGGCCGCGGACGCAGGCGTGGATCCACCTCGGCGTGCTCGCCGTGGCAGCGCTGTGGCTGCCGATCGGGCTGAGCGCGATGCAGCTTCCCGCCGATGCCCAGCCGGCGATCTGGGTGCCCTGGCTGCTCGGCGCATCGATCGGCCCCCTGTTCTTCGCGATCGCCGCGCAGGCGCCGCTGCTCCAGCGCTGGTACAGCCTGGTGACCCACGGCCGCGACCCCTACGCGCTCTACGCCGCCTCGAACATCGGCAGCTTCGGCGGGCTGCTGGCCTATCCGCTGCTCGTCGAGCCGGGCCTCGCGCTCAAGGCGCAGAGCTGGCTGTGGACCAGCGGTTACATCCTTGTCGTCGCGCTGGTCGCCGGTTGCGGGCTGCTGCTCCCGCGCAAGGCCGAGGGGGTGCCGCACGTCGCGCACCACAGCGTCGCGCCCGAGTGGCGACGCGTGCTCCACTGGGTGGTGCTCGCCTTCGTCCCTTCGGGGCTGATGCTCGCGACGACGACCTTCCTCACCACCGACATCGTCGCAGTGCCGATGCTCTGGGTGCTGCCGCTGGGCCTCTACCTGCTGAGTTTCAGCGTCGCGTTCAGCGGCAACCGGCTGCTCGTCGAGCTGCTCCCGCGCGTCGTCCCGCTGTTCGTGCTGATCTTCGGCGCGACCCTCATCGCCGGCGACCAGCGCTACGCCTATCTCAACGCCTTCATCGGGCTGCTGCTGCTGTTCCTCGTCGCGGTCGCGCTCCATGCCCGCATGTATGCGCTGCGGCCCGCGCCCGACCGGCTGACAGGCTTCTACCTCGCCATGTCGGTGGGCGGGGCGCTGGGCGGCGTCTTCTCGGGGCTGGTCGCGCCGATCGTGTTCGACTGGACCTATGAATATCCCCTGCTGATCCTCGCCGCCGGCGCGCTGCTGCCCGAAGCCTTCCTCTTCGGCTTCACCGCCGATTACTGGAGCGCGAGCGACCCGCAGTGGCGCCGCATCCGCCTGCTCGCGGTGATCCTGGGGATCGTGCTCTTCACCTACCTCGGCCTCGCCAACCCCGGCGGGCTGCTGGGGTGGAAGCCCGAGAACGTCGCCTTCATCGTCGTCGCGCTGCTCGGCGTGCTCGCTGTCGGCAAGCGGCTGCCGTTCGTGCTCGCGCTTGCCGGCGGGATCATCCTGTTCGGCGGCTACCGCTCGATCCAGGCCTCGGTCGACGGCTCGCGGACGCGCAGCTATTTCGGCGTCTACACGATCACCGACCTGCCGCACGAGCGTCGCCTCGCCCATGGCACCACGCTCCACGGCATCCAGCTCAAGGGGCTGCACGCGCTCCAGCCGACCACCTATTACGTCCCGCGCTCGGGGGTCGGCCGGGCGATGAACGCGCTCGAAGCGCTGTACGGCAAGCAGGCGCGGGTCGGCGTGGTCGGGCTCGGGACGGGGACGCTCGCCTGCTATGCGGTACCCGGCCAGCATTGGCGCTTCTTCGAGATCGACCCCGCCATCGTCCGGATCGCGCGCGATCCGGGCAAGTTCAGCTTCCTCTCCGAATGCCAGCCGCACCCAGACATCGTGATCGGCGACGCGCGCGTGCGGCTCGGCGAACAGCCGTCGGCGAGCTTCGACCTGCTCGCGCTCGATGCCTTCTCCTCGGACGCGGTACCGATGCACCTGATGACCGCCGAGGCCTTCGCCACCTATGCGCGCGTGCTGGCGCCCAACGGCCTGCTCATGGTCCACATCTCGAACCGCTTCCTCGACCTGGCGCCCGTGGTGGCGGCAGCGGCGCAGCGCGGCGGCTGGAGCGCGGCGATGCTCGACTACAAGCCGAGCACGATCGAGCTCGCGCAGGACGCGGGTGCGTCCGAATGGATCGCGCTCTCGAAGGACCCGGCGATGCTCAGGCTGCTCGAGTTGCGCGGCGGCGAGTGGCGCCCGCTCGAGCCGCGCCCGGGCTTCTCGGGCTGGACCGACGATTATGCGTCGATCGTGCCGGTGCTCCGCCCGCCGAGTTGGACGCGCTGACGCTCTGATCGGAAAAATCGATATCGGTTGACACGGTTGACACCAGTCATGGGTGCACCCGTCGATCCATCGTTGATCGATTCAGTCGATCAATCGGGTTGTTGCAGGGACCACGACGAGAAAGAGCGCCGCCGACGCTCGCAGCCCAAATCCTACATTGCAACCGGGCCTAGTGGCTGAGCGCCGCGTTGAGGCTGGTGATCCGCGCCGACTGCTGCCTGGCGAGCGCATCGACGCGCGCGATCAGCGCTTCGAGCGCGGGATAGGGCGGCTGGCCGGCGAGACCGCGCTCGGTCGAGCGTTCCTGCAATCCGGTGAGCAGCGCATTGGCTGCCTCGCGCCGCTGGTCGAGCTCGCCGAGCGCGACCTGGGCGTCGAGCCAGGCGTCGCTCCCCGCCGGCACGCCGCGCGCGACCGCGACGAGCGCTTCGGCGCGCTGGGCGGCGGCGGTGAAGTCCTTGGTCGCCGAATCGAGCTGGGCGTCGGCGTCCGCCATCGCCTTGTCGAGCGCGGCATCGGGCGCGACCGGCTGGGGCGGCGGCGGCGTGGGTTCGTCGAACCCCTGCGATTCGATCGGCCGCGGCAGCAGCGACGGATAGCGATCGGAGTTGCCGTCCATGCAGCCGGCGAGGCCGGAGGCGAGAAGGACGGGCAGGGCGAGGCTCAGGGTACGGCGCATCGACAAATCCTCTATGCGCGCAATAAACCCTTCGCAACGGGGTTGCGCTCCACGAATCCCGCTTCTATAGGCGCCTCTCCCAAGCGCCCGTAGCTCAGCTGGATAGAGCATCAGACTACGAATCTGAGGGTCGGACGTTCGAATCGTTCCGGGCGCGCCATTTTCCAAATCGCTGATTCCCTTGCCAGGGGCGCCGTCCGCCGGGCTGTTTCGTGGCGCCGGCGATCGGACTTGCGGCGCCTCCGGGCCGGCAATAGCATCGCCTTCGCCGAGCAGGAGCCGAGACTTGAGCCGATCCAGGAGCCATCCCCCGCGCCCTGCGCTCAACCTCTCGATCGGCATTACCGGCCATCGTCCGCCCGTCCTCGACACCGAGGCGGCGGCCGCGGCGGCACCGCGGCTGCTCGAGCTGTTCAAGGCACTGGCGCGCGAGGCGGAGGGGGTGAAGTCGCGATACCCGGAGTTGTTCGACCCCGCGCCCTTCCGGCCGCGCCTCGTCTCGCCGCTCGCGGAGGGTGCCGACCAGATCGCGGCCGAAGCGGCGATCGAGACGGGTTATGCGCTGCAGGTGATCCTGCCGCTGCCGCGCGACGATTACCGCACCGACTTCCCCGCCGCCGCCTTCGCCCGGTTCGAATCGCTGATCGAGCGCGCCACCGGCGTGCTCGAACTGCCCGTGCAGCCGTTGGGGCGGGACGAAGGCTATGCGCTCGCCGGCCGCGCGACGGTGGCGCATTGCGACATCCTCGTCGCGCTTTGGGACGGCGAGCCGTCGCGCGGACTGGGGGGCACCGCCGACATCGTCGCGCTCGCGCTCCGGCGCGGCATTCCGGTGATCCATGTGCCGATCGACGCGGCGCATCCCGTCCGCGTGCTGTGGACGAGCTTCGGCGAGTTCATCGACGCCTCGATGATCAGCGCCGTGCCCGCGCGCGAGGTGAGTGCCGCGCTGATCGCCGAAGTGGTGAACGACGTGCTCGGCCCGCCCGAGGACCCCACCGAAGCCGCGCACCTCGCCGACTATCTCCGCGAGCGCGAACGGCTGTTGCGCCCGCGGCTCGAATATCCGCTCCTGCTTGCGACCATGGGCGTGAAGCGGATGCGCGCCTCGGCCTTCGCCAGCGCGCGCTATGCCGAAGCGACGCGGCGCGAATGGGCACCGTTCCACGCCAGCGTCGGCGGCGGCCGGCATGGGGTCGAGGCGCCGCTGGACGCCGTCGAGCAAGCATTCGGCTGGGCCGACCGGCTCGCCCAGCACTTCGCCCAGATCTACCGCTCGGGCCATGTGCTCAACTTCACGCTGGGCGCGCTCGCGGTGTTGATCGCGCTGACCGGGCTGCTCTTCCCCCAGATCAAATTCTGGGGAGCGGTGCTCGAGGCGTTCGCGATCGGCGGCTTCGTGCTCAACACCTGGGTGGGCACCAAGCGCGGCTGGCACCGGCGCTGGCTCGAATATCGCCAGCTCGCCGAGCGCATCCGGCCGATGCGCAGCCTCAAGCTTCTCGGCACCGCGGCGCCGCCGCCGGGCCATGGCGGCGTCGGCCAGCCGCAGCGCTGGATCGACTGGTACGCCCGAGCGCAATGGCGTGCGACCGGCTGCCCGGCGGGGCGCATCCTCGACAGCCATGCGCTGGTCGCGGCGATCGTCGCTGAGGAGATCAAGCCGCAGATGGACTATCACCACAGCAGCGCGCACCAGATGCACCAGCTGGACCACCGGCTCCACACCATCGGCATGGTGCTGTTCTTCCTGTCGATCATCGGCTGTTTCTCGTCGATCTTCATCAAGCTGCTCGACCATCATTTCGCCGAGCTGCACGGGGTGTGGTTCGTGGCGTTCGCGGCGGGACTGCCGGCGCTGGGCGCGGCCATCTTCGGCATCCGCATGCAGGGCGACTTCGGGGCGAGCGCCGAACGGTCCGAGATCACCGCGCACAATCTCGCACGGATCGAAGCGGCGATCGAAGATTCCGCGATCGGCCTCAGGCGCCAGACCGATCTCGCCGAGGCCGCGGCGGCGACGATGCTCTCGGAACTCGGCGACTGGCACCAGGCCTATGCCCAGCGGCGGCTGGAGCTGCCTTAGCGCGTCCCCGCCACGGCGAGCAGCGCGAAGGTGGCGAGCCAGTGGCTGCCCATATAGTCGGTCTCGAGGTGCGGCAGGCTGGCGGCGAGGTGACGCTTGGCGGCGTCGAGCGCAAGCGAGGGATCGGGGAGCGCGTCGGCGAGGCTGCGCCAGCACCAGGCGCGGCTGAGGTTCAGTCCGTCGAGGTGGGCGATCTTGCCGTCGGTGCGGTCCGAGACGGCCGCGGGCGCGAAGAGCGTCGCGGGCTCGCCCTGCGCGAGGCGGGGCAGGAAGCCCGTGAACCAGAGCTCGAAGGCGGGGCCCGGCAATAGCCGGCGCATCAGCAGCGCCTCGCACAGCACGGGGGAGAGGAACTCGTCGCCGCCTGGCTCCCAGGCCTGGCAATCCTCGTCCGCCGCGAACCAGTCGAGCGCGCGCCGAGTGATCAGCGCGGCGAGCGGCGGGTCGTGGTCGAGCGCCCATTCGCGCGCGAGCAGCAGCGCGAAGGCGGTGTTGAAGTGCGTGCCGGTGCGGATCGGATAGGTCTGCCTGGGCAGGAAGCCATGGAACCGGTCGGCGAAGGCGCGGGCGAGCGGCTCGAGCGTGGCGCCCCAGCCGGCGTCATGGCGGCAGAGCTCGGCGTGGAGCATCAGCAGCCACGCCCAGCCATAGGGGCGCTCGAACCCGCCCGACGAGGGCCGCGCGAGATAGGCGAGCTCGCCGGCCGCCTTCTCGGGCGTGAGCAGGCGATCGGCGCGGGCGCGGATCTCGGGCGCCTCGGGCAGGTCGGGGAAGGCGCGGAGCAGCCGCATCAGCTGCCACCAGCCGTGGACGCAGCTGTGCCAGTCGAAGCTGCCGTGGAAGATCGGATGCAGCTCGATCGGTGTGCGGACATCCTCGGGGCCGGTCATCACATGGTCGAGCTTATATGGCCATTGCTGCTCGAGATGGCCGAGGGTGAGCCGGGCGAAGCGGCTGGCGAGGTCAGGGGTGAGGCCGGTCATCGGAAACCCAGGAAATAGAGGAGCGCGATGTTGACCGCGAGCAGCGGCAGCGCGGTGCCGACCTGCGCCTTGACCACGGCGTTGCGGTCCCTGAGCTCGAGAAGTGCTGCGGGGACGAGATTGAAGTTGGCGGCCATCGGCGTCATCAGCGTGCCGCAGAAACCGGCGAGCATGCCCACCGCGGCAATCACCGCGGGGTCGCCGCCGTACTGGCGGATCAGCAGCGGCACGCCGATCGCGGCGGCCATCACCGGGAAGGCAGCGAAGGCGTTGCCCATCGCCATGGTGAACAGCGCCATGCCGATCCCATAGGCGAGCACCGCGCCGAGCACGCTGCCGTGCGGGATCGCCAGGCCGATGAGCCTGCCGACCTCGTCGCCGACGCCGGCGAGCGCGAAGACGGCGCCGAGGCTCGCGAGCATCTGGGGGAGGAGCAGCGCCCAGCCGACGCCGTCCATCAGCCGCCGCCCCTCGTGGAAGGGCGTCGCCGGGCGCGGGCGGAGCCAGAGATAGGCGGTGACGAGCGCGAGAATCACGCCGAAGGCGAGCGAGACGAGCGTCGCCTGCCTGGGGTCGACCAGCCCGGGGAAGCGCTTGAACAGGAAGGTGCCGGCGAGCGCGGTCACCGGGATGATCAGAGCGACGAGGAAGAGCCTGTCCTTGCGCCGCAGGGCCTCCGCCTGGCGCTCCTCGCGCGAGGTGGTGGCGGGGTGGCCGCGGCCGATCAGCCCGGTGCCCGCAAGCGCGACCAAGCCGAGCACGAGGATGCCGTTGCCGAGGTCGCCGAGCCGGTCGCCGGCGAGGAAGCTCAGCGCGATCAGCGCGTAGAAGGCGCCGTTGCCGAAGCGCCTGCGGTGCGCCGTGTCGAGCAGCGTCAGGATCGCGAACGCCGCGAAGGTGACGCCGGCGACGGCGTAGAGGAAGGGCTGGCCGATCATCGGCGGCGCCCCAGCCGCCGGTCGAGCAGGAGCAGGCGGGCCGAGTGGATCGCGAAGGCAGCGATCGCGGTCGGGATCGCCCAGACCGAGAGCTGGAGCGGCTCGAGGCTGATGCCGTAGGTCTCCAGCGCGCCCTTCATCAGCAGGATCGATCCGATCGCGATGAAGATGTCCTCGCCGAAGAACAGCCCGACATTGTCGGTCGCCGCCGCCATCGCGGGGACGCGCTCGTCGTCCTTGTCGCGCTCGGGCGCCTGGGCGTCGGCCGCGGCTTCGGCCATCGGTGCGACAAGCGGGCGGACGCTCTGCGCGGGGCCGGCGATCGAAGTGAGGCCGAGCGCGGCGGTGATCTGGCGGAAGAGGAGGTAGCCGATCAGCAGTCGCCCGACGGTGGCGCCTTTGAGCCGCAGGATCAGGTCGCGCGCGCGCTCCTGCAGGCCGTGGCGCTCGAGCAGCCCGATGACGGGCAAAACGATATAGATGATCGTGACGAAGCGGTTGTTGTTGAAAGCCTTTCCGAAGGCCGAGAGCAGCGCGATCGGGTCCATCCTCGCGGCGAATCCAGTCGCGAGCGCGGAGGCGACGACGACGAGCAGCGGATTGAAGCGGAGCACGAAGCCGAGGATCAGCACGCCGATCCCGACGAGTACCCAGGCGGTCATTGGCCGGGGCCTTTTTCATAGCCGTCATCCCGGCGAAAGCCGGGACCCAGGGCAGTAAAGGTCATCGCTCGTGGCCCTGGGTCCCGGCTTTCGCCGGGATGACGGTGGAAGGGTCCGGTCATGCGCCATAGCCTCCGCCGCCCGGCGTCTCGATCGCGAAGACGTCGCCCGGGGCCATCTCGGCCGAGGCCGTGGCGGGGAGCGTCTCGATCGTGCCGTCGGCGCGTTCGATCCGGTTGATGCCGGGGGCGCCGTCTCCACCGCCGGCGAGACCGAAGGGCGGCACGCGGCGGCGGTTCGAGAGGATGCCGGCCTGCATCGCCTCGCGGAAGCGGATACGGCGGACCGCGCCGTCCCCGCCGTGCCAATGCCCCGCGCCGCCGGAGCCGCGGCGGATGGCGAATTGCTCGACGATCACCGGGAAGCGTGCCTCGAGCACTTCGGGATCGGTGAGGCGGCTGTTGGTCATGTGGGTCTGCACCGCGCTGGTGCCGTCGAAGCCGGGGCCGGCGCCGGAACCGCCGGCGATCGTCTCGTAATATTGGTGGCGGGCGTTGCCGAAGGTGAAGTTGTTCATCGTCCCCTGCGATCCCGCGAGCGCCCCCAGCGCGCCGAACAGCGCGTCGGTCACCGCCTGGCTGGTCTCGACGTTACCGGCGACCACCGCGGCGGGGTAGCGCGGGTTGAGCATCGAGCCTTCGGGCACGCGGATGGTGACGGCACGGAGGAAACCGTCGTTGAGCGGCACCGCAACGTCGATCAGCGTGCGCAGGACGTAGAGGACCGCGGCGCGGACCACCGAGACGGGGGCGTTGAAATTGTCGGGCTGCTGGGGGCTGGTGCCGGCGAAATCGAAGACCAGCCCCTCGGGTGTGCGCTCGGCGGCAATGCGGATCACGGCGCCGCTGTCCATCTCGCAGGCGAAGCTGCCCGGCTCGAGATCGGGGATCAGCCGGCGGACCGCCGCTTCGGCATGGTCCTGGACATGGGCCATATAGGCCTGGACCACTTCGACGCCGTAATCGGCCGAGACGCCGCGCAGCCCTTCGGCACCGCGCGCGCACGCGGCGATCTGGGCGGCGAGGTCGGCGACATTCTGGTCGATGTTGCGCGCCGGCCAGGGGCCGGAGGCGAGCAGCGCGCGGAGATCGGTCTCGCGCAGGCGGCCGCCTTCGACGAGGAGGAAATCGTCGAGGATGACGCCTTCTTCCTCGATGCTCCGGCTGTTCGGCGGCATCGAGCCGGGGCTGATCCCGCCGATATCGGCATGGTGCCCGCGCGCGGCGACGAAGAAGGCGGGGGTATTCCCGCCGGCGAAGACCGGTTGGATCACGGTGATGTCGGGCAAATGCGTGCCGCCGCGATAGGGGGCGTTGAGCGCATAGACGTCGCCCGGGCGGATGCCGCGGCCGTCGGCGGTGCGGTTGGCGAGGACGGTGCGAATGCTCTCGCCCATCGAGCCGAGGTGGACCGGGATGTGCGGCGCGTTGGCGATGAGGTTGCCCGCGGCGTCGAACAGCGCGCAGGAGAAGTCGAGCCGCTCGCGGATGTTCACCGACGAGGCGGAGTGGCGCAGCGCTGCGCCCATCTCCTCGGCGATGCTCATGAACAGGCCGGCGAAGATCTCGAGGCGGACGGGGTCGAGCCCGGTGCCGAGCCGCGCGGCGGTACGGGCAGTGGCGCGGGTTAGGCGGAGGCTGCCCTCGGCATCGAGCGTCGCCCGCCAGCCGGGTTCGATCACGGTGGTGGAGACGGGATCGCTGATCAGCGCCGGGCCGGTGATCTCGGCGCGTTCGGCCAGGCCGGCGCGGACGTGGACCGGCGTCTCGTGCCAGGCGCCGGCCATATAGGCGCGGACGGTGGCGAGCGGGGGCCGGGTCTCCGCAGGCGGCGCGGGCAGCGCGGCGGCGGGTGCGGCTGGGCCGATCGCTTCGGCGCGAAGCATCTCGATCACCGGCTCCGTCGAGGGGGCATAGCCGAAGCGGTGCTGCCAGGCGGCGGCGAAAGCTTCGCGCATCGTGCCGGGGTCGGCAAAGGGGACTTCGATCGCGCTGTCGCTGCCGGGGAGGCGGAGGTGAGCGGTCGCCTCTATCGCAGCGGCTTCGCCGAGCGCCGCTTGCGCCTCCGATTCCAGCGACTTGGCGGCGGCTTCTACGCCCGGATCGCCGATCGGGAGCGCCACGGTGCGTTCGCGGACCTCGCGGCGGCGGGCGATGCCGATGCCATAGGCCGAGAGTACGCCGGCGAGCGGGTGGATGAGCACGGTCTCGATCCCCAGCGCATCGGCGACGAGACAGGCGTGCTGCCCGCCCGCGCCGCCGAAACAGGCGAGCGCAAAGCGCGTGACGTCATGGCCCCGCGCGATCGAGACCGACTTGATCGCATTGGCCATGCTCGCCACGGCGATGGCGATCAGTCCCTCGGCTGCGGCTTCGGGCTTGATTCCCGCCTGCGCCGCGAGCTCCGCCAATCGGCCGAGCGACGCGTCGCGATCGAGCGGCTGGTCGCCCTCGGGCCCGAAGACGGCCGGGAAGAACTCCGGCTGGATCTTGCCCAGCGCGACGTTGCAGTCGGTGACGGTCAGCGGGCCGCCGCGGCGGTAGCAGGCGGGTCCGGGGACCGCGCCCGCGGACTCGGGCCCCGCGACGAACCGCCCGTCCTCGAACCGGCAGATCGAGCCGCCCCCGGCCGCGACGGTGTGGATCCTGAGCATCGGCGCGCGGATGCGTGCGCCGGCGACGATCGTCTCATTGTCGCGCTCATAGGCGCCGGCGTAGAGCGAGACGTCGGTCGAGGTGCCGCCCATGTCGAAGCCGATCACCCGGTCGAACCCCGCCCGCTTCGCGGTCTCGGCCATGCCGACGATCCCACCGGCCGGCCCCGAGAGGATCGCGTCCTTGCCGCGGAAGCTCCGGCCGGCGGCGAGCCCGCCGTTGGACTGCATGAACAGCGGCGCATTCGCCGCGCCCAGCGCCGCCTCGAGCCCCTCGACATAGCGGCGCAGCACCGGCGAGAGATAGGCGTCGACGACGCTGGTGTCGCCGCGCCCGACGAGCTTGACCAGCGCGCCGACGTCATGGCTCGCCGAGACCTGCGAGAAGCCGACCTCGCGGGCGAGCGCTGCCAGCGCGAGTTCGTGCGCCGGGTGGCGATAGCCGTGCATCAGCACGATCGCGATCGCCCTCAGCCCGCGGGCATGGGCCGCCTCGAACGCCGCGCGCGCCGCCTCGAGGTCGAGCGGGCGGAGGGTTTCGCCCTCATGGCTCACCCGCTCGTCGATCTCGACGACTTCGGCATGGAGCGGCGCCGGGCGGACGATGTGGCGCGCGAAGATGTCGGGCCGGTCCTGCGTGCCGATCACCAGCGCATCGCCGAAGCCGCGGGTGATCGCGAGCAGCACCGGCTCGCCCTTGCGCTCGAGCAGCGCATTGGTGGCGATGGTGGTGCCGATGCGGATATCGGCGGGGGGCAGGGGACCTTGTGGCACGCCGGTCAGCTGACGGATCGCCGCCACGGCGGCATCGTCGTAGCGGCCGGGATCCTCGGAGAGCAGCTTGGCGGTGACGAGCGTCCCCGCGGGATCGATCGCCACGACATCGGTGAAGGTCCCGCCCCGATCGACCCAGAATTGCCAGCGCCCCATGGCGCCAGCGTTGGGGGATGGGCTGGAGGCGGTCAAGCGTCCAACCCATACTTCAGCATCATCGACGGGTTCAGGCCCGGGGCGGCTCGGCCGGCAGGATCACGGTGACGCGCAGGCCGCCGATCGGCGAATGCCCGGCTTCGATCCGCCCGTGGTGGGCCTCGACGATCGCGCGCGCGGTGGCGAGGCCGAGGCCCGAGGCACCGGTCTCCTCCGGGCGCTCGGGGCTGCGGTAGAAGGGCTCGAACAGCCGCTGCGCGAGCATCACGTCGACGCCCGGCGCGCTGTCGTCGATGATCAGCCGCCACGCGTCGCGCGAGCTTTCGAGCCCGAGGACGATCCGCCCGCCCTTGGGCGTGTACCGGAGGCTGTTGTCGATCAGCGCGCCGAACAGCTGCTCGATGCGGTTGCCGTCCCACTTCACCAGGATGGTGAAGCTGGGGAGCGTGCTGGTCTCGAGGTTCACGCCCGCGGCCTTGGCGTGCTTGGAATTGGCCCAGATCGCATTGTGGATCAGCGCGCGCGGATCGACCTGCTGGAAATTGACCGGCAGGCGGCCAAGGTCGGCGAGCGCGACCGCGCTCAGGTCCTCGGCCATCTGGCCGAAGCGACGGCGATCCTCGTCGAGGCCGGCGAGCAGCTCGGCGTCGACCGGCGGATCGACCCGATTGAGCAGGTCGAGATGCTCGCCCAGCTCGGCCGCAGGGCGCTTGAGGTCGTCGGCGATCGAGACGAGCCAGGTGCGGCGCGCGGTCTCGAGCCGGCTGAACTGGCTGGCGATGCGGCGCAGGTTGCGCATCGTCGCGACGATCTCGCTGGGGCCGCGCTCCTCGAAGTCGATCTCGTGCTCGCCCTGCACGACATCGCGAGTCATGCGGTAGAGCTCGACCTGCGGCTTGCTCCAGCGCCGCGCAAACTCATAGGCTGCGATGAGCAGGAGCACGAACAGGCCCAGCACCACGGCGCCGATCCCGAGATATTGCGTCGCGAGGAAGCGGCGGTCGTCGTCGGTGAGCACGGGGTCGCGGACGATCCGCGCGGTGGCGATTGGCTGGCCGGCGACGGTGATCGCTTCCTCGGCGCGGGGGGCGCTGCTGGTGGCGGGGCCGGCGAGCGGCGTCCCGTCGGGCCGGACGATCTGGATACGGCCCGCGAGACGGCCGGAATCGCGCTGGTCGAGCTCGGCGACGATCTGATCGAACGGGCGGCCATGGCTCGCGGCCTCGCCCGCCAGCGTCGCGAAATCGTGCAGCCGCTCGCGGTCACGCTGGGCGAGCTGGAGCTCCTGGCCCATGTGCATGTTCCACACGAGCAATCCGCCCGGCACGACGGCAGCGAGCAGCGCCTGGCCGGCCAGCGGCAGAAACATTCCCGGAAATAGCCGCACGTCCTAGATTCTCCCGCCCCGGGGGCCGTTTCCCAGCCGGTTACCGCTCACCGCGGTGAGACACAAATCATTCCGCGACATCGAAGCTGTCGAGGATTTTCGCGCCCGCCATGAACACTGCGACCGGGCAGACCGCGAACAGCAGCCAGCCGCCGTACCCGGGGTATTGCTGCAGATAATGGAGCCCGCGCTCGACCGCCCCGTTGCCGAGCCCGTAGATCACGAGAAATGCCTCGAATTTCGACTTGATGACGAAGAGGCGCGAGATCCGGCGAAGCATGCGCGAATTAAAGCAAGCGCTGGGCCAACCGCAGAAATGCGTGGGTTCGCCTTAACGGATATGCCTAACTGTCAATGAATTCGACAATGCCGAGCAGGTCGAGCAGCGCGTGGCGCGCGGCTTCGATCCGGACGACCAGCGCGGGATCGCCGATCCCGTCGAACGGGATCGCTTCGGGCCAGGTCGATTCGATCACTGCGGCGATGCGATCGAGCTTGGCGTCGTCGACGAGGAAGCGCCGGTCGATCGTCGCCGGATCGGCGACGACTCGCAGGCGAAGGCACGCCGGTCCGCCGCCGTTGGACATCGACTGGCGGACGTCGACCACTTCGATCCGGCGGATCGGGCCGTTGCCCTGGACCTGCGTTTCGAGCCAGCGCCAGACGCTGGGCGTCGCGCGCGTCTCGGTGGGGACGACCAGCGCCATCTCGCCCGAGGGCAGGGTGACCAGCTGGGCGTTGAACAGATAGGAAGCGATCGCGTCCGCGAGGCTCACCTCGGCGGCGGGGACTTCGAGGATCTCGACCTCGGGCATCACGGCGCGGAGATCGGCGTAGAAACGGTGCCTGTCGGCGAAGGCCTGTTCGTGCGCGAGCAGCACGCGGCCGTTGGCGACCGCGACGACGTCGTTGTGGAAGGCGCCCGCCGCGATCGCTTCTTCGGACTGCTGGACGAAGAGCGTGTGCCGCGGATCGAGCCGGTGCGACCGTGCGACGGCACGGCTCGCCTCGGGATGCTGGCGCGCGGGGAAGGGACCGCCCGCGACGCCGTAGACGAAGATCTCGACTCCCGGCGCGCCATGGTCGGCGGCGAGGCGCATGTGGTTGGCTGCGCCTTCGTCGCCGAAGGTCGGCGGGACGGGCGGATGCACCACGAAGGCGGGGTGCGCGAAGGCGAGGCTCAGCTGGGCGAAGGTCTCGGGCCATTCGTGGCTGCGGTGCGGCATCGTCACGAGGTTGGCGGGCGTGAGGTGGCAGCGGCCGTCGCTGGTATCGGGCGCGGGCGAGACGGTCGCGGCATTGGCGGCCCACATCGCCGAGGCGCTCAGCGCCTGCGCCTGGAGGTGCGCATCGGCTTCGGCATAGTGCGTCGAGAGCGCGGCGAGCCAGCGATGGTCGGGGCGGGCGTGGGGCAGGAGGATGCCCTGGGCGAGCCCGAGCGCGAGGTTCGCGCGCATCTTGGCGATCCCCTGGAGCGCCGCCTCGCGCGGATGCGAGGTCGCGCCGCGGTTGCGCGTCGCGGCGAGGTTGCCGGGGCTCAGGCCGGCATAATTGTGGCTCGGGCCGATGATCCCGTCGAAGTTGATCTCGGTCAGCATCGCTCAGCGCCCCACATGCATGACGTCGTCGCCGGGCGCGACGCCCAGCAGGTCGGCGCAGGCCGGATCGATCGCAACCCCGCCGGGAACGTCGCGAACATGGCCCATCGCGCAGCGGAAGTTCGACAATTCCCCGGCGGCGACCAGCGCCGGCTCGCCGCCGCCGTCGAGCGCGCAGAGCGGCGAGACGCGCGCCTCGCGGATCGACTTCACCTGGTCGGTCCGTGCGGTCATCGTCGGGCCGCCATCGAAGATGTCGAGGTAATTCTCGAACGCAAAGCCTTCGTTTTCCAGCATTCTCATCGCCGCACGGCCGCTGGGATGCGGCACGCCGATCACCTGGCGCGAGCCTTCGGGGATCAGCGCGACATAGATGGGATGCTTGGGCATCAGGTCGGCGATGAACTGATAGCCGTGGACGGCATTGAAGGCGTCGGCATCCTGGAAGTTCATCCCGAAGAAGCGCCCCGCGACGCCGTCCCAGAAGGGCGAGCCGCCGCCTTCGTCGATCACCCCGCGCAGCTCGGCGAGGATCCGGTCGGAGAAGCGCTCGCGATGGCGCGCGATGAACAGGTAGCGGCTGCGCGCGAGCAGCAGCCCGAGCCCGCCGGCGCGCTCGCCAGGGTGGAGGAACAGCCCGCCGACTTCGCTCGATCCCTTGAGGTCGTTGACCAGCGTCAGCACCTCGGTGTGGAAGGTGCGGTCGAGCAGCTCGCTGCGCTTGGTCTCGGTCGAGCGGTAATAGCTGTAGAAGGGCACGCGCTGGCCGACCGAGGTGAAGACCTGGCAGGTGCCGCGGACCTCGCCGGTGTCGGCATTCTCGAGCATCAGGACGAACAGCTCCTCGGGGATCGCTTCCCCCGGGAGCGGCGGCTTGACGTCGCGCGTGAAGGCGGTGCGGCTGCGCTCGAGCTTGGCCTTGAGCGTCTTCTTCTCGGGCGGCAGGTTGGTGAAGCCGCCGCCGGTGAGCTTGGCCATCTCGTAGAGGTGTTGGAGGTCGCCTTCGTTCGCGGCGCGGATGCGGAAGCTGCTCATGCCAGGCCCCCCTCGGCGAGGCGGAGGATGGCGAGCGCCGAAAGCGCCGCGCGCTCGCCGAGGCTTTCGGGGATGAGGAACTCTTGCGGAGAGTGGATCGCGCCGCCGCGCACGCCCATCGTGTCGACGACGGGAACGCCGCAGGCGGCGATATTGTTGCCGTCGCAGACGCCGCCGGTGGCTTTCCAGGCGATCGGCTGGCCGAGGTCGGCGCCGGCCCGCTTGACCAGCGCGAAGAGCTTCTCGGCGCCGGGGTCGAGCGGCTTGGGCGGGCGGTTGAAGCTGCCGTGGGTCTCGATGGCGACGTCGTGCGCGGCCGAGACCGTGGCGACGGCCTGCTCGATCGCGGCGGCAGCGCGGGCGATTGCCTCCGCGTCCTTCGGGCGGAAGTTGACGCGCAGGATCGCGAGGTCGGGGACGACATTGTTGGGCCCGCCGCCTTCGATCCGCGCGGGGTTCACCGCGAGGCCAGGCTCCTTCGCCGCGGCGAGGCGCAGCGCCAGGTCGGCGGCGGCTACCACGGCGTTGCGGCCTTCCTCAGGGTTACGCCCGGCATGCGCGCTGCGGCCATGGACGACGAGCGAGAAATTGCCCGTGCCGCCGCGCGCGCCGGCGAGCGTGCCGTCGGGAAGCGCGGGCTCGTAGGTGAGCGCGGCGAGCTTGCCGCGCGCGGCCTCGGCGATCAGCGCGGCGGAGGAGAAGGAGCCGGTCTCCTCGTCCGAGTTGACCAGCACCTCATAGCCGATGCGACGCGCCGCCGGGCTCGCCTCGACCGCCTCGAGCGCGGCGAGCATCAGCGACAGGCCGCCCTTCATGTCCGCGGCACCGGGAGCGTTCCAGCGGCCGTCGTCGAGCCAGCGGCCCTGCTGGAAGGGGTGATCGGCGGGATAGACGGTGTCCATATGGCCGGTGAGCAGGATCTGCACCGGCGCCTCCGGGCGGACGGTGAGGTGGAGGTGCCGGCCGTGCTCGATCGATTCGACCCGGCCGTCGGCGGTCACCGTCTCGACCGGGGCGGGTTCGGCGAGGACCAGATCGCCGGGCAGGGCTGCGAAGGCATCGGCGAGCGCGCCGGCGACGGTCGAGAGGCCGGCGAGGTTGCGCGTGCCGCTGTTGATCGCCACCCAGGCCTCGGTCCGTGCCAGCATCGGCGCGGCCGCGGCGCGTTCGACGGCGGCGGATTCGATTGCGTTGAGCGTCATTTCAGGCTGGTAGCGCGGATGACCGGGCGATTGCCACCCCTGCGGCGCGTTCGACGCCTCCTCGATCGTCATCCCGGCGAAAGCCGGGACCCAGGATCACGAGCGACGTCGTCCGCAACCCTGGGTCCCGGCTTTCGCCGGGATGACGGCTGAGAGTGGCGATAAGTCCTGGACGATATGTCCTAAAAGTCGACCACCAGCGCCGCGCGGCTGGTGGTGTCGGTGGTCTTGCGGCCGACGGGCGGCATGCTCTCGTACTGGAGCGTGTAGCTCAGCTGCGCCGAGAGCGGTCCGATCACCCGCGCGAGCACGGCCGACTTGCTCGACACGGTCGAGTTCGCGCTCTGCAGATAGGCCGAGGCGTTCTGGGTGAGCGAAATGCCCTTGGTGAGCTTCCAGCCGAAGTCGATGCTGCCGCGCGCGGCGACATTGGCTTCGGTATGCTGGTCGGTGAAGCTCGTCTCGCGATAGGCGGGTCCGAGCTCGAGGTCGAGCTTGGTACGCGGCGTCCGAAGCGCGCTGTAGCCCGCACCGGCCGAGACCGAATAGCGCTGGTTGAAGCCGAGGAACCGGTCGCTCTCGAACTGCGCGGCGCCGTAGATGTAGCCGCGGTCGTCGAACTTCCAATTGGGCTCATAGGCAGCGAGATAGCGTTCGCGCGTCGTCACCCCCAGGCTGCGCTGGTAATCGGCCTGGAGCCGCAGCTTGTGGCGCCATTCGAGCGCCTCGCGCTTGAGCTCGATCGAGGCGGTGAGGCCGATGTTGTTGCTGTTGCCGGTGGTGATGTAGCCGCCGAACTCGGCGCGGCCCTTGATCAGCGCGACGAAGCTCGCCTCGCGCAGGCGCTTCTCGGCCTGCCTGCGGCGAGTCTCCCGCCAGTCGCCGGCGATCCTGGCGATGTCGTTGGCGCTGTCGGGCGCGGCGGACTTGGCATATTTGACGATGGTGGCGACGTCGCCCTCGTTGCCCGAGGCCATGGCCGCGTCGAGCATCGCCTTGATCTGCGGGGGAATCGTGCCCGGATCGCCCGTGTTGGCGAGCAGCAGCGGCACGGCGAGCAGGAGGGCGAGGGCGCGCATGGGCCGGGCTGATAGCGTTACGATCGGGCAGGAAAAAGGCGTCAGTCGGCAGAGGGCCCCAGATATGGGGCGAAAATCTCCAGCAGCTCGGCGTAGAGCGCGCGCTTGAAGGGGACGATCAGCACCGGCAGGTCGGCGGGATCGGACCAGCGCCAGGCGCGGAACTCGGGATGTTCGGTCTCGATCTTAACGTCGCCGTCCTCGCCGTTGAAGCGGAACAGGAACCAGCGCTGGCGCTGGCCGCGGTATTTGCCCTTCCAGACCTTGCCGACCAGATCCTCGGGCAAGTCGTAGAACAGGTCGCGCGGCGCTTCGGCGACCAGCTCGACCAGGTCCGCGCCGACGCCGGTCTCTTCCCAGAGCTCGCGGACGGCCGCGGCATGAGGCTCCTCGCCTTCGTCGATCCCGCCCTGGGGCATCTGCCAGGCCTCGAGCGTCGAATCGATCCGCTGGCCGACGAAGACGCGGCCCTCGCGGTTCATCAGCATCACGCCCGCGCAGGGGCGGTATCCAAGCGTGGTGGAATCGGCCATGGCGCCGCTCTAGACCGTGGCGCGCCCGGCGGAAAGTCGAGTCGGGCCGAGCGAGAGCGGAAGATCGATGGCCAAGGCCAACAAGCGGAAACAGGCGCAGCTCCAGCGCGCGACGGCGAGCGTCGACGATGCGCTGCGCCAGCGGATCGCCGAGGCGCTGATCGACGGCGCCGAGCCCGATGCGATCGTCGAGGCGCTCGTCGTCCCCGGCCTGCCCGAGGCGGTGGTGCGCGCCGAGATCGCCCGTGCGGCGAAGAGCCCCTATTTCCTCGCGACCGAGCGGCTGCGCAACCGCATCGGCAAGTGGGAATGGGTGATGCAGAACGGCGCGCGGCTCGCCGCCAATGATCCGCACGGGCTGCAGATCCCGGTGCTCGACAAGCCCGACGCGGCGACTTTCTACCGCGACTATTACCGCGCGCACCGCCCGGTGGTGCTGCGCGGGATCGTCGACCATTGGCCGGCGCGCGAGCGCTGGTCGCTCGAGCATTTCGCGCAGCTGCTCGGCGACAGGCCGGTGCGCGTCCAATGGGACCGCGAGGCCGACGCCGATTACGAAGGCAATGCCGACGCGCATGGCGCGCACCAGCGCTTCTCAGAGATCGCGCGGCGCCTGGCCGACCCGCAGCCGAGCAACGACTTCTACGTCACGGCGAACAACGCCGACTGGAACCGCCAGGTCTTCGCGCCGCTCTATGGCGAGATCGACGGCATCCCCGGCATCCTGCGCGACGGCGGGGCGCAGAACGGCTTCATCTGGATCGGGCCCAAGGGCACGATCACGCCGTGGCACCACGACCTCACCAACAATTTGCTGCTCCAGATCGTCGGCCGCAAGCGCGTGCGGATGGTCGCGAGCCACGACACGCCGCTGATGCGCAACCACCGCCACTGCTTCAGCAGCTGGAAGACCGAGGAACTGCTCCCCGGCCCGGCGGGCGAGGGCCGGCCGGCGGTGCTCGAGACGGTGATCGGGCCGGGCGACGCGCTGTTCCTGCCGATCGGCTGGTGGCACCATGTCGAGGGGCTCGACCAGCATATCGGCATGTCGTTCACCGAGTTCGCCTGGGACAACGACTTCTATTCGAGCTACCGCAGCTTCGGGGCGTTTTGAGGGATTTCGATCAAGTCGTCATCCCGGCGAAAGCCGGGACCCAGGGCCAAGCAGGACGTTGCTCGCGACTCCTGGGTCCCGGCTTTCGCCGGGATGACGGTTATATATTTTGACGCTGGCACGGCCTGTCCCAGTGGGGAAATCGCCGACGGGAAAGCCGTTATTGCAACTTGGGCAGGTTTTTCTACTTTGGGATCAGCGCGCCGAGGGCATAGAGCGCGACCAGCAAAGCACAATTTGAACGCAGGAACGCTACAAGAATGGCAACAGCCGCCCATCAGCTGACGCCCGAGGAGGCGTCGGCAAACCCGCCGCCTGAGGCCATCGTGGTTCGCTTCGCCGGAGACAGCGGCGACGGCATGCAGCTCACCGGGGGGCAGTTCACGCTCTCCACCGCGCTCGCCGGCAACGATCTCGCGACCTTCCCGGACTTCCCCGCCGAGATCCGCGCGCCACAGGGCACGCTGTTCGGCGTCTCGGCGTTCCAGATCAACTTCGGCTCGACCCAGATCGACACCGCGGGCGACCAGCCCGACGTGCTGGTGGCGATGAACCCGGCCGCGCTCAAGACCAATGCGCCGTCGCTCAAGCCGGGCGGGCTGATCATTGCCGACGAAGGCGAGTTCAACCAGCGCAACCTCGACAAGGCGAAGTACGAGAGCAATCCGCTCGAGGACGGGTCGCTGGGCAAGTGGCAGCTGCTCAAGCTCAACATCTCGCAGCTCACCCTCGATGCCGTGAAGCCCTTCGGGCTCGGCAACAAGGAAGCGCTGCGCTGCAAGAACATGTGGACGCTGGGGCTGGCGCTCTGGATGTTCGACCGCGACCGCGAGCCGCTGGTCGACTGGCTCAAGGCCAAGTTCGCCAAGGCGCCGACGCTCGCCGAGGCGAATATCGCCGCGCTCAACGCCGGCCATGCCTATGGCGAGACCGCCGAGCTCGGCGCGATGGGGATTTCGCAGCGCCATGTCGCCGCGGCGCCTTCGGAGCCCGGCCTCTACCGCACCGTAACCGGCGCCGACTCGATCGCGCTGGGGCTCGTCGCGGGGGCGCAGCTGGCGAACCTCGAGATGTTCTACGGCGGCTATCCGATCACGCCGGCGAGCGCGATCCTCCACGCGCTGTCGCGGCTGAAGGAGTTCGGCGTCACCACCTTCCAGGCCGAGGACGAGATCGCCGCGGTCGCCTCGGCGCTGGGTGCGTCGTACGCGGGTTCGCTGGGCGTGACCTGCTCGTCGGGCCCCGGCATCGCGCTCAAGACCGAAGCGATCGGGCTTGCGATCATGACCGAGCTGCCGCTGGTGATCGTCAACGCCCAGCGCGGCGGCCCCTCGACGGGCTTGCCGACCAAGACCGAGCAGTCGGACCTCTACCAGGCAGTCTACGGCCGTAACGGCGACGCGCCGGTGCCGGTGATCGCGACGCGCTCGGCGGCGGATTGCTTCGACTGCGCGATCGAAGCGGTGCGGATCGCGACGCAGTATATGACGCCGGTGATGCTGCTGACCGACGGCTATCTCCAGAATGCCGCCGAGCCGTGGAAGGTGCCGGACATTTCGGCGTACGAGCCCTTCCCGGTCGCCTTCCGCACCGAGCTGCCGGCCGAGGGCGAGAAGTTCCTGCCCTATGGCCGTGACGAGACGCTCAAGCGCCCCTGGGTGAAGCCCGGCACGCCGGGACTGATCCACCGCATCGGCGGCATCGAAAAGGCCCAGGGGACCGGCAACATCGATTACTCGCCCGCCAACCACCAGGCGATGACCGACATCCGCCGTGACAAGGTGGCGGGGATCGCGGTGCCCGACCAGGTCGTCGAGCAGGGGCAGGCGGGCGGCAAGCTCGTCGTCGTCGGCTGGGGCTCGACCTATGGCCCGATCGCGCAGGCGGTGCGCCGCGCGCGGGCCAAGGGGCTCGACGTTGCCCACGTCCACATCCGCCACGTCTGGCCGCTGCCGAAGAATCTGGGCGACCTTCTCAGGAGTTACGAGCACATCCTCGTACCCGAGATGAACACCGGCCAGCTCAAGACGGTGTTGCGCGACCAGTTCCTCGTCAACGCAGTGCCGCTCAACAAGGTCTCGGGCCAGCCCTTCACCATCGCCGAGATCGAGGCCGCGATCGCGCGCCACCTCGGTGGCGACAGGGCGGAGGAGCTGGGTGCGGACGACAGCCAGCTGCCGAGCCCGGAAGCGGTGAATCCGTAAGGCGGAAGGAAAGAGATGAACGAGATCACCACCATCCGCCCCTCGACTCCCAAGGACTGGGAGACCGACCAGGAGGTCCGCTGGTGCCCGGGCTGCGGCGACTATGCGATCCTCAAGGCGGTGCAGCGCACCATGCCCGAGATCGGCGCGACGCCCGAGAACACCGTGTTCGTCAGCGGCATCGGCTGCTCGAGCCGGTTTCCCTATTACATGGAGACCTACGGCTTCCACACCATCCACGGCCGCGCGCCGGCGGTGGCGACGGGGGTGAAGCTCGCCAATCCCGAGCTCGACGTGTGGATCATCACCGGCGACGGCGACGCGCTGTCGATCGGCGGCAACCACACGATGCACCTGCTGCGGCGCAATTTGAACTGCCAGTTCCTGCTGTTCAACAACGAGATCTACGGCCTCACCAAGGGGCAATATTCGCCGACCAGCCGCGAAGGCACGCGCTCGCCCTCGACGCCGTTCGGCTCGGTCGACCATCCTGCCAAGCCCTGCGCCTTCGCGCTCGGCAGCGGTGCGCGCTTCGTGGCGCGCGCGATCGACGTGCACAAGAATCTGCCGAGCGTGCTCAAGGCGGCGCATGCGCACCAGGGCACCGCGTTCGTCGAGATCTTCCAGAACTGCATCGTCTACAACGACGAGGTGTTCGAGCCCTTCACTGCCAAGCCCAATGCGGTGGCGAACCAGCTTTGGGCCGAGGACGGCAAGCCGCTGCTGTTCGCGGGCGGCGCCAAGGGCCTGTCGCTCGACCGCGAGACGCTGACGCTCAAGGTGGTCGAGGTGGTCGACGGCGACTGGGAAGCGGCGGGGGTGATCGTCCACAACGTCCGCAACCGGGCGGTGGCGCACATGCTGGTCGAGATGCCGTTCGGCGCGTTCCCGATGGCGCTGGGCGTGCTGTACGACGATCCGGCGCCGACCTTCGAGAGCGCGGTGGTCGCGCAGAACCGGGCGGCGAGCGAGGGGAAGAAGCCCGACCTGCAGAAGCTGCTCTCGAAGGGGCAGACGTGGATGGTGGATAAGGAACCTCGGGCGGAATAGGGTTTCGCGCAGAGGGTCATTTGATCGCTATCCCCCGTCATCCCGGCGAAAGCCGGGACCCAGGGTTGCAGAGGGAAACGCTCGCGGCCCTGGGTCCCGGCTTTCGCCGGGATGACGGTTGAAGGCGTGTGAAATCCACAGGTGCGATGAAGCCACCCACGCTCCTCTGGTTCCGCCAGGACCTCCGCCTCTCGGACCAGGCCGCGCTCCTCGCAGCGGCGGGGGAGGGGCCGGTGGTGCCGGTCTATGTCCTCGACGACGAGACGGCGAAGCACCGCGCGATGGGCGGCGCGTCGCGGTGGTGGCTGCACCATAGCCTCGCGAGCCTCGACGTGGCGCTGCGGGCGAAGGGCTCGCGGCTGATCCTGCGGCGGGGCAGATGCGACGAGGAACTCGCGAAGCTCGCCGAGGAAGTCGGCACGCGGCGCGTCCATGCGCTCCATCATTACGAGCCCTGGTGGCGGAATGCCGAGCGCGCGGTGGGGCGCGGGCTCGAGCTTGGCCTTCATGACGGCAATTTCCTCGCCCCGCCGGGCAGCGTGCTGAACGGCTCGGGCAATCCCTATCGCATCTTCACGCCCTTCTGGCGCTCGCTGCAGGAGCGGATGCCGCCGCCCCAGCCGCATCCGGCGCTGCACGAAATTCCCGCGCCGCCGTATTGGCCCGGGAGCGACGACCTTGCCGACTGGCGCCTGCTGCCGAGCAAGCCAGACTGGGCCACGGGCTTCGCGGAGGAATGGACGCCGGGCGAGGCGGGCGCAGTCGAGCGGCTCGACGACTTCGCCGAGATCGCCGCGCGCTATGGCGACCGCCGCGACTTGCCTTCCGAGGAAGCGACCTCGCGCCTGTCGCCGCATCTCCACTTCGGCGAGATTTCGCCCGCGCGCGTCTGGCATCGCATCGCCGGCAAGGGCGGATCGGCGGGCAAGTTCCTCGCCGAGCTGGGGTGGCGCGACTATGCGCAGGGCGTCATCCTGCAATTCCCCGACTATGGCGCGCGAAACGGCGTCGAGCGGTTCGACGCGATCGAGTGGCGTTCGGGCCGCGAGGCCAAGGCGGACCTCGGCGCCTGGCAGCAGGGCCGCACCGGCTATCCGATCGTCGACGCGGGCATGCGCCAGCTCTGGGCCAGCGGCTGGATGCACAATCGCGTGCGGATGATCGTGGCGAGCTTCCTGGTGAAGCACCTCCTGATCGACTGGCGCGAAGGCGAGCGCTGGTTCTGGGACACGCTGGTCGACGCCGATTATGCCAGCAACAGCGTCAACTGGCAGTGGAGCGCGGGCACCGGCGTCGACGCCAACCAGTGGGGCCGGGTGATGGCGCCGCTCGTCCAGTCGGAGAAGTTCGACGCCGCGGGCTATATCCGCCGCTGGGTGCCCGAACTCGCCGCGCTGCCCGACTCGGCGATCCACGATCCCGAGGCGGCGGGCCGGCGGCCGGCGGACTATCCGCCGAAGATCATTGGCCATCGCGAGGGCCGCGAGCGTGCGCTGGCGGCAATTCGCGCGCGTTAACGATTGCGCTTGCTCCTGCTGCGGAGAGGTGCATGAAGGCGCCGATGCACGCGCCAGCCGGGAACCAGGGTCGCGACGGCATGGGGGAACACGCCGCCGCGACCGGCGGGGCGCGGATGGGGTTGCTCGCCCCCCTGTTGGGACCGTTGCTCAAGCGAATCGATGCGGGGATCGCCGAGGGCAGCCTGATGCTGTGGCTGCCCGGCGGCGGGAAACGGCTGCTCGGCGGCCGCGCGGCCGGGCCCGCGGCGGAAGTCGACCTCCGGAGCTGGCGCGCGCTGGTCCGGCTGATGACTTCGGGGTCGGGCGGCTGGTACGAGGCCTGGGCGCACGGCGAATGGGCGAGCCCGGCCCCCGAGGTGCTGTTCGAGCTGTTCGGGCGCAATCGCGCGGGGCTCGCGGCGGGCGCGCGGGCGGGCGGGCTGCCACTCCTCGCCAAGCGCCTGGTCCACTGGCTTCACCGCAACAGCCGCGGCGGGGCGCGGCGGAACATCCATTTCCACTACGACCTGGGCAACGACTTCTACGCCCAGTGGCTCGACCCGGGCATGACCTATTCGAGCGCCTTGTTCGAGCGGCCGGAGATGAGCCTGGAGGAAGGCCAGGCGGCCAAGCTCGCCGCGATCCTCGATCGGACCGGAACGAAACCTGGCGACACGATCCTCGAGATCGGCTGCGGCTGGGGCTCCTTCGCCGAGGCCGCGGGGCGGGCAGGGCGACGCGTCCATGCGATCACGCTGTCGGGCGAGCAGAAGGCCTGGGCCGAGGCGCGCGTCGAGGCGGCCGGGCTCGAGGGCGTGACCTTCGGGCTCACCGATTATCGCGACGTCACCGGCAGTTATGATGCGGTGGCGAGCATCGAGATGGTCGAGGCAGTGGGGCGCGACTATTGGCCGCATTACCTCTCGACGATCGCGCGCGTGCTCAAGCCCGGCGGGCGCGCGGCGATCCAGCTGATCAGCTTCGACGATGCGATGTTCGAAGGCTACGCAAGCAACGTCGACTTCATCCAGGCCTATGTCTTCCCCGGCGGGCTCCTCGTTCGCGAGAGCGAGTTCCGCGCGATCGCCGAAGCGAACGGGCTGGGCTGGCAGGACCGGAAGGGCTTCGGCCTCGACTATGCCGAGACGCTGCTCGAATGGCGGCTGCGCTTCGAGGCGGCCGCGGCGACGGGGCGGCTGCCCGCGCAATTCGATCGCAAGTTCATCGACTTGTGGCGCTATTATCTGATGTACTGCGAAGGCGGGTTCCGCGGCGGCGGGATCGACGTGGCGCAGGTCACGCTGGTGAAGGAGGGGGCATGAGATTCTGGCTGATGGCGGGCGCGCTGGCGCTGGCGCTGGTGGCGGGTTCGGCGACGGCGCAGCAGGCGCCGGTCGCGGCGGGACCCAGGCTCGATCCCAAGGATACCGGGGCGCTGCGCCGCGTGAGCGCGGAAGTGCTCTTCTGGAGCCAGGCGCAGCGCGACAAGAACTTCCCGGCGATGGAGACGATCTTCCCGTCGCACGTCGTCAAGGCGGGGAGGAAGGTCCGCGCGCTGCCGCAGGGCAAGCCGCTCGGGGTGCCCGATGCGGATGTCGATGCCTTCATCGCGGCGCAGAACGTCGCGGGGATCCTCGTGCTCCAGGACGGCAGGGTCCGCCTCGAACGCTATGCGCGCGGCTATGGGCCCGAGGGGCGCTATACCAGCTTCTCGGTAGCCAAATCGTTCACCTCGACGCTGGTCGGCGCCGCGATCGAGGACGGCTACATCAAGTCCACCGAGGAGCCGGTGACCAAGTATATCCCCGAGCTCAAGGGGAGCGGCTATGACGGCGTGACGATCGCCCAGCTGCTCACCATGACCTCGGGCGTGAAGTGGAACGAGGACTACACCGATCCCAAGTCCGACGTGGCGCGGATGTTCCTCGAGCCGACTCCGGCGGGCGAGGACCCGACCGTCGCCTATATGCGCAAGCTGCCGAGCGAGGCGAAGCCGGGCACCAGATGGGTCTACAAGACCGGCGAGACCAATCTGATCGGCATCCTGGTGATCCGCGCGACGGGCAAGCCGCTCGCCAATTATCTGAGCGAGAAGGTGTGGAAGCGCTTCGGGATGGAGCGCGACGCCTTCTGGTCGATCAATCCCGCGGGCAACGAGGTCAGCGGTTGCTGCCTCTCGATCAGCCTGCGCGACTATGCGCGGATGGGACAGTTCGTGCTCGAGGGCGGCAAGGGCGTCGTCCCGCCCGGCTGGTTCGGACTCGCGACTGCAAGCCACGCCGACATCGGCCTGCCGGGCTCGGGCTATGGCTATCAATGGTGGACCTATCCCGAAGGGCGCTTCGGTGCGCGCGGGATCTTCGGCCAGTCGGTGACGATCGATCCCAAGCGCCACATGGTCGTCGCGATCTCCGGCGCATGGCCCAAGGCCACCGATCCCGAGCTGAGCAAGGCGCGGATGGCCTTCCTGGAGAAGCTGTTCGCGGCGGGGGAATAGCCAATTCCAGCCGTCATCCCGGCGAAAGCCGGGATGACGATTTATGGTTGGGCGAAGGCGCGGCCTTCAGCCGATCCGCTCGAAATGGCCATGCTCGAACCCGCCCTGGGCGAGCACGGCGATGCGCTCGGCCACGACTTCGGGGGCCTTCAGCGTCGCGGGATCCTCGCCCGGATAGGCGCGGGCGCGCATCGCGGTGCGGGTGGGGCCGGGGTTGACCAAGGCGACGCGGATGCCGCTGATCTGGCGGACTTCCTCGCCATAGCTCAGCAGGAGGTTCTCGAACGCGGCCTTGGAGGCGGCGTACATGCCCCAATAGGCGCGCGGGTTGCGAGCGGTGCCCGAGGTCAGTCCGATCACGCGCGCGGAGGGTGCCTTGCGCAGCGCCCCGTCGAACGCCGCGAGCAGCGCCGCCTGGGCGCTGACGTTGAGCGTCAGCACGCGCGCAAAGTCCTTGGGGTCGATCGCGGGGACGGCGCTCAGCGTGCCCAGCGTCGCGGCGCCCAGCACCAGCACGTCGAGCGCCGGCCAGCGGTCCTCGATCGCGGCGGCGAGGCGCGCGATGCTCTCGTTCTCGGCCAGGTCGACCGGCGCGATCGTCGAGGTGCCGCCGGCAGCGTGGATCGCTTCCTCGGTCTCCTCGAGTCCGCCGACGGTCCGCGCGGTGAGCACGACATGCGCGCCGAGGCCGGCGAGCGCCTTGGCGGTGGCGGCACCGATGCCGCGGCTGGCGCCGGTGACGAGCGCGGTCTGGCCTTCGAGGGGCTTGCTGCTTGGCATGGGTCCGTGGGTCCGCTCAGCCGCCGACGCGTTCGCGGAGCAGCGCGAACTGCTCGACGGTGCTCTGCTCGTCATGGTCGGTCAGCGGCGTCGGATAGTCGCCGGTGAAGCAGGCGTCGCAGTGGCTGGGGCTGTTGTCGGCGCGGCGGGGCTGGCCGAGCGCCTTGTAGAGCCCGTCGATCGAGACGAAGGCGAGGCTGTCGGCATGGATGAAGCCGGTCATGCCGGTCACGTCGTGCTTGGCGGCGAGCAGCTTCTCGCGCTCGGGCGTGTCGACGCCGTAGAAGCAGCTGTGCCGCGTCGGCGGCGAAGCGATGCGCATGTGCACTTCGGAAGCACCCGCCTCGCGCATCATCTCGACGATCTTGAGGCTGGTGGTGCCGCGCACGATCGAATCGTCGATGAGGACGATGCGCTTGCCGGCGATCAGCTCGCGATTGGCATTGTGCTTGAGCTTGACGCCAAGGCGGCGGACCTCGGCGGTCGGCTGGATGAAGGTGCGGCCGACATAGTGCGAGCGGATGATGCCGAGCTCGAACGGAATGCCCGACTGTTGCGCATAGCCGATCGCGGCGGGGACGCCCGAATCGGGAACGGGGACGACGAGGTCGGCCTCGACGGGCGCTTCGATCGCGAGCTGCGCGCCGATCGCCTTGCGTACCGAATAGACCGAGCGGCCGTCGGCGATCGAATCGGGGCGCGAGAAATAGACATGCTCGAAGATGCACGGCCGCGCGCCGAGCGGCGGAAAGGGGCGGTGCGACTGGATCTCGCTGCCCTTGACGATCACCAGCTCGCCGGGCTCGACGTCGCGGACGTACTCGGCGTCGACCACGTCGAGCGCCACCGTCTCCGAGGCGAAGATCACCGTGTCGCCGAGCTTGCCCATCACCAGCGGGCGGATGCCGAGCGGATCGCGGCAGGCGATCATGCCCTCGGCGGTCATGCAGATCAGCGAATAGGCGCCCTCGACCTGCTTGAGCGCGTCGATGAACTTGTCGATCAGCGAGCGGTAGCTCGACGTGGCGACGAGGTGGATGATCACCTCGGTGTCCGACGTCGACTGGAAGATCGAGCCGCGGCGGATCAGGTCGCGCCGCAGCCGCATCGCGTTCGAGATGTTGCCGTTGTGCGCCACCGCGAAGCCGCCGCTGACCAGCTCGGCATAGAGCGGCTGGACGTTGCGCAGCGCGGTCTCGCCCGTGGTCGAGTAGCGGACGTGGCCGCAGGCGGTGGTGCCGCTCAGCGCGCGAATCACTTCGTCCTTGTCGAAGTTGCCCGCGACATGGCCCATCGCGCGATGCGTGTGGAAGCTGTGGCCGTCGAAGCTGGTGATGCCCGCGGCCTCCTGGCCCCGGTGCTGGAGCGCGTGAAGGCCCAGCGCGACGAGCGCGGCCGCACCCTGGGCATTGGAGACTCCGAAGATGCCGCACTCCTCGCGCAGCTTGTCGTCGTCATAGGGATGTGTGGTGAGCATCGTACCTTTGCGGCCCGGTTGCGTTTGGCGCCATATAGGGGGTTCGGTTCGCTTTGTCGCGGGTTTGTCACACGCTCCGGCGCTTTGGCGAACTTTTGCCGCGGCTACAGGTTGTTGAGGGGGAAAGGAACCCCCGCCATGCCCAAGGGAAAGCACGGACCGCAGATCAAGGACGGCGCGCTCTACGACAAGCTGCGCGAGGAAGGCGCTTCGGAGGAGAAGGCCGCGCGGATCGCCAACGCCAGGGCGGCCGGCACGCTCGACCATCGCAGCACGCATCTCGAGGACCGGACGAAGGACGATCTCGAGGATGAGGCGAAGACGATCGGCATCGATGGCCGGTCGGAGATGGACAAGGACGAGCTGATCGACGCGATTCGGGATCATTAGGTGCCCCCAACCCGTCATCCCGGCGAAAGCCGGGACCCAGGGCCACGAGCGATGTCCTCCGCTGCCCTGGGTCCCGGCTTTCGCCGGGATGACGACTGGTAGGAGTTGTTCTAGACCGTCCGCGTGGAAAACGATCGCGAGACCGGGCCGACGCTCGACCCCAAATACGACGCCGCCGGCCTGGTGACCGCAGTGGCGACCGACGCCGCCGGCACGCTGCTGATGGTGGCGCACATGAATGCCGAGGCGCTCGCCCGGACGATCGAGACCGGCGAAGGCTGGTTCTGGTCGCGCAGCCGCGGGCGGCTCTGGAAGAAGGGCGAGAGTTCGGGGCACGTCCTCAAGGTCCGCGAGATCCGCGTCGACTGCGACCAGGACGCGGTGTGGCTGGTCGTCGATCCGCAGGGGCCCGCCTGCCACACCGGCGAAGCGAGCTGCTTCTACCGGCGCGTCGAGGGCGATCGGCTGGTGCGAGTCGCATGAGGCTCTGGCTGTTGCCGCTGCTGGCGCTCGCGGCCTGCTCCGGCAAGGCGCCGCAGCCGCAGGGCAATGCCGAGCAGCCGCAGGATCTCGAGAGCGCCGCGATCGAGCGCGGCATGATCCGCGACCCCGCCGATACCGAGATCGCCGGCCTCTATGCACGCGACACCGACCGGATCTGCGTGGTGCACGACGACCAGGGCTACCGGATCGGCGCCTTCGTCGACTATGGCGACCGGATCACCTGCAGCGGCACCGGCACGATGACGCGGGTGGGCGGCAAGCTCCACGTCCAGCTCGGCAAGGATGCCGACGGATGCAGCTTCGACGCGCGGTTCGACGGCGACAAGATCTACTTCCCCGGCAACATGCCCGACGGCTGCGCGAAGCTCTGCGCGCGGCGGGCGTCGTACGCGGGGCTGGAGGTGTCGCAGCTCAGCGCGTCGGAGTCCGAGGCGCGGGCGATGCGCGATCCGCAGGGGCGGGCGCTCTGCGGGGGGTGAATCCTGCACTTCAGGCCGTCATCCCGGCGAAAGCCGGGACCCAGAGCCAAGCAGGACGTCGCTCGTGACCCTGGGTCCCCGGCTTTCGCCGGGATGACGAAGGATGGCTGTTAGACCAAAGTCTATCTTGACGTTAACGTAAAGGTAAACTACGGCGGCCCCCATGTCTGCAGCCGTCTTTCCCATCGAAGCGCTGGCGCGGATCGAACCGCGTACGGATCGCGACTTCTACACCATCTCCGACCTCGGCAGCGAGTTCGGCGTCACTGCAAGGGCGCTGCGCTTCTACGAGGACGAGGGGCTGATCTCGCCGCAGCGGCGGGGCACCTCGCGCGTCTATTCGCACCGCGACCGTGCCCGGCTCGCCTGGATCCTTCGCGGCAAGCGCGTGGGGTTCAGCCTCGCCGAGATCCGCGAGATGATCGACCTGTACGACGTCGGCGACGGCCGCCGGGTCCAGCGCCAGGTGACGCTCGACCGCTGCCGCGCGCGGATCGACCTGCTCGAGCAACAAAAGCACGATATCGACGCGCACATCGCCGAGCTCCAGCAGTTCGTCGAGCTGCTCCAGCATGTGACCGACGACCAGAACCCCTGAAAAGCCCCCGAGAGGATTGCCCCGATGCCCAAGTACACGCCGCCGGTGCGCGACACGCGCTTCATCCTCGATCGCGTGATCGGGCTCGATCGCTACGCCAACCTGCCGGGCTTCGCCAACGCGACGCCCGACGTGGTGACCGCGGTGCTCGAGGAGGGGGGCAGGTTCGTCTCGGAAGTGCTGTTCCCGCTCAACCAGAGCGGCGACCAGGAAGGCTGCACGCGCCACGAGGACGGCAGCGTGACCACCCCGGCGGGCTATAAGGAAGCGTACAGGCAGTTCGTCGAGAGCGGCTGGGGCACGCTGTCGGCGCCCGAGCAGTTCGGCGGGCAGGACATGCCGCACGTCGTGGCGACGGCGTTCGAGGAGTATATGATCTCCTCGAACATGGCCTTCGCCATGTATCCCGGCCTCACCCACGGCGCGATCGCGGCGCTGCTGGTCAAGGGATCGGACGAGCAGAAGGCAAAGTACGTGCCGAAGATGGTGTCGGGCGAGTGGGGCGGCACGATGAACCTCACCGAGCCGCAGTGCGGCACCGACCTCGGCCTCATCCGGACCCGCGCCGAGCCGCAGGCGGACGGATCGTACAGCATCACCGGCACCAAGATCTTCATCTCGTCGGGCGAGCACGACCTCACCGACAACATCATCCACCTCGTGCTCGCCAAGACGCCGGGCGCGCCCGAGAGCACCAAGGGCATCTCGCTGTTCGTGGTGCCCAAGGTGATGGTGAACGACGACGGGTCGCTGGGCGAGCGCAACGCGGTGAGCTGCGGCTCGATCGAGCACAAGATGGGCATCCACGCCAACTCGACCTGCGTGATGAACTATGACGGTGCCAAGGGCTGGCTGGTCGGCGAGGAGATGAAGGGCCTCGCCGCGATGTTCATCATGATGAACGCGGCGCGGCTCGGCGTCGGGCTCCAGGGGCTCGCGGTGGGCGAGACCGCGTTGCAGAATGCGGTGCAGTACGCCGAGGACCGCCGCCAGGGCCGCGCGCTCACCGGCCCGGCCGAGCCCAATGAGAAGGCGGACACGCTGTTCGTCCACCCCGACGTGCGCCGCATGCTGATGGAAGCCAAGGCGCAGACCGAGGGCCTGCGCGCGCTGTGCCTGTGGGGGGCGCTGCTCGTCGACCTCGAGCATGACGCGGCGACCGAGGAGGAGCGCCAGATGGCCGCCGACCTCGTCGGGCTGCTCACCCCGGTGATCAAGGGCCATGGCACCGACATCGGCTACAAGACCGCGACCGACAGCCAGCAGGTCTATGGCGGGCACGGCTATATCGCCGAATGGGGGATGGAGCAGTACGTCCGCGATGCGCGCATCTCGATGATCTACGAGGGCACCAACGGCATCCAGGCGATGGACCTGGTCGGCCGCAAGCTGCCCGCGAACGGCGGCCGCGCGATCCAGGCCTTCTTCAAGCTGGTGGCCGAGGAAGCGACGACGGCGAAGAGCGAGGAGAAGCTCGCCGGCATCGCCGAGGCACTCAAGAAGGCGCTGGGCCAGCTCCAGGCGGCGACGATGTGGTTCGTCCAGAACGGCTTCACCAACCCGAACCATGTCGGGGCGGGAGCCTATCCGTACATGCAGCTCACCGGCACGGTGGCGCTGGGGCTGATGTGGCTGCGCATGGCCAGGGCGGCGCTGGCGGCGCTCGGCGAGGGCGCGGAGGACGCGAAATTCTATGAAGCCAAGCTGGTCACCGCGCGCTTCTACGCCGAGCGCATCCTGCCCGACGCCGGCGCGCTGCGGCGCAAGATCGAGGCGGGGTCGGACGCGGTGATGGCGCTCGAGCCGGAGATGTTCCGCGCGGCTTGAGGACTGCGGCCCCCTCAGACCTGAAGCGTCAACCCGGCGAAAGCCCGGGCACGGGGTGGCGAGCGAGGTCTTCCAAGGCCCCGGGTCCCGGCTTTCGCCGGGATGACGGTTGAAGGTTTGCGAGGCGACTGCGGCCGTCGTTCGCGACGCATCCTTCTCTCCGTCCGTCAACCCGTGGCGATCCCTGGTTGACCCGACCCGGCCAACTCCCCAACAGGGCGCCATGGCCACGCTCCATGCGATTCCCGAGCCTCGCCGCAGCCCGCTGCTGCCTCTCGCCGCGGCGGCGCTCGCCGGGTTCGCCGCCGCGGCGGTGGTGCTGCTGACGCTCGACAATCGCGTGGTCGCGATCGGCTTCGTCGCCGCCGGCATCCTCGCCGCGGGCGCCATCTACGCCGCGCGCCGGCTGTTCGCGCCTGCCGCCGCCGAAGTCGTCGAGACCGACTGGAGCGTGGCCTACGCCCTCGCCGCCGCCAGCGACGATGCGCTCGCGGTCACCGATCGCGCCGGGCGACTCGTCTGCGCCAACAGCCGCTATGAGGCGCTGTTCGCCGGCTTCCCGACGCCGCCCAGCCTGCCGGTGAGCGACGTCGCCAATACCCGCCTCGCCGATGCCGCACGCGCCGCCTGGCGCGACGGCGAGGGGCGGGTCGACGACCTCCATGTCTTCGGCGCTCCGGTCTCGGCGCGCGTCGCGCGGGTTGGCGAGGACAGCCTGGTATGGCGCTTCATCGGCGTCCAGGCGCTCGACCTCGCCGCACAGGTCCAGGCGCTGCTCGCGGGCTCGACCGGCGAGCGGATGGGCGCGGCAGGGATCATGACGGTGATGGTCGGCCCCGACGGGCGCGTCCGCTCGGCCAACCGCGTCTTCACCGTGCGCGCGCTCGGCAACCTCGACCTCTCGGCCGAGGGGCGCGACTTCGCCCGGCTGCTCGTCACCGATTCGGCCGGGCGCGTCCGCTTCGAGCGCGAGGGCGGCGACGGCACGCCGCTCCGCGTCCTCCAGATTCCCTTCCTCGAGGGCGAGGACGCGCCGATGCTCGTCGCGCTGCTCGACGAGGAGCCGGCGAACGTCGCCGTCCCGGCGATCGGCGGCAGCGCCACGGCGCATGTCCGCTCGCTGATCTCGCTGCTGCCGCTCGGCATGGCGCTGGTCGACCGCGACGGGCGGTTCGTCCACATGAACGACGCCTTCGTCCGCACCGCGCGGGTGAACGCCGCGCATCCGCCGCTCTATCCCGGCGACCTGGTGGTTCGCGAGGACAAGGGGGCGCTCGCCGATGCCGTCCGCCGTTTCGCGAGCGGCGCCCCGCAATCGGCCGAGATGACCGTGCGCATGGCCGACGCGCCCGAGGAACCGGTCGCGATCTCGATCGCCGGCGCGCGCGGGCTGGGCGACGCCGCGGTGCTGATCAGCCTCAAGGATTCGGGCGAGGAGGGCAAGCTCAAGCGCCAGGTCGCGCAGGCGACCAAGATGCAGGCGGTGGGCCAGCTCGCCGGCGGCGTCGCGCACGACTTCAACAACATCCTGACCGCGATCATCGGGCACTGCGACCTGATGCTGATGCGCCATTCGCCCGGCGACAGCGACTATGACGACATCCAGCAGATCCGCGCCAACTCGAACCGCGCCGCGTCGCTAACCCGACAGCTGCTCGCCTTCTCGCGCCAGCAGACGCTGCGCCCGCAGGTGCTCCAGCTGCCCGACGTCATCTCCGAAGTCTCCAACCTGCTGAAGCGCCTGCTCGGCGAGACGGTGACGCTCGAGGTCCGCCACGGCCGCAACCTGGCGCCCGTCCGCGCCGATCCGGGGCAGCTCGAGCAGGTGGTGGTCAACCTCGCGGTCAATGCGCGCGACGCGATGCTCTCGCAGAACCCCAATGGCGGCGGTGTGCTGACGATCGAGACGATGGCGGTCACCGCCTCCGAGGTCCGCGAGATGGAAGACGACGTCCTGCCCGTCGGCGATTACACCGCGCTGCGCATCCGCGACACCGGCACCGGCATCCCGCCCGAGATCCTCGGCAAGATCTGGGAGCCTTTCTTCACCACCAAGGAAGTCGGCAAGGGCACCGGGCTGGGGCTCTCGACCGTCTACGGCATCATCAAGCAATCGGGCGGCTATATCTTCGCCGAGAGCGAGCTGGGGCATGGCGCGACCTTCATGATCTACTTCCCGGTCCACGCCCAGGCCGAGGCGACGGTCGCGGCCAAGGCGCCGTCGGCGGTCAAGGAGAAGCCCGCCGACCTGTGGGGCAGCGGCAACATCCTGATCGTCGAGGACGAGGACATGGTCCGCGCGATCGCCGAGCGCGCGCTTACTCGCCAGGGCTATGCGGTGGCGACCGCGGAGAACGGCGAGGCCGCGCTCGAGCTGCTCTCGACCGGACAATGCCCCGACCTGCTGATCTCCGACGTGGTGATGCCGGTGATGGACGGCCCGACGATGGCGCGCGAGGCGCGGCGGCGCTTCCCGGACCTGCCGATCCTGTTCATGTCGGGCTATGCCGAGGAGCAGCTGCGCAAGTCGATCGACCTCGACCACGTCGCCTTCCTCCCCAAGCCCTTCTCGGTCCAGCAACTCGCCGAGGCCGTGCGGGACGTGCTGGCCGCGAAATAATTCCTTGGCGGCTGGCGGTTTTCCTGCGAAGCCCGCGCCATGTCCGAGCTCCGTCGCATCCTCATCGTCGAGGACGAACCCCTGATCGCGATGATGCTCGAGGACTTCCTCGACGCGCTGGATCGCGAGCCTGCGGGCTCGGCGGATTCGGTTGCGAGCGCGATGGAGCTGGTCGAGGCGGGCGGGTTCGACGCGGCGATCCTCGACGTCAATTTGCGCGGCGGCGAACAGAGCTGGCCGATCGCCGATGCGCTGGCGAGCGCGGGCATTCCCTTCATCCTCGCCACCGGGGGCGCGGGCGAGGCGATCGCCGAGCATCACCGCAGCCGTCCGGTGCTCGCCAAGCCGTTCACCATCGACGCCGTCGAGCGGGCGCTCGACGGACTTGCCGCCGAGGCGTGAATTCCGCGGCGCGGGCTGCAAAACGATCTTCCCAAACCCTCCGGTCTGCTTTTATCGACCGCGCGGATTCGGACCGTTCCGCAAACGTTGCGGAGACGCGTGGCGAGTCCTACGATGTTCCGCACGAGGATAAGGCCGATGGACGAACCGGGAGCATCGACGGGCGAGGCGCGCATCGGCGCACCCTATGTCGCGCCCGTTCCGCCCGCCCCGCCGGTGCCGGCCGAAAACCCCGGCGACGGCCAGCGCCGTGACCGGCTGATGGCGGCGATCACGCTGATGGGCGGGGTGGGGCTGCTGCTCGCGCTGCCGTTCGCGCTCAAGGCCGGGTCGGAGTTCTTCCTGCCGCTCACCGCGGCCCTGGTGATCGCGATCGCGCTGGTGCCGCTGCTCGAATGGCTCGAGCGCCACCGCATGCCCGCGCCGCTCGCGGCGTTCCTGTGCGTGCTGCTGTTCCTCACCGCCGCCAACGTCGCGCTCGCCTCGATCGTGGTGCCGGCGTGGCAATGGGTGCGGCTGCTCCCCGAGCGCGTCGGGCAGATCCAGACCAACCTCGCCCCGCTGATCGATTTCTATTCGAACCTGCAGCAATGGGTGAACAAGACGCTGATGAACTTCGCCACCGGCCCGATCCACCAGCCGGTGCAGCAGGCCGCGCAGCCGCCCTCGACGCTGCTCGACCTGTTCACCACCACCGCGCCCTCGGCGCTGATCCAGATGTTCTTCGCGATCCTGGTGATCTATTTCTTCCTCTCGGGCTGGACGCGCCTAAGGCGCAACGCGATCACCAGCCGGTCGAGCTTCGGCGGCGCGATGGCGACAGCGCGCGTGATCCAGGACGTCGTCGACGACACCTCGGCCTATCTGGGCACGATCACGCTGATCAACCTCACCCTCGGCCTGATCGTCGCGGGCGCGCTCTGGGCGATCGGCATGCCGACGCCGCTGATGTGGGGCGGCATCGTCGCGCTGCTCAACTACATCCCCTATTTCGGGCCGGTGCTCTGCGCGCTGCTGCTCGCGCTCGGCGGGCTGATGACCTTCCCCGAGCTCGGCTGGGCGATCATGCCCGCGATCATCATGATCGGCGCGCATTTGATCGAAGCGAATCTGGTGACGCCGCTGGTCGTCGGCCACCGGCTGACGATCAGCCCGATCATGATCCTCGTCTCGCTGAGCTTCTGGGGATGGGTGTGGGGCACGACGGGCGCGCTGCTCGCGGTGCCGCTGCTCATCATCATCCAGACCGTGCTCAACGCCGCCGGAAAGCCCGATATCGCGGGATTCCTCTTCGAGCACGGCACGCTGGTGGCCGATCCGTCGCAGCGCCCGGCGCGCGGATTTTCGAGCCGCGACCAATCCGGGTGATCCGCGGGTTGACAGGGGTATGGGGCACGGCTAGTGGCCGCCTCCTCGCTGGTTCAAGCGGGTGTAGCTCAGTCGGTTAGAGCGCCGGCCTGTCACGCCGGAGGTCGCGGGTTCGAGCCCCGTCACTCGCGCCATCGTCGCATCCTTTCATGGACGCACGATGGCGCAATCCCTCCCGAAAATAAGACGAAACGAGACTGGGCGGCCGAACGCATTCGCGCGTTCCGCGTTGATCCTCTGCAGCCCGCTCGCGGCGGGCATTCACGACAAGGAGGATCCCAGATGGAACTCGGCACCCGCACGTCGCACGATCTCGTCCAGTCCGACAAGGTGGAGGGCACCGCCGTGTTCGGCCCCGACGGCGAGCGCCTCGGCTCGGTCGACCACTTCATGGTCGACAAGGTCTCGGGCCAGGTCGAATATGCCGTGCTCGCCTTCGGCGGGCTCTTCGGGCTCGGCCACAAACATTATCCGCTGCCGTGGAAGACGCTGAGCTACGACACCGAAAAGGGCGGCTACACGGTCAACGTCACCAAGGAGCAGCTCGAAGGCGCCCCCAGCTATGAGTCGGGCGACGCGCCCGACTACGACAAGGCCTATGGCGACCGCGTCTACAGCTATTACGGGCTGAGCTACGTGTACTGAGGCGAGCAGGATCGGGAAGCGGCGCCGGCATCGGCCGGGCCCGCCGCTTTCCCGTCCGCGCGATTGGATCGATTCCGGAACAGAGTTCGAGTGATGCCGGCGCGCGGACGTGGCATGATGACCGCCTGATCCTATCGGGAGCGGGCGATAATGCGCGCGTTGTCTGGCCTGGCCATGATGTTCCTGCTGGCGAGTTGCGCGGAGCGCGAGACGACGACCAATGCCGTCGATGTCGACAATGTCGTGATCGAGAACACCGAGGCCGACACCAACACCCTCGCGGTGGACAACGCCGCGGCGCCCGCCGACGATTATTGCGAGGCGATCGACGCCTATGTCGGCAAGGTGCAATGCGCGCGGCTGACCGACCAGAAGCACCGGCTGTCCGAGGGGATCGCCGCGTTCAATCCGCCGACGAAGATGACCGTCGGCAAGCCGATGGACCTGACCCTGGCGCTCGGCAAGAAAGCCGATGCCGAGCGGGTCGACGCCGCGCTGAATACGCCGGCGCCGACCACGGTGCGCGTGCACGTCGCCGCCAAGCTGGGCCGCTACATGCGCGCGACGCTCACGGGCGGCGCGTTCGACATCAAGCCGCTGACCCCCGAGCAGCAGGATCTGGGTGCCGATCGCTTCGGCATCTGGACCTGGCACGTCACGCCGAAGGAGGCCGGCGACCAGCCGCTTCAGCTGAGCGTCGAGGCCGAGGCGGTCGGGCTCGATGGCCAGCCCACCCGGATCGCGCTCGCGAGCCAGCAGATCACCATTCATGTCGGCGTAACCGGTGTGCAGCGCGCCGAGGAGGGAATCGCCAACGGCACGTCGGTGCTGACCGGGCTCGAGGGGCTGCTGCTCAAGCTCGCTGCCGTGGTCGCGGCGGCGGGCGGCGTCTGGCTGGCGCTCCGCCGCTTCGGCAAGGGAAAGCCGGGGCCCGAAGCCGGGAAGAAGGATGTGGGGGAGAAGGGCGGGGACGAAGCGGGCTGAGCGCCCGCCTCAGCGCCAGCGCCCGGTCTCCATCCAGCGGAGCAGGGGCTTCAAGGGCGCGATCCAGATGATCCCCAGGAAGACATAGACCAAAAGCTGCACCAGGACCGGCAGGCTGCCGATCTCGGCGGAGAAGCTTGCCACCAGGACGATCCAAACCAGGATCAGCCCGACGATCCCCAGCGCTCCCGCAGGCTTGCGCCAGCTCGGGCTCATGCTTCCGCGTGGCACATCATGCCTTCCTCGGTGATCACGGCGTGGAGCGGCTCGTCCCAGATGTCGGTCGGGACCGCGGGGACCTGCTGCACCGCCCAGGCGACGCCGACGCGCCACGCCTCGGGATAGCGCGCGAAGGCGCGGTCGTAATGCGCGGCGCCCTGGCCGAGCCGGTTGAGCCGCGCATCGAAGCCGATGAGCGGGGCCAGGATCACGTCGGGCGCGACTTCCTCGCCCATCGCGGGCTGGCGCAGCCCGAACGGGCCCTCCTCGAGGGGCTCGTGCGCATTCCACAGCAGGAAGCGGATCGGGCTCGCGCGATCGACGACATGGGGTAGCGCGAGCCTGCACCCCGCCTCGCGCGCCGCGGCGGCGAGGATCGCGGGATCGGCCTCGGACCCTACCGGCGAATAGCTGGCGACGACCTGTCCAGCCTTGAGACGGTCGACGAAGGCTTCGGGTGCGACGACCGCGCCGCCGGTCTCGGCAGCGAATCGATCGCGTTCGGCGCGCAGCCGCGCTCGCAGGGTCAGCTTGTCAGGAACCACGGGCAGCCATGAATGTGAGCGGGTGGCGGGACCGCCATGGCCGTTTGCCAGAATATCCTCTGACGCCGTAAACGTCAGGTGGGAACCATGTGTGACAGACCAGGATCTGCACAGGGACAGCTCCCATGGAAGATGAATCGCCTCAGGGATAATGCCGAGGCTCGTACCGGGCAGTGCCCGCCGCCCCCTATCTAGGCGGTCTGGAGGTCTTCCTCAAGGGCCGCCGCAACCGCTTCGAGCCGATCCGCGACACGGTCGAGCAGCGTCGGCGACACGCCGGTCGACGGATTGCGCTGCGCCTCGTCGAGCAGGTCGGCGAGGATCAGCGCGAGATAGAGCAGGGTGCGGTCGCTGCTGATCCCGCCCGAGGCGCGCGCGGCGGTCTCCGCATGCGGGCGCATCAGCGCCTCGAGCTGCTGGAGGTGCCGCTCCTCGCCGTCGGCGCAGGCGACGACATAGTCGCGGCCGGCGAGCGTGATCGTGACTTCGGCCATCAGCCGGCGTCCACCCGCGACGCCTCGGCGGCGATCAGCGCGTCGAGCGAAGCGATCGCGACGCCGATCCGGTCGCGCAGAAGCTGGTGGCGCTTGGCAAGCCGTTCGGCGGCGAAGGCGCGGGCGCTCGCGGCAGCCTCGATCCGCGCGAGCGCGGCTTCGATCCGGGCAGCGGGTTCAGTCATTTGGATGAATTACGCATGGGGGCGCCGGGCGGCAAGGCGGATTCATGCTGATGTCATACTCGATTCGCCGCGACGCGGCATGAGCGGGTAGAAGCGCTTTCGCCCCGACAACGATCCCGGTGTTGACGGGCGGGTCCGCGGCCCCCAAAGGCGTCGCCGAACAGCCAGGGACCCAGACGCCGTGACCGCTTCCTTCACCGACTGCGCCAATGCGATCCGCGCGCTGGCCATGGACGCCGTGGAGGCCGCCAATTCCGGCCACCCCGGCATGCCGATGGGGATGGCCGATGTCGCGACCGTCCTGTTCCAGCGCTACCTCAAGTTCGATCCCGCCGAACCGAAATGGGCCGACCGCGACCGCTTCGTGCTCTCGGCCGGCCACGGCTCGATGCTGCTCTATTCGGCGCTCTACCTCACCGGCTATGCGCGCCCGACGATCGACGACATCAAGGCCTTCCGCCAGCTCGGGTCCCCATGCGCCGGCCACCCCGAGAATTTCGAGCTCGCCGGCGTCGAATGCACCACCGGGCCGCTGGGGCAGGGCCTCGCGATGGCGGTGGGCATGGCGATCGCCGAGCGCCACCTCAACGCGACATGGGGCGACGCGCTGGTCGACCACCGCACCTGGGTGATCGCCGGCGACGGCTGCCTGATGGAAGGGATCAACCACGAGGCGATCGGGCTTGCAGGCCATCTCGGCCTCGGCCGGCTGATCGTGCTGTGGGACGACAACAAGATCACGATCGACGGCGCGGTGTCGCTCTCGTCGAGCGAGGATGTGGCGATGCGCTATGCCGCGACCGGCTGGCACGTCGTCGAATGCGACGGGCATGACGCGGCCGACATCGCCCGCGCCTTCGACGAAGCCATCGCCGATCCGCGCCCGACGCTGGTCCGCTGCCGCACGATCATCGGCAAGGGCGCGCCCACCAAGCAAGGCACGAGCAAGACGCACGGCTCGCCGCTCGGTGCCGACGAAGTCGCCGCGGCGCGCGTCGAGTTGGGCTGGGCGTCGGCGCCGTTCGAAGTCCCCGAGGAGGTCCGCGACGCGTGGCTCAAGGCCGGCGCGCGCGGCGGCGAGGTTCGCACGGCGTGGGAAGCGCGGCTCGCAAGTCATGAGGATCATGTCGAGTTCGAGCGCCAGATGAAGGGCGATCTGCCCGCCTGGTTCTCGCTAGGCGACCACGTCGCCGACCTGCTCGCCAACCCCCAGAAGGTCGCGACGCGCAAGGCGAGCGAGCTCGCGCTCGAAGCGATCAACGCCCAGCTGCCCGACACGATCGGCGGCTCGGCCGACCTCACCGGCTCGAACAACACGCTAACCAAGGGCCTGGGCGCGCTGACCGCCGACAACTATGGCGGCCGCTACGTCTATTACGGCATCCGCGAGTTCGGCATGTCGGCGGCGATGAACGGCATGGCGCTGCACGGCGGCGTGATTCCCTATGGCGGCACCTTCCTCGTCTTCGCCGACTATGCCCGCGCCGCGATCCGCCTCTCGGCGCTCCAGCGCGCGCGCGTCGTCTATGTGATGACGCATGATTCGATCGGCCTCGGCGAGGATGGCCCGACCCACCAGCCGGTCGAGCACCTCGCCAGCCTGCGCGCGATGCCTAACCTCGACGTCTATCGCCCGTGCGACACGATCGAGACCGCCGAATGCTGGGAGCTCTCGCTGCAGAAGGCCGACGGCCCGTCGCTGTTGGCCCTCAGCCGCCAGAACCTGCCGCAGCTGCGCACCGAAGCTGCCGAAAACCGCTCGGCGCGCGGCGCCTATGCGCTGTTCGAGGCCGAGGCGCCGCGCCAGGTGGTGCTGCTCGCCAGCGGCTCCGAAGTCGCGATCGCCGCCGAGGTGCGCGACCTGCTCGAGGCCGAGGGCGTGGGCGCCGACGTGGTGTCGGTCCCCTGCTGGGAGCGGTTCGACGCGCAGGACGCGCAGTACAAGCGCGACCTGCTCCCCGGCCATGCGCTCAAGGTCTCGATCGAGGCGGGCAGCACCTTCGGCTGGGAACGCTACACCGGCTCGGAGGGGCTGCGCCTTGGTGTTGATGGATTCGGCGCCTCGGCTCCCTATCTCGATCTTTACGAGCACTACGGGCTCACCGCCGCGGCGATCGCGCCGCAGATCCTGGCCAGAGTGAAGGAAGAAGCATAATGACGAAGGTTGCGATCAACGGGTTCGGACGCATCGGTCGCCTGGTGGCGCGCGCCATCCTCGAGCGGCCCGACAGCGGGCTCGAGCTGGTGACGATCAACGACCTCGCCGACGCCAAGTCGAACGCATGGCTGTTCAGCCGCGACAGCGTCCATGGGAAGTATCCCGGCACCGTGACCGCCGACGGCACCGACCTCGTCGTCGACGGCAAGCGCATCAAGGTCACTGCCGAGCGCGACCCCGCGAACCTGCCGCATGCCGAGAACGGCGTCGAGCTGGTGCTCGAGTGCACCGGCTTCTTCACCGATCGCGCGAGCTGCGAGAAGCACCTTTCGGCGGGCGCCAAGAAGGTGCTGATCTCGGCGCCGGGCAAGAATGTCGACCTCACCGTCGTCTATGGGGTCAACAACGACAAGCTGACCGCCGAGCACACGATCGTCTCGAACGCGTCGTGCACCACCAACTGCCTCGCGCCGGTGGCCAAGGTGCTCAACGATTCGATCGGCATCGAGCGCGGGCTGATGACCACGGTCCACGCCTATACCAACGACCAGAAGATCCTCGACCAGATCCACCCGGACCTGCGCCGCGCCCGTGCCGCCGCGATGTCGATGATCCCGACCACCACCGGCGCCGCGCGCGCGGTGGGCGAAGTGCTGCCCGAGCTGAAGGGCAAGCTCGACGGCTCGGCGATCCGCGTGCCCGTGCCCGACGGCAGCCTCGTCGACCTGACCTTCCAGCCGAAGCGCGACACCACCAAGGAGGAGGTCAACGCGATCCTCAAGGCAGCGTCGGAGAGTGGTCCCCTCAAGGGCATCCTCGTCTACACCGACGAGCCGCTGGTTTCGGCGGACATCGTCCATACCCCGCAGAGCTCGACGGTCGACAGCCTCGAGACCGCGGTGATCGACGGCAAGCTGGTGCGCGTCGTCAGCTGGTACGACAATGAATGGGGCTTCTCGAACCGCATGGTGGACACCGCCGCGGCGATGGCGAAGTTCCTCTAATATTCTTGCCGTCATCCCGGCGGAAGCCGGGACCCAGGGCAGCAGGCCGTGTCGCTCGTGGCCCTGGGTCGCGGCTTTCGCCGGGATGACGGTTGAAAGGGTCGAATGGGCCGACTTGCGGGAATAGCTCGCCACGCCGAACGGCGCGGGCCGATCGAGACGCTCGAGAGCGTGCTCGTGACGCCCGAGGCCGGCGTGACGGGGGATCGCAACGGTCCGAAGACCAAGCGCCAGGTCTCGCTCATCGAAGCCAACGACTGGGCCGCGGCGATGGCCGAGGTTGGCGCGGACCTCCCCTGGTGGATGCGCCGCGCCAACCTGCTCGTCGAGGACTTCGACTTGCCCCATGGCGGCGACGTGCGCATCCGCATCGGCGCCGAGGTGGTGATCGAGCTCAAGACCGAAATCGATCCGTGCGAGCGGATGGACGAGCTGGTCGAGGGGCTGCGCAGGGCGCTCGAGCCCGATTGGCGCGGCGGCGCGGGCGGCAAGGTGATAGCGGGTGGCGTCATCACCGTGGGTGACGAGATCAGGATCGAGACATGACACGCAGCTTCAAGACTCTCGACGACATGGGCGATGTGGCGGGCAAGCGCGTGCTGGTCCGCGAGGATCTCAACGTGCCGATGGCCGAGGGCAAGGTGACCGACGACACGCGGCTGCGTGCCGCGGTGCCGACCGTCGCCGAGCTGGCCGACAAGGGCGCCAGGGTGGTGATCCTCGCGCATTTCGGCCGGCCCAAGGGCCAGCGCAACCCGGAGATGAGCCTCGCGCTCGTCACGAGGCCGTTCGAGGCGGTGCTCGGCCGCCCGGTGCGCTTCATCGACGACCAGGGCGCCGCGGAGGCGATCGCCTCGATGGCCGAAGGCGAAGTCGGCATCCTCGAGAACACGCGCTTCGATGCGGGCGAGGAGACGAACGCGCCCGAGACCATCGATCGCTTGGCCGCGCTCGGCGACCTGTTCGTCAACGACGCCTTCTCCGCCGCGCACCGTGCGCACGCCTCGACCGAAGGCCTCGCGCACAAGCTCCCCGCCTTCGCCGGTCGCCAGATGGAGGCCGAGCTTGACGCGCTCGACAAGGCGCTCGGCAATCCCGAACATCCGGTTGCGGCGGTCGTCGGCGGCGCCAAGGTCTCGACCAAGCTCGACGTGCTCAAGCACCTCGTCGACAAGGTCGATCACCTGATCATCGGCGGCGGCATGGCCAATACCTTCCTCGCCGCGCGCGGCGTCGATGTCGGCAAGTCGCTGTGCGAGCATGACCTCACCGGCACCGCCGAGGAGATCCTCGACGCCGCCGACAAGGCGAACTGCACCGTGCATTTGCCGTACGACGTGGTCGTCGCGAAGGAATTCGCCGCCAACCCGCCGAGCTTGCGCACCTGCAACGTCCACGAAGTGGCGGCGGACGAGATGATCCTCGACATCGGCCCGGCCGCGACCGAGGCGCTGGCCGACGTGCTCAAGACCTGCCGCACGCTGGTGTGGAACGGCCCGCTTGGCGCCTTCGAGACCCCGCCCTTCGACACTGCCACCGTCGCGCTGGCCAAGACCGCGGCGGCGCTGACCCGCGAAGGTTCGCTTGTGTCGGTCGCCGGCGGCGGCGACACGGTCGCGGCGCTCAACCAGGCCGGGGTGGCGGACGACTTCAGCTTCGTCTCGACCGCAGGCGGCGCGTTCCTCGAGTGGATGGAAGGCAAGGAACTGCCGGGGGTAGCCGCGCTCGCGCGCTGACCGCGGGCAAACGCGGGCGTCGTTCAGCCTGGTGAAAGCCGTTACGACTACGGGCGTAAACGTTCTCTCGCTGGAGTTTTCCGATGCTTCGTTCGCTTTCGTTCGGCCTGCCGCTCGTCCTTCTCGCCACCGTCGCGGCGGCGCCCGGCGGTCCGGCCATGCTCGATACGCAATGGACCAAGGCCGCGCAGGCGGTGGCGGCGAAGGGCAATGGCAATATCAAGCTGCCCGAGATCCGCGTCTACGATGCGCGCGGGCGGCTGGTCCTGCGCAGCTTCGACGGCGGGCTGCCCGGCACCATCGTGCCGCGGGTGGCCGCGGCACTACGCAGCGGCAAGGCGGTCGCCGGCCCGAGCCTCGTACAGACGATGACTGCGCTCGAGACGCGCGACGGCCGCGCGGCGCTGCCCCGGGTCCGCGCCGCCGGGCGGATCACCGTGGTCGACTATTGGGCGACGTGGTGCGTCGGCTGCAAGGTGGTGAGCCGCGAGCTCGCGGCCTGGGCGGCGGCGCAGGGCGGCAAGGTGCTGCTCGTCCGCGCCGAGACCGATCCGATGAAGGGCAGGGCGGTCCAGCACCGCTATTTCGACAAGGACGGCAAGGAGCTGAAGGCCGACTGACCGTCAGGCGCCGGCAGGAGGATCCTCGGCCGCCTGGGTCGAGAAGATCGACTTGCCGCTCTGGGCGATACGCGCGACGATCGCATCGACATCGGCGCATTCCCAGATGCGGACCTGTGGATAGCGGCGCGGCAGATTGTTCATCTGCTGCATCAGATAGGGCAGGTCGGCGGCATCGGTGGTCAGGTAGATCGCCGGCTTGCCCATGCCGAGCGCGACGCCGGCCTCGAACAACACGCTGCTGCGCAGCTTGCCGGGGTAGTGGAGCACGAAATAGCGGCTGTTGCGCAGCGCCTCCATGTCGGTGTCCGCGGCAAAGTCCTCGGGCTCCCATTTGCCGAACTTGAGCCCGCTCCCGGCATCGTAGATCGTCGTCACTTCGGCGTGCTTGAGCAGCGCGTCCTTGATCTTGCTCACGGCAGCGCGCTGCTGGTCGAACTCGGCTTCGGTCGTCACCGCGGCCATCGGCGAGGCGAAGAAGACGTCGTACTTGTGCTTGAAGGGACGGCTGGGCCGCGGGTTGCGCGTGTCGCGGATCACCAGCGCCACGCCAAAGCCGCAGAGCAGCACGCCCGCCACGCCGAGCACGATCCGCCAGACCGGATCGGCGATCGCGACCTGCTGGCCCATCACCGCGATCTTGCCGGCCGCGCCGAGCAGCAGCGACGCGAGGCCCGCGAGCAGGATGATCAGCGTCGGCTTGTCGAGCAGGCTCTTGAAGAATTCCTTCATGCCGCGCCCCCTTACGGACAATATCGCCGAGGCTCCTGCCGGCTCGCGGGCGGGTCAAAGCATTTCGAGTCCGATCCGGTGCGAATGCTCGGGACGTGCGATTGCGGCTCCGTCCCGCGATGGCACCCGGAAATCGCGCTGCCGCCAGCGTTGTCAGCGGTTTCCCCTCATGTTGCGCTGCGATAGAGCACCCGGCATCGGCACCGAATCAGGGGAATTCCATGAGCATCACGCCCGCGGTCAAGGCGATCCTCGCCAATTATGAATCCGACAATCCCGGCGTGAAGGCCAATCTTGCGCGAATCCTGATGCAGGGCCGGCTCGGCGGCACCGGCAAGCTGATCATCCTGCCGGTCGACCAGGGCTTCGAGCACGGTCCGGCGCGCAGCTTCGCGGTCAATCCCGATGCCTATGACCCGCACTATCATTTCCAGCTCGCGATCGACGCGGGCCTCTCTGCCTATGCCGCGCCGCTCGGCATGATCGAGGCGGGGGCGGACAGCTTCGCCGGCCAGATCCCGACGATCCTCAAGGTCAACAGCTCGAACAGCTGGGCGACCAGCGCCAACCAGGCGGTCACCGGTTGCGTCGACGATGCGCTGCGGCTCGGCTGCGCGGCGATCGGCTTCACCATCTACCCGGGCAGCGACGACGTGTTCGAGATGATGGAGGAGATTCGCGAGCTGCGCGCCCAGGCGGCGTCGGTCGGTATCGCCACGGTGATCTGGTCGTATCCGCGCGGCGGCAAGCTGCCCAAGTCGGGCGAGCTGGCGCTCGACGTCGGCGCCTATGCCGCGCACATGGCGGCGCTGCTCGGCGCACACATCATCAAGGTCAAGCTGCCCAGCGACCATATCGAGCAGGAAGACGCCAAGAAGGCCTACGCCGGCGCCGACTGGTCGGCGCAGTCGGACCGCGTCCGCCACGTCGTGCAGAGCTGCTTCGCCGGCCGCCGCATCGTCGTCTTCTCGGGCGGCGCGGCGAAGGGCGCCGACGCGGTCTACCAGGACGCGATCGACATCCGCGACGGCGGCGGCAACGGCTCGATCATCGGCCGCAACACCTTCCAGCGCCCGCGCGCCGACGCGCTCGCGATGCTCGACAGACTGGTGGCGATCTACAAGGGCGAAGCGTAAGGCTCTCGGTGCCATGCCGAGCGAGCACCCCTATCACCGGAGCCTGTCGCCGCTGATGTGGGTGTTCGTCGTGCTGGCGAGCATCGAGCTGGTCGTCGTCCATCTGCTCGCCGGGTTGCTGATGGGCTGGTGGGTCGCGGCCGCGCTCTCGCTGCTCAGCGTGCTGACGATCACCTGGATCGTCGCGCTGATCCGCTCCTTCGCGCACATGCCCGTGCTCGTCGGCGAGCAGGCGGTGCTGATGCGCGCCGGGCGGCTCAAGTCGATCAGCGTGCCGTTCGACCGGATCGCGGGCATCCGCCGGGAATGGGAAAGCGGGACGCTCAAGGACCGGTCGGTGCTCAACCTCGCGCTGATCGCACACCCTAATGTGTTGATCGACCTGACCGAACCGATCGGCAAGGGGAGGCGGCGCATCCGCGCGGTCGCGCACTGCCTTGATGTGCCCGACGCTTTCGTGGCAGCGGTGTCGGCACGAACCGGCACGGGAGCGCGTGATGGGTGAGGGGATCGGACGACGGGCGCTGCTCGGCGGACTGGCGCGTCGGGGATGAAGCGCGGCGCGATCCTGGCCGCACTGGCGCTCGCGGGCTGCGGCTCGTCCGTCGATGTGAGCGACGATTTGCTCAACCGCACCGCCGCCGGCGATCCCCAGGCGATCGAAACCGCCGCCAAGAAGCTCCCCAGGACCGATCCGGGCGAGCACGGCCAGCTCGAGGACGCGCTCGCCCGCGCGATGCAGGTCGCGCCCGCCAAGGTGCTCGCGCTGGTCGGACGCGACAAGCGACTGAGCGCGCATGCGATCTGCGTGCCCTTCCTCGCGGGCGACGAGGCGCCGCGACGGCTCAAGGAGCTCGTCGCCAGGTCGCGCGCGGCGATCGAGAGCGTGACTGATCCTGCGCTCGCCCGGGCCAAAACCGATTGCCTCGCCGAAGTCACGGCGGCGGAAACCGCCCTCGAAAGGAGCGGCGAATGAGCGACACGCGGTGGAAGGTCGTCGACGACTGGATCGCGAGCCGGCTGCTCGGCCCCGATCCGGCACTCGATGCGGCGCTGGCAGCGAATGCCGCGGGCGGGCTCCCTTCCATCGACGTCGCGCCGGTGCAGGGCAAGCTGCTCCAGCTGCTCGCGCGGATGACCGGCGCACGGCGCATCCTCGAGGTCGGCACGCTCGGCGGCTATTCGACGATCTGGCTCGCCCGCGCGCTGCCCGAAGCCGGCCGGCTGGTGACGCTCGAGCTCGAGCCGCACCATGGCGCGGTCGCCCAGGCCAACCTCGAGCGCGCCGGCCTCGCCGATCGCTGCGAGATCCGCGTCGGCCCCGCGAGCGCGAGCCTCGATGCGATGGTCGCGGCGGGCGAGGGACCGTTCGACTTCGTGTTCATCGACGCCGACAAACAGGGCAACGTCGCCTATCTCCGCGCCGCGCTCGCGCTGTCGCGGCCGGGCACGACGATCGTCGTCGACAATGTCGTGCGCGAGGGCGGGGTGATCGATTCGTCGAGCGACGACCCACGTATCCACGGGACGCGCGCATTGTTCGAAGCGGTCGCCGCCGAGCCGCGGCTCAGCGCCACTGCGGTGCAGACCGTGGGCGCCAAGAAATGGGACGGCTTCCTGCTCGCGTTGGTGAACGACTGACCCCCTCGACGGCGAAGCCGGACATGGCCTAGGTTGCGGCCGGGGCAATTTCCGGGGGATTTGATGCGTTTCCTGCGTCCGTTGATCGGCGTGCTGCTGCTGCTCGCAGTGCCGCTGCCCGTGCTCGCCCAGCAGGCGAACAAGGGTCATGCTGCTCCGCCCGACAGCGCGACGCTGCGCGATTACAACGAGCAGATGACCGCCTATGGCCAGTGGCTGGTGCGGCTCAACGAAGCCTGCGCGATCGCCAACGATGCGCTGACCGGCCTCCAGGCGCAGTGGCGTGCGGCGAGCGCGGCGGGTGCCGGGCCCAAGGCCGTCGCGCAGTTCCGCCCCGTGCTCGCCGAAGCCAAGGCCAAGGTTGCGGCGGCGCGCGCCAGGCTGCTCACGCTCGACCAGCCGAGCTTCGACCGGCTCGATCTCACTCCGGACCTGCTTCCGGCCGAACTGGTGCGCCAAGTGGTCAAGGTGCTCGACGCGAGCGATTCGCTGCTCGACACGATGGCTACGATGCTCGCCGCCGTGGAGAAGGGCGACCAGAAGGCGCAGGAACAGGCCGCCTACAAGCTGTTCGAGGCGGCCGAGATACTGCTCGAGACCCAGGCGATCATGGCCGATGCCGGCCTCGCCACGGCCGAGAAGGGCACGGTGGACTATTATCCCGTGCTCCTCCAGGCGCGTTTCTTCCGCTCTGGATTGCGCGCCGCGCATGCGGTCACGCTGCTGATCCACGGCAAGCCCGATCCCGACCTCGCCGTCGACCTTCGCGCACACGCCGATGCGATCACGGAGATCGGCGTGCAGGGCCGCGATGTGATCGACCGCGAGACGGGGCGGTGGGAAGCCGCGATCGCGGGCGAGGGCAGCCGGAAGATCGATGCGAATGCCGTCGCGATCCTGCGCAAGGCGATCCTCGTACTGCGGCTCGAGCGCGGCCTGTTCGATGCGGCGGACCGCTATGCCGGGGTGCTGCGGCTCGGCGCCGACGTGGTCAAGCGCAACGGGCCGCGGCGCGAAAATCTGACGCCGCTGCTCGCAGCGTTCCGGGCGTTGCGCGACGAGATCCAGCGGACTTCGCAGGAGGAGAGCCGGCTGATGGCACAATAGCGCAACCCGTGATACCGGGCCGCATGACCGATCCCGACCTCGATCCCAACGGTTGGCTCGATCCGGAATTCGCTGCGCAGTTCGTGCGCGACGACCGGAGGCCGCCCTGTCAGCTCTACCTGGTCTCGCCACTCGACGTCGGCGGCGCCTTCGCCGACCGGCTCGCCCGCGCGCTCGACGCGGGTCCGGTCGCGGCGTTCCAGTTCCGCGTGAAGGGCATCGACCAGCACGAGGCCGCGCGCCTCGCCGAGCCGCTCCAGCGCATCTGCGCCGATCGCGAAGTCGCGTTCATCGTCAACGACAGCATCAGCCTGGCCAAGCGGCTCGGCGCCGACGGCGTGCACCTCGGGCAGGAGGACGGCGACGCGCGCGAGGCGCGCTCGATCCTCGGGCCCGGCGTGCAGATCGGCGTGACCTGCCACGACAGCCGCCACCTCGCGATGGAAGCGGGCGAGGCGGGCGCGGACTATGTCGCGTTCGGCGCCTTCTATCCGACCAACACCAAGGAGACCCGCCACCGGCCCGATCCCGGAATCCTCAGCTGGTGGTCGGCGCTGTTCGAGCTGCCCTGCGTCGCGATCGGCGGGATCACCCCCCTCAACGCCGCGCCGCTGGTCGCCGCGGGCGCGGACTTCCTCGCGGTCTCGGGCGCGGTATGGGGTGGCGACGAGGTCGCGGCGGTCAAGGCTTTCGCCGAGGTGATGGCGCAAGGTTGAATCTGCCCGGATGATATAGCCTTCAAATCCTCCCCTTCCAGGGGAGGATTTTATTGAGTCCAGGGCACTATTCCGACCAAACCTGCCCAATCCTGCAGGTGCCGTTGCATTCCGCAGCTCCCCGGTCCAGCCTCGGCATCGTTGGGGTTGGGGAGGAAAGCGAATGCACAGCGAAATCCTGGGTCCGGTGATCGCGCTCACGGCGTGGACGCTGATCGTGCTCGTCTGGCTGGTGGTCGTGCGGCTGCCGGCGATGCAGAAGGCGGGGATCGACCTGATGACCGCGCGGGGCGGCAGGCCCGGCGTGCTCGACGGCGTGGTGCCCGACAAGGCGCAATGGCCTGCGCACAACTACATCCACCTCGTCGAGCAGCCCGTGCTCTTCTACGCGATCGCGCTCACGCTCGCGCTGATGGGGCAGGGCGACGGACTCAACGCGACGATCGGCTGGGCCTATGTCGGGCTGCGCGTGCTCCACAGCCTCGTGCAGATCAGCTTCAACCGGATCATCGTCCGCTTCACGCTGTTCCTGCTCTCGACGCTGGCGCTGCTCGCGCTGATCCTCCACGCGGCGATGGCTTATTGGCGCTGGCACGGCTGAACCGGTTGCCTCCGCCGTCCATGGCCTTATGGTAGCGCTATCAGAACGACGGGAGAGGGTGATGGCGCGACTCGGCTGGCTCCGGCAGGGGCTATTTGCGCTCGGGCTCGGCGCAGTGGCGTTGAGCGGTGCAATGGCGGCGGGGCCCGATCGCTGGGTGGCGACCTGGGCGACGTCGCAGCAGATTCCCGAGCCGAACAACGCGCTGCCGGCCGACGCGCTCAAGGACGCGACGCTGCGCCAGGTGGTGCGCATCCGCCTGCCCGGCCAGACATTGCGGGTACGCCTCACCAACGCCTATGGCACCCAGCCGCTGCGCATCGGCGCCGCGACGCTCGCCGCCGCCACCGACGCCGCCGGTTCGGCGATCATCCCGGAGAGCCTGCGCAAGCTTAGCTTCGGCGGATCGGACGGCGTGACGATTCCTGCCGGCGCCGAAGTGTGGAGCGACCCCGTCTCGCTCCCCGTCGCGGCGGGCGCCGACCTGACGATCTCGATCTACCTCCCCGAGGCGCCCGCGCAGCAGACCGGCCACCCGGGCTCGCGTGCGACGAGCTATTATGTCCATGGCGAGCAGACCGGCGCCGCATCGCTGCCGGACGCCAAGGCGGTCGACCATTGGTACCAGATCGCCGGGATCGAGACACTCTCGGCCAAGGGGAGCGCGGTCGTCACGCTCGGCGATTCGATCACCGATGGCTCGGGGGTGAAGCCCAACACCAACCTGCGCTGGCCCGATGCGCTCCAGCGCCGGCTCCAGTCGACCAAGGGCTATGAGACCATGGCGGTGCTCAACGCCGGCATCGGCGGCAACCGGCTGCTGCTCGACGGGCTTGGTCCCAACGCGCTCGCGCGCTTCGACCGCGAGGTGCTGAGCCCGCCGGGCGTCACCCATCTGATCGTGCTCGAAGGCGTCAACGACCTCGGCACCTTCACCCGCGACGCGCCGCAACCGCCCGAAGCGCATGCCGCGCATGTCGAGGCGATGATCGGCGCGCTCAGGCAGATCGTCGCGCGCGCCCGCACCCGCGGCATCGTCGCGATCGGCGGCACGATCACGCCCTTCGCCAAGTCGGGCTATTACCACCCCGACGCCGCGACCGAGGCCGATCGCCAGACGGTCAACGCCTGGATCCGTGCGCCGGGCAATTTCGACGCGGTGATCGACTTCGACGCGGCGCTGCGCGACCCCGCCAACCCGGCGCAGCTGCGCGCCGACTATGATTCGGGCGACGGTCTCCACCCCTCGCTCGCCGGCTATCAGGCGATGGCGGGGGTGGTGCCGCTCGAGCTGCTCAAGCCGATGGCGCTCTGGAAGAAGCGTCCGCCCGCGCCCGGCCCGGTGGCGTCGGCCAAGCCGCTCGCGGTCCCCGCCGAGGGCCCGGCGATCGCCTTCACCTTCGACGATCTCCCCGCGCACGCGTCGCTCCCGCCGGGCGTGACGCGGCTCGATGTCGCCGACAGCATCCTCGCCACGCTCAAGGCGGCGGGGGCGCCGGCGACGGGCTTCATCAACGGCGTCCAGATCGAGCGCGAGCCGGCGTCGGCGCCGGTGCTCGACCATTGGCGCGCCGCGGGGCTGCCGCTCGGCAATCATGGCTGGGCGCACCTCAACCTCGCCGACATCACCGACGACCAGTTCGCCGACGAGCTGGCCAGGAACGACCCGCTGCTCGCGAAGCTGATGGCCGGGCAGGACTGGAAGTGGTTCCGCTATCCCTTCCTCTCCGAAGCCTCGAACGACCCCGGCCGCCGTGCGCGCATCCGCAAGCTGCTGGCGGAAAAGGGCTACAAGGTCGCCGACGTGACGATGAGCTTCGACGACTGGGCGTACAACGACACCTATGCCCGTTGCATGGCGAAGAACGACACGGCCGCGATCGCGATCATGGAAAAGGCGTGGCTCGAAGGCGCCGAAGCCTCGATCGGCCGCTATCGAGCCATGGCGAAGGCGCTCTACGGCCGCGACATTCCCTATGTCCTGCTGATGCATCTGGGTGCCTTCGACGCGCGGATGCTGCCGAAGCTCATGGATCTCTACAAGCGCTACGGCTTCCGCTTCGTCTCGCTCGCCGAGGCCGAGAAGGACCCCTATTACCGCGCCGACATCGATCCTTCGCTGGCGCCCGACCCGCAGGGGCTCGAAGGCGCGCTGATGGCGAAGGGTCTGCCGGTGCCGTCCGCCTACCAACGCCCGCCGCTCGATACGATGTGCCAATAGGCGGGGCGCACTTCCCATCGCTTGCCGTCGCCCGGCGCAAGACATGGCTCAGGGGGCACCGCTTGCAATGTAGGAATTCGCCTGCTTGGCTGGCGCGGCTGGGAACCTCGGCCGCTCCCCGAGCCTGACAAGGGACCGGCCAGCGGAATCCCGGCGACGGGTTGTGACTCTTGTGACTTTTGGGCAGCGAACCCGCAACGACTCGGCGCCGGACGCGGAATATCGATACCCCCTAGCTCCAAGTGTTATAGTCGAATAAGGCACTCCGCGAGATTCGGGAGGGAAGGAATGCGGGTATTCTGGCACATGGTCCTGGCGCTGGCCGCGCTGTGGCTGCCCTCGGCAGCCGAGGCGAGGGCCAAGGACAGCACGGGCGTCGAGGTCACCGTGTCGCGGAGCGGCGCGGGCTGGGTGATCGACTATCGCTTCGCCCATGCCGCGCCCGTCTGGTTCTTCCCGCGCTCGGCCAACGCGCTCGACAAGGCGCCGTGGCGGCCGCGGAGCTGGACGGTCGAGACGCCCGGCGTCACGCTCGAGCATGTTGGCCACTACGACATGCTCGCCGGCAACGGCGCGCCGCTCCGCCACGTGCGCATCCGGATGAAGCCCTATGCCGAGCCGCTGATCGGCGACTATACTCCCGCGCTCGCCTTCTCCGACGGCAACCTCGCACTCTACAGCGAGCAGTTCTTCCCGATGCCCGCCGCGTCGCGTGAGGCCGTCGTCGCGCTCCCCGGCGACTTGAACGGCGTCGAGCTCGAGACGACGCCGGCGACGCTCAGGCTGGTCGATTCCGGCCGCCGGCTCCTCTTCAAGGGCCGGGCGACCGAGGGCCGCCTGTCGGTGCCGCTCGGCGACGCGGGCGACTATGTCTATTCGGGCGACGCCGCGCTGACCGAGAATGCCGCTTTTGCCGGCGTGATCGATGCCGGCCTGCCCGCCTGGGTCCGCGGCCAGCTCGACGACTTCACCCCGCGGCTGTTCGCGCTCTACCGGGAACGGCTCGGCGCGCCCGCCACCGGCCGGCCGATCGGGCTGGTCGCCTGGCAGGGTGCCGAGAAGCCCGGCTGGTCGCTCGGCGGCAGCGTGCTTCCGGGCACGATCGTGATGCAGCTCTCGGGCAAGCGCGTGCTCGCCTCGGACCCGCAGGTGCTCGCGCAGCTGCAGTGGTTCCTCGGGCATGAATCGTCGCATTTCTGGCTTGGCCAGACGGTGCGCTACAGCCGCCGCGCCGAAAGCTGGATCACCGAGGGCGGCGCCGACCTGCTCGCGATCCGCGCGATCGAGACGCTCGCGCCGGGCTATGATGCCCATGAGAAGCTCCAGCAGGAGCTCGACGAATGCCTCCAGCGCGTCGGGCCCGGCGAGGCATTGGGCGCGTCGGACGACCGCAACCAGTTCCGCGCCTATTATGCCTGCGGGGCGCTGATGATGCTCGCGGCCGAGAGCGTCTCGAAGCGCAAGGGCGGCGATTTGTTCGGCTTCGTCCGCGCGCTGATCGGAGCGAAGCATGCGGATGGCAGCATCAACGCCGACGACTGGTTCACCGCCTTCGCCGCAGCGGGCGCTAACCCTGCGATCGCTGTGCGGCTGCGGGACTATGTCGACAAGGGCGACGCCGATCCGCGCGGCATGTGGACCGCGATCTTCGATTCGGCCGGCATCGCCTGGTGGATGGACGGGCAGCGGATCACGCTGGGCGTCAAGCCGGCCGCCTAGAACAACTCCCCTTGCGGCCCCGCCGGCGGGCGGAACAGGTCGGTGCGCACGCGGAAATCGTCGCGGCGGTCAAGCCCGTAGCGCTTGGCGGCGATGTGGAAGCGAGTGCGCAGCAGCTCGGCCCAGGGGCCTTCGCCCTTGAAGCGCGTGTGGAAGTTCGGGTCGTTGTCGCGGCCGCCGCGCAGGGACCGGATCGTCGCCATCACCTTGCCGGCGCGATCGGGGAAATGCTCGTCGAGCCAGGCGCGGAACAGCGGCGCGACTTCGAACGGCAGGCGCACCGGCAGGAAGAAGGCGGCGCGGGCGCCGGCCTCGGCGGCACGCTCCATGATATGCTCCATCTCATGGTCGGTGATCGCCGGGATCACCGGCGAGAGCGAGACGAACACCGGCACCCCCGCTTCGCTCAGCGCGCGGATCGCCGCGAGCCGGCGCTCGGGATGCGGCGCGCGCGGCTCGACCGTCATCGCCACCTTGGGATCGAGCGACGTCACCGACACCATCACCGCCGCCAGCTTCTTCGCCGCCATGGGCGCGAGAAGGTCGAGATCGCGGACGACCCTGTTGGATTTTGTCGTTATCGTGACGGGGTGGTCACATAGGGAAAGCACTTCGAGGCAGCCGCGGGTGATGCGCCATTTGGCCTCGATCGGCTGGTAGGGATCGGTGTTGGTGCCGAAGGCGATCGGGCGGCAGACGTAACCGCGCTTCGACAGCTCGGCGCGGAGCAGCTCGGGCGCGTCGGGCTTGGCGAACAGCCTGGTCTCGAAGTCGAGCCCCGGCGAGAGGTCGTGATAGGCGTGGCTTGGCCGCGCGAAGCAATAGATGCAGCCATGCTCGCAGCCGCGATAGGGGTTCACCGAGCGATCGAAGGGCAGATCGGGCGAGCGGTTCTCCGAGATGATCGTCTTGGGCCGCTCGACCGTCACGGTGGTGCGCAGCGGCGGCGGGGCGCCGTCGACCTCCTCGCGCACGTCGCGCCAGTCGCCATCGGCTTCGCGCTCGGGCAGGTTGAAGCGCGTCGAGTCGCGGTTGAGCGTCGCGCCGCGGACGGGGCGGTTTTTCACCATTGCCTCGGCCTAGCTCGTCGGATAGAACATAGCAAGAACATTGAAAGGGAGCATCATGGCGCGACTGAGCTATGTCGAGCTGCCGGTCACCGACGTGGCCGGGCAGCGCGACTTCTACACCAAGGCGTTCGGCTGGGCGTTCACCGACTTCGGGCCGGACTATGCGGCGACGGTGACGGGCGACGTCGACGTGGGGCTGAACGGGAGCGAGGACCATGCGATCGCGGCGATCCTGCCGGTGATCGAAGTGAAGGAGGACCTCGAAGGCGCGCTCGACAAGGTCGTCGCGGCGGGCGGCGCGGTGACGGTGCCGATCTTCGCCTTCCCGGGCGGCCGGCGCTTCCACTTCCGCGATCCGCAGGGGTTGGAACTGGGAGTGTTCATCACCGAGGGGTGAGGGAGGCCGCATGGGGGGCGCCCACCCTGGAGTGATCAAACGCTGGGTCCCCAAACGATACGGTGCCGGGCTCGACGCTTCTGCTCTCCCCCGCACGGGCGATTGCCTGTCCGCGACGCGATGCTAGGCTGGGCGCGAGTTTCCGGGGGGAAGATTCGATGCGCGTCCTGCTTGGCGTTGCGGCACTCGCCGCCTTCCTGATCGGCGCGGGCGAGGCGAAGGCGCAGGACCGCGATCCGTGCAAGCCCGGCATGGTCTGCGCGAGCGCGCCCGACACGGTGATCGCGGCGATGGAACGCGCCGGGCTCAAGCCCAAGCGCACCGCCGACGACCAGGGCGACCCGATGCTCGAGAGCGACGAGGCGGCCTTCCACTTCGACGTCTATTTCTACGGCTGCGAGCAGCACAAGAATTGCGATTCGCTGCGTTTCGAAGTGATGTTCCGCCAGGGGTCCGAGAACACGACCGTGCTCGTCAACAAATGGAATGCGCAGAGCCGCTTCCTGAGCACCGCGGTGCGGCCCAATGGCACGCTGGTCGCGTCGTACGACGTCGCGACGATCGGCGGGCTCAACGAGCGCAACTTCGCCGACGTGCTCGACTGGTGGAAGTCCGAGCTCGAGGAACTCGGGCTGTTCTTCCAGAAGGAGCTCAAGCTGGGCGAAAGCGCCAACGACCCCAAGGCGCATTGAGCCGCCGACCTTTCGAGAAGGAAGACCGATGCCCCGTTGGACCGCGACCGCCGGCCTCGCCGCGCTGCTGACCACCGCCCAGCCCGCCGCCGCGACGACGGACGCCGACATGGTCGACCTGCGCCATGTCGAGACCGTGCTCGAGGCGGTGCAGGCCGCGGGCTACAAGGCCGAGATCAAGGCGAACCCCAAGGGCGAGCGCTACATCTCGGTGGCGTCGAAGGAGGATGTCGAGTTCACGATCAGCTTCTACGGCTGCGACGCGCCCGAGGGCTGCTCGTCCTTCTCGATCTCGGCCTGGTGGAAGAAGGAAGGCTTCTTCAGCAACGACCTGGTCAACGAGTGGAACGACGGGCACCGTTTCCTCAAGGCCTCGATCGATGCCGACGGCGACATCGAGGAATATATGGACCTGAGCTCGATCGGCGGGGTGAGCCGCGAATTCTTCGAGGACGAGCTGGGCTGGTTCCTCGACATGGATGCGGACTTCAGCGATTTCCTCGACAAGAAGCGGCCGAAGAGCTGAGAGACTGTTTCGAAATGCGCCTCACGGCGCATTAGCGGTACCGGCCCGCTCCCCCTCCCGGCCACCCATCGGTAGTATCTTGTGGGTGGCCGGGAGGGGGAGCGGGCCGGTACCGCTAATGCGCCGTGAGGCGCATTTCGAAACAGTCTCTCAGCTCTTCGGCCGCTTCTTGTC
>NZ_JAGHZV010000012.1 GCF_017745215.1 Sphingomonas sp.
CCGCAGCCGCTCCCACTGATCGTCTCGAAGCACTTCGCCTTCCACGCCAGCCTCCAAAAGCCAGCGTTGAATCAGAACTCCCCACTAAAGGGAATCCCTAAATCGTCACCACATCCTAGAGCGCTTAGTCCCCCGCCGGCCCCACATACTCCTTCCCGTACACTGCCTCGCGGAAGTCGTGGTGCAGCGTCCCGTCGAACGGCGCGGTCTGGACGAAGAACACCGCGGTCAGCTTGTTCGCCGGATCGATCCAGAACAAGGTCGACCAGGCCCCGTCCCAGAAGAACTCGCCCACCGCGCCGCGGTTCTCCTTGGCGTCCTTCGGCGGCGACACGCGCACCGCAAAGTCGAGCCCGAAGCCGACCGAGCCCTTGCCCGGCAGCCACAGCCGCTCGGTCACCCGCGGGTCGAGCTGGTCGGTCGACATCAGCCGCACGGTCGAGGGCCTGAGGATCCGCACGCCGTCGAGGCTGCCCTGGCCGAGCAGCATCCGCGCGAAGCGGAGATAGTCGTCGATCGGCGCGACGATCCCCGCGCCACCCATCGTCATCCTGTGCCCGGCGAACGACAGCCCCTTGATCTGCTCGTCGCCCATCCGCGCGAGCTTGCCGTCGGGGCCCTTGGCATAGCCGGTCGCTAGCCGGGCGAACTTGTCCGCGGGCTGCGCCCAGCCGGCTTCCTTCATCCCCAGCGGATCGAAGATGTGCTTGCGGACATAGTCGCTGAACTTCTCGCCCGAGAGCACTTCGACCAGCCGCGCCTGCACGTCGACCGCGGCCGAATAGCGCCATTGCGTGCCCGGGTCATAGGCGAGCGGCAGCCCGCCGATGATCTTCCCCGCCGCGGCGAGGTCGTTGTCGAGGTCGAGCGGCTTGGCTGCGGCGAACAGCGTGTCGGCATAGCTGTCGCCGCCGCCGTAGGAGAGGCCCGCCGAGTGGCGCATCAGGTCGCGGATCGTGACCGGGCGCGACACCGGCTTGTAGAGCGGCACGCCGTTGGCGTCCTTGCCCGCGACATAGCGCGCGTTGGCGAATTCGGGGAGGTAGCGCTCGACCGGATCGTCGAGCCCGAACTTGCCCTGTTCCCACAGCTGCATCAGCGCAGTGCCGGTCACGGGCTTGGTCATCGAGAAGATCTGGACGAGCGTGTCGCGCGCGAAGGGCCGCTTGGCCTCGCGGTCGGCGAAGCCGGCGCTGCCGTAATAGCGCTCCCTGCCGTCCTGCCACACCACGGCTTCCACCCCCGCGGCGCGCCCGTCGGCGACCATCGCCGCCAAGGCGGCGTCTATGCGCTTCTTGTCGATCTTGACGCTGTCGACCGGCTTGGCCTGCTGGGCAAGCGCGGGCAGCGGCGCGGCGGCGAGCGGCAGCATCAGCGCCGCGGCGAGCGCAAGGCGTACGGGTGTCGGCATGATCGTGATCCCCTCCTATTCGGCGCGAGCCTAGCCGATCCCGGCCAGCGTTGTCACTCGACTGAGCGATTGGCCGCGACGTCGTGCGCGGGGTAGATTGCCGGCGGATTTCGCGCAGGGGGCAGCCGATGCGATTCGTCATCAACGGAGTGTTCTTCGCGATCGCGCTGTCGCTCGCGGGCGTGCTGCTGCTGTCGATGCGCGCGTGCAGCACTGCCAAGACCGAGCGCCGCCTCGCCGCGACCGAGAATACCACCGCCGACATCGTGGACCTGCCCGACGGCGGCACGCTGATGGCGAGCAAGGGCACGGTGACGCGCAGCTTGGTCGACTGGCTGAAGTCCGATGCCGACACGGGCAATTTCGAGCTCGGCGGACAGGAGTTCGTCGGCCGCACCGCGCAGCCGACGCCTGAGTCGCTCGGCCGGGTGCCGCGGCTCGCGGCGATGCTCAAGGCCTATCCCGAGGTCCACCTCGTCGTCACCGGCCATGCCAGCGCGAGCGGCAATGCCGCCGCGGACGAGGCGCTGGCGCTCGAGCGCGCGAAGGCGGCGGCGAAGCTGATCGAAGGCTCGGGGATTCCGGCCGAGCGCATCCGGTTCGAGGGGCAGGGCTCGGCCGCGCCGCTGGCAGGCACGAAGCCGGAGGACCCGCGCAACGAACGCGTCAGCCTGATGCTGACTCGGGGGTGATCGATCCCACCAACCCTTCAGCCGTCATCCCGGCTTTCGCCGGGATGACGATGGTGGTGTGAAGCGGCTTACCCCCGCTCCCCCGCGTCATAACGCTCCCGGCTGCTATGGATCGCCGCCATGTTGTCGCGCGCCCAGGCGCCGATGCGCATCCCTTCCTCGGCCAGCGAGACCCCGAGCGCGGTCAGTGCGTACTCCACCTGCGGCGGCACGCTGGGGTGTACCGTGCGCGTCACCATCCCGTCGCGCTCGAGCGACTTGAGCGTGCGCGTCAGCATCTGCTGCGAGACGCCGTTGATCGCGCGGCGCAGCTGGTTGAAGCGCAGCGGCCCGGCGAGCAGCGTGACTGTCACGGGCAGCGTCCAGCGATCGCCGACGCGCGCGATCAGCTCGCCGAAGCGCACGCATTCGGCATGGGGGAGTGGCTGGTGCGGGGTGGTCCTATCCATATGACTAAGCCTCAAAAATATGCGTTCTTGGCCGCTTGCGGCACGATCCATAGCTGAGCGGGGACCGAAACCAGCCGGGAAAGTCCCCATGAACATCCTGCATCTCGATTCCAGCATCCAGGGCGAAACCTCGGTGAGCCGCGCGCTCTCCGCCGCCGTCGTCGAGCAGCTCCGCGCCGCGCATCCGGGCGCCGCGGTCGGCTATCGCGACCTCGCCGCCGCGCCGCTGCCGCACCTCGATCTCGCCGGCCTCGCCACCGCGGCCGAAAACCCCGTCCTCCGCCAGTTCCTCGACAGCGACATCGTGGTGATCGGACTGCCGATGTACAACTTCGGCGTGCCCAGCCAGCTCAAGAGCTGGATCGACCATGTCGTGGTCGCCGGCCACACCTTCCGCTACGGCGCGGAGGGTCCCGAGGGGCTCGCCAGGGGCAAGCGCGTGATCGTCGCCCAGTCGCGCGGCGGCGTCTATTCGGAGGGCCCCGCGGCGGCGGCGGAGCATGCCGAGAGCTATCTGCGCGCGGTGTTCGGCCTGATCGGCATCGCGGAGCCCGAGTTCGTCACCGCCGAGGGCGTGGCATTCGGCCCCGAAGCGCGCGAGGCGGCGATGTCCGCGGCGTTCGCGCGGATCGAGCCGATCGGCGCGGGAAGGGTCGTGGCGGCCTGATCCCGAAGCCGCCATCCCGGCTTTCGCCAGGATGGCGGCTTCCGGCTAGGGCGCCACCCGTTTCCACAGGTCGTCGAACGCCAGGCTGTCGAAGAAGGCCTGTGCCTCGACGATCCGCGAGTCCTTCATCCGCAGGAACCAGGCATAGCTGTTGCGATAGGCGACGCCGTCCTTCGCCACGCCCTCGGCGTCGAAGCGGACGATCACCGTGTCGCCGGCGGCATAGAGCCGGCGGACCGTCGGGATCAGCCGCTGCTGCATCCGCGCGTTGAACGGGCGGATCACTTCGGCGAGGAAGGCTTCCTTGCTCGGATAGGTCTTCGCCGCCGCCGAATTGCCGGTGATCGTCCAGCGCGCATCCTCGGCGAGCAGGTCATAGGGGCTGCCCGTCCCGTCGCGCCAGGCATCGAAGCCCTGGGTCACCAGCATCCGGTTGCCGCGCTCCTCGGCCGTCTCCTGCGCGCGCGCCGGCTGCGCGGCGAGCGCGATCAGCCCGCCCGCCGCGGCGGCGAGCGTCGTCTGCACGACCGTGCGCAGCCGGATCATTCCGCCGCCTCCAGCACACGCGTGTCCACCGCCGCGGCAGCGGCCTGCGCGACCCGATAGTCCTGCGCCACCGCGCCGCCCGATACGCCGACCGCGCCGAGCAGCCGGCCCGCTTCGTCGCGCACCGGGATGCCGCCGGCGAACACCACCAGCCCGCCGTTGGTGCGGTCGAACCCCGGCGAGGTGCCGCCGGGCTTGCAGAAGTCGTACAGCGCCTCGGTGTTGAACCCGAACAGCGCGGCGGTCCGCGCCTTGTTCATCGCGATATCGGCCGAACCGAGCAGCGCGCCGTCCATCCGCGCGAACTGCTTGAGGTTCGCGCCGTGGTCATAGACCGCGATGTTCATCGGCACGCCGATCGCGTCGGCAGCGCGCCGCGCCGCTTCGATCGCGGCTTCGGCCTGGGTGTCGGTGATGCTCATGATCCGCTCCTCCGTCGAAAGGCTCCGGCCGCGACGGCACGCCGCCGCGGCCGGACGCGCGATCAGATCTGGTTTTCCCACGCCGCGAGCTCATGCTGCTTGAGCATGTCCTCGATCGGCTTGGGGCAGACGTTGCGGAACTTGCCGGTGTCGGCCGGGACGATCTCGATCATCCGGTCGATCATCTCCTTGGCGTCGAGCCGGCCCTCGGGGGTCGCGAAGAAATCGTCGAAGCCGCGGCGCAGGTCGGCGCGCTTGGTGAAGTTCTTCGAATCGTCGAGCCAGCGGAAGGGGTTGTCCGCCATCGTCTCGTTGTAGCCGGTGTAATAGGCGCCCGGATTGATCGTCTGCACCTTGATGCCATAGGCGGCGAGCTCCTGCTGCATCGCTTCGGCGAAGGCCTCGATCGCATGCTTGGTCGAGACATAGGTGCCCCAGTTGGCGGGGGTGAACAGCCCGCCCATCGACGAGGTGAATACCACCTTCTTGCCCATGTTGCGCCCCTCGCGGATCCAGCGCTGGACGACGCCCTGGGTGAGGGTGAGCGGCAGGAAGACGTTGGTCTCGTAGTTGCGCCGCACGATGTCGACCGGGATTTCCCACACCGGCCCCGGCTCGCCCTGGCCGGCGTTGTTCCACAGTATGTCGAAGTCCCAGCTCTGCGCCTGGCGGATGTCATAGGGATCGTTGAGGTCGAGCCGTTCGACGCGGATGCGGTCGGCGAGGCCCAGCTCGGCGACTTCACTGCGCATCGCCGTCACCATCGGCGAGACTTGGCAGGTCGCGATGATGTCGTGGCCGTTTCTGGCCATGCCGATCGCGGCGCCCTTGCCGAAGCCCGAGCCGCCGCCGGTGATGAGGATGGTCTTCTTGGTCATGCGTCTTCTCCCATGGTGCGGCCCCGAGGGGAGGCGCCGCTTGTCGAAAGGGTGCACGCCGCCGCCCGCGGAATGCGGGTGTCGTCGGACTGGAGTCGCATCGACGCATCACAGGCGGCGCGAGCGCACCGGTGTCCGTCGTTCGAACATGCTGAAGTCAGGGCAGGGGAGGCGTGTCCGGCCTAGCCCGATGCCGTCGCTGCGCTCGTCACATCTCTACCCTCCCGGGGGGATTGCTGCGTGCGACTCCCGCTTAACTTGGATCGTGCGGGCGCTGCAACTGCTTCGGGCGGCCTTCAAACCAAGAGATAGTCGGGTATGATCGGCACCGTCTCCGACGAAGAAGGCCCGCCATGAGCCCATCGCCGCCGCGCCCCGAGGAACTCCACCACCACAGCCGACCGATGGCCGGCCGCAACCCCGACGAGCACCACCGCGTCGCCACGCCGCTCGAGCTGTTGTTCGATCTCACCTTCGTCGCGGCCTTCGGACTCGCTTCCTCGCAGGTCGCGCATTCGCTCGCCGAGGGGCATTTCCTGGCCGGCCTAACCGGCTTCGCCTTCGCGAGCTTCGCGATCTGCTGGGCGTGGATCAACTTCAGCTGGTTCGCCTCGGCCTATGACACCGACGATTGGATCTTCCGCCTCGTCACCATGGTGCAGATGATCGGCGTGCTCGTGCTCGCGATCGGGCTGCCGCGGATGTTCGCCTCGATCGAGCATGGCGAGCATTTCGACAACAGCGTGATGGTCGCGGGCTACGTCATCATGCGCGTCGCGATGGTGTTCCAATGGCTGCGCGCCGCGCGGCAGGACCCGGCGCGGCGCCACGCCTGCCTCACCTATGCTACGGCGATCTCGGTCGCGCAGCTCGGCTGGGTGGCGCTGATCTTCGCGCCCGTGCCACTGGGGGTGACGCTCGCCATCTCGATCGTGCTGATCCTCGTCGAGTTCGCCGGCCCGGCGATCGCCGAGCGGCAGGACGGCGGCACGCCCTGGCACGCGCACCACATCGCCGAGCGCCACGGCCTGTTCGCGATCATTGCGCTGGGGGAGGGCGTGATGGGCACGCTCGCCACCTTGTCGGCGGTGACCGAGGCGCAGGGCTGGTCGATGGACGCGGCTTTGGTCTGCGTCGCGGGCATCGGGCTGACGCTGGGGATCTGGTGGGTCTATTACATGGTGCCCTCGGCCGCGATCCTCTGCTGGCACCGCGAGCGCGTATTCGTCTGGGGCTATGGCCAGATGGTGATCGTCGCCTCGATCGTCGCGCTCGGCGCGGGGCTGCACGTCGCGGCCTATTACATCGAGCACAAGGCGCATATCGGCGCGCTGGCGACCGTGCTGACGGTGGCGGTGCCGGTCAGCACCTGCCTGATCGGCTTCTACGCGCTCTACACCTACATGGTCGCGCGGCTCGACCCCTTCCACCTCTGGCTGCTCGCGGGCACGGCGGCAGTAATCGCGCTGGCGGTCGCGGCAGCGGTGGCAGGGGTGGGGATGGCGTGGTGCCTGGTGATCCTCACCTTCGCGCCGCTCGTCACCGTGATCGGCTATGAGTTGCTCGGCTATCGCCACCAGGCCGAAGCGCTGGCAGCGGAGAATCCGAGGGTCGAGCCGACGGATTGAGGATCGATTGCGGGAAAATATTGGTCGGGGAAAGAGGATTCGAACCTCCGGCCCCTGCCTCCCGAAGACAGTGCTCTACCAGGCTGAGCTATTCCCCGACCGGCGCTTTCCGGAGCAAGCCCCGGACCGCGAGGGGGCGCCTATAGCCACGCCCGTCGCGCTGCGCAAGCGGGGGTTTTCAGCTTTTCAGTGCCGCGACCATCGCTTCGATCGACGTGAACTTTTCCCGAGGCGAACCGGCGCGCGCGGCGGCATTCTCCGCCGCCTCGATCTTCTGCCAGTCGCGGAAGGTCACCACGTCGACCCTGCGCTCGGCCAGCAGCGCGTCGAGCCCCGGCCGCCCCGCCTTGCCCGAGTCGCCGACGCTGTCCGCGGCGATCTTGTCGGCGATCGCGAAGCCGTCGGGGCGGTTGGTGCCGATCGTCCCCGTCGGCCCGCGCCGCGCCCAGCCGACCGCGTAGAGCCCCGGCAGCACGCGCCCCTCGTCGTTGGCGAAGCGGCCCAGCTTCTCGTCATAGGGCACGCCTTCGATCGGCGGGGTGCGATAGCCGATGCAGCTCACCACCAGGCTGGCGGGGATCGCATAGGTCTCGCCGGTGCCCTGCGCGCTGCCCTCGGCCGAGAGCGCGGTGCGCTCGACGATCACTTGGCTTGCATGGCCCGGCCCCTCGATCCGCACCGGCATCGCGAAGAAGTCGAAGACGATCCGCACCGGCTTGTCGGCGCCTTCGGTCCGCCCCGCGAAGGTGCGCAGGTGCGTTACCGACTTGCGCTGCCCCGGCTCGAGCAGCGCATCCGCCTCGAGCGGCGGGAAGTCGGCGGCCTCGACCAGCGGCGCCGCGCGCTCGAGCTCGCCCAATTCGCCCAGCTCCTTGGGCGTCATCGCGATCTGGTGCGGCCCGCGGCGGCCGAGGATCGTCACCGTCGTGATCCGCGCCTTCTCCAGCGCCGCCAGCGCATGGCCGACGATGTCCGACCCTTCGAACTCGTGCTGCGTCTTGGCGAGGATCCGCGCGACGTCGAGCGCGACATTGCCGTTGCCGATCACCACCGCGCCGGGTCCGCCGAGCGGCGGATCGAGGTCGGCGAAGTCGGGATGGCCATTGTACCAGCCGACGAACGCCGCCGATCCGATCACGCCCGGCAGGTCGCCGCCGGGGATGCCCAGGGGCTTGTCGTGCGGTGCGCCGGTCGCGAGCACCACGGCGTCATACAGCCCGCGCAACTCGTCGATCGTGACGTCCTGGCCCACGGTCACCTTGCCGACGAAGCGGACATTGTCGCTGAGCGCCACCGCCTCGTAGCGCCGCGACACGCCCTTGATTGACTGATGGTCAGGCGCGACGCCGGTGCGGATCAGGCCATAGGGCACGGGCATCCGGTCGATGATATCGACGCGCACCTGGTCGCCGAACAGCTTCTGGCAGGCTTCCGCGGTGTAATAGCCCGCCGGCCCCGATCCGATCACCGCGACGTGCCGCATCCGCCTCTCCTCCCGATCCTCGGGTGTGCAGCCTAGCGTGTGAAAGGCGGGGGGCAAGGGCAAGCCGCGGTCTTGCGGGGCGCCGCGCCACCGGGCACATCCGCACGATGTCGCCGCTCGAACTCGCCGCCGTGCTGCTTGGCCTCGTAAACGTCGCGCTCGTCGTGCGGCGCAGCATCTGGAACTACCCCTTCGGCATCGTGATGGTCGCGCTCTACGCCTGGATCTTCGCCGAGGCGAAGCTCTACTCCGATGCGCTGCTCCAGCTCTTCTTCCTCGTCGTGCAATTCTACGGCTGGTGGAACTGGCTCCGCTCGCGCGCCGAGAGCGGCGAAGTGGTGGTGCTCACGCTCGGCTGGGGCGGGCGCACGGGCTGGGCGGGGGGCTGCATCGCCGCGACGCTGGGCTGGGGCTGGCTGATGCAGGCCTATACCGACGCGGCCTATCCCTTCTGGGACGCTTCGGTGGCGATGATGAGCATCGCCGCGCAGATTCTGATGTCGCGCCGCTATCTCGAGAATTGGTGGCTGTGGATCCTCGTCGACCTCGACGCGATCCCGCTCTACGCCGCCAAGGATCTGTGGCTGACGGCGTGGCTCTATTTCATCTTCCTGGCGCTGTCGGTCTGGGGGCTGGTCGAGTGGTTCAACGTGCGCAACCGCGCCGCGGGTTGAGGTGTGACCCCTTTAGCAAAAGGACGCGGCAGTCTCCCGCCGCGCCCCTTCGTTCCGCTTCAGGCGGTCGGCCCGGTCAATAGTCTCCGGGCGGCAGGCCGCCGAGTTGCTGGACCATCTTGATATAGGCGTCGAGGTAGGCGAGCACGATCACCTGGCCGATCTCGGTGTTCTGGTAGCCGCCGCCGCCGGCCGCCGCGAAGCCGCCCCACCAGCCGGCACCGCCACCCGCGCCCCAGCCGATGTCGGTCTTGCGCGCATAGCCTTCGGTCACCGTCTCCTCGGTCGTGCGCGAATCGACGATCGACAGCGTGACGTTGGCTTCCTTCTTCTTGATGTTGATGCCGCCCGCGACCGCGCCGGCGAACGGGCTGATCCGCCCGAGCACGCCGCCCAGCACCGCGCCGGCGCCGCCGCCGCCCGAATTGCTGTTCGACGAGACGATGTCCGGCTCGAGCAGGAAGTCCGCCGCGCGTACCTGGCCCTTGCCCATGTTCGAGCCCGCCTGCAGCTCGCCGTTCTCGGCGAGCGCGCGCTCCATCGCGCGGCTCTGCATCGCGCGGCCGCGGTTGACCAGCGTGAAGCAGCCCGATTGCTGGACGAACACCTTCAAGATCGCCTCGGGGCTGCCGAGGTTGAGCTCGCGCCACCATTCCTTCTCGGGCGGCACCATGCCGATCGTGCCGAGCACGCGGCTGCACTTCGGGATCTCGCGCAGGCCGCGCTCCTGCGCCTTGCGGCCCGAGGAAGCGCCCTTGGTGGTGCCGTCCTTGCTCTGGCGGCCCGACGACATGCTGGTCTGGGCATTCGCCGGAACGGCCGCAACGGAAAGCGAAAGCACCGCGGCCGCGGTGGCGAGCATCAGTTTACGCATTCTTCTCTCCCCAATCAATTCGCACGAGCATGGCCGGCCTATGCGCAAACGGCGCACCGAACTGTGTCGAAGCGACTCCCCTCGCCATGATCGCTGCAACTCCTAGCAGATAGCGCGCGGGGAGGGGAGGGGTGTGGTGCCGAGCCCGACGCGAGGCCCAGTCGATTGCTTTCGCGGAACGAATTGCCCAAGAGGAGGCGATCATGCGCACCGAACCGCGAGGATGCTGATCGGCCGGATCGCCAGGGGCCGCCTGACGGCTCCGGTGCTCATGCTCATGGCGGTGCTGCCCGGCCTCGCCGTCCGCGCGGCGCCCGATCGGGACCCCGGCCGCTTCAAGCATCTCGCCTTCCCGATCGACCGCGGTGCGCCGCCCGACGTCGGCTCGCTCGGCCAGGGTCCGGACGGCGACCTGTGGATCGCCAGCACCAGCGGGCTCTTCCGCTTCGACGGCCTGCGCTTCGAGCGGTTCCGCGCGACGGGCCCGGAGCAGCTGCGCAGCGACATGATCTATTCGATGTTTGTCGACCGCGCCGGCCGCATCTGGGTGGGCTATTACAGTGGCGGCGCCTCGGTGATCGAGAACGGCCGCGTGCGCCATTTCGCCGAGGGGCTGCCCAAGGGCCCGCTCAAGCAGTTCGTCGAGGATCGCCAGGGGCGGATCTGGGCGGTCTCGGTGCGCGGCATCGCCTATCACCACGCCGGCCGCTGGCACGCCGTCGCGACGCGGCCCGAGGACGGCACGCCCTATGTCCTGCTGCTCGCGCGCGACGGGACGCTGTGGATCGCCACCGGCAAGGCGCTGCTCTTCGTTCGCCCCGGCGGCGCGACGGTCGAGCGGACCAGCGTCGCGGTCGAGGAGGCCTGGGCGCTCGCGCAGGGGCCGGACGGACGGCTCTGGCTCTCCGACGAAGCGCGGGGCACGCGCCCGATCGCGCCGCGCCCGGGGACGCCGCCGCCCGACGGCGGCCGGCCCGCGCAGCTCCATCCGCTGATCGCGCATCGCCTGCTGTTCGATCGCGCGGGGAACCTCTGGGCCGCGCTCGAGCGCCAGCCCGGCATCGTCCGCATCCCCCGGCCCGGAGCGATCGCGACCGGCACCGCGATCGTCGAGGGCGACATCGCCGCCTGGTACCGCCAGGGCGAGGCCGGGCTGACCTCCGATCTCGCCGCGCCCTTGTTCGAGGATCGCCACGGCATCGTCTGGGCGGGCACGCGGCTCGGCATCGACGAGTTCATGCCAGTCAACTTCGTCCCTCGGCCAGAGATCGCCAAGGTTCCGCGCACCGGCTTCCGCGCAATCCGCGCGCCCGACGGCAGCATCGCCGTCGCCGACGACAGCACCATCTACCGCTATGCCCCGGACGAGCGGATCGTGACGAAGATCGCCTATCCCGGCGTCGCGCGGAACTTCTGCGCCGACAGCCGCAGCCGCATCTTCCTCGCCAGCGACGCCGGGCTGGTCGAGCTCGTCGGCGGCGCAGCGGTGCGCGTGCCGCTTCCCGAAAGCGTGCGCACGCCGGTGGTGCTCGCCTGTCAGGTCGACCGCGCCGGCAACCTGTGGCTGCTTACGCGGCAGGACGGCGTTTTCGTCCGCCGGGGCGCCGGCTGGACTCGCGCGATCACGCCCGAGGCGATCGGCGCCGCCTCGCCGCGGCTGATGCTGATCGACCGGCAGGACCGGCTGTGGCTTGGCGCGGACGGCAGCGGCGTCGCGCGCTATGCCGGCGGGCGCCTCCATCGCTTCGGCCCCGCCGAGGGGCTGGCGATCGGCTTCGTCCAGACCGCGCTGCCGGTGCGCGAGGGCGTGGTCTTGGGCGGCGAGCTCGGCCTCGCGCTGTTCGACGGCACGCGCTTCCGGTCGCTCACCCAGCGCGACCATCCCGGGCTCAGCCTGATCGCGGGGCTGGCGCAGGACGGCCGCGGCGACCTGTGGATCAGCGGCAACCGCGGCGTCGCCGTGTTCCGCGACACGCCGCTCGCATCGCTCTTCGCGGCTTCGCCCGACATGCGCCGCTTCGTCCAGCTCGACTTCCGCAACGGCCTGCCCGGCTACCCGCAGATCGCCTGCTGTACCAACACCGTGCTCGCCAGCCGCGCGGGCAACCTCTGGTTCCTCACCAACCAGGGCGTCGCCTGGCTCGACCCACTGCACCTCGACCTGCTCTCGACCGCGGTGGCGCCCGCGATCCGCGCGGTGGCCTCGGGGGAGACGAGCCTGCCCGCTTCGGGCAGCGTCCGGCTCCGCGCGGGCTCCCCCAACCTCCGCATCGACTATACGTCGGACAGCCTTTCCAACGCCGACCAGGTCGAGTTCCGCTACCGGCTGGTCGGCATCGACGACCGCTGGGTCGACGCGGGGCAGCGCCGCCAGGCCTTCTATCCCGCGCTGCCCAACGGCCGCTACGAATTCAAGCTCCAGGCGCGGCTGCCGGGCGGCGAATGGAGCGTGCGCGAGGCGGAGGTGGCCTTCATGGTGCCGCCGACCTTCCTCCAGACCCCCTGGCCCTGGATCCTCGCGCTGCTCGCCGCAATGCTGCTGATCGCCGGCCTGTGGTGGCTGAGGATGCGCCATGCGATGGAGCTGCTCGAGAAGCGGCTCGAGGAGCGCGGGCGCGAGCGTGAGCGGATCGCGCGCGACCTGCACGACACGCTGCTCCAGTCGGTCCAGGCGCTGGTGCTGCGGATCGACCTGGCCAAGCAGGAGATGCCCGCGGAGATGCCCGCGCGCGACGAGCTCGAGACGGCGCTGGGGCAGGCCGAACAGGTGCTGGACGAAGCGCGCGACACGGTGCGCGGGCTGCGTCCGGTCGAGGGCGCCGGCGGGATCGAGGAGATTCTGCGCGACGTCGCGCGGCGGCAGGCGTTCGACCGGGAGGTCGGGCTGGTGGTGGTCACCGCGGGCGATCCCCGCCCGCTCGCGCCCGAGGTCCGCGACGAGACGGTACGCATCGCCAACGAGGCGCTGTTCAACGTCTGGCGCCATGCGGCGGCGACGCGGGTCGAGGTCGGGCTGCGCTACGACGCGGCGGGCTTCGAGATGGCGATCGCCGACAATGGCGTGGGCATCCCCGCCGACATCCTCGCGAGCGGCGAGCGCAAGGGGCATTTCGGGCTGATCGGCATGCGCGAGCGCGCCCAGCGGCTGGGGGCGGGGCTCAAGGTCGAGAGCGAGGCGGGGCGGGGGACGCGGGTGGTCCTCGCCGTGCCGGCGGCGAAGGCGTTCGCGTCCGGGCGGGAAACGGGGTGGGGGCGGTTGAGGCGGCTCGCAACGGAAGGGCGCAAGAGTCGGGCCGGGGTCTAGGCTCGGATATCCAACCCCGTCACCCCGGGCCTTGTGCCGGGGTCCACCGGGAGATGCGCACTGCATTCACGCCTGGGAGTCAGTCAGCGACACGATGTGGGCCCCGGCACAAGGCCGGGGTGACGATTGGATGATCGGCGGTCGCTTTCGACACCAAGTTACCTCAGAAGCTCGCCCATTCCTCGGTGCCATGGGTGTAGGCCGGCGTCCGCGTCGCCCGCGCCGGGGCGGCTGCCCGCGGAGCCGCGGTCCGGCTACGCACCGGCGCGGCCGCTCGCTCGCCGGTCTCGAAGCGCTGGGCATTCTCGGCCAGCGCATCGACTTCGCTCGAGAGGTTGCGCGCCGCGGCCGAGGTCTCCTCGACCATCGCGGCGTTCTGCTGGGTCGACTGGTCCATCGTGCCGATCGCGGTGGTGATCTCGGTGATCGCCGCCGCCTGGGCGCGATTGTCCGCAGCCATGGTGTCGAGCAGCCCGTGGACGTCGGTGACGCCCTCGGAGATGTCGGCGAGCGCGCCGTCGACCTTCTGGACCGCATCCACCGCCGCGACGATGTCGGTCTGCGTGGCGGTAAGCTGGTCGCGCGCGCGGCCGGCCTCTTCCTCGGCGCGCATCGCAAGGGCGGAGACAAGGTCCGCCACCACTGCGAAGCCGCGGCCGGCTTCACCGGCCCGGCCGGCCTCGACTGCGGCGTTCATCGCGAGCACCCGCGTCTGGAAGGCGATCTTGTCGAGACCCTCGATCACGCTGTCGATGCCCTTGGCGCTTTCCGATACGCGGCCCATCGCCTGGACCACCTCGTCGGCGATCGCGCGGCCGCTGGCGACCGTCTTGATCGCATCGTCGGCACGCGTGACGGTGCGCGCGGCGGCGTCGGCAGTGACGCGCAGGCGCCCGTCCATCTGGCTGATCGCCGCCGAGGTCTGTTCCAGGCTCGCGGCATTGCTCTCGGTGCGGCGGGCGAGGTCCTCGCTGGCCTGGGCGATCTCGCTCGCGCCGGTGCGGATCGTGTTGGCGCTCTCCATCACCTGGCCGATCAGTCCGCGCAGGCTCGCGGCCGCCGAGTTGAAATTGGCCTTGAGCGGCGCGAACGGCCCGCTCAGCTCGGTGGTGATCTCGGCAGTGAGGTCGCCGTTGGCGAGCGCACCCAGCCCGGTGCCGACACTGTCGACGATCAGCTGGGCCTGTTCGGCCTTGGCCGCCTCGGCTGCCTTGAGCTGGTCGCGGAACGCCGCCATCGCCTTGGCGAGCGCGCCGACCTCGTCGGCGCGGCCGTCATCGGGCACTGCCACTGCGAAGTCGCCGGCGGCGAGCTTGCCCATCGCGTCGGTCATCTCGGTGAGCGGGCGCGCGATCATCCGGATCAGCACCATGAACGCCGCGACCACCACCGCGACGCCGACCAGCAGCAGCAACAGCGCGCTCCACGCCCCGTCGATCGAGATGTCGGTCACCTGGTCCGCGGCTTCCTCGGTGTTGCTGCGCTCGATGTCGGCGAGGTCGTTCGCGGCCTTGGCGAGCTCGTCGAAATGGTTCTGCGCGGCGCGTGCGACCGAGATCGCGTCATTCTCCTTGAGCGAGCGCGCGAGCGCCATCATCCGCGCGTCGTCCTTGTCGTAGACCTTGGCGGCGTCGGCGAACTTGTTGAACAGCGCCTGCGTCTTGGGCAGCTCGATGCGGCTGTCGAGCGACGCCATCGTCTTGCGGATCTGCGCGCGCGCCTGGTCGAGCCGCGTGTCGGCGGACTGCGCCGCGACGGGATCGGCAGCGACGATGCGGTCGAACTCGGCGGCGCGATAAGCCGCCATCGCGGCGTGCAGCGCCTGCGAGTCCACCATGTTGGGCACATGCACCGCGCTCACCGCCTTGGACCGCGTATCGACCGCCCAGAGCGACAGCATCGCCGTCGCGCAGATCGCGACGATCACCACCAGCAGCGCGCCGAACACGACGGTCAGCTTTCGCGCGATGCGCATGTTCTTCATCGACGACAGCATCGGGGCATCTCCGCAAGTCCGGCGCATCGGGCGCACGTCTGGATGCTGCTTGCACGGCCGTGGCTCACGGCCGGTTATTGCCGCCGTCAGGAATAATACATACGCGCTGCGTACCGATACTCGCGCTGATCCGTCGTTATACGAAGCGAGGAGCCGAAAATGCCGGACGACGCTTCCGATGCCGGATCGCGCCGCCGATCATCCCGAAGCCCACGATCATCATCGCCCAGGTCGCCGGCTCGGGCACGGCATGGGCGAAGGCGAGGCCGGGCGTCGACAGCTGGCTGTGGTGGCTGACATAGCCGTTGCGCGGATCGTAGAAGCTCGCCTGGAGGAAGAGCGCGCCGCCCCGCTGGTCCGCCGAAAAGCCCGCGAGCGTATTGCTGTCATAGGGCTCGTAGGCGGCGGCGTTGAGTACGAAATAACGGAAGGGGTCGCCGGCGAGCAGTTCGCTGGGCGTGGCGACGAAGCCGTCGCTCATCGCATAGCCGGGATATTCCATGCCCGGCCCCATGCCATAGGAGATATACTTCCCCGCCCCGGCGTCGAGCCGCACGGTGAACGACACGATGTCGCTGCCGGTCAGCACGCCGGTCGCGCCATCGGTAACCACGCTGTATTTGGCGAGGATCGAGCCGATCTGCACGGTGCCGACATATTTGGTCGCAAAGGCCGCGCCCGGCAGCGCGAGAGCCATGGCCGCGAGCATCGCCGCGCCGCAGCGCTTCCAGAAATTCATTGGTGACCCCCCTTTTATCAGGGCCTCCAACTATGCTGGAAATACAGGGGTGTAATTCAACTGGTTTCAGTGCCGGGGCAGGTTCGGTGCATGCGGGGGATCGGATGGCTCGGAATGGGACAGGGCGGGCGAGGCGCGACGGCGGCGGTCCGGTGCTCCACCTGCCCCAGCTGATGGCGGGCGGCGCGGGCCATCTCCTCGACGAGGCCGGGCTGCCGCCGTCCGAAGTGCGATGGTGGCTGGAGAATGCTCGCCATCGCCGGTTCCGCGCCGGCGAGGCCTTTTGCGAGATCGGCCAGCGCACCTACGACTTCGCGATCCTGCGCTCGGGGATCGTGCAGGTCTATGGCCTCACCGGCGGCGGCGACCGGGTCGTGCTGGACTTCGTCTTTCCCGGTGGGGCGGTGATGGCCCTCGACGCTGCGATCCGCGGCATCGCCTCCGAAGTGGTGATCGAGATGGTGACCGGCGCCGAGCTGTGGATCTGGCCCTATGAGCTCCGCCTCGCCAGTTTCGGGCGGCATCCGGGATGGCAACGGCTCGAAGTCCTCTATCTCGAGCAGGCCTTCGTCCGGAAGCACCGGCGCTACAAATCGCTGCGTACCGAGACGTCGCGCGAGCGGTTCGCGCGGCTTCATTCCGAGCTGCCGCCCGAATGGGTGCAGATCCCCCAGGGGCTCGTCGCCTCCTATCTGGACATCACGCCGCAATATCTCTCGCGCCTGCGCGCCGAGCGTCGCAAGCAGGCGGGCTGAGCTACCCCTCCACATCCCCCTCACAACCTGCTAGGCGGCGCGCCACCATGGCCACCGACCTCTCCAAGATCCGCAACTTCTCGATCATCGCGCACATCGATCACGGCAAGTCGACGCTCGCCGATCGCCTCATCCAGCGTACCGGCGGCCTTTCGGACCGCGAAATGTCCGCGCAGGTGCTCGACAACATGGACATCGAGAAGGAGCGCGGCATCACGATCAAGGCGCAGACCGTGCGCCTCGAATGGAAGGGCCATGTCCTCAACCTGATGGACACGCCCGGCCACGTCGACTTCGCCTATGAGGTGAGCCGCAGCCTCGCCGCCTGCGAAGGCGCGCTGCTGGTGGTCGACGCCGCGCAGGGCGTCGAAGCGCAGACGCTCGCCAACGTCTACCAGTCGATCGAGCACGACCATGAGATCATCCCGGTCATCAACAAGATCGACCTGCCCTCGGCCGAGCCCGAGAAGGTCAAAGCCGAGATCGAGGAGATCATCGGGCTCGACGCCTCGAACGCCGTGCTCGCCAGCGCCAAGTCGGGCATCGGCATCGAGGAAGTGCTGGACGCGATCGTCGAGCGCATCCCGCCGCCCAAGGGCGACGCCGCCGCGCCATTGAAGGCGATGCTGGTCGACAGCTGGTACGACCCCTATCTCGGCGTCGTCATCCTCGTCCGCGTGATCGACGGCACGCTGAAGAAGGGCCAGCAGGTCAAGTTCATGGCCACCGACACGGTCCATCTCGTCGATCGCGTCGGCTGCTTCCGCCCCAAGATCGAGCAGCTGCCCGACCTCGGCCCGGGCGAGATCGGCTTCATCACCGCGCAGATCAAGGAAGTCGCCCAGGCGCGCGTCGGCGACACGCTGACCGACGCCAAGCGTCCGGCGGCCGAAGCGCTGCCGGGGTTCAAGGAAGTCCAGCCGGTGGTGTTCTGCGGGCTCTTCCCGGTCGACGCCAACGACTTCGAGAAATTGCGCGAGAGCATCCACAAGCTGCGGCTCAACGATGCGAGCTTCAGCTTCGAGATGGAGACCTCGGCCGCGCTCGGCTTCGGCTTCCGCTGCGGCTTCCTGGGGCTGCTCCACCTCGAGATCATCCAGGAGCGGCTGACCCGCGAATACGACCTCGACCTGATCACCACCGCGCCCTCGGTGGTCTACAAGCTGCGCCTCGCCAAGGCGGCGGGCGAGGCCGAGGGACAGGAGATCGAGCTCCACAACCCTGCCGACATGCCCGATCCCAACCGAATCGACGAGATCGAGGAGCCGTGGATCAAGGCAGTGATCTACGTGCCCGACGAATATCTGGGCTCGATCCTCAAGCTCTGCCAGGACCGCCGCGGCATCCAGAAGGACCTGACCTATGTCGGAGGCCGCGCGCAGGTGACCTATGAGCTGCCGCTCAACGAAGTCGTGTTCGACTTCTACGACCGGCTGAAGAGCATCTCGCGCGGCTATGCGAGCTTCGATTACGAGCAGATCGGCTATCGCGAGGGCGACCTCGTCAAGATGTCGATCATGGTCAACAACGAGGCCGTGGATGCGCTGAGCATGATCGTCCACCGCGGCTCGGCCGAGACGCGGGGCAGGGGGATGTGCGAGCGGCTCAAGGACCTGATCCCGCGACATCTGTTCAAGATCCCGATCCAGGCGGCGATCGGCGGCAAGGTGATCGCGCGCGAGACGATCGCGGCGCTGCGCAAGGACGTGACCGCCAAATGCTACGGCGGCGACATCACGCGCAAGCGCAAGCTCCTGGAAAAGCAGAAGGAAGGCAAGAAGCGGATGCGCGAGTACGGCTCGGTGCAGATCCCGCAGGAGGCCTTCATCGCCGCGCTGAGGATGGGCGAGGAGTAACGGCTCGTCCCGGCGGCGGCCCCGCCCGTCGCTTGCGGAACATCGCAGGCATCGCCGGTGCGTTGGTTGGCTGACTGTTTCGTCAACCAATGGAGACGCACGAAATGAAGCTTTTCGCGACCACGGCCGGCCTGGCGCTGGCGCTCGGCGCCCCGACGGCCGCGCTGGCGCAGGACGCCGCCGCGCCCCCCGCCCAGGCGGAGGCCAAGGGGCCCGAGGCCGGCGCCACCGTCTATGATCCGCAGGGCAACGAGGCCGGCACGATCGTGAGCATCAGCGGCAATGTCGCGGTGTTCTCGACCGGCACCAACCAACTCGGCATCCCGCTCGACCGCTTCGGCAAGAGCCCCAAGGGCCCGACGATCGCGCTCACCAAGCCGCAGCTCGACGCACTCGCCGAACAGGCCAAGACCGAGACCGCCGCCAAGGTCCGCGCCAAGCTGACGCCGGGTGCCGAGGTGCGCGGCTCGAACGGCGCGGTGCTCGCCAAGGTCAAGGGATCGGCGGGCGACAATGTGACGCTCACCGCCGAGAATGGCGGCCGCGACGTGCAGGTCCCGATCTCGGGGCTCGCGGCCGACGACATGGGGCTCACGATCAACATGACCGCCGAACAATTCGCTGCTGCCGTGGCGGCGGCGGGGTAGGCTGCCTTGGCCCCTCCCCCGAACGGGAGGGGCTCAAGAGGCCTATTTCTTCGGCGTCACGCTCGGGATCAGCGCGGCGCGGATCGGCTCGACCCAATGGTCGCCCTTCATGTCCCACACCACGAAGTCGCCGTCGAACTGCCAATAGCTCCACGGCAGCTTGCGCGCCTCGGCTTGCTGGCGGACGTATGCGGTGTAGCGCGCGCGGGCTTCGATCGGCGTGCCGCTCTCGTCATAGGCGCCGAACTCGCCGAGCATGATCGGCCGGTCGTTCTCCTTCGACCAGGCGACCGCCTGGTCGAAATCGTCGCTGATCCGCGCCTCGTCCTCGGGGGTGAAGTCGATCCCCTTCAGGTCCTTGAACTGCTTCACCCAGCGCGCGCCCTGATGGGTGAAGCGCTTGGGCTCGTAATCGTGGAAGGTCACGATGATGTTGCGGTCGTCCTGGGGCAGCTCGAGCTTGGGGAGATAGGCGAGGTTGTTCCAGTGCGTCGGTCCGATCACCAGCGTGCGGTCGGGGTTGGTCCGCCGCACCACCGGGATCAGCTTCCCGAGCATCGCGTTCCAGCGATCGGCGTCGAGCGGCTCGTGCGGCTCGTTGAGCAGCTCGAACAGGACATTGTCGGGTGCGTTCTTGTAGCGCTCGCCGATCTGTTCCCAGAAGGCGATCAGCTTGGGCTCGCAGATGTCGGGCGTGCGCGAGCATTCGTTGAAGTCGTGCTCGTCGATGATCACCGACAGCCCCGCGGCATCGGCCTCGTGGATCACGCGGTCGAGCGTGCCGAGGAACACCGGGTCGAGCTGGTTGTTCGCATCCATCCGCCGCAGCCCGAGCACCACGATGCGGACGAAGTCGAACCCGCCCTCCTTGATGATCTTCAGGTGGCGCATCTGGAAATTGCCGTGCTCGGGCGTGCGCCAGATCGGGTCGTGGCTGAGGATGCTCACCCCGCGCCTGAGCTTGGCGGCGGCGGCCCAGGCCTTGCCCTGGTAGGTCGGCTCGGCGGGCGGCGGGGCGGCGCGGTTGCAGGCGGGAAGCGTCAGCGCCAGCGCGGCGGCGATCAAGGTGAACAGGCGCATCCGGTTATCCCTCCCAGGGCGCGCAGGCCACGCGCCCGCGCCGTGGCTACAACTCGGCCGGGGCGCGCGCAAATATCGAGTGCTACATCTCGCGCAGCAGCTTGAGCCCTTTGGCCGGCGGCAGCGCCAGCGCGGCGTCGATCAGCGCGATCCGCGCAGCGCAGCGGTCCTCGGGCGTGCCGCGGCCGTTGAGCGCATCGCGGAGCCGCTGATCGCGCAATCCGGTCTTGTCCGTGATCGAATCGAGCACCCCGCCCGGCACCATGAAGCTGCCGTTGCCCTTGGCCGGTTCGCGCCCGTCGGTCTCGAGCAGTACTTGCGCGAACACTTCGTGCTGGCGCAGCTGGATGAGCGCCGACAATGGATCGCGCGAATAGGTCCGGTCCGCGAAGAAGGCGTCGCAATCCTCGGCGCTTCGGCCGCGCAGCGCCCTGGCCTTGTCGCGCTCGAGGCTCTGGTAGCGGGCGATCAGCGCATAGGGCGCGATCGCGAGCCCGTTGCGGAACCGCACGTCGAGCAGGGTCTTCACGTCGGCCGCGAACTGATAGCGCGGCTTGCGCGCGTCGCGCGCGGCCGTCCAGTTCGACACCAGCACCTTGGCGAGGTCGGGATTGTCCACCTGCACGATCGCCCAGCTCAGCCGGTCGCCATCGACCTGGTCGAGTGCGTAGCGGAGGTCGTCGTCCTGGTTCGAAAGCGGCGAGAGGAATTCGAGTGCAGGCGATTCCAGAGCGACCGGCAGGGGCAGCGCCGGGTCATGCGTCTCGGGCGAGCAGCTGCGCGCCAGCGACATCAGCACAAACAATCCGATCAGCGCCATGCGGACGATGAAGTCCGCCCCGACGCCGCCCACGGGCCCCCCGGCGGAGCCCGGCTCCCACAGCGCGACGCGATACCAGTCGAACTCGCTCTCGAGCTCGGGATAGTCGCGCCGGACGGTGGCAAGCAGCTGGCGTACCTTCGCGCCGCTCACCATCCACCCGCGTCGCGAATCCTCGCCCGCCGGCGTGATCAGTTCGCGCCAGGCGGCGTGGAGCGGATGACGAGGCCCCTGCACCGCGCGCCAGAAGTCGAGCATGTGCAGCCGCTGGAGGATCCGTCCGGCGGCGGGCGTCTGGTCGATCGTGCCCGCCGTCCGCTCCCAGCCGAATTGCTCGACCGCGAGCGGCAGCAGCGGGTCCGAGGCGGGGATGGTCTGGGCGAGCAGGTTGCCGAGCCAGGTCTCGGCATCAGCGTAGAAGCCGACCTGCTTCATCCGCGGGTCGCTCACCACCGCGTTCCAATGCTCGAACATCAGCCGGCTCTGGTCGGTGCGCGACCAAGGGCTCTCGGGGTTCGAGACTTCGTGGAGCAGGTGCGCAAGGCGGTTGGCATGCTCCTCGATCTGCTCGGGGGTCAGCGGCGACCAGGGGCCGGTGCGCGTCTCCTCATGCTGCGACTCCTCCGCCTCGGGCTCGAGGCGCGGGTCCGGGCCGGTCGAGGCTTCGGAGGGATCGGGCAAGTCGCCGGCGGCCAGGGCGACGCCTTCGTCCTCATCCGACTCGCCTTCGTCTTCCGCTTCCTCCGCATCCCAGTCGGCGACTTCCTCGGTGGTCGCGCGGCCGCGCCATTCGGCCTCGCGCTGCGCCGCTTCGAAGGCCTCGCGCAGCTCGATGAACGCCTTGGGATCGCAATCGACGTCGATCGTCTTGAGCCGCGCGGCATAGGCACGCCGGATCGCACGCGTGTCGCTCGTCGGGCCGATCCCCAGCATGCGCCATGGGCCGCGCAGCCGAGTCACAGGTAGCGATCGCCCTCGATCGCATCGAGCGCGGCGACCATCTGGTCGCGCGCCTCGCGGATCGCGCGCGGGTCCTGCGTCGCCAGCGCCGATTCGAAATGGCCGATCCAGCGGCCGATCTCGTCGCGCCGGTCGCCGATGAAGCTCTCGTAGCAGCGCCCGGCACGGGCGAGCACGGCGGCGTTCTCGCTCTCGTCGCGCGGGTGGATCTTGATCGCGGCAAGTGCGGCGCGACGGTCGGCGAGCTGCTGTTCGGTCAGCGGATCGGCTTCGTCGAGGATGACGAGATTGCGCGTCACGCCCGAGGCGGGGATGCTGACGTCGACTTCAAGCAGCCCGCTGGTGTCATAACTGAACCGCGTCTCGACCATGATATGGCCCGCAGGCTTGGGTGGCACGGGCACGCGCAGCTCGCCGAGCTTGACGTTGCCCGAGACCTCGCGCGCCTCGCCCTGGTAGATGCCGAAATGGACTTCGCGCTGGTTGTCGAACAGCGTCGAATAATGGCTCACCCGGCTGGTCGGGATCGCGGTGTTGCGGTCGATGATCGGCGAGAAGATGCCGCTGCGATAGCCGCCGCGCCCGTCGGGCTCGGCGATATCGACTCCCAGCGTGAACGGGCAGACGTCGGTCAGCCGCACTTCGTCGAGCGCCGAATCCCTGGCGAGCAGTCCCGCCTGCGTTGCCGCGCCCAGCGCCACCGCATGATCGGGGTGGACGGTGGCATTGGGGAAGCGGCCGAACATCCGCGTGATCGCGCGGCGCACGATCGGCATCCGCGTGCCGCCGCCGACGAGCACGACTTCGCTCAGCGTCTCGACGCGGATGTTCGAGTCCCTGAGCGAGCGCAGCACCGGGTCGCGCAGCCGCTGGAGCAGTTGCGCGCAGGCCTCCTCGAAGTCCCGCGAGGTGACGGTCGTCGCGAGCTGCTCGCCGTCGAGCACGATGGCGAACGCCGCGTCGTCGCTCTCGCTCAGCTTGCGCCGCGCGCGCTCGGCGGCGGCGCGGAGCAGCTCGTGGAGCACCAGCGGATCGGCCTTGTCGAGTTTCGCCCTGGGCTCGAGCCTGGGGCGCGCCAGCTCGATCAGCTTCTCGTTGAAGTCCTCGCCGCCCAGCCGGTTGTCGCCCGAGGAGGCGCGCACCTCGACGATGCCTTCGAACACTTCGACGATCGAGACGTCGAAGGTGCCGCCGCCGAGGTCGAAGACCAGGAACGGCTCCTGCTCGCGCGTCGCGATGCCATAGGCGAGGGCGGCGGCGGTCGGCTCGTTGACCAGCCGCTCGACCTTGAGCCCGGCGAGCTCGCCCGCGCGGCGGGTCGCCTTGCGCTGGCGGTCGTTGAAATAGGCGGGGACGGTGATGACGGCGCCGGTCACCTGCTCGCCGGTGTGCGCCTCGACATCGGCCTTGAGCTGACGGAGCACCAGCGCCGACAGCTCCTCGGCGTCGAACTTGCGCTTGCCGAGCGATACGGTCTGCTGGGTGCCGATGAAGCGCTTGAATGCCGTCGCGGTGTCGCGCGGGTGTGTCGACTGGCGCTCGCGTGCCGCCAGGCCCACGTGGATCGTCCCGTCCTTGTCCGCGCTCACCGCGGAGGGTGTGAGCAGGTCGCCGTGCGCATTGGGGATCAGCACCGCCTCGCCGTCCTTCCAGACCGCGACGGCGGAGTTGGTGGTCCCGAGATCGATTCCGACTATCACTGATGTTCCCCCTGGCGCGCGACGCTAGCCGGGGGTGGGGGGATTCGCCAAGCCCGCGGCGGCGAATCCCGTCCGAAATCGATCCACAAGACGCCGGTGAAATGATCGCGGCATTTACCCTTTCTAAGCGGGCGCGCGCCTAGGCTCCTCCGGTTGTTTCCCGGAGATTTGAATGGACCGGCTGCCGCTGATCGCGCCCCAACCACCCCGGCTCAGCGAGCTCGCCGACGAGCTCCGGGCGGTCGAGGCGCGCGGACTCTATTCGAACGGCGGCCCGGTGGTGCGCGGCTTCGAGGCGGCGATGACCGAGCGCGTGTTCGGCGGCGCGGGCGAGTGCCTCGCGGTCTCCAACGCGACGACCGGGCTGATGATCGCGATCCGGCACGCCGCCGGCCCGCGCGGCGGGCTGGGCACGGGCGAGCGCGCCTTCGCGCTGATGCCGGGCTTCACCTTCGCCGCGACGGCCGACGCCGCCGAATGGGCCGGCCTCACGCCGCTGCTCTGCGACATCGATCCCGACGACTGGAGCGCCGCCCAGGCCGCCGAGGAAGCCGCGTTCGAGCGGTACGGCCGCCGCATCGCCGTGGTCGTGCCCTACGCCACATTCGGCGCCGCCATCGATCTCGACCGCTATCGCCGCTATCAGGAGCGCTTCGGCGTCGGCGTGGTCGTCGATGCCGCGGCGTCGCTGGGTTCGCTCGACGCCGAGGGCCGCGCGTTCGGCACCGGCGCGCCCTTCGCGATCGTCCATTCGATGCACGCGACCAAGGTGTTCGCCACCGCCGAGGGCGGGGTGATCCATTCTGGCGATACCCAGCTCATCCAGTCGCTGCGCCACATGACCAATTTCGGCTTCGCCGGCTCGCGCTCGGCCGAGGGGCCGGGGTTCAACGCCAAGCTCCCCGAAGTGCTCGGCGTGCTCGCCCAGGCCAAGCTCGAGGGGTTCGAGGCGGTCGCCGAGCATCGTGCAGCGCTCGACCGCGCCTATCGCGCGCATCTCGGCGCCTTCGCGAGCGAGAACGGCTTCGAATTCCAGAAACCGACCGGCGCGCGCCAGGCCTTCCAGTGCGAGTCGGTCCTCCTGCCGCGCGCCTTTGCCGGGCACCGCGCCGCGATCCTGCGTGCGCTCGACGCCAGGGGGATCGGGGCTGGGCAATATTTCAGCCCGCATCTCGGCGAGCAGCCCTGGTTCCGCGCCAATGCCGAGTTCGGCGCGCTGCCGGTGTGCGACGACGTCTCGGCGCGCATCCTCTCGCTGCCGATGACCGACATGATGAGCGAAGCCGATGTCGAGCGCGTCTGCCATGCGCTCGCCGAGGCGTGCACCAGCGCCGGGTTGGGTGGCGTGCGCAAGGAGCGGCGCGGGACCTTCGTCCATTCTGCGATCGTCGTCGGCGGCGGCCCGGCGGGCACGGCCCTGCTTACGGCGGCGAGCAAGCAGAACCGCCTCGTCGAACTCGCGCAGGACGGGCTCGCGGTGGTCGAGCGCGACGCAGTGCTCGGGCGCGGGGCGATCGGCAATTACGCGATCACCTCGGACTCGACCGCCGAGACCTTCCTCACCGCGGTCCAGCGCAATGTCCATGAGAGCATCGCCGGGCTCGAGGAGCACCTCAGCGGCCGCGAGATCGCGCTCCACAAGGGCGGCGCGGTCGGCGTGCCGCTCTATCGCACCACGCCTTTTCTCGAAGCGACCGGCTCGCGGCTGGGCAGCATCGTCGCCGAGAACGGTGGCGTCGTCGCGACGCGCAGCGAAGCGATCGAGGCGCGCCGCACGCCCGAGGGGCGCTGGGCGCTGCGCGTGCGCAACATCGTCACCGGCAACGAGCGGACGATGCTCACCGCGAGCCTCGTCGTCGCGACCGGCGGCCACCAGGCGCGCGAGCACATCGCCGCGGAGGAGATCGCGGGCGCCACGCTGGGCGAGCTCGCCGGCGGCCGGCTGATGCTCGGCGACGACATGCTCAGCATCGGCGGGATCGAGCGGTTGCGTGCCCGCATCGGCGACGAGCGCGCGCCGCGGATCGCGATCGTCGGCGGCTCGACCAGCGCGCTCGCCGCCGCGGCGCTGATCCTCAAGGCCGCGCCCGCGCTGCCGCTCGGGGCAGGCGCGCTCGCGCTCTACCACCGCCGGCCGCTGCGCCCCTGGTACCGCTCCGAATATGAAGCGCATGCCGACGGCTTCACCGATTTCGGACCCGACGACATCTGCCCGGTCTCGGGCTTCGTCTACCGCCTCGCCGGCTTTCGGCTCGAGGCGCGCGAGCTGGTGCTGCGCATGCTCGAAGTGGGCGGCCGTGCCGCCGACCCGCGGATGGCGCTCCGCCCGATCGCCGAGCTCGACGCCGCGGCGGTCCGCGCCGAGATCGAGCAGGCCGACGTGGTGATCGGCGCGCTCGGCTATCGCCCGCGCGCGATCCCGCTCTACGACGAGCAGGGCGAGCGGATCGAACTGATGGCCGACGCGCCCGGCCGCCCGCGCCTCGTCGACCAGCAATGCCGCGTGATCGATGCGGCTGGGGTGCCCGTGCCCGGCGTCTACGGCATCGGCCTCGCCTCGGGCCATGTGCCGGACGGTGACCTCGGCGGCGAAGCGAGCTTCACCGGCAAGGCCAACGGCCTGTGGCTGTGGCAGAACGACATCGGCCAGCTGATCGTGAACCAGCTCCTCGCCGCGCGTCGCGCCAGCAAGGCGGCCTGATGCGCGAGCCCGCGGTCTCTGTGATCATGGCGGCGTACAATGGCGCGTCGCTGGTCCGCGAGACGGTGCGCAGCCTGATCGCGCAGACTTTCACCGACTGGGAGCTGGTCGCGGTCGACGATTGCTCGCGCGACGACACGGCGAAGTTGCTCGAAGCGTTCGACGATCGCCGCATCCGCGTGATCCGCGCAGAGGCGAACGGCGGCCCGGTGCTCGCGCGCAACCGCGCCTTTGCCGAGGCGCGCGGCCGCTACATCGCCGCGCTCGACCAGGACGACGTCTGCCTTCCCGGCCGGCTCGCGCGCCAGGTCGGCTATCTCGACGCGCACCCCGAGACCGTGCTGGTGAGCACTGCCGCCAATGTCCTCACCGGCGCCAAGGTGACGCCGGGCCATTGGGTGCGCCCGCTCACCCCGGGGCTGATCGACTGGCTGATGCTGGTGCAGAACCCGATCGTCTGGTCGACCGTGATGTTCCGCGCCGAAGCCGCCCGGCGGCTCGAGCCGTTCGAGCGGCCCGAGATGCGCTACGTCGAGGATTTCGACCTCTACCACCGCCTGCGCCGCTTCGGCCCGATCGCGCAGATCGACGAGCCGCTGCTGCTCTACCGCGTCCATGAAGGCGGTGCGTCGCAGATGTTCACCGACACGATGCGCGCCAATGCCGAGACGCTGATCGCCGAGCGCCACGCCGCGCGGATGGGGCGCGAGGATCCCGGGATCGCGCCGCTGGTCGTCCGCCACTGCATGGGCGGCGAGCCGGTGCCCGACGCGGAAACGCTGCGCACGCTGATCGGGGGGATCATGTCCCTGCGCCGCGACTTCGAGACGCGCGGCCATGACGCACGCACGCTCGCGCTGGTCGACCGCGAGATCTCGCGGCTGTGGTGGCGGTTGTGCCGGGCCTGCGTGCGCTCGGGGACCTTGCCGATCCACGTCGCGCTGGCGCAGCGGCCCGAGACGATCGGCTTCGGCGAGGGCAGGACGGCCGACCTGATGCTCAGCCAGGTGATCGGCGGCGTGCGCGCGATCCGGCGTGGGCGGGGTTAGGTCGGATCGAGCGTCCGCATGCGACGCGAATCGGGGCGATCGGGGACGAAAAGTCACAAGAGTCACGACCCGTCGCTGCGATCCGGCTCGATCGAAGGCTCGAAGAGTCACAAGAGTCACAACCCGTCGCCAAATTTTCCGGGGTTGAGGCCCGGCAGCTTCAAAGGCGCGGTCGAACGGTTCCATCCGCGCCAGCCAAGCAGGCCAAATCCTACATTTCAAGAAAGGCGGCCCGGCCCCCTTTCCGTCCCGGCCGCGGACCTCCCTGAGGCACGCGCCGGACGTCGATTGGCCCACATACAAAGAAGGGGTGGCAGAAAGCTGCCACCCCCTTCAGGCAGGGTTGCGAAAACCGGCGGCGAGCCGCCAGCTGACCAAGGACATCTTGGCACAGAAATAATGTAGAAACATACTGCAAAACTACCTAGGCCGTGCTTTTCCGGGACGGCTCAGGCGAAAACGCCCCGCTCCGGCAGGAACGGGGCGCGTTTCGCAGCGTGGCAGCCGCTCAGAAGGCAAGCTGGAGGCCGGCGCGCAGCGTGTAGCTGTAGCGCTCCTGCTCGGCGAGGTGGTTGGGCGTGCCGGTGTAGCGGCGCCACTTGGCGTCGGTCAGGTTCGAGCCTTCGACGAACACGATCGCCTGCTTGATCACCGCGAAGCTCGCGCGCGCATCGAGCTGGCCGTTCGAGTCGGTGTACTGGTCGTGCGCCGCATCCGCGCCCACCGTGTCGAGCATGTGCGAGCGGTAGGAATAGGCGAGGCGGAGCGCCACGCTGCCCTGCTCGAAATAGAGCTGCGCGCTCGCGACGTCGCGCGACTGGAGGTAGTTGTCGACCTTGCCGACGCGGCCCGGCACGCCCGAGCTCGAGCCGCCGGTGCGCGTGTAGTTCAGGTTGACGCCGAACCCGTCGAGCCCGCTCCACAGGATGGTGAGCGGGGTCTGGAGGTTGAACTCGACGCCATAGACCGTCGACTTATTGGCGTTGATCGGCTGGGTCACGTTGGCGTTGGTCAGCGCCACGCCGCCGAAGGTGCCGCTGGTGATCGCGATCGAGCTGAAGATCGGATCGTCGATGTGCTTGTAGAAGCCGGCGACCGAGAACAGCCCATGGCCGGGCAGGTAATATTCGGCGCTGAGGTCGGCGTTCTGCGAGCGCAGCGCCTTCAGCGTCGGATTGCCCTGCGCGACGGTGTTGGCGCCCGCGTCGACCTGCACGAACGGCGCGAGGTCGTCATAGTTGGGGCGGCCGATCGCGGTGGTCGCGCCGGCGCGGATCACCAGCCGGTCGCTCGCGTCGAAGCGGACGTTCAGGCCCGGGAAGACGTTGGTGTAATCCTTCTTGCCCTTGACGTTGAAGCCCTGGCTTACCGTCGAGGTCGCGGTGATCGTCTTGCCCTGGTAGGTGCCCGAGGTGTCCTCGACGCGCACGCCGGGGATGACGGTGACGTTGCCGAACTTCAGCGTCGCCATCGCATAGCCCGCGAGGATGTCCTCGGAGACGATATAGTCGTTGACCAGGCTGTTGCCGAGCGAGCCCGAGGCGTTGAGTACCGCGCGCGCCGGATTGGCGGTGATATAGGCCTGCGCCGCGGCATAGTCGACGCGCGGGCCCAGGCGGAACAGGCCGTCGTAGATCGTCGTGCCTTCGTCGATCCCGATGCCCGCGGTGGCCATGGTGAAGCCGTTGAGGTCGTATTGCTGATAGTCGCGGTTGTTGGTCTTGTCGCGGCCGAGGTACTTCACGCCGACCTTGATGCTGCTGTCCTCGCTCAGCGCCGAGAGCGGCACTTCGAAGTCGGCGCGGAACTGCTTGAGCTTCTCCTCGGCGCGGCGGCGATCGTAGTTGACCTGGAGCGCGCTGTAGTAGCTCGGGTCGAGCCAGCGGCCCGAGCCGCCGGTCGGGTCGACCGTGAAGAGGAAGTTCGAGATGTCGACGGTGCCGGCGAGGCCGCTGGCGCCGCTGCCGGTGCGGAACTGGAATTCGGAGCGCAGCGGATCCTTCTTGATCGCCTTCGACCAGGTGCTCTCGAGGCTCAGCTTGCCGAAGCCGAGGTCGAACTTGCCGCCGCCCTGGAAGGTGACGGTGCTGTCGTCCTCGTTGCGCGTGCGCACGAAGTGGGTGCCGCGCACGCCGCTGAAGCTGGCGACGTTGTTGACCGGGGGCGTCGCGAGATTGCCCAGCGCGATGCGGAACTGGTCGCGCGTCTCATGGTCTTGGAACGACGAATAGATGCCGCGGACGAAGATCTGCACCGCGTCGCTCGGGCGATAGTCGATGTTGGCGACCGCGCCGCGGCGCTCGCGCACGAGGTTGTAGCGGCGGACGCGATAGTCGTCGGGAAGGCCGCTGGTGGCGTTCCACGCCGCCGAGCCCTGGAGGTTCTCCGATGCGATCGGGCGGCGCGAGGCATTGCCCGACAGCACCACGCCGAAGTCGCCGATGCGACCGCCCAGGGTCGCGTCGCCCTCCCACTGGATCTTGTCGTTGAGGTCGGGCAGGCCCGCGGCGGCGCGGCCGAACAGGAAAGTGCCCTTCTTGTCGAACGCGCTCAGCGTGTTGATGTCGACCTGGCCGGCGATCGCATTGGCGTCGCGGTCGGCAGTGAGCGACTTCACCACTTCGACCGAGCCGATCAGCGACGAGGGGATGTCGTCGAGCTTGACCTGGCGGCCGTCGGGCTCGGGCGCCGCGGCGGTCTGGCCGTTGAGCGTGACGTTGGCGAGGTTGGGGTCGACGCCGCGGATGACGACGTAGCGGCCTTCGCCCTGGTCGTTGGCGATCGAGATGCCGGGCAGGCGGCGGACGGCTTCGGCGACGTTCTGGTCGGGGAGCTTGCCCACGTCGGTCGCGGCGACGACGTCCTCGATGGTGAGCGAGCTGCGCTTGGCGTCGATCGCGCGGCGCTCGGCCTCGCGCTGGCCGGTGACGATGATCTCCTCGCCCTGCTCGGCGTTGTCGTCGGTCGCGGCGGCGGCAGGCTGGTCCTGCGGCGCGGCGAGCGCGGGGACGGCGGCGGACGAAAGGAGTGCGCCAAGCGCAAGGGCGAACGGCGCACGAATGCGGCCGCGATGAAGCATCATCACGTTGAGAATCCCCTTTAGGATCGGTGCCCCCCGGCACCGGCGTGGCGCCCCTATGCCGCTCGTGTGACGGCTCGATGACGCGGCGCAACGATTGTCCCAAGGGGTCGAATTGAAACCGTAATAATTCGCGCCTAGGTCGCCGGCGATTTCCCGCGGAGGATCTTGATGCTGCCTGCACTGCTGCTGATGCTCGCCGAGTCGGGCCCCGAAACGAAATCGGTGCAGGCGATCGCCGAGACCCAGGCCGTCGCCAGCGCGAAGGACGCCGCGGACGATCCCGCGATCTGGCGCAACCCCAGGGACCCCGCGAAGAGCCTGATTGTCGCCACCGACAAGCAGGCCGGGCTCAACGTCTATACGCTCGACGGCAAGCTGGTGTCGTCGATCGCGGCGGGGCGGATGAACAACGTCGACCTGCGCGGTGTCGGCGGGCGCGTGATCGTCGCGGCGAGCGATCGCAACGACAAGGCGCATGCCAAGCTCGCGCTGTTCGAGCTCGACACGACGGCGGGAACGCTGGCACCGATCGGCCGCTACGACGTCGGCGCGGGCGAAGGCTATGGGCTGTGCATGTACGCCCCCCGGAGCGGCGGGCTCTCGGCGTTCGTCGTCGACAAGGATGGGACGATCGCCCAGATGGCAATCGCCTTCGACGCCGCTGGCGCGCATGTCGCGCGCGTCCGCACGATGAAGCTCGCGACCCAGTCCGAGGGCTGCGTGGCGGACGACCGCACGGGCGACCTGTTCGTCGCAGAGGAGGATTCCGGCATCTGGAAGTTCGCAGCCGATGCCGATGCGCCGCGCGAGGGGAAGAAGATCGCCGAGGTCGACAGCGCGCGCCTCTTCGCCGACGCCGAGGGGCTAGCGATCGCGGCCAGGGGCGCGAGGGGCGGCTGGCTGGTGGCGTCGAGCCAGGGCGATTCCGCTTATGCGGTGTGGAAGCTGCCGAGCCTCGAATACGCCGGCCGCTTCCGCATCGCCGCGGGCAAGTTCGGCGCGACGAGCGATACCGACGGGATCGAGATTGCGACCGCATCCTTCGGCAAGGGCCGCGAGGGCGGGCTGATGATCGCGCAGGACGGCGACAATTCGCCGAGCGCGCAGAACTTCAAGATCGTCCGCTGGGCCGATGTGGTGAAGGCGCTTGGGCTGAAGTAACTGATATGGTTCAGCTCCCTCGGCCGTCATCCCGGCGAAAGCCGGGACCCAGGGCCAAGCAGGAAGTCGCTCGTGGCCCTGGGTCCCGGCTTTCGCCGGGATGACGGCTGAAAGATTGCGACGGAAAAACCGAGACAGGCGGCACCCGCCTCCGCCTTGCCCTGACGCACCGGAAATGCTTGATGGCCCGGGTGGCACCGGCGAGTCCGCCGATGGGGTCCGCAGCGGTCGCCCGGTGCGCGTAGGAGGGTCGATTGAATCTGATTCCGGACGTCGCGCTGGCGGAGAACACGAGCCAGCGGCTGCCCTGCGTGGTGGTGCTCGACGGCTCTTCGTCGATGGCCGCGAACAACGCGATCGGCGCGCTCAACGACGGGCTCAAGCTGCTCGAGGCCGACCTCAAGGCCGATGACGTCGCGCGCCAGCGCGTCCGCATCCTCGTGCTCCGCGTCGGCGCGCCGCACGACGTCGAGGTCGTTACCGACTGGACCGACGCGATCGAGTTCGATGCGCCGGCGATCACCGCCAACGGCCAGACCCCGCTCGGCGCCGCGGTCCGCCGCGCGCTCGACGAGATCGAGATGGAGAAGACGCGCTACCGCGACCACGGCATCCCCTACAACCGCCCCTGGCTGTTCATCCTCACCGACGGCGAGCCGACCGACCACGACTGGGAATCGGCCGCGGACGAATGCGTCGCCGCCGAGGAATCGGGCAAGGTCTCGGTGTTCTGCGTCGGCGTAGGCGATGCGAACATGGAGAAGCTCGGCCGGTTCAGCCCGCGCCAGCCGCTCGCGCTCCAGGGGCTCGCCTTCCGCGAATTCTTCCTGTGGCTCAGCCGCAGCGCGCGCGCCGGCTCCAAGTCGGCGCCGTCGGAGAACATCCAGATGGCCGCGCCGTCGGACTGGGCAGTGATCCCGGGCCGGAGCAATTGACATGGCTCGCGCGGCCTGGCGCGTAGCAGGCGCTTCCGTCACCGGCGCCTATCACGCGATCAGCGGCGAGCCCTGCCAGGACCGCCACCGCCTGCAAGTCACGCCTGGCGACGCGCTGATCGCCGTGGTATCGGACGGCGCGGGCTCCGCGCGTCACGCGGGCGAGGGCGCGACGATCCTCTGCGAGTCCGTCTCCGCCGCGCTCGCCGGCTTCGCGGGGCGCGGCAAGCTCAAGCCCAGCCGCGCGCTTCTCCGTCGCGCCTACCGTGCGGTGTGCGACGGCGTCGAGGCCGCGCGCCGGCGCATCCTCGACGCGATGCCGCCCGAGGCGTCGCTCTACGACTATCACGCCACGCTGGTCGGCGCCTTCGTCCTCCCCGGCAGCGGCGGGCTGTTCTTCCACATCGGCGACGGCGCGGCGCTGGCGGTCTCGGGCGAGCGCTGGCTGCTCTCGCCGCCGAGCAACGGCGAATATTCGAACGAGACCTATTTCTTCACCCAGGCCAACTGGCGCCGCCATTTGCGCTTCAAGCTGATCGAACCGGGGTTCGACACGATCTTCGTGATGAGCGACGGCGTGACCGATCTCAGCTTCCGCCACAACGGCCACGGCCCCGAGCCGTTCATGCCCTTCTTCGAGCCGATCGGCCGGTTCCTGAGCACCACGAAGCGCGACGAGGCCGAGCGCGCGCTCGGCGCCACGCTCGACACGCCTGCCGCACGCGAACGCTCGGACGACGACAAGACGCTCGTCTGGGCGCAGTTCGCCGCATGAACGAAGTCTGCCTCGGCCGCGGCGCCAGTCGCAAGGTGCTGCCGCTGGGGCGGCTCCTGGGCGAAGGCGCGGCGGGCAAGGTCTATGACGTGCCGGCGATGCCCGGCGCCGCAGCGAAGCTCTACCATGGCGACGCCGAGGCGCGCCGCCACGAGGCCAAGATCGACGCGATGATCGCCAACCCGCCGGACCTTCCCCCGGCGACGCACGGCGGCAACCGCTATCCCCAGATCGCCTGGCCCCAGGCCAAGCTGTTCGACCGTTCGGGCCGGTTCATCGGCTTCCTGATGCCCGAGATCAACTTCACCCGCTCGACCAGCCTGGTGAACCTGCTCCAGAAGAACAGCCGGCGGGTCGAGAAGCTCTCCGAATATTACGGCTATCGCGTGCTGGTGGCGCGCAACCTCGCCTCGGTGTTCGCCGAGCTCCACCGCGCCGGCCACCACATGATCGACATGAAGCCGGCGAACCTGCGCTTCTATCCGCAGGTGAGCTGGATGGCGGTGGTCGACACCGACGGGTTCAGCATCGCCGGCAACGGCGGGCGCATCCCCGCCGACCAGCTGAGCGACGAATATATCGCGCCCGAGGCGTGGAAGCGGCCGGTGGGCGAGCTCGGGGTCGAGCAGGATTTGTTCGCGCTTGCGGTGATCATCTTCCAGCTGCTCAACAACGGCGTCCATCCCTTTGCCGGCGGCTCGATCGGCGCGCGCGGGCAGGCGACCGACCTGCAGGCCCGGATCCTCGACGGCCTCTATCCCTATGCGCTGCGCCCGCCGCCGGGCACGGTGCCGAGCACCGCGAGCGTCCATGCGATGTTCCGGCCGCTCACGCGCGAGATGTTCGACCGTGCCTTCCTGCCGCGGCGCGAGCGGCCGAGCGCGGGGGAATGGCGCGATCATCTCGACGCGCTGCTCCAGCAGCTCTCGCCCTGTGGGGTACGGCCCGAGGAGCATGTCCATTTCGGCGGAGGCTGCGGCTTCTGCGCGCATGAGGAGCGCGTCGCCGCCGCCAGCGCCAAGCCCGGCGCGCGCCGCCGCGCCCAGGGCCAGGCCGCGCCGCCCCGGCGGACCTCGGCGCCCGCGCGACCCGCCCGGCCCGGGCCGATGCTCCCCGCGGTCCGCGCGATCCAGCCGGTGCCGATGTACCGGCTCCACGGTCCGCCGGCCGCCTATCCGCTGCCCTCGCCGCCACGCCGCCGCCGGAGCAGCGGCGTGCCCTGGCGCAGCGCGGCGATGCTGCTGCTCCTCGCCGGCGTCGGCTATGCGACCTTCGGCGAGTGGGGCCCTCTGCTCTCGGCCGCGGGCGTGCCCGCGCATGCCGCGGAGAACCAGCTCGTCGTCCCCGAGGCGGCGATCGATCCCTTCCCCGAGCCGCGCGAATATCTCATCCTGCCGACCGGCGGGACGCTCTCGGTCCCGCTCCATCGCGGCCCCGGCGAGGGCTTCCCCGAAGTCGATCGCCTCAGCCTCCACGACGCGGTGATCGGCCGCGGCACCAGCCGGGCGAAGGACGGCAGCAGCTGGGTCTATGTGATGCGCGACAGCGACGGCATGGCGGGCTTCGTCCCCGCCGAGGCGCTGCTCGCGCGCAAGGACGCCAACGCGCCGGCGTCGAAGATCGCTTCGGCGCCCGGGAATGAGCAGATCGCCCAGCGCTACCGCAAGCTGCTCGACACGAGCGAGGGCTATGAGCGCGCGTATCTCAGCGAGCAGCAGAAGCTGTGGGAGGACGACCGCAAGCGCTGTGTCGAGGATTACGACCCCGCCCAGTGCCGCCGGACGGTCGACGATCGCCGGCTGAGCGAGCTCGACAGCTGGGCGCAGGCCGACAAGGCGAGCAAACAGCCGCTCCCCGATTTCGCCGCCGCGATGGAGGACCCGGCCAAATGATCGCACGCCGTGCCTTCCTGTTGCTCTTCGCATGGGTTGCGATGGCCGCCGCCGCGCCGCCCGGCGCGCCGCTGGTGCTCGCCGCAGCGAGCTTGCAGGAATCGATGACCGCTGCCGCCGACGCCTGGGCGGCGAAGGGACATGCCAGGCCCGTGCTTTCGTTCGCCGCTTCCTCCGCGCTTGCTCGCCAGGCCGCGGCGGGAGCACCCGCCGACCTGTTCGTCTCGGCCGACGAGGAATGGATGGACGATCTCCAGCGCCGCGGCCTGCTCGTGCCGGGCACACGCGCGGACCTGCTCGGCAATCGGCTCGTGCTCGTCGCGCCGGCCAATGACAGCCGTGCGGTGCCGCTCGGGCCGCGCTCGCCGCTCGCCGCGTGGCTGGGCGAGGGACGGCTGGCGATGGCCGATCCGGACTCGGTCCCCGCCGGCAAATACGGCAAGGCGGCGCTGACCAAACTCGGTCTCTGGCCCGGCGTGCAGGCCAGGGTGGTGCGCGCCGAGAACGTCCGTGCCGCGCTCGCGCTCGTCGAGCGCGGGGCCGCGCGCTACGGCATCGTCTACGCGACCGACGCGCGCGCTTCGAAGCTCGTCCGCGTCGCCGGCATTTTCCCGGCGGCCAGCCATCCGCCGATCCGCTACCCGATCGCGCGGCTCAAGGCTTTCCAGAGCCTCGAGGCCGAGGGCTTCCGCCGCTTCCTGCTCGGCCGCGAGGGCAAGGCGATCTTCGCGCGCTACGGCTTCGCCGTCTGGTGAGCGCCGAAGAACTCGGCATCGTCCTGCTGTCGCTCAAGGTCGGCAGCGTCGCGGTGCTCGCGACGCTGCCGCCGGCCTTCGCGCTCGCCTGGCTGCTCGCGCGCGGGCGCTTCCCCGGCAAGCTGCTGGTCGACGGGCTCGTCCATCTGCCGCTCGTCGTGCCGCCGGTGGTGACCGGCTGGCTGCTCCTCCTCGCCTTCGCGCCCGCGGGGCCGATCGGCGGCTGGCTGCAAGGCTGGTTCGGCGTCACCGTGCTCTTCCGCTGGACCGGCGCGGCGATCGCCGCGGGGGTGATGGCGCTGCCGCTGATGGTCCGCGCGATGCGGCTCTCGATCGAAGCGGTCGACCGCCGCCTCGAGACCGCCGCGCGCACGCTCGGCGCGCGGCCGTGGCGCGTGTTCTGGACGATCACGCTGCCGCTCAGCCTCCCCGGCGTGATCGCCGCCGCGGTGCTCGGCTTCGCGCGCGCGCTGGGCGAGTTCGGCGCGACGATCACGTTCGTCTCCAATGTGCCGGGCGAGACCGAGACGCTGCCGCTCGCCATCTATGCCGCGCTGCAGACTCCCGGCGGCGAGGGGCAGGTGCTCCGCCTCGCGATCGTCTCGGTGCTCCTCTCGCTCGCGGCGCTGATCGCTTCCGAGCTGCTCGCCAAGCGCGCGGGGAGGGGGCTGCATGTCCTTTGACGTCGACGTCGCCAGGCGGCTCGGCGATACCGAGGTCGCCTGCCGGATCGAGCCGGGCGAGGGGCTCACCGTGCTGTTCGGCCCCTCGGGCGCGGGCAAGACGAGCGTGCTCAACATGGTCGCCGGGCTGCTCGCGCCCGACGCGGGCCATGTCCGCGTCGGGCGCGAGCTGCTGTTCGGCGAAGGTTGCGACGTACCGCCCGAGCAGCGCCGCGCGGGCTATGTCTTCCAGGAGCCGCGCCTCTTCCCGCACCTGCGCGTCCTCGCCAACCTCGGCTATGGCATGCGCCCCGACCCCGGCCCGCTCGGCTTCGACGAGACAATCAATTTCCTCGGCATCGGGCATCTGCTCGACCGCTGGCCGCGCACGCTCTCGGGCGGCGAGGCGCGCCGCGTCGCGATCGGCCGCGCCTTGCTCTCGGGCCCCCGCTTCCTGCTGCTCGACGAACCGCTCTCGTCGCTGGACCGCGCGCGGCGCGAGGAGATCATGGCGGTGATCGAACGGTTGCGCGACGAAGTGAAACTTCCCATCCTGATGGTCACGCACGATCGGGCCGAAGCCGAGCGGCTCGGCACCCGCATCGTCGAGATGGGCTAGGAGAGAGCGATGAGCGACGCGTCCGAACAGGCCTTCCGCGAGACCCTCCGCCGCGAGCCTGGGCTGTTCACCCAGCTCGGCGCGATGTTCGTCGGCCCGATCGGGCGGCTGACCATTTTGGTCTTCGCCCTGACGATCGCGGCCTTCGTGCTCGGCATCTGGTGCCTGCTGCACCTGCTCGACGCCGAGAATGCGCGCGACACGATCCGCTGGTTCGCCGCCACCGCGGCCTGCTGGTCGAGCGTCGTGGCGATGAAGCTGTGGCTTTGGGGCAGGCTCCACGCGCTGGCGGTGCTGCGGGCGCTCAGCCGCCGCTAGCGATCAGCAGCGCGGCCAGCGCGCGGTTCATCGGTGCGTCGATGCCGTGGCGCCTGCCGATCCGGTCGATCACCACGTTGCGCGCGTCGACTTCGGTGCGGCGGCCCGCCAGCCGGTCGGCGAGCAGCGAGTGCACGCCGTCGCGCGGGCCGGCGCGATAGTTGGCGACGATCTCGTCGGGAATGCTGTCGGGCATCGCCGCGCCCTCGGCCCGGCCCACCGCGACGCACTCGCGCACCACCGCGCGGATCACCTCCGCCACGCCCTCGTCATGCGCGAGGCCATTGGGCTGGAGCGCGATGCCGTTGACGATGCCGGCGCAGTTGATCGCGAGCTTGCGCCACGCCGCGGTGACGAAGTCCGTGGTGGTCGAGGCCTCGATCGGCGTGTTCGCGAACAGCGCGACGAATGCGTCTTCGCCGGCGGGCACCACCACCGTGCCGTAGCGCCGCTGGAGGATGCGCCCCGGCGCGCTGCGCTCGGCGGGGATGTCGACGATCGCAGGGATCACCGCCTCGTCCGGCACCAGCCCGCGAAAGCGCTCGCGATGCTCCACCCCGTTCTGGAACACCGCGAGCCGCGTCTCCGGCCCCATCAACCCCGGCAGCCAGGCGGCCGCGGCGGCGCAGTCATAGGTCTTCACCGCGGCGATCACCCAGTCGACCGGCTCGGCTGCGGCCGGATCGGTGACCACGCGCGGGGTCGCGCGGATCGCCCCGCCCGGCGTCTCGATCTCGAGCGCTGCCAGCCGCGTCCGCGCGCACAAGGTCACGTCATGCGCCGGATCCTGCGCGAGCCAAGCCGCGACCGTCCCGCCGATCGCGCCGGGGCCGATGACCGCGATCCGCGCCACGCTCAGACGGCGCCCATGAAGTCCATCTTGCCCAGCGGCATGCCCTTGTGGCGAAGGATCGCATAGGCCGTGGTGAGGTGGAAATAGAAGTTGGGCATCGCGAAGCCGAGCAGATATTCGCGCGCGTTCATCGTCAGCGTGCGGCTCGGCAGCTTGATCTCGATCGTCGCATCCTCGCGGCCGTTGACGGCGTCGGCGGGCACCGCCTTCACGAAGTCGATCGTCCGCTGGATCCGGTCCTGCAGTTCGGGGAAACTCGTCTCGGTGTCCGCCATCGCCACGCTCTCGACCTGGCCGAGGCGCACCATCGTCAGTTTGGCGAAGTCGCTCGCGCGCTGGATCTGCGCGGGGAGCGGATGCATGTCCTCGTAGAGCCGCGCCTCGATCAGCTCGGCTTCGGGGATGCCGTTCGCCTCGGCATGCGCGCGGGCCTTCTCGAGGAAGCCGGCCAGGTTGGAGAGCCCGCGGATGAACACGGGGGCGGAGATGTCGTGGAGCTCGCTTGCCATGGCGCGCAGATAGGCGGGGCGGGCGCGCAAGGGAAGCTGCCAACCGCGCGCAATCGTGATATCTTCACGAACGTAACGATTTCCGTTGACGGAGGTGTGTTACATCAATAACGCACCGCGCTTTCCCGGCCACCCGGCCGGCAGGGAGAGGCAAATGGCAACCATCATCGATGCTGCGCCGCAGAAGCTGCGCGAATTCCACAACCATCATTTCGATTCGACTGTGTGGAACGACTTCGCGTTCCGCGACGACGACATCGTGATCGCGACCTACGGCAAGTCGGGCACCACCTGGACCCAGCAGATCGTCGGCCAGTTGATCTTCAACGGCGATCCCGAGATCAACGTGTCGGAAATCTCGCCCTGGATGGATCTGCGCATCCCGCCCAAGGAAGTGAAGCTCCCCGCGGTCGAGGCGCAGGCGCACCGGCGCTTCCTCAAGACGCACCTGCCGGTCGACGCGCTCGTGTTCAGCCCGCAGGCCAAGTACATCTACATCGGCCGCGACGGGCGCGACGTGATGTGGAGCATGCACAACCACCACTTCAACGCGAACCAGCAGTGGTTCGGCGCGCTCAACGACAGCCCCGGCCGCGTCGGCCCGCCGATCCCGCCGGCGCCCGAGTGCCGGCGCAGCTATTTCCGCCACTGGCTGGCGACCAATGGCGAGCCCTTCTGGCCGTTCTGGGAAAATGTCCGCAGCTGGTGGGCGCTGCGCGCGCTGCCCAATGTGCTGGTGCTGCACTTCGAGGACATGCGCCGCGACATGCCGGGCGCGATCCGCCAGGTCGCCGAATTCCTGGAGATCGAAGTCGACGAGGCGCGCTGGCCCGCGATCGTCGAGCATTGCGGCTTCGACTGGATGAAGGCCAATGCCGCGCAATGCGCGCCGCTCGGCGGGATCTTCTGGGACGGCGGTGCCGGCGTCTTCATCAACAAGGGCACCAACGGCCGCTGGCGCGACGAGCTGACGGCGGAGGATTGCGCAGAGTATGAGGCGATGGCGATCGCCGAGCTGGGGCCGGAGTGCGCGGACTGGCTCGCGCAGGGACGGGGGGCCTGAGCCCGAGAGCCTGGACGTTTCATCAATCGGCCAGGCTTCTGCGTCCAACCTTCAACCGTCATCGCGGCGAAAGCCGGGATGACGATTCAGGCGTGCTCCCCGGACGCGCGGCGTCCGGGGGAGGATAGTCAGAACGTCGCCCAGTCGCCGTCGCTGCCGACGAGCTGGCCGTTGCCGTTGAGCTTCGGCGTGACCGGCTTGGCGGCAGCCACGGGCGCGCGTGCCGGGGCGGGGGCAGGGCGGCGGACCGGCGCGGCGCGCTGCTCGTCGTCGTCGCCGACGCGGAACTGCGCGGCATGCTCGGCGAGCACCGTCACTTCGCTCGCGAGGTTGCGCGCTGCGGCGGAGGTCTCCTCGACCATCGCGGCATTCTGCTGCGTCGCGCGGTCCATGCCGCCGATCGTGCTGTTGATCTGCGACACCGCGGCCGACTGCGCCTCGTTGTCGCTCGCCATCTGGCCGAGCAGTCCGTGCACGTTGCTGACGTCGTCCGAGATGTTGGCGAGCGCGCCGTCGACCTTCTGGACCATCTCCACCGCGGCGACGATGTCGGCCTGGGTAGCGGTCAGCTGGTCGCGGGCGCGGCCGGCCTCTTCCTCGGCGCGCATCGCCAGGGCGGAGACGAGGTCGGCGACGACCGCGAAGCCGCGACCCGCTTCGCCCGCGCGGCCGGCTTCGACCGCGGCGTTCATCGCGAGCACCCGGGTCTGGAAGGCGATCTTGTCGAGCCCTTCGATGACCGAGTCGATGCCCTTGGCGCTTTCCGACACGCGGTTCATCGCGTTCATCGCTTCATCGGCGATCGAGCGGCCGCTCGACACGGTCGAGATCGCGCCATCGGCGCTGGTCACGGTGCGCGTCGCCGCGCCGACCATCGTCTGCAGGCGCTTGTCCATCTCCGAGACCGCGCTGGTCGTCTGGCTCAGGCTCGCGGCATTGGCTTCCGAGCGCTTGGCGAGGTCTTCCGAGGCGTGGGCGATCTCGTCCGAGCCCGAGCGGATCGCCATCGCGCTGCTGCGGACCGCGCCGACCAGCGCGCGCAGGCTCGCGAGCGCGCCGTTGAAGTTGGTGCGCAGCTCGGCATAGCTCGCCGGGAAGCCTCCCGCGAGGTCGGCGGTGAGGTCGCCGGCCGACAGCGCCTTGAGGCTGCGGTCGAGCGCTTCGGTGACTTCGCGCTGCTCGGCCGCCGCGGCGCGGTCGGCCTCGGCGCGCTTGACCGCGGCCGAGCGGAACTGCTCGACGGCGCGGGCGATCTCGCCCAGCTCGTCGCCGCGCTGCTGCGCGGGGACTTCGGCGAGCTCGCCGTTGGCGAGGCGGGTGGTGACCGAGGTGAGCTTGTCCATCGGCTTGGCGAGGCGGCGGTCGATCAGCATCCACACGCCCGCGAGGCTCGCGAAGGCGACGACGACGAGCAGGATGCCGATGGTGAACGCCCAGCTCGCGGCCGAATCGGCGGCGTCGCTCGTCGTGCTCGAAAGCTTGCGGGTGAGGTCGGTGAGCGTCTGCACCTGCTCGATCAGGTCGTGCGACTTGTCCTTGCCTTCGCCCTTGATGAGCTTGAGCGTGCCATCGAGGTCGCCGGTCTTGCGCAGCTCGACGATGCGGCCGTTGACGTCGTTGAGCGCGGCGGCGAACTGCTCGAGCTTGGTCGTCTCGGCCGGGAAATCCTGCTGGCCGACCTTGCCATAGTCCTTCACGCTGTCCGACAGCGCCTTCTGTGCGTCCGCCAGCCGCTTCTCGAGCTTGGCCGAGTCATCGGCCGAGATCGCGTTGTAATGGCTGTAGACGATGATCCGCTGCTCCTTCACCTGGCTGATCACGTCCGCCAGCGCCGACAGGCCCGAGACGCCGTGCGTCACCTGGGCGCGGGCGATGATGCTGATCTTGCTGGTCGAAGCAAGGCCGTTGAAGGCGAGGCAGGCGAGAAGAACCGCGACGAAACCGAACGCCAGCATCAGCTTGCGCGGCAGCCGCATGTTGTCGAAGGAAGTAAGCACGCCAAACTCCAGAACTGGGGTGCCGGGGGACACCCGTTACGGAACATGTCTTCATTGTAGGATGATTACGGAACCGAGCGGGGATTCCGCCTCCACATGGTTGCCGGTCCTATAATCAAGGCAAGCAAACCGTGTTCAGGAGCGTTCCCGATGGCCTTTTCCCCTACGCATCGCCCCGCATGGGCCCTGCTGCTCGCCGCGGGCGTGCTGGCGCCCGGCGCTGCGGTCGCGAGGCCGGATAAGGACAACGATGGCCCGACGCTAAAGATCAGCGGCAGCGTCCGCCTGGAGGCCGAGGCGATCGACGGACAGTTCCGCCCCAAAGTCCCCGCGAACGACACGCTCTTCTCGTCGCGCACGCTGGTGATGGCCGAGGCCGATCTCGGCCCGATCAGGCTGGTCGGCGAGCTCGACGATGCGCGGGGCTATGGCGAGCGCCACGGGTCGAGCGCGAGCACGAGCGAGATCAACGCGCTCGAGCCGCTCCAGGGCTATCTCGCGGTCAAAGTCGGCAATCTGGGCGGCACGAAGGGCTCGGGCGATTTCGCGATCGGCCGGTTCACCATGGACATCGGCACCGCGCGCCTCGTCGGCCGGCCGGACGCGTCCAACTCGCCGCCCAGCTACCTCGGCGCGCGCTTCGACTGGAAGAGCAAGGCCGGCGACCGCATCATCGCCTTCGTCACGCGCCCGTTCGAGCGGCTCCCCGTCGATGCCGACGACCTGCGCGACAACAAGGTCCAGCTCGACCGCGAGTCGAAGGGGCTGACCTTCTGGGGTGCCTCGGTCACCAAGGCCAATGTCGCCGGCAAGGTCGCGACCGAGGGCTATGGCTATTGGCTCGCCGAGAAGGATACGCCGGGCCGCGACACCAAGGACCGCCACCTCTTCACCTTCGGCGGCCGCGTGTTCCGCGCCGCTTCGAAGGGCAAGCTCGACTTCGAGCTCGAAGTCGCGCGCCAGCACGGTCGCACCCGCGCGACCACCGCAGCTTCGGACGTGACCGACCGTACCGTCCGCGCCACCACTGCGCACGTCGAGGCGGGCATGACGCTCGAGGCGAGCTGGAGCCCGCGCGTCGTCGCGCTGGCGGACTATGCGAGCGGCGACGGGCCGGCGGCGACCTATGGCCGCTTCGACCCGCTGTTCGCCGCGCGCCGCGCCGATTTCAACCCGACCGGCCTCTACGGTCCGATCTCGCGCGCGAACCTGATCTCGGCCGGGCTCGGCCTCGAGGGCAAGCCTTCGAAGAAGCTCGACTTCTTCGTCAAGTCGCGGCTCTTGTGGCTCGCCGAGCCGACCGACAGCTTCGCCTCGACCAGCGTGCGCGACAAGACCGGTGCCTCGGGCGACTGGGCGGGCGTGCAGATCGAAGCGCGCGTGCGCGACTGGATCGTCGACAAGAAGATCCGCTGGGAAGGCGGCGCGGCGTATCTCGCCAAGGGCCGTTTCCTCAAGGACGCGCCGAACGCGCCGCAGACGGGGGATACGACCTACGGCTACACGACGCTGTCGTTCTTCTTCTGAGCGGTCTCGACAACATCCAAGGGATCGCAAGCCATAACCGTCATCCCGGCGAAAGCCGGGACCCAGGGCCACGGGCCATGCGGCTTGCTGCCCTGGGTCCCGGCTTTCGCCGGGATGACGGCTGGTTGGGGCGACCCTCACTGGACACAGCCGGCATCACCGCATAACCCGCCCCACGTGGCGACTCCGCTTCACCGCCGCCGAGGAGCACCGTTCGCGCTGACGCTGATCGCGCTGGCGCTTGCCGTGCGCGTGCTCCTCCCCGAAGGCTGGATGCCCGTCGCCACGCAAGGCGGCTTCGCGATCACCATCTGCTCGGGCACCGCAGGCGAAACCGCCTGGATCGACGCGGCGGGCAAGCTCCACAAGGAGAAGCCGGCCGGCACCGCCGCCGACCACGATTGCGCCTTCGCCAGCGCCGGCGCGCCCCTCGCGACCGCCGCGCTCGACGCCCCGGTCCTCGCCGCTGCCGCACAGGCTGTGAGCTTCCCTGCCGCCTGGCTCCTCATGGCGACCGGCCGCGGGCTCGCCGCGCCGCCGCCGCCGCCCACCGGGCCGCCCGCCACCGTCTGAACCCGCCGTGCCCGGCCCCGTGCCGGGCAAGCTTCTGCGCGTGGCCGAACCCCCGGCCGTGCGCCTGCCGGAGGTCATCAGATGCCGTTCCTGCCGCTGCTGCTTCTCGCAGCCGCCGTGCCCGACGAGGCACCCGAAGAACAGAACCCCGCGATCGTCGTCACCGGCGAGAGCGCCAGGATCGAGAATCCGCCCGCGACCGCCGCTTCGGTCGACGCCGAGACCATCGCCACGACGGTCAATGCGATGAACGTCGAGGACGCGCTCAAATATCTCCCCAGCCTCGTGCTGCGGAAGCGCCACATCGGCGACACCCAGGCGCCGCTCGCCACACGCACTTCGGGGCTCGGCGCCAGCGCACGCAGCCTCGTCTATGCCGACGGGGTGCTGCTCTCGGCGCTGATCGGCAACAACAATACCAGCGCCTCGCCGCGCTGGGGGATGGTGAGCACCGAGGAGATTGCGCGGATCGACGTGCTCTACGGCCCCTATTCGGCCGCCTATCCGGGCAATTCGATCGGGGCGGTGGTGAAGATCACCACACGCCTCCCCGACCGGCTCGAAGCGACGGCCAATGCCGGGGTGAACGTCCAGCCGTTCCGCCTCTACGGCACCGATCGCGTGCTCTCGTCCTTCCAGCTGGGCGGCACGATCGGCGATCGCTTCGGCCCTCTCGCGTTCTTCGCCAGCGTCGACCATGTCGACAGCCAGGGCCAGCCGCTCGGCTTCGTTACTGCCGCGCGCGGGCCGGGCGGCGGCTATGACGATTTGAGCCGTATCGGCCAGCCGATCCGCGTGATCGGCGCGAGCGGGTTCGAGCAGCAGGTCCAGGATCGTATCAAGCTCAAGGCAGCGCTCGACCTCGCTTCCGATCTGCGGCTGACCTATGTCGTCGGGCGCTTCCGCAACGACACCGACGCCACCGTCGAGAGCTATCTCCGCGACGCCGCCGGCCTGCCGAACTACAGCAGCGCCTTCGCCAGCGGCATCTACCGCACCGAACAGGCGCATTGGTCGCATAGCCTTTCGCTGACGGGCGGGAGCGCGGGCTTCGACTGGCAGCTGATCGGCACGCTCTACCATGTCGCCCGAGACGAGCAGCGCGTCGCCGGCACGGCGCCGCCCGCCGGCGCGGCCGGGGGCAGGGGCACGATCACGCGACTCGACGGCACCGGCTGGCAGACGCTCGACGCCAAGGGTGGCTGGCGCCTGGGCGGCGCGCACCGCCTCGGCTTCGGCGCGCACGCCGACTGGTTCGCGCTCGACAGCCGGCGCTACGATACCGCCGACTGGCTGCGCGGCACGCCCGGCGCGCTCAACCTCCGGTCGGCGGGCCGGACGCGCACGCTCGCGTTCTGGGCGCAGGACGAATGGATGTTCGCGCCGGCGCTCGCGCTCACATTCGGCGTGCGCCAGGAATGGTGGCGCGCCTCGGCGGGGCTCAATTACTCGCTGAGCCCGCTGGTGGGGCCCGTCGCCCAGCCCGGACTCTCCGCCGTCCGCTTCTCGCCCAAGGCCTCGCTCGCCTGGGATGTCGCCGCCGCCTGGCGTATCCGCCTCTCGGCCGGCCAGGCGTGGCGCTTCCCGACGGTCGGCGAGCTCTACCAGATCGTCACCACGCCGGTTCCCGCGGTGCCGAACCCCAACCTCCGCCCCGAGCGCGCCCGTTCGGCTGAGTTGGCCTTCGAGTGGCACGACGCGCACGGCACGCTCCGCCTCTCGCTGTTCGACGAGCAAGTGAAGGACGCGCTGATCTCGCAGACCGGCCCGTTGCCCGGCAGCAGCCAGCTCGGCACCTATGTCCAGAACGTCGACCGCACCCGCGCCCGCGGCGTCGAGTTCGTCGCCACGCGCATCGATGCCGTCCCCGGCGTCGATCTGTCGGGCAGCGTCACCTACGCCGACGCCATCACCAAGGGTGATGCCGCCTTCCCCGGCGCGGTCGGCAAGCGGCTCCCCAGCGTGCCGCGCTGGAAGCTCAGCGGCGTCGCGACCTGGCGCCCGGCCGAGAGCGTCTCGCTCACCGCCGCCGCGCGTTACGCCAGCCGCAACTATGGCGCGCTCGACAACAGCGATATCGTCGGCAACACTTATCAGGGCTTCTACAAATATCTCGTCGTCGACATCCGCGCCCGGTTCCGGCTGAGCAGGCATGTCGAGTTCGGCCTTGGCGCCGACAATCTCGGCAACGACAGATACTTTCTCTTCCACCCCTTCCCGCAGCGCAGCCTCACGGCCGATATGAAGGTCGTGCTGTGAGCCCCGGCAGCCTCCGCCGCGCCGCCTGGCGTTGGCATTTCTATGCCGGGCTGATCGTGCTCCCGATGCTGCTCTGGCTCGCCGCCACCGGAGCGCTCTACCTCTACAAGCCCGAGATCGAGGCGTGGCTCTATGCCAAGTGGAGCCACGTCGAGCCCGCCGCGCGGCCGATGCGGCTCGACGCGATGATCGCCACGGTCGAACGCCAGTCGGGTGGCAAGGTTCGCCAGGTGATGCGCCCCGCCGCGTCCGACGCGAGCTGGCGGATGAGCCTCGCCATGCCCGGCGGCGGCAAGCGGCTCGCGTTCGTCGATCCCTATCGCGGGACCTTGCTCGGCAGCGTCGCGGGGGGCGGCGCGATGGCAACGGTCAAGGACCTCCACAGCCTCGCGATTACTGGTCCGATCGGCAATGCGCTGGTCGAGATCGTCGCGGGCTGGGCGATCGTGCTTGTCGTGACTGGCCTCTGGCTCTGGTGGCCGCGGCGCGGGAGTCCCGTCGTCGCGTTGCGGGGAAAACCCTCGGGCCGGCTGTTCTGGCGCGACCTCCATGCGGCGGTCGGGCTGTTCGGCGGCGGCGTGATCCTGTTCCTCGCGCTCACCGGCATGCCCTGGACGGGCGTGGCGGGGAAGAGTCTCCAGGCATGGGTCGCGGACCACGGCCTCGGCCGCCCCGCCGCCGGGGCGTACTCCGTCGGCGGGCACGCCGGCCACGCGATGGGCGCCGAGAGTCTGCCCTGGTCCATGCAGGCGACACCGCCGCCTGCCAATCTGGCGCACGGGGGCAGGGCAAGCGCACAGCAGTCTGCCGAGGCTGCGGCCTGGGCAGGCCTCGCCGCGCCCTGGACGCTCACGCTCCCCGTAGCGCCCGGCGCGCCCTATCAATTCTCCGCGGCGATCGTCCGGGCCGAGGACGCGCATGTCGTCGCGATCGACTCGGCCAGCGGTCGCGAGTTGCGGGACGTGCGCTACTGGGGGTTCGGCGCCGGCGCGCGCTGGATCGAATGGGGCATCGCCGCGCACCAGGGCCAGCAATATGGCGAACCCAATCGCCTCGTCATGCTGTTCGGCTGCCTCGCGCTCTGGGCGCTGGCGCTGACCGGCCCCTTGCTCTGGTGGAAGCGCCGCAACGGCCGTGGCCTCGCCGCGCCGCCCGCCGCCGACTCGCGCAGCCCGCGCGTCGTCGCGGCGCTGATGCTCGCGCTCGGCCTGCTGCTCCCGCTCACGGGCATCACCATGATCGCCGCGCTCGCCGGCGAGCAGCTGTGGCGAAGACTGGAGCGCCTAATCGCGTAAAGCCGCTTGTTGCCGGCCTGTGTCTGCGATGGCATTTGCGCCAAGGGGTTGGGGGCATCATGCTAGCGAAATCATGCGGTTATTGCGCCGCGACGCTCGTCGTCGCGTTGGCCCCGCCACTTCAATAGTCGACGTAATAGTCCTTGGGGAACGCTTCGCCGGCGAACGCCTTCTTGGTCGTCCAGGCCAGCGCGGGGTCGGTCCAGTAGCTGTCGCCGGCGGGCAGGCCGAGCGCCATCAGGCTGAGCGAGGTCAGGTACATGCTGCCCGCGTTCGAATACCAGTCGCCGAGCTTGGGCAGATGGCCGGTGAAGCCGATCGTGAGATAGCCGCGCTCGTCGAAATTGGTCGGGAAGCGGAACACCGCGCGCTGGGCGGCGAGCGTCGCGCCGCGGATCTGGCCCTCGGGAAGCGACGCGGGCAGCTTCTTGCGCCACGCCAGCAGCCCCAGCGGCTGGAACACCGCGGTGCGATAGGTGAGCGAGCGCCCGATCGGGGCATAGCCGCCGTCGGTGCCGACCAGCCGCTCGAGATGCTCGCCGTAGCGCTGCATCCGCTTCACCGCCTGCTCGAGCAGCACCGGCGCGTCGAGGCTGTTGAACTTGGCCTTGGTCGCGACGAGCACTTCGAGGATCTCGACCAGCATCGGATGGATCACGTAGGAGCCATAATGATCGAAATGGAAGTGCGGCCCATCGGCATACCAGCCGTCGCCGACATACCATTCGTTGACCTTGCGCACCGCGAGGTCGATGCGCACCGGGTCCCAGTCCTCGCCCGCCCAGAGCAGGAACGCTTCGTTCATCGCCGCGAAGAGCAGCCAGTTGGTATAGGGCGGCGAGAAGCGGCGGACGCCCTTGATCTCGGTGACGATGCGCTGCTGCGTCGCCTTGTCGAGCGCTTTCCACAGGCCCGGCGCGCGCATCAGCGCGTTGGTGAAATAGGCGGAATCGACCAGCGCCTGCGGGGCGTCGTTCCACAGCAGATAGTCGGGGCTCGAGGGATCGACCGAATGGGCGTAGCTGGCGAGCGCCTGGTCGCGCAGCGTCGCGCGGAGCTTGCCTTCGGGGGTGGCGTCGTCGGGGAGTGCGAGCCAGGGCGCGAGGCCCGCGATCAGCCGGCCGAACGCTTCGAGATAGCCGACGCGGGGGTTGCGCCCGTCCCAGGTGGGGCTGAGCTCGGGCTTCCAGCTCGCCTGGAGCCTGCCCTGCGACATCGGCCCGAGCACCGGCGTCGCCATCTTCGCGAGCAGGTCGAGCATGTAGCGGCGGTCGGCGGCGCCGTCAGGCACCACCGGATCGCGGGGGGCTGCACTGGCGCGCCCTGAGGCGACCGCGGCGAGCGTGCCGGCGCCGAGCGCCGAGGCGAGGAAATTGCGACGTTCCACTGAAGCGACTCCGAAGGACGGGTTGGCGTGAGGTGACTTCGATCCGATCGTCATCCCGGCTTTCGCCGGGATGACGGTGTATTTCAGGCTGCGCCGTCCCATTCTATTTGGGGACGGCGAAGCTCACCGGCTCGGCGGCGACGAGCCGGTCCCAGGCGGCACGGTCGGTGATATGGTCCTGGCCCAGGCTCCAGCCCGAGCCCGAATAATAGACGAAGGGCTTGCCCGGCTGGACGGTGAGCAGGACGAGGGTGTTGTCGGCGTCCTGCTTCACTTCGGCGATCATCTTCGGGTCGACGCGCAGCGCGATCATCATCCGGCCGTGATGGGGATCGTCCGGTCCCCACCAGGAGAGCAGCCCGCGCTCGCGGTCGATGGTCAGGTCGCCGCCGTCGCCGGTGGTGCGCTTGCCGATGCCGATTCCCACGGTGAGCGGCCCGGGCTTGTCGCTGTGGAGCGTCGAGACCAGCCGGGTGAAGTGCGTGCCGAGCGGCAAGGTGAAGCGCCGCGTCTCCCAGACCTTGCGGCCCACGTCGACCGGCCAGGGGGCGTAATCGACCGTGAAGTCGGCGACGTCGGGGCCGTTCCGCAGGATCCGGTAGGTGCGATAGTTGCGCGAGGTCCACAGCTTGTTGTCGAACCAGATGCCGAGGCCCCCGGCGCCGCGGCCGGTGCCGACATTGTAGAAGTCGAGCCCTTCGCCGTGGAAGGCGTGCTGGTCGCCCGAGCGGAGCTGGCGGTCGGCGAAGGGCCAGGGGACGTTCTTGCCCCAGCTGTCGATCCCCGAGCCCGAGGGCGGCTCGGCCGCTTCGAGCGCGCGGCCGTAGATGCGGTGCGCGGTCTTGTCATTCTCCCAGAGGATGTCGTCGTAGCGATAGTCGGCGAGCATCACCGTGGCGCGCGGCGTCTTGTCGGGGGCGGGGGGCAGCGGCTTGTCGACCGGCGGGAGCGGCGAGGCGTCCTGCGCGAGGCTGGGCGCGGCGGCGAGCAGCGCAGCGGCGAGGAGGGCGGGGCGAATGCTCATTGCAGGGCTCCGGCATTGGCGGGCTTGGCCGCATCGGGATGGGTGCCGTTTCCGGCGAAGGGAATCAGGCGGAAGGCGTAGCGCCGCGGCGTGAGCGGGATGCGGTATTGCATCAGCGGGCGGCCGCCGGCGTCCCACGCATTGTCGCCGCCGACGCCGGCCTGGACCGCGTCGATCATCAGCGACACCGCCCCATGCGGCACGATGTCGCTGCTGCGGCGCGTTCCAGGCGGACGGCGCGAAAGGTCGTCATAGGGGAAGGCGAGCGCGTTCATCGACAGTGGCGCGGTGCCCACCACGCGCAGGCCGCCGACGCCGGCGTGAAGCAGCTCCATCCAGCGCACGTCGACCTTGTTGCCGCTCTCCTGCGGGCGGATGTAATCGTGGTACTGCTCGGCGATCAGCCCGCGCCACAGCCCGAGCGGGGCGCCGGTCTTGCGGTCCTGATAGGTCTCCTGCGGGCCGCGGCCATACCATTCGAGCGTGTCGATGCTCGCCGGCATGGTGAAGAACAGCCCGATGCGCAGCGGATCGGGGAGATCGGGCTTGAGCGGCGTGAATTCGCCCTCGACCGAGACCGAGCCGTCGCCGGCCATCCGGTAGCGCGACACAAATCGTGCCGTGGCGTCGCCGGCCAGATAGCGCACCGTGATCTCGGCACCGCCGCCGACGAGCTTGTGCGTTTCGATGCCTTCGACGTGGCGCTGCTCGGAGGCCTTTTTCCACACCCCATGCGTCTTCTCGACGCCGGTCCCGATGTCGTTGTCGGTGAGCGCGCGGTAGAAGTTCGGCGCGCCGCCCTGGAGGAGCAGCCGGCCGCCGGCGGTATAGCGGTCGACCAGTCCGGTCTTGCGGTCGATGACCAGCTCGGCGCCGTTCGCGGCGAGGCTCAGCTTGCCGCTCTTGTCCGAAAGCGACACGGCGCTCGTGGCGGGTGTTTCGGCGGCGGGCTCGCGGCCGAGCTCGAACTGCTCCCAGCCGATCACGGTCCCCGCATCCACCGCCGGGATCACGCCCGCCCTGGCCTTGGCCATGACCGTCAGCACATAGTCGGCGCCGGGCTTGCGGGCGTAGGCGGGGAGCGTGAGCTTCAGCTGCTCGCGGCCGTGCGGTGCGGTGTGGAGCGTGGGCAACGTCCCTTGCGCCACGGCAACGCCGTCCTCCAGCAATTCATAGCCGAAGTCATAGCCCGACAGGTCCTGGAAGTCGTAGCGGTTGATCACCGTCACCGCGCCGTTTGCGTACCCGCTGAACTGGATCGGCGCATAGACGTGGCGCAGCTCGAACAGCTGCGGGTTGGGCGTGCGGTCCGACTGCATCAGCCCATCGCCGAACTCGATGTCGCCGCCGGGGTTGGGGCCGTATTCGCCGCCGTTGCCCCAATAGCGCCGGCCATCGGCCGTGGTGCGATACATCGACTGGTCGACCCAGTCCCACACGAAGCCGCCCTGCAGCTTCTCCGGGTGCGCGTAGATCACGTCCCAATACTCCTTCAGGTCGCCGCCCGAATTGCCCTGCATGTGCGCGTATTCGCACTGGATCAGCGGCTGGCGGAACGACCAGTTCTCGGCATAGTCGGCGAGCCGCGCGGCGCTGTCGTACATCGGCGCATAGATGTCGGCATAGTCGTTGGGGCGGTGGTCGGGCAGGCCCGGCCAAGTCCCCCAGCCGAGATAGCTGACCAGCCGCGACGGGTCGCGCGTCTTCACCGCCGCGGCGGCATGCGCGAAGGTCGGGCCGATCCCCGCCTCGTTGCCCAGCGACCAGAAGAGGATGGACGGGTGGTTCTTGTCGCGCTCGACCATGTTCAAGACGCGACTGACGTGCGCGCCTTCCCAGGCGGGATCGAAGCCCAGCTCGTAGCGGCCGCGCAGCTCGGCGTGCTTGTTCGCCCAGTCCATGTAGCCGTGCGACTCGATGTTCGCCTCGTCCATCACATAGAGCCCGTATTTGTCGGCGAGCTCGTAGAGGCGCGGGTCGTTGGGATAGTGCGAGGTGCGGATCGCGTTGATATTCGCGCGCTTCATCAGCTGGATGTCGCGCTCCATCGTCTCGAGCGAGACGACGTGGAAGGTCTCGGGATCGTGCTCGTGGCGGTTGACCCCGCGGATCGTGATCGGCTTGCCGTTGACGGTGACGAGGCCGTTCCGGATCGCGACGGTGCGGAAGCCGATCCGGTCGTAGGTCGAGGCGATGATGTTGCCCCTGGCGTCATAGAGCTCGACCAGCAGCATGTAGAGGTTGGGCGTCTCGGCAGTCCAGGGCTTCACCCCGGGCAGCACGGCCTTGAGCGTGACGTTGCGCTCCTCGGTCCCTGCGGCGACGGGCTGCGAGGTCTCGAGGACCTGCTTGTCGCCGTCGAGCAGCGCCAGTCGCGCAGTGGTGGCCTGCGCCGAGGGGGTGACCGCCATGTCGACCGCGAGCGTGCCGTCGCGATAGTCGTTGTCGAGCCCGGCATGGACGAAGAAGTCGCGCACGCGCGTCTTCGGCGCGGCCATCAGGAAGACTTCGCGCTCGATCCCCGAGACGCGCCAGAAATCCTGGTCCTCGAGATAGGAGCCGTCGGACCAGCGGAAGACCTGGATCGCGATCGTGTTGCGCCCGGAGTGGACGAACGGCGTCACGTCGAACTCGGAGGGGAGCTTCGAATCCTCCGAATAGCCGACCTTCTTGCCGTTCACCCAGACATAGTAAGCCGAGCCCGCCGCGCCGATGTGGAGGATCACGTCGGAGCCGGTCCAGCCCGCGGGCAGGTCCACGTCGCGCCGGTACGAGCCGACCGGGTTGGTCGCGTGCGGGATCAGCGGGCGGTTGGCGGGGAAGGGATAGGTGATGTTGTTGTAGCGCGGCTGGTCATAGCCCTCGGCCTGCCAGTCGGCGGGGACCTTGATCTCCTTCCAGCCCGAGACGTCGTAGCCCGGCTGCTCGAAGCCGGCGGGGAGCTTGTCGGCATTGGGCGAGAAGGCGAACTTCCACGGGCCGCTCAGCAGCATGAACCGGTCGGACTTGGTGCGGTGCCCGGCGATCGCCTTGGCGCGCGTCTCGAAGGGGAAGCCGGTCGCGCGCGCGGGCAGCTTGTTGACGGCATAGACCGCGGGGTTCTCCCAGTCGGGCCGGCTGGGGTCGACCTGCGGCTGGATCGGCGGCGCGGGGTCCTCGGCGAGCAGCACCACCGGCGCGCAGAGCAGCAATGCCGCGGCAAGCATGCGAGCCGAACGCATCATATATCCTCTTCCCTCGTCGGCCGTTTTCGCCGGGTGACTGGCGGTGTCGTTGGTGCTACGCTAGGCCTAGCTTCTGGAGATTGATATGACAAGTCGGACTGCCGCGGTGCGGGCGGGAGGCGACATCGGAGAGGAGAGCGGGCGCGGCGCGTCGCTGACCGACGAGCTCTACACCAAGCTCGAGGCGCGCATCCGGTCGGGCGAGCTGCTGCCGGGCTCGCGGCTGCCGACCCAGAAGGAGATCGCGCTGGCGGAGAACGTCAGCCGCACCGTGGTGCGCGAGGCGGTGGCGCGGCTTGCCGCGCACGGGCTGACGGTGTCGCGCCAGGGCTCGGGCGTGTTCGTGGCGGACGACGCCGAGCCGCGCGCCTTCCAGATCACCCGCGACGAGCTCGGCGAGCTGGCCGACGTGATCAAGCTGCTCGAGATGCGGCTCGCGGTCGAGACCGAGATGGCGGGGCTGGCGGCGGCGCGGCGCACCACCGACGACATCGCCGCGATCCAGGAAGCGCTGCAGCAGATCGTCGAATCGCAGCATGATCCGGTGGCGGCGGCGAAGGCCGATGCGGCCTTCCACCTCGCGATCGCGCAGGCGACGCAGAATGATTATTACGTCCGCTTCGTCGAGTTCCTCGGCCTGCGGCTGGTGCCGCCGCGCAACCTGTATCTCCGCGACCAGCCCGAGCCGGCGCACGACGCTTATGTCGCCAAGGTCCATGCCGAGCATGAGGCGATCGTCGATGCGATCGTGCGGATGGATTCGGTGCGGGCGCGCGAGGCGGCGCGGCATCACATGCAGGAGAGCCTGACGCGGCACTCGATGCTGAGCGCGGCGGCGCGGCTGCGGGGGCGGGCTGGGAACTAGGCCCATCCTCCCAGTCGTCATCCCGGCGAAAGCCGGGACCCAGGGTCGCGAGGGATGTCCTCTGTAACCCTGGGTCCCGGCTTTCGCCGGGATGACGGTAGGGGAGATTGACCGCTTCCCCAAAACTTATATGATAACTTTGCGGGCAGGAAGTCCCGTGCCGGAGAGGAACCCCAATGAGCCTGTGTCGACTGGCGGCCCTCGCGCTGCTGTGCCTCTCGCCCGCGATCGCGCACGCCCAGGCGCACAAGCCCGCCGCCACCCGCCCGCTAGCGCGCGAGCCGATCGCGCTCGCGACGAAGCTCGCCAACTGGCAGCTCGACCATATGGACGGCGCGGAGCACGTCTCGCGCGTCACTACCGAGACGAAGAACCCTCGCGCCTGGGAACAGGCCGTCTTCTGGATCGGCGTCACCGCGCTCGCCGACGCGGGCAATTCGCCCGAGCTGCGCAAGGCGGTGCTCGACATGGGCCGCGCCAACCAGTGGCTGCCCGCGCGCCGGCCCTTCCACGCCGACGACCTCGTCATCACCCAGAGCTACCTCTGGGCCGCCGGCCATGGCGCGGGCCCCGCCGCGATCGGCCCGACGCGCAAGGCGTTCGACTATATCCTCGCGCACCGCCCGCGCGTCACGCTCGCCTTCTACCAGCCGCCGTCGGGCTATGACGACACCGAATGCCTCAAGCGCTGGTGCTGGTGCGACGCGCTGTTCATGGCCCCGCCGGCGATGGTCGAGCTCTCGCGCCAGACCGGTGATCGCCGGTATCGCGATTACGCCATGCGCGAATATTGGGCGACGACCGACTTCCTCTTCGACCCCGCCGAGCACCTCTTCTACCGCGACAGCCGCTTCTTCGAGCGCCGCGATGCGCAGAACCGCAAGCAGTTCTGGAGCCGCGGCAACGGCTGGGTGTTCGCCGGCATGGCGCGGATCATCCCGCTGCTCGAGAAGGGCAGCGCCGATCGCGTGCGGATGGAAGCGCTGTTCCGCGAGATGGCGGCGCGGCTCAAGGAGCTGCAGAAGCCCGACGGCTATTGGTCGCCCTCGCTGCTCGCGCCCGAGGACTCGCCGCCCGAGTCGAGCGGCACCGGCTTCTACACCTATGGCATCGCCTGGGGCATTCGCGCCGGGCTGCTCGACCGCAAGAGCTACGAGCCCGTCGCGCGGCGCGGCTGGGCGGCGCTGACCCGCGCGATCCAGCCCGACGGGCGGCTCGGCTGGGTGCAGCAGGTGAGCGACCGCCCCGAGAAGGTCGAGCCGAACGACACCCAATTCTATGGCGTCGGCGCCTTCCTGCTCGCCGCCACCCAGATCGCCGCGCTCTGAGCGCAGCCCGCGGCCCACGGAGACCCGATGTTCGAGAAGATCTATTATGCGACGCACCCGGACATGATGGCCGGGGCGTCCAACGAGGAATTGCGCGAGCGCTACCTCGTCACCCGGCTGTTCCGCGAGGGCGAGCTGGTGCTTACCTATTCGCATGGCGAGCGGTTCATCATCGGCGGGGCGGTGCCGGGATCGGGGACGCTCGCGCTGCCCGCGCACAGCGAGCCGCCGAGCGCGGCGGGGCATCCGCTGCTCGAGCGGCGCGAGCTGAGCGCGGTCAACATCGGCACGGCGCCCGGGACGGTGATCGTCGACGGGACGGCGTTCGAGCTCGCACCGCGCGAGGCGCTTTACGTCCCGATGGGAAGCGCGCTCGTGACGTTTGCGGGGCAGGGTGCGCGCTTCTATTTGCTCAGCGTGCCCGCGCATCGCGCCTTCCCGATCCGCAAGCTCTCGCTCGGCGACGTCGAGCCGATGGAGCGAGGCAGCCTCGAAACCTCGAACCTGCGCACCATCTACCAGCTGATCCTGCCGCACACTTGCGCGAGCGCGTCGCTGTGCCTCGGCATGACCGTGCTCGCGCCGGGATCGGTTTGGAACACGATGCCGCCGCACGTCCATGAGCGGCGCTCCGAGATCTACCTCTATTTCGATCTCGGCGAGGACGACCGCGTCTTCCACTACATGGGCCAGCCCGACGCGCTCAGGCACCTGGTGATGGAGAATGAGGAAGCGGTGATCTCGCCGCCCTGGTCGGTCCACATGGGATCGGGCACGCGCGCCTACAGCTTCATCTGGGCGATGGCGGGCGAGAACCTCGATTACAACGACATGGACGTGCAGGACATCTGCCAGCTGCGCTGAGGTGGTTGTCCTATCAATGAACCCGTTTCCGTGCCGGATGCGGCGTTTTTGCCACAGTTGTGGCGCGTCCGCCCTAAAAGTTGTCATATAACTATTGCGGTTTTTAGCGGGGCTGATATGGGTCCGCCATCGGAAGAAGCCGCAAGGCTCGCGATCCACCTTGGGGAGGCATGCATGAAATTGCTCAATACGACCGCCATCTCGCGCGCGCTGCTCGCCGCGACCGTCGCACTGGCGGGAACCGGGGTGGCCCAGGCGCAGGACACGCCCGCCGAGCAGGCCGCCTCGGCCGACGAGGCTGCCAGTGACGGAGAGATCATCGTCACGGCGCAGAAGCGCGAGGAGCGCGTCCAGGACATTCCGCTCGCGGTGCAGGTGCTCGGCGGCGACCAGCTCGAGAGTCAGGGCATCCGCGAATTCTCCGAGCTGACGCGCGCCGCGCCGTCGCTGCTGATCCGCCCCGCCGAGCATCCGGTGAACGCCTCGGTCTCGATCCGCGGCATCGGCACCTTCGCTTTCTCGCCCAGCGTCGAGCCCAGCGTCGCGGTGCAGATCGACGACGTGCCGGTGCAGTTCCTCGCGCGCGCCTTCGCCGACTTGTCCGACATCGAGCGCGTCGAAGTGCTGCGCGGGCCGCAGAGCACGCTCTATGGCCGCGCCGCCTCGGCGGGCCTGCTCAACATCGTCACCAAGGGGCCGAGCGCCGAGTTCAGCGGCCGGATCAGCGGGCTGGTCACCACCGACGAGGAATATAGCGTCAACGGCGCCATCTCGGGCCCGATCACCCCGACGCTCGGCTTCCGGATCAGCGCCAACTACGACAAGTTCGAAGGCAATGTTCACAATCTCTTCAACGGCGAGAAGGTGAACGGCCGCGAGATCTTCTCGGTGCGCGGCAAGCTGGTGTGGGACCCGACCGACAATCTCAACATCACCGCGCAGGTGGGCTATATCGACGGCCACACCACCATTGGCCGCCCGTTCATCCGCGTTTCGTCCGCGGCAAGGCTGCGCGGCAACGCCGCCTACGGCCCCTCGGTGTTCGCGCCGGGCGTGACCTTCAGCGAGGACAATACCGACGTCGTCAACAACGTGACCTCGGGCACCGATTATTACGACTTCTACCAGTCGCTGCGCGCCTCGCTCGACCTGGGCTTCGCGTCGTTGGTGTCGATCACGGCCTGGGATCACTTCAACCAGTACGACATCCTCGACCAGGACGAGTCCGCGGTCGCCGCGCTCGACAACCGCCAGGCGGGCACGTTCAACGTCCACGGTTTCTCGCAGGAGCTGCGGCTGGTGTCGCCCGGCGCGCAGCAGTTCCGCTACACGCTGGGCCTGTTCTACTCGGACCTCGACGTGACGCGCGACTTCGTGCGCGGGCCGTTCTTCTCGGTCGCCAACTGGTACGGCACCAACGGCAACAAGCAGTACGCCGCGTTCGGCCAGCTCGAATATGACGTGCTCGAGAACACCACGCTGATCGCCGGCGCGCGCGTGGGCAAGAACAAGATCTACGTGACCTTCAAGGACCGCACCGGCGCGGGCGCCTTCTATCAGGGCAGCAGCCCCGAGACCTACGAGACCTACAAGCTCGGCGTGCAGCAGAAGTTCTCGCCCGATGTGATGGCCTTCTTCACCTTCGCCACCGGCCACAAGGGCGAGGCGTACGACGTCGGCACCGGCTTCAATGCGACGCGCCTGATCCCGGTGCGGCCGGAGAAGTCGACCGACTGGCAGCTGGGCTTCAAGTCGCAGTTCGCGGACCGCCGGGTGACGTTCAACGCGACGCTGTTCAACACCACCTTCGACGATTTCCAGGCGCAGGGCATCGAGACGCTGTCCGACGGCACGATCAACTTCCGCCTGGCCAATGTCGGCAAGCTGCGCACCCGCGGGCTGGAGCTCGAGGGCGGGGTGCGCGCGGCGCAGGACCTCAACTTCTCGGGCGGCGTGACCTACACTGACGCCAAGATCCTGTCCTTTCCGCTCGCGCAATGCTGGCCCGGCCAGACCTCGGCGCAGGGCTGCACCGGCAGCCCGGCGCGGCAGAACCTCAAGGGCTTCCGCCCCGCGCAGGCGCCCGAGTGGAAGCTGTCGTTCAACGCCGATTATTCGCCCGAGCTCACCGACACGCTGAACGGCGTCGCGCAGGTGGCGTTCAACTATTCCAGCAAGTTCAACTTCGGCATCAACAACGATCCGGAGACGATCCAGAAGGGCTATGGGATCATGAACGTCTCGCTCGGCGTGCGCGATCATGGCGACCGCTGGGAAGTTGTCGGCTTCGTCAACAACCTGTTCGACAAGCAGTATTTCTACAACATGGCCAATTCCTACGGCAACCAGGGCAACGCCCAGGCCACGCAGAGCTACATCCCCCGCGATTTCCGCCGCTACGGCGGGGTCCGCGCTTCGTTCAACTTCTAAGCCCCCAGGCTTTCCAACCCCCTTTGGGCGCGCCGGCGACGGTGCGCCCGTTTGTTTTGGAACGTTGTCGAGCGCGCCGGACCCGATCGGGTTAAGCAGCCGTCATCCCGGCGAAAGCCGGGACCCGGGGCCACGAGCGGCATCCTTTGTAACCCTGGGTCCCGGCTTTCGCCGGGATGACGTTTCAAGTTGATCGGGTCCAGATCCAGGGCCGCACGAGCGATCGAGGGCACCCCCTGTTCCGGGCCTTCGAACACGCCGGCTATTCCGCCATTCCCCCGATCGTGCCATGGCTTCACCCGCAAGCGCCGGCGGCTGCACGGCGTCGTTCAGGAAGAGGAAGCCCATGACCGTTCGCCAGACCCTGCTCGCCGCCGCGGCGCTGCTGACAGCGCTGCCAGCCGCCGCCCAGTCGCTCGGCACGGTCGAGCGCAACGGCAGCCGCGTCGCGGTCGAGGCCTATGGCCCGAACATCGTCCATGTGACGATCGCGCTCGATCCGGCGGAGATCGACGCGGGGCCCGGCTATGGGATCAGCGCCAAGGCCGATCCCGCCGGCTGGAGCCATCGCGCCGACGCCTCGGGCGACGTCTATGCCTCCGCCGCGCTCAGCCTCACCGTAAAGGCCCAGCCCTGGCCCGCCGCGCCGAGCCAGATGGAGCGTTATTTCGCGCCGTCGCTCCCGCCCGTCTCGATCGTCATCGCCGGCGCCGACGGGCGCGAGATCACCCGCATGGACGGCTGGGAGATGGCGCCGCAGACGGTCAACGGCGAGAAGACCTTCAAGGTGGGTGCGAGCTTCGCCGACACGCCCGACACGCATTACTATGGCCTCGGCCAGAACCAGGAGGGCATCCTCGATCTCCGCGGCCGCACGATCGACTGCCGGCACTATTACGACGCGCCCGCGGGCGAGACGGTCTGCGTGCCCTTCCTCGTGACCAGCAAGGGCTATGGCATCGTCTGGGACAATCCCTCGCCGACGATCGTCTCGCCGGGGCTGCACGATGCGACGCGCTTCCAGTCGCAGGTCGGCGAGCGCGTGTCCTTCTTCGTCATCACCGGCAAGTCCGCCGACGAGCTCTATGCCGGCTATGCGAAGCTCACCGGGGGCACGCCGCTGCCGCCCAAGGCCGCGTTCGGGCTCATCCAGAGCAAGGCGCGCTACGAAAGCCGCGACGAGCTGATGGGGATCGCCCAGGGCTATCGCAGCCGCAACTACCCGCTCGACGTGATGGTGCTCGACTGGTTCTATTGGACGCGGATGGGGCAGATCGACATCGACCGGAAGTATTTCCCCGATCCCGCGGCCATGAACCGGCAGCTCCACGACTGGGGCATGCATTCGATCATCAGCGTCTGGCCGCGCTTCGAGCGCGAGTCGCGCTATTACGACATGCTCGCCGCCAAGGGCTGGCTGCTCCACGACAAGGACGGCGGGGTGGTCGACGGGCTGGCGGTGCGCTCGGACCGCGCCGGCGCATTGCTCGACAGCACCAATCCCGAGGCGCGCGCGTGGTTCTGGGAGAAGATCCGCGACAATATCGCGAGCCAGGGCTTCGACTGGTTCTGGCTCGACGAGACCGAGCCCGATCTCGTGCCCGACGGCTATCAATATTCGATCGGCTCGGGCGACCGGTTCCACAACCTCTACCCGCTCGTCCACACCTCGAGCGTCGCCGAGGGCTCGGCGAAGGACCGTCCGAACCAGCGCAACCTGATCCTCTGCCGCGCCGCCTATCTCGGCACGCAGCGCAACGGCTGCCTCTTCTGGTCGTCCGACGTGCGCGCGACCTGGGAAGCGCTCAGGCGCCAGGTGCCGACGGGGCTCAACTTCACCGCGAGCGGCATGGCCTATTGGGGCAGCGACACCGGCGGCTGGCAATGGCCGAGCGGGCCCAAGGCGCCGCGGCCGGTGCTGGTCGATCCCGCGGGTGCGACTGCGATGGGGGCGAACTACCCCGACTATCCCGAGCTGTTCGTCCGCTGGTTCCAGTATAATGCCTTCACGCCGACGCTGCGCATCCACGGCCAGCGCCCGGCGACGGCGATCTGGGAGTACGGCAAGGCCGCCGAGCCGATCCTCGCGAGCTATCTCCGCCTGCGCTATGCGCTGATGCCCTACCTCTATTCGCTTGGGCGCCAGACCTATGAGACCGGCTCGCCCTTCATGCGCGCGCTGTTCATGGACTTCCCCGACGATCCAGAAGCGGCGACGCTGGGCGACGAATATATGTTCGGCCCCGCCTTCCTCGTCGCCCCCGTCACCGAACAGGGGGTGACCAGCCGCAGGGTCTATCTCCCGGCCGGCAGCGACTGGTATGATTACTGGACCGAGGAGAAGCATGCCGGCGGCCAATGGATCACGGCCGCCGCGCCGATCGACCGCATCCCGCTGTTCGTCCGTGCGGGATCGATCGTGCCGATGGGCGTGCAGGTGCCCAACACCTCGGTGCGCCAGCCGCTCGAGGCGATCCGCGTCTATCCCGGCCGCGATGCGAGCTTCGCGCTCTATGACGACGACGGCGTGACCAACGCCTATCGTGGTGGGGGCGGCGCCAAGGCAGTGATGCTGCGCTGGAACGACGGTGCGAAGACGCTCACCGCCGCGGGCAAGCTGCCCACCGGGCAGGACCCGGCGAAGCTGGCGCGCGTGGCGGGCTCAGCGCCCCGCTGAGGCAAGGCTACGGAAGGTGATCGAACAGCGCAGCGCGTCGATCGGGGCGATGCTGTGTTCCCAATCGTGCCGCGCCTCGCCGCTCAGACGGTAGATCGATCGCGGCGCCAGCGGCACGGCGGCGCGATCGAACCCGCCCTCGCGGCGGCGGCGGAAGCGCAGCGTCGCGGGCTCGCCGAGCGAGACGCCGACGACATGCTCGAACGCCGGCCGGTCGCGGTGCCAGCCGATGCCCGCGCCGGGGTCGTAGCGGACGAGCAGGACCTGGACGAGCTCGGTCGGGTCGAGCCCGGCGAAGCCCGCGGCGCGATCCCGCAGCGGTTCGAGCCAGTCGGGGATCGGCTCGGCCTCGCCGAGGTGGCCGGTGGTGAAGTCGTAGCGCCAGCCGAACGAGCGCGTGAGCCGCTTGCCGGTCCATTGCTGGAAGCGGAACGGCGACAGCCCGGTCGCGTCGATCCGTGCCAGCAAAGCGCGCTCCTCCGTCTCGCTGACGACCGCCTCGCGATAGTCGAGCCCGGGCAGGATCGCGCCGGACAGGATCTTGGGGCCGAACAGGTCGGCCTGGGCGTCGGGGAATGCGTTCATGGCTGCGATATGGGAAGGCGCGCGCGGCGCGGCGAGTCCGCTCAGCGGCGCGGATCATCCCAGCCGAGCAGGCGGGCGAGCGCCATCGCCGTCTCGGCGACCGCTTGCGCGAAGGCGCGCTCGACCGCGGGGTCGCGGCGCTCGGCGACGCCCGAGATGCCGATCGCCGCGGCGATCGTCCCATCGCCGCCGAACACCGGTGCAGCGATGCAGCGGACGGTCGGGTCGCTGCTGTCGGGGGCCGAGATCGCCCCCTCCGCCGAGAGCGGCAAGGGGAAGCGCGCAGGCTCGCTCGCGAGCACCGCACCCAGCGCATGGGCGCCGAGCGGCAGGCGCTCGCCGATCGGGCGGAGCACCAGGATGCGGCTCTGCCCCGCCGCCCGGTCGAGCACCATCGCGGCGTCGCCCTGGCGCGCGGCGAGGTCGACGCTCTCGCCGGTCTTCGCCGCCAGTGCCTCGAGCAGCGGCCGCGCGGTGCGGACGAGGTCGAGCTGGCGCCGCGCCTGGAAGCCGATGCGCAGCGCCGAGGGCCCGAGCCGATAGCCCGCGCGCGAGACCGGCACGAAATAGTTGCGCGCGACCAGCACGCGCGCGAGCCGGTGCGCGGTGCTCTGCGACAGCCCCGTCGCGGTGGCGAGCGCGGCGAGGCTCGAATCCCCGCGCGCGACCGCTTCCATCAGGTCGAGCCCGCGCTGGAGCGTCTGCGAGGTATTGCCGGCCTCGTTCACCGCCTCACTCCTTGCCGCAGCGATAGCTCGACGCCTTGCCGGGGTCGTTCCGGCCATCCCAGATCGACACCTTGGGATAGGCGCAGATCAGGCCGGTGCGGCGCGGCTCGGCGAGCCGCATGTCGCCGGGCGCGACCTGCCAGTTCCTGGCCGAGACGCCGACGAGCTGCTCGGGAACGCGCCCGCGCTCGATCCAGGCTTCCATCGCCGCATCGATGTTGCCGGCCGGGTCGGCGCCCGGCTCGGGCGCGGCGCCCTGGCCGAAGCTGTTGAGGCCGGGGCCGGCGTTGCAATGCTCCATGCCGGGGACGAGGAACAGCCGCATCGCCCCCGCCGCGCGGCCGCGCATCCGGGCCATGACGGTGTCATAATAGTCGATCGTCATCTCGGGCGGTACCGCGGCATCGCCCCAGCCGTGGTAGAGGATCAGCTTGCCGCCGCGGCCGAAGAAGCCGCTCAAATCGGTGTCGGTCGCGTTGAGGAAGGGCGCGAGCGCGCCGTCGAGCGCCGGGCCGTCGCGCATCGGATCGAAGCTCGCGAAGCTCAGCTTGGTCATGTTGGCGAAGTAATGCGGCAGCCCCAGGCCGAACACGCCCGCGGCAGTGAGCAGCGGGTTGGCATTGGAGATCCACGGATTCCACCCGCCAGGCTCGGCCTCGACGCCGCCGAGCGAATAGCCGATCCGGCGCGCGCGGCTGTTCGGCGGGCCCTGGTGGATGCGGTCGAGCGCTTCGGCCTGGTCGGGGGTGAGGCACTGGTTGGTCTCGGCGCCGGTGCAGACCATCGAAGCGGCCTTGAAGTCGCAGCGGCGCGGGTCGCGGATCAACCCGTCCTTCTGCCCGTCGAGGCCGTCGCATTGCGCGAGGATCGCCGCCTGGATCGCGGGCAGCTTGGCGGGCGGGATGTTCGAGCCCGGCGTGCGCGTCAGGCTCTGGCCGTTCCACAGGAAGATTTGCGCGAGCCGCGTCCAGTCGTACGCCGGCGCGCCGGCGATGATCCCGTCATAGTCGCCCGGGTAGCGCTGCGCCTCCATCAGCGCCTGGCGCCCGCCGTTCGAGCAGGAGCTGAAGATCGAGAGCCGCGGCTTGCGCCCGTAATAGGCCTGGACGATCGCCTTGGCGTTGACCGCGGTGAGGTGGACGGCGCGGTGTCCATAGTCGATCTGCGCATCGAGGTTGCCGATCGCCCAGGTCGCGGTGAGGCCATTGGCGACGTGGCCGGTGTCGGTGGTCGCGACCGCATAGCCGCGCTCGACGCCTTCGACGAGGCCGCCGCGATAGGCGATGTCGCCGGCATAGCCGCCGTTGCCCGCACCCTGGAACTTGCCGTTCCAGCCGCTCGCCGGCATCCAGACCTCGAAGCCGATGTTCGAGCGCGGCGCCGGCTTGATCACGCCGACGATCCGGCAATGCGCGGGCAGGGTGACCTTCACGCCGCCGGCGTCGGCATTGGGTCCGATATAGGGCCCGGCCGCGACATAGGCGGCGGACTTGATGGTGACGTCGGGCAGCGCGAGCTTGGCGAGGTTCTCGCAGCGCGCGGCGGGGTCGTTCGCCGCATCTGCGGGCGCGACCCAGCCGAGCAGCGCCGTGCCGCCGAGCAGCGCTGCCATCATCACCTTGGACTTCATGCGACTTCCTCCGCTTCGTGCGCCATCATGCGGCGCATCTCGAATTTCTGGATCTTGCCCGTCACCGTCATCGGGAAGCTGTCGACGCAGCGGACGATCGACGGGATCTTGTAGTGCGCGATGCGATCGCGGCAGAAGGCGCGCAGCGCCTCGGCGTCGATCTCGCGCGAGGTGCGCACCCAGGCGACGACCTGCTCGCCCCAATGCGGATGCGGCATGCCGAACACCGCCGCCTCGATCACATCCGGGTGCGACATCAGGAAATTCTCGACTTCGGCCGGGTAGATGTTCTCGCCGCCGCGGATGATCATGTCCTTCACGCGGCCGACGATCCGGCAGGTGCCGTCCTCGCCGAACACCGCGAGGTCGCCCGAATGCATCCAGCCGGCGGCGTCGATCGCGGTCGCGGTCGCTTCGGCCTGGTTCCAATAGCCGCGCATCACGCTGTAGCCGCGCACGAGGAACTCGCCCGTCTCGCCGCGCGGCACGACGCGCCCTTCGCCGTCGACCAGCTTGGCCTCGAGGAAGGGGAGGATGTGCCCCACGGTGGCGGTGCGCGTGCGGAGGTCGCTGCCGATCCGCGTCTGGAAGCTCACCGGGCTCGTCTCGGTCATGCCGTAGCAGATGGTGACGTCGCGCATGTGCATCCGCTCGATCACCTGGCGCATCGTCTCCTCGGGGCACGACGCGCCCGCCATGATGCCCGTGCGCAGGCTCGACAGGTCGAACTCGGCGAAGCGCGGATGGGCCAGCTCGGCGATGAACATCGTCGGCACGCCGTAGAGCGCAGTGCAGCCCTCCGCCGCGACCGCTTCGAGCACCGCCTCGGGATCGAATGCCTCGGCGGGGAAGACCATCGTCGCGCCGTGGGTCACGCAGGCGAGCACGCCCATCACCATGCCGAAGCAATGGTAGAGCGGCACCGGGATGCAGATCCGGTCGAACGCCGTCAGCGCCATGCCGCGGCTGACGAACAGGCCGTTGTTGAGGATATTGTGATGCGTGAGGGTGGCGCCCTTGGGCGCGCCGGTGGTGCCGCTGGTGAACTGGATGTTGATCGGGTCGTCGGGCGTCATCGCTGCGGCGCGCGCGGCCAGCTCGGCGCGGGCCTCGGCCACGGGCGTGGCGGCGAGCGTGTCGAAGGCGATGAGCCCGGCATGGCGCGGGCGCCTGATCTGGATGGTGAACTCGAGCTCGGGCAGCTCGTCCGCGACCGAGGCGAGGATCGCGACATAGTCCGAGGTCTTGAACCGCTCGGCCATCACCAGCGCGCGCACCCCCGCGAGTCGCAGCGCATGCGCGAGCTCGCTCGAGCGACAGGCCGGGTTGACCGTGACGAGGATCAGCCCCGCCTTGGCGCTCGCGAGCTGGGTGAGCACCCATTCGGCGCAATTGGGCGCGTAGATGCCGATCCGCTCGCCGCGCGCGAGCCCGAGCGCGACGAACCCCGCCGCCAGCCGCTCGACCCGCGCGGCGAGCTCCGCCCAGGTCCAGCTTATGCCCTGGTGGCGCACCACCAAGGCGGTACGGTTCGGGTAGCGGTCGACGGCCTCGTCGAACGCTTCGCCGATCGTCTGGTAGCGCAGCGGCACCTCTCCCGTGCCGAACAAATGACTGGCCCGCACCGCCTGCCTCTCCTCTCCGGTGGATCGCCCCGCCGCCCTCCCATCCGGGCGGCGAGGCGAAGCCGGCATCCTCCGCTCAGAACGTCTTGCGGACGCCGAACTGGAACAGCCGCCCCAGCGTCGACCCGTTGTACTGGCTGAAATTGGTGTTCGACACATTGGCATAGGGCGGGCCGACGTCGAACACATTGTCGACGTTGAGCATCAGCTGGGTGTCCTTCAGCCAGCCCTTGGCGGGCAGGTCGTAGGCGAAGTGGAGGTCGACCGTCTCGAACGCGCCGATCCGCGTCTGGTTGACCAGCCCCAGGATCGGATAGCCGCCGCGATAGTTGAACTGCCCCCGCGCGGTGAAGCCGCGGAACTTGCCGCCCAGCATCGCGACGAAGCTGAGATCGGCGGTGCCGTTCTTGAGCGTGTCGGTCCAGGGGCCGTTGGTGCCGGTCGCGGTCAGCCGGTCTAGCGTCCAGGTGCCCGCCCAGTCGGCGAGCAGCCCGAACTCGCCGAACTGGTGGGCATAGGCGAAGTGGAAATCGATCCCCTTCACCTTGATCCCGCCGAAATTCTGCAGCCGCGCGTCGGCGAGCAGATAGGGCGAGCTGCCCGGCGCGCCGGCGAACAGCGCGGCGACGCTCGGCGCGCCCACCACCGTCATCCCGCCGGTCAGCGCCTGCGCCTGCGCCAGCGTGGGGTTGACGATGTAGAAGGGCGCGAAGTTGGGATCGGTGAACAGGGTCGTCGCCGAGAGCAGGCCGATCCGGCTCTTGAAGTCGATCTTGTAATAGGTCGCGCTCACCAGCAGCCCGGGGATCGCCTTGGGCTTCCAGTCGGCGCCGACCGACCAGGTGTCCGCGGTCTCGGGCTTGAGGCCGGGGTTGCCGCCCGCGAGCACGATCGTCGGCCGCAGGAAGTTGAGCGCGGAGTCGCCCGGACGGATATAGGGGCTGACCGGCAGGATCTGCGCCTGCTGCCCCACCGGGCTGATCGATTCGAGCCCCGGCGCGTGGAACGAGGTGCCCCAGTTGCCGCGGATCTTGAGATCGTCGAACGGCTCCCAGGTGACGCCGACCTTGGGATTGGTGGTGCCGCCGACGTCGTTGTAATCGTCGTAGCGCACCGAGCCGCTGAGCGTCAGGCTGCGCAGCCCCGGCATGCCGTTGCTCGCGCCGAACAGCGGCACCGCGATCTCGCCGAACACCGACTTGACCGTGCGCGAGCTGTAGGTGCGCGTGGCGCCCGCGGTGGTGCCGCGCGGGCCGCTCACCATCATCTGACGCAGGTTGTTGTAGTGATATTCGCCGCCCGCGGCGAGGCGGACGTCGCCGCCCGGCAACGCGAACAAGGTGCCGTCGGCGACAACGCGGCCCTCGGCGAGCTCCTGCACGCCATAGGAGTAATTCTCCCAATTCTCGACCGCGGCTAGCACCGCGGGGTTGGTCGCGCCCAGGTTGTAGGGATTGAGCGCGGTGGTGGTCGAGGTACCGGCGAGCGCCAGCGCCGCGGCGGTGGCGTTGATCCCGTCCTCGTGGATCGTGCTCTCGCTGCGCCCGAAGTTGCTCTCCGCGCGGATCTGCCAGCCGCCGCCGACGTCCCAGGTCAGCCCCTGGGTGGTGCCGTAGGAATCGAAGCGCTGGTTGGTGACGTTGCTCGGCCCGAACACGCTCGACCAGGAGAAGGCGACGCTCTGCGACGTCTCGGCGCCGATCGGCGAGAAATAGGGATTGAGCGCGGTGATCGTGCCCGTCGAGGTCGATTGCGCGGTCTTCACCGTCGTGTCGCGGCGCGACCAATAGGCGGTCGCGTTGAACTCGAGCGACGGCGAGAGCTGCTGGTCGAACGAGGCGAACACCGAGTTGCGCTGCTCGCGCGGGTAGAGGTCGATCACCTTGGGATCGTCGCAGCGGTTGAGCGTGCCCGCGACGCGGCCGGGGAGCGCATAGGTGACGCCGCCCACCGTGAGGTTGCCCGGCGCGCAGGCGGTGTTGCGCAGGTCCGATCCGCCCGCGGCGAGGTGGTTGCTCGTCGCATAGTCGCGGTACTGGCCGAGCAGGTCGCTGTGCCACGCATAGGCATAGGCGACGTAGAGCGAGCCGCTGCCCCAGTCCTTGCCGACGGTCAGGTCGGCGTCGACCGCGTCATAATGGTCGGCGGTGCTGTAGTGGCTGGCCGCCTCGACGCCGTCGAAGCGCTTGCGGGTGACGAAGTTGATCACGCCGCCGATCGCGTCCGAACCGTAGATCGACGAGCCGCCGTCGGGGATCACGTCGACGCGCTGGAGCACCGCGGGCGGGATCACCGTCGGGTCGGCGGTGGTCGCCTGGATGCCCTGGCCGACCATGCGGTGGCCGTTGACCAGCAGCAGCGTGTCCTGCCCGCCCGAAGCGCCGAGGTTGCGCAGGTTCGGATAGAAGACCGGGCTGCCCGCGTCCTGGTTGGCGCGCGGCACGCTGCCGAAATAGTTGAGCTGCGGGATCGAGGCGAGGACGTCGGTGGTCGACGCCGCGCCGCTCGCGAGGATCTCCTCGCGGTCCTTGCCGATCACCTGGGTGCCGGTGGGCGCGATGCCGCGGATCAGCGTGCCGGTGACGACGATCTCGCTCTTCTGCGCGTCGTCCTGCGACTCGGCCGGCTGCGACTCGGCGGTCTGGCCCGAGTCGGCGGGCGCGTCCTGCGCCTGCGCCGGCACCGCCGCGGCGAGCAGCGCGGCCATCGCGGCCGAGGTCATCCACATGGTCTTGTTCTGCATTTTCCGTTTCTCCTCCCCCCTGCGACCGAAATCCAGGGCGACCTTGTTTTGCGTACTGGACTGAGCGGCTCTCAGCTCTTATTGACCATTTGCATAACGAAAACGAATCCGAAGTGGAAGAGAGAATGCGAAAGCCCATGATCGACGTTGCCGAAGGGCGGTTCGTCGACGCCCATGGCCGGCATGTCGTGCTGCGCGGGCTGAACCTGGGGGGCGACTGCAAGATCCCGTATCCGGACGGGGGCACGCACCTGCCGAGCGACTTCGCCGACCATCGCTCGGTGAGCTTCGTCGGCCGCCCGTTCCCGCTCCCCGAGGCCGACGATCATTTCGCAAGGATCGCGTCCTGGGGCTTCAATTGCCTGCGTTTTCTTGTGACGTGGGAAGCCATCGAGCACGAGGGGCCAGGCTGCTACGACACCGACTATCTGGAGTATGTCGCGGCGCTTTGTCGGCGCGCGGCGGCGCATCGCTTCGTGATCTTCATCGATTTCCACCAGGACGTGTGGAGCCGGATGACCGGCGGCGACGGCGCGCCGGGCTGGGTGTTCGAAGCGGTCGGGCTCGATTTCACGCGCTTCGACGCGGCTGGTGCGGCGCATGTGATGCAACGCCGCTATGATTATTCAAGCGGTGAGGGACGCCAGGAATCGCGCTATCCGATGATGAGCTGGTCGCGCAATTACCGGCTCCCGGCGAACGGCATCCTCTGGACGGCCTTCTTCGCCGGCGCGACGCTGACGCCGCATTGGACCGCGGGCGGCGTCAACGTCCAGGGTTTCCTCCAGCGTCACTACCTCGGCGCGATGGCGGCACTTGCGAAGCGGCTCGCGGACATCCCCGAAGTGATCGGCTTCGACACGCTCAACGAGCCCAGCCTCGGCTTCATCGGCCAGCGCATGTCGGAGCCGCAGCTCGCGGCCGATCGCGATTGTCCCATTCCGGTACGCGCCGGCCCGTGCTGGACGCCCTTTGCGGCGCTCCGCGCGGCCGCGGGCGAGCCGGTCGAGCTGCCGGTCCTGGGAGCAGGAGAGGGCGGGATGCAGATCGTCGGCAGCCAGATCGCCAACCCCGAGGGCGTCTCGATCTGGCTGCCCGGCGTCGAGGACCCGTTCGAACGCGCCGGCGCCTGGACGCGCGAGGGCGGCGCGGCGCGGGTGCGCGACGAGGATTTCTTCCGCCGCACGGGCGGCCGCGCGATCGACCCCGACGCCGACCTCGTGCTGCCCTTCCACCACGCCGTCGCCGCGACGATCCGCAATGTCTGCCCCGACTGGCTGGTCTTCGCCGAAGCCAACCCCTATCAATTCACCCACGGCCGCGGCTTCGCCAAGGGCATGCCGGCCCGGACAGTCAACGCCAGCCATTGGTATGACGTCGACATCCTATGGCGGAAATCCTTCGATCCTGCGGCCGACCGCGCCGCGCTGAGCGAGCGCTACCGCGCCGAGATGGCGATGCTGTTCGACACCGGCGCGATCGAAGGCGCGCCGCGGCTGCTCGGCGAGTTCGGCATTCCCTATGACTTGGATGGCGGCCGCTCCTTCGCGCGCTGGGCAGCGGGCGAGCGCGGCGAGGCAGTCTGGGACGCGCATGCCGCGGCGCTCGGCGCGATGTACGATGCGATCGACGCGCTGCTGCTCAATTCGACGCAATGGACCTACACCGCCTCCAACCGCAACGACCTGCGCATCGGCGACGGCTGGAACCAGGAGGACCTTTCGGTCTACTCCGCCGACCAGGTCGAGAACGGCGACGGCGCGCGCGGGCGGAGCGGCTTTGCGCGGCCCTATGTCGAGCGCGCGCAGGGCGTGATCCGCGCGATGCGCTTCGATTCGGCGAGCGGCCGCTTCGAAGCCGAGATCGACGTCGACCCCGCGATCGCCGCGCCGAGCGAGATCGTGCTCCCCGAGGCCTGGTTCCCCGGCGAGATCGTCGTCTCCGGCGCCGAATGCCGTTTCGACGGCGAGCGCCGCCGGCTGATCGTCGCGGCGCGCGCGCGCGGGCTCCTCAGCATCGCCGTCGAGCCCGCGACCGGAAAAGATGCGAAAGGGGAGTCGACAATTCGTTATGCACGTGCATAACGTTTTTCCAAGGAGAGGACGATGCGCGGTTTGGGAGAGTCGCTGGCGGCGGCGGCCATGGCGATTGGCGTCGCGGCGATGCCGGGAACGGCTGCGGCCCAGGCCGCCGCGCCGGTGGTGAAGGTGGAAGGGGGAGCGCTCTCCGGGTCGCACCAGGGCGGGCTCGATGTCTTCAAGGGAATCCCCTACGCCGCGCCACCCGTCGGCAACCGGCGCTGGCGCGCGCCGGCGCGGGCGCAGCCCTGGGCGGGCACGCGCCCGGCGACCGAGTTCGGCGCCGATTGCGAGCACAGCCGCCGCGACTGGGAGGCCGACCGCAACGGCGCGCCGATGAGCGAGGACTGCCTGTTCCTCAACGTCTGGGCGCCGGCCAAGGCGGTCAAGGGCGGCGCGCCGGTGATGGTGTGGATCCACGGCGGCAGCTTCACCGCGGGCTCGGGCTCGCAGGCGGTCTATGACGGCAGCGCGCTCGCGGCGCGCGGCGCGGTGGTGGTGACGCTCAACTATCGCCTCGGCCGCTTCGGCTTCTTCGCGCACCCCGCGCTCACCGCCGAGGCCAGGGGCGCCCCCACCGGCAATTGGGGCCTGATGGACATCCTCGCCGCGCTGCGCTGGGTGAAGCGCAACGCCAGGGCGTTCGGCGGCGATCCGGCCAAGGTGACGATCTTCGGCGAATCCGCGGGCGGCGGCGCAGTCAATGCGATGATGGTCTCGCCCCTGGCCAAGGGGCTGTTCCAGCGTGCGATCGTCCAGTCGGGCGGCGGACGCGATCGCGGCGGCTCGCTCGCCGACGCCGAGGCGAAGGGCGTGGCCTTCGCCAGGAAATACGGCGTCGAGGGCAACGACCTAGCGGCGCTGCGCGCGATCCCCGCCGACAAGGTGCGCGGCAACATGTCGCTGATGAACAGCGAGAGCGACACCTATTCGGGCGCGATGGCCGATGGGCAGATCGTGCTCGGCAACCTCGACGACGCCTGGCGCTCGGGCCGCGCGGCGAAGGTGCCCTATCTGGTCGGCTCGAACAGCGACGAAGTGGCGTTCCTGCCCGCGCCGCTGCGTGCCGCCGCCGCGGCGATGGCGCCCGGCCAGCTCGGCGAGGATGCCGCGGCGATCAAGGCCGCCTATGGGTCGGACGAAGCGTTCAAGCATGCGATCGTCACCGACCTGGGCTTCGGCGAGCCCGCGCGCTTCGCCGCGACGATGAACGCGGCCAATCCGAGCTTCCTCTACCGCTTCGACTATGTCCCCGAAGCGGCGCGCGAGCCCGGCACCGGCGCGGCGCACGGCGGCGACGTGCCCTTCGTCTTCGGCACGCTGGGCACGCTCGCCAGGCCCGCGACCGACGCCGACCGCGCGATGGCCAGGGCGGTGGGCGATTATTGGGTCGCCTTCGCCCGCGACGGCGTGCCCGATCCCAAGGGTCTTCCCGCCTGGCCGCGCTTCGCCCCCGACGGACCGATGATGGTGTTCGGGCCCGCCGGCCCCGCGGTCGGCAGCGCCGCCTCGCCCGCGCTCGATGCCGTCGCGCGGCACAATGACAAGCCCGCCAAGCCCAAGCCCTGAAAGGAATCCCTGCCATGCGTTCGATCAAGCTGCCCGTGCTGCTCGCCGGGCTGATGCTCCCTGCGGCCGCGCTCGCGCAGGCGGCTCCGGCGGAGGACCTCCGCTTCGTCCTGCCCAAGACCGTCTCGCCGCAGGCTGCGGCGGTGCTCAAGCCCGGCCTCGCGGCGCAGAAGGCGATGCGGCCGCAGCGCATGGCGATGGCACTCGATTTCGCGGCGCTGCGCGCGATGGCGGAGAAGGATGTCGACACCAAGGTCGCGGCGACTGCGGCGGCTTACAAAGTGACCTATGCGCCGGACACCGTCGGCGGCGTGCCGGTGCTCCGCGTGACGCCGCAGAACGCCGCGACCGACGGGCGCGTGCTCGTCTATATCCATGGCGGCGGGTGGATCGGCGGATCGCCCAAATCGGCGTTCCGGCTCGCGGCGATCTATGCCTCGGCGACCGGGCTTCCCGTCGTCTCGGTCGATTACGGCCTCGCGCCCGAGCACGACTTCCGCGACATCACCGGCCAGGCCGTCGCGGTCTACAAGGCGCTCATCGCGCAGGGCCACAAGCCCGGCCAGATCGGCCTCTACGGCGACAGCGCGGGCGGCAACATCATCCTCGGCAGCACACTCCGGATGCGCGACGAGGGCCTGCCGCTCCCCGCCGCGCTGGTCGCGCTCTCGCCCGCGGTCGATCTCGGCAACGACGGCGACACGCGCACCACGCTCGCCTATGTCGATCCGGTGCTCGATAATCAGGCGTGGCTCGACGCGGTGATGAAGGCCTATGCGGGCGCCGATGTCGGGGCCGGGATGAAGAACCCCTGGGCCTCGCCGGTGCTCGGCGATTATTCCAGGCCCTTCCCCGCGACCCTGATCCAGGGCGGGACGCGCGAATATCTGATGAGCGACTTCATCCGCGAATATCAGGCGATCCGCATGGGCGGCGGCGAGGCGGTGCTCGACCTCTACGAGGGTATGCCGCACGTCTTCATGGGCTTCCTGTCCGACACGCCCGAGGGCAAGCAGGCGATCGGCACCGCGCGCGACTTCCTGCTCAAGCGCCTCGCCAAGCAGTGACGCACTGCTAGGATGGCATCCGTGCGTCCCGCGTCTCGTCTCGACCGGAGTCCCGAGCAGCTGCTCGGCCTGATGACGGTCGCCGAGAAGGTCGGCCAGCTCAGCCTCTATTCGGCGGCGGTGCACTGGGGCGGCGATCCGGTGAACCCGGCGCTGACCTTCGATCCGCCCGAGAAGCGGCTGGCGGCGATCCGCGCAGGCGAAGTGACGGGGATCTTCAACGTCCATGGCGAGGCGTCGGTGCGCGCGCTCCAGCGCATCGCGGTCGAGGAATCGCGCCTCGGCATCCCGCTGGTCTTCGCCGCCGACGTGATCCACGGCTTCCGCACCGCGCTGCCCGTGCCGCTGGCCGAGGCGGCCAGCTTCGAGCCGGCGCTGGCGGGGCGCGCGGCCGAGCTGGCGGCGAGCGAAGCGGCGGCGGCGGGGATCCACTGGACCTTCGCGCCCGGCGCCGACCTCTGCCGCGACGCGCGCTGGGGCCGGGCGGTCGAGAGCTACGGCGAGGACACCCATCTCGCGAGCCTCATCGCTGCGGCGCGCGTGCGCGGCTTCCAGGGCGAGGACCTCGCCGATCCGCGCCGGCTGATGGCGACGGTCAAGCATTTCGCCGGCTATGGCGCCGCCGAGGCGGGGCTCGACTATGGCTCGGCCGAAGTCTCCGACGCGACCTTCGCCGAAGCCTATCTGCCGCCCTATCGCGCGGCGATCGACGCGGGCGCGGGCGCGGTGATGACCGCGTTCAACGACGTCGGCGGCGTGCCCTGCACCGCGAGCCGCGACCTGCTCACCGGGGTGCTGCGCGAGGGCTGGGGGTTCGAGGGGGTCACCGTCTCCGACTATAATTCGGATGCCGAGACGATCGTCCACGGCCACGCCGCCGACCGGCGCGAAGCGGCGAAGTGCTGCTTCCTCGCCGGGCTCGACATCTGCATGGAGAGCGGGCTCTACGCCGAGCATCTCGCCGATCTCGTCGCGAGCGGCGAGGTGCCGATGGCGCTGCTCGATGCCGCGGTGCTGCGCGTGCTCCGCGCCAAGGCGGCGCTGGGGCTGTTCGACGATCCATATCGCGGACTGGCCGTCGAGCAGGACGCCGCGGCGCTCAAGACCTTCGCACGCGAGGCAGCGCGGCGCTGCCCGGTGCTGCTGAAGAACGAGGGTGGCGTGCTGCCGCTCAGGCCAGGCGTGCGCGCCGCGCTGATCGGGCCGTTCGCGGACGAACATGCGCACCTCAACGGCGCCTGGGCGATCTTCGCCGACAATGGCGAGTCGGCGAGCCTCCTCGACGGCTTCGCGGCCTCGCCCGAGATCGCCGCGCTCAGCGTCGCGCCGGGATGCGGCATCGAATCGCCGATCGAGGGCGGGATCGCGGCTGCGCTTGCCGCGGCGGAAGGCAGCGATGTCGTGGTGCTCGCGCTGGGCGAGGGGCAGCATATGTCGGGCGAGTCCCGCTCGCGTGCCGATCCGTCGCTGCCGGCCGCGCAGCTCGAGCTGGCGCGGGCGATGCGGTCGCTCGGCAAGCCGGTCGTCACGCTGCTCCGCACCGGCCGGCCGCTCGCCATCCCCGAGCTGGCGGGGCTGTCCGATGCGCTGCTCGTCACCTGGTTCCTCGGCGCCGAGACCGGCCATGCGATCGCCGACCTCGTCCTCGGCCGCGCCGCGCCGGGCGGGCGGCTGCCGATGAGCTTCCCGCGCCATGTCGGCCAGCTGCCGCTCTACTACGCCCGCAAGCGCACCGGTCGCCCGCCCGAGGCCGGCAAGCCGCGCTTCACCGCGCGCTACATCGATGTCGAGCCCGGGCCGCTCTACCCGTTCGGCTTCGGCCTTGGCTATGGCCGCGCCGATTACGGCCCCGTCCGGCTGGATCACGCGACGATGGCGTGGGACGGCACGCTCACCGCGCGCTGCACGATCCGCGAGACTGCGGGCGCAGCGATCGAGGAAGTGGCCCAGCTCTACCTCCACGACGTCGCCGCGAGCCGCATCCGCCCGGTGCGCGAGCTCAAGGGCTTTGCCAAGCTGGCGATCCCCGCGAACGGCGAAGTCGAGGCGGTGTTCGAGATCACCCGCGGGCTGCTCGCCTTCGCCGACGGCACCGCCGAGCCCGGCGCCTTCGAGCTCTGGATCGCTCCCCACGCCGAGGCCGGCGAGCCCGCCCGCTTCGTCCTGGAGCCCGAAGCATGAGCGCCCCGCTCGGCTGGCGGCGCACGATCGCCTTCGCCTCGGGCGACTTCGCCTTCAACCTCTACTGGCAGAGCGTCTCGCTCTACCTGCTCTTCTACTACACCGAGGCGGTGGGGCTCTCGGCCTCGGCGGCGGGGCTGATCTACATGGTCGCGTCGATCTGGGACGGGTTCGCCGACCCGGTGATCGGCGCCGCCGCCGACCGCACCCGCACGCGCTGGGGCCGCTACCGGCCCTGGCTGCTCTTCGGCACGCTTCCGCTCGCGGGCGGCTTCGCGCTGCTCTACTTCCGCCCGCCGCTCGCCGGCACCGCGCTGGTCGTCGCGGTGATGGCGGCGCACCTCGTGTTCCGCAGCCTCTATGCCGCAGTGAACGTGCCCTATGCCGCGCTCACCGCCCGGATCACTCGCAGCGCCGCCGAGCGCGGCAATATCGCCGGCGCGCGGATGGTGTTCGGCACCTGCGCCTATGTCGCCGTCGCGCTGCTCACCCAGCCGGTGGCGGCGCTGGCGACCGGCAGCCGCGACGCACCGTTCGGCTTCTTCGTCGCGGCGCTGCTCTTCGCGCTGCTCGCCACGCCGATCCTGCTGCTGGTGTTCCGCACCACGCGCGAGGAGACCACGGAGGACGCGCGCGCTCGACGCGCGCTCGACTGGGCTCCTGTGCTGCGCAACCGTGCCTTCTGGACGCTGGTGCTCGCCGGGCTGTGCTTCGTCGTCTGCTACACCGTCTTCGCCAAGTCGGTGCTCTACTATTTCAAATACGTCCTGCTCGACGAGAAGGGCGCGCCCGCCGCGCTGGCGATGGCGGGGGCGAGCGGGCTCGTCGTCGTGCCGCTGTGGATGCTGGTCGCCCGGCGCATCGGCAAGCGCGCGGTGTGGCTGGCGAGCTGCGGGCTCTTCGCCTCGGGCCTCATCCTGTTCGCGCTCGCGCGGCCGGGCGCGGGCTGGGGGATGAACGCGCTGCTCGTCTATGTCCAGGCGGGCTATCTCGGCATCGTCTTCGCGTATTGGGGGATGCTGCCCGACACGGTCGAATATGGCGAGTGGCGGAGCGGCGGGCGCGCCGAGGGGCTGGTGTTCGGGCTGGCGCTCTTGTTCCAGAAGGTCTCGCTCGGGCTCGGCGCCGGGCTGTTCGGGCTGGCGCTCGACCATGTCGGCTTTGTCGCAAACCGCGCGCAGAGCCCGGCGACGATCGCCGGGCTGGTGACGATCATGGTCGCGCTGCCGCTCGCCGGCGCGCTGCTGTCGATGCTTGCGATGGCGTTCAACCCGCTGCGGCGCGGTACCCACGAGGCCATCGTCGCCGAGATCGCGGCGCGGGGAGAGACGCGATGATCCGCTCGCTCGCCGTCGCGCTGGCCGCGATGCTGCTCGCCGCCGCGCCCGCCCAGGCGCAGGAGGACCCGCTCCGCGACGGCTTCCGCGATCCGCCGCAGTCGGCGCGGCCCTGGGTCTGGTGGCATTGGATGGACGGCAACGTCACGATCGACGGCATCGACCGCGACCTCGCCTGGTTCCGCGACATCGGCCTCGGCGGCTTCCAGGTGTTCGACGTCGCCCAGCCCGGCGTGCCCAAGGTCGTCGACCATCGCCTGATCTACATGCACCCCGACTGGCAGGCCGCTTTCCGCCACGCGATCGAGCAGGCGGCGCGGCTGAAGCTCGAGGTCGGCATCGCCTCCTCGCCCGGCTGGAGCGAGACCGGCGGCCCCTGGGTGGCGCCCGAGGCGGCGATGAAGAAGCTGGTGTGGAGCAGCACGTTCGTCGAGGGCGGGCGCCGCTTCACCGGCATGCTCGCACCGCCGCCCGCGGTGCCGGGGCCCTTCCAGGACCTCGCGCGCGACGACAAGGCCAGGGCGACCGCCTTCTACCGCGACGTCAAGGTCCTCGCCTGGCGCGTGCCCGCCGACGCCGCGCCGCTGCCGCCCGCGCGGGTGACGTCGAGCGGCGGCCCGCTCGATGCCGCCTTGCTCGCCGACCCGCGGCTCGAGCGCGCGTCGGCCGCCACGCTGCCGCTCTCGCAGGGCTCGCCGCAGTGGATCCGCTTCGATTATGACCGGCCCCAGACCGTCCGCGCCTTGGTCTATGCCCCCACCAGGCCCGGCCTGTTCGACCTCGCGCCCGCCGCCATGCTCGAGGCGAGCGACGACGGCGTCACCTTCCGCAAGGTCGCCGACCTCGCCTTCTCGCCACGCAGCCAGAGCACGGTGAGCTTCGCCCCCGTCACCGCGCGCAGCTTCCGGGTCAGCTTCTCGCCGCCCGCGGACCCCGGCTCGCTGTGGCGGCGCGTGGTCAACCTCGCCGCGCCCGGCATTGCCAACAAGCGCTACGATCGCGCGCCTGCGCCTGCCGACCTCCGGCTGCAGCGGCTCGCACTCCTTCCCGACGCGCGCGTCAATCGCTTCGAGGACAAGGCCGGCTTCGGCGCTGCCGACGATTATTATGCGATCGAGACTCCCGCCGCCGATCCCGGCTCGGCGATCCCTCAGCAGGGCGTGCTCGACCTCACCGACAAGCTCCGCCCCGACCGCACGCTCGACTGGACGCCGCCGCGCGGGCGCTGGGAAGTGCTGCGGCTCGGCTGGTCGCTGACCGGCGCGGTCAACGCCCCTGCGCCGGCGGAGGCGACCGGCTATGAGGTCGACAAGCTCGATGCCGCGGCGGTGCGCGACTATATGGCGCGCTACCTCGCCACCTATCGCGCGGTCGTCCCGCCCGAACTGCTGGGCAAAGGCGGCATCACCACGATCCTCAACGACAGCATCGAATCGGGCCCGCAGAACTGGACCGGCGCGATGCTCGCCGAGTTCAGGGCACGGCGCGGCTACGACCCGACGCCCTGGCTCCCCGCGATCACCGGCCGGATCGTCGGCAGCGCCGCGGCGAGCGACAAGTTCCTCTGGGACTATCGCCAGACCATCGCCGAGCTGATCGCCGTGAACCACTACGGCGAAGTCGCCCGCAGCGCGCATGAGGCGGGCCTGCGCGTGCGCGGCGAAGCGCTCGAAGACCATCGCCCGGTGCTCGGTGACGACATGGCGATGCGCGCGCATGCCGACGAGCCGACCGGCGCGATCTGGGCGCCCAACGAGCAGGGCCATGTCGAGCCCATGTCGGTCGCCGACCTCAAGGGCGCCGCCTCGGTGTCGCACCTCTGGGGCACCGGGCCGGTCGCGGCCGAAAGCTTCACCTCGGGGCTCGCGCCCTGGGCGGGGTCGCCGCGCAGCCTCAAGCGCGTCGCCGATGCCGCGCTGGCGATGGGCGTGACGCGCTTCATGATCCACAGCAGCGTCCACCAGCCGGTGGAGGGGCATCCGCCAGGGCTGACGCTCGGCATCTTCGGCCAGTTCTTCAACCGCTACGAGACCTGGGCGGGGCAGGCCAAGCCCTGGGTCTCGTACCTCGCCCGCTCGGCCTATCTGCTCCAGCAGGGCCGCTATGCCGCCGACATCGCCTATTTCTTCGGCGAGGAAGCGCCGCTGACCGCGCTCTACGCCGCGGGGCCGCCGGCCGACCTCCCCGCGGGGCACGGCTTCGACTTCGTCGATGCCGAGGCGCTGAAGGGCCTTCTCGGCGTTCGCGACGGACAGCTCGTCACGCCGTCGGGGATGCACTATCGCGCGCTGCTGCTCGGCGGCACGTCGCGGCGGATGACGCTGGGAACGCTGCGCAGGATCGCCGCGCTCGCCGACGCCGGCGCGCTGGTGATCGGCCCGCGCCCGTTGTCCTCGCCAAGCTTCGCCGACGATCCCGCGGCCTTCGCGGCGCTGGTCGCGCGGCTCTGGGACGGCGGCAAGGTCGTCGATGCGCCCGCAGCCGACGCGCTTTCCCACGCCGGGATCGCCCCCGACTGGCGCGTCGAAGGGCAGGCCCCCGAGTTGATGGTGCTCCATCGCACGCTCGACCATGGCGAGCTCTATTTCCTGTCGAGTCGCTCGCGCACTGCTGCTCGCGCCGAAGTCTCCTTCCGCGTGACCGGCCTCGCGCCCGAGCTCTGGGATGCCGACACCGGCGAGGTCCGCCCGCTCGCCTGGCGCAGCGAGGGCGGGCGCACGATCGTGCCGCTCGACTTCGATCCCGACGGCGCCGCCTTTGTGCTGTTCCGCAAGTCCGTCGTTGCGCCCGCACCGGCGATCCCCGCCCCGGAACCGCATCTTCTCCAGACGTTCGACCAGGGCTGGACGCTCGCCTTCCAGCCCGATCGCGGCGGCCCGGCGGAAGGCATCCCCGCCAGCGCCGGCTCGTGGAGCGACAGTCCCGATCCGCGCGTCCGCTATTTCTCGGGCACCGGCACCTACAGCCGCACGATCGACGTTCCCGCGGCGATGCTCGCCGGGCAACGGATCCTCCTCGACCTCGGCGAGGTGCGCGAGCTGGTCGACGTCGTGATCAACGGCCAGACCCTCCGTACGCTGTGGAAGCCACCCTATCGCCTTGATGTCACCCAGGCGCTCAAGCCCGGCGCGAACCGCGTCGAGCTCCGCGTCACCAATCTCTGGGTCAATCGCCTGATCGGCGACGCCCAGCCCGGCGCCGCGCCGCTCACCAGCACCGCGCTTCCCAGCTATCGTCCCGACGCCAAGCTGCTCCCCTCGGGGCTGATCGGCCCGGTGAGACTGGTCGGCGAGCGCTGAGGTTCGCTCACCATTCGGTCAACGATTGATTTCGCTAGCCCGATTGGCGAATGTGGGGGTCGAGGCCATAGGGGATCGAGCGAAATGAACATGCGCGTGCGCCAGAAGGAGGCGACGAGGGCGAACATCCTCGAGGCAGCGCTCCAGGAATTTTCGACGCACGGCTTCGAAGGCACGTCGACACGCGTCATCGCCGAGCAGGCGGGGGTGCACCATGCGCTGATCAAATATCATTTCCAGAGCAAGGACGCGCTGTGGCGCGAGGCGGTGACTTTCCTCTTCGAGCGCCAGCTCGCGCAAATCCAGCATTCGCCGCGGCTCGAGGATTATGAGGACAAGCGCGAATACGCCCGCGCGATGCTGCGCCAGCGCGTCCATTACTGGGCGCAGCATCCCGAGCACGCCCGGCTGATGGTGCAGGAGAGCTGCCGCGACACCGAGCGCTTCCGCTGGATGGTCGACACTTTCATCCTCAAGACGAGCGAATCCTCGGGCGCCTTCGTGCAGTGGCTGATGGACGAGGGGCTGGTGCCGCCCGCCTCGCTGCCGGCGCTGGTCTATATCCTCGTCGGTGCGGCGCAGCTGTTCTACACGCTGGCGCCCGAGGTCCAGCGCGTCTGGGGCCTCGACCCGTCGAACAAGGCGGCGATCGAAGCGCATGCCGACGCGCTCGTCCGGCTGGTGATCCGCTAGGCTCCCGCAGGATCGCTAATCGGAAAATAATAAACTCATAGTGGAATGAAATCCGATCCCTCGATCGGCGCAGAATCCGATTGCTCAATGACTTAGGCGAGCGAGCCGAGAAAATACCACTCAATCTGACGCATCTGACGCTTTCGACGCCGTTACGATGGCGATAGAAGCGCGAGCAAGAGCGGGTCCGGATTCGCAAGAGTCCGAAGATAGATGATCGTTACCCGGGTCGCCACAGATCAAGAACTGCCGAGCCGACTGTCGACAAAGTTCGGCGGGATCGGACAGGCAATCGGGCACATAATATCTTCCGATTTTCTTTGAATTTCGGAGAGTCGCTTTGGCGGTCGGGAGATCGCCGAAGGCGTGTGGTTTTGTCTTGCGTATGGATCGGGGGATATTTCCTATCGACTGAGGGAGTATTTGACGGATGCGACTGACTGCACCGGGCGTCTACACGCGCGAACTCGACAGCGGCGTGAGGACCATCGTCGGCGCCCCCACTTCGACGGCGCTCTTCGTCGGCCCTTCGGTCAGCGGGATCGACCTTCGCCCTCAGCGCATCGCGAGCTTCGCCGATTTCGAGCGGCTCTACGGCGGTCTCAGCGCGACCAGCCTCACCAGCTATGCCGTGCTCCATTTCTACGCGAACGGCGGCGGCGAGGCCTATTTCATCCGCGTTCCCCCGAGCGGATCGGGCGCGAGCGCGAGCAGCTTCAAGGCCAATGGCGTCGCGAACGCGGTGGTCTCGCTCAAGGCGCTGTCGAAGGGCCTGTCGGGCGACGGCCTGATGATCGAGTTCGACAGCTTCGGGCTCGGTGCCAACCTCGAGGCCGCGACCGCGCCGAGCGATTTCAACGTCACGCTGACCGACCGGATGAGCGGACTGAACGAGCGCTTCGGCAGCCTCACCACCTCCGCCGCGGGCGGCCGCGCGATCAACAAGGTGCTCAACGATCCCGACACCGGCTCGAAGTTCGTTTCCTCGACGCTCGACCAGCCGGGCAAGCCGGCGCCCCAGGCGAACGGCACGATCGTCAAGCTGCCCGACATCGCCAATCCGGGCGCGGACTTCGCCAAGGATTGCCGCGTGTCGCTGCAGGTCGATGTGCTCGACGGCACGGGCGCCTTCGCCGCGGCGCAGGGCTTCACGCTCAAGAATGTGATGGTGTTCGAGAAGGGCAAGCCACGGCCGAGCTCGAAGCTCGAGCTGCTCGCGCGGACCTTGTTCGCGCTCAACACCGCGATTTCGAACGATGCGGGCGCAGCGCCCAAGATGAACGGCCTGGCGATCGAGGCGACGCTGCACGACGGCGGCAAATATGCCCGCTTCCGTGTGAGCGCGCCGGGAGGCGGCATCTACGACCGCCGCATCTACGACGCCGCGGTTCGCTTCGCCGAGCCCGATCCGGCGCCGACCAGCCCCGAGAAGAGCTGGCTCGCCGACTTCACCGACGTGGCGGGCTTCGGGCAGAAGATCGCGCCGGCGCGCTACCAGCTCGGCGCCAAATATCCCGCGGACTTCGTGACCGCGCAGGCGGCGGGCGTCGCCGGCAATGCCGATGGCCAGCCGGGCGAGAGCGACTTGCTGAGCGCGGTGCAGATGCTCGGCACGCGCGATCCCTTCTTCAACACGCTGTGCCTGCCCGAACTGGCGCGCGCCAAGACCGACGATCCCAAGGCGCCCTATTTCAGCAATGCCGGATCGATCTACGCCGCCGCCGCGCAGGTCTGCGACAACAAGTTCGCCTTCCTGATCGTCGATCCGCCGCCCGACATCACCGATGCAAGCGCCGCGGTCGCGTGGAAGAGCCTGAAGTTCCCCTTCCAGTCGAGCCATGCCGGCGCCTGGTTCCCCAACATCCGGGTCGACGATCCGCTGGTCCGCGGCTCGATCGTGTCGATGCCGCCCTCGGGCGCGATCGCGGGGATGATGGCGCGGATCGACGGCGAAGTGGGCGTGTGGCAGGCGCCTGCGGGCACCGATGCGTCGCTCAACGGCGTCTACGGCCCGTCGATCGTGCTGTCGGACGACGAGCACGGCCTGCTCAACCCGCTGGGGGTGAACTGCATCCGCCAGTTCCCGATCTTCGGGACGGTGGGCTTCGGCTCGCGCACCACCGACGGCGCCGATGCGATGGCGAGCGACTGGAAGTACATCCCGGTCCGCCGGACCAGCAACTACATCCTCCGGACCTTGTCCGAGGGGCTGCGCTGGGCGGTGCACAAGCCCAATGGCGAGGAGCTCTGGTCGCAGCTGAGGATCAGCGTGACTGCCTTCATGCAGGGGATGTTCCGCCAGGGCGCGTTCAAGGGCGTCTCCGCGCGCGACGCCTATTTCGTGAAGTGCGACTCCAGCACCACCACGCCCGCGGACATCAACCTGGGCATCGTCAACATCGTGATCGGATTCGCGCCGCTCAAGCCGGCCGAGTTCGTCGTCGTCAGCCTGCGCCAGATCGTGCAGCCGGCGGCCTGAGGGGAGAGGCGAAATGGCACAATTCTCGGTCAACGCCAATCGGCTCGATCCGTACAAGAACTTCAAGTTCCGGGTGAAATGGGACGGGCGCTACGTTGCCGGCGTCTCCAAGGTGTCGACGCTCAAGCGCACCACCGAAGCGGTGAAGCACCGTTCCGGCGGCGACCCTTCGACCAGCTACAAGGGTCCCGGCCGCACCGAATATGACGCGATCACGCTCGAGCGCGGCGTCACCCACGACCTCGATTTCGAGCGCTGGGCGAACAAGGTGTGGAACTGGGGTTCGGGCAACGGCGGCGAAGTGTCGCTCGCCGATTTCCGCAAGGACATCATCCTCGAGCTGCTCAACGAAGCCGGGCAGGTGGCGCTCGCCTATCGCATCTATCGCTGCTGGGTGTCCGAATATCAGGCGCTGCCCGATCTCGACGCCAACGCCAACGCGGTCGCGATCGCCAAGCTCAAGCTGGAGAACGAGGGCTGGGAGCGCGACTATGACGTCGTCGAGCCCAGCGAGCCGAGCTTCACCGAACCCTGAGCGGGGGCACGCAACGGATGGACATGCAGATCCTGCTCGACGGCTGGCCCGGCGGCGGGCCACCTCACCAGCGACTCGATCGCCTGCTCCGCGCGCTCGCTTCCGGCGAGGGCGCGGGGCTGGGGCGCGACACGTTGGGCATGCGCAACCAGCGGCTGCTGCGGCTGCACGCCGAGCTCGGCGGCGGGGCGCTGGAGGCGGTGGCGAAATGCCCGGCCTGCGGCACCGACAACGAGTTTGCGCTGCCCGGCGACGCGCTGCTCGCGCTACCCCTGCCCGCGAGCGACGCCGCAGCGACGATCGGCGCTGCGCGCTTCCGGCTGCCGCGGATGGACGATCTGCTGAGCGACGACCCGCGCCCGCTCGCAGTGCGTTGCTGCGACGGGCGGCGCGCGCCCTCGGCGGCGAGCATCGTGCAGGCGGGCGAAGCGCTCGACGCGCTCGATCCGGCCGCGAACCCGGTGTTCGACCTCGCCTGTTCGACCTGCGGGGGTGCCTATCGCGCGGCGGTGGACATCGCGGGCTTCGTCGCCGCGGCGCTCGACCGGGTTGCCACGCGCCTGCTGCATGACATCGATACGATCGCCGCGGCCTATGGCTGGAGCGAGCAGGCGATCGCTGCGCTGCCCGCCGATCGCCGCCGCCGCTACGTCGAGATGATCGCCGCCAGGGGGACCCGATGAGCTATTGGGCGGCGGCCGAACGCGTCCGCAGCGGTGAAGCGGGCGACGCCGCGCCGCGCCCGCTCAGCCGCTTCGAAGGCGAGTCCGACGAGGCAGGCGGGTTCGACGTGGAGGAGGCCGACTTCGTCGCGCCACTGCCGGTTCCGCGGACGCCGGGGCGCGAGCCGGACGAAGCGCATCGGCTCGCCGACGTCGATCGCCCGCCGCCGCAGGTCGCGGAGAAGCAGACGAAGGTCGAACCGATCGAGCTGCCGACGATCGCGCCGGACGAGGCCGCACCGCCGCCCGTCGCCACCCGGCCGATCGCCCCGGAAGCGATCGAGGCGCCGCCGGTTGCGACGCCCCCGACGGTGCCGGCCCCGTCCGAACAGGCGATGCGCGTGACCGAGCTGCCCGTTCTTCCGCCGCCGCCGGTGGAAGCCGCGCCGCTACGCCCGATGGTGTCGCCGGTGGAGGCCGCGCCGCCCGTCGCGCCGACCCTAGCGATCGCTGCCGAACCCGTCGCCGCAGCACTGCCGCCGGTCACCGCCGCACCGCTCGAAGTGGTCGCTCAGCCGCGCGTACCCCAGCCCGTCAGCGTTCCCTCGGCCGAGCCGCCCCGCGCCGAGGGAGTCGCGCCCGAGCCCCTGCACATCCATATCGACCGCATCGAGATCCGCATCGACGCCCCCACGGCGCCCGCGCTCGCTGGCCAAACCCAACGCCGCGCCCCCGCGCCCGTCGACCTCAACGACTATCTCGCGCGGAGGAGCCGTTGAGCGAAGCGCTTGCCATTCCCGCCACCACTTTGGTGCTCAAGCTGCTGATCGAGAAGCGGCTCAAGGCGGCCTATGACACGCTCACGCCGCCGCCCGTCTCGATCGCGCCGCCGCCGCAGCGCGCCGCGGTCCCGCCCGGGCCGGGCCCCGCGCCGTCCCCCGAGGGGGCAGGGCTCTATCTCTTCCTCCACCACGTCACTCCCAATCCGGCGTGGCGCAACATGTACGACCCGCATGTCGGCTTCGACGGCAAGCGCATGGGCCCCGCGCCGGTGGTGCTCGACCTCTGCTACCTCGTCACCGCGCAGGGCGCCGATCTCGAGCGCGAAGCGATCCTCGGCGTCGCGGTGAGCGCGCTCACCCGCAACGCGATCCTGCCGCGGCCGATGATCACCGCGCTGCTCGGCAGCGTCTCGGTCAACCCCTCGCCGACGAGCATTCACGACGAGATCCCCAAGGCGCCGCTCGCCGATCCCGCGCACCAGCTCGAGAGCCTGGCGATCTCGCAGACCCCGCTCGACATCGACCTTTCGACCAAGCTCTGGTCGGCGCTCCAGTCGCCGCTCAGGCCCAGCGCCTATTTCACCGTGACGACGGTGTTCCTCGACGTCGACGAGACCTTCCCGGCCGGCATCGACGTCGAGAAGCTCCGCCTCGGCGTCTGGCCCGACACCGCGCCGCGATCGGACCTGCCCGCCGACAACCTCGTCGAGGTGACGCCATGAGCTGGCCGCTGCTCGCCCGCGCCGAAGCCGAAGTGCTTGCGGCGCTGGAGAGCGGCACGCCGTGCCTGGCCGATACGATCGCGATGGTCGGCGCCGCCGAGGAGGATGCCCCCGAGCGCAGGCTGGCCGAGACCTTCGTCCTTTCCGACGGCGAGCTCGGCCTCGTCCTGCTGCTCGCCACCGCCGCCTTCTCCGAGCCGGCCGCGCGGGCGCTCGAGGCGCGGGGCGGCGCGGGCGGCGTGCCGGTCTGGCTCGCGCGTTCGCTGCTGCCGGCGCTCGCGCTCGAGCAGCTCTCGGCGCAGGAACGGCTGCGGCGCTTCGAGCTGGTCGAGGCGAGCGGCGGCGACATCGCCGCGCGGCTCAAGCTTCCCGCCGCGATCCAGGACTGGCTGCTCGGCCTGCCCGCGCTCGATCCGCGCTGTCGCGCCTGGATGGCGCCAGTGCCGGTCGTCCCCGGTCTCGCCGAGCCGCAGCTCACCGTCGCGCTCGCTGCGCGCCTGCGCGAACGCAGCGGTGCGCTTCCGCCGCTGGTGCAGGCAGGCAGCGAGGAGCCGGGCGCGCTCGCCGCCGCGCTCGCCGCGCTGGGGCTCCAGCCCTGGCTGCTCCGCGCCGCCGATCTCCCGCCCGAAGCCGAGGCGCGCGACAGCCTCGCGCGGGCCTGGAGCCGCGACGCCGCGCTCAACCGCGGCGCGCTGCTGCTCGACGCCGGCGGCGTGGCGCCCGCGCTCGCGCTTGGCTTCGCCGCGCGGGTGGCCGGGCATGTCGTCCTCTCGGGGCTCGAGGGAACCGCGGCGAGCCTCAGGCCGCTGCACCCGCTCGCCGCGCCCGCGCCGGATCGCCGCAAGCGATGGGCGCAGGCGCTGGGCGAGCCGCGCGCGACGCGACTAGGGGCGGGCCTTGACCGCGTCGCGCGCCAGTTCCGGCTCGACGGAGCGACGATCGACGCGCTGGTCGCGAGCCATGGCGCGCGGATCGACGCGGCCGAGGATCCCGCCGAGCTGCTCTGGCATGCCGCCGCGCGCGCCGAGCCGGCGCGGGGCCTGCCCGGCGTCGCGCTGGTCGAGCCGTCGCATCGCTGGGACCAGCTCGTGCTGCCGCCGGGGATCGAGGCGGCGCTCCACCGGCTCGAGGCGCACGTCCGTCACGCCGGGCGGGTGTTCGACGAATGGGGATTCGCGACCGGCTTCGGCGGGCGGGGCAGGGGCGTCGCGGCGCTGTTCGCCGGGCCGAGCGGCACCGGCAAGACGATGGCGGCCGAAGTGCTTGCGCATGCGCTCGACCTGCGCGTGCTCGTGATCGACCTGTCGCAGGTGATCAGCAAGTTCGTCGGCGAGACCTCGAAGAACATCGCCGCCGCCTTCGACCTCGCCGAGCGCAGCGGCGCGGTGATGGTGTGGAACGAAGGCGATGCGATCTGGGGCGCGCGCGGCACCGTCGGCCAGGCAGTCGATCGCCACATCAACGCCGAGGTCGGCGACCTGCTCCAGCGGATCGAAGCGTTCGAGGGCTTCACCGTCGTCACCACCAATCTGCGCCACGCGATCGACCCGGCCTTCCTGCGGCGCTTCCGCTTCGTCGTCGATTTCCCCGTGCCCTCGGCGGCCGAGCGGCTGCGGATCTGGCAGCGCGCCTTCCCCGCGGCGGCGCCGCTCGACGAGATCGACTTCGGCGTGCTCGCGCAGCAGCCGCTCACCGGCGCGGCGATCCGCAACATCGCGCTCGCCTCGGCCTTCCAGGCGGCGGCGGGCGGGGGGCGGATCGACCGCCAGCTGATCGCCGCCGAGCTCGCCGCCGAGCTCAGGAAGTCCGATCCGCTGGTATCGGTGATCGACTGGGGGACGGCGCAATGAGCGCGTTCCTCAGCATCTCGATCGGCTCGATCTCGGTCCGCGCGTCGAGCGGGATCGATGCGCGCCGGCTCGCCGATGCCTTGCCGAGGGCGCTCGAAGCGGCGCTGGCCGAAGGCGCCGTCCGCCCGGCGCGACCGACGCCCGTCGAGCGCGCCGCCTGGGCGGTCGCCGATGCGGTGCGGGAGAAGCAGCCGTGAGCCTTACCCAGGCCCGCCGCGATCCCGTGCTCACCGCGCCGGCATTCCGCGACGCCGGCCGCCCGCTCGACGCGGCGACGCGCAGCGGGTTCGAGAGCGGCTTCGGCCGGGATTTCTCGCGCGTCCGCGTCCATGACGACGCGCATGCGCACGACGCCGCCCGCGCGCTCGACGCGCGCGCCTATGCCGCGGGCGATCATCTCGTGTTTGGCGCGGGCCAGTATCAGCCCGAGACCGCCACCGGCCGCGCGCTGATCGCGCACGAGCTCGCGCACACCGTGCAGCAGGCGGGCGTCGCGATGAAGGCCGACGGGCCGCTTCCCGCGGGCAGCGACGCGCGGCTCGAGGCCGAGGCGGACCGGGCGGCAGTCGACGTGCTCGCCGGCCGCAGCGCGCCGGCGCTCAGCCGCGCGAACAAGCCGGTGGTGTTCCGCAACCCCGCGAGCGCGCCGCCCCCGGCCCCGCCTGCCGGCAGCGCTCCGTCGGGGGTGGTGCAGCCCCCCAACATCAAGCCGGGCTTCACAGTCGACAAGGCCAACCCGCCGATTGCCAATTCGAACGAGGTCACGATCTGGCTCGACAAGTTCAAGATGCCCAAGCCCAAGGGTTCGGGCCCCTGGGTGCAGCAGGCGTTCAACGAAGTCGCCGCGGGCAAGCGGCTGGGGACGACCTTGTTCGTCGACCAGAGCTATTCGGCGTGGAAGGAGGATTCGAAGACCGACGAATATCGCGACGCCTGGCTGCGCCGGAACGGGTTCAAGACCTTCTGGGAGCTGGCCAATGCGATCACCGTCGCGAGCAAGCACCCGACCAACCCGCTCGTCGTCCATGCCGACATCAAGGCGATCCTGCCGACGCTCGGCGGGGGCTTGCAGAAGATCAAGTGCGACATCGACCATATCGTCGAGAAGCACATGGGCGGCACCAGCCAGCCGTCGAACCTCCAGCTGCTCACCTCGAACGTCAACCAGCCGTCGGGCAGCGCCGCGCACGGCGAGCTCAAGGCGCTGGCGCAGCAGTTCATCGACTATTCGCCCGATTGGAAGAATGTGAAGCGGATCACGCTGCGCATCGCCAATTGCGAGATCGACCCGACGCCCGACGACATGAGCGTCAAGCTCGAGACGCTGCTGCGCGCCAATCCGCAGCTCGGCAACGCCAAGGTGGCGGCCTCGGCGGACCGCAAGCCGCTCTACCTCGCCGCGGGCGCGATGGGCGAGACGATCCAGGTCCAGCCCAAGGGCGAGACGCCGATCGACGATGCCGGCGTGCGGATCGTTCCCGGGGTGAAGCTCTCGAAATACAAGCGCGGCGCGGCGGCGACGCTGCCCGACACCGTGGTCGGCGAGCTCGACAATCGCGCGATGACCAAGAGCGGTGCGGCGGACAAGGGCATCGAGTTCCAGGCCAAGCCGCCGCCGAAGCCCGTCCCCGGTGCCGCCGCGGCCGCGGCCACCGGTCCCGCCACGCCCGCCGAGACGATGATCCCGGCGAACACCGAGCATCGCGTGCTCTCGCTCGACAAGACCAAGTTCAAGGGGCTGGCCTTCTATTATCCCTACCTCAGCCCCGGCACGATCAAGACCGTCGACATCGACGGCAACGGCGGGCTGATCGGCACCGGCGTGATCAAGCCCACGGTGCAGTTCTTCGGCGACCTCGACATCGCCTTCGGGCCCAACGAGCTCAAGCTGGTCAAGAAGCTCAACGTCGAGACGCTCAACGGCTCGGCGCTGATGCAGCGGCTGAAGAACAACTTCCGCTTCACCGACAGCAGCCTCGACCTCGACCTGATGAAGTTCGTGCCGAGCGGTCAGGTGAGCTTCAGCGCCGGGCCGGCGGACAAGCCGATCGTCACCGGCACGATCAAGGCGAGCGTCGAGGGCGGCGCCTTCGTCGCGACCGGCGACCTCAAGGCGGGCGAAATCCCCGGCATCACCGCGGCCGACGGCAAGGTCACCTACAACAGCAAGACCGGCTGGTCGGGGCTGGTGAAGGCGACCTCGACGAAGTTCCCGGGCGCGACCAAGGTCGATGTCTCGGTCGGCATGCGCGAGGGGGCCAAGGGGCTCGAGTTCTTCGGCGACGGCGGCGTCACCACCAAGGTGCGCGAGACCGACATCACTCTGAACGCCTCGTGGCGCGGCAGCACGATCGGCTATTACGGCAAGGCCGTCATCCCCAAGCCGTTCCCGCTGGTCGATGCGGTCGAGATCGGCGGCAGCTACCAGGATTCGACGCTGGTGCTGAACGGCACGGTCAAGGGCTTCACCTGGAAGAACAAGTTCCAGGGCGACCTGGCGGTCAAATATGTCAAGAAGGACGGCGAGGACGGGAAGTTCTCGGGGACCGTCGACGCCAAGACGATCGGCGACACGTCGAAGATGGACGGCCACATCAACCTGACGCTGCACGACAGCGGCCGGCTGAGCGGCCTCGGCGAAATCTCCTACCAGGTCACCAAGGACATCCGCCCCAAGCTCGGTATCGAGCTGCTGGCCGGCAATCCGGGGTATCGTGTGCGGCTGTTCGGCGAAGTGAGCTTCAACACCATCCCGCTCACCGGCCAATGGCCCAAGCCCGGCGGCGAGCGGCGCGATATCCTCAAGGGCGTCGGCGTCAAGGTCTCGCTGCCGGTGGCGCCGGTGCCCGGCCTCTCGGTCTATTTCAGCGCGAAGGGGTCGCTCGGCGTCGAATATGGCGTCGGGCCGCTCGCGCTCAACAATGTGAAGTTCAACGGCGAGCTCTGGCCGCTTGAGGACGATCCCAAGGTCAAGGCCAAGCTCACCGGTCGGCTCGCCGCGCCCGCGTTCGTCGGCGTCTACGGCACCTTCGGCGCGCGGTTGGGCGCCGAGGTGTTCGCCGGCGCGCTGGGGCTGAACGGCGGGATCGACATCACCCCCAGCCTGCGCCTCAACGTCGATGCGGGGATCGACGTCGCCGCCGAATATGGCGCGCAGGGCTTCTCCTTCGAAGCGATCGCCACCGTGAAGGGCGCGCTCGAGGCGGCGCTCGGCATCGACCTCAAGGGCGAGATCTACGGCGCCTATGGCCTGCTTTCCTACACCTGGACCTATCCGGTCGCGCGGACCCAGCCCAAGCGGCTGGGCCCCGAGCTCAAGGTGACGCTCGGCAAGCTCGCCTATTCGAAGGAGAAGGGCATCACTTGGCCGAGCCTCGACCAGATCGACTATGAGCCCAAGGAGTTCGATCCCAAGTCGATCATCTCCGACCTGCTCAGCGACACGAAGCCGCAGAAGACGTGAGCACGACGCCGATCGCGCCGCCGGTGCTCCAGGGCGGGTTCATCCTCTTCGACGGGGAGGGGAAGACGCTGCTGCGCACCATCCCCTTCCAGTACAACCCCGACACGCTCACCCGCACGCTCACCCCGCGCGCCGCCAAGGCCGAGGGCGGCGACCGGCTCGAGGCGCTGCGGCTGATCGGCCCGCCGGTCGAGACGATCAAGCTCGACGCCGAGTTCGACGCGGTCGATCGGGTGGGCGGCAGCGGCGGCCAGCCGGGCGGCGACGGGGTGGCGGGCGACCTGGCGGCGCTCGAGACGATCGTCACCCCGCGCGCCTCGGACATCCAGAGCGAGGCGCGCAACGCCGCGATGGGCACGCTCGAGATCCTGCCCGCGCCTGCGCCGCTCGTGGTGGTGGTGCTCGGCCCCAACCGCATCCTGCCGGTCCGGATCAACGACCTCGGCATCGTCGAGGAGATGTTCGACACGCGCCTCACCCCGATCCGCGCGCGGGTCAGCCTCACCCTGCGCGTGCTCAGCACCGACGATCTCGCGCCGGGCAGCAAGGGCGCTTCGCTCTACATCGCCGCGCTCCAGCGCCGCGAGCGGCTGGCGGGCGCGCGCAAGGGCTCGCTCGGCGGGCTCGGTCTCACGGGAGCGCCATGATGGCCGAACTGCCGCTCAACAGCCGCTATCGCTATGTCGCCGAGCGCCGCACCACGCTCCCTTCGGGCGACGAGGTCGCGTTCCTCGGGCGGCGCGTGATCCCCGACCTCGACAAATACACCCCGCTCGACCGCCACCGCGTCGTCGAGGGCGATCGGATCGACCAGGTCTCGACCGGCGCCTATGGCGATCCGCTGCTCTACTGGCGGATCGTCGACGCCGCGGGCGAGTCCGATCCCTTCGCCGCCTGCCGCCCGGTGGGGCGCACGCTGATCATCCCCTTGCCGATCGAGGTGACCGGCAATGGCTGACCTGAAGGGCGTCTCGCTCACCTTGCTGATGGGGCCGGTCGCGGTGATGCCGGTGCCTGCGGTGGTGACGCACGCGTTCGAGAGCGCGCAAGTGACGCGCGGAGTCGACCAGCGCTCGGGCTTCCAGATCAGCTTCACCTATTCCAAGACCTCGCCGATCGCGACGCAGATGCTGCCTGCGGGCTTCTTCGACCCGATGATCCGCGTGATCCTGGTCGCGACGCTGAACGGTCTTCCCCATGTCCTCGCCGACGGGCCGATCAAGCGCCAGGACGTCGCGGCCTCGCCCAACCCGGGCGAGAACAAGCTGACGATCACCGGCGAGGACGTGACCAGCTACATGGACCTGATCTCGCTGGACGGCATGCCCTATCCGGCGATGCCGCCCTTCGCGCGCGTCGCGATGATGCTGGCGAAATACGCGATGTTCGGGGTGATCCCCGCGACGATCCCGACGCCCTTCTCGTTCACCGCGAGCCCGACCGAGAAATACGCCCAGCAGAAGGGCACCGACTATAGCTACGCCAAGAAGCTCGCCGACGATGCGAAATACGCCTTCTACGCGACGCCGGGGCCGATGCCGGGCACCAACACCGTCTATTGGGGGCCCGAGATCCGCGTCGGCGTGCCGCAGCCGGCGATCACGATCGACATGGACCAGGCGAGCAACATCGACGCGCTCAACTTCAGCGCCGACGGCAATGCCGCCGAGCTGACCTATGCCTTCGTCAAGATCGCCGGCTTCTCGGTGCCGCTGCCGATGCCGCCGATGTCGCTGCTCCGCCCGCCCTTGAGCGCGCGGCCGCTGATCACCACCAAGCTCCGCCTGCTCGACACCGAGCGCAAATCGACCCCCGAAGTGCTCGAGGCGCTGCTCGCCGGCGGCGCGCGCGCCGAGCCGATGAGCGCGACCGGATCGCTCGACACCCAGCGCTATGGCACCCCGCTCGATGCGCGCCAGCTCGTCGGGGTGCGCGGCGCGGGGCTCGCGCATGACGGGCTCTGGTACGTCAAGCAAGTCACCCACACGCTCGGCCGCGGCAGCTGGAAACAGGCGTTCCAGCTCGCGCGCGAGGGGCTGATCTCGAACGTCCCGGCGGTGCGGCCATGAGCGAGGGCCAGCGCTATTACGGCAAGTACCGCGCGACGGTGCTCAACAACATCGATCCGCAGATGCAGGGCCGCGTCCAGGTCCAGCTCGGCGACCAGTACGGCCTCTTCCCCTCGACCTGGGCGCTGCCCTGCTTCCCCTTCGCGGGCAAGGGTCAGGCCGGCGCGGTCGCGCTCCCCGCGATCGGCAGCCTGGTGTGGGTCGAGTTCGAGGCCGGCGACCCCGACTATCCAATCTGGACGGGCTCCTTCTACGGCGATCCCGCGGGCTTCCCGGTGCTCGCGATGGGGCTCACGCCGGTGACGCCCAACATCCATTTCCAGACGACGACGGGGGTGACGCTCACCCTCTCCGACAATCCCGCCGCGCAAGTGATGATCAAGACCGCGGCGGGCGCGAGCATCCTGATCGGCGCGGCGGGGATCACCATCTCGAACGGGCAGGGCGCCTCGATCGCGCTCGCCGGGCCGACGGTGGCGATCAACGGCACCGCGCTGGTGGTGACCTGATGCCCGGCCCCGTCCTCCACACCGGCGCGACCGCGATGTGCCCGCACGGCGGTCAGCTCAACATCGTCGTCGCGAGCCCGCGGGTGGTGGTGAACGGCATGCCCGCCGCGGTGATCACCGACCAGGGGCTCGTCGCCGGCTGCCCCTTCCAGGTGCCGGTGGGCGCGGGAACCAAGCCGCAGCCCTGCGTCACCACCAAATGGATCGTCGGCGCGACGCGGGTAATGGCGGGCGGCATGCCGGTGCTGATCAATCCGTGCACCGCGCTCTGCCTCTCGGCCGAGCAGATCCCCGGCGGGCCGCCGGTCATCTCGGCCTCGCAGACGAGAGTGATCGCGACATGACCCGCATGGCCTATCCCTTCCGCCCCTCGGCGAGCGGGCGCAGCGTCACGGTGGAGGACGGCAGCCCCGAGCATGTCCGCCAGATGCTCATGCTGCTGATCCTCACCATCCCCGGCGAGCGCGTGATGCGCCCCGATCTCGGTAGCCCGACGCTGCAGATGCTGTTCGGCGCGGGCAATGGCGCGGCCGCCGCGGCGCTCGAAGCGACGCTCGCCGCGACGATCACCCAGCAGCTCGGGCAGTATCTCCACCTCCAGGGACTCACCGTCGAGTTCGACGAGGCCGAGGCGGCGCTGGAGGTGACGGTCGATTACTGGCTGCTCCAGGCGCTCGAGCCGGGCAAGCTCTCGCTCCAGAGGAAGCTCGGATGACCGGCGCGCGCTTCCTCTGCTGCGACGAGGGCCGCCGCGCCGCGCTGCTCGCGCTGCCGTCGCCGGCCAAGTACAGCGGTATCGACTATGTCGAGGTCCATGCCGGCGCCACTGTCGCCGATCCGACGACGATCGTCGTCACGCTGGTGCGCGAGATGCCCGACAATGTGTCGAAGCTGGGCGTCGCCAATTTCCGGCTGACCGGCGGCACGCGCTTCCCCGCGCCGGCGCTGTCGCCGACCATCGCCTATGATCCCGGCAGCGCGCCCAACCTCATCGCCAGCTACACACTGACCATCCCCGGCGGGTCGCAGTTCGACTATTCGCTCTATCGCCTCGCGCTCGTCTCCGGACCGGGGAGCGACGCACCGCCCGGCTTCATCGATCCGCGCCTGTCGGCGGTCGACCTCGATTTCAAGCTCGCCTGCGCGCGCGACGTCGATTGCGCGCCCGATTGCGACGACGATGCCGATCTGCCGCTCGAGGACGCGACCTTCGACTATCGCACGCGCGACTGGCCCGCCTTCCGCCAGGCGATGCTCGACCGGCTCGCCGCGCTCGTCCCCGGCTTCCGCGGTGACGATCCGCTCGACCTCACCGTCACGCTCGTCGAGATGCTCGCCGCCGAGGCGGACCGGCTGAGCTACAGGCTCGACTGGATCGGTACCGAGGCGTTCCTGCCCACCGCGCGCAGCCGCACCTCGGTCGCGCGCCACGCGCGGCTGGTGGGCTATCGCCCCGGCGAAGGGGTGAGCGCGCGCTGCTTCGTCGGCTTCGACTTTGCGGCGGGCGTGGTCGCCGACGGGATGGTGCTCGCGCAATCCACCCCGCTGCTGCTCCGCCGCGACGGCGTCGACCCGGTGGTCGCGGCGAGCGGCTGGCCGGGGATGATCCCCAACGAGCCGATGGTGTTCGAGACGATCGCCGACCTGCGGCTGTGGGAATGGCGCAGCGCGATCGCCTTCCACACCTGGTCCGACGACAGCTGCCGCCTGCCCAAGGGCTCGACCTCGGCGACGCTGGTGGTCAGCGACAGCCCGAGCGCCGATGCCGACCTCAAGCCCGGCGACCTGCTGCTGCTCCGCGAGATCCGCTCGCCCGACAATGGCGAGAAGGCCGATGCCTCGCCCGCGCACCGCCATGTCGTGCGGCTGACCGGCGTGGCGCCGGTCGCCGATCCGCTCGCGCCGGTCGGGACGAAGCTGGTCGACGTCGGCTGGGACATCGCCGATGCCTTGCCCTTCGACCTGGTGATCCAGGCCCGCGCCGACGGCGAGACCAGCGCGGCGGCGACCACCCTTTGCGCCGATGCCGCGGCGAACGTCACCGTCGCCGACCATGGCATGTCGATGCCCCCCGCCGCGGCGCTCGGGCTCGCCCCTTCGGCGACCGAAGCGCTGCGCCCCCGCCTCGATCCCGACGCGCCGGGCGGGGAGGGGGCGTGGCGCCCGGTGCTCGACCGCGCCGACGTCGCGCGCGCCCAGCCGCTCCGCCAGGATCGCGCGCTGCCGCCCGGCGTGCCCGCTAGCCAGTTGCTCGACGCCGATGCCGCGGGCGTGCTCCCCGCGCTCGGCATCCTCGACGCGTTTTCGAGCTGGAAGGCGCGGCCGGACCTGCTCGCCTCCGATCCGTTCGACCGCGGCTTCGTGGTCGAGGCGGGGATCGACGGGCGCGCCGAGCTGCGCTTCGGCGACGGCATCCACGGCCTCGCGCCCGCGCCCGGCAGCAGCTTCGCAGTGCAGGGGCGGTTCGGCAGCGGGCTCGCGGGCAATATCGGCAGCGATTCGCTCGGCCACATCGTGCTGCCCGACGCCCAGGCCAAGGCGAAGCTTCGCGTCACCAACCCGCTGCCCGCGCGCTCGGGCGCCGATCCCGAGCCGATCGCGAGCGTGCGGCTGAACGCGCCCTATGCCTTCCGCTGCCAGGACCGCGCGGTCACACCCGAGGACTATGTCGCCGCAGCGAAGCGCCACCCGGAGGTGAGCGCCGCGCTGGCGATCCCGCGCTGGACGGGCGCCTTCCAGACGATGCTCGTCTATGTCGACCGCAAGGGCGGGCTGCCTACCGACCGCGCCTTCCTCGCGACGATCGCGACGCATCTGGAGCATTACCGGCTGATGGGGATCGACGTCGCAGTGCGCGCTGCGGTGCCGGTGCCGCTCGATGTCGAGCTGTTCGTCTGCGCGGCGCCGGGCGCGCTCCGCGGCATGGTCGGCGCCAGGGTGCGCGACGCGCTCCACCCGCGCCGGGCGGATGGCGGTGCCGGCTTCTTCGATCCCGACCGCTTCACCTTTGGCGAGCCGCTGCGGCTCTCGGCGCTGATCGCCGCGGTGATGGCGGTGGAGGGCGTGCAGAGCGTCGAGGTCACCACCTTCCAGCGCTTCGGCCGCCAGGCGGCGGGCGAGCTCGCCGCCGGGGTAATCCACGCCTTCGGCGCAGAAGTGCTCGAACTGCCCGACGACCCGAACTTCCCCGAGCGCGGCCGGCTGCGGATCAAGGTGGGAGGCGGGCGATGAGCGACGTGCTGGCCTGCGCCTGCGGTACCTGCCCCGATTGCGCGCCAGGCAGCGGCGGTGCGCCCGGGCCGCTCGACGCGCTGCGCTGGCGCCACGGCGTGGTGCGCGAGCGGCTGCTCGAGCGGATCGGCCGCATCTCGATCGAGGAGACGCTGCCGCTCGCCGCGCTCACCACGCGCACGCGCGACGATCCGGCGATCGCGCTGGTCGACGCTTTCGCCGGCAGCCTCCACATCCTCGCCTGGAACGCCGCGCGGCTCGCCGACGACGCCACGCTCGCGCGCGGCGAGGACCGCCAGGCGCTCGCCGATCTCGTCGCGCTCACCGGCTATCAGCCGCGCCCCGCGCTCTCGGCGACGACTCTGCTTGCCTACACGCTCGACGCGTTTCCCGGCGCGCCGGCCGAAGTGACGATCCCCGCGGGCAATCGCGTCGCGTCGCTGCCCAATCCGGGCGAGCTGCCGGTGAGCTTCGAGACCGACGCCGAGCTGGTCGCGCGGCCCGAGTGGAATACGCTGCTGCCGGTGGTGCCGCAGATCGTCACCCAGCCGGCCAAGACCGACACCGCGATCGACCTCGCCGGCACCAGCTTCGCCGGCAAGGTCGGCGACATGGTCGCGGCGAAGCTGGACATGCCCGATTCGGGCAAGGACTGGTTCGTCGCCCAGATCACCGCGATCGCGGTGTTGGACAAGATGGATCCGCCGCGCGTCCGCGTGTCGGTGGGCGGCATCAAGACCAACGGCCCGGTTGCTGCCGCCGCGTCGGACAAGAAGGTGCTGATCCTGCTCGGCAAGCGCACCGTCGCCTTCGGCGCGACCTCGCCCGATCCGCTGCTGCTGCTCAAGCCGACCGCCGCCGGCGCCGATCCCGTGAAGGACCAGATCGACCAGCCCCAGGGCCAGCTGCCCGAATGGAAGCTGCTGCTGCTCACCACCCCGGGCACGGGAGGCGACACGGTCGACCTCGACGGCAGCGTCGCCGAGGCCGTGGCCGGGCGGCTGATGGTGATCCAGGCCTCGGTCGGCCAGCGCGTCGTGAAGATCGTCTCTGCGAGCGAGACGGCGCGGCGCGGCTACGGCATGTCGGGCAAGGTCACGCGCACGACTTTCACCGGCCTGACCTTCCAGACCTATCTGTCCAACCCGGTCACCTCGATCGACACCCAGGTGCGCGGCACGTCCTTCCTGGTCGAAACGGCGCGCTATCCTTTGCTCTCGACCCCCGATCCCGACGCGATCCTGCCCGATGCTGCCAAGCCCGCCGAACTGGTGGTCGAAGGCAAGGTCACCGTCCCGGTCGGCCGGATGCTGCTGCTCACCGGCTTGGCGAAGGACCCCGACACCACCCAGTGGAACGATGCGAGCGAGACGGCGCTGGTCAAGTCGGTCGCCGTCGAATCTGCCGATCCGCCGCGCACGCGGATCGTCTTCGCCGCCGATCTCGCGAGCCGCTTCCGCACGACCAGCGTCGCCCTCTGGGGCAATGTCGTCGGCGCCTCGCACGGTGAGAGCGCGCCGACGACCACCCCCGAGCTTCTCGGGTCGAGCGACGCGACGGTGCTCAACCCGCGCTTCAAGCTGATGCGCAAGCCGCTCACCGAGCTGCCGGCGGATGGACCTCAGGGCTATGCCCCCGCGCTCGAGGTGCGCGTCGACGGGCGGCGCTACGACCTGCTGCCCAACCTCTACGACGTGCCCGCGAGCGCGCATGGCTATCGCGTCGAGACCGACGGCGACGGCCGCAGTTTCGTGCGCTTCGCCGGGCGGCTGCCCACTGCGGCGAACAGCGTGACCGCAACCTATCGCGCGGGGGCAGGGGCGATGGGCAACCTCGATCCCGGAAAGATCGTCACTGCGCTCGCGCCGGTGCCGGGGGTGCGCGCGGTCGTCAACCCGGTGCCTTCCGACGGCGGCAGCGACGCCGAGGGGATCGACGCGATGCGCGATGCCGCGCCGCGCCAGCTCGGCACCTTCGATCGCGTCGTGTCGCTCGCCGATTTCGAAGCCTTCGCGTCGGGCTATCGCGGCGTCGGCAAGGCGCTGGCGAGCGAGCTGTGGCTGGGCATGCGCCGCATCGTCGTGCTCACCGTCGCGAGCACCAGCCTGCACCAGCCCTCGCAGGAGCTGATCGACCGGCTCGGCAAGGCGATCCGCGCGCTCGCGCCGCCCGGACGGCGGCTGCGACTCCAGGGCTTCACGCCGATGACCCCGGTGGTGAAGATCGCCTATGCCGCCGATCCGGCGCTGCGCCGCGAGGATGTCGAGACCGCGATCCGCGCGGAGCTCGGCAAGCGCTTCGGCACCGCCAACCGCCGCTTCGCCGAGGGGTTGGCGCGTTCGGCGGTGATCGCCGCGGTGCAGGGTGTCAGTGGCGTCACCGGCGTGATGCTCACTCAGTTCGGCCTGCCGAACGGCCAGCCGCTCGACAATGGCCGGCTGCTCGTGCCCGGGCCGAGCGCGAGCATCGGCGGCGCGGGCGTGGTGACCTTCGCGCTCGCCGGGCTGCTCTCGATCGACCCGGTCACCGTGCAATTCGAGGAGCTGGCGCCATGAGCGGCGAGACCGAACTGCTCGATTCCGACGCGCTCAAGGCCGCTGCCGCCGAGCTGCTCGCGCTGCTCCCCGCGACGATCCGCGTGCGCGACGCCGCCGAGGGGCATCCGCTCGAGGCGCTGATCCGCGTCTTCGCGAGCGGCAGCCTCGAGCTGTCGCAGGCGCTCGACGCGATGGCCGACGCCGCCTTCGTCGAGACTGCCGACGATGCCGGGCTCGAGGACCTCGGCCAGCTCGTCGGCGCGACGCCGCTGGTGCCGCTGCCCGCGGGCGCGGGGCATGACCTGCGCGCCTATGTCGCCAACACGCTCCGCAACCGCGCGGGCAAGGGCACCGCGCGCTCGCTCGAGCAGCTCGCGACCGACGTCGGCAGCTTCGGCACGCTGGTGGTGGAGTATTTCCAGCGGCTCGCGCGGACCGAGAACCTGATCGATGTCCGCGCCGAGCGGCCGGGCTTCGCAGGGCTCCGGCCGGGGATCACCCGAGGGCAGGCGGGGACGGGCTTCGATACGTTGCCGCGCCTCGCCGACTTCCGCTCGATCGCGCGTGCGGCGGGGCGACACCATGTTCCCAATGTCGGTGTCCACCTGCTTCGCCCGGTGGTGCCGCGCTTCCCCGCCCCGCCCGGCGCGACGGTTGCGGCGGAGGACATCGACGGCGTGCCGCGTGCCGCGGCCTGGACCGCGCAACCCGGGTTCTTCCGCCTGGCCGCCCAGCCCGACGGCGTCGTCCGGTTGTTCAACCCCGATCGCCGCCCGGACGCCCCGGGGGCGCGGCCGGTCCCGCAGGCGCTGCCCGATCGGCTCGCGCGGCTCCCGCTCCATCTCGAGACGCAGGAGCTGCGCCGTGCGCTCGCCGGGGGCCGCTCGCCCGTGCTCGCGGCGATGCCCTGGTTCACTGCCGATGCACCCTTCACGATCTTCACCAGTATCGACGGCTTGAGCTTCCGCCGCGTGCCCCCGGCCGAGATCCGCATCGCCAACCTCGCCGCGCCGCCTTCGGGCCGGCCGTTCGACACCGCCGACGGCGCGCCGGTCGCGGTGGTGATCGACCCCGTTACCGGCCGGCTGGCGCTCCCCGCGCCGCCTCTCGGCAAGCCCGAGGCGAGCGAAGTCCGCGTCGCCTATGGCACCGGCATCGCACTGCCGATCGGCGCGGGGCCGCAGGAGCGCAACGACGACAGCGTTCCCTTCGAGCTGGTCGACGAGCCTGGGCTCGCGCATTTCGTCCGCATCGTCGACGCGACCGTGGCCGCGGTCGCTGCCGATGCCATGCCGCTGCGCCGGGTGCCGACGCTTGCCGCGGCGCTCATCGATTGGGCCGAGGCGCGCAAGGCGGCCAAATGGAAGCAGCGCGCGTACCAACGCGTCTTGTTCGTGCTGGACCGTTGCGACCGCGAGACCGCAGCCGGCACCTTCGCACTGCCGCTCGCCGCGGGGGTCGAGCATCATCTCGTCGCCGGACAGTGGCGCGACTATACTCCGCGCCCCGGCGCGCCGCCCGATCCGGGCCGGCTCGGCTTCATCGTCCGGCTCGAGCGCCGCTCGATCCTCCAGCAGAAGCTCGCGATCAGCGCCGCGCCCACGGTGCTGCCCGAACAGGTGGCCGGCAGCGGGACGCTGGTGATCGATGGGGTCGAGTTCGTCGCCGGGCTCGCCGTCGCCGAGGATTGCGCACAGTCGATCCGCGTGCGCCATTGCACGGTCAGGGCGCCGGGAAATATCGCGATCCAGGTGATCGGCGCCTGGGACGGGGGTTCGCTCAGCTTCGAGCAGGCGGTGCTCGGCCAGATGAAGCTCAGCGCGATCGGTGCGACGGGCACGCTGGCGATCCGCGATTGCATCGTCGCGCCCGATGGCGCCGCCGGCGCGGCGATCGAGGCGGACGCGCTCGACACGCGGCTCGACAATGTCACGCTGCTCGGCACCAGCAGCTTCAAGTCGCTCGAGGCGACCAACATATTGTTTACCGACGTGGTGACGGTCAAGCGCACCCAGGCCGGCTGTGTGCGCTACTCCTATGTCCACAAATGCTATGACGCGGCCGGCGGCTCGCGCGTGCCGCGCCGCTTCCGCTGCCTGCCCGATCTCGCCCGCGCTGCCGCAGTCGCGAAGAAGGGCGCCGAGCTCACTGCGTCCGAGGCGGCCGAAGTCGATCTCTCGGTGCGCCCGTTCTTCCTCGACACGGGGGTCGAGGAGCCGACCTGCGCGATGCTCCACCCGCTCGCCTCCGAGATGCTCCGCCTGGGTGGCGAGGGCGAGGCCGAGATCGGCGCCTTCGCCCGCGCCGCCGAGGGGCTGCGCATGGCCAACGTCCGCCGGCTGTTCGACGAAGCGCTGCCTTTCGGCCTCGAAGCCGGACTGATCGATGACACGCGGTCGAGCGCCGCCGCCGCACGAAGGAACGTCCCATGACCATCCGAAACGACGCCACGCGCCAACGCATCCCGGTGACCGAGGCCCGGCCCTTGCGCGGGGTGGTCGCGCGCCAGGGGCAGGTGTTGCTCGACACCGACGTCAACGAAGCCGAGCGCACGCTGATCGACCGGGTCGAGACCGCCGACGCCTCGATGCTTGGCCCGCCCGATCGGCTGCTCTATCCGGCGGGGACGACGGGCTTCAACGCCACCGGCACGCCCGCCAATTGCACGATCGGGCCCGGCACGGGCTATCTCAAGGGCTGGCAGCTGGTGAACCCCAGCGCGGTCACGCTCGCCAACCAGCCCAATCCCTGGAACGGCTCGGCGCCGCCGGCGCCCGCGCTGGTCGTGCTCAAGGCGCTTGTGCGCCACATCGATCCGGCCGAGGATTCCGCGCTCGCCGATGTCGCACTCGGCGACGCCCAGGCTTCGGGCCGCGCGCTCAACGACTGGCAGGCCTTCCTCTTTCCCGTCCCCTCGGGCACGACCTGCGCGCAAGTCACCGGCCTTGCCGACTATCAGCTGCTGGTGGGGCCCTCCACCGGTACGCTCGCCTTCCAGCTCTCGGCGCCCGCCGCTTCGTCCGATCCGTGCTCGCTCACGCCCGCGGGCGGGCACAGCCGGTTCGAGAACCTCCTCTACCGGATCGAGGTCCATGGCGGCACTGTCGACCCGAACCGGCCCACCGCGGATGGGCCGCGTTTCAAGCTCGCCGGGCTCAAGCTCAAGCTCTCGCGGCGGAACGCCAGCCTGATGGCGCAGGTCACCCAGGTGAACGGCAACGAGATCACGGTCTCGCCGCCCGCGCTCGATCCGCGCGCCTGGTTCTCGCAGGGGGCCTATGCCGAGATCGTCGGGCCCGGCGACGACATCGACCCCACCAAGGCGCTGGCGAAGGAGCGGCTGCTCAAGATCGCGCTCGCCACCGACGAAGTGATCACGCTGACCGGCGACGTCGCCGGCACCGGCCTCCAGGCCGGCATCCAGGCGGGCGGCAAATGGTTCCTGCGCCTGTGGGACGCCTGGCCCGACGGCAGCGGGGTCGCCACCGTGCCCGGCGGCGGCGGCACGATCGACCTGGGCGACGGCATCGCGATCAAGGTCGCGGGCGGCGCCAGCGCCATCTTCCGCCGCGGCGACTATTGGACCGCCGCGGTGCGCGCCGACGGCAGCATCGCCTGGCCGGGGATCGCGACGCCGAATCCCACCCAGCAAGCGCCGCACGGCCCCGAGATCCGCTACGCGCCGCTCGCGATCCTCGGCGCGGCGGGGATCGAGGATTGCCGCATCCCCTTCGCGACGCTCTCGGACCGCGCGCTGCTCTATCGCGGCGGCGATGGGCAGGAAGCCTTCGCGCCCGAAGCCAGCGCGCCGACCCCGATCGCGCTGCCGCTCAAGCTGCGCGTCGCCGTGATGCGCGGCGCGACGCCGGTGCCGGGCGCGCAGATCGCCTGGCGCACTTCGGGTGGCGGCGCCGGGAGCTGGATCAACGGGACCGACATCTCGGGCGGACCCGTCGTCACCGCGACCAATCCCGATGGGCTCGCCGAAGTCACCTGGTCGATCAACGCGCAGCAGCAGGCGGTCGCGCACCGAGTCGAAGCGGTGCTGCTCGACAACGGCCAGGCGGCGAACACGCCGCCGATCGTCTTCGGCGCGCAGTTCCAGACCGCGGCGCGGACCAGCTTCAGGCCCGGCGACTGCGAGACGCTTTCCGACGTCACCGACGTCCAGGCCGCGCTCGACGCGCTGTGCGAGGCGCTCGACGAGCGCGAGCCCGACACGATCCGGCTCAAGCAGATCACGCTGGCGAGCGATGCCGGCAAGGAAACCGAGCTGATCGACCGCGACCTCATCCTCAACGCGCTCGAAGTCGATTCCACGGCCTTCACCAGCGAGATCCGCTTCGATCTCAACGTGCCGTCCAAGCTCGGGCTGGGGGTCGAGCCCGACGATCCCGTCGCCGAGATCTCGCTCGACCTGCCCTATCCCACCACCGATCCCGAACGGTCGTGGTGGCTGCGGATGATCAACCCGCCCGCCGCTGGCGCGCAGGTGCAGCAGATGGGCAATTTCGGCTATCAGACGACGCGGCTCGACGGCACGATCGCGGTCGACGACAACACGCTCATCTGGACGCCTTCGAATTTCGCCAGGCGCTTCCTCAACACGGCGATATTCCATCGCTTCGGCTCGGAAGTGCGCGATCCCGATCTCAAGCCCTTCTGGACCGGGCCCGAGCTGAAGCGCGTGCTTTGCCGCATCCGGCTGCGCTCGGCGCTGATCTTCGTCGACGATCCCAAGACGAAGAAGCGCATCTGGCTCAACGCCGAGCATCTCGGCACGCGCGAGAAGGTCACCGGCCGCGAGCTGATGCTCGGCGAGCGCGATCCGCAGCGTGCAGCGGATCTCGACATGTTCCTCTATCTCCGCGTGGCCGAGCCGGGGATCGTCTTCTACTTCCCTCGGGGCAGCTCGACCGCGAACCGAAGCAACCTCGGCACGGTCGAGGACGGCATGAAGGCGGCGCTCGCCCATTGGCAGGCACAACCGACCGGCGTGAAGCTCACCTCGAACACCGACGAGACGGCGACCAAGCCGCAGCTCCTCACGCTCAGCCAGCAACGCGCCGACAAGATCCGCACGGCGTTGACGGGGAAGGGCGTCAACGCCGGGGCGATCACGATCGAGTCGAACGCCGACACCAAGCAGCCGTTTCAAGCGACGCCCGACGCCGATGACTCGCTCAACCGGCGCGTCGCGGTCACCTTCGAGGGGAATTTCAAGCCGTAGATTCGCTCGCCGAAGTGCGCAAAAGACGCATTCCTGCCGTGTTTCAGAAATCTTGGAAACAAGAACGGAGGGCACGAGTTTCGCGAATGAGCCAGTATCATTAGACTGGCGTTATGATCGGAAGCGCTGCTTGATCCTCCCCCGTCCGCCTGCCCGCCGCCATGCGCGACTCGTCCCGCTGGCTGCCCTCGCGCTGCTCGCCGCCTGTTCGGGCGAAAGCGCCGACAGGAAATCCGGCAGCCGCGGCCCCGGCGGCCCCGCCCAGGTCGGCTATGTCGTCGTCCAGCCGACCAGCGTGCCGCTCACCGCCGAGCTGCCCGGGCGCGTGACGGCGTACCAGATGTCCGAGGTGCGGCCGCAGGTCGCGGGGATCGTCCAGCGGCGCTTCTTCCAGGAAGGGACGATCGTCCGCCAGGGGCAGACGCTCTACCAGATCGATCCCAGCCTCTATCAGGCGCAGGTCTCGCAGTCGGCCGCCAACCTCGAGAGCGCGCGCGCCAATGCCGCAGCGGCGCAGGTCAAGGCCGATCGCTATCGCCCGCTGGCGCAGATGCAGGCGGTGTCGCAGCAGGATTATACCGACGCGGTCGCCGCTGCGCGCCAGGCCAATGCCTCGGTCGCGCAGACCAACGCCGCGCTGCGCACCGCGCGGATCAACCTGCGCTTCACCCGCGTCCCCGCGCCGATCACCGGGCGGATCGGCCGCTCGCTGATCACCGAGGGCAGCCTGGTGACCGCCAACCAGGCGGATCCGCTCGCCGTGATCCAGCGGCTCGACCCGATCTATGTCGACATCCAGCAATCGAGCGCCGACCTGCTCGCGCTGCGCCGCACGCTCGCGCAGGGCGGCGTCGTGCCCGCGAGCGCCGCGGTGCGGCTCAAGCTCGAGGACGGCAGCGACTTCGAGCAGGCGGGCACCGTCCGCTTCGCCGAAGTGATGGTCGACCAGAACACCGGCACGGTGACGCTGCGCGCGAGCTTCGCCAATCCGCAGGGCATATTGCTCCCCGGCATGTTCGTCCGCGCGGTGCTCGCCCAGTCGGTCGACACCCGGGCCTATCTGGTGCCGCAGCAGGCGCTGATCCGCGATCCCAAGGGCGGCGCGACCGTCTGGGTGGTCGGCCCCGGCGACAAGGCGCTGCGCCGCCCCGTCACTGCCGACAGGACGCAGGGCGCGAACTGGGTGGTCACCAAGGGGCTCAACCCGGGCGACAAGGTGATCGTGCAGGGGACGGGCACGCTCAAGCCGAACGCGGACCTCAAGCCGGTGCCCGCGAGTTCGGCGCAGCGGATCGAGCCGCCCAAGCAGGGGCAGGGCAGCCAGGGCGGCCAGGCGAAGGGCGGATAGAGTCTCATGTCGCGTATCTTCATCGATCGCCCGATCTTCGCCTGGGTGATCGCGATCATCGTGATGCTCGCCGGCCTCGGTGCGATCCTCACGCTGCCGATCGCCCAGTACCCGGACGTCGCGCCGCCGCAGGTCAACATCCGCGCGACCTACCCCGGCGCCTCGGCAGAGACGGTGCAGAACAGCGTCACCCAGGTGATCGAGCAGCAGCTCACCGGCATCGACGGGCTGCTCTACTTCAGCTCGTCGTCGAGCTCGCGCGGCTCGGTGAGCATCTCCGCGACCTTCGAGAAGGGCACCGACCCGGACATCGCCCAGGTCCAGGTCCAGAACCAGGTCCAGCAAGCCCTCTCCAGGCTTCCGCAGCAGGTACAGCAGCAGGGCGTGCGCGTCACCAAGTCCAACCCGGACTTCCTGCTGATCGTCGGCGTCTATGACGAGACCGACAAGATGACCGGCCAGGACGTATCGGACTGGCTCGCCTCGAACCTGCAGGACCCGCTCGGCCGCGTCGAGGGGGTGGGCGATTCGAACGTGTTCGGCGCTCCCTATGCGATGCGCATCTGGCTGAACCCCGAGCGGCTGGCGAGCTATTCGCTGATGCCGAGCGACGTGATCACCGCGATCACCAACCAGAACACCGAGGTCGCCGCGGGCGAGATCGGCGGCCAGCCGATGCCCAGGGAGCAGATGCTCAACGCGACGGTGACCGCCCAGTCGAAACTCCAGACCCCCGAGCAGTTCGGCAAGATCCTGCTCAAGACCGAGACGAGCGGCGCGCACGTGCTGCTGCGCGACGTCGCCCGGGTGGAGCTGGGCGCGGACAGCTACAATGCCGTCACGCGCGTCAACAACCACCCCGGCGCAGGCATCGCGATCAGCCTCGCGCCCGGCGCCGACGCGCTTACTACCGCCGAGAATGTGAAGGCCGCGGTCGCGCAGGCGTCGAAGAGCTTCCCGCCGGGGCTCAAATACGCCTACGCCTTCGACACCACCGCCTTCATCAAGCTCTCGATCGAGGAAGTGGTGAAGACGCTGATCGAAGCGATCGTGCTCGTCGTGATCGTGATGTTCGTCTTCCTCCAGAGCTGGCGCGCGACGCTGATCCCGACGATCGCGGTGCCGGTGGTGCTGCTCGGCACCTTCGCGATCCTCTATGTCGCCGGCTACACGATCAACACCTTGACCCTGTTCGGGCTGGTGCTGTCGATCGGCCTGCTCGTCGACGATGCGATCGTCGTGGTCGAGAATGTCGAGCGCCTGCTCGAGGAGAATCCGGACATGTCGCCGCGCGAGGCGACGATCGCGTCGATGTCGCAGATCCAGGTCGCGCTGGTCGCGATCGCGCTGGTGCTGTCGGCGGTGTTCCTGCCGATGGCGTTCTTCGGCGGCTCGACCGGCGTGATCTACCGGCAGTTCTCGATCACCATCGTCTCGGCGATGGTGCTCTCGGTGCTCGTCGCGCTGATCCTGAGCCCGGCGCTCTGCGCGACCTTGCTCAAGCGCAAGGCGGAGGAAGGCGCGCCCGAGGAGGGCTGGATCGCCCGGCGCTTCCCCGGCGTGGGCGATCGCATCGGCCGGGCGCGGGCGTGGTTCAACGACAGCTTCGAAAAGGGTGTCGACCGCTACGCCGGCGCGGTCAGCAAGGTGGTCGACCGCAAGTTCATCTTCCTGCTGATCTATGCGGGCGTCGCGGTGCTGCTCGTGCTGCTGTTCTCGCGGCTGCCCACCGGCTTCCTCCCCACCGAGGACCAAGGCGCGGCGCAGCTCCAGTTCCGCCTGCCCGCGGGTGCGACGCAGGGCCGCACCACCGACGTGCAGCAGAAGATCGAGCAATATTTCAAGCAGCACGAGGCCAAGAACGTCACGACGATGTTCACCGTCGCGGGCGGCGGCGGGGGCGGCGGCCCCAGCGGGCAGAACACCGGTCAGGGCTTCGTCAACTTCGCCGACTGGGCCGATCGCCCGGGCTCGAAGAACTCCGCCGACGCGATCGTCGCGCGCGCCTCGGCCGCTTTCCACAATTTCCGCGACGCGCAGGTCTTCGTGCTCGTCCCCGGCGCGATCCGCGGCCTGGGCCAGTCGAACGGCTTCACGGTCGAGCTGCAGAACGCCAGCGGCATGTCCGCCGCCGATTTCGCCGCCGCGCGCGATAAGCTGCTCGCCGCCGCCAACGCCGATCCGGACCTGACGGCGGTCCGCCTCTCCGACCTGCCCGACGTGGCGACGCTCAAGATCGACATCGACCAGGAGAAGCTGACGGCGCTCGGCCTCACCCAGGCCGACGTCAACACCACCCTCTCCACCGCCTGGGGCGGCCGCTACGTCAACGATTTCGTCGACCGGGGCCGGGTCAAGCGCGTCTATGTCCAGGGCGATGCCGAATTCCGCGCCGCGCCCGAAGACATCGACCAATGGTTCGTCCGCACCGGCAACGGTCAGATGGTGCCGTTCTCGTCCTTCGCTCAGACCAGCTGGCAGACCGCGCCGACCACGCTCTCGCGCTTCCAGGGCATCCCCTCCTATGAGCTCCAGGGCCAGCCGGCCGCGGGCAAGAGCTCGGGCGAGGCGATGAAGCGGATCGAGGCGCTCGCCGCCGAGATCCCCGGCACCAGCATCGCCTGGTCGGGGCTCTCCTATCAGGAACGGCTGTCCTCGGGGCAGGCGCCCTTGCTCTACGCCATCTCGCTGGTCGTCGTGTTCCTCTGCCTCGCCGCGCTCTACGAGAGCTGGACGATCCCCGTCGCGGTGCTGCTCGTCATCCCGCTCGGACTCGTCGGCGCGGTGTTCGCGGTGACCCTCAGGGGACTCCAGAACGACGTCTACCTCCAGATCGGCCTGCTCACCACCATGGGTCTCGCCGCCAAGAACGCGATCCTGATGATCGAGTTCGCCGAGCGCGCCGAGAAGGAAGGCAAGCGCGTGATCGAAGCTGCGCTCGAGGCGGCGCGGATCCGCTTGCGGCCGATCCTGATGACCAGCCTCGCCTTCATCTTCGGCGTGCTGCCGCTGGCGATCTCGACCGGTGCGGGCGCGAACAGCCGCATCGCGATCGGCACCTCGGTGATCGGCGGCATGCTCACCGCGACGATCCTCGCGATCTTCTACATCCCGCTGTTCTTCGTGCTCGTCCGCCGCACGACGCGGAGCGCGCTCCACGCGATCCACCATCACCCGGCCCCGCCGCCGCAACCGGAGCCCGGTCCATGAAGCGCCTCGTCCTTTCGCTGATGATCGGCACGGCGCTCGCCGGCTGCTCGATGGACCCGCATTATGCGCGGCCCGAATCGTCGGTGCCGGCATCCTGGCCGGTGGGCGACGCCTATCTTCGCCAGAGCGAGGCGTCGCTCCCCGCGATCAGCTACCGCGACGTCTTCCGCGACCCCCGGCTCCAGGCGCTGATCGAGCAGGCGCTGGTCAACAACCGCGACCTGCGCGTCGCCGCCGCCAACATCGCCGCGGCGCGCGCGCAATATCGCATCCAGCGCGCGAACCAGCTCCCCGAGGTCGACGCCAACGCCGGCGCGACCGTCGCCGACAGCAAGGGCACGCCGCGGCGGACGAGCTTCACCGCCGATGTCGCGGTCCCAAGCTTCGAGATCGACCTGTTCGGCCGGCTCGCCTCCTTGAGCCGCGCCGAGCAGGACCGCTATTTCGCCACCGAGGCCGCCGCGCGCGCGACGCGGCTCACGCTGGTCGGCGACATCGCCGAGGCGTGGCTCACCTATGCCTCGGACGCGAGCCTGCTCAAGATCGCGCAGGATACCGCCGCCAATGCCGAGCGCAGCGTGACGCTCACCAAGGCGCGGCTCGACGGCGGCATCGCGCCGCGCACCGACCTGCGCCAGGCCGAGCAGGTGCTCGAGACCGCGCGCGGCGACGTCGCGCAGCAGACCACCGCGCTCGCGCAGGACATCAACGCGCTCCAGCTGCTCGTCGGCGCCCCCATCGATCCGGCGACGCTCCCCGCCTCGATCGACGAAGCCGCGGCGACCGTTGCCGAACTGCCCGCCGGCATGGATTCGAGCGTGCTGCTCCGCCGGCCGGACGTGGTCCAGGCCGAATACCAGCTCCGCGCGGGCAATGCCGAGATCGGTGCCGCGCGCGCCGCGCTGTTCCCGCGGATCACGCTCACCGGTCTCCTCGGCCTCGCGAGCAATGCGTTGACCGGTCTGTTCAGCGGCGGCGGGTTCAACTGGTCGGCGGGCGCGGCGGCGAGCTATCCCATCTTCCGCGCGGGCGCCGGGCGGGCGAACGTCCAGCTCAGCGAGGCCCAGCGCGATGCGCTGCTCGCCACCTACGAGAAGACGATCCAGACCGCCTTCCGCGAGGTTTCGGACGCGCTCGCGCGCCGCGGAACCATGGCCGAACAGCTCCGAGCCGCCCGCGCGCAGGTCGACGCCACCGCGGATACCTATGCACTCACCGACGCGCGTTACCGCGGCGGGATCGACACCTTCCTCGCCAGCCTCGACGCCCAGCGCTCGCTCTATTCGGCGCGGCGGACGCTGGTGGCGACGCAGCTGACCCAGGCGACCAACCTCGTGAGCCTCTACCGCTCGCTCGGCGGCGACATGCTGCTCGAGGCAGGGGAGGGCGAGCCCGTCCCGGTGCCCACGCCGAACCCATAGCTTTCCAGCCCCGGTAACCCCCCGCAACGAAAAAGCCGCCGCCCGGCAGTCCGGACGGCGGCTCTTTTCTTCAGCGGATCCCGCTGACCGGGGGGCTTATTCCCCGGTCTCGAGATAGTCGCCCGCATCCTCGTCGGTGCCGTGGCCCGAAGGCACGACCTCGCCGAGCGGATCGCTGCCGGTGCCGGCCGCGTCGCGCACCGAGCGCGCGTGCTCGGCGGCACGTTCCTCGGCCGCGCTGTTCGGCGCGATCAGGGCGTTCTGCAGCGCCTTCTGCTGGACGCGGAGCGCCGCATCGCGCGACGTGGCCGCAACCCGCAGGCGGTTCATGCCCGCGCCGGTACCCGCCGGGATAAGGCGGCCGACGATGACATTCTCCTTCAGGCCCTGCAGCGTGTCCTGCTTGCCCTGGACCGCGGCCTCGGTGAGCACGCGGGTGGTCTCCTGGAACGACGCCGCCGAGATGAAGCTGCGGGTCTGCAGCGACGCCTTGGTGATGCCGAGCAGGATCGGCTTGCCCTGTGCGGGGGCCTGACCCGGAGCCAGCTTCTCGTTGTGCTCGTCCATCTCGTCGCGATCGACCTGTTCGCCGGCGAGCAGCGTGGTGTCGCCGCCGTCGGTGATCTCGACCTTCTGCAGCATCTGGCGAACGATCACCTCGATGTGCTTGTCGTTGATCTTCACGCCCTGGAGTCGATAGACTTCCTGGATCTCCGACACGAGATATTCCGCGAGCGGCTCGATGCCGAGCACTTCGAGGATGTCGTGCGGATCGGGCGAGCCGCCGATCAGGTTGTCGCCACGCTTGACGTAGTCGCCTTCCTGGACGTCGATCACCTTCGACTTCGGAACCAGATACTCCACGACCTCGCCGCCATCGTCCGGCTGGATGCCGATCTTGCGCTTGGCCTTATAGTCCTTGCCGAAGACGACACGGCCCGAGACCTTGGCGATGATCGCATTCTCCTTGGGCTTGCGCGCCTCGAAGAGCTCGGCGACGCG
>NZ_JAGHZV010000013.1 GCF_017745215.1 Sphingomonas sp.
AACCCCCAATACCCCGCCACCGCACCAACCAGGCCGCGTTCAAACGCGTCTCATCCCCTGACCAAACCTCAAATCCTCACACACCAACCCGTTTCGCAGAGACCTCGCGAAAGCCGGGATGACGATGGTGCGGCGGGCGCTACTGAAGATAATCGAACAGCGAGAGGTTCGCGAGCTTGGTGAAGCTCGACTGGGTCGCCTGGAGGATGGTGAGCGTCTTCTGCAGCTCGGTGATCGCCGAGGCGGTGTCGACCGAATCGATCCCCTGGCGCGTCGTGTCGCGGGTGGCCGCGGCGTCGGTGAGCCGGTCGGACTCGAGGTCGACGCGGATCGCGCGTGCGCCCACCGAAGCGCGCGCGGTGTCGACGCCGGCGGAGATCGACTTGATCGCATCGCTCGTCTCCGCGGGCGCCGGATTGCCCGCCATCAGCGCATCGCGAAGCGATTGCAGCGCCCCGAACATCGCGCCGAACGCCTTGTCGCCGGTCATGCCGGTGCTCACGGCGCTGCCATCGGCGATCGGTACCGCCGCGGGCTCGCCAGTGCCGGCGTAGCCGACGCTGCCGTCCGCCGCCTGGGCATAGGGCGCGGACCCGTCGGCGCCGCCGAAGACATATTGGCCGCGTACGTCCCTGGTGTTCGCCAGGTTGAGCAGATCGCCGAGGATCTCGGAGAGCTCCGTGCCGAGCGCCTTGAGGTTGTCAGGGCTCATCGTGCCGTTGCCGGCGTTGACCGCGATCTCCTGCGCGCGCTGCAAGTCGCTCTGCACCGATCCGAGCGTCGAATCGGTCTGGGCGAGCAGGCCCTGGGCGAGCTTGACGTTCGCCGAATACGCCGTGTCGTTGGCATCGGCCTGGTCGAGCCGGACGAGCCGCTGCCAGCTCGGCACGTCGTCCGAAGGCGCGGTGATCCGCGTGCCGGTGGCGATCTGGCCCTGGAGCTTGTCGGACTGGGCGGTGAGGCTGGCCATCCGCGCGGTCGGCGCGTCGTACAGCTGCGAGGTGGCGATGCGCATCGCGGCTCCTATCGGATGTCGAGGATCGATTGCAGCGTCTCGCGCGCGATCTGGATCACGCGGCTCGACGCCTGATAAGCCTGCTGGAAGCGCATGAGGTCGACGGCTTCCTCGTCGATATTGACGCCGCTGGCATTGTCGCGCTGGGCGACGGCGGAGTCGCGGATCGCGGTCTGTGCGTCGCTCAGCGTCTGCCGGGCCGAGAGCGCGGCGGCGTTGCTGCTCACCGTGTCGGTCATCCGCGCTTCGAATGCGCCCGAGCTGCGCAGCGCGTCGAGCCTGGCGAGATTGGCGTTGTCGCGCACCCCGCCGCCGGGCGAGGCTGCGGCGATCCCGCGCGGATCGCCGAGGACGACCGCGATCTTGGTCGCCGGGTCACCCGCCTCGAACATCGGCGCGCCGGCGCCGGCGGTGAGGTCCTGGCCCTGCGCCTGGACTGCGTTGACGCCGCTCACGAAATCCTGCGCGATCATGCCCAGCGTCTCGCGCGCCGAAGCGATGCGCAGCGCGCCGTCGGCGATGCCCGCGAGGGCGCCGCCGCTCGGGCCGAAGGCATGCGTGCCGCTGCCGTCGTGCGTCGCGAACGAGAGCGCGCCTTCGTCGTTCAGCACATAGGTGACGCTAGCGGCGCCCTCGCCCTGCACCAGCGTGGGCCCGCCGCCCCCCGCGCTCACGGCGGCGCGGCCATAGCCGTCGAGACTCACCGAAACGTCGGCGATCATGCTGATCTGCTCGAGCAGTTGGTCGCGCTGGTCGGCGAGCGTCGCGGCGCCCGCCGATCCCGGCGTCGCGCGCGCGAGCCCGGCGTTCACCTTGGCGAGGCCGGCGGTGAGGCTGTTGAGCTGGGTCACCGCCGCGCCGGCGCTCGCATCGAGGTCCGAGGCGGTGGTGGCGAGCGCATCGCCGGTCGCGGCGAAAGCATTGGCGACCGAAGTGGCGGATTCGAGCATCGTCGCGCGTGGCGCCAGCGCGCTCGGATCGGCCGCGACGGCCTTGGCCGAGTTGAAGAAGTCGGTGATCCGGTCGCTCAGCTGGTTGCCGGTGAGCGCGTCCTGGATCCGGTCGAGCCAGGTCGCGCCTGCCTCGGTCCGCGCGAGGTCGCTGCTCGCGCTGCGCACGCCCGCGGCGCGCAGGTCGTCGGCATTGCGCACCACGCCGCTCGCGATCGAGCCCATGCCCGAAGTGGAAGTGATCTTGGCCGAGGTTGGCGCGGCGACTTCGCGGATCGTGGTGGTGCGGCGCGTATAGCCCGCGGTCCCCGCGTTCGCGATATTGTCCGAGACCGTGGTCAGCGCCGCCTGATAGGCGCGCACGCCCGAGGCGCCGATCGAGAGCATGTCGCTCATGGCGAACCCTCCGCTTCGCCGGCCCTGGCCGCCTTGGCGAGGAAGGCAGTCATCGCCTTGCCGATCCCCATCGGCGCATGCTCGGCCATCGACTGGGCGAGCTTCTGGTCCTGCATGTCGCGGAACTCGTCCTCGGCCTTGCTGTCGAACAGCCCGTCGGAGAGCTTGGCCGCGCGCATCGACTTCAGCATCATCTGCGTGAAGATCGCCTCGAACCGCTGCCCCGCAGCGTCGAGATTGGCCTGGGTGTTGAGCCGCGACGTGTCGCCGCTCGTCCCGGCGCTGCCAAGGGTCGGAGGAGCGACGCCGGTCACAGGATCACCAGATCGGCCTTGAGCGCGCCGGCCTCCTTGAGCGCCTCGAGGATCGCCACCAGATCGGCGGGCGACGCGCCGATCGCGTTCACGGCCTTGACCACATCGGCGAGCTTGGGGCCCGGCTCGAGCAGGAACATCGGGTGCTTCTCCTCCTCGACGCCGACCGCGCTCTGGTCCTCGGTGCGCGTCTCGCCCTTGCTGAAGGGCAAGGGCTGGCTGACGCGCTGCGTCTCCTCGATGCGCACGGTGAGCTTGCCGTGGGTGACCGCGGCAGCGCTGACCCGCACCGCCGAGTTGATCACGACGGTGCCGGTGCGCGCGTTGACGATCACCCGCGCGGGCGCCTCGGCGGCTTCCACTTCAAGATTCTCGATCTCGCTGATCAGCTCGGCGCGGACGTCGGCGCCCTGCGGCGCCATGACGGCAACCGACACGCCGTCGACCGCGCGCGCGCGGTTCGGCCCGAGCCGGACGTTGATCGCGTCGGCCACCCGCTGCGCGGTGGTGAAGTCCGAGCGCGAGAGATTGTAGGTGAGATAGGGCGTCGAGCCGAAGCCGGTGTCGACCGCGCGTTCGACCGTCGCGCCTTCGGGGATGCGGCCCGAGGAGGGGATGTTGACCACCACCGACGAGCCGTCCTTGCCCTCGGCGCCGAGCCCCGAGACGGCGAGGTTGCCCTGCGCCATCGCATAGATCTGCCCGTCGGCGCCGATCAGCGGGGTCAGGATCAGCGTGCCGCCGCGCAAGGACTTGGCCTTGCCCATCGACGAGACGGTGATGTCGAGCTTCTGCCCCGGCTTGGCGAAGGCGGGCAGGTCGGCGGTGACCATCACCACCGCGGCGTTCTTGAGTCCCGGGTTGACCCCGGCGGGCAGCTGGAGCCCGAAGCGCGAGGCGACGCCCTTCATCGACTGGACGGTATATTCGAGATTGTCGTCGCCCGTGCCCGGCAGGCCGACGACGACGCCATAGCCGGTGAGCTGGTTCGAGCGGATGCCCTGGAAGCTGCCCAGGTCCTTCACGCGCTGCGCCTGCGCCGGGGTGGCGGCGGCGAGGAGCGCGAGCAGGATGAGGAGGATGCGAGTCATGGCGCTTGCTCCGCTCAGAAGGGGCTGAGGATCTGGAAGAAGCGGCTGAGCCAGCCCTGGCGGCTGGCGCGGGCGACATCGCCCTTGCCGGTATAGGCGATGCGCGCGTCGGCGACTCGCGTGGAGGGCACGCGATTGTCGGTGCCGATGTCGGCGACGCGGACGATGCCCTTGATCTGGATGTACTCGTCGCCGCGGTTGAGCGTGACGCGCTTCTGCCCCTGCACCAGCATCGTGCCGTTGGGATAGACTTCGGCGACGGTCACGCTGATCTCGCCCGAGAGCGCATTGGCCTGGTCGGTGGTGCCCGCGCCGGTGAAGTTGCGCGCGCCGCTCGCCGATGCGTCGCTCTGCTTGAACAGCGAAAGCGCGCCGGTCGTGGGCGGGGTGAGCGAGAAGCCGCCGCCCGAATCGAGCTTCGACGTCGCCGACTTGGACGCGCTGGTGCGCTCGACGAGGACGATCGTCAGCGGATCGCCCACGCGGCGCGCGCGCTGCCCCTCGTAGAGCGCGGCATAGCCCTGGTCGGCCTGGAAGATCGATCCGTTGGCGGGCGCCGCCGACGCCGGAGCGCCGGCGGGAAGCGTCGCGGAGAAATCCTCCTTGGGCTTCTTGTGCCCCAAGATCTGGGCACGCGCCGGGGGCGCCGCCAGCAGCGCGAGCGCGGTGCCGACGACGATCCCGATGCCGAGCCCGGCGGGCAGCGCGAGGCTGCGCGGCTCAGAGGTTCTGGTTGACATATTTCAGCATCTCGTCGGAGGCCGAGATCATCTTGGAGTTGACCTCATAGGCGCGTTGCGTCTCGATCATGTCGACGAGCTCCTCGACGACGTTGACGTTGGAGCCTTCGAGCATCCCCTGGCGGATCGTGCCGCGGCCCACTTCGCCGGGATTGCCGACGCTCGCCGTGCCGCTCGCCGCGGTCTCGATGTAGAGATTGTCGCCCTTGGCCTGGAGCCCGGCCGAATTGGGGAAGGTCGCGACCTGGAGCTGGCCGAGCTGGCTCGCCTCGGTCTGGCCCTGGAGCGTCGCCGAGACGGTGCCGTCGCTGCCGATGGTGATCGAGGTCGCGCCTTCGGGGATCGTGATCCCGGGCATCACCTGATAGCCTTCGGAGGTGATCAGCTGCCCCTGCGGCGAGCGCGAGAAATTGCCGGCGCGGGTATAGCCCAGCGTGCCGTCGGGCATCTGGATCTGGAAATAGCCGTCGCCGTCCAGCGCCAGGTCGAGCGAATTGCCCGTGGTCTGGAAGGCGCCCTGGGTGTCGATCCGGCTGGTGCCCTGCACCTTGACGCCGGTACCGAGGTTGAGCCCGGTGGCATATTGCGTCTGCTGGGTGCTCGCCGCGCCCGGCGCCGTCACCACCTGATAGGCGAGCGTCTGGAACGACGCGCGGTCGCGCTTGAACGCCGTCGTGTTGACGTTGGCGAGGTTGTTCGAGATCACGCGCATCTTCATGTCCTGGGCGTCGAGCCCGGTGCGCGCGATGTGCATTGCGGCGGAACCCATAAGTCGTCCCCTTAAGCAGGCATCCGCATCACCGATGCGGCGCTCTCATCCATCGACTTGGCCTCCTTCAACAGGTTGGCCTGTACTTCGTAGCTGCGCTGGTTCTCGATCATGTCGACCAGCGCCTGGGTCAGGTTGACGTTCGACTGTTCGAGCGCCTTCGACTGGACCGTCGCGTCGAGATCGGCCGGCAGCGCGCCGCCGCCCTCGACGTGGAGGAGGTTGTCGAGCCCCTTGACGGTCTTCGAGCCATCGGTGCTCACCAGCTTGATCCGATCGAGCTCCTGCGGCTGGCTGGGGTCGCCGCCCGCGGGGACGAAGCTGATCGTCCCGTCGGCGGCGATGGCGATCGACTGCGCGGGCGGCACGGTGATGGGGCCCCCCGACCCCATCACCGGGAAACCGTCGCCGGTCTCCAGCACGCCCGACGGCGCGACCTGCAGGTCGCCCCGCCGCGTATAGGCTTCGCTCCCGTCCGCCGCCTGCACCGCGATCCAGGCATCGCCGTTCGACGCGATGTCGAGCGGCCGCCCGGTCTGCATGATCGCGCCGTTGCGCCGGTCGAAGTCGTCGACCTGCTCGGCGGCCATCACGCGCGAATCGAGCGGCTGGCCGGTGAGCATCATCCGGTCGAACGACACGCGATCGGCGCGATAGCCCGTGGTCGAGGCGTTCGCGATGTTGTTCGCGATCGTCGACTGCGCGGCCATCTGGCTCTTGAGCCCCGAGAGCGCGGTGTAGACGAGCCGGTCCATGGCTTAGCTCCCCCTCGCCCCGGTCAGCTGCGGATGTTGAAAATCGTCTGCGAGATCTGGCTCGCGGTATCGAGCGCCTTGGCATTCGCCTGGAAGTTGCGCTGCGCCGCGATCAGGTTGACCAGCTCCTCGGTGATGTCGACGTTCGAGCGCTCGATCGCGCCGGTCATCAGCGAGCCGAAGCCGTTGGCGCCGGGCTCGCCGAGCCGCGGGTCGCCCGAGAGGCCCGAGGCCGCCCAGGTCGAGTTGCCGAGCTGGCGAAGCCCGCCCGTGTTGTCGAAGTTCGCGAGCACCACCTTGCCCAGCGCCTGGGTGTCGCCGTTCGAGAAGCTGGCGGTAACGGTGCCGTCCTCGCCGATGGTCACGCCTTCGAACTGGCCGACCGCCGAGCCGTCCTGCCGGGCCGAGTTGACGCTGAACGGCGAGGCGACCTGCGTCGTCTGGCCGTCGAAACCGAGGCTGATCACCTGCTCCGACGTCGCGCCCGGCGACAGGAAGCCCTGGAAGGTCGTCGCGCCGGTGGGCGAGGAAAGCTTGCCGGTCGCATCGAAGGTCAGTTCGAGCGGCTGGGGGTTGTCCGGATCGGTGCCGGCGCTCAGCTGCTGGTCGCCGACGAAGGAATAGACCGTCCACTTGCTCGTCGGATCGCTCGAGCTCGGCGCGCTGGTGCGCACATAATAGTTGGTGAGCGTCTGCGCATTGCCGTTGGCGTCGTAGATCGTCGTCTGGGTCGACTGGTTGTAGGTGCTCGGATTGAACCGGTCGAACGCGTAGCCGCCGGAAAACTGGTCGGCCTCGGCGGGGATCGACGAATTGGAGTTGAGGTTCAGCGACAGGTCGACGGTCTCGGTCGCCTGCGCCGTGCCGCTGGTCTGCGGCAGGCGGAGACTCACGGTCGAGCCGATGCCGGTCGCGACCACCGCGCCCGAGCCGTCGACCGGATAGACCTGGAGCTTGTTGCCCTGCGCATCGACGACATAGCGGTCGGCGTTCACCAGGAAGCTGCCGTTGCGCGTGTAGGCGACGCCGTTGCCGGTCTTCTCGTCGCCCTTGACGATGAAGAAGCCGTCGCCGGTGATCGCGACGTCGAGCGCCGAGGACGATTGCGTGAAGCCGCCCTGGCTGAACTGCTGGCGCACCGATTTCACCACCGTGCCCGAGCCCACCATCTTCGACGGGTCCGAATTGGCCGAGGAAGCGATGACGTCGGCGAACTGGGTGGTGCTCTTCTTGAAGCCGTTGGTCGAGACGTTCGCGAGGTTGTGCGAGATCGTCGACATGTCGGTCTGCGCCGCCTGGAGGCCGCTGAGCGAAGTGAAGAAGGACATGGGTGTTGCTCCTTGAGGACGTCAGCCGACTTGCCAGACGGCGGAAGCGGAAACCTGGCCGATGCCGGGCAGCGTGAGCAGCGGCTGGCCGTCGGACCCCATCGAGACGGTGGAGACCGGCGCCCAGACGAGCGGCCTGGCCGAGACGCTGCCGCCTTCGGCGTTGCGGGCCTGGACCTTGACCGTGAACGGCCCCTCGCCGGCTGCCGCGCCGCTGTCGGTCGTGCCGTCCCAGTCGAACGCGACTGCGCCTTGTGCTTGCGCGCCGAGGTCGAGCGTCTTGAGCGTCTCGCCGCTCTTGTTCTGGAGGGTGACGGTCACGTCGGTCGCGTCGCCATCGAGGCTCACCGCGCCGGCGAGCCCGCCGCCAGTGCGCGGATAGGCAGTCGAGCCCTCGACCAGCACCGTCTTGCCGACATAGCCGAGCGCATCGTTCATCGACGAGCTGCCGAGCTTGTCCGAGATCGCCTTCAGCGTGGTGTTCATCTCGCTGATCCCGGCCAGCGACGAGAATTGCGCCATCTGCGCGACCATCTGGGTGTTGTCGACGGGCTCGAACGGGTCCTGGTTCTTCAGCTGCGCGGTCATCAGCTGCAGGAAGTCGTTCTGATCCATCTGGGTGCTGCCCAGGTTGGACGTATCGGTGGTGCTCGTCCCGGTGCTCGTGGTCGCGCCGTAGCGGTTGATCCCGAGGCTGGAGAGCGTGGAGTCGAAGCTGCTGGCCATCGTCACCGTCCAAGCTTGAGGGTGTCGAGGATCAGCGACTTGGCGGTCTGCATCACTTCGACATTGTTCTGGTAGCTGCGCGCGGTCTCGAGCATGTCGACCAGCTCGCGCGTCTCATCGACGGCGGATTCCCAGACGTTGCCGTCCTTGTCGGCCATCGGGTTGCCGGGGTCGTAGCGCTTGGTCGGGTCGGCGCCCGCGGTGACGACGCGCTCGACGTCGACCGTCGCCATCCCGCTCTGCTCGTCGAACTTCGTGCGGAACACCGGCTTGATCGTGCGGTAGGCCGTCTCGGCGCTCGAGGCGACCGTGCCGGCATTGGCGAGGTTCGAGGCGGTGGTGTTCATCCGCACGAGCTGCGCGCTCATCGCGCGGCCCGAGACCTGGAAGATCGAGAGGGGTTTGTCGCCCATGCCTATTCTCCCTTCAGCGCGCGCGTGATCTGGCTGATCCGGCCGTTCAGGAACGAGAGCGTCGTCTGATAGGCGACGGCATTCTCGGCGAAGGCGGTCTGTTCGGTCGAGAGGTCGACGGTGTTGCCGTCCTGGCTCGGCTGGAGCGGCACGCGGTAGAGCGTCGCATCGTCGATCGCGCGGTCGACCGAGCCGCCCGGCGCCTCGGCGCCCGCGAGCGCCCTGGCGAAGTCGATATCCCTGGCCTTGTAGCCGGGGGTCGAGGCGTTCGCGATGTTCGACGCGAGCACGCCCATGCGCTGCGAGCGCACGGCCAGCGCCGCGCCATGCACGCCGAAGAGGCTGTCGTCTCCCATCTGCACGTCTCCCGCACAAAGTTCGGGCGTGTTCTCTGCAATGGGTGTGCCAATTGCGGTTTGGTGGAGTGAGGGGCCGGGAGAGGCGGCGGGAGCGGCAAGATGTTGCCGGTCGAGCGGCAAGCGGTTGCCGGTGCCGCCAACACCCACGGCCGTCATCCCGGCGAAAGCCGGGACCCAGCGCCGCGAGCGACGCCCTCCGCAACCCTGGGTCCCGGCTTTCGCCGGGATGACGACTTGAAGGCGGGACGTCGTTTGGCCCGCCTCTTGCACCCACGCAGGCATGGACCTGACGGGCTTCCCCGGGCTCGCGCCCTTCCTCGATCCGGCCGCGCTGGCGATCGTCGGCGGCGGGACGGCGCTTACCGTGATCCTGCGCACGCCGCTCGCCGATCTCGGCCGCGGCCTCGCCGCGATCGCCGTGCTGCCGCGCCGCCGCTTCGACGCCGGCCCGCTGCTCGCCCAGGTCGCCTCGCTCCACCGCATCGCGCGCCGCCACGGCGTCGTCGCGCTCGATCGCAGCGTGATCGCCGATCCCGACCTCGCCGCCGCAGTCACTGCGATCGTCGACGGCGCCGGGCCCGAGGACGTGACCGCGCTCCTCGCCGAACGCCGCCAGGCGCGCTCCGAGCGTCATCGCGGCGCCTTCGAGCTCTGGACCGGAGCCGCCGAAGCGGCGCCGGCGCTCGGCATGGTCGGCACGCTGATCGGGCTGGTGCTGATGTTCACCCGGATGCGCGACCCCGCCGCGATCGGCGCGGCGATGGCGGTCGCGCTGCTCGCCACGCTCTACGGCGCGCTGCTCGCCAACCTGATCGCGCTGCCGATCGCCGTGCGGCTCAAGCGCCGCGCGCGCCAGGAACTGCACGAGCGTGCGCGGCTCGAGGCGCCGCTCGCCGCGCTCGCCGCACTCGCGCCGCAACGCGACCTCAAGGACTATGCGGCATGAGCTGGGACGAGGAAGCGCAGCCGCGCCGCCCCTGGCTGGTCACGCTCGCCGACCTGTCGCTGCTGCTCGTCGGCTTCTTCGTGCTGCTCCAGTCGGTCCAGCGCACCGATCCGCAGGCGCTCGCCGCGGGCATCCGCGCGGGGTTCGGGGTGCGCGACGCCGAATCGAAGCGCCCGGCACCGGCCGCGATGCCGGTCGACCTCGCTACGGTATCCGACTTCGCCGCCGGCTCGGCGCTGCCGCCGGATACCAGCGCCGCGATCGCCTGGGCCCGGCTCGCCGCACGCGACCCGCGCACGCGCCTGCGGATCACCGGCGAGAGCGACGGCACGCCTGCCGACGTCGACCTCGCCACCGGCAGCGCCGCGATCCTCGCCGCCGATCGCGCGCGCACCGTCGCCGCCTTGCTGGTCCGCGCGGGCGCCGTGCCCGCCGACCGCATCGCCATCGCCACGAGCACTGGCCGCCGCCGCGTGCTGCTCACCCTCGGTTACGAGGGTCCGAAATGACCAGGGAGACACCCATGTTCCTGTTCCTCGCGCTCACTGCCGCCGCGCCCGTGGGCGATTTCCAGTCGACCCCCGCGCTCGATGCGATCGTCGCCCAGTTCACCGGCCAGGATATCGGCCAGACCGGCGGCGCACGCGCGCCCGTCGACGCACGGCTCAAGCTCGCCGCCTGCGCCGCGCCGCAGCTCGACTGGCGCAGCGACCAGCACGACGCGGTGGTGGTGCGCTGCATGGCGCCGCAGTGGCGGATCTTCGTCCCCGTGGTGATGGCCGCGCCGGCGCCGAGACCAGCCGCCCAGGCGCCCGTCGCGGCAGCCGCGGCTCCCGCGCCAGCCAAGGCCGAGCCGGTGATCCGCCGCGGCGACGCGGTGACGGTCGAGGCGGGCTCGGGCGGCTTCTCGGTCACGCGCGACGGCGTCGCGATGAGCGATGCCGCGCCGGGCGCGCGACTGATGGTCAAGGTCGACGACAGGAAGCCGCCGATCCAGGCGGTAGCGCTCGAGCCGGGCCGCGCGAAGCTCCCCGGCTGGGAGCCGTGAAACTTTTCGCTTAAACTCTGCGCGGGGCGGCCGTTCTACCGACCGTCAGGATAGAGCGAGGACTGGCAGATCATGGTGGACCCTATCGGCATCAAGGCAGGAACGGCCATCGACCGCCGCCCGGCGCCGGCCGTGTCTGCCGAGCCCGCCGCCCCGGTGCGCAGCGTGGCACCGGCCGCGGATCCGGCGACCCCGCAGGTCGCCGCCGCGCAGGCGCAGGCGGAGATGGCGGCCTCGCCGCCGGTGGATGCCGAGCGCGTCTCGCGCATCCGCAAGGCGGTGCAGGACGGGCGCTTCCCGCTCGTCCCCTCGACCGTCGCCGACCGCCTGCTCGCGCTCAAGCTCGAATGGAGCCCCAATGACAAGGCGTGATGCGCTCGTCGGCGTGATCGAGGCGCTCCACGCCGAGATCGCAGCCCTGAAGGCCAACGACGTGCGCGCGCTCGAGGCCGCGACCGGCGTCAAGCTCGCCGCGATCCAGGCCGCGGCCGCGCACGACCATGAGCCGGTGACGCCCGAAGTTCGCGCGCTCGCCGCCGAGGCGCAACGGCTGAACGAGACCTGCCGGATCTACGTCAACCTGATGGCGGCAACTATCCGCCGCCGCCTGCAGGATCTTGCCGGTCTCGCCGGCGCGCCCTACCGCCCCGCAGGCGCCGCCGCCTGAAACCGCCGGACTGGCACGCTCCTTGCTGATCCTGCCCGCACGAACGGGCAGACGGATCGGAGGCGATGGGCGTCACATCGGTCAATCAAACCGCCAGCATCCAGTCGGCGATTGCATTCGCAAGCCGCCGGACGGGTGTCGACTTCAACTATCTGCTCGGCCAGGCGCAGGTCGAGAGCGGGTTGCGCTCGGACGCCGCCGCGCCGACCTCGAGCGCGCGCGGGCTCTACCAGTTCATCGACCAGAGCTGGCTCGGCGTGATCAAGGCGCATGGCGCCGACTATGGCCTGGGCTGGGCGGCCGGGAGCATCAGGCAGACCCCGAGCGGCCGCTATGTCGTGAGCGATCCCGCGGTCCGCCGCCAGATCCTCGGGCTGCGCAGCGACCCGAACGTCTCTGCGCTGATGGCCGCCGAACATGCCTCGGACAACAAGGACGCGCTCGAAGCGAGCCTGGGCCGCGCGACGAGCGGTACCGACCTCTACATGGCCCACTTCCTCGGCCTGGGCGGCGCGCGCAGGTTCCTGACCGCGATGGACCGCAACCCCGGCGCCAGCGCCGCGAGCCTCTTCCCGGCGGCGGCGAACGCCAACCGCAGCGTCTTCTATGCCGAGGGCGGCCAGCCGCGCAGCCTCCAGCAGGTCTATGACCGGCTGGGCGGCAAGCTCGACGCCGGCGCCGCCGCGGCGGGCGGCACCGGCTCGGCGACCGGCACGCCCGCGTCCGACGCGCCCGACTGGAATGCGATGCTGGGCGAAGGCGGCGAAGTCGTGCTCGGCAGTGGCGCGAGCGCCGACGGCGACGCCACCTGGCTGCACACCACGCTCGCCAATCTCAACACGCTCAGGGAGTCCGTCAATCCGATGCGTCCCACGCCCGAAACCGCCCGGCTCGCCTATCTGATGCTCGCGAGCCTGGGGGCCTGAGCCATGACCCCGCTCGCCCTGCCGCGCGGCCTCGCGCCGACGATGCGCAGCTTCGCGCTGCCGCTCGCGATCCTGATGCTCGTCGCGCTGATGGTGGTGCCGATCCCGGCCTTCCTGCTCGACGCCTTCTTCATCATGAACATCGCGATCAGCCTCGCGGTGCTGATGGTCGCCTTGAACGCGCAGAAGCCGCTCGACTTCTCGGCCTTCCCGACCGTGCTCCTCTTCGCGACGCTGTTCCGCCTCGGCCTCAACGTCGCCTCGACGCGCGTCGTGCTTGTCCACGGCCATGAGGGCGAGAGTGCCGCGGGGCAGGTGATCGAAGCGTTCGGCACCTTCCTCATCGGCGGCGACTATGTCGTCGGCATCTTCGTCTTCGCGATCCTGGTGATCATCAACCTGATCGTGGTGACCAAGGGCGCCGGCCGCGTCTCCGAAGTCTCGGCGCGCTTCACGCTCGATGCCTTGCCCGGCAAGCAGATGGCGATCGACGCCGATCTCAACGCCGGGCTGATCACCCCCGACGAGGCCCGAGCACGCCGCGCCGAAGTCTCGACCGAAGCCGATTTCTACGGCGCGATGGACGGCTCGTCCAAGTTCGTGAAGGGCGATGCAGTCGCCGCGCTGCTGATCCTCGCGGTCAATGTGGTCGGCGGGCTGATCCTCGGCCCGACCGCGCACGGCCTGTCGATCGGCGACGCCGCGCACAATTACGTCCTGCTCGCGATCGGCGACGCACTGGTCGCGCAGCTGCCCGCGCTGATGCTCTCGATCGCCGCCGCCGCGATCGTCACGCGCGTCAACTCGGCGCACGACCTCGCCGGCCAGATCGGCAGCCAGTTCGGCAGCCACAAGACCTGGACGCCGGTGGCGGGCATCCTCGCCATCCTCGGGGTGATCCCGGGCATGCCGCATTTCGTCGTGCTCCCCGCCGCCGCGGTCGCCGGTGCGATCGCCTGGCACCTCCGGACGCAATCGATGCGCCCGCCGCCCGCCGCACCCGCGCCCGAGCCGGCGGACCTCTCGAAGATCGGCTGGGAGGAAGTCACCGACAACATGCTGGTGATGCTCGACATTGGATACGGCCTCGTCCCGCTCGTCGACGAGCGCCGCGGCGGGCCGCTGATGGCCCGCATCACCGGCGTGCGCCGCCAGCTTTCCAAGGAGCTCGGCTTCGTCGTCCCCCAGGTGCGCGTGCGCGACGACATCAACCTGCCGCCCTTCACCTATCGCATCCTGATCGGCGGCGTCGTGGTGGGCGAGGACCAGGTCTCGCCCGACGAGATGCTCGCGCTCGATACCGGCCAGGCCGCAGGCAGGCTCGCCGGCAAGCCGGTCAAGGACCCGACCTTCGGGCTCGACGCGATCTGGGTCGCCAACGCCGACGCCGACGCCGCGACCGGCGCGGGCTATCTCGTCGTCGATCCCGCGACGGTGGTCGCGACGCACCTCAACCAGTGCCTGATCCAGAACGCCGCCGACCTGCTCGGACCCGACGAGGTCCAGGCGCTGCTCGATGGGCTCAAGGAGCGTTCGGCCCAGCTCGTCGCCGCGCTCTGCCCGCAGCCGGTGCCGCTCACCACGCTCACCCAGGTGCTGCGCGGGCTGCTGGCGGAGACTATCCCGCTCAGGGAGTTCCGCCGCATCGCCGCCGCGATCGCAGTCACCGCGCAGAAGACGCTCGACGCCGAGGAACTGCTCGAGCTGATCCGGCCCGAGCTGGGGCCGCTGATCATCCAGCGGCTGTGCGGGGTGCGCGAGCCGCTGCGGGTGATGACACTCGAGGGTCAGCTCGAGGCGCTGCTCGGCCAGGCGGTCCGCTCGGACCCGGCGCGGCGCCACACGATCGAGCCCGAGCTCGGCCGCCGCATCGCCGATGCGCTCCAGCGCGCCGCCCAGCCGCTCGTCGCCGAGGCCAGGCCTTTCGCGCTCGTCGTCCAGCCGTCGATCCGCATCGCGATCCGCAAGCTGGTCCGCACCGTCCTGCCCGACACGCCGGTGATGAGCTTCTTCGAAGTCCCCGAGGACAAGGCGGTCGAAGTCGTCGCCGTGATCGGCGCGCCGGAGGCGCTGCCCGCATGAACGCACCCCAGTTGAGGAAGCCGACCGCCATGGCCAGCGCTGCCCCGCTCACCTACTCGCCCGTGCCCCGGCGCGATGCCGAGGCGCTCGTGCGCAGGCACCTGCCGCTGGTTCGGCGGATCGCCTGGCACATCCACGGCTCGATGAGCGCGATCGTCGATGTCGAGGATCTGGTGCAGACCGGCATGGTCGCGCTGGTCGAGGCGGTCGCCGCGTTCGAGGACCGCGGCCAGGTGAGCTTCGAGCATTATCTCGTCACGCGGCTGCGCGGCTCGATGATCGACGAGCTCCGCCGCCAGGCGACGACGACACGCGGCGCGATGCGGCGCCGGCGCGCGTACAACGACGCGGTCGCGTCGCTCGGTCAGGCGCTGGGCCGAGCGCCCGGCGACGCCGAAGTCGCCGAGCGGCTGGGCGTGAGCGTCGAGAAGCTGCGGCTCGACTATGCCAATGCCGAGGCGGTGCGCTTCGATTCGATCGACGATTGCTATTCGGACGAATCGCCCTGGTTCATGGCCGACGAGCCCGACGCCTTCGACCAGCTCGCCGAGAGCGGCCAGCGCGACGCGCTGATCGACGCGATCGCCGAGCTTCCCGAGCGCGAACAGCTGGTGATCCAGCTCTATTATGTCGAGGAATTGAACCTCGAGGAGATCGGCCAGGTCCTCGGCGTCGGCGCCGCGCGCATCTGCCAGATCAAGGCGAGCGCGCATGCCCGGCTGAAGAAGGGGCTGGCGAGGCGGCCGGGGTAACCTCGCCATGCCCGGGCGAGATCAAGTCGATCGACCCTGGCCGTTGGTTGTGCCGACGGTTATCCTGCCCATTGCAATAAGATTGAGGTGCGCCGTGGACCGGGCGATGAAATCACTTCAGAACGGCATCGATGATCGTCAGCGCGAATTGCGGCAATTGGTCGGGATTTTGGGCGAGAAGGCCTATCATATTCAGATTCTCTCGAATTGGTTGCGTGTCGCCACGATCCTCTTGTCTTCGCTTTCGGCGGCGAAGGCGGCGGCGGACAGTGCATTCGGCCCGAGCAACGTCGGCGTGTTGGCCATATTCACCGCGCTCGGCATCATGACCACCGTGCTGCTCGGACTGGAAGCGGCATTCAAGTTCGAGAAGCGCGCCGCCGATCTCAATCTGCTGGCCGCCACCACGCAGGCGACGGTCATTTCGGTGGATAGCGAATGGCGAAGGAACATCGGTTCGTTCCACGATTCCGACCTTCGCGCCGCGGCACGCGATATTCTGACGTTGCAGGATGCGAAGCTTACCGAAATCCATCAGAAAGCGGCGAGCGCCGGCATCAATCTGGTACTTCAGGTGCGCAAGTTGGAGGATCCCGCCGACAGACCCTATGCGGCCTGAGCATCGGCAACGATCGCTTCAGGGCTCGCCTTCGATCACCGCATGCGCCCGCGCGATCTTCTTGCCGTTGCTCGTCGGAAAGTCGCTGCCGAGGAACGCCTTCATGTCGTCGATCATCGCGATCACGCGGTTGCGGCTGCCGGGGAAGGAAATCGGCTCCTCGGCGTCGGGCAGCCGCGTGCAGAGGTTGATGCAGCCGATCGAGGCGAGGAAGCCGATCCCCGGGTGGATCAGGATCTCCGAGCGATGGCCGGTGTTGCCCAGCTCGACGCCAGGTCGCGGCAGCGCGGTGTGGTTGGCGTTCTGGCTGTAGCCGATCGTGACGTATTTGGTGCCCGCCTGGGTCAGCAGCGGATAGGTCCCCGCCTCGACGCGCTTCTTGTTGCCCGCCTGCGCGTTCGATCCCGGCCCCGGCGATTCGGCGACGGTGCCCGTCATCAGCGCACCGCTCGCCGCGGTGCCGTTGTGGAAGATCGTATAGCGTCCCACCGTGCGCACGCGGCCCGCCGCATTGCGCTGCACCGACTGGCGTTCGATCAGGATTTCCCAGCCCTGGCCCGAGATCGGCATGTTTCCCTCCCGCTGTTCGAGCGAAACAAGACACTCACCTCTGGAGAACGCAACGGGACCGCGCCGATTCGGTGGCGATCGTCCCGCTCGATCCTGCTGATGCGAAGGGATGAGTGGCGGCCCGGACGGCGGCCGGCTAGCCAGTGCCGATGTTCCGCCTGCCCCTCCCCAAGACCGCCAGCGCACCGTTCTGCCCGTCCGAGGTACGCGGCAGCGTCGCGGTGCCGCCCGGGCTGCCCTTCTGGCGCAAGGCGCTGCGCTCGGCCGGGCCGGGGCTGCTCGTCGCGGTCGGCTACATGGACCCGGGAAACTGGGCGACCGACATCGAGGCAGGCTCGCGCTACGGCTATGACCTGCTGTTCGTGATCGGGCTTTGCGGGTTCGGCGCGATGCTGCTGCAATGGCTGGCGATGCGGCTGGGGCTCGTCACCGGGCGCGACCTCGGCCGGATGGCGCGCGAACGCTACGCGCCCGCGACGGTCAAATGCCTGTGGCTGCTCGCCGAGCTTGCGATCGTCGCCACCGACATCGCCGAAGTGCTCGGCAGCGCGCTAGCGTTCAACCTGCTGCTCGGCGTGCCGCTGTGGCTGGGCGTGCTGCTCACCGGGCTCGACACGGTGATCGTGCTCGGGTTGAAGGGCCAGGGCTTCCGCCAGGTCGAGGCGATCGTGCTCGGGCTGGTCGCGACGATCGCACTCTGCTTCGCGGTCCAACTCGCGATCGCCGTCCCGAGCCCCGCGGGCATCCTCCACGGTCTCGTCCCCAGGCCGGCGATCTTCGCCGATCCCCATGCGCTCTACCTCGCGGTCGGCATCCTCGGCGCGACGGTGATGCCGCACAATCTGTACCTCCACAGCTCGGTGGTGCAGACGCGGCTGGTCGGCAGCGGGGAGCCTGCGAAGCGCGACGCGATCCGCTTCGCGACGATCGACATCGTCGTGGCGCTGCTCCTCGCGACCCTGGTCAATGGCGCGATCCTGACACTGTCGGCGGCGACCTTCCACGCGAGCGGCTTCTCGGGCGTCGCCGAGATCGAGGACGCCTATCGCCTGCTCGCGCCGATCACCGGCGCCTCGGCGGCCGCCGCGCTGTTCGCGATCGCGCTGTTCGCATCGGGGCAGAGCGCGACCTTCACCGGCACCATCGCGGGGCAGGTGATCCTCGAGGGCTTCCTCGACCTCAAGATCCCCTGCTGGCAGCGCCGGCTGATCACCCGCGGGCTCGCGCTGGTGCCGGCGCTCGCGGGCGTGATGTGGTTAGGAGACCATGCGGTCGGTAAACTGCTGGTGCTGACCCAGGTGGTGCTGTCGCTCCAGCTCCCCTTCGCGATCTGGCCGCTGATCCGCTTCACCAGCGATCGCGCGCTGATGGGCGCCTTCGCCACGCCGCGCCTGCTCGCGGGCGCGGCGTGGGCGATGTTCGCGACGATCGTCACGGCGAACCTCTGGCTGATCGGCCGGTGGTTCGCCTGAACGTCACTTGGGCAGCACCCTGCTCCCCGTCACCGTGAAGCTCGCCGCCGCGCCCGCCGGCCTGGCGAGCCCCGGCCGCTCGACCGGCTGGCCGCCGCCGACCCAGAGCTCGATCTTCCCCGGCTGGACCGAGCGCACGCCCTTGGCGTCGACCACGCTGATCGCGCGGTCTTTGAGCGTGAAGGTCACGGTCCTGGTCTGCCCCTTGGGAATGGCGACGCGCTGGAAGCCCTCGAGCGCGCGGATCGGACCGCCGCTGACGCCCGGGTGCGTGACATAGAGCTGGACGACTTCGTCGCCGTCCATCGCGCCGGCATTGGTCACCGGCACCGAGACCGTCACCGACCCATCCGCCTTGATGCTCGCTGCGCTCAGCTTGACCGCGCCGTAGCGGAACCGCGTGAAGCTCAGCCCATGGCCGAAGGGGTAGAGCACTTCGCCGCCGAAATAGCGGTAGGTGCGGCCCTTCATCGCATAATCGTCGAACGGCGGCAGGTCGTTCACCGACTTGTAGAAAGTCACCGGCAGGCGACCCGCAGGACTGTAGTCGCCCGCGAGCAGCCCGGCGACCGCTTCGCCGCCCGCTTCGCCCGGATACCAGGCCTCGACGATCGCGGGGACGTGCTTGTCGGCCCAGTTCACGCTCATCGCGCTGCCGTTCATCAGCACGAGCACGGTGGGCTTGCCGGTCGCGGTGACGCGCTCGAGCAGCTTCTGCTGGGGCGCGGGCAAGTCGAGGCTGGTGCGGTCGCCGCCGGCGAAGCCGTCGGTCTTGAGCTTCATCTCCTCGCCCTCGATCCGCGCCGAGAGCCCGCCGACGAACACGACGAGGTCAGCCTGTTTCGCGGCGTCGACGGCATCGTCGCCGTTCGAGCTCGGCGTGCTCCACACCAGACGCTGCTCGCCGCGCGCGCCGCGCTGGAAGCCTTCGACGCGGAGCGGATAGGTCTTGCCCGCCTCGAGATCGATCGTCCCCGACAGGATCGAGGGCGAGTCCCCCACGCCCCATTCGTCGACGACGAGCGTGTCGCCGACCCAGACGCGGTAGCCGTTCTCGCTGAGCAGGCGGAAGCTGTAGGTGCCGGTCTCGGGCGCCTTGACGAAGCCCGTCCAGCGCGCCGAATTTTCCTTGTCGCCGTTCCACTGGATCGCGGCATTGGCTTCGGTCCCGCTCGCGGTCGCTGCGCCCTCGAGGTTGGCGCCGGCGAAATGCTCGGCCTTGAGACCGGGCGCCGCGCAGCCCGCGTCGAGGCAGAGCGCGCCATCGGGCACCGAAGTCTCGGCCGGGCCGACGAGGCCCGTCCCTTCGGCGAACACCACCTTCGCCTGCGGCCAGCGCGCGCGGATGCCGTCGAGCACCGTCGTCGGCGCGGAGGGCGTGCCGTAATAATTGCCGACCAGCGTATCGAGGCTGTCGGCATTGGGGCCGACCACCGCGATCACCTTGGGGTCGCCCTTGATCGGCAGCAGGTCGCCCTCGTTCCTGAGCAGCACCATCGAGGCCTTGGCCATCTCGAGGCTTACGGCGCGATGCGCGGGCGTGTTGTTGTCCGCCGCGGTGATCCCGGCGAAGGGCAGGCTGGCGGCGGGATCGAACATGCCGAGCTTGATCCGCGCCTCGAACAGCCGGACCAGCGCCTGGTCGACCACGCTCTCGGGCAGCAGCCCCTGCCTGACCGAACGGACGATCGTGTCGGCGTCGGTGGTCATGTTGTTGCGATAGTCGCCGCAGATCACGTCCATCCCGGCCTTGAAGCCGAGCGCGATCCCTTCCTCGGGGGTCTTGGTGTAGTGGAGCGCGTCGGGGCGGTAGATGTTCGCCGCCGCGCCGCAATCCGACACGACATAGCCCTTGAAGCCCCAGTCCTTGCGGAGGTGCTGGTCGAGCAGCATCGTGTTCGCGCAGCCCGGCACGCCGTCGACGGCGTTGTAGACGCACATGATCGACTGGACCTTGCCCTCGGTCACCGTCGCGCGGAAGGCGGGGAGGTAGGTGTCCTCGAGGTCGTAGGCGCTGGGGTTCACATTGGTGGTGTGGCGCGTCGATTCGGGGCCCGAATGCACCGCGAAATGCTTCGAGGTGGCGATGACCTTGTAGTAGTTCGGGTCGTCGCCCTGCAGGCCGGTGATGAAGGCGATGCCGATGCGGCTGGTGAGGAACGGATCCTCGCCATAGGTCTCCTGGCCGCGGCCCCAGCGCGGATCGCGGAAGATGTTGATGTTCGGCGACCAGACGGTGAGCCCGCGGTAGAAGTCGCTGCCGCCGTCGGGGTGGAGCCGCTCGACGTATTTCGCGCGGAATTCGGTGGAGATCGTGTCGGCGACCTTGTGCATCCGCGCCGTGTCCCAGGTCGCGGCCATGCCGATCGCCTGGGGGAAGACCGTCGCGATGCCCGCGCGCGCGACGCCGTGGAGGCCCTCGTTCCACCAGTTGTACGCCGGGACGCCGAGCCGCGGAATCGCCGGGGCGGTATGGCCGAGCTGGTGCGCCTTCTCTTCGAGCGTCATGTGCCTGACGACGTCGGCGGCGCGCTCGGCGGGGGTCTTGCTGGTGTCGCGCAGCGCCGTTGGCTCGGCACTCTGCGCCAGCGCCGGGGCAGTGACGGCCGTGGAAGCGAGCAACGCGAGCGCGAGCAGGTGGCGGTGGTTCATGCGGGGCCTCTCCTTTGTGGGAGGGGCGTAGCCGATAATTGGTAGCGCTACCAGAGGCGGCGCCCCGGCACGGAAAAGCCCCGGTGGCACAAGACCACCGGGGCTCCCCATGCGCCCCCTCGTCCGAGGGGTGACCGGCCGTGGTGCCTGTCAGGGGGGTGACACCCCGGACCGGCCCACGCTTAACGGAGCAGCTGCAGAACCGTCTGCTGGCTCTGGTTGGCCTGCGCCAGCATCGCGGTCGACGCCTGGCTCAGGATCTGGGCCTTGGCGAGCTGAGCGGTCTCGGCCGAATAATCGGTGTCCTCGATCCGGCTGCGCGCGTCGGTCAGGTTGGTGACGTTGGTGGTCAGGTTGTTGACCACCGATTCGAGGCGGCTCTGCGACGCACCGAGCGTGGCGCGCGCGGTGTTCACCGTCTTGAGCGCGTCGTCGAGCGTGTCGAGTGCGTCGGTCGCGCCGTCGGCATCCGAGATGTCGACGTCGACCGCATCGTCGAGATCGACTTCGGCGAAGGACAAAGTCACCGTGTCCGACGAGTTCGAGCCGACCTGGACGGTCACGTCGCCGTCGTCGCCGGCCGAGCCGTCGAACAGCGCGATGTTGTTGAACTTGGTGTTCGAGAGGATGTCGGTGATCTGGCCGGTCAGCTCGGTGACTTCCGCCTGGAGGTTGGTGCGGTCGTCGTCCGAATAGGTGCCCGAGGCCGACTGGACCGCCAGCTCGCGGATGCGCTGCAGCATGTTGGTGACTTCACCGAGTGCGCCTTCCGCGGTCTGCGCCATCGAGATGCCGTCGTTGGCATTGCGGATCGCCTGGCTCATGCCGCGGATCTGGCCGGTCATCGTCGAGGCGATGGCGAGGCCGGCGGCGTCGTCCTTCGCGCTGTTGATGCGCTTGCCGGTCGAAAGCCGCTCCATCGCGGTGCTGAGCATGCTCGACGCGGCGGTCGAGGCATTGCCCGCGCGAATGGCGGCGGTGTTGGTGCCGATAACAGTCATGGGTCTCACTCCATTCAAGCCTGGCGCTTCCCGCGCACCCCCCTAGCGGGAGCTCCGAGCCGCCAAGGCACAGAACGGCCGGGCCCGGACGGGCTTTAGCGAAAAACTTGAAAATGCCGCCGGGGCCTCGCGCGCGTGCGCGTAGAACGCCCGGAAGCCAATGCGGACAAACCCTTAGATATTTTACCGGAGATTAACCAACTTTCCCGCACAAGGGCCGGTGAAGGGGGAAGCTATGGGTTCGATCCTACCGTCGGCCGCTGTGCTTCGGCAGAATTACGCGCTGGTCTCCGCGCTTCGGGCGCAGGGGTTCGCGATCGGCACGGCCGACGCCCGGCCTGTCGCGGGGGACCTGTTCCTCGTCGCCGAAGGCGAGCCCGTGCCCGCGCCGGCCCGCACGCTGATCCTCGGCACTGGCGCCCCGCTCGCGCTGCCCTTTCGCGACGGCAATCCCGCGCGGCTGCGCTACCGGCATGACGACGCCGCGGTCGGCATCGGCTTCGCCAGCGCGATGGCGCGCGGCGAGGCTCCCGTCGCCGCCGATCCCGAGAGCCTCGCGCTGCTCGCGCTGTCCGAGCGCGTCGCGGCGTCCGATATCACTGTGCTGATCAACGGCCCCACCGGCACCGGCAAGGAAGTCCTCTCCCGCGCGATCCACCTGGGCTCGTCGCGCGCCAATGGCCCGTTCGTCGCGATCAACTGCGCCGCGCTGCCCGAATCGATGCTCGAGGCGATGCTGTTCGGCCACCAGAAGGGCAGCTTCACCGGCGCCTCCTCGAGCGGCCAGGGGTTCTTCCGCGCCGCCCACGGCGGGACCTTGTTGCTCGACGAGATCGCCGAGATGCCGCTCGGCCTCCAGGCCAAGTTGCTCCGCGCGCTCCAGGAGCGCGAGGTGGTGCCGATCGGCGGCACCGTTCCCGAGAAGGTCGACGTGCGCGTGATCGCCTGCGCCAACCGCGACCTGCACGCCGAGGTCCAGTCGGGCCGCTTCCGCGCCGACCTCTATTACCGCCTCTCGGTCTTCCCGCTCGCCACCAAGGCGCTTGCCGAGCGCCCGGGCGATATCGCCGCGCTCGCTGCCGCGATGGTGCTCCGCCACGCGGGCAACCGCGGCGAGCTCCCCTGGATCAGCGCCGATGCGCTCGAGGCGCTCGCCGACCACGACTGGCCGGGCAATGTCCGCGAGCTCGAGAACGTCATCCAGCGCGCGCTGCTGCTCTGCGCCGGCGACGCGATCGAGCCCGAGCACCTGATCTTCGACCGGGCGCCCGAGCGCGCTCTGCCCACGGGCGGCACGCTCAGCAACATCGTCCAGATCCACGAATTCCAGGCGATCCGCGACACGCTTGCGGAGTGTAACGGCAGCCGCACCGAGACCGCGCGCCGGCTCGGCATCTCCGAGCGGACGCTGCGCTACCGCCTCGCCAAGGCGCGCGAACAGGGTGAGGACATCGCCCGCATCGCGGTGCCGGCATGAGCGGGGTGGCGGGCGCCATGAGCGTCGACCGGGTGATGGCGTTGCGCGCGCAGATCCTCGAGCGCAACGCCGCGCTATCGCGCGCCAACCAGGCGCCGGCCGCGGCGGGCACCGACGCGACCGAGGCGCCGACCCGCGCGACTTTCTCGAACACGCTCGAAAGCGCGCTCAAGCAGGTCAACCAGCAGCAGGCCGACGCCGGCGCGCTGTCCGAGGCCTATGAGCGCGGCGAGACGGTGGACATCGCCAAGGTGATGCTCGCGCGCCAGCAGGCGTCGGTGGGCTTCGAAGCGACGCTCCAGGTCCGCAACAAGCTGCTGTCGGCGTACCAGAACATCATGAACATGCCGGTGTAACGCGATGAGCAACGTCCCCGTCCCCGCCAATGGCATGCCCCAGGCGCTCGCCGCACCGCTGCGCCAGGCCACGAGCCTGCTCGGCCAGCCCGCGGTCAGGCGCGCGATGCCGTTCCTCTTCCTGATCGGGCTCGCCGCCGCCGGCTGGCTCGCCTGGTCGATGGTCGCCACCGCGCCGCAGCGTATCCTGTTCGCGAACCTGAGCGACGCCGACAAGGCCTCGGTCACCAGCGCGCTCGACAGCGCCGGCATCCCGTCGGCGATCGACGGCTCGGGCTCGGTGACCGTCGCCGAGGACCAGTACCACAAGGCACGGATGCTGCTCGCCAGCCAGGACCTGCCCAAGGGCCAGCCCGGCGGCTACCAGATCCTCGACCAGCTGCCGATGGGCGTCAGCCGCGCGGTCGAAGGCGAGCGGCTGCGCCAGGCGCGCGAGACCGAGCTTGCACGCTCGATCCAGGAGATCGATTCGATCGCCGAGGCACGCGTCCACCTCGCGACGCCCGAAGCCTCGGCCTTCGTGCGCGACCATGCCCAGCCCTCGGCGAGCGTGATCGTCAAGCTCCAGCCCGGCCGCGCGCTGGGCGACGCGCAGATCCGCGCGATCGTCAATCTCGTCGCCTCCTCGGTCCCCCGCATGGCGCCCGAGAGCGTGACGATCGTCGACCAGATGGGCGCGCTGCTCAGCAAGTCGGGCAGCGGCGACCCTTCCGGCAGCGACAATCGCATCGATTTCCAGCGCCGGGTGGAGGAGAAGTACCGCACCCAGCTGGTCCAGCTGCTCACGCCGATGGTCGGCGGCAACAACTTCACCGCCGAGGTCCAGGCCGACGTCAACCTCGACGAGAGCCAGGCGACGCGCGAGAGCTACGACAAGGACGGCACGCTGCGCGCCGAGCAGGGCAATTGGACCGGCAGCGGCGAGAAGGAAGCGCCCGGCGGCATCCCCGGCGCGCTGTCGAACACCCCGCCGCCGCCGAGCACGCTGACGTCACCCAACGCCGCGGCGAAGCAGCCGCAGCCGAGCGGCCCCAACGGCACGATCAACTCCGCCGCCTCGACTCCCGGCGTGCCCCAGCCGGCGCCGTCCGCCGCGGCCTCGCCCGAGCCGCAGACCAAGCAGAGCGACAGTTTCTCGCGCGCCTATGACCTGGGCAAGGAAGTCTCGGTCACACGGCAGGTGCCGGGCAACGTCAAGCGCCTCTCGGTCGCGGTGCTGCTGCGCGAGGAGTCGGGCAAGCCGCGCTCGAAGATCGAGATCGACCAGATCACGCAGCTCGTCCGCGCCGCGATGGGCTTCGATCCGGCGCGCGGCGACGTGGTCACGGTGATCAGTCGCAAGTTCAACCCGCTGCCCGAGCTCAACGACGCCGCGGGGCCGGCCTGGTACGATGCCGCCTGGGTCCCGCTCGTCGCGCGCAACGTGACGGCGCTGCTGATCGCGGTGCTGGTGCTGTTCCTCGGCATCCGGCCGCTCACCAAGGCACTGCTCAGGAAGCGCGACGACGCCGCGCGGCCGAACCCGGCGCTGGCGATGGGCGGCGTCGCCCAGGACGGGCAATACGTGCCGCCGCCCGCGCCGCCGCCGGTGAGCATCGACATGCTCCAGAGCGCCGACACGCGCGGCTACGAGGAGCGCGTCGGCATGGTCCGCGGCTTCACGCGCGACAATCCCGCGCGCGCGGCGCTGGCGGTGCGCGACATGATCAAGGCCGACGCGCCATGAACGCGGTCCGCAGCTTCAACGGCGTCGAGCGCGCCGCGGTGCTGATGATGCTCGTCGGCGAGGAGGAGGCCGCGGCCATCCTCCAGAAGCTCGATCCCGACGAGGTCCGCGACCTCGGCAAGGCGATGTTCGAAGTCGCCGACGTCAGCGAAGCCGAAGTCGAGCAGGTGCTCGACGACTTCACCTGGAAGGCCAGCGCGCGCTCGGGGATCCAGTTCGATCCCGGCGCGCAGGTCGAGGGGATGATGACGCGCGCGCTCGGCCCCGATCGCGCGGGCAGCGTGCTCGCGCGGATCATGCCGGCCAAGGCCGCCGCCGGGCTCGAGCTGCTGCAATGGTTCGAGCCGCCCGAGATCGCCGCGATGATCGAAGCCGAGCATCCGCAGATCGCCGCGGTGCTGCTCGCCAACCTCGAGCCCGACGTGGCGGCGAAGGTGTTCGAGCACCTCCCCGAAGCCGCGCAGCCGCAGATATTGCGCCGCGTGGCCAAGCTCGGCCCGGTGCCGCCCGAAGCGATCGAGACGCTGCGCACGATGCTGGAGAGCCGCGCCGGCGCGGTCTCGGCCAGCCCCGATTCGGGTCTCCAGCTCGGCGGCACGCGCGAGGCGGCGAAGATCCTCGGCGCCGCGCGCAAGACGGTCGAGCAGAAGGTGATGCCCAGGCTCGCCAAGATCGACAAGGACGTCGCCCGAGCGATCGAGGAAGCGATGTTCGTCTTCGACAACCTCCTCGAGATGGACGACAAGAACCTCTCGACCCTCATCCGCAGCGTCGACGGCGACGTGCTGGTGCGTGCGCTCAAGGGCGTCGAGGCCGAGGTGCGCGACCGCTTCCTCGGCTGCATGTCGAGCCGCGCCGCCGACGGCATCCGCGACGAGATGGACGCGCGCGGGCCGATGAAGCTCGCCGAAGTGCTCGAGGCGCAAAAGACGATGATCGCGGTCGCGCGCGGGCTGATCAAGGATGGCACGCTGCTGATGCCGAGCAGCGGCGGCGAGGACGATTATGTCTGACTTCGTCCCCGGCTTCTCGGCGCGCCAGTCGCGCGCGGCGGCGGTGCTGCACCAGGCCTTCGCCGGCATGCCGGGCTTCGCGCCCGCCCCGGTCGAGGGGATCGGGCGGCGCGGCTTCGTGCCTGCCTCGGCGCAAGTGGAGGATGAGGAGGACGAGCCCGAACTGGCACCCCGCCACTTCAGCCCCGCCGACCCCAGCCGCAACCCGACCGAAGGCTGGGACCCCTTCGCGCCCGACGCCGTCACGGCAGCGCGCGCCGAAGGCTTCGCCGAGGGCCGCGCGCTCGCGCTGCTCGAGATCGGCGAGGTCCGTGCGCGCGAGACCGCGCTGCTCGACCAGGTCTCGACCGCGCTCGCCGGCGGTGCGCATTTCGATCGCGAGCGGATGGCGGGGCACCTCCGCCAGACCGTGCTCCATCTGGTCACGCGGCTGATCGGCGAGGCGGGCATCGCACCCGACGTGCTCGCCGCGCGCGTGAAGGCCGCGATCGACCTGCTCGCCGACAGCGCCGAATCGGCGCTGCTCCGCCTCCACCCGGACGATGTCGCGCTGGTAGAGGGCAAGCTGCCGACGACGATTTTCGCAGTCGCCGACCCGCATATCGCGCGCGGCGGCTTCGTGATCGAGAGCGCGTCGACGATCGTCGAGGATGGCCCCGGCCTCTGGCTCGAGCAGCTCGCCCAGGCGATCGATCGCGTGCCGATCCCGCCCCTATGCTGAGCGACTTCGCGACCGGCTATCTCGACGGGCTCGCTTGCCCGGGCTTTGCGCCGCGCGCCTGCGTCGCCGGGCGGCTCGCGTCGTTCGACGGGCTGCTGATGGAAGCGACCGGGCTGTCGCTCCCGGTCGGCACCGTCTGCGCGATCGGCAGCGGCTCGGCGCTGGTCGAGGCCGAAGTGATCGGCTTCCGCGGCGGCCGCACGCTGCTGATGAACCTCGGCGGCCCCGCGCCGCTGCTCCCCAACGCCCCCGTCCGCCCGATCGGCCCGCCCGGCGAGGCGGAGGTCGGTGCGGCGCTGCTCGGCCGCGTCGTCGACGGCGCGGGCAAGCCGATCGACGGGCTCGGACCCATCCGCGGCGCCGGGCGCTGGCCGCTCGCGGGCAAGCTCCACAACCCGCTCGACCGCGGCCGGGTGCGCCAGCCGCTCGACGTCGGCGTGCGCGCGATCAACGGGCTGCTCACCGTCGGCCAGGGCCAGCGGATCGGGATCGTGGCGGGCTCGGGGGTCGGCAAATCGGTGCTGCTCGGGATGATCGTCCGCGCGGCCGAAGCCGATGTCGTCGTCGTCGGGCTGATCGGCGAGCGCAGCCGCGAAGTCGCCGATTTCCTCGAGACCAAGGTCGCCGGCGAGGCGCGCGCGCGCACCGTCGTCGTCGCGGTTCCGGCCAATCATTCGCCGGTGCTACGCATCCGCGGCGCGCTGCGCGCCACGGCCATCGCCGAAGCCTTTCGCGCGCAGGGCAGGAAGGTGCTGCTGATCATGGACAGCCTGACGCGCGTCGCGCATGCGGGCCGCGAGATCGGCCTCGCGCTCGGCGAGCCGGCCTCGGCGCGCGGCTATCCGCCCAGCGCCATCGCGATGCTCCCCAGCCTGATCGAGCGTGCCGGCGTCGACGTCGCGAGCGGGGGCTCGATCACCGCGATCTACACCGTGCTCGCCGACGGCGACGACGGCAACGACCCCGTGGTCGACAGCGCGCGCTCGATCCTCGACGGCCACGTCGTGCTCAGCCGCGCGATGGCCGAGCGCGGCATCTACCCCGCGATCGACCTGGGTCCCTCGGTCAGCCGCGTGATGACCGACATTGCGGCTCCCGACCATGTCCATGCCGCGCGCGTGCTCCGCCGCCACCTCGCGACCTATGAGGAGAATCGCGACCTCGTGCTGATGGGCGCCTATCGCCCCGGCGCCGATGCCGAGATCGACGCGGCGATCGCCTGCCACCCGGCCGTGCTCGAATATATCCGCCAGGGCAGCGACGAAATCGTGCCGCTCGCCGATGCCGTCGCCGAGCTGACCGGCGTGTTCGGCGATGGCTGACCTTCGGGCGGTGCCGGCCCGCTCCCCCACCCGGCCACCCAACGCCAGTATCCTATGGGTGGCCGGGTGGGGGAGCGGGCCGGCACCGACGCACTTCCATGCATAAGGCACGCAAGCTGGAGCGGCTGCTCCGCGTCCGTACCTTGCAGCTCGGTCAGGTTCGCGCCGAAGAGGCCGCCGCACGCGCGCGCTTCGGCCAAGAAGCGGCCCTGCGCGAGCGCATCGCCCAGCTCGTTGCCGGGGTCGCGCCCGCGCAATCCGCCGGCTTCGGCGCGACGATGATCGCTGCCGCGCATTATCGCGAACGGCTCCACCAGTCGGCGCATGCCGCCGATCGCCGGGTCGAGGTCGCTGCCAACAATGTCTCGACTGCGGCTTCGGCGACGCAGGAAGCTAGGCGCGACCAGAGCGCGATCGAGAAGCTGATCGCGCGCGAAAAGGCCGAAGCGGCGCTCGAGGCGCTGCGCGCGCTCGAGAAGCTCCCGGCCACGGTGCGAAACCGGCACGATCCTTGCTGACCGCTTCCCCGATTGATGCAATCGGGGAGTTCGACCTTGATCCAGATCGCGGCCTCCGCGCTTCCGACGCAGCCCGGAGCGATCCGTGTCGGCGCGCAAGTGGCTGGCACAGCGCCCGATTTCTCGCTCGCGCTCACCGCGCTGCTGCTCGGCGGCGGCGCGGTTGCGGGCGACGCGGGCGAGCCCGGCCGGCAAGCCGATGCCGCCCCCGGCAAGATCTTGCCGGAAGCGCTGCTCGCGAGCGGCGAGGCGGCGCCCGAGGCGAAGGACGCCAAGGACGTGAAGGACGAGGCCGAGGCCGCCGCGGACATGCCCTTCGCCTGGTTCGCCGTCGCGCCGATCCGGATCGAGCCCCAGCCGCTGCCGCAGGGCGGCGCGGCGGCTCCGGGCGCTCGGATCGAGCTTCGGCCGGCGCTCGGCGCTCAGCCCAGGCCGCAAGGCGAGGCGACTGCCCCCCAGCTTCCCGTGGCCGACGCTGCGGCGCCCCAGCCCCAGCTCGAACCCAAGGCCGAGCCGGCCGCCAAGCCGGTCGCGATCCCGGTCCCGGGCATGCAGCCGGTCCAGGTCCGGCCCGCAACTGCCGCCATGGCGCCTGCTGCCGACATCACCCGGCCCGTCACCATCGCCCAGCTCCAGCCGCGCATCGAGACCGTCCAGTCCGCCACCGCAACCGCCGTCGTCGCGGCGGCCTTTCAGCTGCCAGAGAACCGGCCCGCCAATCAGCGCCGCGCCGAGCCGCAGGACCTCCCTATCCTCGCCAGCGCTGCGCCAGGCACGGAGCAAGCCGCGCCCCAGGCGGTCCAGGCGATGCAGCCGGCGCAGGACCTGCAGCTCGACATCCGCCGTCGCGACTGGATGACCTCGATGGTCGACCGGATCGAAGCGATGCGCGACTTGCAGGCGGCGAGCGCGAAGGAGACGCAGATCCGCCTCGTTCCCGATGCGCTCGGCAAGGTCGACATCGCGATCCGCCGGGAAGGCGATCGCATCGACGTGCGCTTCACCACCGAGACCGCGATCGCGCGCACCATCCTGAACGACGCCCAGCCGCGCCTCGCCGAGCTCGCCGAAGCGCGCGGTCTGCGGCTCGGCCAGGCGAGCGTGAGCCTCGGTGCCGATCCGGGCGCGAGCGGCGGGCAAGGCAACCAGTCCCGCCAGGACTCGCGCCCTGCACCCGCCGCGCCGCCGAGCGCCTTCCGTGACGCGAGCGCCGACGCGCCCGCCGAGGACCGCATTGCCTGAGACTTGAGGAACCGATCATGAGCGACACCAAGGCCGACAAGCCCGAGAAGAAGAAGGGCGGCATGATGAAGATCCTGATGCTCGCCGGCGCCGCGCTGCTGCTGGTCGGCGGCGGCGTCGGCGGCGCGCTCTATGCGATGAACGCCGGATTGTTCGGCAGCGCGCACGGCGGCGCCGCGGCGGCGGCCAACGGCCCCCAGCTCGTCCCCAAGGCCGAGGAGAAGCGCGCCTCGGCCACCAAGGAAGGCGGCCATGGCGAAGGCGGCGAGGGCGGCGGCTCGCATGAAGGCCTGCCCACGCCCGAGGGCCATGGCGGCGACAAATATGCCTCCAACTATTATGCGATCGAGAAGGAGTTCACGTCGAACCTCCAGGACAGCGTCCATTTCATCCAGGTCGGCGTCGCGATCTCGACGCCCTATGACGATCGCGTCCTCGACAACATCAAGACGCATGAGATCGCGATCCGCTCGGCGGTTCTGCTCGCGCTCGGCGAGACCAGCGAGGAGGACGTGTTCACCGCCGAGGGCAAGAAGGCGATCCAGCAGCGGCTGGTGAAGGCGATCAACGCCGTCCTGCAGCAGAAAGAAGGTTTCGGGGGCGTAAGTAACGTCTACTTTACCAATTTCATTGTTCAGTGAACAATGATGGTTAACGCTCCTTCAGACATGGATCGCCGCGAGCGGCCCCGGGTCAGCGCCGAGCACGCGCTCGCGCTCGGCGGCGCTTCGAGCCGCAATCCCTTCGGCGACCTGGTGACGCTCCAGCATTTGTCGGCACGGCTCTCAAAGTCGCTCAAGCCGGTGTTCGAGGGCATGCTCCGCCGCCCGCTGCGCTGCTGGGCCGAGCCGGTCGAGGTCCAGCGCTGGGCCGACTACAAGGCCGAGCGCGGCGACGCGCTTTCCGCCTGGCAGCCGCTGGCGATGCAGCCGGGCCGCGGCCGGGCTTGCCTGGTGATCGACGGCCGCCACGTCATGGAGATGCTCGATGCCTTCTTCGGCGGCGATGGCGAGGGTGTGGCACCCGGCGAGTTCACCCCTGCCGCCGAGGCGCTGGTCGCACGGCTCGGCCAGGCGGTCGCGGTGCCGCTCGCCGCGGCCTGGGAGCCGCTGGTCCGCATCGGCTTCCGCGCCACCACCGTCATGGTCCTGGGCGCGCCGCCCGAGCTTCCCGGTGACGAGGCCGTGGTCATCACGCGCTTCGGCCTGGCCGACGGCGACCGCAAGCCGGTCCATGTCGACCTCCTCTACCCGGCGAGCGCGCTCAAGCCGCACAGCGCCGCGCTCGCGGTCAAGGTCCATGACGACGGTGACGAGGTCGAGCCCGAATGGCGCAGCGGCCTCACCCGCGCGGTGATGGGCGTGCGCTTCCCCGTCCGCTCGGTGCTCGCCGAGCCGGTGATGCCGCTCGGCCGCCTGCTCGAACTCAAGCCCGGCGACGTCATCCCGATCGATTTCGGCACGCAAGTGCCCGTGATGGTGGCGAGCCGCAAGCTCGGCGCCGGCGAGGTCGGCACTGCCAACGGCCGCGCCGCGGTGCGCCTCACCACGCTCGAACCGATCAACGCGGAGGATTTCCGATGAACGACATGACGGGCAATTTCCCGATGGAAGCCGCGGTCGCCGCGAACTTCCATCTGCTCCAGGATGTCGACGTCAGGCTGACGGTCGAGATCGGCTCGACCACGCTGTCGCTACGCGAGCTGCTCGCGCTCGGCGAGACCAGCGTGATCGAGCTCGACCGCGATGCGAACGAGCTGCTCGACGTCTTCGTCAACGGCACGCTGATCGGCCGCGGCGAAGTCGTGACCGTCGGCGAGAAGTTCGGCGTGCGGATGACCGAGCTGGTCAGCCCCGACAAGCGGACTGCCGCCAAATGATGTGGTCCTATGTCCTCAAGCTGGTGATCCTGCTGCCGCTTGTCTGCGGGCTGCTCGTCGGCTGCCTCTACGCCTGGCGCAAGCTCGAGGCACGGCTGCCGAAGAGCCAGGGCGAGCGGATGGTGCAGGTCAGGGAGAGCATGATGCTCTCGCCGGGGCTGCGGCTCGCGGTGGTCGAGTTCGAGGGGCGCAAGCTGCTCGTCTCGGTGAGCCGCACCGGCGTGACTTTGGTCGACCGGGGAGACGAGCCGTGATCCGCGCGCGCCGCGCTTCGCGCACTCTTGGCATCCGCACGCCCCGCACCGTCGGCGGCCGCGCCGCGCTGTTCGTCGGGCTGCTCGCCTTCCTGATCCTCTTCGCCGCGCCTGCCTTCGCGCAAGGCGTACCGGCACCCGTTGCGACGCCCGGCGTCGGCGACGCGGTCGACCGCGCGCTCGGCGACCTCGGCGGCGGCAATGCGCCGCTCAGCCTGTCGCTCCAGCTGCTCATCATCATGGGCCTGCTCACGGTGCTGCCGGGCATCCTCTTGATGATGACCAGCTTCACCCGGATCATCATCGTGCTCGCGGTGCTCCGCCAGGCGCTGGGGCTCCAGCAGACCCCGCCCAACCAGGTGCTGATCGGCCTGTCGTTGTTCCTCACCTTCTTCGTGATGTCGCCGGTGCTGGGCCAGATGAACGCGACCGCGATCCAGCCCTACGCCGAGGGCAAGATCAACGCGACCGCGATGATCGCCGGCGCGGGCGAGCCCCTGCACGGCTTCATGATCAAGCAGACGCGCAACCACGATCTCAAGATGTTCGCCGACATGGCCAGGAGCGGCCCTTATGCGAAGCCCGAGGACGTGCCCTATTCGGTGCTCCTCCCCGCCTTCGTGACGAGCGAGCTCAAGACCGCCTTCCAGATCGGCTTCCTGATCTTCCTGCCCTTCATCGTGATCGACCTCGTCGTCGCCACCGTGCTCATGTCCTTGGGCATGATGATGATGTCGCCGACGATCATCTCGCTGCCGTTCAAGCTCCTGCTGTTCGTCCTCGTCGACGGCTGGGCGATGACGATGGGCAGCCTCGCCTCCAGCTTCGCGACGTGACCCCATGGATGCTGACTATTTCCTCACCGTCGCCCGCGAGGCGCTGTGGATCCTGGCGCTGGCCTCGGCGCCGATCCTGATCCCGGCGCTGCTTTCGGGCCTGATCCTCGGCATGATCCAGGCCGCGACCTCGATCCAGGAGCAGACGCTCACCTTCGTGCCCAAGCTCGTCGTCGTGGGGATCAGCCTGGTGATCTTCGGCGGCATGATCCTCGGCCTGCTCGGCGACTTTCTGACGAGCATCTTCGAGCGCATCCCGGATCTGGTGCGGTAGCGACGCGATGATGGGCTTCGGCCTCTCGATCGAGCCGCAGCTCTGGGCTTTGCTGTTCGCGATGGTGCGGATCGGCGCGGCGTTCGTCGCGGCGCCGGTGTTCAGCGCGGTGGCGGTGCCGCTCCACGCGCGGATCGCGCTGTCGGGCGCGATCGGCGTGCTCGTGGTGAACGTCGCCCACATCCAGCCGCCCGCCGAAATCTTCTCGATCACTACCTTCCTCGCGGTCGCGGCCGAGGCGCTGATCGGGCTGGCGATGGGTTTCGTCCTCCAGATCGCCTTCGCCGCGCCGCTCGTCGCGAGCGAGCTGATCGGCATGGGGATGGGGCTGGGCTTCGCCAACGCGGTCGACCCGCAGAGCAACCACGCCACCCCTGCGCTCGGCCAGTTCCTCTCGATCCTGCTGACCCTGCTCTTCCTCGCGGTCGACGGCCATCTCGTGCTCGTCGACCTCGTCGTGCGCAGCTATGAAGCGATGCCGCCGGGGACGTGGATCGCGCCCGCCCGGCTGCTCGGCATCGCGATGTTCGGCGGCTATGCCTTCCTCGCCGGGCTGCTGCTCGCGCTGCCGGTGGGCTTCATCCTGCTCTGCCTCAACGTCGTCGTCGGCATGCTGAGCCGCGCCGCGCCGTCGCTCAACCTCTTCGCGGTCGGCCTGCCCGCCAGCCTGGTGATTGGCGTGGTCGCGCTGCTGCTCGCGTTGCCCGCGATGGGCGACTATCTCCAGGTCATCATCGGCGAGGGCCTCGCCATGATGCCGCAGCTGGTGCTCGGCTGATGGCGGAGGAGTTCGGCGAAAAGACCGAGGCCCCGACACCCAGGCGCCGGCAAAAGGCGCGCGAGGAGGGCCAGGTCCTCCGCTCGCGCGACTTCGCCTCGGCGCTGGTGGTGCTCGCGGGGTGCGGCTGGATGGCGCTGATGGGCCCCTCGCTGCTCGCCGGCTGCCGCCAGCTGATGACGGCCAGTTTGAGTTTCGGCCGCGCCGACGTCGAGGACTTCGAGCCCTGGCGCCCGCTGCTCGCCGCGGGCTGGGCACTCGCGCCATCGCTCGGCGGGCTGCTCGCGCTGTCCTTCGCTGCCGCGGTGCTGAGCCAGGCGGGGCTCGGCGCGCTCACCTGGAACGGCCGGAACTTCGCCCCCAAGGCCTCGCGCATCGATCCTGCCGCCGGGCTCAAGCGCGTCTTCGGACCCACCGGCTGGATCGAGCTGGTCAAGTCGCTGCTCAAGGTCGTGCTGCTCGGCGGGATCGGCTGGTGGATGCTCGCCTCGCTGATCCATCCCTCGATCGGGCTCGTCTCCGCCGACCTGCCGGGCGCGGTGGGTGCTATCGGCGGCAGGTTCCTGCTGCTCGTCTTCGCCATGGCGGGCGGCATGGCGCTGATCGCGGGGATCGACCTGCCGATCCAGATCCTCCGCCATCTGAAGCAGCTCCGGATGAGCAAGCAGGAGATCCGCGACGAGCATAAGGAAAGCGAAGGCTCGCCCGAAGTGAAGGCCGCCCAGCGCGACCGCCAGCGCGCGATCGTCAAGGGCGGGCTGCGCAAGACGGTGGCGACCGCGCATGTCGTGCTCACCAACCCGACGCACTTCGCCGTCGCCCTGCGCTACGACCGCGAGAGCGACCAGGTGCCGGTGGTCGTCGCCAAGGGCCGCGGCATCACCGCACTCGCGATCCGCGAGCTCGCCGGCGAGTTCGCAGTGCCCGTGCTGGAATATCCGAGCCTCGCGCGCGCCGTCTATTACACCAGCCGCGAGGGGCAGGAGATCCGCGACGACCTCTATGCCGCGATCGCGACGGTGCTCGCCTTCGTCTTCGGGGTGAACGCTCGCACCGCCGGGGTCCAGCCGCCGGTCAATGTGCCGGCAACCGCGCGCTTCGACGAGAATGGACGGAAACAGGGCTAAAGTCCTGCGTCGCATGGCCGTTTTCCGGGTCAGGGGGTTTGCATGGCCATCGAATCGATTGCGAAGACGCTCGGCGCCGGATCGGGCATCGACATCAACACGCTGGTCGAGCAGCTCGTCGACGCGCAATTCTCGGCGAAGCAGGATGGCTTCACCAAGCGCGGCGACACGCTGACCGCGCAGATCTCGTCGGTGTCGAGCCTCAAGGACGGCATCTCGGGGTTCGACACCGCGCTCAAGACGCTGATCAAGACCGGCACGCTCGCGACCCAGCCGACCAGTTCGAACACGAGCATCCTCACCGCCTCGACGATGAGCGGCGGCTCGGCCGCGGGGCTCTCGACCCAGGTCGAGGTCCGACAGCTCGCCGCGGCGCAGAGCGCCTATAGCGCGCCGGTCGCCGACAAGACCGCCGCGATCGGCACCGGCACGCTCACCATCACCTTCGGCACCGCCACCGTCTCCGACGGCACGATGACCGACTTCGAACCCGGCTCGGCGGCGTCTGTCGACATCGCGATCACCTCGGCCAATTCGAGCCTCACCGGCATTCGCGACGCGATCAACGCGAAGAACTGCGGCGTCACCGCGACGATCATGAGCGATTCGGACGGCGCGCGGCTCGTGCTCAAGAGCGGCACCGGCGCCACCCAGGCCTTCACGCTCACCGCTACCGAGGACGACGGCGCCGAGGGGCTCGCCGCGCTCGATATCGGCAAGGATGCCGCCGGCACCACGATCGGCACTGCCGCGCAGGATGCGATCGTCGCGGTCGACGGCGTCGCGATCCACCGCGCGTCGAACGCGATCCTCGACCTCGTCACCGGCATCCGCCTCGACCTGCAATCGGCCGCGCCCGGCACCAAGGTGACGCTCGGCAGCTCGGCGCCGACCGATGCGCTGAGCCAGGCGGTAACCGACGTGGTCGACACCTACAACGAGCTGCTCGCGACGCTGAAGACCGCGACCGACGCGACCAGCGGTCCGCTGCGCAACGACGCCGCCGCCAAGGCGCTGCTCCGCTCGCTCGCGCAGCTGCCGACGCAGCAGCTGACCACAGTCACCGACGGCGGCCCCAGGACGCTCGCCGAGATCGGCGTCGCGACCAACCGCGACGGCACGCTGCGCGTCGACGCGACCCGGCTGGCGACGGCGATGTCGAGCTACGAAAGCGACATCGAGGCGATGTTCAAGGCGAGCGCGGGGCTTTCGGCCCAGCTCACCACGATCACCAATGCCGCGACGAGCACGAGCTATGGCCTGGGCGCGAGCACGGCGACCTATCAGAAGGCCCAGTCGCAGCTCGCCGACGACCAGGCCAAGGCGCAGACCCAGGAAGACGCGATGCGCGACCGGCTGACCAAGCAGTTCGCGACGATGGACGCCGCGGTCGCAGCCTATAAGGCGACCCAGTCGCAGCTGCAGAACCAGATCGACGCCTGGAACAGCAACGACTGACGATGCGCTACGCGACCGCCCTCACCCGCGACCCCGCCGCGACCTATCGCCAGGTCGGGCTGGTGGGGCGGACGAGCACCGGCGACCCGCATGCGCTGGTGTCGATGCTCTACGAGGAAGGCATGTCGGCGCTGCGCTCGGCGGCCTGGGCGGCCGAGCGTCGCCGCTTCGAGATGAAGAGCGAGCGCGTCGCGCGCGCCACCGCGGTGCTGTTCGCGCTCGAGGCGGGGCTCGACTTCGACGCGGGCGGCGAGGTCAGCCGCGCGCTGGAGGCCTTCTATCACGATCTTCGCCAGCGCATCGTCCAGGCCAGCCTCGGCACCGATCCGCGGCCATTCCACGACGCCGCCGACAGTCTCGCCGAGATCGCCGACGCATGGCGGAGCGTGCGCGGCGCCTAGCCCCAGCGCTCCAGGATTTCCTCCACCGTCGCCGTCTCCTGCGTCACCGCCGCGGCCGGCGTGTCCGAGAAGCGTGGGGCGGGCATCGGCTGCGGCGTGCCCGCGGGCGAGGCGAAAGTCTCGCGCGCGGCGAGGTGCGGGTGCTGCGGCGCTTCGGCGAGCGACAGCACCGGCGTCACGCACGCGCGCTTCTCGGCGAACAGCGCGGCCCAATCGTCGCGCGCGCGGCTGGCGAAGGCCTGGGCGAAGGCTTCGCCCATCTCGATCCAGGTCGCGCGGTCATATTGGCGGAAGCGGCCCTGCGGAAAGCCCAGCCCTTCGCACAACGCATCGAAATAGGGCGGCTCGACCGCGCCGACCGCGACGTGCCGCCCATCGGCGCAGGCATAGCAGCGGTAGAAGGGCGCGCCGCCGTCGATCAGGTTGGAGGCTCGCGAATCGGCCCAGCGATTGACGCCGTGGAGTCCGTAATAGAGCGTCATCATCGCGGCGACGCCGTCGACCTGCGCGGCCTCGACCACCTGGCCGCGCCCGGTCGCCTGCGCCGCGAGGATCGCCGAGACCGCGCCGAGCGCAAGGAACAGGGCGCCTCCGGCATATTCGCCGAGCAGGTTGAGCGGCAGCACCGGCGTCGCCGGCGTGCCGATCGCGTGGAGCGCGCCGGTGAGCGCGAGATGGTTGATGTCGTTCCCCGGCGCGCCCGACAGCGGCCCCTCCAGCCCCCAGCCGCTCACTCGCGCATAGACCAGCCGTGGATTGAGCGAGAGGCACTTGGCCGGATCGAGCCCGAGCTGCTCGGCCACGCCGGCGCGGAAGCCCTCCAGCACGCCATCGGCCTGGGCGATCATCGCCAGCGCCTTCTCGCGGTCGGCGACATTGGTGAGGTCGAGCGAGACTTCGGAGCGGCCGCGGTAGAGCACCGGCGCGATCGCGCTGCCGTCGGTCCCGGCGCGGCGGATCCGCACGACATCCGCGCCCATGTCGGCGAGCAGCATGCCCGCGAGCGGCACCGGCCCCGCTGCATCGAGCTCGACGATCCTGACGCCCGCCAACGGTCCGTGCCGCAACTCCATCGCGTCCAATTCCCCTCTTGTCGCGACTCGCTCATAGCCGCGCCTGAGCGAAAGGGCCAAGCGCTGGCGCTCTCAGGCGCTTTCGTCTAGCGGAACGGCATGTCAGCACCCCATGTCGTCGCCCTGGGCGGCACCACGCGCGCCGAATCGACCACCGGGCGCCTGCTCGCCGCTGCGCTCGACATGGCGGCGGCCCGCGGCGCGCGCGTGACGCTGCTGACCGGGCCCGACATCGCCTTCCCGCACTACGAGCCCGGCATCGCCGAGGGCAACGAAGCGATCGAACGCTACCTCGCGGCGCTGCGCTCGGCCGATGCGATCATCGTCGGCTCGCCGGGCTATCACGGCACGCTCTCCGGTTTGGTCAAGACCGCGCTCGACTATGTCGAGCAGCTGGCGAAGGACGAGCGCCCCTATTTCGACGGCCTCCCCGTCGGCCTCGTCGCCACCGCGGCGGGCTGGCAGGCGGCCGTCTCGACGCTCCAGGCGCTGCGCACGATCGTCCACGCGCTGCGCGGCTGGCCGACGCCGATCGGCATCGCGGTCAACACCAGCGAGAACTCCGATCCGGTCGGCGGCTGCCAGAAACAGATGCAGGCGATGGTCGACCAGCTTTTCCTGTTCCACGGCCGCCGCTGAAAGGCCTCGTATGGTTGCCGCTCGATTAACCATTTCGTGACAGCTTTTCCCTAGCGTCTTCCCTAGAAAACAGGGGGATCGCAGGGTGACGGACGAAGGCTCAGCGGAGCGCGCACGCCGCGCGCGGCGGACGATCCTCGCGGTCGACGACAGCCGCACCAACCTCAACCTGCTCGGCCAGCGGCTGGGCAACCTCGGCTATCTCGTCGTGCTCGCCGACAAGGGGTCGGACGCGCTCGACCTCATCGCGGGCCGCGGCTTCGACCTGGTGCTGCTCGACATGGTGATGCCCCAGCTCTCGGGCCTGCACGTCCTTTCCGAGATCCGCGCCGCGCCCGATACCGCCGACCTGCCGGTGATCATGATCACGGGCCGCAGCGACCCGGCCTCTGCCGTGGAGGCGCTCGCCGCGGGGGCGGACGATTATGTCGCCAAGCCGTTCGAGTTCGAGGTTCTCGCCGCGCGGATCGAGCGCACGCTCGAGCGCGCCGCGCGGGTCGAGGCGCTCAAGCGCGTGACGATGTCGCTCGACGCCCGCATCGCCGCGCGCGCGATCGAGCTGGGCGAAGTCAAGTCAGAGCTCGCCGCCGCCCGCGCCGACCGTACCCGGCTGATCGCGTCGATCCAGGCGCTGCACGACGAGCTGAACCAGGTCTCGCGGATTCGCTGACGATTTCCGTCATCCCGGCGAAAGCCGGGACCCAGAATCAAGCAGGAGGTCGCTCGTGGTCCTGGGTCCCGGCTTTCGCCGGGATGACGACTTATGGCGTGCGGTTTCCTACAACCCCCGCGGAAACCAGTGGCGGCGCATGAAATAGAGCGTGATCGCCGCCGAGATCGCGATGCACAGCCCGGTCACGCCCCAGAAGGCCCAGGGCTCGTGCGCCCAGGGGATGCCCGCGACGTTCATGCCCAGCAGGCCGGTGATGAAGGTCAGCGGCAGGAAGATCATCGCCACCACCGCGATCAGCAGCGAGCGCTGGTCGATCTGCTCGGCGCGCAGGTCGGTGAGCGTCTCGTGCGTCAGCGCGGCGCGCTCGCGAATGCTCTCCAGTTCCTCGACCATGCGCGCGGCGCGGTCGGCGGCGGAGCTGAGGTGCAGCCGGTCGTCGTCGCGCAGCCAGTCGCCGGGGAGCGACGCCAGCCTCTCGAGCGCGAGCCGCTGCGGCGCGAGGAAGCGGCGATAGCCGATCGCGCGGATGCGGATGCGGTTGACCAGGATGCGCAGCTCGAACACGCCGTGCGCGGCGATCTTCTCCTCGCAATCGTCGAGCATGTCGCCGAGCTCGGCGACGACCGGGTCGAGCTCCTCGGTGATCTCCTCGGCCATCCCCGCGATCAGGTCGCCGGGATCGAGGATCGCGCCATGGGTCACCGCGACGCGGATATTGTCGAGCGCCTGCATCGGCTTGCGCGTCACCGAGAAGACATGGTCGGCATGCGCATAGATGCGGATCGAGGCGAGCGGATCGGAGGCGGCGAGCTCCTCGGTGGAGAGGCCGCGCAGGTTGATCACCGCGCCTTCGCCGACGGCATCGCAGCGCGGGCGCGTCTCGTTGGCGGTCAGCGCCTCGATGACATAGGGCGAGAGCTGCGCCTGGTCGGTGAGCCATTGCTGGGCGTGCTCGTCGGTGGTGGTGAGGTGCACCCACACCAGCTCGCCGCCCTGCTTGAGCGCATCCTTGACGCCCAGCTCCTGGACCTTGCCCTTGCTGACGACGAACGCGAATCCGCTCATCCGGCCATCTCCACTTCGATCGAAAGCCCCGGCCCGGGATCGGCGGGGAAGGTGTCGCACGCGATCCGCGGCGCGTCGGCGCGCGCGCGCTCGAGGATCGCGGCGGGCACGCCGGGGCGGTGGTAGACGCGATCCGCCGCTGCCAGCGCGCGCGCCTGGCGCAGCGTGAGATCGTCGGGATCGGGGGAAGCAAGCACAAAACGCTCGACGCGTGGCGCAGGGCGCTCGTCACCGGCGGCGGCGAGCCAGATGCCCACCGCTTCGGCGGCATGTTCGCGCAACGGATCGAGAGTCCCGCCCGGCGAAAGCGCCGCACCGATCGCGCGCCGGCGCTTGTCGGGCTCCGGCCAGCGGTCGCGGATGCGGCCCCTGGCCGTCGACAGCGCCCAGGCGAGCTCGCCCAGGCTCGCGGGCAACAGCGCCTCGATCCGCTGCCTCAGCGCCGCCGCCAGCCCCGCCGAAGCGCCGCCGGTGCCCACTGCCACCGTCACGCTCCCGCGCTCGACGATCGCCGGCAGGGTGAAGTCGCAGAGGTCGGGCCGGTCGGCGACATTGACCAGCAGCCCGCGCGCCTTGAGCCGCGCCGCCACCGGCTCGGGGTCGGCAAGCGCGACCAGCGCGATCCGCGCCGCGCCCGCCTCGTCCACGATCGTCGCGCCCGCGCGCTCGAGCAGCCGGCGCTTGGCCTCGCCTGCATCGCCCTCGCCGATCAGCATCACCGGCCGCCCCGCCAGCGCCACGAAGATCGGCAGGGCGGCGAGGCTCATTCCAGCCAGTCCGGCACTTGCTCGGCGTCCATGATCGTCTCGGCGGCGATCCGCTTGGCGACCACGGCGTAGCGATCGCCCGACACCAGCACCTCGGGCACCAGCGCGCGGCTGTTGTAGGTGCTCGCCATCGTCGCGCCATAGGCGCCGGCGCTGCGCAGCACGATCAGGTCGTCGGAGGCGACCGCATCCATCTCGCGCGCCTTGGCGAAGACGTCGGTGCTCTCGCACACCGGCCCCGCGACGTTCGCGACCATCCGCGCGCCCGTCGGCCGCACCGCCGCGACATCGTGCCAGGCGTCGTAGAGCGCCACGCGCGCAAGGTCGTTCATCGCCGCGTCGACGATCACCCAGGGATTGGTCACGCCGGGCTTCACCCACAGCACCTTGGTGAGCAGCACGCCGGCATTGGCGGCGATCACGCGGCCGGGCTCGAACATCAGCTCGACGCCCCAGTCCCTGGTCACCCGCGCGACCATCGCGCCATAATCGGCCGGGCTCGGCGGGTTCTCGTCGTCGCGATAGGGCACCCCCAGCCCGCCGCCGAGATCGACGTGGGTGATGCGGTGCCCCGCTTCGCGCAGCTCGGCGATCAGCTCGCCGACGCGCGTGAACGCCGCCTCGAGCGGCGCAAGGCTCTTCAATTGGCTGCCGATGTGCAGCGCCACGCCGCGCAGGTCGATCCCCGGCAGCGGCGCCAGCCGGTCGAAGATCGCACGCGCCTGGTCGATCGGCAGGCCGAACTTGTTCTCGGCCTTGCCGGTCGAGATCTTGGCGTGCGTGCCCGCGTCGACGTCGGGGTTGACGCGCAGCACCGCCGGTGCGCGCAGGCCGCGCGCGGCCGCCAGCTCGGCGAGGACGACGCCCTCCTCCTCGAGCTCGAGGTTGAACTGGCCGATGCCCATGTCGAGCCCCAGCGCCAGCTCCTCGCGCGTCTTGCCGACGCCCGAGAAGAGGATCTTCTCCGCCGGCATCCCCGCCGCGAGCGCGCGGTGGAGCTCGCCGCCCGAGACGACGTCGGCGCCGAAGCCTTCGTTCGCGAGCACGCGCAGCACGCCCAGGTTCGGATTGGCCTTGATCGCGAAGGCGAGGTTCGATTTCCCCGCCGCCGCCACGCCCTCGCGGAACACGCGCGCGTGCCGCTGGAAGGTCGCAGTCGAATAGACATACACCGGGGTGCCGACTTCGGCGGCGATCCGGGCAAGCGGCACGTCTTCGGCGAAGAGCTCGCCGTCCCTCAGGTTGAAATGGTCCATCGTGCTTTCTGGAGACTGGAAGGGATCAATCGGGCGGCGGGAGATCGAACTCGTCGCTGCGCCGTTCTTTCGAGCTTTCGATCAGCGTGTCGCTGCGCTCGGGGCGGGTCTGCGGCGGCGGCTCCACCAGCGCTTCGGCAGTGGGAGTCGCCTGCGCAGAATAGGGTTTGACCGGCAGCGACGCGCCCTGCGGCGGTTTGAGCGGCTCGCGCGCGCCGCAGGCGGCGAGCAGCAGCGCGGTCCCGGCGAGAAGCAGCAGTCGCACCATCAGCCTTCCTCCGCTCGCGCCTTCCGGGCCTCGGCAATCGCCTCGCGCACGCGCACCGGCGCGGTGCCGCCGAAGCTCGTGCGGCTCGCCACCGACGCATCGACGCTGAGAACGCCGTAGACGCTTTCGTCGATCCTGTCGTCAATCGCTTTCAGCGTGGCGATCGGCAGCTCGTGGAGCCGGACCCCCGCCGCCTCGGCCGCCGCCACCGCGCGCCCGGTGATGTGGTGCGCCTCGCGGAACGGCACCCCCGCCTCGCGGACCAGCCAGTCGGCAAGGTCGGTCGCGGTGGCGAAGCCGCTCTCCGCCAGCGCGCGCATCCGGTCGATGCGGAAGGTCGCGCTCTCGACCATCCCGGTCATCGCCGCGATCGACAGGCCGAGCAGATCGTGCGCTTCGAACACCGGCGGCTTGTCGTCCTGCATGTCCTTCGAATAGGCGAGCGGCAGGCCCTTCATCGTGATCATCAGGCTGACGAGGCTGCCGACGATCCGGCCGCTGTGCCCGCGCACCAGCTCCGCGGCATCGGGGTTGCGCTTCTGCGGCATGATCGAGCTGCCGGTCGACCATTGGTCCGAGAGCGCGACGAAGCCGAAGGGCTGGCTCGCCCACACCACGAATTCCTCGGCGAGGCGCGAGAGGTGGAGGCTGCACTGCGCCGCCGCGGTGAGATACTCGATCGCGAAGTCGCGGTCCGAGACCGAATCGAGCGAGTTGCGCGTCGGCCCGTCGAAGCCCAGCGCCTGCGCCGTGGCGTCGCGGTCGATCGGGAAGCCCGTGCCGGCAAGCGCCGCCGAGCCGAGCGGGCAGAGGTTCATCCGCGCGCGCGCGTCGCGCAGGCGCGAGCGGTCGCGCGCGACCATCTCGTGATAGGCCATGAGGTGATGGCCCAGCGTCACCGGCTGCGCGCTCTGGAGATGGGTGAAGCCGGGCATCACGCTTTCGGCATGTTCCTCGGCGCGAGCGAGCAACGCGTCCTGGAGCGCGCCGAGCGCCGCCTCGGCCTGGTCGATCGCGTCGCGCACCCAGAGGCGGAAGTCGGTCGCGACCTGGTCGTTGCGCGAGCGCGCGGTGTGGAGCCGCCCTGCCGTCGGGCCGATCGCCTGCGCGAGGCGATGCTCGGCGAACATGTGGATGTCCTCGAGCACGAGGTCGTCGGGCACGCCTTCGGCCTCGAACGCGACTTCGAGCCCGCGCAGCCCCTCGCCGATCGCCTCGGCCGCGTCGGCGGCGATGATGCCCTGCTTGCCCAGCATCGCGGCATGCGCCCGGCTGCCGCGCAGGTCCTGCCGCCACATCCGCTTGTCGAAGGGGATCGAGGCGTTTATCTCGCGCATGACCGCGGAGGGGCCTTCGGCAAACCTGCCGCCCCACATGCTATTGGAGCTGTCCTTGCGCCCGGCGATCGTGCTTCTCCTCCTGACCGCGCTCGCGATCGGCGGCTGCGATAGGCAAACAAATGCCCCCGGGCAAGCGACCGGGGCCAACACTGCGGAGACCGCTGCCGCGTCCGAGCCGGCCGAGGCCGCGGGCAACGAGACGGTTGTCGAGGAAGAGATCGGCAAGCTCAACCGCGCGCACAAGGGCGAAGCGGCGTTCATCACCCCCTTCGAGAACCCGGCGGGGCAGAAGGTCACGATCGCGGACTTCAAGGGCAAGCCGCTGCTGCTCAACCTCTGGGCGACCTGGTGCATCCCCTGCGTCAAGGAAATGCCGACGCTCGACGCGCTGGCGGCATCGCTGGGCGACAGCGTCCAGGTCGTCGCGGTCAGCCAGGATTCGAAGGGCGACGCCGTGGTCGCACCGTTCTTCCAGAAGGCTGGGTTCAAGAAGCTCCAGCCCTATCTCGATACCGATTCGGCGCTGAGCGTCGGGCTGGGGGTCAATCTGCCGACGACGATCCTGTTCGATTCGCAAGGCAAGGAAGTCTGGCGGATGGAAGGCGGGATGGACTGGACCGGCGAGACGGCGAAAGAGCTGATCGCCGAGGCGAAGTAGCAGGGTAGCAGGACGCGCTCCTGATCCGTCATCCCCGCGAAAGCCGGGACCCAGGGTTACGGAAGGCGTCGCTCGCTGCCCCGGGTCCCGGCTTTCGCCGGGATGACGACCTGGGCATGGGCTTAAGCCCGCACGAACAAATTCCGCAGCCACAGCGGCCCCGCGCGGCCGGCGCGGTCCCACTCCTCGTCCTCGTCTTCCGCCGCATCGGGCGTATAGCCCCAGGGGTTGAACAGCTTCACCCGCCCGCCCTTGAACGCCGCGACGTCGCGCGTCACCAGGGTCAGCCCATGTTCGATCGCGGTCGCGGCGAGCAGGGCATTGCGCGATTCGGCCTGCGACATCGCCGCGCGCCGGCGCGCCACCGCCGCATCGATCGGCAATATCCGCCCGTCGAACGCCGGGATCAGCTGCTGGTCGATCCAGCTCCTCAGCGGCGCCACGGCCTCGCGGTCGCGCTTGCCGATCCGCGCCGCGGCATTCTCCAGCTCCACCAGCGAGAGCGCCGACAGGAACAGCCGCGTCCGGGCGACACCCGCGGCCCAGCGCGCCAGCCCGGCGTCGGTCCGTCCCGCGCGCGCCTTGCGCAGCTCGAACACCACGGGCGTGTCGAGCAGGAACATCAGCGCTTCTTCCCTGCCAGCTCCCAGCCGCCGTCGCGGCTCGCCCCCAAACCAATATCGCCTAGCCCGATGTCGCCTAGGCCCGGCATCGCGAGAAGATCGACGATGCTCTCGGTCTGGCCGCTCAGCTGGCGCCAGGCGTCGATGCTCATCAGAACGTGGGTGGGCTTGCCGCGGTCGGTCACGAACACCGGTTCGAGTCGCGCGGCGCGCTTCGCCTCGCTCACATCCTGGTTGAACTCGCGGCTGCCGATCACCTTCATGCGGTCGATTCCCGTCAAGAATATGTAGGCACATACCTACAATGTGACTCGCCGGCAACAAAATCCTTCCCGTTCACGAAAAACCATTGCCCCGAGGCGACCCCCGCGCCGATTTGCAGTTGCGCGGGACCGCGAAACCCGCCCCTTTCGCGTCGTTGACAACGCTGGACCGGCGCGAATGCCGGCCAGGGGGAGGGGCAGACGATGTTTTCCGAAGTCTGGGACAGCCTGATTCACACGATCGGCGACGTGCTGTCGCCGCACGGGCCGGCGGTGAACGCGGCCAAAAGCTATGGACCGGGCGACTATAGCGTCCATTTCTTCCTGCAGATCGCCGTGATCATCCTCACCTGCCGCGTGGTCGGCTGGCTCGGCAAGAAGCTGCTCGGCCAGCCGCAGGTCGTCGGCGAGATGATCGCGGGCGTGATCCTCGGGCCGTCGCTGCTGGGCCTCCTCTTCCCCGGCTTCCAGGCCGCGCTCTTCCCCAAGGAGACCAAGAGCGTCCTCTATGTCGGCGCGCAGTTCGGCGTGGGGCTCTACATGTTCCTCGTCGGCACCACGCTCCAGCTCGACCATTTCAAGTCCCAGGCGAAGAGCGCCTTCGGCGTCTCGATGGCGGGGATCGGCACCCCGTTCGTCTTCGCGATCCTGATCACGCCCTTCCTGCTGACCGTCCCCGGGCTGTTCGCGCCGGGGATCAGCACCGCCAATGCGACGCTGTTCATGGGCGCCTGCATCGCGCTCACCGCCTTCCCGATGCTCGCACGGATCATCAACGAGCGCGGCCTCGCGAATTCGTCGCTCGGCACGCTCTCGCTGACCGCCGGCGCGTTCGACGATGCCTGCTCGTGGTGCGTGCTCGCGATCGTGCTCGCCACCTTCGGCGGCGGCCCCGGCGTCGCGGTGCTCGCGATCGGCGGCGGGCTCGCCTTTGCCGCGTTCATGCTGCTGTTCGGCAAGCGCCTGCTCGCCCCGCTCGGCCGGATGGTCGAGGCCGAGGGCGAGATGAGCTTCACCGTGATGGCGATCGTGCTCAGCCTGTTCGCGCTCTCGGCCTTCCTCATGGACGCGGTGGGCATCCACGCGGTGTTCGGCGGCTTCCTGCTCGGCGCCTGCATGCCGCGCGGCCTATTCGTCGAGGAATTGAAGAAGAAGGTCGAGCCGATCGCGGTGGTGCTGCTGCTGCCGATGTTCTTCACTTATTCGGGGCTCAACACCCGGATGGACATGGTCAACTCGGTCCCGCTGCTGCTGATCGCGCTCGGCATCCTGGTCGTCTCGATCCTCGCCAAGTTCGGCGCCTGCTGGGCCGCCGCCCGGCTCGCCGGCGAGGACAATTCGACTGCGCTCGGCATCGGCGCGCTGATGAACTCGCGCGGGCTGATGGAGCTGATCATCATCAACATCGGCCTGCAGAAGGGCATCATCGGCCCGACGCTGTTCTCGATGATGGTGCTGATGGCGATCGTCACCACGATGATGGCGGGGCCGCTGTTCGAGCTCGTCTACGGCCGCAAGGCGCGCGAGCGGGGCGAGCTTGCCCAGCTCCACGGCGGCACCGTCGCCGGCGCGGCGGCCTGATCACCCGAGGTTCGCCCCGTTCCTCCTCCATCCTTCCCATAGGAGGAACGGGGCGGCGCATTCTCCCTAAATCCGAAAGGCTCCCCATGAAGCGATCGCTGGCGCTGCTGGCGGGGTTGCTGGCCGGCACCCCCGCGCTCGCGCAGGATGACGTGAAGTTCACCCCGAGCATCGATGCCCGGCTGCGCTACGACAAGACCGACCAGGACGGCGTCGCGCTCGACGCCAATGCGCTCACGCTCCGCGTCCGCCCCGGCGTCACCGTGGCGCGCGGCGAATGGTCGGCGCTGGTCGAGGGCGAGGCGACGATCGCACTGTCGGCCGGCTACAACGACGGGCTGAACGGCAAGACGCGCTATCCGGTCGTCGCCGATCCGCGCAACGTCGAGCTCAACCGCGCGCAGCTGCGCTGGGCCTCGGGCACGCATTCGGTCACGCTCGGCCGCCAGCGCATCGCGCTCGCCGACGAGCGCTTCGTCGGCCCCGCCGCCTGGCGCCAGAACGAGCAGACCTTCGACGCCGCGCGCGTACAATGGGGCTTCGGCAAGGCGATCACCGCCGACGTCACTTATTCGTGGAACCTCCGCACCGTGAACGGCGAGCGCGGCTTCGGCGCGCGGCCGACCGCGATCCACGGCGACAATGTCTTCGCGCTGCTGAGCTACAAGACCGGGCCCGGCACGCTCACCGGCTTCGCCTATCTGGTCGACCAGGACAGCGCGGCGGTGCAGGGCTATCGGCTGTCCAGCCAGACCTATGGCCTGCGCTTCGCCGGCAACACCGACATCGCCCCCAAGCTCAAGCTCAGCTACACCGCCAGCTGGGCGCGCCAGAGCGGCTGGCATCGCAACCCCAATGACTATGCCGCGACCTATTGGCTCGGCGAGGCAGGCCTGGCCTCGGGCAGGCTCACCGCCACCGCGGGCTATGAAGTACTCGGCGCGAGTTCGGGCGCGGCGCTGACCTCGGTCCAGACCCCGCTCGCTTCCTTCTTCAAGTGGAACGGCTGGGCGAGCAAGTTCAACCCGACGCCCGCCAACGGCCTGCGCGACGCCTATGGCACGATCGGCTATGGCTGGAAGAAGGTCGCGGGGCTCGACGCGATCACCCTCGCCGCGACGGTCCACCGCTTCGACAGCGACCGGCTCGACCAGCATTACGGCAACGAGTTCGACCTCGCCGCGATCGCGAAGCGGGGGCATTATACCGCTGCGGTGCGCTACGCGAGCTACGACGCCCATGCCTTCGCGACCAATACGCGCAAGCTGTGGCTCACGCTGGAGTGGAGCCTGTAAGCGCCCTTCTCTTCAGTCGTCATCCCGGCGAAAGCCGGGACCAGGGTTACAAGGACATCCCTCTTGGCCCTGGGTCCCGGCTTTCGCCGGGATGACGGTGGTAGTTTGTCTATCCCAGGTTTGCAGGCACTACCCCGCCAGCACCGCCCCGGCATTGATCTCGTCGATCAGCGCCCGGTGCGCGGGCAGGTCGTGCGCGGCGCGTTCGCCGAAGGTGCGGATCTTGCGGAACAGCTTCTCGGCTTCCGCGGCATTGGGGAATTCGTCGCGCACCGGGGTCAGGTCGGTGCGGAATTCCATGCCGTAGAGGATGTACTGATAGTTGAAGAAGGCGAAGCTCTCGAGGTCGAGGATGAAGTCGAACCGGCCCGGCGGGCGATAGCGCCATTGCTCGAGCAGCTCCTGCAGCCGCTCGGGGATCGACGCCGGATCGGCATTGTCGCGCCAGAACGGCTCATCGCGCTGGCTGAGGCAGTAATGGAGCTTCAGGAAGTTGACGATGTTGTCGTAGCGCGCGGTCATCAGTTCGTTGAAGCGCCGCGCGGGGGCGTCGACCGGGCCATTGTGCGGGAAGAGCTCGGCGATCATGCCGACCGCGGCTTCGATCATCACCACACCCGTCGATTCGAGCGGCTCGAGGAAGCCGCCCGCCAAGCCCACCGCGACGCAGTTGCGCACCCATTGCCGCTGGCGATAGCCCGCCTGGAAGGGGATGTGGCGCATCGCCGCCTCGGCCTCGGGCATCCCGAGATAGCCCGAGAGGATCGCCGCGGCGCGATCGTCGCTCATATGGCCGCTCGAATAGACGCAGCCGACGCCGTGGCCGCCCGACAGGCCGATGTCCCAGATCCACCCGCCTTCGTGCGCCGTCGCGATGGTGAAGCTCTCCAGCGGCGCGTCGGGCCGGTCATAGGGCAGCTTCACCGCCAGCGCGCGATCGGTGAAGAGGGCATGGCTCACCGGCTTGAACGGCACCCCCATCGCCTTGCCGATCAGCTCGGCGCGGAAGCCCGAGCAGTCGAGGTAGAGGTCGGCCCTGAGCTCGCCCAGCCGGTCGGTGATCACATGGTCGATCGCCCCCGTCGCATCGAGCTCGACGCGGGTCAGCAGCCCGCGGAGATGCTTCACCCCCAGCTCGCGCGCACGCTCGGCGACCACTTCGGCCAGGCTCGCGGCGTCGAAATGATAGGCATAGTTGAGCGGGCCGGCGAAATCGCCTTCGAGCGGCCGCTTGGGCGCGCGCTGCGCCTCGGCGACGCGGTTCTGGATCGTCATCGCCTCCGCGAAGGGCGGGCGCTCCTTCTCGTCCTGGAGCAGCCAGTAGGAGACCAGGCTCGGGCCCTCGGTGTAGAAGGGCGCTTCGAAGGGATGGAAGAAGTGCCGCGGCCTGCCCGGCGTGGGCGTGCGCACCCAGTCAGTGAAGCGGATGCCCTGCTTGAAGGTCGCGCTGGTCTCGCGAATGAAACGCGTCTCGTCGATGCCGATGAACTGGAGCGTGTTGCGGATCGTCGGGAAGGTGCCTTCGCCGACGCCGATGATCCCGATCTCGGGCGATTCAAGCAGCGTGATCTCGATCCGGTCCGATTCGGCGATCTCGAGATATCTGGCGAGATAGGCCGCGGCGAGCCACCCCGCCGTTCCCCCACCGATGATCAGGATGCTTCGTTTCCCCGCCATGATCCCTGGCTTAGCCGAGCGCGGGGCCCGCGAACAGATGGGGACCGCGTGGATGCCCCGTGAGGATTCGAACCTCAATTGACGGAGTCAGAGTCCGTAGTCTTACCTTTAGACGACGGGGCAACGCGAGGCGGGCCGAATAGGCGGGTGGGCCGGGCCTGTCAACGCCGTGGAATCCCCGGGTGCGCTTGCCCCTCCCGCCGCCCTCCGCTAGCATCGCAGCCAAGCGCCGGGCGGCATCGCAAAATGCCGGGACGGAAAGAACAGAACAAGAAGAGAGAGTGTATCATGGGGGACGGCTCCGCAGGGATGCCGAACCGGCAGGGCGATAGCCCGGGTGTGCCGGCAAGATCGCCAGCCGTTGCGTCGTCACGATCGCGCTGGGGCGAACCGCGCCACTATGCCGCCCTCGATCTCGGCACCAACAATTGCCGCCTGCTGATCGCCCGCCCGCAAGGCTCGGGCTTCGCCGTCGTCGACGCCTTCTCGCGGATCGTGCGGCTGGGCGAGGGCCTGGCCTCCACCGGCCGCCTCTCCGACGCCGCGATCGACCGCACGCTCGCCGCGCTGTCGATCTGCGCCGACAAGCTCAAGCGCCGCCGCGTCGCGCTCGCCCGCTCGGTCGCGACCGAGGCGTGCCGCCGCGCGACCAACGGCCGCGAGTTCATCGAGCGCGCCTATCGCGAGACGGGGATCGCGCTCGACATCATCACCGCCGAGGAAGAGGCACGGCTCGCCGTGCTCGGCTGCCATGCGCTGCTCGAGCCCGGCGACGGCCCGGCGCTGGTCTTCGACATCGGCGGCGGCTCGACCGAGCTGGTGCTCGTCGATTCGACCGAGCCGGTGCCGCGCGTGCTCGACTGGCATTCGGCGCCCTGGGGCGTGGTCTCGCTCACCGAGGCGACCGGCCATGGCGGCGACGCCGCCGACCGCGCCGCGGTCTACGCCGCGATGCGCGCGCGCGTCGCCGAGGCGTTCGCGCCCTTCGCCGAACGGCTCGCCCCGCCGCAGGGCACGCCGCGGCTGCTCGGCACCAGCGGCACGGTGACGACGCTCGCCAGCGTCCATCTGGGCCTCGAATGCTATGATCGTTCTGTGGTCGACGGCCTCATCGTCCCCACCGACTCGATGAAGCAGGTGTGCGACCGGATCGCGCACCTGAGCATGGCCGAGCGCAGCAAGGTGCCGTGCATCGGCAACGAGCGCGCCGACCTGGTGGTGGCGGGCTGCGCGATCCTCGCGACGATCCTCGACCTCTGGCCCGCCGAGCGCCTGGGCGTCGCCGACCGCGGCATCCGCGAGGGCATCCTTCGCCGGCTGATGGCGGGGCATCTCGCATGAGCCGGGGCGGCGGCCGCGGCCACACCCGCGTGCGCAACACCCGCGGGCGCAGCGCGCAATCGACCCGCTGGCTCGAGCGCCAGCTCAACGACCCCTATGTCAAGCGCGCCAAGGCCGAAGGCTATCGCAGCCGCGCCGCCTACAAGCTGATCGAGCTCGACGAGAAGTTCGGCTTCCTGAAGGGCTCGAAACGGGTGCTCGACCTCGGCATCGCGCCGGGCGGCTGGACGCAGGTGGTGCGGCGCACGCTGCCCAAGGCAGCGGTGGTGGGCATCGACCTGCTGCCGGTCGACCCGATCGACGGCGCGACGATCTTCCAGATGGACTTCATGGACGATGCGGCGCCCCGCCTGCTGGTCGAGGCGCTGGGCGGCGCGCCCGACCTGATCGTCTCGGACATGGCAGCGAACACCGTCGGCCACCCGCAGACCGATGCGCTCAGGACCATGGCGCTGGTCGAGACCGCGCTCGACTTCGCGCTGACTCATCTCGAGCCCGGCGGCACCTTCGTCGCCAAGGTCTTCGCCGGCGGCGCCGATTCGGCGCTCGTCGCGCAGCTGAAGAAGGGCTTCACGACGGTGAAGCATGCCAAGCCGCCCGCCAGTCGCAAGGGCTCGGTCGAATGGTATGTGGTGGCGCAGGGGTTCAAGGGCCCCGCCGAAGACTGACAAAGTTTTGCGACAGCTCGGGTGCAAGGAAGCTGCCGACCGCGCGCCGTTGCGCGCGGGAGGAGACTGGAATCTGATGAAGAAGCTGATCTTGAGCGCCGCGCTCGCCGGTGCGGCGATCGCCGCGGGCACCGTGCCCGCCGCGGCGCAGGACATGAATGCGATCATGGCGGCGCTGTTCCCCGACCCCAATGGCGACGGCGTCACCACCAAGGACGAGATGGTCGGCGCTGCACAGGCGCGCTTCGCCCAGCTCGACGCCAACAAGGACGGCGTGCTCGACGCGACCGAGATGAGCGCCGGCCCCGGCGGCCGCATGCTGGCCCGCGCCGACACCGACGGCGACGGCAAGGTCAGCGCCGCCGAGATGAAGGCGGGCGCGGAGATGCGCTTCGACCGGCTCGACGCCAACAAGGACGGCAAGATCGACGCCGCCGAGCGCGACGCGGCGATGGAGCGGATGAAGGCGATGCGCGGCGGCAATTGAGCCCGGTCGGTCAAAGGTTCAAGCCCCTCCCCTGAAGGGGAGGGGCTTTAGAGGGCCGAGCGTCCAAAGCCTGTTGCCCCCGGGCCGGAATGAAAAAGGCCGGGGGCGACCCGGCCTTTTTCCTGTCAGCGATGCCCCGGCGGCTCAGCCGTCGTAGTCGCCGCCGAGGTTCTGGTTGCGCGGCGGCGCCGCGGCGGTGAGGCGCAGCGCCTCGGCCGAAGCCGCGAGGCTGCCGACTTCGTCGGGCGCTTCCTCGTCGTCGATCTGGACGCGCTGGAGCGAGCCGATCACCGAATCCTCGAGGTGCACCGGATGCACCGTCTCGTCGGCGATCTCGCGGAGCGCCACCACCGGATTCTTGTCGCGATCGCGATCGATCGTCAGTTCGGCGCCGCCCGAAATCTGCCGCGCGCGCTGTGCGGCGAACAGAACCAGGTCAAAGCGGTTGGGAACCTTGTCGACGCAATCCTCGACCGTGACGCGCGCCATCTACGCTTCCTCGAAACTAAAATTCTGGAGAGGGAGCGGACCTAGGGATCGACAGCTGCATTGTCAAGAAAATGCGACCCCTTGCCCTTTGCCCAACGCCCGCGCATCACGCCCCGATGCCCGCCTCCGCCCAGCCGAGCTTCACCATCGACGGCAGCCGCCTCACGCTGCTGACCGAGGGGCCCGAGCGGCTGGCGGCGCTGCTCGCGCTGATCGACGGCGCCGAGCGGTCGCTGCGCGTGCTCTATTACATCTATGTCGACGATGCAGTCGGCAATGCGATCCGCGACGGGCTGATCCGCGCGGCGGGGCGCGGCGTCGCGGTCTATCTGATCGTCGACGGGCTGGGCAGCGAGGCGGCGCAGAGCCATGCCTTCTTCGAGCCGCTGCGCGCCGCCGGCGTCGACGTCTGCCGCTTCGTGCCGCGCTGGGGCCGGCGATACCTGCTGCGCAACCACCAGAAGCTCGCGCTCGCCGACGAGGTCCGCGCGATCATCGGCGGCTTCAACATCCAGGACAGCTATTTCGGCACCGTCAAGGAAGGCGCGTGGCGCGACCTCGGGCTGCTCGTCGAAGGCTCGGCCGCCGAACGGCTGACCGGCTATTTCGACGGGCTCGCGCGCTGGGCGCGGCGGCGCCGCCCGCCGATCCGCGCGCTCACCAAGACGCTGAGGAACTGGAGCGAGCCCGAAGGCGCCACGCGCTGGCTGTTCGGCGGCCCGACGCGGCGGCTCTCGCCCTGGGCACGCACGGTCAAGCACGACATGGAGCGCGCGCGCCGCATCGACATCATCTCCTCCTATTTCGCGCCCAACCCGGCGATGCTCCGCCGGCTCGACAAGGCGGGCAAGCGCGGCGCGGTGAGGATCGTACTGCCGTCGAAGGTGGACCACACCGCCTCGCTCTGGGCGGCGCGCTTCACTTATGCCGGGCTGCTGAGGAAGCGGGTGAAGATCTTCGAGTACCAGCCGACCAAGCTGCACACCAAGCTCTACGTCATCGACGACGTCGTCCACATCGGCTCGGCCAATTTCGACATCCGTTCGATGTTCCTCAACCTCGAGCTGATGCTGCGCGTCGCCGATCCGGGCTTCGCCGCGCATGTCCGCGGCTATGTCGACGGCGAGATTGAAGATTCCGAGCCGGTCACCGCTACGCTATACAAGGCGCGGACCGGACCCTGGACGCGCTTCAAGCAGATGATCGCCTATTTCGTGATGGCCGTGCTCGATTATAACGTCACCCGGCGGCTCAACTTCGGGCCCGAGGGGAAGCGCAAGTGAGCACGCGCCCCCGCCGCAGCTGGAAGTCCCGGCGCGAACGCCTCGCCCAGGTGAGCTGGGGCGAGCGCGCGATGCTCGTCGAGGCGACCGCGGCGCTGCTGGTGGCGCGCGCGCGGCTGGTGTTCCAGCCCTTCCGCGCGATCGCCAGGCGCTTCGGCGAGCTGGTGCCGCCCAGCGATCCGCGCGTCGCGGCGCACCGCGCGCCGGCGGGTCCCGACGCTCAGGCGTATGCCGAGCGGGTGAGCTGGGCGGTCACGCGCGCGGCGCTCCACGTTCCCTTTCGCGCGGTCTGCCTGCCGCAGGCGATCGCCGCGCATGCGATGCTCCGCCGCCGCGGGGTAGCGAGTGCGGTCCACTTCGGCGCGATGAAGGGCGCCTCGAGCGGGATCGACGCGCATGCCTGGCTCGATGCCGCGGGAGTCGAAGTCACCGGCTATCCGGTCAAGGAAGGCATGGCCGAGATCGGCTGCTTCGTCTGAGGCTTACCCGATTGGCGTGACGCAGACCTCCCCCTTCGGGCACGGCGGACCGGCCCGACGGGCGTTGTGATCGCGCGCGTCGCGACCGTAGATTCGTCTCACGTCCCACGACGAGGGCAGAGGCATGCGCGAACACGGCGCCTATGGGAGAAGGCTGGGCTCGAGCTTCCGCATCGACGATGCGCCCGCTATCGTCACGCGCCTGCTGCGCGGCACCGAGATCGCGGTCACCGAGATTCGCTCGGACCATCCCGACCATGGCGTCACCGATCCGCTGCCGGTCGAGGATGCCTATCTCGTCGGCGTCCAGCTCCGCGATTTCGGCGACCAGCATTATTGGGAAAATGGCCGCAAATATGGCGTCCACCACCTCCGCGCGCGCGAGATGCTGCTCTATGACCTCAAGCGCAGCCCTGCGGTGCTGATCGACAAGCCTTTCCATTCGATCCAATTCTACCTCCCCCGTGCCGCGCTCGATGCGATCGCCGACGAAAGCAACGCGCGGCGGATCGGCGAGCTCGCCTATGAACCCGGCAAGGGATGGATCGACGAGACGGTGTTCAACCTCGGCAGCTCGCTCCGTGCCGCGCTCGAGGCGCCCGAACGGGCGAACCGGGTCTTCGTCGACCATGTCACGCTCGCGCTCGCCGCGCATGTCGCCCAGGCCTACGGCGGGCTGTGTCCCGTCGCGCGGCCGCCCAAGGGCGGGCTCGCGCCGTGGCAGGAGCGCCGCGCCAAGGAGCGGATCGACGCCAACCTCGACGGCCAGGTCTCGCTGCGCGAGCTCGCGGCGGACTGCGGCCTGTCGCTCAGCCATTTCTCGCGCGCGTTCCGCGAGACGACCGGGGTCGCGCCGCACAAATGGCTGCTCCGCCGCCGCGTCGACGCCGCCAAGACGATGATGGAGGACCGCCGCCTGTCGCTGGCGGAGATCGCGACGGCCTGCGGCTTCGCCGACCAGAGCCATTTCACGCGCGTCTTCTCGCAGGCGATGGGGGTGAGCCCCGGCATCTGGCGCCGCGACATGGCACCGGGACGGCCGATCGTCGGGATCTGGCAGTGAAGCTCTCGCGGATCCTTTGCGAAACGCGTAGATGATCCGGCGATGAGCAAGGGCACTGCATTGGTCACCGGCGCATCGGCCGGGCTCGGCACCGGCTTTGCGCGCGCGCTCGCGGCAGGGGGCCACGACCTCATCCTCACCGCGCGCCGGCTTGACCGGCTCGACGCGCTTGCGGCCGAGCTGCGCGAGAAGCACGACATCCGGGTCGAGACGATCGCCGGCGACCTCGCCGATCCGGCTGCGCCCGCCGCGCTGGTCGCCGAAGTCGCGACGCGTGGCCTGGCGGTGAACACATTGATCAACAACGCCGGCTTCGGCCTGTCGGGCGCCTTCGCGACGCAGGATCGGGCGCAGCTGCTCGCGATGGTCCAGGTCAATTGCCAGGCGCTGGTCGAATTGAGCCACGCCTTGCTTCCCGGCATGCTCCAGATGCGCTCGGGCTCGATCCTCAACGTCGCGTCGACCGCCGCCTTCCAGGCCGGCCCGGGGATGGCGATCTATTATGCCAGCAAGGCCTTCGTGCTCAGCTTCTCCGAAGCGCTGCACGAGGAAGTGCGCAGCCAGGGCGTGCACGTCACCGCGCTCTGTCCGGGCCCGACCGCGACCGAGTTCTTCGACGCCGCCGGGACCAGCGAGAGCTTCGCGCTCCGCCGGCTTGCGGGCGATGCGGACAAGGTGGTGCAGGCCGGCCTCGCCGCGCTCGCCGCCAATCGCGCGGTGAAGATCCCCGGCGCGGCCAATGCTTTCGGGGCCTTCTCCACCCGGCTCACCCCACGCTGGCTGCTCCGCCGCGTGGTGGCGGGGATCCAGAGCGGGCGCTAGACGCCCAGCGCTTCCTTCACGGCCACTTCGGAGCGCGCATGGAGCGCCCAGAAGTCGCGCACGGGCTCGCCGCCGAACAGCGACTGGAGCACCGCCAGATGCGAATGCCAGCCACCGCCGAAATTGGCGAACATCTCGGGCTTGGCGATGCCGCTGTGCGTGAGCACCAGCCGGGTGCGTTCGCCTTCCGCAGAAAGCTCGAACAGCGCCTCGCCCGAGCCTTCGAAGGTGAAGGCCAGCACGTGCGGCGGCTCCCAGCGCGTGATCGTCTCCCGGCCGGTTGCGCCCTTGTACGGCGCATAGGCCTCGGGATAGGGCACCTCGTCGGTCGAAAGATCGTCATGGTCGAACACCAGCGTGATCGTGCCGCCGACGCGCGGCTCGGCCTCGCCCGCGGCGAACCACTTGCCGCGCAGCTCGGCGTCGGCGAGATAGCGCCACACCGTCTCGACCGGCGCGTCGATCATGCGTTCGAAGCGGATCGCATCCTCGCCTACGCGTTCGATCGCGAGCTTCGTCCTGTCGTCGGTCATGTCACGGCTCCACGGTGCGGGCGAGGTTGCCGAGGATCATCGTCCAGCCATGGCGAGTCTGCTCGGCATAGTCCGCCCATTTGGGGTCCATCTCGTGCGTGAGCGTCAGCGTGCAGCCGCTCGCGCTGGGCACGATCTCGATCGTCACGCGCGTCCATTCGCCTTCGGGCGCGGGATCGGCGGCGAAGAGGAACACCAGCCGGTGCGGCCGCTCGATCGCCTCGAAGCGCAGCCGATGCCGCGCATCGCCGCTCGCGCGCCGCTCGACGATCAGCGCCGATCCGCCGACGCTTGCGTCGATCTCGCAGCTCAGCATCTCGCCACCCGGCGTCGCGAACAGGAAGCGCGAAGCGTCCGCCGGATCGAGCCAGGCGTCGAACACGCGCTCGGGCGGCGCGGCGAGCTCGCGGGTGACGGTCAGGATCACCGGCGCGCTCATGCCAGGTTGATCTGCCACGAGACGCCGAACCGGTCGCTCACCCAACCGAACTTCCTGCTCCAGCCATAATTGTCGAGCGGCATCAGCACCTGGCCTTCGTCGCCAAGCACCGCGAACAGCCGGTCCGCCTCGGCTTCGTCGGCGCAATCGAGGAAGAAGGAGAAGGACGGGGTGAAATCGAAGCCATGGGTGACGAAGCTGTCGTGCACCATCACCTTCTGCCCCGCGATCACCGCATGGCCGCGCAGCACGGTCCCCTCCGGACCCGGCCCCTCGGGGCCAAACTTCTGCAGCGTCTCGATGCGGCTGTTCGGGATGGTCGCGGCGTAGAAGCTCAGCGCTGCCTCCGCCTTGCCGTGCTGGAACATCAGGAAGGGAGTCGCCTCGGTCATGCCTCACCTCGTTTCTCGGCTTCGATCAGCGCCTCGAGCCGATCGAGCCGCACGGTCCAGAACGTCTCCCATTGCCGCAGCCACGCGTCGGCCTCGGCGAGCCGCTGCGGCTTGAGCCGGCAGAGCTGGTTGCGCCCGACCTTGCGCCGCGCGACCAGCCCGGCGCCTTCGAGCACCTTCACATGCTTGGAGGCACCGGCGAAGCTCATCCGATAGGGTTCGGCGAGCTCGCCGATCGACGTCTCGCCGCGGGCGAGACGCGCGAGCATCCCCCGTCGCGTCGGGTCGGCGAGCGCGTGGAAGGTCGCGTCGAGTCTTTCTTCAACCATAGGGTTGAATATGGTGCCCGCCATTCGAATAGTCAACCGATCGGTTTACTGTTTTCGGTCCGCGACGACTTCGGCGACATGGAGCGCACCCGCCCGGGATCGGCGATCCGAAACCGGAACGTCGGTGCGAGATATTGGAGCAACCCGGGCAGCCATGCCGTGCCCATCACGCGCGTGGCGGGCGCGGGCAGGCAAGCTTCGCCGCTGCGGCATGAAGCCGATCCGAAACGGGGTGGACTACACGATCTCGATTGCCTGGACGCCGAGAGCCGCTAGTGGGTTGGGAAGAGGGGGAGAATCACGACATGGCCGATGAAGACGCGTTCGATGGCTTCGACGAAGGCACGCCGCTGGTCGCGACGCTGATCGGCGGCGCGGCGCTGGTGGTGATCGGGCTCGCGACGCCGCACGTCGTCGGCATGCCGGCGCTGCGCACGCTCGTCTTCGCGATGCTGGGGCTTGCGGTGGCGGTTTGGGCCGTCGCCTTCGCGCTCACCATCCGCAAGTCGACGGTGCCATGGAAGGCGGGCAGCCTCGCGCTGCTGCTCGTCATCGCCTTCGCTTCGGCGACCGGCGCCTTCGCGCTCAACCGCGGCAATTTCCGCACCGACGCGAGCACCATCGCCGAGATGGAGCTGATGCCGGCGGGCGCGCTCCAATTCCCCGCCGGCGCGCGCGACCGCGGCCCGATCTCGCGGCTGCTCGTCGAATCGCACCAGGCGACGCAGAACGATCACCGCAAGTTCGCCGAGGACAGCGCCCGGCTGGGCATCGATGCGCTGAAAAGCCCCTATCTGCTCACGCTCCACCCCGAGATCCTGTCGAACTGCCCGGCAATCGGCGCGCTCAAGCCCAAGCTCGCCGAAGTGAAGCGCAAGGAAGGCGAGCGGCTGGCGGCCTATCTCAAGGCCGTCGATGCGCTCGGCGAGCCGGAGGACGTCAAGCACGGCCTGCGCCAGGCGATGGCGCCCGCCGAAACCCCCGAGGCGCTCGCTGCGCTCGCCGCGAAGAGCGCCGAGAATATCGACGCGACCCAGCAGATGTGCGAGCTGCTCGCACGCAAGACCTGGTACAATAATTTCGCCTATTTCGGCTTCCGCAATGCCGCGGACATGGCGGCGTTCAACGCGCTGGTGAAGCGGCTCAACGCGATCGAAGCCGATCTGGCCAAGGCCAACCGCGACGGTCGCGCACGCGTGAGCGAAGGCCAGGAGATCGTCCGCGCCGCGCTGACGCGCACCACCACCGACGAGATCATCGCCGCGCTGACGAAATAGGATGCCAGGCTAGGCCCGTCCCTCGCCCGCGCCGCTGGCAAGGCCGTGGAACTGCATCAGCTGCACCACCAGCTCCGCGCGCTCGGCGAGGTTGGGCGCCTCGATCAGCGCCTGTTTCGACGCGGGGTCGAACGGCGCGATCTGGGCGATGCCGTTCACCAGCGATTCGTCGTCGAGCCGCGTCACCGCTTCCCAATCGACCGCATAGCCCAGCGCATCGGCGAAGCGCCGCGATTCCATCTCTACCGCGGCGCGCTCGGCGAGCGACAGCGTCTCGCTCTCGCCCACGGGTTCCAGTTCAGCCTCGACCTGGCGGAACGGGGTCGTCACGTCGAGCTCGCGCACGACGGTGAAGCGCGCCAGCCCCTCGAGCACGATGTCGAACCGCCCGTCGGGCAGCGCCTCGACTTCGGAGATCCGCCCGACGCATCCCATCTTGAACAGCTCTGGCGGCTCGTCCTGGCTGCGCGGCTGGATCATCGCGATCCGCCGGTCGCGCGCCAGGCTGTCGGTCACCAAGGCGCGGTAGCGCGGCTCGAAGATGTGCAGCGGCAGGTACATCCGCGGAAACAGCAGGGCTCCCGCCAGCGGGAAGATCGAGAGCCGCGTTGCCGTCATCCGAACAGGATCGCCGAAAGCTTGCGCCGCTGCGCCGAGACCCAGGGATCCTCCAGCCCGACCGCTTCGAACAGCTTGAGCAGCCGCTGGCGCGCAGCCGATTCGTTCCACTCGCGGTCGTCGCGGATCATCGCGAGCAGCGTCTCGGCCGCGGCGTCGCGGTCGCCCGCCGCCATCTGCGCGCCGGCGAGCTCGAATCGCGATTCCATGTCCTCGGGATTGGCCGCGGCATGTTCGGCCAGGCCCGTCATGTCCTCGACCGGCACCGCCTCGCGCGCCAGCGCCACCGCGGCGCGCGCGCGCTCGACTTCGGGCGCCTTGGCGGAGTCGTCCTCCAGCCCGGCAAGCGCTTCCTCGGCCTCGTCGGTCCGCCCCAGCGCGAGCAGTGCGCGCGCGCGGCCCGCGGCGATCACCGGATGGCCGGGCGCCATCTCGGCGATCTGGTCGAACACCGAGAGCGCGCGCTCGGCGTCACCTTCTTCGAGGATCTGCTCGCCCATCGCGATCAGCGGCTCGAGTTCGGCCTCGGCCTGGGCTTCCTCGCTCTGCAGCGGCAGCTGGCGCAGGATCTGGTCGAGGATCGTGCGGAGCTGCGATTCGGTCCGCGCGGTCGAGAGGTCGGCGACGAGCTGGCCCTGGAACATCGCATAGACCGTCGGGATCGAGCGGACCTGGAATTGCGAGGCGATGAACTGGTTCTTGTCGACATCGACCTTGGCGAGCACCACGCCCTTGGCCGCATAGTCCTCGGCGACCTTTTCGAGCACGGGCGCGAGCTGCTTGCAGGGGCCGCACCAATCGGCCCAGAAGTCGATGATCACGAGCTTCGTCATCGAAGGCTCGACGATGTCGCGGCGGAACGCTTCGACGGATTCGCGTTCGGCAGTGGTCAGTCCGGCTGTAGCCAAGGCTTGCTCCATCAGGAATCGTGCGGGTTTTGGCGCACTATGTGGGCGTTCGGCGGGCCGAGGCCAAGCCTTTTCCCATGGGCTTGGCACGGCACGTGATTCTGTGCCGCATTGGGGCTTGCGCTGCCCGAAAGCCGCTGCTAGTGGCCGCGCCTCACCCAGCCCGGTGCGCCTTCGAGGCCCGGGCAGACGCCAGAGCGGGCGTAGCTCAGGGGTAGAGCACGACCTTGCCAAGGTCGGGGTCGAGGGTTCGAATCCCTTCGCCCGCTCCAGTCGTCCGGTGGCAGCCGTGCAGCCATCCCAGCCGAATCGCTTGGATCCTCGAATCCCTTGCCGGCGCTCCGCCCTGCCGGCCTAGGTGCGTGGTCGGATTCCTTCGCCCGCAGGGCTCCGCCTCGTTGTCAGGCCCGGCTGGCCGTCGCCTCCAGGATCAGCCCCGCAATCTCGTGCGGGTGCGAGATCAGCGAGACGTGGCTCGACTTGAGCTCGATCGTCTTCGCTCTCATCCGTTTCGCCATGAAGCGCTCGAGGCCGGGATCGATCGTCCGGTCCTCGGTCGAGACGGCGTAGAAGCTCGGCTTGCTCCGCCACGCGGCGACGGTCGTGCGGCCGGCGAGCAGCGTCTTTTGGAACGGCTGCTGCACCGCATAAAGCGCCCGCGCCTTCGCCATCGGCAGATCCCCGGCGAAATCGCGCTGGAACGCCGCTTCGCTCAGCCGGCCCTCGTCGCCATCGTAGACGATCCCCGCGCTCGCCGGCGGCGTCGGGAACTTCGCCGCGAGCGCGGCATAATCCTCGCCGGCGTCGGGCGCCCGCGCCGCGACATAGACCAGGGCCGAGACGTTCGGATGCACGCCTGCTTCGGTGACGATCATGCCCGAGAAACTATGCCCCGCGAGCACCGTCGGCCCGTCCTGCCGGTCGAGCACGCGCACCGCCGCGGCCACCGCTTCGGGGAGCCTGGTGAGCGGGTTCTGCACCGACGTCACGTTCATCCCGCGCGCCTGGAGCAGCGGGATCACTTCGGACCAGGACGAGCCGTCGGCGAAGAGCCCGTGCACCAGCACGACGTTCCGCGCCCGGGTCGCGGCCAGCGTGTCGGCAAGCGCGTGCGGGCTCGCCAGCACGGCGCCGGCGGTGAAAGCGGCCTTGGTGAAATTGCGGCGATCGAGCATCACGGCATCGTCTCCTGGTCGAGGGATGCCACCGGATATGGATCGCCGCGCGCGGTGCCCAAGTCATCCGAAGGTTTTGGGGCATCGGCTTTGCAGCCGCAGAGCTAAGGCCTGTAATCCGCCCACAGCCATTCGATCGCGCCCGGCAATGTCGCGGCGGTCACGCGCGCGTCCGAATGCGTGCCGCCCAGCGCCCAGACGAAGCGATAGGCATAGCCCTTGGACTTGAGCGCGGCCGCCATCCGCTGGTTGGCGAGCGGCCAATTGTGCCAGCTCGCCTCGGGGTCGTCGAAATGCAGATCCTTCTCGCCCACCGCCATCCACAGGCGGATCGGCCGGGGCGGCGCGTTCGGGATCAGCGTCGCGTGGAACTCCCAGGCACCACGCGGCGTCGCCGGGTCGACCGGCGAGGCCTGGTTCACGAAGGTCCCCGAATAGCTGAGCACGCGGCGGTACCATTCGGGATGGTACCAGGCCATCGCCAGCGCCGCCGACGCGCCCGAGCTCGCGCCCATCGTCGCGCGCCCCATCGGGTCGCGGCGCAGCCTGATGCCATAGTAGCGCTCGACCCGCGGCAGCACTTCGGCCTCGACGAACTCGGCATAGCGGCCCGACATCGTGTCGTACTCGAGCCCGCGCTCGGAGCCCTGCGCATCGCCGCCGCCATTGTGGATCAGGATCGCCGCCATCGCGGGCACGCGGTGCGCCGCGATGAGGTTGTCGAGCACCGTGCCGATCCGCGCGGCATACCATTCGCCGTCCTGCACCACCATGAAGGGCAGCGGCACGCCCTTCTTCGCGCCCGCGGGAATGTAGACATAGACGTTGCGGCGATAGGGCGCGGGCTCGGATTGCTGTTCGTCCGGCGCCGCCATCCGGTTGCCCCAGGCGTCGCGCCGGGCGGTCACGTCGTTCTGGAGCTGGCGGATGCCCGGATAGAGCGCGCTCTCCTCCGATCGCATCACGAAGCCGTGGATCGCGCCCTTGGGCACCGCGGGATCGACCGCCATCTCGGGCGCATCGGCATAGTCGGGGCCGATGACCACCTCCGACTGGTCGGGGCCCGCCGCCGCGGCGGCCAGCAGGAGCAGCGGCGCGGCGAGCAGGGCCCTCATCATCCTTCTATCTCCCTCAGATCGCGTATCTGCTGCGCTGCGGCCGGCTGAGCATCGCCGCCGCCTCGGGATCGCCGATGATCGTCTCCGCCACCGGGTCCCATCTGATCCTGCGCCCGGTCTTCATCGCGATCCAGTGGAGCAGGCAGGTCGAGCACGCCCGGTGCCCGATCTCGGCCGGCGCGCTCACCGCCGCGCCGGTCCGGATCGCGTCGAGCCAGTTCCGGTGCTGCTCGGGCGCCTTGTAGAGATGGATTTCGTTGGGCCCGATCACGCTGTCGAGGATCCTGGGATCGCTCGCGCGCAGCGGCACGTCGGCGGGCTTGGAGGGGTCGGAGGCCGAGACCTGGCCGGTGCGCGTCACGAAGATCCAGCCCTTGTCCCCGACGAACTTCACCCCCGTCTCGAACGCGCCCGAGATCGTCATCGTAACGCCATTGGCATAGCGCGCATGGCTCTCGAACGGCCCGTGCACGTCCCAGAGGCCGCTCTGGGGGAACGCCGCGGTGCCCCAGATCTCGACCGGGCCGGAATGCTCCATGTCCATCCCCCAATGCGCGGTGTCGACATGGTGCGCGCCCCAGCCGGTGATCATCCCCGCGCCGAACTGCTCGCAGCGCAGCCACCCCGGCCGGTCCTCGAAGCTGTTCTGCGGATGGACGCGCATCTCGGTGTAATAGACTTCGGGCGTGGTCCCCAGCCAGGCGTCGTAATCGAGGTTGCGCGGGATCGGCATCGCCGGCGCCGCCGGGCCGGAAGGATCGCCGGGGAGCCCGACCTCGACGTGGACGAGCTTGCCGATCCGGCCGTTGCGCACCAGCTCGCAGGCACGGTGGAACTGCGGCCAGGGGTCTTGCCCGCGCTGCTGCGAGCCGATCTGGAGGATCATCCCCGAGGCCTTGACCGCGTCGGCCATGCGGCGCCCTTCGGCGATCGTCAGCGAGGCGGGCTTCTGGCAATAGACGTGCTTGCCCGCCTGCACCGCATGCACCGCCATCGGCGCATGCTGGTGGTCGGGGGTGGAGATCAGCACCGCGTCGATGTCCTTGGCGGCGAGCAGCTCGCGATAGTCGGTATAGCCGCGGGTGCCGGCGTAGGGCTTGTCGCGCCCCTCGCTGTACCGGCTGTCGACCAGCTGCATCCCCGCGCCGAGCCGCACCGTGTCGAGGTCGCACACCGCGACGATCTGCGCATCGGCGTGCTTGTGGATCTCCTTCATGTCGTGGATGCGGCTGATCCGCCCCACCCCGATCGCGCCGATGGTAACGCGGTTCGACGGCGCGGCCTTGCCGAACACGCTCGACGGCACGATCATCGGCGCGGCGAGCGTCGCGGCGGCGCCCCTGAGCGCGGTGCGGCGGGTGATGCTGGTCATTTGTCCCCTCTCTTCAACTCGATGCCTTTTCAACCGTCATCCCGGCGAAAGCCGGGATCCAGAGTCACCGACGACGTCGCTCGCTGCCCTGGGTCCCGGCTTTCGCCGGGATGACCAAGGGAGAATTCACCCCAGCAGCGGCCGGGTGGCGTTCTGCTGCGCGGTCAGCACCAGCTCGGCGGCGAGCAGCGCCTGATCCTGGTCCTGCCCGTTGCTCGTCCGCTCGACGATATCGGCGATGAACTGCGGCCCGAACGGCAGGTGCACCGCCGAGCAATCCAGATAGCGGATGCCCTTCTTGTCGACGATGAACAGATGATTCCCGCCCGGCTTGCCGGTGATGTCGACGTATTTGCGGAGCTCGATGTATCCCTCGGTGCCGAGGATGAAGAGCCGCCCGTCGCCCCAGGTCGGCAGCCCGTCGGGGGTGAACCAGTCGACCCGGATGTAGCCGGTGCCGCCATTGCCGACCGCGGTCATGTCGCCGAAATCCTCGAACCTGGGGTATTTCGCCCAATGGACGTTGCCGGTCTGCGACGCGACGACCTTGGCCTGGGTGGACTTGGTGTAGAACAGGAACTGGTCGGCCTGGTGGCTGCCGATGTCGGTGAGGATGCCGCCGTAGCGGGCCTTGTCCCAGAACCATGCCGGCCGGCTCGGCTCGCCGACGCGGTGGGGGGCGAGGTTCACCGTCTGGACGACCTTGCCGATCTGCCCCTGCTCGACGAGATAGCCGGCCTGCACCGCCGCGCGCACCTCGAGCCGCTCGCTGTACATCACCGCGAACTTGCGCCCGGTCTCCTTGATCGTCCGTCGCACCTCGGCGAGCTGGGCGAGGCTGGTGATCGCCGGCTTGTCGCCCAGGAAGTCCTTCCCCGCCTTCATCGCGCGGATGCCGAGCGGTGCACGAAGGTCGGGGATCGGCGCACCGGCGATCACCTTGATCGCCTTGTCGTCCATGATCTCTGCTTCGCTGCGCGCGAGCTTGACGTCGTTGCCGTAGCGCTGGCGGAAGGTCGCGATCTGCCCGGGATCCTCGGCATGGAAGGCCACCAGCTTGCCGCCGCCGCGGATCATCGCGTCGGTCATGCCGTAGATGTGCGCATGGTCGAGCCCGACCACCGCGAAGGGCACGCTGTATTTCACATCGGGTTCGGGCCCGGCGGGCGCCTTCTCCTCGCTCACGCCATTGCCCGCGCTGGTCGATTGCCCGCGCGCCGGCAGCGTCGCGGCGAGCCCGGCCAGCCCTGCGCCGGCCAGGATGGCGCGGCGGTCGATCTCGGTCATGCTGGTCCCCTCGATGCGTTATTGGGCCGGCGTGTCGCCGCTCTTCCAGTTGATCACGAAATAGGTCGCGGGCGTATCCCCGACATTCTTCAGCGCATGCTCGCTGTTCGAGGCGTTGAAGATGATCGACCCCGGCCCGACGCGCTTCCAGGTGCCGCCCGACAGCGTCTCCACCGTGCCTTCGCGGACGATCACCAGCTCCTCGTTGGGATGACGGTGCGGCGGATGGCTGGCGAGCCCGCGGTTGAGCGTGGTGATGTGCATCTCCAGCTCCTTCAAGGTCGCGGTGGGTGCACGGACGACGTTGCGGATCGCGCCGACGTCGGTCTCCTGCACGGGGAGCGCGTTCCAGTCCCATACCGCGGGGCCGAGCAGCTCGGACGTCCCTTGCGCGAGCGCCGTCGCCCACAGCGTGGCGGCTACGGCGACGGCGGCAACGCCCAGGTCGCGGCGCGTGAATCGCATCATCCTCTCCTTCGTTCGCGGCCCTGGCGAGCGCACTTGTCTGAGTTATTTCAACGGTAGAAGCGCGCCGCGATTCTGTCCAGCGGCTCGGCTTTCCTTGTTGGGAAGTTCTGGTTATGTTCGCTCGTTGCTCTTCGTCCGAATTCGATGGGGAGGAAGATTTTTCGGCATGGAGAGTGTCAACCGTGTCAACCAGCGTGCGCGAAGGGAGCAGCGAATCCATGGGCGGACCCATAAGAGTCGGCATCGGCGGCTGGACCTTCGAACCCTGGCGCGGGACCTTCTATCCGGAGGGGCTCAGCCAGAAGAAGGAGCTCGAATTCGCCAGCCGCGCGCTGACTGCGATCGAAGTCAACGGCACCTATTATTCGACTTTCAAGCCCGAGACCTTCGCCGGCTGGGCCGGGACCGCGCCCGAGGGGTTCGTCTTCACGCTCAAGGGCTCGCGCTTCTGCACCAACCGCAAGGTGCTGGCCGAGGCCGGCGAATCGGTCTCGCGCTATGTGAAGCAGGGCATCGTCGAGCTGGGCGGGAAGCTCGGGCCGATCTTCTGGCAGTTCATGGCGACCAAGAAGTTCGACGCGCAGGACTTCGCCGCCTTCCTCGACCTGCTTCCCCGCGAGGAAGCGGGGGTGAAGCTCCGCCATGCGGTGCAGGCGCGGCACGAGAGCTTCCAGGTGCCCGAGTTCGTCGCGCTCTGCCGGAGCCGGGATGTCGCGATCGTCTTCGCTGATTCGCCCGAATATCCGGGCGTCGCCGACATCACGACGGACTTCGTCTACGCCCGGCTCGAGGCGGGCGCCGACGAGAATCCGCTTTGCTATCCCGACGCCGAGCTGCCGCGGTGGATCGCCGCGGCCAGGACCTGGTCCGAGGGCGGCCAGCCGGAAGGCCTGCCCTATTTCGGCGAGGCCCCCGCGCCGGTCACGCCGCGCGAGACCTTCGTCTTCTTCATCCACGGCGGCAAGGTACGGGCGCCGGCCGCCGCGCAGGCGATGATCGACGCAGTGAGGTGACTGACTCGCCAAATAAGCTCGTTGGTGGGTTCAGCAGTCGTTCGCCGGCCGCCTCGGCGGCGCCCGGTCTGAGACCATCCGCTCGCCGTCGATCACGATCGGCCCGGCCACGCCCGGCAGCCCGTCGCGCTCGATCCGCATGCCCCGAGCGACAACCTGCGGGTCGGCGAACACCTCCGCCACGCTGTTGATCGGCCCCGCCGGCACGCCTTCGCGCTCGAGCGCCTCGGCGAGCTCGGCCTTGCTCCAGCCGGCGATCGCCGCCTCGATCGGCGGGATCAGCTCGGCGCGGTTGGTCACGCGCCCCGGGTTGGTCGCGAAGCGCGGGTCGTCGGCGAGGGCAAGCCCCAGCACGCTGCAGAGCTTGCGGAACTGGCTGTCGTTGCCCACCGCGATGATGAGGTCGCCGTCCTTCGCCGCGAAGGCCTGATAGGGCGCGAGGTTGGCGTGGCCGTTGCCCATCCGGTGCGGCACCTTGCCCGAGGCCATCCAGTTGAGCGCCTGGTTGGCGAGCACCGCCACCTGGGTGTCGAGCAGCGCCATGTCGATGTGCGCGCCTTCGCCGGTCGCTTCGCGCTGTCGCAGCGCCGCGAGGATCGCGACGGCCGAATAGACGCCGGTGAAGATGTCGGCATAGGCGATCCCCGCCTTCTGCGGCGTGCCATCGGGCTCGCCGGTCAGGCTCATGAACCCGCCGATCCCCTGGATGATGAAGTCATAGCCCGCACGGTGCGCATAGGGCCCGGTCTGGCCGAACCCGGTGATCGAGCAGACAATCAGCCGCGGGTCGAGCGCCCTGAGGCTCGCCGGGTCGAGCCCGTATTTCACCAGCCCGCCGACCTTGTAGTTCTCGATCACCACATCGGCCCCCGCGACGAGCTCGCGGATCCGCGCCTGGCCTGCGGGCGAGGCGATGTCGACCGCGATCGCGGTCTTGCCCCGGTTGGTCGAATGGAAATAGGCCGCGTCCAGCGCCTCGCCGTCGGGCGCGTGGAGGAAGGGCGGGCCCCAGTGGCGCGTATCGTCGCCTTCGCCTGGCCGCTCGACCTTCACCACTTCGGCGCCGAGGTCGGCGAGCAGCTGGCCGCACCACGGCCCCGCGAGGATCCGCGCCAGCTCGACGACCTTGATCCCGTCGAGCGGGCGCATCAGAACGCCGCGATGCCCGTGATCGCGCGGCCGAGGATCAGCGCGTGCACGTCGTGCGTGCCCTCATAGGTGTTGACCGTCTCGAGGTTGATCGCGTGGCGCATCACATGGAATTCGGCCGAGATGCCGTTGCCGCCGTGCATGTCGCGCGCGACCCGGGCGATATCGAGCGCCTTGCCGCAATTGTTGCGCTTGATGAGGCTGATCGTCTCCGGCGCGAGCGTGCCGGCGTCGAACATCCGCCCCGCCTGGAGCGCGGCCTGGAGGCCCAGTCCGATCTCGGTCTGCATGTTGGCGAGCTTCAGCTGCACCAGCTGGTTGGCGGCGAGCGGCCGGCCGAACTGCGCACGGTCGAGCGTGTACTGCCGCGCGGCGTGGAAGCACGCCTCGGCCGCGCCCATCGCGCCCCAGGCGATGCCGTAGCGCGCGCGGTTGAGGCAGCCGAACGGGCCCTTCAGGCCCTGCACCTCGGGGAGCAGCGCGTCCTCGGGCACTTCGACGCCGTCCATCACGATCTCGCCGGTGATCGAAGCGCGCAAGCTCAGCTTGCCTTCGATCTTGGGCGTGGTCAGTCCCTTCATGCCGCGTTCGAGCACGAAGCCCTTGATACCGCCGCCATGCGCTTCGCTCTTGGCCCAGACGACCATCACGTCGGCGATCGGCGAATTGGTGATCCACATCTTGGAGCCGGTGAGCCGGTAGCCGCCGTCGATCTTCGCGGCGCGGGTGCGCATGCCGCCGGGGTCCGATCCCGCGTCGGGCTCGGTCAGCCCGAAGCAGCCGACCCATTCGCCGGTCGCAAGCCTAGGGAGATACTTCCGCTTCTGCGCCTCGGTGCCGTAAGCATAGATCGGGTGCATCACGAGGCTCGACTGGACGCTCATCGCCGAGCGATAGCCCGAGTCGACCGCCTCGACTTCGCGCGCGACCAGGCCATAGGCGACATAGCCCAGCCCGGCGCCGCCATAGGTCTCGGGGATCGTCGCCCCGAGCAGGCCGAGCTGGCCCATCTCGGTCATGATCTCGCGGTCGAACCGCTCCTCGAGGAAGGCGCTGGTCACGCGCGGCGCCAGCTCGTTCTGGGCATAGGCACGCGCCGCGTCCCGCACCGCGCGCTCCTCGTCGGTCAGCTGCGCGTCGAGTGCAAAGGGGTCCTGCCAGTCGAACCGGCCCATCTCAGCCATGCTATCGTTCCTTCAGGCGCCGCTGCGCGCCGGTTGCGGCGCCGGTGCGGGCGGCGCGGGGGGTGTCTCCATGGCGGCGGCTTCGATCTCGTTCAAGGCCGCGCGCGCCGCGACATAGCGCTTCGCCGCGGTCACCCAGCTCGCCGCATTGTCGACCCCGGGCATGTGCGAGACTTCGGCGAGCGCCGCCTCGACCTTGCCCGCGTCGAGCTGGCGGCGCGCACGCAACATCCGGTCCGCGGTGCGCGGGCTCGGCGAATCGGCGGGGCGGAGCACGACGAGGTCGCCGACGACACGGCGGAGCATCATCCAGGGCGAATCATCGGGCGCCTGCGCGAGCCTCGGGGCGATGGTGTCCAGCGCGAGGCGGAGGTCCTCGATCGTCACCGGCTCGCGCGCGGCCTGGATGATCGTCGCGACCGCCTCGCCATGGTCCTCGCCGAAGCGGCGGCGGAGCTGGGGCTCGACGGTGCCGAGCGGAATGCCGCGCTCGATCGCGCGCCTTGCCGCCGAGGCGATCAGCAGCCGCTCGGCCTGGCTGGCATAGCCCGAGGCGGTGCGCGCGCCGGAATCGGTGGTGTTGAGCCGCGATTCGAGCTGGTCGAGCCGCGCCGCCAGCGCCTGTTCGCGCGCCGAGAGCGACGCGGCGTCGGTCCCCGGCGGCGATGCGGGCGCAGGCGCCTGCACTACGGGCGGCGGCGGCGGGGCGGGCGCGTGCCACGACCCGCCGCTCCACTGGAGCACCAGCGCCGTCCCGGCGATGCCGCCGACGAAGGCCAGCGCGCCGATCAGCACATGGGATCCCAGGGGAGGCAGGCCGCGGGCCGGCTCCAGCGAAGGCTCGTCGCCGCTCATGGGGTCCTTATCGACCGGGCAAATGTGCCGGTCAATCGGCGAGCGCGATCGCGGCGTCGAGCAGCGAGTCCGGGTCGGGCGAGGGGGCGATGCGGACCGTCTCCCAGCCTTCGCCCGCCGCCTGCGCCGCGCGCTCGCTGACCGCGACCAGCGCGATCCGGCTGCGATCGAGCCCCAGCTCGGCGAGGCGCGCGCCGGCGCGCGCCGACTGGACGAGCGCCACAGAGCCTTCGATCCGCCGGGGCGCGGGCACGTCGATCGGCTCACTCGCGTAGACGGTGACCACGCGTGTGACGATCCCGCCCGGCTCGACCAGCCGCTCGCGTCCGGCGAGGTGGAGCGCTTGCCGCACGCCCACCGCCTCGGCCTGGGCGAGCAAAGCCTCCGAGCCGCGGTCGCCGATCGACGCCACCGCGAACCCCGCGCGCCGGGCCGCGTCGGCAGTCGCTTCGCCGACGGCATGGACCGGCAGCCCGAACAGCTTGGCGAGCTCGACCCCGCCGTGGCGCAAGGCATTGGCGCTCGTGAGGATCAGCGCGTCATGCTCGGTGGGGTCCGGCGCGGTCCAGGCGATCGGCCGCGTCGCGAACAGCGGCATCCGGATCGCGGTGCGCCCCGCCGCCTCGATCGCTGCCGCGGTCACGCGATTGCCCGGCTCGGGACGCAGCACCGCGATCGGCCTGCTCATCCGCCGAACAGCCGCCGGACCTCGGTCGGCGCGCGCTCGAGCAGGTCGCGCGCGACGGCCCCTGGGAGCGCCGGATCGCCCGGCGCGCCGGCCTCCTGGGCATGGACGTGATGTGCGCCGTCCTCGGAGAAGAGCTCGGCCCTGAGCGTCAGGATCGCGCCTTCGATCGTCGCCAGCGCCGCGACCGGCGAGTGGCAATCGGCCTTCAATGCCGCGAGCAGCGCGCGCTCGGCAGCGATGCAGCCGTGCGTCTCGGGGCAGTCGATCGCGCCGATCAGCCGCAGCGCCTCATGGTCGCCTGCGCGCGCCTCGATCCCGACGGCGCCTTGTGCCGGAGCGGGGAGCATCGTCTCGACCGGGATCGCATGACCTTCGCTGCGCCCCAGCCGCTCGAGCCCCGCGGCGGCGAGCAAGGTCGCCTCGGCCTCGTCCGCCGCCAGTTTGGCCAGGCGGGTGTCGACGTTGCCGCGGAACAGCACGATCTCCACGTCCGGTCGCAGCCGCCGGACCTGCGCCGCGCGCCGGGGCGAGCTCGTCCCCACCCGCGCGCGCTCGGGCAGTGCCGCCACCGACTCGGCGCCCACGATCCGGTCGCGCACATCGGCGCGCGGCAGCACCGCGGCGATGGCGATCTCCGCGGGCCGTACGGTCTCGACGTCCTTCATCGAATGGACCGCGCAGTCGATCTCGCCGTCGAGCAAGGCGCGGTCGAGCTCCTTGGTCCACAGCGCCTTGCCGCCGATCTCGGCGAGCGCGCGGTCCTGCACCCGGTCGCCGGTGGTGCGAATCACGACGATCTCGACCGCGTCGGCGCTCCAGCCGTGCGCCGCGAGCAGCGCATCGCGTACCAGATGGGCCTGGACGAGCGCGAGCGGCGAACCGCGGGTACCGAGACGCAAGGAAGGCATGGCGGCTTGTGCTAGCGGCCCGGCGGCCTAGATGGAAGCGGATGACGTTGATCCTCGGCCTGGAATCGAGCTGCGACGAGACCGCGGCGGCGCTGGTGAGCGACGGGCGGGTGATCGCGGCGCACAAGCTCGCGCGCCAGGACGCGGCGCACCGCCCCTATGGCGGGGTGGTGCCCGAGATCGCCGCGCGCGCGCATGTCGAGATGCTCGCGCCGCTGGTCGAGCAGGCGCTGGCCGAAGCGGGCGTCACCCTCGCCGATGTCGACGCGATCGCTGCGACCGCAGGCCCCGGGCTGATCGGCGGCGTGATGGTCGGGCTCGTCACCGGCAAGGCGTTGGCGCTGGCGAGCGGCAAGCCGCTGATCGCGGTCAACCATCTCGAAGGCCATGCGCTGTCGCCGCGCCTCGCCGACGCCGAGCTCGAATTCCCCTATCTGCTGCTGCTCGTCTCGGGGGGGCATTGCCAGCTGCTGCTCGTCGAAGGCGTCGGCGCCTATCGCCGCCTCGCCACCACGATCGACGATGCCGCGGGCGAAGCCTTCGACAAGACCGCCAAGCTGCTCGGCCTCGGCTTTCCCGGCGGCCCCGCAGTCGAGGCGGCGGCGGAGCAGGGCGACGCCAAGGCCGTCCCGCTCCCTCGCCCGCTGCTCGGCTCGCCCGAGCCGCACTTCAGCTTCGCCGGCCTCAAGAGCGCCGTCGCGCGCATCGTCGGCCAGTACCGCGCCGAGGATATCGCCGCTTCCTTCCAGCAGGCCGTGATCGACTGTCTGGTCGATCGCACCCGTCGTGCGCTCGGCCTCGCGGACGGCGCGACGGCGCTGGTCGTCGCCGGCGGCGTCGCGGCGAATCGCAGCGTCCGTGGCGCGCTCGAGCGACTCGCGGCCGAGAACGGCCTGCGCTTCGTCGCGCCGCCGCTGTGGCTCTGCACCGACAATGCGGCGATGATCGCCTGGGCCGGTGCCGAGCGTTTCGCCGCGGGGCTCGAGGATCCGCTCGACACGCCGGCGCGCGCGCGCTGGCCGCTCGATCCGGATGCCGAGAAGGTGCGCGGCGCGGGAGTGAAGGCATGAGCGATGCGATCGGCGTGATCGGCGGCGGCGCCTGGGGCACGGCGCTGGCGCAAGTGATGGCCTCGGGCGGGCGCGACGTCCGCCTCTGGGCGCGCGAGCCCGAAGTGATCGAAGCGATCAACGACACGCACGAGAATCCGATCTTCCTCCCCGGCCGCGCGCTCTCGCCGCGCATCCGCGCCACCGACGACCTGAGCTGGGTCGGCGAGAGCGAAGCGGTCCTCGTCGTCACCCCCGCGCAGCACATGCGCGCCGTGCTCGCCGACATGCCGCGCCACGGCCAGCCGCTGATCCTCTGCTCCAAGGGGATCGAGGCGGGCAGCCTCAAGCTGCTCCACCAGGTCGCGCACGAAGCGGTCGACGGCTCGCCGATCGCGGTGCTCTCGGGTCCGACCTTCGCGCACGAAGTCGCCGGCGGGCTGCCGACCGCCGTCACTTTGGCTGCCGCCGACCTCGCCACCGCCAACGCGCTCGCCGAGCTGATCGCGCGCCCGACCTTCCGGCCCTATGCCTCGACCGACCTTGCCGGCGCCGAGATCGGCGGTGCGGTGAAGAACGTCCTCGCCATCGCCTGCGGCGTGGTCGAGGGCGCCGGGCTCGGGCTCAATGCCCGCGCCGCGCTGATCGCGCGCGGCTTCGCCGAGATGACGCGCTTCGGCGTCGCCTTGGGTGCGCAGCCCGAGACGCTCGCCGGCCTCTCGGGGCTCGGCGACCTGGTGCTGACCTGCTCCTCGACCAATTCGCGCAACTTCTCGCTCGGGCTCGGCATCGGTCAGGGCAAGCCCGCCGCCCAACTGCTCGCCGACCGCAGGACGGTTGCCGAGGGCGCCGCGACGGCGCCGGTGCTGCGCGAGGCGGCGGCCAGGGCGGGCGTCGACATGCCGGTCGCCGAGGCGGTCTGCGCGCTGCTGAGCGGCGCCGAGGTCGTCCGCGTCGTCGAGGCGTTGCTCAGCCGGCCGCTCAGGGAGGAAGCGCGATGACCGCATGGGCGGCGATGCTCAAGGGGATCAACGTCGGCGGCAATTCGAAGCTGCCGATGGCCGAACTGCGCGAGATCTGCGAGGAACTGCGCTATCGCCAGGTGAAGACGCTGCTCGCCTCGGGCAACGTCACCTTCCATACCGACGGCAGCGCCGCCGAGATCGTCGAGGAGCTGGAGGAAGCGCTCGCCGCGCATCGGCTGCGCACCAAGGTGCTGCTCCGCACGCGCGAGGAGCTCGAGGCGGCGGTGAAGGCCAATCCCTTCCCCGACGCGGCCGAGGCGCACCCCAATCACCTGCTGATCCTGTTCCACCGCGAGCCCTTCCCCGAGGCCCTGCTCGACAAGCTCGCCGCCGTCTATGACGGGCCCGAGCGGCTGAAGGCGGTGGGCTGCGACCTCTATATCGACTATCCCGAGGACATCGGCCATTCCAAGCTTCACCAGGCGACGGCGAAGCTCAAGTTCCCGGCGGTCTCCACGGGGCGGAACTGGAACACGATCGCCAAGCTGATCGCCCAGCTCGGCTAAGGAATACGACTAAGGTCGCAGTCGCCATGCCGAGGCAAGTCCGGGATGACGGCTCGAACAAGACGGGAGGGGACCCATGAAAGCCTGGTTCGCGGCGCTGCTGCTCGCATTCGCACCCCAGGCCTCGGCGCCCGAGCGCGTGCCGCTCTGGCCGGGCGGCGCGCCCGGCTCGGAGGCGCATCGCGGCGAGGCCGAAGTCGCGCAGGATTATTGGGTCAACAACATCCACGATCCCTCTGTCACCATCTATCGCCCCGAGCCGGGCAAGGCCAACGGCACCGCGGTGGTGATCGCGCCCGGCGGCGGGCACCGGCTGCTGGTCATCACCGCCGAGGGCGAGGCGCCAGCGAAATACTTCACCAAGCTCGGCGTCACCGCCTTCGTCCTCCGCTACCGCCTCGCGCGGCAGGAAGGCTCGACCTATACGATCGAAGGCACCGCCAGGGGCGATACGCTGCGCGCGATGCGGCTCGTCCGCGCGCGGGCGAAGGACTTCGGGATCGACCCCGACAAACTCGGGCTGATGGGCTTTTCGGCGGGCGGCGAGCTCGTCTCGATGGTCGCCAACGCCGATGCCGCGACGCTCGACGGCAAGCCCGGCGCGGCCGATCCGATCGAGCGGGTGAGTGCGCGGCCCGATTTCCAGATCCTCGTCTACCCGGGCCCGCTCGGCATCCCGCCGGTGATCCCGAAGACTGCGCCCCAGGCCTTCCTGGTGGCGGCGAGCGACGACGAATGCTGCTCGGCGCCCGTGCTCGAGCTGGTCGGCAAACTGCGTGCGGCAGGCGTGCCCAACGAAGTCCACCTCTTCGCGCGCGGCGGCCATGCGTTCAACATGGGCGTGGGCCGCACCGAGCGGCCCGGGCTCAAATACTGGCCCAACCGGCTGACCGACTGGCTGGTCGATTCAGGGCTGGTGCCGCCGCAGCCTTGAGGTTTGACCGAACCAACCGTCATCCCGGCCAAAGCCGGGACCCAGGATCAAAGAAGACATCGCTCGTGGCCCTGGGTCCCGGCTTTCGCCGGGATGACGATTAAGGGAAGGCGGTCATGCTTCAGCGAGCCGCTTGCGTGCTTCGGCCGCGTCGAGGTCCATCTGCGCCTTGAGCGCGTCGAGGCTGTCGAACCTGGCTTCGGCGCGGAGATAGTCGACCAGCGCGACTTCGATCGCCTGGCCGTAGAGATCGCCGTCGAAGTCGAAGAAATAGCTCTCGAGCAGCTCGACCGGCGGATCGAAGCTCGGGCGGATGCCGAGGTTCGCGACCCCGTCGAGCACGCGCCCGTCGGCGAGCCGCCCGCGCACCGCATAGATGCCATAGGCCGGGCGGAGATATTTGCCGATGCTCAGGTTCGCCGTCGGGAAGCCGAGCTCGCGACCCAGCTTGGCGCCGTGCTCGACCACGCCCTCGATCGCGAAGGGCCGAGTGAGCAGCCGCGCCGCTCCGCGCGGATGGCCCTGCTGGAGCAGCGCGCGGATGCGCGTGGAGGACACGGTTTCGCCGTCGAGCGCCACCGGCGGCACCACTTCGGCTTCGAAGCCCAGCGACCGGCCCAGCTCGGCGAGCGTCGCGACGTCGCCGCTACGGCCCCTGCCGAAGGTGAAGTCGCCGCCGGTCACCACCCCCGCGGCGCCGATCGCGCCGGCCAGCCGGTCGCGGGCGAAGGCTTCGGCGCTCAGCGCGGCGAGCTCGGCGTCGAAGTGGAAGACGAGCATCGCATCGGCACCCGCCGTCTCGATCAGCCGCGCGCGCTGCTCCATGGTGGTGAGGCGGAACCAGTCGCTGTCGGGGCGGAAATAGCGTTTGGGGTGCGGGTCGAAGGTCGCGACGATCGCCGGGCGACCGGCGGCGTGCGCCCGCTCGACGGCGCGGCCCACCACGGCCTGATGCCCCAGGTGAAACCCGTCGAAATTGCCCAGCGCGACGATGCCGCCGCGCAGCCCGCTCGGAACCGCCGAGCCGCCGTCCAGCCGCTCCATGGGCTGCGCCTATAGGGGCGGACGACGCGGAAGCAAATCCCGCTCAGGGCCCCGGCACGATGCCCGCGCGGATCACGCGGAGGACGTTGCCACCCATCACCTTGCGGATGTCCTCGGGGGTGAAGCCGCGGTCGACCAGCGCCTGGGTGACTTCGACGAGCATCGACGCGTCGATCCCCGTGGTCACCGCGCCGTCGAAGTCCGAGCCGAGCCCGACATGGTCGATCCCCACCAGGTCGCGGACATAAGCGATCGCCTTTGCCACATCCGCCGGCCTGGTCGAGCAGATCGCGCCGTCCCAATAGCCGATGCCGATCACCCCGCCGGTGCGGGCGATGCCGCGGATCTCGTCGTCGGTGAGGTTGCGGTTGACCTTGCACGTCGCCTGCACCCCGCCATGGCTCGACACCACCGGCCGTCGCGCGCCCTTCAATATCTCGGCGACGGTCTGGTGGCTGTCGTGCGCCACGTCGACGATCATGCCGAGCTTCTCCATCCGCGCGAGCACCTGGCGGCCGAGCGGCGTGAGCCCGCCCTTGTTCACCCCGTGCATCGAGCCGGCGACGTCGTTGTCGAAGAAATGCGCGAAGCCCGCCATGCGGAAGCCCGCGTCGTGGAGCCGGTCGAGGTTGTCGAGCTTGCCCTCGAGGTCCTGCAGCCCTTCGATCGAGAGCATGCCGCCGACCACCTGCTTGCCCGCGGCGCGATCGGCGAGCAGCTTGTCGAGGTCGGCGGCGGTGAGGATCACGCGCAGCTTGCCGTCCGAATTCGCCGCAGCGCGCTTGAGCTTCTCGGCATGCCACAGCGAGCGCTCGAGCAGCGAGGTCCAGGTCCGCGGCGGCTGGAGCTGGGCGAAGGCCAGCAGCGTGATGTTGTCGGTGTCGCCAGTGTTGGCGTCGTAATTCTGGTGCTTGGGCGTCTTGGTGACCGAGGAGAAGACCTGGAGCGCGACGTTGCCCTGGACCAGCCGCGGCAGATCGACCTGGCCCTGGTGCGAGGCGGCGAGCAGGCTGCGAGACCACAGCAGCGTGTCGGCATGCATGTCGGCGATCTCGAGGCTCGCGTGGAGCTTGCGTGTCGCGTCGCTCACCTTGGGGTGCTCGGTCGGCTCGACCTTGTTCATGCCCCGCTCGACGATGCCGGGTGCCAGCCAGAAGAAGCCGACCGCGGCGAGCACCAGCACCGCGCCGAGGCCCGTCAGCAATTTCCTGATCATCGCATCCGCTCCAGCGTGACGAAGCTGTAGGCGGGGCGCCCCGCTTCGCTCTCATGATCCTCGCGCGCCGTCTCGCGCCATTCTGCGGGCACGAACGGCGGCACCACCGCATCGCCCTCGGCCGCGACATGGACTTCGGTGAGCTCGACGCGGTCGACCAGGCCGGCGAACAGCGCGAACACCTCCGCCCCGCCGATCACCGCGACTTGCGGAGCGTCCGCGATCGCCACCGCTTCCTCGGGGCTGTGGGCGACTTCGGCGCCCTCGGCGTGCCAGGCCCGGTCGCGCGTCAGCACGATGTGGCGGCGGCCGGGCAGCGGGCCGGGGAAGCTCTCGAAGGTCTTGCGGCCCATCACCATCGGCTTGCCCATCGTCTGCGCCTTGAAGCGCTTGAGGTCGGCCGGGAGGTGCCAGGGGAGCTTGCCGTCGCTCCCGATCACGCCATTGTCCGCGCGAGCGAGATGGAAGCTGATCACGGACACGCTCAGACCGCCACCGGCGCCTTGATGTGCGGCTGGGCCTCGTAGCCGTGGATCACCAAGTCCTCATAATCGTAGCTGTCGATCGACGCCGCCTTGCGGAGGATCTCGAGCCGGGGGAGCGGGCCCGGCGTGCGGCCCAGCTGCTCGCGCGCCTGGTCGAGGTGGTTCGAATAGAGGTGGCAGTCGCCGCCGGTCCAGATGAACTCGCCGGGCTCGAGTCCCGCCTGCTCGGCGAGCAGGTGCGTGAGCAGCGCATAGCTCGCGATGTTGAACGGCACGCCGAGGAAGATGTCGGCCGAGCGCTGGTAGAGCTGGAGGCTGAGGCGGCCGTCGGCGACATGGCATTGGAACAGGCAGTGGCACGGCGCCAGCGCCATCGCGTGGAGGTCGCCGGGGTTCCAGGCCGAGACGATCATCCGGCGCGAGGCGGGGTTGGTCTTGAGCGTCTCGATCAGCTCGGCGATCTGGTCGATGCGGCGGCCGTCGGCGGCTTCCCAGTCGCGCCACTGCTTGCCGTAGACCGGGCCGAGCTCGCCGTCCTCGGCCGCCCATTCGTCCCAGATGCTCACCTTGCGGTCCTGCAGCCAGCGGACGTTGGTGTCGCCGCGCAGGAACCAGAGCAGTTCGATGATGATCGAGCGCAGATGCAGCTTCTTGGTGGTGAGCAGCGGAAAGCCCTCGGCCAGGTCGAAGCGCATCTGATGGCCGAACACGCTGAGCGTGCCGGTGCCGGTGCGGTCCATCGTCGGGCTGCCCTGGTCGAGCGCGCGGGCCATCAGGTCGAGATACTGGCGCATGCCCTAGCCTAGCGATGCGGCGCGGCGCCGCCAAGCGCATTGCCTCCAAAGCGGACCTCGGTGCCTCCAAAGCGAACGCGGTAGCGCTTCGGCTGCACGGCTGCACCGTGCATGCCCCGGCGATGGGTTGGTCGGCGTTGCTCCAAAGTCTCGATCGTCTCGCCGACAGCGCCGAGGCCAGCGCGCTGTTCGCGCCGCTCGCCGAGGAAGAGGCCGAAGTCGCCGCCTTCGTCTTCCTGGACGCAGAGCATCGCGTGCTCGGCATGCGCGAGGAACGTGCCGGCTATCGCGACCGGTTCGACGTGCCGGTGCGCGACGTGGTGGCGGACGTGCTCCGGCTCGACGCGCGCGGCGTGGTGATGGCGCACAACCATCCGAGCGGCAACGCAACTCCCAGCAACGCCGATCGCGAAGCGACCCGGCTGCTCGCGCGTGCGCTCGATCCGCTGGGGGTGCGGCTGCTCGACCATCTCGTCGTCGCGCGCAGCGGCGTCACCAGCTTCCGCGCGCTGGGGCTGCTGTAGCGACTCGAAAAGTCACAAGAGTCACGACCCGTCGCCGGGATTTTGCGCCTTGCTTCCAGATTTCAAAGAGCGGCCGGAGCGTCCCGGCGCACCCAGCCAAGCAGGCGGAATCCTACATTGCAAGCCGGCCTTCGGGACGAGTCAGTCGACCCGCGTGTAGCGGGTGGTGCGCGCGAAGGCCTGGTTGGCAGAGCTGTCGATCGCGTCATAGGCGTCGCCCCCGACGCGCAGCCAGCGCGTGGCGATCGTCACCTTGTCGGCGCCGTCGCCATAGTCCGAGCTGCCGAAGTCGAGCCCGCCTTCGATCGGGCGGACATGGCCCTGGCCGATCACCTTGCCGACGCTCGAATAAGTGAAGGCGATCGCGCCGGCGGCCGCGTCCCAGCGGTAGAGCGTGTCGCCCGAATAGACGGGCTTGCCGGCCCGCAGCACGTCATGATGGTCGGTGACGCTGTCAGCTCCGGCGCGGAAGCAATGGACGTCGGCCTCGCCGGTGGGCAGCGTGCCGCGCCAGCAATGGCCGACGAGGAAGTCGAGCGGGGCGAGCCTCTCGTCGACATGGCTACGGTCCTGCCGGGCGTCAGGCGCAACGGTGAAGAGCAAGGCAGCGACGGCAAGACGAAGCACGGCAGGTTCCTCCCCGCCCGAGTCGATAAGCTTGGTTGAATGATCAATCAAGTCACTTGCGATAGGTCGGCAGCCCGAGCTTCCAGTGGATCGCCGCGGCGCGGAGCGCGAAGCCGGCGATGGCGGCGACCAGCCCGGCGAGGAACACCGGCAGCCCCGCGAGCGTCAGCCCGACCTGGAGCAGCGAGGCGAGCGCGGCCGCGGTGACGTAGAGCTCGGGGCGCATCAGGATCGAAGGCTCGCCGGCGAGCATGTCGCGGATGATCCCGCCGGCGCAGGCGGTGACGACGCCCATCACCATCGCCGGCACCGGCGGGACGCCATAGCCGAGCGACTTGGCGGCGCCGAACGCGGCATAGGCAGCGAGCCCGGCGGCATCGAGCCAGTCGAAGGCGGGGCCGCGCCACCAGGCGGCGGGCGTCGTCCAGATGATCCCCGCGACCGCGAGGCAGAGCGCCGCGACGGTGGAATTATGCACCCAGAAGACCGGCGCGCCGATCAGCAGGTCGCGAACCGTGCCGCCGCCGACGCCGGTGACGAGCGCGAAGAAGGCCGCAGTGACGAAGGTCTGCTGGTGCCGCGCCGCCGCGAGCGCGCCGGTGGCGGCGAAGACGGCGATCCCGAACAGGTCGAGCCAGGGCAGGATCGGGCCGATGCGGGCAGCGACTTCGGCGGGCATGACGCCCATCTGGGGGCGACGCGGGTTCGCGTCAAACCCGCGCCGCCCGCGCGGCAGCGCCCGCTAGTGCGTCGTCGCCTGCCCGGCCAGCGTCTCGGCGACGGCCATCAGCACGTCCGGATGCATCTGCACCCAGAAGTGGCTCGACTCGATTTCGATGCCGCGCGCATGCTCGTTGCGGCAGATGAGTCCGTTCACCATTCCGTCGCTGCGGCTCCAGATCGCGGTGGCGGGCACCGCAAGCGGCGAGGCGGCTTCCTGCTGGAACGCCGTCACCGACTCATCGGTGATCTTCTCGCCGGTCAGCAGCTCGAACAGCCGCCACACGTTGGTCGAAGTCGGCGGGCCCGCATAGGGCGAGCTGATCGTGATCACTTCGCGGACCAGCTCGGGCCGGCGCCGCGCCATCACCCGGCCCATGATTCCGCCGAGCGAGATGCCGACCAGCGTCACCGGCTCGCCGGCCTCCGCTGCGATCGCTTCGATCCGCGCGACCAGATGCTCTGCGTCGCGGCCGATCGTGCGTACGCCGAGGTTGGCGCCGAGCCCCCAGCCATAGGCGCGATAGCCCCAGCGCCGCAGCAGCCGGTGCATCACGAAATAGGCGCCGTCGGAATCGACGATGCCCGGCAGCACCAGCACCGGCCGCCCGTCGCCGCGCGGCGCCGCCTTGAGCTGCGGCCAGGCGAGCAGCAGCGCGAGCCCGTTGCGCACCGCGCGCGGGCATTCGGCGGCCATCGCGAGCTTGTTGGGCGGCATGTCGGCCGAGCGGGCGGCGAGCAGGTTCATGGGCCTAGGCATCCCTCGAATCGCACCATATGTCCACGTCGTCTCAACGCAGCCGCGCCACGACAGGTCCGCTCCGGTCGTATCATTTGAAACTTTATCATGCTAGGACGCGACCATGGCCGACACGCATGTCCTGAACGCACCGCCCCCCGAAGCTGCGCCCGACTGGACCGTCCCGCAGAATTGGGCGCATTACACGCCCGAGGAGCATGAAACCTGGGACATCCTCGCTGCGCGTCAGGCGAAATTGCTCCCCGGCCGGGCGAGCAAGGCGTGGCTTGCCGGGCTCGACGCGCTCAAGCTTTCCGAGCGCGGCATTCCCAATTTCGAGGAGCTGTCCGAGCGGCTGATGAAGCTCACCGGCTGGCAGGTGGTCGCAGTACCCGGGCTGGTCCCCGACGAGGTGTTCTTCGACCATATGGCCAACCGCCGCTTCGTCGCGGGCAATTTCATCCGCCGGCGCGACCAGCTCGACTATATCCAGGAGCCCGACGTCTTCCACGACGTGTTTGGCCATGTCCCGATGCTCGCCGACCCGGTGTTCGCCGACTATGCCGCCGCCTATGGCCGCGGCGGGATGCGCGCGCTCGAGCTGGGGGCATTGAAGCAACTCTCGCGGCTCTACTGGTACACGGTCGAGTTCGGGCTGATCGAGGAGCCCGAGGGGCTGCGCATCTACGGCTCGGGCATCGTCTCGAGCAAGGCCGAGAGCATCTTCGCGCTCGAGGACCCGAGCCCCAACCGCATCGGCTTCGACCTGAAGCGGGTGATGCGCACCGACTATCGGATCGACGACTTCCAGCAGAACTACTTCGTCATCCCGAGCTTCGACGAGCTGCTCCGCGTCACGCTCGAGACCGACTTCGCGCCGCTCTACGCCGAGATCCTCGCGCAACCCGACATCCCGATCGCCGAGATCCTGCCGACCGACCGCGTGATCACGCGCGGCACGCAGGACTATGCCCGACGTCGCGACGCATGAAGTTCCTCGACAAGCTGTTTGGTGGCAGCAAGCGGGAACCAGCCGTCGACACCCCTGCCTCGGAAGACGCCGACATCGACGCCGTATTCGAACGGGCGGCCGAAGAACTTAGCTTGAAGACCAGTATCGCTGTCGAAACCTGGGGGCTCGGCTCCGGCGGTGACTATTCGGTCGATCTGGAGGCCGGCATTATCCGCTTCAACAACGATCGCGGCTGGCAGATCAGCGCGCCCGTGCAGGTGATCGGCACCTATAACAGCCAGGACGGAAGCTGGCTCTGGGGTTGGGATCATCCCTCGGTGCCTGCCCCCGTTTCCAAACACGCAGCACTGGTCCGCGACTTCGGTGCGAGGCATGGGCTGGAAGTCCTCACGACCCGCAAGGTCGCCGTCGAGGAAGCTGACGCGTGGAACTTTACGGCGTTGGCATGTCATCTTGCTTGCGCTCAAGGCGCCTATCGAGGGCCCACCGGCACCACCCTGGTCTTCATGACCTTCGATGGCGTCACGATCAGCAAGGCCTGAGTCGGCTCACCAGCTCCCGAACCCCGGCCGCTCGCCGAGGCCATGCGGGCCGGGGCGGGTGACGCGGGCGGCGCCGTAGCGCGGGCGCTTGACGAGGCGGAGCGTCGGCCAGTCGCCGCGGCGGGCGTCCGCCACCAGACGCAGGCCCTGGCGGCGATAGGCACGCGCCACTGACTCGGCCTGGTTGCCCAGCAGCCCCGCAAGGATCAGCGTGCCGCCTTCGGCCAGCGCCGCGGCGATGCTCGGGGCGAGTTCGATCAGCGGCCCGGCAAGGATGTTGGCGATGACCAGGTCATAAGGCGCGCGGCGCACGATCAGCGCCGAATCGAGCCCCGCCGCCACCGCCAGCGCAAGATGCCCCGGCGCCTCGCCAAGCGACACACCATTGAAGGCGGCATTCTCCGCCGTCACGTCGATCGAGCGCGGATCGATGTCCGACGCGGTTGCCTGCGCGGTCGGCCAGAGATGCATCGCCGCGAAGGCGAGCAGCCCGGTGCCGGTGCCGACGTCGAGCAGATTGTGGAAGCGCGCGCCGCTCGCCTTGAGCCGGTCGAGCGCGACCAGGCAGCCGGAGGTCGTCTCGTGCGTGCCGGTGCCGAAGGCGAGGCCCGCGTCGATGCGGAACACCGTCGCGCCGGCGGGCGGCGTGCCCTTGTTGGTCGCGGTGTGGACGTAGAAGCGGCCGGCGTGGACGGGCTCGATCCCCGCCTGGCTGAGCGTCACCCAATCGGCGTCGCGGATGCGCTCGGCCGTGAGGCGGCGCCCCTTCGCGCTCGGCACCAGCGACTGGACCGCGGCGATCGCGCCGCTGTTGGGCTTGCTTTCGAAATAGGCCTCGACCTGCCAGCTCGACGGATCATCGGGCACGCGCTCGCTGGTCATCAGCACGGGCAGCGGATCGATCGCGAGAAGCGCCACATCCTCGACGTCGAGCGACTCGGCCTCGGCGCGAGTGCAGGGGAGCGTGACTTTCCAGCTTGCCATCCGCGCCCGATAGCGCGGTCGACGACGGTCCGCCAGAAGCTCGATATCGGCGCGGATTTCGGATTTACTTGCGCTTGCATTTCGACGCTATTCTTCGGCGAGGAACCGAACGGGGGACTATAGGATGAAGACGGTGCCGACATCGGGCATGCTGATCGTCGTCCTCGCATCGTTGCTGGCGCTGCTTGCCTCGCCGGCGATCGCCCAAGGGAACGATGATTTCGGATTCGGCGCCGCCACCGAACCCTCCGAATATGAAGCCGCGATCAAGCGCGTCGAAGAAGTCGCCGACATCAACAGCGAAAAGGAAACGGCGAAAATATCGGATGTGAAGGACCTGTTCCAGCGACTTCAGCGCGTGAACCAGGCACTTGGCGAGCTCAACAGCAATTCGGAGAGCATCTCCAGCGGCGCCGCCGACGACGAGAACGCATTGCAGCTCGACGCCCGGATCGACGAGGTGCGCAATTCGGTGGCGACGATCGACTGCGGCAATCTCTCCACGACGGCCACGCGGTTTCGGTTGCTGGACTTGCCGCCCGCCATCCGGAGCAGAGCCGCCAACCCGCAGACCTGCGCCGCGCTGAAGCTCGAAATCGCGAGGATGCGCACGGGCGACGCCAATTATGTCGAGATCAAGCGCCATGCCGATCGCGAAATCAAGGCCGCCAGCGACAAGTTGAAGCAGTTCGCCGCGCTCAAGGATCGCGTGGTCAAGGTCGCCGAGAAGCTCAAGCAGAGCCGGGCCGCGCTCAACAGCCAGATCGACAGCCGCCTCCGCAACATCAATTCGGTGAGTTCGCTGCCTTGGGTGGTCGCGGCGATCTGCCTATTCTGCCTCGCGATCATGTATGTCGTGAAGCAGTTCGAGACCGAGATCCAGATCGAATGGGTGTCCACGGGACAAGCGACCCAGTTCGTGACCATCATCCTCCTGCTCAGCGTGATCACGATGCTCGCCGTGAACGACCGCATCGGCGAGAATACGCTCGGCACGCTGCTGGGCGGCGTCGCGGGCTATGTCCTCGCGCAGGGCGTCGGCCGATCGACCGCGCGACAGGCGGAGCGGCAGTTGATCGCGGCGAGCCAATCGTCCGGGACCGGCTGATTCGCCGCCCGGCGGGGCGGAGACCTCAACGGACGTAGCTGGCGCCGTTCACGTCCAGCACCGCGCCGGTCATCGAAGGGGGTGCCTCGAGTGCGCAGAAGCGCGCGATGGCGGCGACTTCCTCGGGATCGGCGACGCGCCCGAGCGGGATATCGGCGAGCAGCTTCTCGCCGCCTCGGCTGGCGAGATAATCCTCGGCCATGCCGGTCATGGTGAAGCCGGGGCAGATCGCGAAGGCGAGGATGCCTTGCGCGGCATAGCCCCGCGCGATCGTCTTGGTCATCGCGACCATGCCGGCCTTGGACGCGGCATAATGCCAATGCGCCGGGCTGTCGCCGCGATAGGCGGCGCGGCTGGCGACGTTGACGAGGCGGCCGGGGCGCCCTTCGGCCTGCCAGTGGTGGACGGCCAGGCGGCTCAGCTCGGCGGCGGCAGTGAGGTTGATCCGCATCGTGCGCTCCCAGGCCGCGAGCCAGTCGGCATCGTCGAGGTCGAGCGGGGCGGCCTCGAACACGCCGGCGTTGTTGACGAGCACGTCGATCCGGCCGTCGAGCGCGGCGAGTGCGCGCGCCCACAGGTCCTTCGCGGCGCCGGGTTGCGAGAGATCGGCGGCGAGGCCGCTCGCTGTGCCATGGCCGGCGACGCGTGCGCCGGCGGCGTCGAGCGTCGCGGCGATCGCGGCGCCGATGCCGCGGCTGCTGCCGGTGACGAGGATATGGGCGGGGGTCATCCGCCGCGCCCTAGCGAACTCCTCCCGCGGGCGAAAGCAGCCCGATCAGGCCGCGACGCTGCTCGACAGATTCTCGGTCGCTTCGCGCAGGCGGTGGAGCCGGTCGTCGACTTCGGCGACGTCGCGCTGGAGCGTGTCGATCTCGCTGGTCACCGACTTGGTGTCCTCGCGGATCGCGCCGATCGTCGCCGACATCGAATCCGCCGCGAGCGCGGTCTCGTCGACCGCCGCGGTGATCGCGGTCACCGTCTGCGCCTGGACTTCCATCGCCGTGCGGATGCGGTTGGCGCTTTCCTGGACTTCCGAGACGGTGGTGCGGATCGAGGCATTGGTCTCGACCGTGGTCTTGGTCGCCGACTGGATCGAGGCGATCTTCGACGCAATGTCGTCGGTCGCGCGCGCGGTCTGGTTGGCGAGGCTCTTCACTTCCTGCGCCACGACTGCGAAGCCGCGGCCGGCGTCGCCGGCGCGCGCCGCCTCGATCGTCGCATTGAGCGCGAGGAGGTTGGTCTGGCCGGCGATGTCGCGGATCAGCCCGAGGATCGATTCGATCGACTTGGCATGGTCCGACAGCGCCTCGGACATCGTCACCGCGGCACCCGCCTGGCTGGCGGCGCGCGTCGCGATGTCGGCCGAAGCCTCGACTTCCAGCCGCGCATCCTCGATCGCGCGGATCAGTCCCGCCGCGGTCGACGCCGCTTCGCGCATCGCCACCGCCGACTGCTCCGCCGCCGCGGCGACTTCGCTCGCCTTGCCCAGCATCCCGCGCGCCGAGCTCGACGCGCCCTGCGCCTGGACGCGGATGCGGTTGCCGAGCGCAGTGGCGATCTCGATCGATTCGGCGATCGCGCCGCGATAATGCTCGGACCGCTCGCTGCGTTCGCTGCGCTCGTCGCGCGACTCGGGCGCGATGTACCAGGCCATCAGGTCGGCCTCGAGCAGCGCGAGCCGCTGGACCACGTCGCACAGCCGCGCGAGCTTCTCGGGATCGTGGCCGACGCGTTCCTGGAGGATGCGCATCTCGACGCTATGGGCATAGGAGAAGGAGACGAGCATCGCCGGCAGCGGCACATGTGCGTTATGCCCCCCCTCGGCCTGGCGGAAGCTCCAGTCCATCCAGGCGTCGTCGAACGGCGCTTCGTACTTGGTGCGCGTATAGGCCATGCTGCGCTCGATCTGCTCCTCGAGGCGCGGGCCTTCGAGATAGGCGGCGAGGCGCTGCGCGGCGGGCAGCGACAGGAAATGGCGCCAGAAGGCCTCGGCGATCTCGCGATAATGGTCGCGGAAGACCTCGGCGATCTCGGCGCACGACGCGGCGATCTGGCCGTCCCAGTCGAATTCCTTGAGCTGCTCGGCGATGGGCTTCGAACGTTCCGCCCCTCCCGCCTTCCCCTGACGTGCCATCCAATTCTCTCCTATGCCGCGACCTTCGCGATGAAGTCGCTTGCACTACCCTTAAGACTGCCGAGCTCGGCATCGAGCGCGGTGAATCCCTGGCCGACGCGGTCGATCTCGCTGGCGACGGCTTCGGTGTCCTCGCGGATCGCGCCGATCGTCGCCGACATCGAATCCGCCGCGAGCGCCGTCTCGTCGACCGCCGCAGTGATCGCGGTCACCGTCTGCGCCTGGACTTCCATCGCGGCGCGGATGCGGTTGGCGCTCTCCTGCACTTCCGAGACGGTGGTGCGGATCGACGCGTTGGTCTCGACCGTGGTCTTGGTCGCCGACTGGATCGAGGCGATCTTGGCGGCGATATCGTCGGTCGCGCGCGCGGTCTGGTTGGCGAGGGACTTCACTTCCTGCGCGACCACCGCGAAGCCGCGGCCCGCGTCGCCAGCGCGCGCCGCCTCGATCGTGGCGTTGAGCGCGAGGAGGTTGGTCTGGCCGGCAATGTCGCGGATCAGGCCGAGGATCGATTCGATCGACTTGGCATGGTCCGACAGCGCCTCGGACATCGTCACCGCCGCGCCCGCCTGGCCGGCGGCGCGCGTCGCGATGTCGGCCGAGGCCTCGACTTCCATCCGGGCGTCCTCGATCGCGCGGATGAGGCCCGCCGCGGTCGACGCGGCCTCGCGCATCGCCACCGCCGACTGTTCGGCGGCCGCAGCGACTTCCGAGGCCTTGCCGAGCATGCCGCGCGCCGCCGCCGAGGTGTGGATCGCCTGGACGCGCAGCTGCTCGCCTTCGCGCGAGGCGCGCTGGACGGTGCTGCCGATCGAGTCGCGGAACTGCGTCGCGAGCCGGTCGCGGTCGGCCTGGGCGTTGTATTCGCGATAGAGGTTGTAGAGCTCGACGGTGATGTCGCCCTCGAGCGCCGAGAGCCGCATCAGCGTGTCGATCAGCGTCGCGAGCTTGGGGCTGTCCGAGCCCAGCCGGCGCATCAGCACTTCGAGCGCGGCGCGGTCGCTCGCGCTGATCATCGAGAGCAGCGCCATCGGCGGCACGTTCTCGGAGTAAGCGGCAGCGACCGAGCGCTCGATCGACTCGACCCAGGCGGTGCCCGAGGTGTCGAGGAAGCGGTTGCGCAGGAACACCACGCCGACGTCGACCATCTTCTCGGTCTCGGCCGGAGCCCAGTTGCGCTGATCGGCGAAGCAGCGGAGCCACTGCTGCCAGTAAGCGTCCGCGATCGCGCGGATCTCGGGCTCGAGCACGTCCCACGCCTCGCGGCTCGAATGCATCAGCGAGCCGTCGAAATCGAAGATCCGCAGGCGTGAGCGGATGTCGATCTCGGCCGCCATGGCGCCGGGGGCGGGAAGATGCTTGGTCAAGGTCGCGCTCATCGATGTTCGAGTCCCCCACCGGGCAGGCGAGCCCAACCCGATTTGCGACGACGCTAGTCCGCAACTGGTTAAGGGCGAGTTAGGGGGCGGCAACCGGACGGCACGGGATCAGGCGTGTTGTTCGCGCAATACAGTTTACACGATTGACACCAACCATGCGAAAAAATCCCGTTCGGGATGCGCGAACGCGCGCGGCCCTCGATGGGCGCTGTGGCGGCTCGACGATGCGAAAGAGCGGCAGCCACGCTCGCGCCCCAACTCCTATTTTGCAACCCGCGGACCGGCACGCCCCGCAAGCCGCCCCGGGACCCGCACGCGCTGCGCTGCACTTGCATCCCGTGCGCTGGGCTCTAATGAAGCCCGCGACGACCCGAAAGGAACGCCCTTGGCCAGCCCCGACAAACCCGATCGCCCGATTTCGCCGCACCTGACGGCGTATAAATGGGGCCCGCACATGGCAGTCTCGATCATCCACCGCGCCACCGGCACGGTGATGGGCACGATCGGCGCGCTGGTCTTCACCTGGTGGCTGGTCTCGCTCGCCGCCGGCCCGGCGATGTACGGCGAGTTCCTCGACGTGTTTACCTACCAGTCGGGCAAGCTCAACGTCGTCGGCTGGGTGTTCGGCATCGGCTTCAGCTGGACGCTGTTCCAGCACATGGGCTCGGGCGTGCGCCACTTCTTCCTCGACGAGGGCGCGAACTTCGAGCTGAAGGGCAACAAGGCCAGCTCGATCGCCGCCTTCGTCTTCGGCATCGTCGCCACGCTGGCGTTCTGGATCCTGCTCTGGGAGAAGCTCAATGGGTAACGGCACCCCGATCGGCCAGGTCCGCGGGCTCGGTTCCGCCAAGGAAGGCGCGCACCATTGGTGGCAGCAGCGGCTGACCGCCGGCGCCAACCTCGTCCTCATGCTGTGGTTCGTGATCAGCGTCGCGCTGCTCCCGGCCTATGACTATGCCACGATCGCCGCCTGGCTCTCGTCGCCGCTCGCCGCGGTGCCGCTGATCCTGCTGGTCGGCACCGTCTGCTACCATATCCGCCTGGGCCTCCAGGTCGTGATCGAGGATTACCAGCACGACGAGACGCGCATCGTGATGATCGTGCTGCTCAACTTCTTCACGATCGCGATCGCGGTCACCGCGCTCTTCTCGATCCTCAAGATCGCCCTCACCTCGACTCCTGCCTGAGGCCCAGCCCATGCCCGCTGCGTACAAGATCATCGACCACAGCTACGACGCCGTCGTCGTGGGTGCCGGCGGCTCGGGGCTGCGCGCCACGATGGGGATCGCCGAAGCGGGGCTGAAGACCGCGTGCATCACCAAGGTGTTCCCCACCCGCAGCCACACCGTGGCGGCGCAGGGGGGCATCGCCGCGAGCCTGGGCAACAATTCGCCCGATCATTGGTCGTGGCACATGTTCGACACGGTCAAGGGCTCGGACTGGCTCGGCGACCAGGACGCGATCGAGTACATGGTCCGCGAGGCGCCCGCGGCGGTCTATGAGCTCGAGCACGCCGGCGTGCCGTTCAGCCGCAACGACAACGGCACCATCTACCAGCGCCCGTTCGGCGGGCACATGCAGAACATGGGCGAGGGCCCGCCGGTGCAGCGCACCTGCGCCGCGGCCGACCGCACCGGCCATGCGATGCTCCACGCGCTCTACCAGCAGAGCCTGCGCTATTCGGCCGATTTCTTCGTCGAATATTTCGCGCTCGACCTGATCATGGAGAACGGAGCCTGCCGGGGCGTGATCGCGCTGTGCATGGAGGACGGCTCGATCCACCGCTTCCGCAGCCATGCGGTGGTGCTGGCGACCGGCGGCGGCGGGCGCGTCTACCAGTCGGCGACCTCGGCGCACACCTGCACCGGCGACGGCAACGGCATGGCGCTGCGCGCCGGCCTGGCGCTGCAGGACATGGAGTTCGTCCAGTTCCACCCGACCGGCATCTACGGCGCGGGCGTGCTGATCACCGAAGGCGCGCGCGGCGAGGGCGGCTATCTCACCAACTCCGAGGGCGAGCGCTTCATGGAGCGCTATGCCCCCTCCGCCAAGGACCTCGCCAGCCGTGACGTCGTCGCGCGCTCGATGGCGATGGAGATCCGCGAGGGCCGCGGCGTGGGCAAGGAGAAGGACCATATCTTCCTTCACTTGAACCACATCGACCCGAAGATCCTGCACGAGCGCCTGCCCGGCATCACCGAGACCGGCAAGATCTTCGCCGGCGTCGACCTGACCCGCCAGCCGCTGCCGGTGGTGCCGACGGTGCACTACAACATGGGCGGCATCCCGACCAACTACCACGGCGAAGTCGTCCAGCTGAAGGACGGCAATCCGGACGCGGTCGTCCCCGGGCTGTTTGCGGTGGGCGAGGCGGCCTGCGTCTCGGTCCACGGCGCCAACCGCCTGGGCTCCAACTCGCTGATCGACCTGGTGGTGTTCGGCCGCGCGACCGGCCTGCGGCTCAAGGAGACGCTCAAGCCCAGCACGCCGCACGCGCCGCTGCCCGCGGGCTCGGAGGAGATGGCGCTGACCCGGCTCGACTTCTTCCGCAACGCCAACAAGACCGAGCCGACCGCCGAGATCCGCAAGGACATGCAGAAGACGATGCAGAAGCACTGCGCCGTCTTCCGCGACAGCGCGCTGCTCACCGAGGGCTATCAGCACATGAAGTCGGTCTACGCCGCGATGCGCGACGTGAAGGTGACCGACCGCTCGCTGATCTGGAACACCGACCTCGTCGAGACGCTCGAGCTCGACAACCTGCTCGGCCAGGCGATGGTGACGATCGCGAGCGCCGAGAACCGCAAGGAAAGCCGCGGCGCACACATGCACGAGGACTTCCCCGAGCGCGACGACAAGACCTGGATGAAGCACACCATCGCGACCTGCGAGGGCTGGGGCGGCAAGGGCGGCGAGGTCAGGATCGACTACCGCCCGGTCCACGACTACACGCTCACCGACGAGATCGAGTACATCAAGCCGAAGAAGCGGGTGTATTGAACGTCGGGATCGAGACCTTTTCGCCATAGATACTTGAGCCCACAGCATCTGCTTTCTACGAGCAATTGCGTTTGGGGATTGCATTGCTATGCTCCGGCCCAAGAGGGGGAGGCCGGGGGATGAGCCTAGCAAGTTGGCTTCATAAGTCGCCATATTGGCTTCGTTTTTTGCTGCTTGCATGTGCCGCGACCGGCATCAACATGCTTGGCTTGGCTTTGACCCAATGGTTGAGCTGGTCTCTTCTATTCTTCGACATGATCGGAACGGCTGTCGCCAGCCTGCTGGGTGGCGCCGTCGCCGGTATGCTCGTGGCTCTTGCAAGCGGAGCTTTGGGCAGCCTCCTGGCCCACGACCCCACCTACCTTGTGTATGGATATGTCAACATCATCGGGGCGCTCGTGTGGGCGGTCCTGCCGAGAACCGGGCGGCCGATATTTGGCTGCTACGTCTTCAATCTGGGAGACGGAGCGACTTATCGCAGGGCATTCTTCAATATCATGGTTCTCGGTATAGTCGCCGGACTCGCGACATCCTTGGCGGCGTGGACGATAACCGTATTCGTTCTACCGGCGTCAGGGGACAACCTATCCTTCGGAGCCAATACCGCGGCGGGAACGAACAATAGGGTGCTTACGGCGGCCCTGATCGGGATCACTCATGCCGATACGGGTATAGTCCAGAAGATGGTTATCCTGTTATCTTCTTCTATAACGAATATCCCAGATAAAATTATTGCTACCGCGAGCGCCGTATTGATCATAATATCCTATAAAACACTCCCTAACTACAAAAGACAAAAAATCACGATCAGGTCAAATTCGACTCCTATTGGAGCAACAATTGTCTCGAATAGATTTTTGTTTTTGGCCATTTGCGCCGGCCAGGCGGTTTTATTTGTTTATGTTATACGCAGACTCACCGGATGGGATCATCATACCGGAGTGATGGCACTACTTAGCGCCATCGTCGCCATACTGATTCTCGCTGACCCCGTATATTTCAGATCGGTTGACAGAGATCTTTCGGTATCTCCCGAAATATGCGAATTATTCTATGAAATCCCTCAATCATTTCATATGGGTCACCACAAAGCGGTATTTGAGGATATTCTCAAGCTCATGGCCGTTTCGGTGTCGGGCGCGAGTTTCATCATCGCCATCAGTAGCGGATCCGCCTGCGTGCCCGAGACAATGGAGAGCTTCGTGCGCTGCGGACCGTTGTACGAACTTGCCGCGGTAAACGCTCTGATTGTGACTGGATTCCGATATATGTGCGTGGTGTTCATGCGCGTGAGCAACAGGAATTAAGAAATCCTGTTCAAGATGCTCCTATCCGCGACAATCTCGGACATGATGATACGATATCTCTTTGCAATTCTGTTCGTCCTTGGTCCGGTGAGGGTTGATGAAGCGATCACGCCGCCGCCCCCGGCGCTCGGCCTCGATCCCTTCTACGCCAAATATCTCTCCGCCGGGGGCATCCCCGTGGTCGCCTCGGCGAAGGTGCCCGACAGGGCGTTGCGCATCACCGGCGAGATCATCGACGCGATGCTCGAGCACCGGCCCGACCTGCGCGCGGCGCTGGTGGCGATGCACCTGCGCGTCGGCGTGATGGCGCCCGACGAGACCACCACCGACCTGCCCGAACAGCGCGACTGGAAGAAGCCGCCGCGCGACGCGCCGCAGCTCACCTTCTGCGAGCGGAAGCATTACGACGAGCGGATCGGCCGCCTCACCGACCGGCAATATTGGGATGCCCGCGCCCGCGGCATGGCCGGGCTCTACACCACCGCCGCGACCGAGAACCTGCTCGGCGACCGCTCCTCGCGCTATTATGGCGAGAACATCTTCGTCCACGAGTTCGCGCACGACGTGCTGATGGCGATCCGCCAGGCCGACCCCGCGCTCTCGGCCGATGTCGACCGCGCCTATGCCGAAGCCGTGCGCGCGGGGCGCTGGAAGGGCGAATATGCCGGCCTCAACGTCGACGAATATTGGGCCGAAGGCTCGCAGACCTGGTTCAACTCCAACTATCTCGCGGTGATGGACGGCGTGGAAGTGCTCTCCGACGACGATCTGCGGCGCTACGATGCCGGGCTCTACGCGGCGCTCGCCCGCGCTTACGGCACGAACCATCACATTGCGGCGGACGCCTTCTACCAGCACCCCGCGCGCGTGCCGCCCGGGCCGATCCCCAAGAACACCGCTGAGGTCTGCTAGCCTGACTCCCCTCCCTGGAAGCGAGGGGAACAAGGGTCCCGCAATCGGACCGCGAGCGTTCCATCCGGGTTGACTCCGACCCCCACCGCGCGGAGGGATGTGGTTAACATCTGTCCCGGGGGTTGGTGCGAATGCGTGTCCGCTTTGCCGTTGCGTCGCTTGGTCTCGTCCTCTCGCTCGCGGCGCCCGCCGTCGCGCAGGCGCAGGACGTGCCCAGGCACAGCAGCGGCTGGCCGGGCCTCGTCAACGGCGACAACCAGACCGAAGTCGCCAAGGGCTTCGCCGCCGGCCCCGAGCTCCAGCGCGGGCGCGCCGCCAAGACGATGCTCGCCGAGCACCGCAGGCTCGACCGCGCGCTCGCCACGCTCCAGCCGCAGCGCAAGGGCGTGGTCGACGCCTATGTCGTGTCGGTCGCGCTCGACAGCGATCCGGTCTTCGCCCGCGAGGCGCGCGAGGCGGGCAAGGTGCTCACCCGCCGCTACGCCGCCGAGGGGCGCAGCATCACGCTCTCGGGCCCCGACGGGCGCGGACCCAACGAGCTCGCGGTCGGCAGCCTCACGTCGCTCACCCTCGTGCTCGCGCGGATCGCCGAGCTGATGGACCCCAAGGAGGATGTCCTCGTCCTCTACACCACCAGCCATGGCGCGCCGGTGGGGATCGCCTATCACGACGGCGACGAGGGCTTCGGGCTGCTTTCGCCCGACCGACTCGAGGCGCTGCTCGACGAGCTCGGCATCCAGCGCCGCGTGCTGCTGCTCAGCGCCTGTTTCTCGGGCGTGTTCATCCCGAGCCTGGCGAGCGCCGACACCGCGCTGCTCACCGCCGCCTCGTCGGACCGCACGTCGTTCGGCTGCCGCGCCGAGAACGACTGGACCTTCTTCGGCGACGCGCTGGTCAACCATGCGCTGCGCAAGCCCCAGCCGCTCGCCGCTGCCGGCGACGAGGCCGACACGATGATCGGCGGCTGGGAGACCGCGGCCAAGCTCAAGCCGTCGAACCCCCAGGTGAGCATCGGCGACAATGTGAAGAGCTGGCTCGGCCCCCTTGAGGCGCATCTGCCGCCCGCGACCGCGCCGGTGGGCGCGCCGGCGACCGACGCGCTCAAGGGCGATTAGGCCGGGCCGATGGCCGACCAGGAGACCCTGATCGAGCGGCTGATCCCGGGGGACCTGGAGCACCAGATCCCGCAGGCCGTGAGCAAGGTGCTTCCCGGCGGCCTGCGCAACCGGCTGATCCAGGCGGCGCTGGGCGTGCTGCTCGCCTTCGGGCTCAAGACGCTGGTCCACCGTTTCGTCCAGATGCGCGAGGACCGCAGCCGCGTCGCCGCGCTCGACCGGGCGAAGTCGGCCGCGGCGCTGCCCCCACCCGTCCCGGCCCCGGCGCTGCCTGTGGAGGAACCTCCCGCGCCCGCGCCGGTTCAGACGGCCATGGCTACCTTGCTTTCCCCCTTCGCCGGCTCCGCCGAGAACGACACTGCGCCCGAAGCCGCGGATGCGGTCAAATATCCGCTGCTCGGCAGCCCGCACGTCAACCTGTCGGGCACCGTCGACCAGATGATGTACGCGAGCTTCCGCGACCAGCTCGCCGCGGCGCCCCGACAGGGCACGCTGGTGGTGTCGATCTCGACGCTGGGCGGCGACCCCGAGGTTGCGCGGCTGATGGGCGACGAGATCCGCCTGCTGCGCGACTATCAGAAGCGCGAGATCCTCTTCCTCGGCAAGGTCGCGGTCTATTCGGCGGGGGCGACCTTCATGTCGGCCTTCCCGGTCGACAAGCGCTTCCTCACCAAGGGCACGCGGATCATGGTGCACGAGCGGATCATGACGAGCACGCTCCAGCTCTCGGGGCCGCTCAAGTCGCTGGTCGGCACGATCAAGGCCAAGCTCCACGAGATCGAGCATTCGGTGAAGATCGAGGAGGAAGGGTTCCGCGACCTGGTCGCGGGGTCGAAGATCGACTTCGACGAAGTCCGCGAGCGCGCGCCCTCGAACTGGTACATCGACGCCGAGGAAGCGCGCGACCTGGGGCTGGTGCTGGATGTGATCTGAGGGGCCTGCCCCTCTCCCCACATAAACCGTCATCCGGGCTTTCGCCGGGATGACGGTTTTGGGGGCAATCGGAAACAAGGCCGCCCTCCCCTGGGGATGGAGGGAGGGCGGCCCGGACGCCTCAGATCGAGGCGCCGCCGGAAACGTCGATCGCCGCACCGGTGATGTACGAAGCGTCGTCGCTCGCGAGGAAGGCGGCGAGCGCGGCGACTTCCTCGGGCTTGCCGAAGCGGTTGAGCACGGTGATGCTCTCCAGCAGCTCGTGCAGCTCGCCTTCGCTCGGCGCCATGTCCGTCGCGATCGGGCCCGGCTGGATCACGTTGACCAGGATGCCGCGCGGGCCGAGATCGCGCGCCCAGGAGCGCCCGAACGAGGCCAGCGCCGCCTTGGTCGCGGCATAGCTGCCGAGCCCGCCGAACGGCGAGACGTCGCCGACCACGCTGCCGACCAGCACGATGCGCCCGCCGTCGGGGATGTGCGGCAGCGCCGCAAGCGTGCCCGCGACCACGCCATCGACATTGACGCCGAAGATGCGGCGATATTCGGCGAAATTCTCCTGGTCGACGGGCGCGAAGCCCGCGACGCCGGCATTGTGGACGAGGATGTCGATCGCGCCGAGCGTCTCGGCCGCCTTGGCCACCGCCGCCTCGACCGCCGCGGGATCGGCGGCGTCGGCCTGGATCGCCAGGCCCTTCACGCCCTCGGACTCGATCGCGGCGAGCGTCGCCTTGGCCGCCTCATGATTGCCGGCATAGGTGAAGACGACGTCGGCGCCTTCGGCGGCATAGCGCTTGACGATCGCGGCGCCGATTCCGCGCGATCCGCCGGTCACGAACGCGCGCTTGCCTGCAAGTTTCTTGCTCATCTTTTTGCTCCTGTCCCCCGCGTCGGCAATCGCGTCGGCGCCCTTGGGTCGGAGCGGCAGATGGGGCGCCGGTTTTGATAGTTCAATATTCCGGAACTATGAAAATGACGAAGCTTTCCTATATCGGGTGCATGCAACCCTTGCTTCACCCCGATCTCAAGGACGTGAGCCTCGCCGCGGCGCTGCATGCGCTGTCGGATCCTGTGCGGCTGCAGATGGTCGCGCGGCTCGCCGAGGACGAGGCGCTCAACTGCACTGCCGCCTGCCCGTGCGACACCATCCCCAAGAGCACGCTCTCGAACCATTTCAAGGTGCTGCGCTCGGCCGGGCTGATCGAGACGCGGCCCGAGGGGCGCGAGATGGTCAACAGCCTGCGCCGCGACGCCTTCGAGGCGCGCTTCCCCGGGCTGCTCGCCGCGGTGCTGGCCAATCGGGCCTAGGCTTCAGGGCTGGGCGGATCGACGGTTGGGATGACGGGCTTTTCCAGTCCGGCGAGCCGTCGCCCCGAACTTGGGCGTGTGATCGATCATCGGGCGGCCCTCGTCCCTTCAACCGTCATCCCGGCGAAGGCCGGGACCCAGGGCGGCGAGCGATGACCTTTGTGGCCCTGGGTCCCGGCTTTCGCCGGGATGACGGCTAAGAGCCTGTTTGGAAATGCGCTTCCCGGCGCGTGGCGGTGCCGCCCGAGGCGCTCGCTGCACGGCTTCTGCACGCGATTCGTACCGGAAACGCGCTTCGCCGCGGCGCACCTGCTCCCTAAGCTCGCGCCCGTCCATCCCCGACGAGGTGACCCATGAACGCCATCACGCGCAGCCCCGGCTTCCGGCTGATCCTCGCGGGCATTCCCGCGATGATGCTCGCGGTGCCGCTCTTCATGCTCTACCTCCTCGTCTACGATCGCGAGAACCAGGCCGAGACCGCGCGCGCGTCGATCGCGCAAGGCTGGGGCGGGCCGCAGCGGCTCGCCGGGCCGGTGCTCGTGCTCCCCTACAAGGTGCAGACCAGCGAGACCGTCCAGGTCAACGGCAAGGCCGAGACGCGCACCAAGGAGGAATGGGACGAGCTCTACCTCGCCCCCGAGGCGCTGTCGCTCGACACGCGCGTCGCGCCCGAGCGCCGGCGCCGGTCGATCCACGAGACCGTGGTCTATTCGGCCGAGGTCCGCGGCGCGGCGCGCTACCGCCTTCCCGCCGATCTCGCACGGCTCAACCTCAAGCCCGAGCAGATCGCCTTCGACCGCGCCGAGCTGCGCTTCGGCGTCTCCGATCCGCGCGGGCTGCGCGCCGGGAGCAGCGTGACGGTCGGCGGCACGACGCTCGCGCCGCAGCCCGGGAACGGCCTCGCCGCGACCGGCGGTGCGGGCTTCTTCGTGCCGGTCGACGCGACGTCGCTCCAGGCCGCGCCGCTCGCCGCAAGCTTCGCCTTCGGGGTGCGCGGCCATGCCCAGCTCAGCCTGATGCCGCGCGCCGGCCAGACCGAGTGGAAGCTGACCTCGCCCTGGCCGCACCCGAGCTTCGTCGGCGCCTTCCTGCCCGATGCGCGCCAGGTCTCGGCGCAGGGCTTCACCGCGACCTACCGGATCAGCAACCTCGCGCTAGGGGCCACCTTGCTCGCGCGCACCGACCTCGAGGCGCCGGCCGCGGCAGTGATCGCGACCAACCCCTATGCGCTCGTCCGCGGCCCTGACGCCCGTGAGAGCACGACGCCCGAGGCTGCCGTTCAGCTCGTCCAGCCGGTCGACGTCTATGCGCAGATCAACCGCTCGGTGAAATACGGCTTCCTGTTCATCGCCTTCACCTTCCTCGCCTTCCTGATGTTCGACGTGATCGGCGGGCGGCGCGTCTCGCCGGTCGAGTATCTGCTCGTCGGCGCGGGGCTGGTGCTGTTCTTCGTGATGCTGCTCGCCTTCGCCGAAGTGATGGGGTTCCTCGTCGCCTATCTCGCCGCCTCGGGCGCGATCGTCGGGCTGCTGACCGCCTATTCGGCGGCGGTGCTCGGCAGTTGGGCGCGCGCGCTGCTGATCGCGGCGCTGCTCGTCGCGCTCTATGCGACGATGTACGTGCTGCTCAGCCTCGAGGATTATGCGCTGCTCGTGGGCTCGCTGCTGCTCTTCGCGGCGCTGGCCGCGGTGATGTTCCTCACCCGCAACCTCGAATGGGGCCGCGGCGGGGAAACGGTGGCCGAGGCCTGAGGTTCGGGCCGCGCGCGGGGCGGGACGAGCCGGTGCCGCGCGCGTTGGCGGCCCCGGCGGCCCGGCCTAGGATCGCGCGATGCCGAAGCGCCCGCTCCTCGCGCTCGCCCTGCTCCCGCTGCTCGCCGCGGCGGGGCCCGATCGCGCGCCGAAGCTGATCCCAGGCGGGATCGACCAGGCCGAGCCCGACGGCAACACGATCGTGCTCGAGGATGCCGGCGGGCTGGTCGTCGTCGACACCGGCCGGCACAAGGAACACCGGGCCAGGATCCTCGCCTATGCCCGCGAGCGCGGGCTGCCGATCCGCTATATCGTCAATACCCACTGGCACCTCGACCACAGCGGCGGCAACCAGGAGCTGCGCGAGGCCTATCCCGCCGCGAAGATCGTCACCGGCAGGGCGGTGTACGGCGCGATCGACGGCTTCCTCGCGCGCAACCTCGAGCGCGCCAAGGCCCGCTACGCCGATCCCGCCACGCCCGCCGACCAGAAGGCCTCCATCGCGCTGTTCCTCGAAGCGATGGACCATCGGAAGGACCTGCTCCCCGACGTGCCCGTCACCGGCACGATGAAGCTCGGCCGGCTCGAGCTCCACCTCGCCGACCACGCCGCGACCGCAGGCGACACCTGGCTCTACGACTCGGCGTCGGACACGCTGGTGAGCGGCGACCTGGTCGTGCTCCCCGTCCCCTATTTCGACACCGCCTGCGCCGAGGGCTGGCGCCGCTCGCTCGACACGATCGCCGGGCACCGTTTCACGGCCTTGATCCCGGGCCACGGCCCCGCGCTCAGCCGCGCGCAGTTCGAGACGTACCGGATCGCCTTCGGCCGCCTCGTCGACTGCGCGGAGAGCAGCGCGCCCGCGCGGGCCTGCATCGAAGGTTGGCAGAAGGACGCCGCGCCGTTCCTCACCGACCCGAAGGACCGCGACTATGCGGCGCAGGCGATCGCCTATTACCTCGACAACAGCCTGCGCGCGCCCGGCAGGCAGGCGGCGCTTTGCGGCACTGCGGGATAGGAGGTTGAGCCGAAGGGCCGGATTGGCTATCGCGCGCCAGAACAAAGGATCGCACGATGGCAGAATTCCTCCTTCCCAAGAACAGCCGCGTCACCAAGGGAAAGGAGCACAAGGCGCCCGGCGCGACGCGCATCCGCAAGTTCAAGATCTACCGCTACGACCCCGACAGCGGCGCCAACCCGCGCTACGACAGCTATGAGGTCGACCTCGACCATTGCGGCCCGATGGTCCTCGACGCGCTGATCAAGATCAAGTCCGAGATCGATCCCACGCTCACCTTCCGCCGCTCGTGCCGCGAAGGGATCTGCGGGTCCTGCTCGATGAACATCGACGGCAAGAACGGCCTCGCCTGCACCACCGCGATCGAGGATGTGAAGGGCGAGATCCGCATCACGCCGCTGCCGCACATGGAAGTGATCAAGGACCTCGTCCCCGATTTCACGCACTTCTATGCGCAATATGCTTCGATCAAGCCCTGGCTCCAGACCGTGTCGACCACGCCGGCGGGCAAGGAGCGGCTGCAGAGCCCGAAGGAGCGCGAGAAGCTCGACGGGCTCTACGAGTGCATCCTCTGCGCCTGCTGCTCGACCTCGTGCCCGAGCTATTGGTGGAATTCGGACCGCTTCCTGGGACCCGCGATCCTGCTCCAGGCCTATCGCTGGCTTGCCGACAGCCGCGACGAGATGACCGGCGAGCGGCTCGACAATCTCGAGGATCCGTTCCGCCTCTATCGCTGCCACACGATCATGAACTGCGCGAACGCCTGCCCCAAGGGCCTGAACCCCGCCAAGGCGATCGCCGAGATCAAGAAGATGGAAGCCGAGCGCACCGTCTGACCCCGGCGTGAGCGACTCGCTGCCCTTCATCTTCGAGGACGATCCCGCCTTCCCCGGCTGGAAACGCTGGGAGCTGCCGGACCCCGCGAAGTTCAATGCCTTCCTCGGCGCGATGCATGTGCGCGTCGAGGGCGGCGTCGCGCGCGTGCGGATGGTGCCCGAGGAGCGCCACACCAATTTGCGCAACCACGTCCATGGCGGCGCGCTGCTCGGCTTCATGGACTGCGCGCTGTTCGGCGCGGCGCGCGGGTTCGACGTGCTGACCGCGGGCGGTGCCTCGACGCTCGACCTTTCCGCGCAGTTCATCACCGGCGCCGAGCCCGGCACGCCGCTCGAGGCCAGGGTCGAGCTGCTGCGCGAGACCGGCCGGCTGCTGTTCATGCGCGGGCTGGTGACTCAGGATGAGACCATAATAGCGAGCTTCACCGGGACCGTGCGAAAGGCTTCGGCATGACCCGGGTCCTCGAACGCTACCAGCAACTCGTCGCCGCCGGCGAGCTCCGTCCCGACGGCGCGCAGGCCGATGTCGCGCGCCGGCTCGAGCGGCTCTCGCACGATCTCGAGGCGGGCCCGCGCGTCGGCAGCGTGCTGTGGCGGCTCTCCGGCAAGAAGCCACAGGCGCCGCGCGGCATCTACATGTGGGGCGGCGTCGGCCGCGGCAAGTCGATGCTGATGGACCTGTTCTTCGAGACGCTGAAGATCAAGCGCAAGCGCCGCGTCCATTTCCACGAGTTCATGCTCGAGGTGCACGACCGGCTCGAGGCGCTGCGCAAGCGCGACATCGCCGATCCGGTCATCGTCGTGGCGCGCGAGATGGCCGGCGACCTGCGCCTGCTCGCCTTCGACGAGCTGGTGGTCAACAACCCCGCCGACGCGATGATCCTCTCGCGGCTGTTCACCGAGATGATGAGCCAGGGCGTGGCGATGGTCGCCACCTCCAACCGCCCGCCGCGCGACCTCTACAAGGACGGGATCAACCGCTCGCTGTTCCTGCCCTTCATCTTCCTGATCGAGGAGCGGATGGAAATCCATGCGCTCAACGGCCCGACCGACTATCGGCTCGATCGCCTGGGCAGCATGGACACCTGGCTCGTTCCCAACGGCGCCGAGGCGACCGCGGAATTGTCGAAGGCCTTCTTCCGCCTGACCGACTATCCGGTCGAGGATCGCGCCAAGGTTCCGGCCTGCGACATCCCCGTCCATGGCGGGCGCGAGATGCACGTGCCCAAATGCCTGAAGGGCGTGGCGGTCTTCTCGTTCAAGCGGCTGTGCGGCGAGGCGCGCGGCGCCGCCGATTATCTCGCGATCGCGCGGCGCTTCCACACCGTGATCATCGTCGGCATCCCCCGCCTCGGCCCCGAGAACCGCAACGAAGCGGCGCGCTTCGTCACGCTGATCGACGCGCTCTACGAGAACAAGGTCAAGCTGCTCGCCTCGGCCGATGCGCTGCCCGACGACCTCTACCTTTCCGGCGACGGCGCCTTCGAGTTCGAGCGCACCGCGTCGCGATTGCACGAGATGCAGTCGAAGGATTATCTCGCGCAGGGGCATGGCGGCACCGCCGATTGACGGTCTATAGACTCTCCCGACAGCGGTGTCCGAACACCGCGCGAGGCAGGGAGAGCGCGATGCGGCGGCTGATTTCGAGGATTGGACTGATGCTGGCCGCGCTCCTCGCCCAGCCGGCGGCGGCGCAAGTGCTTGCCGCGGCGGACATGCGGCCCTCGCTCAGCCTCGACGGCGCCTGGCACTGGTCGGTCGACCCCTTCCGCGACGGCATGGCCGGCTTCCATGGCGGCCCGCCGGGGCCGAGCACGCGGCGCTATGCCGACATCGACGTCGCCGACACCGAGGCCAAGGACCCGACCGCGCTGTTCGAGTTCGACCTCCAGCGCTCGCCCGTCGCGCACCTGCCGGGCAGCTGGATCGGCCATGCGCCGGAGATGCGCTATTACAACGGCCTCGTCTGGTACCAGCGCAGCATCACCCTGCCCGCGCGCTGGCGCTCGACCGCCAAGCGCTTCTTCCTGCGCTTCGGTGCGGCGGACTATGCCGCGAGCGTGTGGATGAACGGCAAGAAGCTCGGCGAGCATCGCGGCGGCTTCACGCCCTTCGCCTTCGAAGTCACCGACGTGCTGCGCGGCGGCGACAACCAGATCACCGTCGGCGTCGATTCGACGCGCACCCCCGACGACGTGCCGCCGCCGGTGACCGACTGGGAGAATTACGGCGGCATCACGCGATCGGTGACGCTGATCGGCGTGCCCGAGACCTATGTCGACGACGCCTGGGTACGCCTCACCCGCGACGGCCGGATCGCCGCGACCGTCCACCTCGACGGACCGGCGCGCGAACAGCCGGTGACGGTGCGCATCCCCGCGCTGGGTTTCGCGCTGACGGGCAAGGCCGATGCCGATGGCAATTGGACGGGCACCGTCGCGGCGCCCAAGGGGCTGCAACGCTGGTCGCCCGAGACGCCGAAGCTCTACGACGTCGAGATCGCCGCCGGCGAGGATTTGCTGCGCGACCGCATCGGCTTCCGCACGGTCGAAGTGCGCGGCGCCGACATCCTCCTGAACGGCAAGCCGATCTTCCTGCGCGGCATTTCGGTGCACGGCGAGGAGCTCGGCGCGAACCCGGTGCGCGACATCAGCCCCGCCGCGGCGCGCGCGCTGCTGAGCGAAGTGAAGGTCGGGCTCCACGGCAATTTCGTGCGCCTCGCGCATTATCCGCATCCCGAGACGATGACGCGGATGGCCGACGAGCTCGGGCTGCTCGTGTGGAGCGAGGTGCCGGTCTATTGGCTGGTCAACTGGGAGAATCCCAGGACGCTCGCCGACGCGCGCAACATGGTGCGCGAGGAGATCCAGCGCGACCGCAACCGCGCCTCGATCATCCTGTGGAGCGTCGCCAACGAGACGCCGGTGAGCGATGCCCGCAACGCCTTCCTGCGCACGCTGATCGGCGACGTCCGCCGCCTCGACGACAGCCGGCTGGTGACCGCAGCGCTGCTCGCGGACCGCAAGGGGATGGTCCAGACGATCGCCGATCCGCTCGCCGCCGACCTCGATGTGATGGCGGTCAACAGCTACAACGGCTGGTACACGCCCGATGCGCTCGCCGACGTGCCCAATATCGAATGGCGGTCGCCGCCGGGGGTGACCAAGCCGCTGGTCTTCTCCGAGTTCGGCGCCGAGGCGCTGGCGGGGAACCACGACCTGGGCGCCACGCCGCACAAGTTCAGCGAGGAATATCAGGCGGCCTATTATCGCGCGACGCTGGCGATGGCGGCGAAGGTACCGAACCTGCGCGGCATGAGCCCCTGGCTGCTCAAGGACTTCCGCTCGCCGCGCCGCCAGCATCCGGTGTGGCAGCAGGGCTGGAACCGCAAGGGGCTGATCTCCGAGACGGGCCAGCGCAAGGCGGCGTTCTTCGTGCTGGCGGAGGCGTATCAGGCGCGGGAGGGGGCGAAGTAGGCCGGTCGCCCTCCACTACACCGTCATCCCGGCGAAAGCCGGGACCCAGGGTCACGGGCGATACGGCTTGCTGCCCTGGGTCCCGGCTTTCGCCGGGATGACGATTGTTGGAGAGCGGCAGCCCTTCTGTTTCGGCCTCGGCCAACCCTGTGCTATCCCCCACCCGACGCCGCGCAAGGGGTGTGCGGCGCGAGGGAGGGAAGCCGCGATGATCGTCACCACCACCGAGAACGTCCCCGGCCACAGCGTCGTCCGCACGCTCGGCCAGGTGTTCGGCGTCGTCGTCCGCAGCCGCGGGATCGGCGGCAACATCACCGCCTCGCTGCGCTCGATCGTCGGCGGCGAGATCCCCGAATATACCCGCCTCGTCGAGGACGCGCGCCGCCACGCGATCGACCGGATGATCGAGAACGCGCATGCGATGGGCGCCAATGCGATCGTGATGATGCGCTTCGATTCGGGCGAGATCGCCCAGGCGATGAACGAAGTCGTCGCCTATGGCACCGCCGTGGTGCTCGACCCCGAGCCGCGCTGATGCTCCGCAACGTCGTCGCGGCGCTCTCGATCCTCTGGCTCGCGGGCACGGTGGTCTGGGCGGCGGAGGATCCCGCCGCCTGGCCGATGGTCTGCATGGCCGCGCTGTTCACGGCGGGGATCTGGCTCGAGCGCTTCTACTATCGCGGCAGCGCGTCGGGCCGCGGCGGCGGCGCCTGGAGCGAGACCGGCGAGCGCTTCGTCGACACCGAGAGCGGTCGGATGGTCACCGTATGGTATAATGGCGCGACCGGCGAACGGCGCTATGTCGAGGCGGGCGAAACCCCGCCGGCGAAGACTTAATGCAATTGCGAATTACTCGCAAAGATAATCCCTTACGCTGCGTTTTCCCGGTTGCCCCTCGCCTATAATGGGCCTAAGCCGCGCACGCTTTTCCGGGCGCGGATCATAGCGCCCCAGCCTCAGACGAACCGAGGAGTATCCATGGCCCGCAAGAAGATCGCGCTGATCGGCTCCGGCATGATCGGCGGCACGCTCGCGCACCTCGCCGCGATGAAGGAACTGGGCGACATCGTCCTGTTCGACATTGCCGAGGGCATCCCGCAGGGCAAGGCGCTCGACCTCGCGCAGTCCGGCCCGGTCGAAGGCTTCGACGCCAGCCTCAAGGGCGCGACCGACTATGCCGACATCGCTGGCGCCGACGTGGTGATCGTCACCGCGGGCGTGCCGCGCAAGCCGGGCATGAGCCGCGACGACCTGCTGGGCATCAACCTGAAGGTGATGAAGTCGGTCGGCGAAGGCATCGCCGCGCACGCGCCCGACGCCTTCGTGATCTGCATCACCAACCCGCTGGACGCGATGGTCTGGGCGCTGCGCGAATTCTCGGGCCTTCCGCACCAGAAGGTCGTCGGCATGGCCGGCGTGCTGGACTCGGCGCGCTTCCGCCACTTCCTCGCCGAGGAGTTCAACGTCTCGGTCGAGGACGTCACGGCCTTCGTGCTCGGCGGCCACGGCGACACGATGGTTCCGGTGATCGAATATTCGACCGTCGCGGGCATCCCGGTGCCCGACCTGATCAAGATGGGCTGGTCGACCCAGGAGCGCATCGACGCGATCGTCGCGCGCACCCGCTCGGGCGGCGGCGAGATCGTCGGCCTGCTCAAGACCGGCTCGGCCTATTACGCCCCGGCGACGTCGGCGATCGCGATGGCCGAGAGCTACCTCAAGGACAAGAAGCGCCTGCTTCCCTGCGCCGCGCACCTGACCGGCCAGTACGGCGTCGACGACCTCTACGTCGGCGTGCCGATCGTCATCGGCAAGGACGGCGTCGAGCGGATCGTCGAGATCGAGCTCAACGACACCGCCAAGGCGAACTTCCAGACCTCGGTCGACGCGGTCAAGGAACTGCTCGTCGCGTGCAAGGGCATCGACGAGAGCCTGAAGTAAGGCGAGACGGCGCCGGAGGACGGCATGGCTTGGGCGATGGCACGGCAGTTGGGACGGTTGGGCGACGGACTCGCGCGATTCCGGGATGAGTCGTCGCTCGGCCCCGACTCTCGGAGCGTCGCATGCTGATCGTGTCGCTCGCGCTGCTGCTCGCTGCTCCGCAGGATGCGATCGGCGTCCCGGACACGGCGACGGCGCTCGGCTATGTCGGCGATTGCCTGACCGCGCTCCGCGCCGACGGCGTCGACCTTGCGAAGATCGAGGCACAGGGCTGGAAGTCGCTCAACGCACGCGACGGCAGCGGCAAGCCGCTGTCCACCGCGATGTACGGCCGCCAGGGCGACATGAGCTTCCTCGCGGCGACGAAGGACCCCAAGATCAGCTGCGTGGTGCTCACGCCGACCAACGGCATGGCGAGGGCGGAAGCGCTGCGCGACGCGCTGAACGCGCGGCTGGGCACGAAGCCGAGCGGCACGATCCCGACCAAGCTGGTGTGGACCGCCGAGGGGCGCCGCGTCGAGCTCAGCCCGATGGGCAAGGCAACCGATCCGAGCGGCGTGAAGATCGAAGTGACGGCGGTGGCGCCGTGAATCGTCGCTTTGCCAGGGCGTTCGCGTTCGCCGCGCTCGCCGCTGCCGTGCCCACGCCGGCGCTCGCCCAGCACGGCGCGCTGTGGGTCGACGACTATGGCCGGATGATGACGATCGAGTTCGCAGGCGTCGACGATGCGCTGCCCGCGCCGGCGGATCGCGCACCCGCCGAAATGGCGGCGACGTTCAAGCGGCTCTGCGTCGAGACCGGTGCCGAGCTGGCGGCGATCGATTCCGCGGCAAGCGCCGCGGGGCTCGAGGCCGTGCCGGTCCAGGTGCCGGCCGCCAAGAAGGCGCCCGCGGCGACGCTGGGCGTCTGGCGCGCATCGGGCCTGGTCGTCTCGCAGACCGGGGGCGGCACCGTCCCCCAGCCGAAGCAGTGCAATGCCGCCTTCTACGTCGCCTCGCTGCCCGATCGGCCGGCGGTCGACGAAGCGATGACCGCGGCGTTCGGCCCGCCGGCCAATGCGGCCGAGGCAGTCAGGAAGGGCAAGCCCAACCGAAACTACAAGCCCGGCTGGACCGTGACCGGCGCCGACGGGTCCCCATGGACCATCGCGGCGTTCGTCGTGGCCGACAGCCGCTACACGCCCGGCAACCGGGTCCAGATCTCCATTCGCGCCGCCAAGAAGAAGGCCAACTGACTCATGAGCATCCTCGTCGACAAGAACACCAAGGTCATCACCCAGGGCATGACCGGTGAGACCGGCACCTTCCACACCCAGCAGGCGCTGGCCTACGGCACCCAGATGGTCGGCGGCGTCACGCCGGGCAAGGGCGGCACCGAGCACATCGGCCTGCCGGTGTTCGACACCGTCGCCGAGGCGGTGAGCAAGACCGGCGCCACCGCCAGCGTGATCTACGTGCCGCCGCCCTTCGCCGCGGACTCGATCCTCGAGGCGATCGACGCCGAAGTGCCGCTGATCGTGACGATCACCGAAGGCATTCCCGTGCTCGACATGGTCAAGGTCAAGCGCGCGCTCTCGGGCTCCAAGTCGCGCCTCATCGGCCCGAACTGCCCCGGCGTGCTGACGCCCAACGAGTGCAAGATCGGCATCATGCCGGGCTCGATCTTCTCGCAGGGGAGCGTCGGCGTCGTGTCGCGCTCGGGCACGCTCACCTATGAGGCCGTGTTCCAGACCACCAACGCCGGACTCGGGCAGACCACGGCGGTCGGCATCGGCGGCGATCCGGTCAACGGCACCAACTTCATCGACGTGCTCGAGCTGTTCCTCGCCGACGATGCGACCCAGTCGATCATCATGATCGGCGAGATCGGCGGCTCGGCCGAGGAAGAAGCCGCGCAGTTCCTCAAGGACGAGGCGAAGCGCGGCCGCAAGAAGCCGATGGTCGGCTTCATCGCCGGCCGCACTGCGCCTCCGGGCCGCCGCATGGGCCATGCCGGCGCGATCGTCTCGGGCGGCCAGGGCGGCGCCGAGGACAAGATCGCCGCGATGGAATCGGCGGGCATCCGCGTCAGCCCCTCGCCCAGCCTGCTCGGCGAGACGCTCGTCGAGGTGCTCAAGGGCTGATCGTTTCGCCGGGGGGATAAATTGTAACGTTCGCGCTCCTATATTGCCGAAGAATGTGAGCGCTAACATCGGATTGGAACTGACCATGGGCTATGAGGGCCTGGATTTCGACCAGCTCGCCGGCGGCGTGAGCCCCGCGTTCGTCGAGACGCTGTACCGCAAGTATCGCAGCGACCCGGGCTCGGTCGAAGCCGGCTGGCGCGGCTGGTTCGAGGGCCTCGAGGACACCGCCACCGGCCCGAGCTGGGCGCGTCCCAACTGGCCGCCGGCCGAGACCGACGCGCTGACCGCGGCGCTCGACCCGACCCAGATGGAGCCCGCGGCCAAGCCCGCCAAGGCAGCGGCCGCCCCCGCCGCCGCCGCCGCGCCGGCCCCGTCCACCGACGCCATCGCCAGGGCCGCGGGCGATTCGATCCGCGCGATGCTGCTGATCCGCACCTATCGCGTGCGCGGGCACCTCGCCGCCAACCTCGATCCGCTGGGCCTCGCCCGCCAGGAAGTCCCCGCCGACCTCTCGCCCGAATACCACGGCTTCACCGCCGCCGACCTCGACCGCCCGATCTACCTCGGCGGCACGCTGGGTCTGCAATATGCCACGGTGAACGAGATCGTCGCGATCCTGCGCGCCAACTACTGCGGCAACGTCGGCCTCGAGTACATGCACATCTCGGACGTCGAGGAGCGGCGCTTCCTCCAGGACCGGATGGAGGGCAAGGACAAGGCAATCGACTTCACGCCCAACGGCAAGAAGGCGATCCTCTCCAAGGTGATCGAAGCCGAGCAGTGGGAGAAATTCTGCGGCAAGAAATACGTCGGCACCAAGCGCTTCGGCCTCGACGGCGGCGAAGCGATGATCCCGGCGATGGAAGCGATCATCAAGTACGGCGGCGCGATGGGCGTCCGCGAGATCGTGTACGGAATGGCGCACCGCGGGCGGCTCAACATGCTCGCCAATGTGCTCGCCAAGCCGTTCCGCGTGATCTTCCACGAGTTCGCCGGCGGCTCGTCCAACCCCGATGACATCGGCGGTTCGGGCGACGTGAAATACCACCTCGGCACCTCGACCGACCGCGAGTTCGACGGAATCAGCGTCCACATGTCGCTGGTCGCCAATCCCTCGCACCTCGAGGCCGCCGATCCGGTGGTGCTCGGCAAGGTCCGCGCGCAGCAGACCTTCCGCGGCGACCTGGAGAAGCACGAGCAGGTGCTCCCCGTGCTGATCCACGGCGACGCGGCGTTCGCGGGCCAGGGCATCGTCTGGGAATGCCTCGGCTTCTCGGGCATCCGCGGCTACAACACCGGCGGCTGCATCCACTTCGTCATCAACAACCAGATCGGCTTCACGACGAGCCCGCAGTTCGCGCGCTCCTCGCCCTATCCGTCGGACGTCGCCAAGGGCGTCCAGGCGCCGATCCTCCACGTCAACGGCGACGATCCCGAAGCGGTGACCTTCGCCTGCAAGGTAGCGATCGAGTTCCGCCAGAAGTTCCGCCGCGACGTGGTGATCGACATGTGGTGCTATCGCCGCTTCGGCCATAACGAAGGCGACGAGCCCAGCTTCACCCAGCCGCTGATGTACGCCAAGATCCGCCAGCATCCGCCGGTGAGCGAAGTCTATGCAACCAAGCTGATCGGCCAGGGCGTGATCGACCAGGGCTTCGTCGACGGCCATGTCACCGAGTTCACCAACCTGCTCGAAGGCGAGTTCACCGCCGGCGCCACCTACCTCCCCAACAAGGCGGACTGGTTCGGCGGCCGCTGGTCGGGGCTCGGCGCGCCCGCCGACGCCGAGAGCGCGCGGCGCAACATGGAAACCGGGATCGAGCCCAAGCTGTTCGACGGGCTCGGCCGCACGCTGACCACGGTTCCCGAAGGCCTGACGATCCACAAGACGCTCGGCCGCGTGATCGACGCCAAGAAGGCGATGTTCGCGAGCGGCGAGAATTTCGACTGGGCGACCGGCGAAGCGCTGGCGTTCGGCTCCTTGCTCTCCGAAGGCTATGGCGTGCGCCTCTCGGGCCAGGATTCGGGCCGCGGCACCTTCAGCCAGCGCCATGCGGTGTGGGTCGACCAGACCGACGAGCACAAATATGTGCCGCTCTCGACCGTGCCGCACGGCCGCTTCGAAGTGCTCGACAGCCCGCTCTCCGAATATGGCGTGCTCGGCTTCGAATATGGCTATGCGCTCGCGGACCCCAAGACGCTGGTGATCTGGGAAGCGCAGTTCGGCGACTTCGCCAATGGCGCGCAGATCATGATCGACCAGTTCATCGCCGCGGGCGAGGCCAAGTGGCTGCGCGCCAACGGCCTCGTGCTGATGCTGCCGCACGGCTATGAGGGCCAGGGCCCCGAGCACAGCTCGGCGCGCCCCGAGCGCTTCCTCCAGCTCTGCGCGCAGGACAATATGCAGGTGGCGAACGTCACCACCCCGGCGAACCTGTTCCACCTGCTGCGCCGCCAGATGCACCGGAATTTCCGCAAGCCGCTGGTGATCATGACGCCCAAGTCGCTGCTGCGGCACAAGCTGGCGGTCTCGAAGACGGCGGACTTCCTCGGCACCAGCCACTTCAAGCGCATCCTCTCGGACACCAATGCGCCGGCGGACCAGGACGTGAAGCGGCTGGTGCTCTGCACCGGCAAGGTCGCCTACGACCTGATCGAAGCGCGCGACGCGGCCGGGGACGGGAACACCTCGATCGTCCGCATCGAGCAGCTCTATCCCTTCCCGGGCGAGCCGCTGGCCGAGCGGATCAAGCGGATGCCAAACCTTGAGACAATTGTGTGGGCTCAGGAAGAGCCCAAGAACAACGGCTATTGGTTCTTCGTCGAGCCGCTGATCGAGGAAGCGCTCAAGGCTGCGGGGTCGAAGCCGCAGCGTGCGCGCTACGCCGGCCGTGCCGCGGCCGCCTCGCCGGCGACCGGCCTGATGAAGCGCCACAACATGGAGCAGGCCGCGCTCGTCGCCGACGCGCTCGGCCACAGCGTCCGCGACGAAATCCGGCGTACCCGGAAGTAATCCGACCCGAACGGCAGGAAGAGAAAAATGGCAGAAGTCAAAGTCCCCGTGCTGGGCGAATCGATCACCGAGGCGACCGTCGGCGAATGGCTCAAGAAGCCCGGCGAGCCGGTGAAGGCCGACGAGCCCATCGCCAGCCTCGAGACCGACAAGGTGTCGGTCGAAGTGCCCAGCCCGATCGCGGGCGTGATGGGCCAGCAGCTCGTCGCAGTGGGCGACACCGTGCTCGTCGGCGCGGTGATCGCGACCGTCGAGGAAGGCGGCGCCGCGGCTGCCGCGCCCGCGCCCGCCGTTGCAGCGCCTGCTCCGGCCGCCGCGCCCGTGCCGGCCCCTGCGGCTGCGCCCGCGAGCGACGTCGACGCCGCCGCGCTCTCGCCGTCGGTGCGCCGCGCGATCCTCGAGCATCACGTCGATCCCTCGACCGTGCAGGGCACCGGCAAGGACGGCCGCCTGACCAAGGACGACGTCGTCGCCGCCGCGCAGGTCAAGGCCCCCGCCGCGCCCGCTCCGGCCGCGCCTGCCGCTGCGGTTCCAGCCGCGCCGCGCGTCGCCGGCGAGCGCAAGGAAGAGCGCGTCCGCATGACGCGCCTGCGCCAGACCGTCGCCAAGCGCCTCAAGGAGGCACAGAACACCGCGGCGATGCTCACGACGTTCAACGACGTCGACATGACCGAGGTCATGGCCGCGCGCGCCAAGTACAAGGATTTGTTCGAGAAGAAGCACGGCGTGCGGCTGGGCTTCATGGGCTTCTTCGTGAAGGCCGCCTGCCAGGCGCTGAAGGACATCCCGGCGGTCAACGCCTCGATCGACGGCGACGACATCGTCTACCACGACTATGCCGACATCTCGGTCGCGGTCTCGGCGCCGCAGGGGCTGGTGGTGCCGGTGATCCGCGATGCGCAGGACCTGTCGGTCGCGGCGATCGAGCGCACGATCGGCGACTTCGGCAAGCGCGCCAAGGACGGCACGCTCAAGATGGACGAGATGAAGGGCGGCACCTTCACCATCTCGAACGGCGGCGTGTTCGGCTCGCTGATGTCGACGCCGATCATCAACCCGCCGCAGTCGGCGGTGCTGGGCCTCCACCGCATCGAGGACCGCCCGGTGGTCCGCGACGGCCAGATCGTCGTCCGCCCGATGATGTACCTCGCGCTGAGCTACGACCATCGCCTGATCGACGGCCGCGAGGCGGTGACCTTCCTCGTCGCGCTCAAGAACGCGATCGAGGACCCGACCCGGCTGCTGATCGACCTTTGAGGCGCACCGCCGCAATTATGTCTTGGGCTACCCTTATCTCCTGCGATTCGGTGCAGGGGTCCGACCGGGGGGTCTGGGATGGCATTATGGCGGCGCTTCCCCATCTTTGGGGTGAGACGGCCGGGGGCGACTCCAACGGAGCCTACGCCCCCGGAACCGGCATCCCTGTCCAAAGTGGAACCTGCAATGGCTGAAGAATTCGACGTCATCGTGATCGGCTCGGGCCCCGGCGGCTATGTCGCGGCGATCCGGGCGGCGCAGCTGGGGCTCAAGACCGCCTGCGTCGAGAGCCGCGCGACGCTGGGCGGCACGTGCCTCAACGTCGGCTGCATCCCCTCCAAGGCGATGCTCCACGCCTCCGAATATTATGACGCGGCGGCGAGCGGCGCGATGGCCAAGCTCGGCGTCAAGGTAACGCCCGAGCTCGATCTCGACGCGATGCACGCCCAGCGCATCGATGCGGTGAAGGGCCTCACCGGCGGCATCGAGTTCCTGTTCAAGAAGAACAAGGTCACCTGGCTCAAGGGCCTCGGCAGCTTCGTCGATGCCAAGACCGTCAAGGTCGGCGACGAGACCTACACCGCGAAGAACATCGTCATCGCCACCGGCTCGTCGGTGACGCCGCTCCCCGGCGTGACGATCGACCAGCAGGTGGTGGTCGATTCGACCGGCGCGCTCGAGCTGCCCAAGGTGCCGGGCAAGATGGTCGTCATCGGCGGCGGCGTGATCGGGCTCGAACTCGGCAGCGTCTGGCGCCGCCTCGGCGCCGAAGTGACCGTCGTCGAGTTCCTCGACCAGATCCTGCCGGGCATGGACGGCGACGTCCGCAAGGAAGCCAACAAGATCCTCAAGAAGCAGGGGATGGCGTTCAGGCTCTCGACCAAGGTCACCGGCGTGACCGTGAACGGCGGCAAGGCGACGCTGACGCTCGAGCCCGCCGCGGGCGGCGCCGCCGAGACGATCGAGGCCGATACCGTGCTCGTCTCGATCGGCCGCCGGCCCAACACCGATGGGCTGAACCTCGCCGCGACCGGGCTCTCGACCAACCCGCGCGGCCAGATCGAGACCGACCATCGCTTCCAGACCGCCGTCCCCGGCATCTGGGCGATCGGCGACGTCATTCCCGGCCCGATGCTCGCGCACAAGGCCGAGGACGAAGGCATCGCCGTGGCCGAGAACATCGCCGGCCTTACCGGCATCGTGAACCACGACGTGATCCCCAGCGTGGTCTACACTTGGCCCGAGATCGCCGGCGTGGGCCTCACCGAGGAACAGGCGAAGGAACGCGGCGAGGTCAAGGTCGGCAAGTTCCCGATGCTCGGCAACAGCCGCGCCAAGACCAACCACGAGCCCGACGGCTTCGTGAAGGTGATCGCCGACGCCAAGTCGGACCGGGTGCTCGGCGTGTGGATCATTGCCAGCGTTGCGGGCACGATGATCGCCCAGGCCGCGCAGGCGATGGAGTTCGGCGCGACGAGCGAGGACATCGCCTATACCTGCCACGCGCATCCCACGCATTCGGAAGCGATCAAGGAAGCGGCGATGGCGGTGACGGGCAAGCCGATCCACGTCTGATCCTGCCCCGGAGGCACTTTCGAAAGCGCATCCCGGCTACCGCCGGGGTGCGCTTTCGTGCATCATGGGCGCTCGGCAAGGGGGATGGAATCATGCGGAATTGGTTGGCAGCAGCGGCACTCGCCCTGGCCGCGGCGATGGCGCCGGGCGCGGCGCACGCCCAGGTCGAGGACCGCGTGGTCAACGTCTCCGCGCAGGACAAGGCGATGAACGACGCGATCGCCCATGGCCGCGCGACGGTCGGCGAGTTCTTCGCGCACTACGGTTCGCCCGCGAAGGACGAGAGCGATTTCGTCGTCAAGTTCGACCTGCTGCCCGAGTCCGACAGGGCCGAGTTCATCTGGGCGAAGGTGCTCGAGCGCACCCCGCGCGGCGCGCGCGTCCAGCTGATCAACGAACCCGCCGACACGCGCTTCCAGCTGGGCCAGGAGCTCACGCTCGCCGACGGCCAGATCGTCGACTGGGGCTATTTCAAGGGCCCGGTGATGCAGGGCGGCTTCACCACGCGGGTGCTCCTCGACCATGTCGCGCCCGAGGAAGCCGCGGCGATCCGCAAGGCTTACGGCTGGTAGGCGGTCCACGGCCCGCTGTGGCGGGCGACGCGCGCGATCAGCAGCGTGAGCGCAGCCGAAGCGGCGGCGGCGAACCACAAGGCGTTCCAGCCGACCGAGAGCTGCGCCCCGGCGCCGAGCACCACGCCCGCGACGAAGCCCAGCCACAGCGCCAGGTAGCGCACCCAGCCCCAGCGATCGCCGTCGCCCATCAGCGCGGCGGCGAGCCTTTGGCCCATGCGCACCAGCGTGCCGGTCATGTAGGTGAGCCCGATCGAGACTTCGCCGTCGCGGTTGAACACGCCGTTCTCGCAGCCCATCGCCGCGGCGAGCAGCAGTGGCGCGCCCGGCCCCGGCGCGATCGCCGCGACCAGCGCCGCAAGCGCGAGCAGAACGGTCACCGCCGCCATCACCGCGGGCTTGTGCGCGTGCGGGCGGGCGCGGGCGATCACCGCGGAGAGGATCACCCCGCTCACGAAGCTCAGCACCAGCGCCGCGCCAGTCATCGCATCGCCGAGCCGGCCGCTTGCGAGCCCCACGCCGATCCGCGTCGAATTGCCGCTCATGAACGAGGCGAAGAAGCCGCCGAGCGCGGTATAGGCGAGTGCGTCGACGAACCCGGCGAGCGCGGCAAGGCAGACGGCGACGGCGACGAGCTGGGACGGATAGCGTTGCATCCTAGCGATCTAGCGGCTGACCCGTCCGGTTTGAAGGCGTCCGCGCGCTATTCGTCCAGGCGATCGGGATGCGCGCGGAAGCCCGTGTACGGCCCGCAGTCCTCCGGGCGCTTGCGGCATGCCTTGTCGTGCGCGGCGCGCTCGCGGGCCTCGCGTTCCTCGGCGTGGCGCATCCTGCGGCCGTAGTTGCGGTCGGCCTCTTCCTGGCTCGTCGTCGCGAGGTCGACCGCCTTGGCGCCCGCCTTCACCGGCAGCGTCGCGACGTCCCACGCCGCCCTGGCGACGCAGCCGCCGCTCAAGAGCGGCAGCGCGAGGAGGAGCAGGGACGGGGCACGACGCATGGCACAGCCTTCAACGCACGGGCGCCGAGTTGGTCTCCCGCGCCGCGACTCCGATTGCAGGATAGTCGGTGAAGAAGCCGTCGACGCCAAGTCCGATGAAATAGCGGATCTCGGCCTCGAGCTCACCATGCGCCTTGGGATCGGCGCCGGTGCGATAGCGCGGCATCAGGAAGAAATTCTCGGCGCGGAAGGTCCAGGGATGGAGCCTGAGCCCCGCGGCGTGCGCGTCGACGATCAGGTCGGTCGGATCGCCGGTCCACGGCGCGATCATCGTCAGCTCGGGGCCGATCCCATAGGCATAGGTCGCGACCTGCTTCAGCCCCTCGGGCGTCGCCATCGCCGCGTAGCTCGGCTGGGCGTGGTCCGCCGGGCCGCCGTCCTTGCTCATCAGCTGGATGAGGCGGATGTGCGTCATCGTCTTCAGCTTCTTGAGGTTGTCGACCTCGAACGACTGGATGAACACCGGCGCATCGGCGCGGTCCCAGCCCGCTGCCTTGAGCGTGTCGACGAGGCGCTGCTCGAGCGGCAGGCCGATCGAGGCGAAATAGCTGGGGTGCTTGGTCTCGGGATAGATGCCGATCGTGCGGCCGAGCGCCTTCGAGCGGCGCTTGGCGAGCGCGATCACTTCGTCGAGCGTCGGAATCTCGGCCTGGCCGTCATAGGCGGTGTTGCCCGGACGCAGCTGCGGCAGCCGCTCCTTGGCACGCAAGGTCTTGAGCTCGGCCAGCGTGAAGTCCTCGGTGAACCAGCCGGTCATCGTCTCGCCGTCGATCGTCTTGGTCGTGCGGCGGCTCGCGAACTCGGGGTGCGACGCGACGTCGGTGGTCTCGGTGATGTTGTTCTCGTGCCGCGCCACCAGCACGCCGTCCTTGGTGGGGACGAGGTCGGGCTCGATGAAGTCGGCGCCCTGCTCGATCGCCAGCTCGTAGGAGAGCAGGGTGTGCTCGGGGCGCAGCCCGCTCGCGCCGCGGTGCGCGATGACGATGACCTTCGGCTCGGCCTTAGGGTCGGCCCCAGGCTCAGAATGTCCGCTCATCGGCGCGCTCTGCACCGGGGCGGCGCCCAGCGCCAGCAGCAACAGACACGAAAGCAGCGATCTCGCCATCACGATCTCCTTTCGCTAGCAGCTAGACGCGAGATGTGACGGAGCCGAGGCATGACGGACAACGAGAGCGTCTTCGCCGCCGCGCGCGACTGGGCCGGCGCGCGGATGGCGCTGGCGACCGTCGTCTCGACCTGGGGCTCGGCGCCGCGGCCGCGCGGCAGCCATATGCTCGTCCATGCGGATGGGCGGTTCGAAGGCTCGGTGTCGGGCGGCTGCGTCGAAGGCGACGTGCTTGCCGTCGCGGCGGAGGTGATCGCCGGCGCGCCTGCGGTGCTCAGGGCCTATGGCGTCGCCGATGCCGCGGCCTGGGAGGTCGGGCTGCCGTGCGGCGGACAGATCGACGTGCTGATCCAGCCGGTGTCCGACGCCGGCTTCCCGCCTGCGCTGTTCGATGCGGTCGAAGCGGCGCGTCGCGAGGGTCAGGCGATTGAAATCGCGACAAATCTCGACACCGGCCGAAGCGGCGGAGCCGGAACGTTCGTCAATCGTTATGAGCCTCCACGCCGGCTGCTCATCGTCGGCGCCGTCCAGATCGCGCAGGCGCTTGCCGCGCTTGCGCACACCTTGGGGGTGAAGACCATCGTGATCGACCCGCGCGCCCGTTTCCTCACGCCCGAGCGCTTCCCGGGCGTGGCGCTCGACGACCGCTGGCCCGACGAGGCGGTGGCGGCGCTCCGCCCCGATCCGGTGACCGCGGTGGTGACGCTGAGCCACGATCCCAAGATCGACGACCCCGGCCTCATCGCCGCGCTCGCGTCACCCGCCGGCTATGTCGCCGCGCTCGGCTCACGCAGGAGCCATGCCGCGCGGCTCGAGCGGCTCGCGGCCGCGGGCGTCGCGCCCGCCGATCTCGCGCGGATCGAGGGCCCCGCCGGGCTCGACCTCGGCGCGATCGGCCCCTCCGAAATCGCGCTGTCGGTCGCCGCGTCGATGGTGAGGGCCTTCCATGCTCGCGCCTGAGGAGACGGCGCTGGTCCTGCTCGCCGCGGGCCGCTCGCGCCGGTTCGACGACGGCGACAAGCTCGCCGAGCGCTTCCTCGACAAGCCGCTGGCCTATCATGTCGTGACCGCGCTCGAGGATATGCCCTTCGCCGCGCGGATCGCGGTGGTGTCCGAGACGCAGCTCGACTTCGCAGCGCTCGGCTACGAGGTCGTCGAGAACCCCGACCCCACGCTGGGCCAGGCGCGTTCGCTCTGCTTCGGAGTCGAGGCGGCGGAGAAGGCGGGGGTGCGCGCGGTGCTTGTCGCGCTCGCCGACATGCCGCGCGTCACCGCGACGCACGTCTACCGGCTGTTCGACGCCTCGCACGGCGACGACACGATCGTCGCGTCGAGCGACGGCGTGCAGCCCAAGCCGCCCGCGCTGTTCGGCCGCGGCCACTTCGCCGAGCTCCAGTCGCTCGACGGCGACCAGGGCGGCCGTGCGTTGATCCGGCGCGGACGGCATGTCATCACCCGTCCGGCGGAGCTCGCCGACGTCGACACGCAGGAAGACCTCGCCGAGCTGCGGCGGCTCTACGGGTTGCCGACCGACGGCTGACGTGGCGAGGGGGGTGGTTTTGCCTCACGGGACAATCGAACACAGCGCCGTCGTCACCGGCGCTTCGACCGGGATCGGCTGGGCGGCGTGCAAGGTGCTGGCCGACAACGGCTGGCGGGTGTTCGGCAGCGTGCGCAAACAGGCCGATGCCGATCGGCTCGCGGTCGAGTTGGGCGAGCGCTTCACCCCGCTGGTGTTCGACGTGACCGACGAGGCGGCGGTCCGCGCCGGCGCCGCACAGGTCGCCGAGGCGTTGGCCGGGCGCAGGCTCGGGGCGCTGGTCAACAATGCGGGGATCGCCGTCGCAGGCCCGCTGATCCACCTGCCGGTCGACGACTTCCGGCTGCAGCTGGAAGTCAACCTCACCGGCGTGGTGATCGCGACGCAGGCCTTCGCGCCGCTGCTCGGCGCCGACCCGTCGCGCGCGGGGCCGCCGGGGCGGATCCTCAACATCAGCTCGGTCGGCGGCAAGACCGCCTTTCCGTTCATGGCGCCGTACAACGCCTCGAAGTTCGGGCTCGAGGGGCTGTCGGAGGCGCTGCGGCGCGAGCTGCTGCCGTTCGGGATCGACGTGATCGTGCTCGGTCCCGCGGGCGTGCGCACGCCGATCTGGGACAAGGCCGACGCGCTCGACATCGCGCCCTATGCCGGCACGATCTACGCCGAGCCGCTCGAGCGCGTCCGCACCTTCATGGCAGAGACCGGCCGCGCGGGCCTCACCGCCGAGCAGCTCGGCAAGACGATCCACCGCATCCTCACCGCGCGGAAGCCGCGGGTACGCTATGCCGCGGCGCGCAACATGCTCGAGGCACGGATCGTCCCGTGGATCCCCAAGCGGCTGTTCGACCGGATCATCGGCAAGCAATTGGGGCTGCTGCCCTGAGCTATTCGTGCCGCAGCGCGTCGATCGGGTTGAGCCCGGCCGCGCGGCGCGCCGGGAAATAGCCGAAGACCACGCCGATCGCCGCCGAGATCGCGAAGGCGATCATGTTGATCTGTGGGTCGAACATCCAGTCGACCTGCATCACCGGCGCGAGCCCCAGCACCACCAGCTGCGCGAGCAATAGCCCGATCAGCCCGCCCAGGCACGAGAGCACCACTGCCTCGACCAGGAACTGCATCAGCACTTCGGCCGCCACCGCGCCGATCGCCAGGCGGATACCGATCTCGCGCGTGCGCTCGGTCACCGAGACGAGCATGATGTTCATGATCCCGATCCCGCCGACCACCAGGCTGATCCCCGCCACCGCCGCGACGATGCCGGTGAGCAGCGTCGTCGTGCCGGTCAGCGTCGCGCTGATCTGCGCGGTGTCGAAGATGTTGAAATCGTCCTGCTTGCCGCCGGTGATGCTCCGCCGCTCGCGCAGCAGCGTCGAGATCGAATCCTGGATCTGCCCGCTGTCATAGGCGGGATCGACGCCGACCATCATCAGCTTGATGTTGCGGTCGCCGGTGAAGCGGCGCTGGACCTGCTTGATCGGCATCACCACCACATCGTCCTGGTCGCCGCCGAAGCCGGCCTGGCCGCGCGTCGAGAGCAGCCCGATGACGTCGCACGAGATGCCGTTGACGCGCAGCCGCTGGCCGACCGGATCGGCGTTTCGGAAGAGGTTGGTCTTCACCGTATTGCCGATGATGCACACGCCCTTGCCGGCCTGTTCCTCGGCGCGCGTCCACGTCCGCCCCGAGACGAGCGGCCAGGGCTGGACGACGAAGATGTCGTTGGTGGTGCCGTTTAGCGTCGTCGACCAGTTGGCGCCGTTGTAGATCGCGGTGACGCTGGTGCTGACCTGCGGCGCGACCGCCGTGACGCCGGCGATCTGCTCGCGCAGCGCGGCGACGTCCTCGGGCGTGAAGTCGGGCGGGCGCGGGCCGCCGCCGCCGCGGCCGAAGCCCTGGCCGGGGCGGATCTGCAACACGTTGGTGCCGAGCGCCGAGATCTGCTTCTGCACCGCCGCGGTGGTCGCCTTGCCCAGCGTCACCATCGCCACCACCGCCGCCACGCCGATGATGATGCCGAGCGTGGTGAGGAACGAGCGGAGCTTGTGCCGCGAGATCGATCGGATCGCGAGGATGAAGGTGGTGCCGAACATCAGGCCGGAACTCCCACGCCCTTGCCCTGGTCGACTCGCTCGACCATCCCGTCCTTGAAGTGGACGATGGTGTGCGCGAACGCCGCCATGTCGGGCTCGTGCGTGACCATCAGCACGGTGATGCCGCTGGTGCGGTTGAGTTCGGTGAGCAGCTGCATGATTTCGATCGAGCGCTCCGAATCGAGGTTGCCGGTCGGCTCGTCGGCCAGCAGCACCGCGGGACTGGTGACGATCGCGCGCGCGATCGCGACGCGCTGCTGCTGGCCGCCGGAGAGCTCGGCGGGCGTATGGTCCCACCAGTCCTTGAGCCCCACCTTGTCGAGCGCCGCCAGCGCCGCCGCGCGCCGCTCGGCGCGGGGATCGCCGCGGTAGAGGAGGGGCAGCTCGACATTCTCGAGCGCCGAGGTGCGCGCGAGCAGGTTGAAGCCCTGGAAGACGAAACCGAGGTATTTCCGCCGCAGCAGCGCGCGCTGGTCGCGGTCGAGCCGCTCGACATGGACGCCCTTGAACAGGAACTCGCCGCCGGTCGGCACGTCCAGGCAGCCGAGGATGTTCATCGTCGTCGACTTGCCCGAGCCCGAGGGTCCCATCACCGCGACGAAATCGCCTTGCCGGATGTCGAGGTCGATGCCCTTCAGCGCCTGGAACGCGGTCGGCCCCTCGCCATAGGTCTTGGTGACGCCCTTCAGCCGGATCAGCGGCAGGTCACTGGCTCCCGCCACGCTGGCCTCCCCCGCCCTGGCCGCCGGCACCGCCCGAGCGTCGCTGGCCGCCGCCGCTGCCGCCGCTGCGCTTCGAGCTGTCGCCCGCGAGCTGGCCGGTGATCACCTTCATCCCGGGCTGGAGCCCACCACCGGTGACTTCGGTCATCGTGCCGTTGGTGACGCCGGTGGTGATGTCGATCTTCTGCGGCTTGCCGTCGTCGCCGAGCACATAGACGGTCTGGCCGGTGCTCCGCCCGCCCGCCGCCTTCTCCGCGCCGCCGCCGCGCCGCCGCGACGGCACCAGCGCACCGGCGATGCCGCCCTGGCCGGTGCTCGCCGCCTGCGGCGTCGCCGGCGTGAAGCGTAGCGCGGCATTGGGCACGAGCAGCACATTGGGCCGCTGGGTGGTGGTGATCTCGGCGGTCGCGGTCATGCCGGGACGCAGCTTGAGGTCGGGATTCTGGACCGACAGCGTTGCGGCATAGGAGACCACCTGGGTGCTCGTCGTCGACGTGGAGGCGGAGGACGAGCTCGCCGTCGCCGACAGGTTCGAGCCCAGGTCGACGCGAGTGATCCGTGCCGGGAAGGTCTGGCCCGGGAAGGCGTCGACGGTGAAGGTCGCCTGCTGCCCTTCCTTGACTTCGCCGACGTCGGCCTCGTCGATCGCGACCTGCAGCTCCATCGCGCTGAGGTCCTCGGCGATCACGAACAGCGTCGGGGTGTTGAACGAGGCGGCGACGGTCTGGCCCGCGTCGATCTGGCGCGCGAGCACCACGCCGTTCACCGGCGAGCGGATCACCGCCTTGTAGCGCTGCGTCTGGTTCGAAGAGAGGTCGGCCTGGGCGGAGACGACATTCGCCTGCGCCGCGTGCACCGTCGCGACGTCGCGCGCGACGGCCGCCTGCGCCTGCTCCATCTCGGTCTTCGCCGGCACGCGCCCGCCCGAGAGCTTGCTGACTTCCTGGAGCCGCGAGAGCTGCGCGCGGTCCTGCTGGAGCGTCGCCTGCTGCTGCGCGACGTTCGCCCGCGCCGAGGCGAGCGCCGCCTCGCTCTGGCGGATGGCGTCGTCCAGCCGCGAGGTGTCGAGCACCGCGAGCGGCTGGCCCTTGGTCACGCGGTCGTTGACGTCGACCATCACGCTCTCGACCAGGCCCGAAAGCTCGGAGCCGACCTGCACCTGGTTGGTCGGCGCGAGCTTGCCCGTCGCCGAGACCGTGACGCTGAGGTTCCCGCGCTGGACGTCGGCGGTGGCATATTCGGTCTTGCTGCTCGTTCCGAAGAACGACCAGGCGATGAGCACGAGCACCACGACGCCTGCGGCGACCGCCACCCATTTGAGGTAGCGGCGCCACCACGCCTGCCTGGGCGTGCCGAGGAACTCGTTGAGGTCGGTGGTGTCATTGGCCATTCGCGGTCGCCTCGGGAGTGGAGTTCAGGTCCCAGCCGCCGCCGAGCGCGAGGTAGAGCGCGATCAGCGCGGTCGCCTCGTCGGACTTGGCCTGGGAGAGCCCGTTCCTCGCCGAGAGCAATGCGCTTTCGGCCTGGTTGAGCGTAGTAAAGTCGGTGAGCCCCGAGCGATATTGCATCCGCGCGAGGATCGCCTGGTTGTTCGAAGCCTCGAGCGCGACGGCGTATTGCGCCGCGCGGTCCTGCGCTGCCTTGAGCGCCACGATCGCATTCTCGCTGTCCTCGAGCGCGGAGAGGACGCTCGACTTATAGGCGAGGAACGAGCCCTCGGCCGCGGCTTCGGCCGAGCGGACCTGGCTCTTCAAGCGGCCGCCGTCGAAGATCGTCTGCGCGATGTTGGCGAAAAGGCGCCCGGTGATCACGTCGAACAGCGAGCCCACCGTGCCGCCGCCCGAGCCGAGGCTCCCTCCGATCGAGAGCTGCGGATAGAGCTGCGCCTCGGCGACCCCGATCCGCGCGCTGGCGGCGGCGAGGTTGCGCTCGGCCGAGCGGACGTCGGGGCGCTGGCGGAGCGTATCGGCGGGGATGCCCGCGGCGACGCTCGACGGTCCGGCCGGGATCGGCTTCACCGCTTCGAGCTGGCCCTTGAGCGCGCCCGGCGCCTGGCCGGTCAGCACGCCGATCCGCGAGACATAGCCGTTGTACGCCGATTCGAGGCTGGGGATGCTCGCGGCGGTCTGCGCCCGCTGCGCGCGTGCCGTCTCGGCGTCGATCGACGAGACGAGGCCTGCCTGGACGCGCCACTGCGCGATCTGGAGATTGTCGTCCTGGATGCCCAGGCTGTCGCGTGCATTGGCGAGCTGCGCCTGGGCAAGCCGGGCGAGCACATAGTTGCGCGCGATCTCGGCCTCGACCGAGATCAGCACCGCGGCGACGTCGTAGCTCGCCGCTTCCGCCGCCGCGCCCGCCGCCTCGGTGTTGCGGCGATTGCCGCCGAACAGGTCGACCTGGTAGCTGGCGTCGGCGCCGATCGAGAAGCTGCTGTTGTCCGCGAAGCCGCCGGTGCCGGTAACTCCCTGGTTGCGCGAAACCCCGCCCGAGGCGGTCACCGCCGGCAGCAGCGCGGCGCGCGCCTGGACGAGCGATTCGCGTGCCTGGCGCAGCCGCGCGACCGCCTGGCCGACGTCGAGGTTCGCCGCGCGCCCCTGCTCGACCAATTGGCCGAGCAGGGGATCGTCGAATTTCTTCCACCACTCGGCCAGGTCCTCGCGGCTGCTGTCGGCGGGCACCGAATAGGCCTCGGGCACGCCGAGCTCGCTGGCGGGCTTCGGATGATAGTCCGGGCCGACGGCACAGCCTGCCAGCGGCAGTGCCGCAGCGGCGAGAATCAGGGCGAGGGGGCGTTTGGCCATGGCGTCCTAGATGGTTGTCCCGGCGAACAGTTCCACCGAAATATTGTCGCAATTTGTCTCGAACCCCGCGCGCGATGCGGGTCGAAGCGCAAACGGAACGGTTTCGAAGTCGTTCCCGCGGCGCGCGTGCGAGGGTGCGGTTTCCCCGTCGAAGCTGCCATGCGCGAGCGCTCGCGTCGGCTAACCTGGAAAACAAGTCGCAGGATTTCTGCGCTTGCCTCGGCGCGCTCGGCTTCGCATGGGGAAGCCGAAAAGCAGGAGCGGAGCGCCATGAGCGAGACCATCTACCCCGTCCCCGAAACCTGGGCGCGCCGCGCCCGCGTCGATGCGGAAGGGTATGAGACGCTCCATGGCCGCAGCCTCGCCGATCCGGGCAGCTTCTGGCTCGAGCAGGCGAAGCGGCTCGACTGGATCAAGCGCCCCGAGCTCGCCGGCGACTGGTCGTTCGACGAGGCCGACTTCCACATCCGCTGGTTCGCCGACGGCAAGCTCAACGTCGCGGCCAATTGCATCGATCGCCACCTCGCCAGCCGCGGCCGCGACACCGCGATCATCTGGGAGCCCGACGTTCCCAGCGAGCCCTCGCGCCACATCAGCTATCTCGAGCTCTACGAAGCGGTCTGCCGCTTCGCCAACGTGCTGCGCGACCAGGGCGTCAAGAAGGGCGACCGCGTCACCGTCTACATGCCGATGATCCCCGAGGCGGCGTTCGCGATCCTCGCCTGCGCGCGGATCGGCGCGATCCATTCGGTGGTGTTCGGCGGCTTCTCGCCCGAAGCGCTCGCCGGGCGGATCACCGATTGCGATTCGACCGTGGTGGTCACCGCCGACGAGGGCCGGCGCGGCGGCAAGCATGTGCCCCTGAAGGCCAATGTCGACGCAGCGGCGGCGCACACTCCCTGCCTCGAGAAGGTGATCGTGGTGAAGGCGACCGGCGGCGCGGTGGCGATGCAGCCCGGCCGCGACGTCTGGTACCACGAGGCTGTCGCGCGCGTGCCCGCCGATTGCCCCCCCGAGCCGATGGGCGCCGAGGACCCGCTGTTCATCCTCTACACCTCGGGATCGACCGGCAAGCCCAAGGGCGTGCTCCACAGCTCGGGCGGCTACCTCCTCTGGGCGAGCTACACCCACGAGCTGGTCTTCGACTATCGCCCCGGCCAGGTCTATTGGTGCGCGGCGGACATCGGCTGGGTCACCGGGCACAGCTACATCGTCTACGGCCCGCTCGCGAACGGCGCGACGACGCTGATGTTCGAAGGCGTGCCCAACTGGCCCGACGCCAGCCGCATCTGGCAGGTCGTCGACCGCCACCAGGTCGAGATCCTCTACACCGCCCCCACCGCGCTGCGCGCGCTGATGCGCGAGGGCGACGGGTTCGTGCAGGCCACGTCGCGCAAGACGCTCAAGCTGCTCGGCACGGTCGGCGAGCCGATCAACCCCGAGGCATGGCGCTGGTACCATGACGTGGTCGGCGAGGGCCGCTGCCCGATCGTCGACACCTGGTGGCAGACCGAGACCGGCGGCGCGATGATCGCCCCGCTCCCCGGCGCGACGGCGCTCAAGCCCGGCAGCGCGACCCGGCCGCTTCCCGGCATCGACCCCCAGATCGTCGACGCCGAGGGCGAGGTGCTGCACGGCGCGACCGAGGGCAACCTCTGCATCACCCGCAGCTGGCCCGGCCAGATGCGCACCGTCTGGGGCGACCATGCGCGCTTCTTCCAGACCTATTTCACCACCTACAAGGGCAAGTATTTCACCGGCGACGGCTGCCGCCGCGACGAGGACGGCTATTATTGGATCACCGGCCGGGTGGACGACGTGATCAACGTCTCGGGCCATCGCATGGGTACTGCCGAGGTCGAGAGCGCGCTGGTGCTCCACCCCAAGGTGGCCGAGGCCGCGGTGGTCGGCATGCCGCACGAGATCAAGGGCCAGGGCATCTACGCCTATGTGACGCTCAACGCGAACTGTTCGCCAAGCGAGGAACTGCGCATCGAGCTGGTGAAATGGGTCCGCACCGAGATCGGCCCGATCGCCTCGCCCGACGCGATCCAGTTCGCGCCGGGGCTGCCCAAGACGCGCTCGGGCAAGATCATGCGTCGCATCCTCCGCAAGATCGCCGAGGGCGACGTCTCGAGCCTGGGCGACACCAGCACGCTCGCCGATCCCGCAGTGGTCGACGATCTCGTCGCCAATCGCGTGGTCCATGGCTGACCGGGCACGCATCCGCGCCATCCAGGTGGACATCACCACGCTGGCGGTGGATGCGATCGTCAATGCCGCCAATTCCTCGCTGCTCGGCGGCGGCGGCGTGGACGGCGCGATCCACCGCGCGGCGGGGCCCGAGCTGGTCCATGAATGCCGGCTGCTCGGCGGTTGCAAGCCGGGGCAGGCCAAGGTGACCAGGGGCTATCGCCTGCCCGCGCGTCACGTGATCCACACCGTCGGCCCGGTCTGGCAGGGCGGCGACAAGGACGAGCCCGAGACGCTGGCGAGCTGCTATCGCCAAAGCCTCGCCATCGCCGCCGAGCGCGGGTTCGAGACGATCGCCTTCCCCGCGATCAGCACGGGCATCTACCGCTACCCGGCCGAACCCGCCGCGCGGATCGCGATCGACGAGGTCCGCGCGGCACTCGCCGAGAATCCGCAGTTCGAATGCGTGACCTTCGCGCTGTTCGGTGCCGAGATGCTCGCGCTCTACGAGGCGCTGCTCGCCGAATGAGGCGACACCTACCCGCCAGCTCTCCACTTCGTCCTCACCCGCGCGCCAGTCGTCCCAATGGCGGTGATTCCGCGTTGCCTGCACGTCTTGCGAGCAATAGGCTTTCGCCATTCAGCGATTCCATGGGGCAAATAGCATGAAGATCAACAACTTGGTTCGCCTGACGGCGGGCGTCGCGCTGCTCGCGGTCGCGATGCCGGTGCTCAGCCAGTCGACCGGCCACAAGGCGCGCTACGGCGCCTTCGGCATCGACCTCACCTCGCAGGACATGAGCGTCAAGCCGGGCGACGACTTCTGGACCTTCGCCAACGGGGGCTGGGCCGCCAAGACCCAGATCGCCGCCGACCGCGCCTCGGCCGGCTATGGCGTCAAGCTCACCGAGGAAGCCGAAGTCAACGTCCGCGGCATCCTCGACGAAATGGCCAAGGACCCTGCGCACTATGGCGCGAAGGGCCAGCAGATCGGCGACCTCTACGCCAGCTGGATGGACGAGGCCGGGATCGAGGCGCGCGGCACTGCGCCGCTCAAGCCCTATCTCGACCGCATCGCCGCGGCGAACGACAAGGCGGCGATCCAGGTGCTGTTCGCGACCGTCGGCTATGCCGCGCCGGTCAACCTCGGCATCATCCCCAACCTCGCCGATCCGACGCACTACACCGCCGCCGCCAGCCAGGGCGGCCTCGGCATGGCGCGCGACAACTACCTGCTCGAAGGCGAGAAATACGACAATTTCCGCAAGGCCTATCGCGCCTATGTCCAGCACATGCTCGAGCTCGGCGGCGTCGCCGATGCGTCGGCCAAGGCCGATGCGATCTTCGCGCTCGAGACCGCGCTCGCCAAGGTGCAATGGTCGCCGGCGGAGAGCCGCAACCTGATGGCGATGAACGATCCCGAGACGGTCGAGGGCCTCGAGGCCAAGGCGCCGGACTGGGATTGGGCGCTGATGCTCAAGACCGCGGGGCTCGAGTCGTCGCCCAAGGTGCTGATGGCGAACAACACCGCGCTCGCTGCGATGGGCAAGATCTTCACCGACACGCCGGTGTCGACCTGGCAGGCCTATCTGACCTTCCACTTCATCAGCGGCAATGCGCCGATGCTGCCCAAGGCGTTCGACGACGCGAGCTTCGACTTCTATTCGAAGACGCTCTCGGGCGTACAGGTCAAGCGCGAGCGCTGGAAGCGCGGCGTGCAGATGGTCAACGGCGCGATGGGCGAAGCGGTCGGCGAGATCTATGTCGCCAAATATTTCCCGCCCGCCGCCGAGAAGCAGATGGCCGAGCTGATCGAGAACCTGCGCGGCTCCTACCAGGCGCGCATCTCGGGCTCGACCTGGATGGACGAGAAGACCAAGACCGCCGCGCTCGCCAAGCTCGCCGCCTTCGAGCCGCGCGTCGGCCATCCGGTCAAGTATATCGACTATTCGACGCTCAAGATCGACCGCAATGACCTGCTCGGCAATGCGATGCGCAGCGCCGAATTCGACCATGACCTCGAACTTCAGCGCTTCGCCAAGCCGGTCGACCGCACGCTGTGGACGATGACGCCGCAGACGGTGAACGCCTATTACAACCCGCTGGCCAACCAGATCACCTTCCCGGCCGCGATCCTCCAGCCGCCCTATTTCGACCCCAGCGCCGATCCGGCGGTCAACTATGGCGCGATCGGCGCGATCATCGGCCATGAGATGGGCCATGGCTTCGACGACCAGGGCAGCATGTTCGGCCCGACCGGCAAGTTCGAGAACTGGTGGACGCCCGAAGCCAAGAAGGCGTTCGGCGAGCGCACCAAGGCGCTGTCGGACCAGTATGACGCCTATGAGCCGATCCCCGGCACGCACATCCAGGGCAAGCTGACGCTCGGCGAGAACATCGGCGACCTCGGCGGCGTCGAGGCGGCGTATGGCGCGTTCCAGCGCTACCAGGCCAAGCACGGCAAGGCGAAGGTGATCGGCGGGCTGACCGGCGACCAGCGCTTCTTCCTCGCCTATGCCCAGGCCTGGCAGGCCAAGGTGCGCGAGGACGCCCAGCGCCAGGCGCTGCTCACCGATCCGCACAGCCCGGCCAAGTTCCGCGTCAACGGCATCGTCCGCAACGTCGACGCCTGGTACAAGGCGTTCAACATCCAGCCGGGCGACAAGCTGTACCTCGCGCCCGAGAAGCGCGTGCATATCTGGTGACGCCTACCCCTCTCCCCTTTGGGGGAGAGGGACACCCGACGCCGAAGGCGGCGGGAGGGAGAGGGCTAGGTGCGACGGTTATCGTCTGGCACCTAGCCCTCTCCCCTCGACGCTTCGCGTCTCGACCCTCTCCCCCGGCGGGGAGAGGGTTTTGTTTTGCGCTTGACTCACCCGTAAGTACTAACTAACCGTTAGTTATGGCTAACGCATCCGCCGCGCGTGCCCTCGACGCGCTCGCCGACCCCACAAGGCGCGCCGTCTTCGAGCGCGTCGCGGAGAACCCTGCCGCGGTGGTCGACATCGCGCGCGACATGCCCGTCTCGCGGCCGGCGGTGTCGCAACATCTCAAGGTGCTCAAGGACGCCGGGCTCGTCACCGAGACCGCGCAGGGCACGCGGCGCATCTACAGCCTCGATCCGCGCGGGATCGGCGCGATGCGCGACTGGCTGGACCGCTTCTGGGTCCGGCAGCTCGACAGCTTCAAGGCCTATGCCGACGCGGTCGGCGAAGAGGAGGGCAAATGACGATCGCACCCGTTGTCCGTTCGGTCGAAGTGAAGGTGCCGCCGGCGCGCGCCTTCGAGCTGTTCGCCGGCCATATGAGCCGCTGGTGGCACGAGGGCCACCATATCGCCCCCACGCCTTTCCAGGACATCGTCGTCGAGCCGCGCGAGGGCGGCCGCTGGTTCGAGCGCGACGCGGAAGGGAATGAGTGCGAATGGGGCAAGGTACTCGAATGGGATCCGCCGCGCCGCCTCGTCCTCGGCTGGCAGCTGGGCGCCGACTTCAAATACGATCCCGACTTTCTGAACGAAGTCGAGCTCGCCTTCACGCCCGCCGGCAGCGGCACGCTGGTGACGCTCACGCATCACAACCTCCAGCGCTTCGGCGATGCGGCGGACAAGCTTGCGCCGTCGCTGGGCGAAGGCTGGGCGATGCTGCTCGGCCTTTATCGCGACTTCAGCACCGAGGAGACCGCAGCATGAGCAAGTTCATCGTCCATGGCATTCCGGGCAGCCCCTATGTGCGCTCGCCGCTGCTGGTCCTCAAGGAGAAGGGGCTCGACTGGGAACTCGCCGCCTTCGGCTTCGGCGGCCAGCGCGCGCCCGAGCATCTCGAGCGCCAGCCCTTCGCCAAGATGCCCGCGTTCGAGCATGACGGGTTCAGGCTCTACGAGGTCCAGGCGATCCTGCGCTATATCGACCGGATCGCGCCCGAACCGGCGATGACGCCCGCCGATCCGCGCCAGGCCGCGCGGATGGACCAGCTGCTCAACATCGCCGACTGCTATCTCGCGCCGCGCATCACCGGCGCGATCGCCTTCCAGCGGCTGGTGGCGCCGCGCTTCGGCATGCCGTGCGACGAAGCGAAGATCGCCGGCGCGATGCCCGATGCGGGCGTCGCGGTGGGCGAAGTCGCGCGGCTGATGGGCGAGGGGCCGTATCTCGTCGGCGACCAGCCCACGCTCGCCGACTTCCACCTGATCGCCCAGCTCTCGTTCCTGCCGCAATGCGCCGAGGGCCGGGTGCTGCTCGCGCCCTATCCCCAGCTCGCCGCCTGGATCGCACGGATGGCGGAACGGCCGAGCATGGCGCGAACCGAATGGGAAAGGCTCGCCGGAGAGGCCGACATGCCCGTGCCGCCGATGCCCGCGGAGACGGTCGCGGCCTGACCGGCGACGAGGCCGCCTCCCCGAGGGGTCGGGGAGGCGGCCGTTACGCCGGGATCACTTGACGCCGTGCATCCATTTCTTGAGCGGGAACGACAGCAGGAACAGCACGCCGCCCGCGATGATCGCCACGATCGCGATATTGGTGAACACGCCGACATAGGTGTGCAGGCTGACCTCGAGGTTGGTCACCTGCCCGCCCACCGTCTCGACGCTGGCGAACTGCGCGACCACGCCCGCGACGTACTGCGCGCAGCTGATCGAGAGGAACCACACGCCCATCATCATGCCCACGATCCGCGCGATCGAGAGCTTGGTGATCATGCTCAAGCCCACCGGCGAGATGCAGAGCTCGGCGATCGAATGGATCAGATAGAGGCCGGCGAGCCACCAGATGCCGACCTGAAAGCTCGAATCGGCGTAGTTCGAGCCCCAGACGAGCAGCAGGAAGCCGAGCCCGACCCCGACGAGCGCGAAGGAGAACTTCACCGGAATCGTCGGCTCGAGACCCTTGGACGCGAGCCAGGTCCACATCACGCTCATGATCGGGGCGAGCACGACGATGAAGAAGGCATTGAAGAACTGCGTCTGCCCCGGCGTGATCGAGAACCAGCCGAACACCGAAAGGTTGGTGTTGCGGTCGGCGAACAGCGTCAGCGAGGAGCCGGCCTGCTCGAACAGCGTCCAGAAGGCGACGTTGAACACGATCAGCACCATCGCCGCGAGCATCATCTGCAGCTCGGTCCTGGTGCCGACGCGCCACGACCAGACCAGGATCGCGGGGATGCCGATCAGGAAGGTGCCGAACAGCAGCTTGCCCATCAGCGGCAGCGCGATGAGATAGCCGACGAAGCCCGACCCTTCGACCGGCTCGGGCGCGTTCATCAGGTTGGTGAAGAGAAACAGGATCACCGGCACCGCGACGAGCGCGCAGATGTAGATGATCATCGAACGGTCGGGGCCGTCCTTGGGGGGCTCGCCATAGCCGTCGAGCCGGCCGCCGTCGAACTGGATGAGCGACCAGGAGAAGAGCATGCCCAGCGCGGCGAGGCCGAAGCCCGCCCACCAGCCGACATGTTCCTGAAGCCACGGGCAGAGCAGCTGCGAGAACAGCGAGCCCAGGTTGATGCCCATGTAGAAGATGGTGAAGCCCGCGTCGCGTCGCCGGTCGCCCTGTTCGTAGAGCTCGCCGACCATCGTCGAGATGTTGGGCTTGAAGAAGCCGTTGCCCATGGTGATCAGCGAAAGGCCCGCGAGCAGCACCATCGTGAACAGGAAGCTGCGGTCGCCGCCGGGCTCGAACCCGCCCTTGGGAATTGCCTTGGCGACATGGCCGTCGGTGGCGACGAGGTCGACGCTGCCGTCTTCCTTGCCCTTGATCGCGAGCTTGTCGCCGGCAAGCGTGACATATTGCTGGGCCTGCTTGCCGCTGCCCTCGACGGTGACTTCGTAGCGCGTGCCGTCGATCACCGCATAGGGCGTCGCCTGCTGGCCGAGCCCGGCGCCGAGGCTGAGGGTGAAATAGCCGAGCGACATGATGATCGCGCCGAACTTCACCGATCGCTTCGAGCCGAGGTAGCGGTCGGCGAGCAGTCCGCCGACGAGCGGGGTCAGGTACACCAGCGCCGTGAAGCCGCCGTAGAGCCCGTTGGTGGTGCGGTCCGAGAAGAGGAAGTAGTTGGCGAGGTACAGCGTGAGCAGCGCGCGCATGCCGTAATAGCCGAAGCGTTCCCACATCTCGGTGGTGAACAGCCGGGCGAGCTGGCGCGGGTGGCCGAACCAGGCCTTCTGGGCCGCGGGGTTGACGTGGGTGATGTCCGGCTCTGCAGGCGAGTCGGCAGTCGGGGTGTCCACCATCTGTGTGGGCTCTCCATGAACGGTTTTCCGGGCGGGCGCCCGGCGCATGGGCGGCGAGACTAGCCGGAACGGGGCGGGTGTAAAGCTTTGGGGGACCGGCGACCCTTCTCCTTCAGCCGTCATCCCCGCGAAAGCCGGGATCCAGAGCCAAGCAAGGCATCGCTCGTGGCCCTGGGTCCCGGCTTTCGCCGGGATGACGGGGAATGAGGGCGACGAAAGTTGAATGGGTCGCGGATGAGGATGAGGTTGGCGTTCCCGCCCGCCACGCCTAGATGCCCGCCATGTTCAACGACACCAGCACCCCGCTCAGCCTGCTCGCTACACGCCGCTCGGGCAAGCCGCGCGATCTGGTCGCGCCTGGCCCCAGCGTCGAGCAGCTGCGCGAGATGGTCGGACTCGCCTCGCGCACCCCCGACCATGGCAAGCTCTTTCCCTGGCGCTTCGTGATCGTCGCCGACGAAGCGCGCGATACTCTCGCCGCAACTATGGGCGCGATCCTCGCGAGCGAGAAGGACGACTGCGGCCCGCGCGACGTCGCCGCCGCCGAGGAATTCGCCCGCCAGGCGCCCGCGCTGGTGGTTGTGCTCTCGGCGCCGGTCCAGGGGCACAAGATCCCGGTGTGGGAGCAGGAACTCTCGGCCGGGGCCGCATGCATGAACCTGCTCCACGCCGCCGCGGCGATGGGCTTCGCAGGCGGCTGGCTCAGCGGCTGGGCGGCCTATTCGGACGAGGTCCGCGACCTGTTCGGCAGCGAGGGCCAGCGCATCGCCGGCTTCATCTTCATCGGCACGCCGGGCCGCGAGCTGGAGGAGCGGCCTCGCCCGGAGCTCGACCAGATACTCACGATCTGGAACGGTTGAAGGTTGGTTTGGAAAACGCGCGGAAGAACGCGTTTTCGGCGGCACCGGCCCGGTCCCCCTCCCGGCTACCCACAAGATACTGCCGATGGGTGGCCGGGAGGGGGAGCGGGCCGGTGCCGCCATGCGCCGTGAGGCGCATCAAACGACAAGCAACCGCACTGATTCCACTATGGACCGATAGTGAAATTAGTGTATTAAGGCACCATGACAGCGCTCGAGCACGAAGACAGCCCGGTATACCTCAAGCTGCGCGCGATCATCGCCGCCGCGATCCTGCGAGGCCAGTACCGTGCCGGGGACCAGCTCCCGTCGGTCCGCGCGCTTGCCGCCGAGCATAATGCCAACCCGCTGACCGTCGCCAAGGCGTACCAGTCGTTCCAGGACGACGGCTATGTCGAGGTGCGCCGCGGCGTCGGCATGTTCGTGCTGCCGGGCGCAGTCGAGCGGCTGCGCGTCGCCGAGCGCGACCGTTTCCTCACCAGCTATTGGCCGCGGGTGCGCGACCATATCCAGCTTCTCGGGCTCGACGCCGCGGACCTGCTCCGGCACGAGCTCGCCTGACCCTTTTCACGCGAGGGCTCCGATGAGCGAGAAACCGAACCCCGGCTGGCGCCGCACGATCGCCGGCTGGACCCTGTTCCTGGGCGGCCTCTTCGCCTTCCAGACAGTCGCGGCCAAGCCCTTCTACATCCCCTCGGCCTCGATGATGCCCAATTTGCTCACGGGCGACCGGCTCATCGTCAGCAAATATCCCTATGGCTGGTCCTATGCCTCGCCGACGATCCACGGCAACGGCTTCGTGCCCGGCCGCATCCTCGGCAAGCTGCCCGAGCGCGGCGACATCGTCACGGTCGCGCGGCTGAGCGACGGTGCCGACCTGATCAAGCGCGTGATCGGCCTGCCGGGCGATACGGTCGAGGTGCGCCACAGCCGGCTCTGGCTCAACGGCCGCCAGGTCCCGCGCGTCTATGCGGGCGAAGCGAACCTCCGCGTCGACGCCAACGTTCCGTGCGACGGCATGCTCGCGCGCTTCCAGAAGGCGGACGACAAGGGCGTGCTCTGGTGTCGCCTGCCGGTCTATCGCGAGACGCTGCCGAACGGCGTCAGCTACGACACGATCGACCTGGGCGACTATGATCTCGGCGGCGGCTATGTGAGCCCGGGCGACGACTATGCGCCGGTCACCGTGCCCGCCGGCCATGTCTTCCTGATGGGCGACAATCGCGACCAGTCGGCCGACAGCCGCTTCGCGCTCGCCGAACAGGGGCTGGGCGGGCCGGTGCCGTTCGAATCGATCAGCGGCCGCGCCGAGTTCGTGACGCATTCGTACAGCGGCAACGGCTCGTGGCTGAACCCGCTCGCCTATCTCACCGCGCTGCGCGGCGACCGCGCCTTCACCTCGCTCCGCCCGAAGAAGGACGCGCCCGCCAAGTGACCGCGTGGCTGCCCTGGCTGGCGGCGGTCGTGATCCTCGTCTCGCTCCCCGCGCTGATCCGCTGGGGGATGCGCCGCGCGCGTGGCAGCACGGGCGGCGTCGCGATGATGCTCGGGCTCGCCTTCGGCCATCGCTTCGATCCCGCGCGAGCGCAAGCCACCGAGACGTTGCTCAAACGCCGCGAGCAGGGCAAGCATGAGGCCGCCGCCGGCGAGGGGCGGCGGGGGGAATAGCATGTTCTTCATCGTCGGCAGCTTCCGCGTGCCGCCCGAAGCCATGGACGCAGCGCGCCCGGCGATGGCGAAGATGATCGCCGCGTCGCGCGCCGAGCCGGGCTGCGCGCAATATGGCTATGCCGAGGACGTGCTCGAGCCCGGCCTCTTCCACGTCACCGAGCGCTGGCGCGACCGCGACTCGCTCTCCGGGCATTTCACCGCTCCTCATCTCGTCGAGTGGCGGGCGGAATGGCGCCGGCTGGGCTTCACCGAACGCCAGCTGACGCTCTACGAAACCGATGGGGGCGAGCCGATCTGAGATCCGCCCTTCCGCTCCAACCGTCGCCCCGGCTTTCGCCGGGGTGACGGTCGATTTGATTGAAATCGACCCGGCTCAGGCCGCGAACGCCTCCGCATCGACGGCATAGAGCACCTCCGCCGAAGCCGTGGCCGCCGCCTTGAGCCCCATCGCCTCGGGCACGACCTGCGCGACGTAGAAGCGCGCCGCCGCGGCCTTCATCCCCAGGAACGCCGGGTCGCCTTCGCTCGCCGCAGCGATCCGCCCCTGCGCTTCCATCAGCCAGCCGCATACCGCGACCGAGAGCATCGTCAGGAAGGGATAGCTCGCGGCCAGCCGATCATCGACATCGGACGCGAGCAACTGCCGCGTCACGTCGTCGCAGGCGTCGATCAGCGCCACCAGCCCGGCATCCTCGGCTTGCCCGCGCATCTGGCCGAGCAGCGCGAACACGGTGCCGCCATTATCCATCGAGAGCTTGCGCCCGACGAGGTCGGCGGCCTGAATACCGTTGGTGCCTTCGTAGATCGGCGTGATCCGCGCGTCGCGGAAATGCTGGGCGGCGCCGGTCTCCTCGATATAGCCCATGCCGCCGTGGACCTGCACGCCGAGCGACGCGACTTCGTTGCCGAGATCGGTGCCATGCGCCTTGGCGAGCGGGGTGAGCAGCTCGACGCGCTTCTCCGCCTCGGCATCGCCCGCGCGCGCGCGGTCGAGCTGGGCGAAGGCGTAATAGACGAGCGCGCGCGCCGCCTGCGTCTGCGCCTTCATCCGCATCAGCATGCGGCGCACGTCGGGATGCTCGACGATCGCGACCGACTCGCGGCTGGGCGAGCCCGCGCGCGCCGACTGGATTCGCTCGCGCGCATAGGCGACCGCGCGCTGCGTGGCGCGTTCGGCGACCTGCACGCCCTGGAGGCCGACGTTCAATCGCGCATTGTTCATCATCGTGAACATCGCGCGCATCCCGCCCAGCTCGGGGCCGACGAGCTCGCCGATGCAGTCGCCGTGATCGCCGAAGCTGAGCACGCAGGTCGGCGAGGCGTGCAGCCCCATCTTGTGCTCGATCGAGACGACGCGGACGTCGTTGAAGTCGCCGGGCGTGCCGTCGTCCTTGAGCCGGTACTTCGGCACCAGGAACAGCGAGATGCCCCTGGTCCCCGGCGGCGCATCGGGGGTGCGCGCGAGCACGAGGTGGACGATGTTGTCGGCCATGTCGTGGTCGCCGAACGAGATGAAGATCTTGGTGCCGCGGATCGACCATGTGCCGTCGGCGCGCGGCGTCGCGGTGCTGCGGAGCGCGCCGACGTCCGAGCCGGCCTGCGGCTCGGTGAGGTTCATCGTGCCGGTCCAGGCGCCGCTCGCGAGGTGGGGGAGGTAGGCCGCCTTTTGCTCGGGCGTGCCATGGTGCATCAGCGCCTCGATCGCGCCGACGGTGAGGATGGGCGCGAGCGCGAAGCCCATGTTGGCGCTGCCCAGCGTCTCGAGCACCGCGGCCGAGAGGCTCACCGGCAGCCCCTGGCCGCCGAACTCGGGCGGCGAGCCGATCGTGCCCCAGCCGCCGTCGACATAGGCCTTGTACGCGGCGGCGAAGCCTTCGGGCATCTTCACGCCCTCGGCGGTGAGCCTGGGGCCGACTTCGTCGCCCGACCGCTCGAGCGGCGACCATTCGCCCGCCGCGAAGGCGCCGGCGCCTTCGAGAACGGCCTCGACCATGTCCGGCGTCGCGTCCTCCGAAAGCTCGGCGATGCGCACGACATGATCGAGCACGAAGCGCTGTTCGGCGGTGGCGGGCGTGAACATCGGGACCCCTCTCTTGTGCTGTTGTCGGCCGCGCTATAGCGCCGGCTTCGTGAGCGAACCAAGCCCGCGCATCTTCCCCTACGGCACGGCCGCGATCGCCGAAGCCGCGCGGCTGATTCGAGCCGGCGAATGCGTCGCGGTGCCGACCGAAACGGTCTACGGCCTCGCCGCCGACGCGACCGAGTCGCGCGCGGTGGCTGGGATCTACGCGGCCAAGGGGCGGCCGAGCTTCAACCCGCTGATCGTCCATGTCCCCGATCTCGCCGCCGCCGAGCGGATCGCGGTGTTCGACGAGGCGGCGCGGGCGCTGGCCGAGCGCTTCTGGCCGGGCCCGCTGACGCTGGTGCTGCCGCTGCGCCCCGAGGCGGGGATCGCGTCGCTGGTGACCGCGGGGCTCGACACGATTGCCGTGCGCGTGCCGGCGCACCGTGCGATGCAGGCGCTGCTCGCCGCTTGCGCCAAGCCGCTCGCCGCGCCCTCGGCCAACGCCAGCGGCGCGATCAGCCCGACCCGCGCCGAACATGTCGCCGCGAGCCTCGCCGGGCGCATCCCGCTGGTGATCGACGACGGCGCGACGCCCGCGGGGCTCGAATCGACGATCGTCAAGGACAGCGCGATCCTGCGCCCCGGCCCGCTCTCGGCGGAGGAGCTGGGACTGGCGCTCGCCGCGCCTTCGGGGGCGATCAGCGCGCCCGGCCAGCTCGCGAGCCATTATGCCCCGGGCAAGCCGGTGCGGCTCGACACGCGCGAGGCGGCGGCGGACGAATGGCTGATCGGCTTCGGCGAGGTGGCGGGGGACGAGAACCTGTCGGCGTCGGGCGACCCGGTCGAGGCGGCCGCCAACCTCTTCGACGCGCTCCACCGAGCCGATGCGGCGCCGCAGCCCAGGATCGCGGTCGCGCCGGTCCCCGAGCGCGGCATCGGCGTCGCGATCAACGACCGCCTGCGCCGCGCGGCACATCCTCGTTAAGCTTGCCGCCTCAAGCCGTCATCCCGGCGAAAGCCGGGACCCAGGGTTACGAAGGACGTCGCTCGCGACTCCTGGGTCCCGGCTTTCGCCGGGATGACGGTTTAGGGATAGGCGTATCTATTCGGGCCGCGGGAAGTACAGCTGGTTGCCGTCGGGGTCGGTCACGATTACCAGCGGGCTGCCCCACCAGCCTTCGCCCGTCTCTATGCCTTTCGCCGCAAGCTCGGCGACGAAGCCCTCGAATTCCCCGGCCCCCAGCGCCGCGTACAGGATCCCGCTGCCCACCTTCTCGGGCCATTGGCAGGTCAGCAGCAGCCCACTGCCCTCGCCGCGGCTCACCCCGGCGACGAGCGCCCGCCCGCCCTCCTCGTGGCGCATGCCGAGCATGAAGCCGAGGCGATCGACGTAGAAGCCGATCGCCGCGTCGACGTCACGCACGAAGACGAGCGTGCTGGAGACCCAGCTCACCTCAGGCAGCCGCGCCTTCCTTCGCGCGATTGGCGAAGCTCTTGCGCAGCTTCCGGAGCTTGGGCGGGATCACCGCGAGGCAATAGGGATTCCGCTGCCCCTCGCCCTGCCAATATTCCTGGTGATAGTCCTCGGCGGGCCACCAGGTGCCGAGCGGCTCGATCGTCGTGACGATCGGCGCCGGCCAGTCGCCGGCAGCGCGCTCGATCGCCGCCCTGGCCTCGGCTTCCTGTTCGGGCGAGTGGGGGAAGATCGCCGAGCGGTACTGCGTGCCGATGTCGTTGCCCTGGCGGTTGAGCTGGGTCGGGTCGTGCGTGCCGAGGAAGATGTCGAGGATGTCGCCATAGCTCACGACATCGGTGTCGAAGGTCACGCGGATCGCCTCGGCGTGGCCGGTCGTACCGGTGCACACCTGCTTGTAGGTCGGGCTGTCGACCGCGCCGCCGATATAGCCGCTCGCCACCGACTGGACGCCGATCACGTCGTTGAACACTGCCTCGGTGCACCAGAAACAGCCACCTGCGAGCGTTGCGGTCTCGATCGTCATGCTGAACTCCTTGCCTGAGACGCAAAGATAGGGTTGTGACGACGGGCGACAATAGCACGATGGGGTAGCGCGGGTGCACGAAGGCAGTGTGATGGTGACCGGCGGCGCGGGCTATATCGGCAGCCACGCCGTGCTGGCGCTGCTCGATGCGGGCTGGCGCGTGGTGGTGGTCGACAACCTCACCACCGGCTTCGACTGGGCGGTCGACGGCCGCGCGACCCTGGTCCGCGCCAATATCGAGGACGACGCAGCGGTCCGCGGCGCGATGCGCGAGCACGGCGTCGTCGCGGTGATGCACTTCGCCGGCTCGATCGTCGTGCCCGAATCGGTCACCGATCCGCTCAAATATTACCGCAACAACACCGTCGCCAGCCGCGCGCTGATCGAGAGCGCCGTCGCCTGCGGCGTGAAGCACTTCATCTTCTCCTCGACCGCCGCGCTCTACGGCATGGCCGAGCATTCTCCGGTCGCCGAGGACATGCCGACCGTGCCGATCAACCCCTATGGCACGTCGAAGCTGATGACCGAGATGATGCTCCGCGACGTAAGCATCGCGCATCCGCTCAACTATTGCGCGCTCCGCTACTTCAACGTCGCTGGCGCCGATCCGCAGGGCCGCGCGGGCCAGTCGACCGCGGGCGCGACGCATCTCATCAAGATCGCGGTCGAGGCGGCGACGGGCAAGCGCGACCATGTCACCGTCTTCGGCACCGACTATGCGACGCGCGACGGGACGGGGGTGCGCGACTATATCCACGTCACCGATCTCGCCGCCGCGCATGTCGCCGCGCTGGACAAGCTGATCGAAGCCCCGACCGAAAGCCACACGATGAACTGCGGCTATGGCCGCGGCTATTCGGTGCTCGAAGTGCTCGACGCGGTCGACCGGGTGACCAACCTCACGATCGAGCGCCGCTTCGCCGAGCGCCGGCTGGGCGACGCGGGCGAACTCGTCGCGGACAACGGCCGCATCCTCGCGACGCTGCCGTGGCGCCCGGCGCACGCCGACCTGGAGGGCATCGTCAAGGACGCGCTCGCCTGGGAGCGCAAGCTGCGCGAGATTCGCGGATAGCGCAGCCGTCCTCCCGGCCTTCTTCGGCGGTCGGCGGGGGATCGCAGGCTTAAGAAGGATTCCCCGCGGGCTTCACCTGAGCCTGCGGCTTGCGGTTGAGCTCGGACGTCGCCTGGGCGAGGTGCCAGGCGACGCCGGCGTTGCCCGGCGCGAGCAGCGCGGCCTTGCGGAGGAGCTCGGCGGCGCCGTCGAGGTCGCCCGCCTGGTAGAGCGTCCAGCCATAGGCGTCGGCCGCGGCAGCGCTGGCGGGGGCGAGGGCATAGGCGCTTTCGGCATAGCTTCGCGCGCTGTCGCCGTCGCCGCTGCCGAGATAGGCGAGCGCAAGCAGCGAGCCGATCGCCGCGTCGCGATCGCCGATGCGCGACCGCAGGCCCTCGAGCGTGTCCACTGCGGCGTCATAGGCGCCGCCCGCGACCTGCCACTGCGCCGAGAGCCGCTGCGCGGCGGCGTTCCACGGGTTCTGCTGGACGAAGAGCGCCAGCGCGCTTGCCGCCTCGGCGCGGCGGCCGGCGCGGTCGAAGGCTTCGACCAGGCGGAGCATCACCGGCTCGTCGAAGCGCAGGCTCGCGGCGGCCTTGTAGGCGTTGGCGGCGTCGCTCCAGCGGCCGAGCAGCATCAGCGTGTCGCCGAGCACGAGATGCGCGCCCGGCGCGCCGGGGTTCGACGCGGCGAGCGCCTGCGCGCGCGCGGCGGCGCCTTGGCGATCTCCGGAAGCGGCGAGCGCACGGATATAGGGGATGACGGTGTTCGGGTTGTCCGGGTCGGCGGCGGCAGGACCGCTCAGCACCGACACGCTGTCGCCGGTGGCAAAGGGCGTGCCGTCACCGCCGGTCGCACGCGCGGCGCGGTCGAGCAGCTGGTCCGCCATCACGCGATCGCCGCTGCGTTCGTAGGCGCGCGCGGCGAGGGTGAGCGAATAGGAGTCGGTGAGCGGGGCGAGGACGTCGATCGCGTTCCTCGCCGAATCGCCGCGGAGGTACGCCTGGGCGAGCAGGCGGCGTGCGTCGAAGTTCATCGGCTGCAGGTCGACGAGCTGGCGGAGCTTGCCGATCGCCTGCTCGACGTCGCCCGAATCCAGGTCGAGCGTGCCGCCGAGGAGGAGCATGCCGGGCAGGGCGTCGATCGCGCCGCCGGTCTTCTCGACGAGGCTGCGCGCAAGGTCGTAGTTGCCGGCGCGCGCGGCGAGCACGGCCTGGAGGTAGAGCGCCTGGGGGTTGCCCGGGCGGACCGCGAGCGCGCGGCGGGTGGCGGCGAGCATGTCGTTCGCGCGGCCGGCATCGCCGAGGGTGGCGGCATATTCAATCAGCGCGTCGAAGTCGGCGGGGTCGCGCTGGAGCGCGGCCTCGAACCAGGGCAGCGCGGCGACGAGGCCGAATTGCGTGCGGACCAGCTGGCCGCGCAGCACCAGCGCGTCGCCATCGTTGCGGTCGAGCGCGACCGCCCGCGTCGAAGCCTCGATCGCCCCGGCGACATCACCCGCAGCGACGCGGAAGCGGCCGGCGTCCACCCAGACGTCGGCGTCCCGGGGCGCGATGCGGATCGCTTCGGCGACCGCGGCGTCGGCGCCGGCGAAATCGCCTTGCGCGGTGAGCGCGCGGGCGCGGATACGCAGAGCATAGGCGCGGTTGGGCGCGTCAGTCTTCTCGGCTTCGGCCAGCGCCTGGTCGGGCTTGCCTTCGAGCAGCAGGGCGTGCGCGACGAGGTGGTGGAGCTTGGCCGCGTCGAAGCCCGCGTCGGCGGCGCGGCGGAGCTCGCCTTCGGCCCCGGCACCGTCGCCGAGGAGGAGCTGGGTACGCGCGAGCGCGAGGTGCGCCTCGGCCGAGCCGGGATCGCTGCGCACCGCCGACAGCGCGGCATCGCGCGCGGCGGTGACATTGCCCTGCTCGAGCAGCGCGAGGCTCTGCTGGACCGAGGCGCGCGCCTGGGCGGGATCCTGGCGGAGCGGCGAGAGCGCGAAGAAGGCGTAGACCGCGACCCCGAACGCCGCGGCGCAGCCGATGCCGACGACGAGCCGGCGGACGATCGCCCGGTCGAAGGTCGACCGGCGTCGGCGCGAGCGGTTACGGCTGGAGGTCATAGGCTTTCATCAGGTCGTAGAGCGTGGGACGGCTGATCCCGAGCAGCTTGGCGGTGCTCGAGATGTTGCCCTCGGCGCGGGCGAGCGCGTGGCGGATCGCCTTGCGGTCGGCGCCCTCGCGCGCGGCCTTGAGGTTGATCGGGGCGGCGTCGGCGGTCGCGAGGTCGAGGTCGGCGGCGGCGATCGACTTGCCGTCCGCCATGATCACCGCGCGCTTCACCCGGTTCTCGAGCTCGCGGACGTTGCCCGGCCAGCCCCAGCCGTCGATCGCCGCCAGCGCGTCCGGCGCGAAGCTCCGCGCGGCGCTGTGCATCTGCGCGGCGTATTTCTTGAGGAAGTGCCGCGCGAGCAGCCCCGCGTCGCCCGGGCGCTCGGCGAGGCTCGGGATGCGCACGACGATCTCGGCGAGGCGATAATAGAGGTCCTCGCGGAAGCGGCCCTCGGCGACCATCGCGTCGAGGTTCTGGTGCGTCGCGCAGACGATGCGCGTGTCGACCGGGATCGCCTGGCGCCCGCCGATCCGCTCGATCACCCGCTCCTGCAGGAAGCGCAGCAGCTTGACCTGGAGCGGCAGCGGGATGTCGCCGACTTCGTCGAGGAAGAGCGTGCCCTTGTTGGCGAGCTCGATCTTGCCCTCGGTGGTCTTCACCGCGCCGGTGAACGCACCCTTCTCATGCCCGAACAGCTCGGATTCGAGCAGCGTCTCGGGGATGGCGGCGCAGTTGATCGCGACGAAATTGCCCTTGCGCTTCGAGGCATCGTGCAGACCGCGGGCGAGCAGCTCCTTGCCCGTGCCGCTGGCGCCGAGCAGCATCACCGAGACGTCGGCGCCGGCGACGCGCTCGATCGTGCGGGTGACCTTGAGCATCTCCGGCGAGCCGGTGATCATCCCGCCCAGCACCGCGCCGGCCTCGACGCGTTCCGCCAGGCGGCGGTTCTCCGCCTCGAGCGCATGGACGTGGAAGGCGCGGCTCACGATCAGCCCGAGCGCGTCGATGTCGATCGGCTTGCGGTAGAAATCCCACGCGCCCATCTCGATCGCGCGGAGCATCGAGTCGTGCGCGCCGTGGCCCGAGGCGACGATCACCTTGGTGTCCGGGCGGAGCTGGAGGATCGCGGCGAGCGTGGCGAAGCCTTCGGTGGTGCCGTCGGGATCGGGCGGCAGGCCGAGGTCGAGCGTGACCACCGCCGGCTCCTCGGCGCGGACCAGCGCGAGCGCTTCCTCGCGGTCGGCGGCGGCGAAGATCTCATAGCCTTCATAGGCCCAGCGCAATTGCCGCTGGAGCCCGGCATCGTCCTCGACGATCAGCAATTTGGGCATCAGCCGCGTCTTCATCTCGCTCATGCCGCCCTCCCCATTCCCCCGTTCAGTCCGGTATCCGCGGCATGCGCGGGCTTGAGCACCACGCGGAAGCGGCTGCCGTGCCCCTCGCGCGACTTGACCTCGATCCGCCCCTGCATCGCAGTCGCGAGCGCGCGCGCCTCGAACGCGCCGATGCCGAAGCCGCCGTCCTTCGAGGAGACGAAGGGCTTGAACAGCCGGTCGCGGATGAAGCCGGGCGACATGCCGCAGCCCTGGTCGATCACGTCGATCGTCACCTGCGCGCCGTCGGCGGCGACGTGGAGCGTGACCGGCTCGTGCGCGGGGCTTGCATCGATCGCGTTCTGGACGAGGTGGCCGAGCAGCTGCTCGAGCGCGCCGGGGTCGGCGAGCGCGACGGCAGCACGCGCGCCGGTGACCGCAACCGGATGCTGGGCGCGGCGCGCGGCGGCGATCCGGTCGAGCAGCGGCACGACTTCCATCGCCTGGAGCGCCTGCGCGGTGGTGCGCGGGCTCTGCGAGAGGCGGGTCAGCAGTCCGGTCATCTTCTCGGCGGAGGATTTGAGCGTCGCGATCATGTCGGCGCGGAATTCGGGATTGTCGGCATGGCGCTCGGCATTGCGGGCAAGAAGGGTCAGCTGGCTCACGAGGTTCTTGATGTCGTGGATGATGAAGGCGAAGCGGCGGTTGAACTCGTCGAAGCGCTGCGCCTCGGCGAGCGCGGCGTGGGCGCGCGCCTCGGCGAGGTACGACGCGGCCTGGCGCCCGGCGACGCGGAGCAGGTCGAAATCCTCCCAGTCGAGCGCGCGGCTGACCGGCGGGCGCGCGAGCAGGATCACGCCGGCGAGCCCGCCCTGGTGCGGCAGCGGGACCAGCGCCCAGGCGTCCTCGAGGTCGAACATCCATTGCGGGAGCATCGCCGCCTCGGGCGCATCGGCTTCGGCACGGCGCAGCGCGTCGAGCTCGAGGATGCGGCCGCTTGCGGCGAGATGCTCGACGAGGCCCGCGTCGGCGCTGCCGATCACGGTTTCGCGCTCCCAGGTCCAGGTCGCGCCGAGCCCCAGCCCGGCGCCTTCGGGGACGAGCAGCGCGCCGGCGGGCGAATCGGTGAGGTCGGCGATCGCCTTGACGATGCGCGTGTCGAGCGGCGCGGCTTCCTCGGGCGCGCCGAGCGTCGCGGTGAAGCGCATCCATTCGGTGCGATAGTCGTAGCGGTGGCGGAAGAAATGCTTGGCGAGCTTCACCTTGGCCCAGGCGCGCAGCCAGGGCGAGGAGACGAGCGTTAGGATCGCGGCGGTCGAGCCGAAGACGAAGGCGGTCTGGAGCACGCGCGCGTTGCTGCCGCCGACCGTCGCGATCGCCGAGGTGACGATCGCGAGCAGCGCGAAATAGGCGCCGATCGCGACCAGCGACATCGACTGATAGGCGACGGTGCGCGAGACCTGGACGTTCCACTCGTCGCGCCGCTGGAGGCTCGCGCCCATCACCATCGCGACGAGCATCATGCCGAGCCCGCGGATGACGTAGAGCTCGAGCGGCTGGTAGGCGAGCAGATAGGAGGCGGTGAAGACGTTGAAGTCGATGAACCAGAGGCCGGCGAGCGCGACGACCATGCCGCGCTGGGCGGCGCCCGCGCGCTCGGCGATCGCGCCGTGGAGCGCGCGCATCAGCACCAGGGCGGCGACGGCGACGAGCATGCGAAGGAGGAGCGCAGCGGTGGCGACCTGCGGCGCGGCGTCGGGGGTGCTCGCAAAGCCCTGGAGCACGAGCGCGGCGATCGCGACGAGCGCGACCACGCTGTAGACGGTGCCGAGCGCGAGCGGCGGACGGATGTTGCCGTCGCGCCGGTGGAGCACGATCATGAAGGCCAGCCAGGCCAGGTCGCGCAGCGTCTCGGCGAGGCCGGTGCCGAGCTGGTTCGAGCCGATCCCGGCGGCCGCGAGCGCCCAGAGCGCGGTGGCGGCGAGCGCCACGCAGAGCAGCCGGCGCGGCACGCCGGGCTCGCGGCGGCGCCAGGCGACGAGCGCGAGCGCACCGAACAGCAGCGCGGCAAGCGCATGAGTCCAGAGGATGAGCGTGCCCATCAGCGCGCGCCTTCGGGGAACAGGATCACCCTCGCCGTCTGGAGGAGGATCAATATGTCGAGGAAGGGCGAGTAGTTCTTGGCGTAGTAGAGGTCGTATTCGAGCTTGTGCCGGGCATCCTCGATCGACGCCCCATAGGGATAGTTGATCTGCGCCCAGCCGGTGATGCCGGGCTTCACCATGTGGCGCTCGGCATAATAGGGGAGCTGGCCCTCGAGGTCGTCGACGAACTGCGGGCGCTCTGGGCGCGGGCCGACGAAGCTCATCTCGCCCTTGAGCACGCTCCAGCATTGCGGCAGCTCGTCGATGCGCAGCTTGCGGATGATGCGGCCGACGCGCGTGATGCGCGGATCGTCCTTCTCGGCCCACACCGCCTGGCCGCCGACTTCGGCGTCGATCCGCATCGAGCGCAGCTTGATGACGTCGAAGCCGGTGCCGTAGAGGCCGACGCGGCGCTGGCGGTAGAGCGCGGGCCCCTTCGAATCGAGCTTAACCAGCAGCGCGGTCAGCAGGATCAGCGGCCAGGCGAGCGCGAGCAGGGTGAGGCTCGCGGCGATGTCGAACAGCCGCTTGAACGCGCCCGACAGCATCCGCCCCGAGGAGAAGCCGTCGGAGAAGATCAGCCAGCTCGGGTTGACGCTGTCGAGGTCGACGCGGCCGGTCTCGCGCTCGAGGAAGGTCGAGATCTCGTTGACGTGGACGCCGGTGGTCTTGATCCGCAGCAGGTCCTTCAAAGGCAGCGCGTTGCGCCGCTCCTCGAGCGCGAGCACGACTTCGCTGGCGTTGAGGAGCACGACGTGATCGGCGAGGTTGTAGATGGCGTCGCGCGCGATCGCTTCGGGGATCACGCGGTTGCTCTCGCTCATCGCGACATAGCCGACGACGGCGAAGCCCGCGCCGGGCGCCTTGGCGAGCGCCTTCAGCCGAGCCGCGCGCGGGCCCGCGCCGAGCACGACGACGCGGCGCTTGAACGCCTGGCTGCCCAGCGCCTTGCCGAGCAGGATGCGCAGGAAGACCAGCGCGACGATCGACAGCGCCATCGCGTAGATCAGGTTGGTCCGCCAGAAGGCGAGCTGGGGGATCGCGAAATAGACCGCGCTCAGCAGGATCACGCCGAGCGAGATCGCGACGATCAGCCGTGCCGTCGCGTATTTCAGCGACTGGAGCGCATCGGCGCCGTAGACGCCGACCGCCATCATCGCGACTTCGAGCGTGATCGCATAAGTGATCAGCTGCGGGATGCGCGACGCGAAGGTGTCGGGGTCGAGCCCCGCCTGGCTGTTGCGCAACACCCATCCGGCCTCGCCCGCCGCCAGCAGCAGGCAGAGGTCGAGGAAGCCGAGCAGCAGCACGGCATTGGGGACATATTGCCTGAACAGCCGGATCATGCCGGCTCCGGACTAGCGGCCAAGTGTAAACAAAACCGACACAATGGGCGCCGATTGGGGTGTGCGGCGGATTTTGTTTCGGCGCCGCTCTTTCCCGGCGAACCCTTTGTGCTGCACTGCGTTTGACGCGCCGGGGCAAATGCCTAAACCCAAGCGCTTCCAGGAGGCCGCACACCCATGCCGGATTCGACGCCGATCGTCCCTGTCATCCTGTCGGGCGGATCGGGCACGCGCCTCTGGCCGATGTCGCGGCCCGAACGGCCCAAGCAGCTGCTCGCGCTCGTCGCCGAGGAGACGATGCTCCAGCTGACCGCGCGGCGCACGCCCGCGGACCGGGGCTATGCCGCGCCGATCGTCGTCGCCAATGCGAGCCACGCCCAGGACGTCGAGGAGCAGCTCGCGCTCGCCGGCGCCGAGCCGAGTGCGCTGATCCTCGAGCCGATGGGGCGCAACACCGCGCCGGCGATCGCGCTCGCCGCGCTCGCGGCGGGCGGCGGGGCGAGCCCGCTGCTGGTGATGCCTTCGGACCATGTCATCGCCGACGTCCCCGCCTTCCACGCCGCGATCGCCGCGGCGCTGCCCTTGGTCGAGGCCGGCTGGCTCGCGACCTTCGGGATCACGCCCGACCGGCCCGAGACCGGCTATGGCTGGATCAAGGCCGGCGAGCCGATCGGGCCGGGCGTCCACCGGGTCGAGCGCTTCGTCGAGAAGCCGCCGCGCGACAAGGCCGAGGCGATGCTCGAAGCCGGCGGCCATGTCTGGAACGGCGGCATCTTCCTATTCCGTGCGGACGCCTATCTCGAAGCGCTCGCCCAGCATGCGCCGGGCATCCTCACCGCCGCGCGCGAAGCGATGGACAAGGCGGTCCGCGAAGGCGCGCGGGTGCTGCCCGATGCCGCGGCCTTCGCGCTCTGCCCGTCGGAGTCGATCGACTATGCGGTGATGGAGACCTCCGAGCAGGTCGCGGTGGTGCCGGTGACGATGGGCTGGAGCGACGTCGGCAGCTGGGACGCGCTCCACGAGATCAGCGACTGCGACACGCGCGGCAACGTCTGCTCGGACGATGTCATCGCGATCGACACCGAGAATTGCCTGGTCCGCACCGCGAGCGGCCGCCGGGTGGCGCTGGTCGGCGTGAAGGACCTGATCGTCGTGGCCGACGGCGATGACGTGCTGATCCTGCCGCGCGGGCGCAGCCAGGAAGTGAAGCGCATCCTGGAGGCGATGAAGGGGTAAGGCTCAGGGCCCGATCAGATCCCAGCGGTTGCCGTAGAGATCTTCGAACACCGCCACCGTGCCATAGGCCTCCACCGCCGGCTCGCGCACGAAGCGCACGCCCTTGGCGGCGAACGCGCGATGGTCGCGCCAGAAATCGTCGGTCGCGAGGAACAGGAACACGCGCCCGCCCGCCTGGTCGCCGATGGACCGCGCCTGCTCCGCCGTCGCCGCGCGGGCGAGCAGGATCATCATGCCGTCCTCGCCGGCCCCCGGCGGGCGCACCGTCACCCAGCGCTTGCCGCCATGCTGATCGCTACCCAGGTCGCTGTCCTCGACCAGCTCGAAGCCGAGCGTGCCGACGTAGAAGCCGATCGCCTCGTCATAGTCGCGCACCAGCAGCGCGACCTGCGTCAGTCGCTGGCGCATCGTCAGCGCACCGCCACCCAATGGCCGTCGCGGAAGCGGAAGATGTGCGGCGAGATGCAGCGCTGCTGCGCCTTGCAATCGTCGCGCACGGTCTTGGCGAAGTCGTCGAGGTTCGGCCCGTCGGGCAGCAGCCCCACGAACACGAACTGGTCCGACACGGCCGTGACGAACAGGTCCGGTCCGGCGGCGATCGCGATCTTCTCCCACGCCGCGAGGTCGATCAGCAGGCTCGCGAGATATTCCTGGTCCTGATAGGCGGCTGCGGCCTTGGCAAGCTCGCCGCCCTTGGGCAGGTCGGGCAGGATCGCGCGCGTCTGCCTGAGCGCCAGCGCCCAGGCCACCTCGCGGGTCATCTTGAGCTTCTCGAGCGCTCCCGCGCCGGCCACTGCGATCGCATCGGGCGAATCGATCGCGAGGAAGGCATAGAGCCCTCCGCCCAGCGGCTCGTAATAAGCGAGCGGCCCCTTGTCGGTCTTCGCCTGCGCCTCGAGCGTCTTCACATAGTCGAGATATTGCTGGTCGCGGACCATCAGCCGCAGGTCCTCGGCGCGCGCCTCGGGCAGCTTCCTGGTGATCTTCGACAGGAATTCGCGCTTGGCGCCGTCGCAATCCTCGTCGGAGGCGTTGAGGCAATAGGCGTAGATGCGATGGAAGTTCATCAGCCCTTCGCCGTCGGCGTCCCCCGACTCGCGGCGGAAGCCCACTGCAAGCGGATCGTCGGACTTGGGGGTCAGGATCGCCTCGGGCAGGATCGCATGGGCGCGCGCGACCATGTCGTCGCGGAACGCCTCGGGCGACTGGATCTTCTGCGCCTTCTCGACCTTCTGCGCCCGATCGCCTGGTTGTGCCTGCGCCGGCACCGCCGCGAGCAGCGTGGCGAGCATCAGCACCGTCCGGATCATGTCCCCGCTCCCCTTTGCGCCAAGTCTGCGCGATCGCCCGCCGTCCCGCAATGACGCTCGCCTCCGAATCGGCTAGGCACGCGCGATGGCCGCCGCAATTGCCCTCTCCGCGCTGGCGATGACGCTGATCGTCGGCGTTCGCTACCTGCTCGCGAGCGGCGGCTTCGCGCTCGCCACCCGGCTCAGGCACCCCGGTCTCTACCGCGGGCTCGGCCGGCAGATCCGCGCCGAGATCGGCTGGAGCCTCGCCTCCGCCGCGATCTACGGCGTGCCCGCCGGCGTCGTCGCCTGGGGCTGGGCGAATCGCGGCTGGACGCGGATCTACGCCGACGTCGACACCTTTCCGCTCTGGTATCTCCCCGTCTCGGTGCTGCTCTACCTGCTCGCGCACGACGCCTGGTTCTACTGGACGCACCGGCTGATGCATCGCCCGCGCTGGTTCCGCCTCGCGCATGCCGTCCACCACGCCAGCCGCCCGCCCACCGCCTGGGCGGCGATGAGCTTCCACCCGCTCGAGGCGATCACCGGCGCGGTGGTGATCCCGGCGCTGGCGTTCCTCGTGCCCATCCATGTCGCGGCGCTCGGGCTGGTGCTCGCGATCATGACGGTGATGGGCGTCACCAACCACATGGGCTGGGAGGTCTTCCCGCGCTGGCTGGTCGCGGGCCCCGCCGGCGCCTGGCTGATCACCGCAAGCCACCACCAGCGCCACCATGCGCGCTATCGCTGCAACTACGGGCTCTATTTCCGCTTCTGGGACCGCCTGTGCGGAACCGACGGGGGCGTCGGCGGCTTTGAGCCCGGTACGGCTGGAACAAAACTGCCATAATCGCTGTCATCAACCTTTCACATAGCTTGCATGCAGTGACGGGAGCGAATAGCGCGGGCTGGCGTTTCGCATGTGCAACATTGGTTCAGTGGAGTAGCCCATGCCCTTGATTCTGCGCGCCGCCGCGCTCGCTTCGCTTCTCGTCGCCGTGCCGGCCTTCGCCCAGGACGAGCCCGCGCCGGCCGATGCGCCGATCGCCGTCGTCCGCGCCGCGCCCGCGAACAAGGGCATCGACCCACAGGAACTCGACGGCGATTCGCTGATGATCGGCCTCGGCGTCGGCGCGGTGCCGAGCTACGAGGGCTCGAACGACACCGCGATCTCGATCGTCCCGGGCCTGCGCGGCCGCGTCTCGGGGATCAACTTCTCGCTGCGCGGCAATCGCTTCTTCGCCGACATCATCCCGACCAAGGGCGGCCCCGGCTGGGACATTCAGGCCGGCCCGATGATCCAGGCGAACTTCAATCGCCATGTGAACATCATCGACGCGCAGGTGAAGAAGCTCCCCAAGCGCAAGATCGCGGTCGAGGCGGGCGGCTTCGTCGGCCTGGGCAAGCAGGGCGTGTTCACCAGCGACTATGACAAGCTCGCCGTCACCGTCTCCTACGTCCACGACATCGCCGGCGTGCACGACAGCTATGTCATCACCCCGGCGCTCGATTACGGCACGCCGCTCAGCACCGGGGCCTTCTTCGGGCTCAACCTCTCGGCCGATTATGCCGGCAACGGCTATGGCGCGACCTATTTCAGCGTCAACGCCGCCGAGAGCGTGGCGAGCGGCCTTCCCGTCTTCACCGCGGGCAAGGGCTGGAAGGACTGGACGATCGCGCCCTATGCGCTGGTCTCGCTGACCGGCGACCTCACCCACGGGCTCGGCGTGCTCGGCACCGTCTCCTACCGCCGCATGCTCGACGACTTCGCCGCGAGCCCGGTGACGAGCATCGCCGGCTCGCGCAGCCAATGGTCGGGGATGATCGGGCTCGCCTATACATTCTGATCGCGGACGCCTAAGAGTCGCCATCCCCGGGGGACCGCTCATGCGCGGTTGAGAGGGAAGCAGCAGCTTCCGACCCGCTGAACCTGATCCGGTTGAGACCGGCGGAGGGAGGGAAGCGGCGTCCAGCTTGGAATCCGTGGCCTCGCTCCGATCCATAGGAGCGCGCGACACATGGCCGACATCCCCGCCCAAGCCGAGATCGGCGTCACCACCGGCCCGATCCGCGGCTCCAGGAAGATCCATGTCGGCCCCTTGAACGTCGCGATGCGCGAGATCGCGCTCGAGCCGGGCTCGGGCGAGCCGCCCTTGCGCGTCTACGACACCTCGGGGCCCTATACCGACGCGCAGGCGCGCATCGACATCATGGCCGGCCTGCCTCCGCTTCGCCGCGAGTGGATCGTCGGCCGCGGCGACGTCGAACCGGTCGACGCGCGCGAGGTCCGGCCCGAGGACAATGGCCAGCTCGGCCCCGATCGCTCGGGCGGCGTCCAGCCCTTTCCCAATGTCGTCAGGCGGCCGCTGCGCGCGAAGCCGGGCGCCAACGTCAGCCAGATGCACTATGCCCGCCGCGGCATCATCACGCCCGAGATGGAATATGTCGCGGTGCGCGAGAACCTCGGCCGTGAAATGCTCAAGGACCATGTCCGCGACGGCCAGGATTTCGGCGCGGCGATCCCCGATTACGTCACCCCCGAGTTCGTCCGCGACGAAGTCGCTCGGGGTCGCGCGATCATCCCCAACAACATCAACCACCCCGAGAGCGAGCCGATGGCGATCGGCCGCAACTTCCTCGTCAAGATCAACGCCAACATCGGCAACAGCGCGGTCGCCTCGAACGTCGCCAGCGAAGTCGACAAGATGGTCTGGTCGATCCGCTGGGGCGCCGACACGGTGATGGACCTCTCCACCGGGCGCAACATCCACGACACGCGCGAGTGGATCATCCGCAACTCGCCCGTGCCGATCGGCACCGTGCCGATCTACCAGGCGCTCGAGAAGGTCGGCGGCATCGCCGAGGACCTGACCTGGGAGATCTATCGCGACACCCTCATCGAGCAGGCCGAGCAGGGCGTCGACTATTTCACCATCCACGCCGGCGTGCGCCTGCCCTACATCCCGATGACCGCGAAGCGCGTCACCGGCATCGTCTCGCGCGGCGGCTCGATCATGGCGAAATGGTGCCTCGCGCATCACCGCGAGAGCTTCCTCTACACGCGCTTCGAGGAGATCTGCGAGATCATGAAGGCGTATGACATCGCCTTCTCGCTCGGCGACGGCCTGCGCCCCGGCAGCATCGCCGACGCCAATGACGAGGCCCAGTTCGCCGAGCTGGCGACGCTGGGCGAGCTCACCCAGATCGCCTGGAAGCACGACGTCCAGGTGATGATCGAGGGCCCCGGCCATGTGCCGATGCACAAGATCAAGGCGAACATGGACAAGCAGCTCGAGGCGTGCGGCGAGGCGCCCTTCTACACGCTGGGGCCGCTCACCACCGACATCGCGCCGGGCTACGACCACATCACCTCGGCGATCGGCGCGGCGATGATCGGCTGGTTCGGCACGGCGATGCTCTGCTACGTGACGCCGAAGGAGCATCTCGGCCTGCCCGACCGCGACGACGTCAAGGTCGGCGTGGTGACCTACAAGCTCGCCGCGCACGCCGCCGACCTGGCCAAGGGCCACCCGGCGGCGAAGCTTCGCGACGACGCGCTCTCTCGCGCGCGCTTCGAGTTCCGCTGGCGCGACCAGTTCAACCTGTCGCTCGATCCCGATACGGCCGAGCAATACCACGACCAGACCCTGCCCGCGGAGGGGGCGAAGACCGCGCATTTCTGCTCGATGTGCGGCCCGAAATTCTGCTCGATGAAGATCACGCAGGA
>NZ_JAGHZV010000014.1 GCF_017745215.1 Sphingomonas sp.
CCAGCAGCGGCGTCACCACCGTCAATTTCGAGGGGGCCACCACCAGCACCTGGATCCTCTCCAGTGGCTCCTACAACCAGTCGGGCGTCACGATCACGCAGACCACCAACAACGCCTTCCTGTCCGACCCGACCTACACGCCCTATTATTACAACTGGGGCACGGGCGACGTGATCAACACGCCCTATAACGGCGTCCTGACGGTCAGCTTCGCCGTCCCGGTGACGGCCTTCGCGCTCGATCTCGGCAGCTTCTACGACGACAACAATCCGGCGACGCCCTGCTGCGCCGCCTCCACCTTCTATGGCAAGGATGTCATCATCGGCACCAGCCAGGGCAATTTCACCGTCGATCTGAACAGCACGCAGACGATGAAGTTCTTCGGCCTCACCTCGGATACGGCCTTCACCTCGTTCACCATCACCGGCGTCTCGGTCGATGCCTTCGCCTCCACGGTGCTGGACAACGTGCGCTACGGCACCGCCGCCGCGGTGCCGGAGCCGGCCACCTGGGGCATGATGATCGCGGGCTTCGGCCTGCTCGGCGCCGCGATGCGCCGCCGCGCCACGAAGATTGCATACGCCGCTTAAGCGGGGAGCCTTCGGGTAAAATGAGAGGCCGCCGGGGTAACTCGGCGGCCTTTTTTTGTGGGATCAATTCAACCTCAGCCTCGATCCCGATACGGCAGAGCAATAACACGCCAAACCCGGCAGGCGGAGAGCGCCAGGACGGCGCACTTCTGCTCGATGTGCGGCCCGAAATTCTGCTCGATGAAGATCACCCAGGAGGTGCGCGACTTCGCCGCGAAGCAGAACCAGCCGGCGAACGGATTCCTGGCGGCGGGCGAGGCGGAAGCCGGGATGGCGGAGATGAGCGAGAAGTTCCGGGAACGGGGCGGGGAGCTTTACCTGCCGGCAGCGGAGTGAACGGCGACGCCGGCGGGAAGCATTGGGTGACATGCAGTGTTATAACTGCAACACAGCTATTGAAATCCGCCGCATGTCAGGATCTTGTCGTGCGCCGTCGCTTGTCGGCATCCCGCCTCCGGCATAGATCGACGGCGTCCACAGCCCGAGGTCCAGCATGCGTCTCATCGTGTTCGCGGCGGCGTTGCTCGCCGCGCTTCCCGCCGCCGCCCAGCCGCCGCAAGAGGTCCAGAGCGACGAGGACATCGTCGTCGTCGGCAGCCCCAAATGGGAGAAGCGGATCGGCGATTTCGTCGGCGCCGTCTCGGGCCCCAATGGCGCGACCGATCCGATCTCGCGGCTCGACGGCCCGCCCGCCTGCCCCGAAGCGACCGGGCTCAGCGTCGAGCGCAACGCTGCGATCACCAAGCGGATGCGCCGCATCGCGTCGGCCGCGGGGATCAAGGTCGGCGCGCCCGGCTGCGCCCCGAACGTGCTGCTCATCGCCGCCAAGGACAAGAAGGCGATGGTCGAGGCGCTCAAGCACGACTATCCGATCTACTTCGTGGACGGCCGCGGCGAAGCCGTCGATCCGCCCGTCCAGCCGGGCCCGGTCACGGCCTGGCATGTCGAGCGGGTGATCGACCGCCGCGGCGTGATCGTGCCCTATAATAGCGAAGCGCGCTACTATGAGCTCGAGAGCTCGATCGCCGGCTCGCACACTCATGCGGCGGTGCGCAAGGTCTTCATCGGCGCGGTCATCGTCGTCGAGCTGGACGCGCTGGTGGGCCTTTCGGTCAACCAGATCGCCGATTATGCCTCGATGCGCGCCTATGCCGATGTCGAGCCCGCGAAGCTCCAGCGTCTCAGCGCACCGACGATCCTCAGCGTGATCGCCGCGCCCGACGGGACGGTCGTCCCCGATTCCGTCACCGACTGGGACCTGACCTATCTCCGCGCACTATACGCCGGCGGTCCGTTCGTGCCGGCGAGCACGGCGCGCTCGACGATCCACAAGCGGATGATCGACGTCCTCAAGAAGGGCAAGCAATAGCCGGCACTCAGGCGACGCCGCGGCGCTTCTTCCAGTCGATCGCCACCGCGATGCGCGTCGACCAGCTGCCGTCCCAATCGGTCTCGAGCCCCTCGGCCTCGAGCGCGGCGACGATCTCGCGGCCCACCGCCAGCGCCGCCGCCTCGCCGTCCTCGCAGGCGCCGTAATTGAGGTGGAGGCCATGGCCTTCCACGGCGTGCTCGGTGTCCTGCATGTGGAAGAAGGCATAGCCGTGCGCCGGCAGCCCGGCCTGCTGCGCCTCGTCGACTTCCTCCCAGATCTCGGAGGTGCCGCAGGTGCCGCAGCAGGAGAAGTTCTGCCGCGCGATCACGCCATCGGCCTCGAGCGCGGCGAAGGCGGCGTCGAGCCGGTCGCAGTCGGTCTCGCCGGGCCAGCTCGCCGCCGCGGCGCGATGCTCGGCCAGCGCCTCGCGGAGCAGCCGCGGCGCTTCGCGGCGGATCAGCGCGGGGTCGATCTCGTCGCCGAGATAATCCTCGAGGCCCGTGAGGATCGCGTCCTCGTCGCGGAAGCCGCCCTGGACGTCGCGCCGGATCACCGCGCGCAGCTCGCCCACGGGATCGGCCAGCGGCGCGGGCTCGGCGAGCGTCTCCGCTTCGGGCGATCTACCGCCCCAGTTGAACAGCCGTCCGAACCACGATCGCATTGCCGACTCCACCCCGGAGTCGTCAGTCTAGCAAGGAATCGCCGCGGCTCCACCGGGAGTTGATGGTTTGGAAACGCGCTTCACGGCGCGTGGCGTTCAGCTTTGGGCCGGTCCTGCCACCACGTCGACGCAGTCCGCGAGGATCGCCTCGAGCTCCTCGCGCGTCGCCCCCGCGCGAGCGCGGACGCTCAGCGAGTGGAGCACGCCCGTCACGACATTGGCGTGCGCGCGGGGGCAGGGGCTGCCCGCCTCGGCGAGCGCCGCTTCGATCGCCTCGTCCTCCAGCTCGAGGATGCGCGCCAGCGCGGCGCGAATCTCGGGGTCGGTCACCGCTTCCACCACCGCAGTGTTGATCGCGATGCAGCCCGAGGGGCCCTTCTCGCCGCCCAGATAGGTGTCGATCCCGCCGCGCAGCACCGCGCGCACGACCTTGCGCAGCGGCAGCCGCGCCTCGCGGAGGCCCCTGAAGGTCTCGACCAGCCAGTCGTGCGTGCGCGCCAGCGCTGCGAGGTACAGCGCGCGCTTGTCGCCGAAGGCGGCGTAGAGGCTCGGCCGGTTGAGCCCGGTCGCCTCGGCCAGCTCGTCAAGCGAGGTGCCCGCGAAGCCGTGCGTGCGGAAGCGCTGCGCCGCTGCACGGAGCACCGCCTCGCGGTCGAAGCTGAGCGGCCGTCCTCTCCGCCGGGGCGTCGCGTCCCCGCTTATTTTTGTACTGTTTCGCATAAATCTCTTGACGCATTTTCCTGCGAAGCAGTACAAAAATCAACGGGTGATTCGAGGGAGGCGTGAGATGCGGATTTATTTCCGACCGTTCGCAGGCTCGCTCGCCGCGCGCATTGCGTGCCTCGAAGGCGAGCTGGATGCCGAGTTCGTGCTGGTCGAGCAGGGGATGGCGCTGCCCGACGGCCGCGACCTGCGCGACGTGAGCCCGCTCGGCTATGTCCCTGCGCTCGAGACGCCCGCCGGCTTCCGGCTGAGCGAGACGCCCGCCGTGCTGAGCTACATCGCCGAGCTCGCGCCCGAGGGCGTGCTCGCGCCCGTGCCCTTCTCCGACGCGCATTACCGGATGCTCGCCTGGCTCGCGCTGATCTCGTCGGAGCTGCACAAGGGCGTGTTCGACCCGCTGATGCGCAAGACCGCCGCCGAGGCCGAGCGCGCCACCGCCCGCTGGCGTGCGGCGCGGCCCTTCGCGCTGCTGTCGAGGCATCTCGAGGCGGCGGACCATCTCGAAGGCGGCTTCAGCGTCGCCGACGCCTATCTGCTGACCGTGCTCAACTGGTGCGAGCATGCCGGTCTGTCGCTCGAGCCCTGGCCGGTGCTGCGGGCGTGGCGCCATCGCCTCCGCGCCCGCCCGTCGGTCGCGCGCGCGATGGCCGAGGAATATCCGCTGCTCCGCGCCGCCTGACCCTTCTCCGAGTGTGGAGCGACTCGCGCTCCCACCATCCTGCCCCCTCCGATCGCTCGGTCGGAGGGGGTATTTTTTCCTCAACCGTCATCGCGGCGAAAGCCGGACCCGCAGCTGCCCTGGTTTCCCGCTTTCGCCGGGATGACCAGGAAGGCAATCGGTCGCCCCCCCCCCGCTGAGCGGGACGGGTTCTTGTTGGCGCCGAATCCTTCGGCTACGCCCCGTCCATGCCAGCCGTTCACAATTGCGATGTCGCGATCGTCGGCGGCGGGCTCGCGGGCGGGTTGATCGCGCTGGCGCTGGCCCGCCACCGCCCCGATTGCGAGATCCGGCTGGTCGAGAGCGGCGCGCGGCTGGGCGGCAACCACCTCTGGTCCTTCTTCGCCACCGACGTCGCCGCGGCCGACCGCTGGCTGGTCGCGCCGCTCGTGAGCTATGGCTGGACGCGCTACGATGTCGCCTTCCCCGCGCACCGCCGCACGCTCCACGCGAATTATTATTCGATCGAGAGCGAACGCTTCGACCGTGTGATCCGCGCGACGCTCCCCGAGCGATCGGTGATGCTCCGCCGCAAGGCGCTCGCCGCCAGCTCCAAGGCGGTGGTACTGGCGGACGGCGACCGGATCGAGGCCAGGGGCGTGATCGATTGCCGTGGCCCGGGCGACCTGGGGCTGCTCGAGCTCGGCTGGCAGAAATTCTACGGCTGCGAGTTCCGCCTGGGCGAAGCGCACGACCTGCCCGCGCCGCTGCTGATGGACGCGACGGTCGCGCAGCACGACGGCTATCGCTTCGTCTATTGCCTGCCCTTCGCCGCGACGCGCATGTTCGTCGAGGACACCTATTACAGCGACACGCCCGATCTCGACGTGCCGCTGCTCGCCGGGCGAGTGCAGGCCTATGCCGAGTCGCGCGGCTGGGAGATCGAGCGCGTCGAGCGGACCGAGGGCGGCGCGCTGCCGGTCGCGCTCGGCGGCGATTTCGAAGCCTATTGGCAATCGGGCGGCAACAAGGTCGCCAAGGCCGGGATGCGCGCCGGGCTGTTCCACCCGATGACCGGCTATTCGCTGCCCGACGCGGTGCGCACCGCGATGGTGGTCGCGAAGGCGAGCGACCATTCGGCCGCCGCGATCCACGATCTTCTGCTCGGTTTCGCGCGCAGGACATGGAAGGCGCGCGCTTTCTATCGCATGTTGGCCGCCATGTTGTTCAAGGCCGCCGACCCCGACGAGCGCTACCGCGTGCTCGAACGCTTCTACCGGCTCGACCCGCGGCTGGTCGCGCGCTTCTATGCCGGGCAGACGACGATGCTCGACCGCGCGCGGATCCTGAGCGGGCGCCCGCCGGTGCCGGTCGGTCGCGCGATCCAGGCGATGGGAGGCCGCCGATGAGCCGCGCGGTGGTGATCGGCGCCGGCTTCGGCGGTCTCGCGCTGGCGATCCGACTGCAGTCGGCGGGAGTCGACACGACCGTGATCGAAGCGCGCGACAAGCCCGGCGGGCGCGCGTACGCCTGGGAGAAGGACGGCTTTACCTTCGACGCCGGCCCCACCGTGATCACGGCGCCCGACGCGATCCGCGAGCTCTGGCGCCTCACCGGCCGCGACATCGGCGAGGATGTGAAGCTCGTCCCCGTCACCCCCTTCTACCGCCTTTCCTGGCCCGACGGCACGCGCTTCGACTATTCGAACGACGACAAGCAGCTCCGCGCCGAGATCGCCCGGCTGAACCCCGAGGACGTCAACGGCTATCGCCGCTTCCTCGGCTATTCGGCGGGGGTCTATCGGGACGGCTATGTGAAGCTGGGCGCGGTGCCCTTCCTCGATTTCCGGACGATGGTGAAGGCCGCGCCCGCGCTGATCCGGCACCAGGCGTGGCGCTCGGTCTATTCGATCGTCTCGGGCTATGTCCGCGACGAGCGGCTGCGCCAGGCGCTCAGCTTCCACACGCTGCTGATCGGGGGCGACCCGACCAAGTCGAGCGGCATCTACGCGCTGATCCACAAGCTCGAGCGCGACGGCGGGGTGTGGTGGGCCGAGGGCGGGACCAACAAGCTGGTGAGCGGCATGGTCGCACTGTTCGAGCGGCTGGGCGGCCGCCTCGTGCTCGGCGATCCGGTGACGTCGATCGACACGCTCGGCGACCGGGTGACCGGCGTGAAGACCAAGAGCGGCGGCGACTTCCCTGCCGACGCAGTGGCGAGCAACGCCGACATCGTCCACAGCTATCGCGATCTGCTCAAGGGGTCGCGCAGCGCCCAGCGCACCGCGCAGAAGCTGCTGGGCAAGCGCTACTCCCCCTCGCTGTTCCTCGTCCATTTCGGCGTGCGCGGCACCTTCCCCGAAATCCCGCACCACCAGGTGCTGTTCGGCCCGCGCTACCAGGGGCTGCTCGCCGACATCTACGACCACGGGGTGCTGCCCGAGGACCTCGCGATCTACCTCCACCATCCCAGCGCGACCGATCCGGCGATGGCGCCCGAAGGCCATTCGACCTTCTACGCGCTCGCGCCCGTGCCGCACCTCGGCAAGTTCCCGGCGGACTGGAACGAGATCGGCGCACTCGTCGAGCAGCGCATCCTCGCCGAGGTCCAGCGCCGGCTGATCCCCGATCTTTCCGATCGCATCGTGACGAAGTTCAGCTATGCCCCGCCGGACTTCGCGAGGGACCTGAACGCGCATCTGGGGTCGGGCTTCAGCCTCGAGCCGATCCTCACCCAGAGCGCCTGGTTCCGCGCGCACAACCGCGACGATGCGATCGCGAACCTCTATTTCACCGGCGCCGGCACGCATCCCGGCGCTGGAATCCCCGGGGTGCTCGCCAGCGCCAAGGCGACCGCGGGGCTGATGCTCGGAGACAGTCAGTGAAGCGTCTTGCCGTCTATTGCGGGTCCGCCACCCCGGCCGATCCGGTCTATATCGAAGCCGCGCGCGCCGTCGGTCGCGGGCTTGCCGAGCGCGGGATCGGCGTCGTCTACGGCGGCGGCAAGCTCGGGCTGATGGGCGCGGTGGCCGACAGCGCGCTCGAGGCGGGCGGCGAAGTGATCGGGGTGATCCCGACCGCCCTGGTCAATGCCGAGGTGGCGCACCGGGGGCTCACGGCCCTCGAAGTCGTCGAGACGATGCACGAGCGCAAGGCGCGCTTCACCGAGCTGGCGGACGGCTTCGTCAACCTGCCCGGCGGCACCGGCACGATGGACGAGCTGTGGGAAGCGCTGAGCTGGGCGCAGCTCGGCTATCACACCGATCCGATCGGGCTGCTCAACGTGGCCGGCTATTACGACAAGTTGATCGATTTCTGGCGTCACATGGGCAGCGTCGGCTTCGTCCGGTCGCAGCATCGGGACATGCTGATCGTGGCGGAAACGCTCGACGTGCTGCTCGACAGGATGGCGGCGGCGCAGCCGACGGTGCCGATCATCCAGATGACGCGCGAGCAATTGTGACGCCATCGCGCGACGCGATCGTCGCCACCGCAGGGGAGACGATCGCGCGCGGCTCGCGGAGCTTCGCCACCGCCAGCCGGCTGTTCGCCCGGCCGGTGCGCGAGCGCGCATGGCTGCTCTATGCCTGGTGCCGCGCGTGCGACGACCTCGCCGATGGGCAGGACCATGGCATGGGCGCCATCGCGGTCGACGATCCCGAGGCGCGCCTCGAAGCGATCCGACTGGGCACCGGGGCAGCGCTCGCGGGCGAGTGGGTCGGCGATGCGCGCTTCGACGCGCTGCGCTTCTTCGTCGCGGAGACGCAGGTGCCGCACGCGCTGGTCTGGGACGTGGTCGGGGGCTTCGCGCTCGACGCCGCGGGCTGGCGGCCGGCGGCCGAAGCCGACCTCGATCGCTATTGCTACCATGTCGCCGGCGCGGTGGGCCGGCTGATGGCGCTGGCGATGGGCGTGAAGCCAGAGCAAGAAGACGCGCTCGACCGTGCCACCGACCTCGGCATCGCCTTCCAGCTCGCCAACATCGCGCGCGACCTGGCCGAGGACGACCGCGCCGGCCGCTGCTATCTTCCCGCCGCCTGGCTCGCCGAGACGGGCATCGCCCCCGGCGCCGTCCTCGCCGATCCCACCGCGCTTGCCGGCCTTGCCCGGCGGTTGGCCGATCGCGCCGCCACCTATGCGGCGAGCGGCCGGGCCGGCGTCCCCGCGCTGGGCTTCCGCTCGGCCTGGGCGGTGCTCGCCGCCGCCGACATCTACGGCGGTATCGCGGTCAAGGTCGCCGCGGCGGGCGAGCATGGCTGGGAGCGGCGCGTCGCGACCTCGCGGGTCGAGAAGCTGGGCTGGATCCTCCGCGCCTTCGCCGCCGCAGCGACTCGTAAGCACCACTTCCCGCCGACCCCGCGCGACGGGCTCTGGACGCGCCCGCGTTAACCAAGCTGCGAAAGTCGATCCTAATCGGGATCAACTAGGCGAGGCAGGGTCTACGAGGGGTCGTGCCAGTGACAATGCTTTCGCTTCGCCTTTCGCGTGCCTTGGCCAGGGGCCGCGCCGAGCCGCCGCCGCCCGCGAGCCGCGCCGACCTGCTGGTCACGCTGCTCCGCAAGCGCGCCGCCGCGCACAACGCCGGGGCCGATGACCTCGAGCTTCTCCTGCGCAATCAGATCCGCTGGGCGCTCCCCATCCAGCGCGAGGGCACCGAGGACTGATCAGCCGTTGACCGGCCGCTCGCTCGGCCGAGGCTCGAACCGCGTCGCGCTCGTCAGCGGCCGGCATTCGGCGGTGATCACCGGATAGTCGACATCGGTGCTGCGCCGGAGCGCCGCCGGGATCGCCGCGCGGCACGAGGCAGCCGACTCGTAGCGCTGCGTCTCGACCCGCTGGTCCCGGCACGGCGTCGAATCCTCGCCGCACCCCATGATCGCGATCACGAACAGCGCTGAGAACATCGGCCTAACCTCCGCGATCAGAACGCATCGGGCGCCCGGCCGTTGCATCGGAGCGGCGAACGCCCCAGATCAGGCGGCGATGGCCTCCACTCCCACTGCCTCCACGCCCGAGCGGCCGATGCTCGCGACGATGCGGCGCTTCCTCCCCTATCTCTGGCCGGCCGACGCGCCGGGGCTGCGCGTGCGCATCGTGATCGCGCTCGTCCTCGTCGTGCTCTCGAAGCTCGTCCAGATGGTCGGGCCCTTCGCCTATGGCGCGATGTTCGACACGATGGGCACCGGCGACCACAGCCTGGTGTGGCTCGCGGTCGCGATGGTCGGCGGCTATGTCGGCGGGCGCTTCGCCTCGACGCTGTTCGACAACCTCCGCAACGTCGTGTTCGAGCGCGTCGGCCAGGACGCGACGCGTCGGCTCGCCGCCGACGTCTTCCGCCACTTGCACCAGCTGAGCCTCCGCTTCCACCTCGAGCGGCGCACCGGCGCGGTCACCAAGATCGCCGAGCGCGGCACCAAGAGCATCGACACGATGCTCTATTTCCTTCTCTTCAACATCGCCCCGACGATCCTCGAGCTCGCGCTGGTCGTGGGGATCTTCTGGGTCAAATGGGGGCTGTGGCTCGTCGTCGGCACGCTGGTGATGGTCGTCGTCTACATCGGCTTCACCCGCTGGGTGACCGATTGGCGCGCCAAGCTCCGCCAGGCGATGAACGACCTCGATACCGGCGCGGTCGCGCACGCGGTCGATTCGCTGCTCAACTTCGAGACGGTGAAGTACTTCAACGCCGAGGCGCGCGAGGCCGAGCGCTATCACCGCGCCGTCGCCGCTTATGCCAAGGCGGCGACGACCAGCGAGAATTCGCTCGCCTGGCTCAACATCGGCCAGGCGGTGATCACCAACGCGATGCTGTTCGCCGGCATGGCGCTGGTGGTGTTCGGCTGGTCGACCGGCCAGTTCAAGACCGGCGACGTCGCCGTCGTGTCGACGCTGCTCAGCCAGCTGTTCCGTCCGCTCGACATGCTCGGCTTCGTCTATCGCACGATCCGCCAGGGCGTGATCGACATGGACAACATGTTCGACCTGCTCGACACCGCGGCCGAGGTGGTCGACGCGCCGGACGCGCAGCCGCTCGCGGTGAGCGCAGGCCATGTCCGCTTCGAGGACGTCCATTTCGCCTATGATCCCGAGCGCGAGATCCTGAAGGGTATCGACCTCGACATCCCCGCGGGCAGCACCGTCGCGATCGTCGGCCCGTCGGGTGCGGGCAAGTCGACGCTCGCGCGGCTGATGTACCGCTTCTACGACCTGACGGGCGGCCGCATCACGATCGACGGGCAGGACATCGCCCAGGTCACCCAGGCCTCGCTGCGCGCCGCGATCGGCATCGTGCCGCAGGACACGGTGCTGTTCAACGACACGATCGGCTACAACATCGCCTATGGCCGCGACGACGCGACCCCCGAGGACGTCGCCAACGCCGCGCGCGGGGCGGCGATCGCGGGGTTCATCCAGGCGCTCCCCGACGGGCTGGAGACGCGGGTGGGCGAGCGCGGGCTCAAGCTCTCGGGCGGCGAGAAGCAGCGCGTCGCGATCGCGCGGACCCTGGTCAAGGATCCGCCGCTCCTCATCCTCGACGAAGCGACCAGCGCGCTCGACAGCCGCACCGAAGCCGACATCCAGGCGACGCTCGATGCGATCGGCCGGAGCCGCACGACGATCGTCATCGCGCACCGGCTCTCGACCGTGGTCAACGCCGACCGAATCGTCGTGCTCGAGAGCGGGCGCGTCGCCGAGGAAGGCACGCATGCCCAGCTGCTCCGCAAGGGCGGGCTCTATGCCGAGATGTGGGCGCGGCAGGCGCAGGAGCGCGAGGCCGGCGGCGAGATGGCGGCCGAATAGCGCGTCGTGCTAGGCTCTTCCCGGCAGCAATTCCCGGGGGAAGCGATGAGCGAGTTCGGAAGCAAGGCAGCCTGGGCCGCCGCGATCGGGCTGGCGATGTCCTGCGCGGCGCCCGCCGCGGCGCAGAGCGGTGGAAACGGCGGCAATGCGCGCACCTGGGTCTCGGCCTATGGCGACGACACCAATCCCTGCACCCCCACCGGGCCCTGCAAGACCTTCGCCGGCGCCTATGACAAGACCGTCGCGGGCGGCGAGATCAATTGCCTCGATCCCTCGGGCTTCGGCCAGCTCGTCATCACCAAGTCGATCACCATCCTCTGCGACTATCTCGAGGCAGGCGTGCTCGTCTCGAGCGTCGACGGCATTCCCGGCAACAACGACGGCATCACGATCAACGGTTCGGGCATCATCGTCGAGCTTGCCGGCTTCGACCTCGAGGGGCTGCGCAATGCCGGCTCGGCGAGCGTCAACGGCATCACCATCGTCAACGCCGCGATGGTGACGGTGCGCAACAGCAAGGTCCGCGGCTTCACCAAGGGCTATGGCATCCGCTTCGCGCCGGCGGCGGGGACGTCGAACCTCATCCTCGACCATGTCGCGGTCGCCGAGAACGGCGCCGCCGCCTATCCGGCCAGCGGCGGCATCGCCGTCCTGCCCGGCACCGACGCCACCGCGCAGCTTACCGTGCTCGACAGCCGAGTCACCAACAACGCCAACGTCGGCATCAGGCTCGAGACCACCGGCGCCGCGCGGGCGACGATCACCGCGACGGTCGCGCGCACGGACATTGTCAACAACGTCTCTGGCCTGATGGCGAAAGCGCCCCGCGACACCGGCGCGATCAATTTCCTGCTGCGCGATTCGAACGTCACGCTCAATTCGACCTATGGGGTCGTCACCAATGCCGGAACCGCGGGCGCGCTGACCGGGCGCGTCGCCGACACCGCGATCACCGCCAACGGCACCGGCGTCCTCCATGCGGGCACGTCGGTGCTGGCCAGCTATGGCAGCAATCTGGTCGGCGGCAACGGCGTCGACGGCAGCTTCTCGACGCCCGGCCTCGTCCCGCAGTGAGGCGGCCCGCGAAGGGCTTTACGGGCGACGACGGAGACGCCAAGCGGGTCGGTGGGCGACCCGGCAATCGGGCGCGAGAGGAGAGGGGCTGATGGCGTTGCTTTGGGCGATCTTGATCCTGGTCGGCATGCTGGTGCTGGCTGCGGCGGCGTGGAGCTGGCGCGTCAACGCCGCGATCGAGCGCGCACTTCCCGCGCAGGGGCAATGGATCGAGGTGCCCGGCGCGAAGCTCCATTATGTCGAGCTCGGCGCCGACAACCCGGGCGCGCCGCTGGTGATGATCCACGGCATCCTCGGCCAGATCCGCAACTTCACCTACGACTGCGCCGAGCGGCTCGCGCGCGACCGTCGCGTGATCGTCGTCGACCGCCCCGGCTGGGGCTGGTCCGGGCTTGCCGGCCCGCGCCCGCGCATCCCCCGGCAGGGCGCGATGATCGCCGCCTTCGCCGACGCGCTGGGGCTCGAGGCACCGGTGCTCGTCGGCCATTCGATGGGCGGCGCGGTCTCGCTCGCCGCCGCGCTGCACGCGCCCGGCCGCTTCGGCGCGCTCGCGCTGATCGCGCCCTATACCCAGCCGGTCGACCGGCCGCCCGCGCCCTTCCGGGAACTGATGGTGCCGACCTGGCTCGCCCCGCTGATCGCCTGGACGCTCGCGATGCCGGTGGGCATCCGCAAGGGCCGCGAGCGCGCCGCGCAGGTCTTTGCGCCCGACGCAGCCCCCGCCGATTTCGCCGCGCGCGGCGGCGGCATGCTCGCGATGCGGCCCAAGAGCTTCCTGTCGGGCGTGTTCGAGATCCATGTCGCGAGCCTCGACATGGCCGCGCAGGCACCGCGCTACGCGTCGCTGACGCTCCCGGTCGCGATCCTCTACGGCCGCGAGGATGCGCTGCTCGACCCCGAGCTCCACGGCCGCAAGACGGCGGACGCGATTCCCCACGGCCGGCTCACGCTGATCGAAGGCGGGCACATGCTCCAGATCTGCCACGCCGACGAGACCGAGGCCTGGCTGCGCGGCGTGCTCAGCGGCAGCTGAACACCACGCGCTTGGCCGGCTTGTCGAAGGTGATCGACGAGCAGCCGGCGAGCGCGTCGGCGCCGACCTCGACCACCATCCGCCGCTTGCCCTTCTGCTTCTCGCCGGTCACCACGATCTCGTCGGGATCGGGCTCCTCGCCCTGCACGCCGATGCTTGCGGTGCTGCCGAAGTCCGATGTGCGCACCATCATGCCCGTCAGCGACACCGGACCCGCGGCGAACGCCCTGCCGAGCGCCAGATGCCGCACCGGCCGCTCGACGCCGAGGTTGACCGGCATCCTTCGCGGCTCGCCGTCGAACCTGCCGTCGGCAACCGCCGCGATCGCCGCCGCGGCCGAGGCGGTGGCCAGGCTCTGCGCGCGCGTGGTCGAGAAGCGCAGGCGGATCGTGTCTTCGCCCGCCGGCACTTCGACGCCCATCCCCAGATAGCCCCAGTCGGCGAGCGCGAAGCTGAGGCTGCGCTCGCCGGGCGCGGCGGGGCGCAGCGCGAAGCGGACCACCGGCGCGGGGATGCCGCCCGGTCCGATCGTGCCGTCGGCGTCGCTGGTCATCCGTCCCTCGAACCAGGTCGCGCGTCGCTTGAACTCGCCCTGGCCCAGGTCGATGCGCACCACCGCCGACCGTCCGGCCACGCGCACCGGCCCGATCAGCGCGCGCGTCGCGAAGGGACCGGCCTTCAGCCCCGCGCGCTCGGCGGCATCGGGGTTGATCACCGGCATCGACGGCGCGCCGGGCAGCACGTGCAGCCGCATCTCGGCACCCTGGACCCTGGCCGTCACCGGATCGGGGCCGAACGCCAGCGGGTCGGGTACGTCCGCCGCAGCGAGCACGAGCGGCGTGAGAACAAGCAGGCGTCGCATCGATCCTCCTCTGGTCCGCCTGATCCTGATCGGCGATCGTGGCCGGAGCGCGGCGCCCTATTCCGCTGCCTGCGTCGTCCAGCCGAGCTGGGGGATGGTGATCGAGCGCCGCCCCGACAGGTCGACGCGCGTCACGAACAGCTCGCGCCCCTCGATATACGACAGCAGCCGCCGCACCCGCCCCAGCGAGCTGGTGCCGTAGCTCGCGGCGATCTCGGCGTCGCTCGGGCAGGGCAGGCCCTCGCGCGCAGCCCGCGCCACCAGCAGGAAGGGGCCGAGCATGTCGTCGGGCAGCGCGCGCGCGGCGTCAAGCGCCTGGGCCCAGTCCTCGTCGGGGTCGCCATGGATGCCGGCGCGCGCCGCCGACAGCCGCCGCACGAAGCCGGAGAGATCGAGCCGCGGGCGTGACAGCCCGACCATCCGGCAGCGCACGAGGAAGTCCTGGTAGAGCACCGCCGGCGAGCGCAGCGCGCTGTCGCCGTCCTCGACGATCGCGCGCAGCACGTCGGCGATCAGCCCGGCGACTTCCTCGGGGTCGCGCTCGGGCTCGGGCGCGGCGGGCGCGGGCACCGAGCGCGCGAGCGCCTCGAGCAGCGTCTCGGACGGCATCTGCACCGGCGCCGGGGCGGGCGAGGGCGGCGTCCAGCTCGGCTCGGCGGGGGCGAGCAGCAGCTCCTTGATGTCCTCGCTCGGCGCCTCGGGCAGCGGCGTGAGCTTGGGGCTGCCGCTGCGCGCGCTGGTCTCGACCGCGCCGATCCTGACCGAGATCGGCCGCCGCGACACCGCCGGGCCGAGCGCGAGGAAATGGCCCCTCGCCAGGTCGCGGATCGTCTCGGCCTGGCGCCGCTCCATGCCCAGCAGGTCGGCGGCGCGCGCCATGTCGATGTCGAGGAAGGTGCGCCCCATCAGGAAGTTCGACGCTTCGGCCGCGACATTCTTGGCGAGCTTGGCCAGCCGCTGCGTGGCGATCACCCCGGCGAGCCCGCGCTTGCGCCCGCGGCACATGAGGTTGGTCATCGCCGAGAGCGAGGCGCGCCGTACCTCCTCCGCGACTTCGCCGCCGCCCGCGGGGGCGAACAGCTGCGCTTCGTCGACCACCACCAGCGCCGGATACCAATGGTCGCGCGGCGCATCGAACATGCCGTTCAGGAACGCCGCGGCGCACTTCATCTGGCCCTCGGCCTCGAGCCCCTCGAGGCTCAGCACCACCGAGGCGCGATGCTCGCGGATCCGCGCGGCGAAGCGCGCGACGTCGCGCTCGCTGTGCTCGCTCGCTTCGATCGCGACATGGCCATAGCGGTCGGCGAGCGTGACGAAATCGCCCTCGGGATCGATCACCACCTGCTGGACATGGCCAGCGCTCTTCTCGAGCAGCCGGCGCAGCAGGTGCGACTTGCCCGACCCCGAATTGCCCTGCACGAGCAAACGGGTCGCGAGCAGCTCCTCCAGGTCCATCTCGACGGGGCTGCCGGCGGTATCCAGCCCCATGTCCACGCGTACGGTCATCGCCTTCGGCTTTGGCCGAAGCGGGCGGGCAGGGGCAAGGGCGGTTCGTCGAAAAGCTGTGGGCGGGCCGCTCGACAGCGGGGCCTCGCCGCCGCTACTCGGGGAACGCCATGGCCGCCGACCCGCTCCAGATCCTCCGCACCACCTTCGGCTATCCCGAGTTCCGCGGGGTCCAGCGCCAGGTGGTCGATCGCGTGCTCGCCGGCCGCCACACGCTCGCGGTGATGCCGACGGGCGCGGGCAAGTCGCTCTGCTACCAGTTGCCGTCGCTCGCGCTCGAGGGGACGTGCCTCGTCGTCTCGCCGCTGATCGCGCTGATGCATGACCAGTTGCGCGCGGCGGAGGCGGTGGGCATCCGCGCGGCGACGCTCACCAGCGCCGACGACAATCGCGAGGAGACGATCGAGCGTTTCCGCGCCGGCGCGCTCGACCTGCTCTATGTCGCGCCCGAACGCGCTTCGGGCGAAGGCTTCCGCAACCTGCTCGCGCGCTCGAAGCTGTCGCTGTTCGCGATCGACGAGGCGCATTGCGTCTCCGAATGGGGGCATGACTTCCGCCCCGACTATCGCCTGCTCCGGCCGATGCTCGACGCCTTTCCGGACATTCCCCGGCTCGCGCTCACCGCCACGGCGGACGCGCACACGCGCGCCGACATCCTCCAGCAGCTCGGCATCGCCGAGGAAGGGCTGATCGTCGCCGGCTTCGACCGGCCCAACATCCGCTACGCGATCAGCCCGCGCACGCACGGCCCCAAGCAGCTCGCCGAATTCCTCGAGGAGCATCCCGGCCCGGGCATCGTCTATGCGCCCACGCGCACCTCGGTCGAGAACCTTGCCGCCAAGCTCGGCAGCGGCGGCCGGCCGGTGCTGCCCTATCACGCCGGGCTCGACCCCGCGGTGCGCAAGCGCAACCAGGCGGCGTTCGTCGCGTCGGAGGAGATGGTGATCGTCGCCACCGTCGCCTTCGGCATGGGGATCGACAAGCCCGACGTACGCTTCGTCGCGCATGCCGCGCTGCCGAAGTCGATCGAAAGCTATTACCAGGAAACCGGCCGCGCCGGCCGCGACGGCGACCCGTCGTTCGCGCATCTCTTCTGGGCGGCCGAGGATTTCGCCCGCGCCCGCCAGCGCATCTCGGAGGTCGAGCCCGGCCGCCAGCCCGGCGAGCGCGCGCGGCTCGATGCGCTCGCGCGGCTGGTCGAGACGCCGGGGTGCCGCCGCGCGGTGCTGCTCCGCCACTTCGGCGAGGACCCGCCCGAGTTCTGCGGCAATTGCGACCATTGCCTCGAAGCCCCCGAGATCACCGACGCGACCGAGACCGCGCGCAAGCTGCTTTCGGCGATCTACCGCACCGGCCAGGCCTTCGGCATCGGCCATGTCGAGAAGGTGCTGACCGGCGCCAGCGACGATCGCATCCTCCAGCGCGGGCACGACCAGCTCTCGGTGTTCGGCATCGTCGACGCCGAGGAAGCGCGGCTGCTCCGCCCGCTGGTGCGCGCGCTGACGGCGCGGGGCTCCTTGTCGGCGACCGAGCATGGCGGGCTCTGCCTCGCCGGCGACGCGCGCGCGATCCTCAAGGGCGAGGCCAGGGTCGAGATCGTCGCGCCGCCGCCCAAGCGCGAGCGCCGCCAGCGCAAGGGCCGCGGCGGTGCCGGCGCCGAGGCCAACCCGGTCGGCAATCCGCTGTTCGAGGCGTTGCGCGCAAAACGCCGCGAGCTCGCGCAGGAAGCCCAGGTGCCGCCCTATGTCATTTTCCACGATTCGGTGCTGCGCGACATGGCCGCGAGCCGGCCGACCAACCTGTCGCAGCTCGGCGGCATCGCCGGCATTGGCGCGCGCAAGCTCGAAGCCTATGGCGATGCCTTCCTCCAGGTGATCCGCGACGCGGAGGCCATGGCGTGAACGGAAGAGGCATGGACGCATGATAAGAACGATCGACGACCGCATCTCGGTGGCCCCGCAGATCGCGCCCGAGGATGTGCCCGGGATCGCTGCGGCGGGGTTCGTCGCGATCGTCAACAACCGGCCCGAAGGGGAGGCGCCCGATCAGCCCGAGGGCGCGGCGATCGCTGCCGCCGCCGAAGCCGCCGGGCTGGCCTACACCGAAATCCCGATCACCCATGCCGGCTTCTCGGCCAACCAGGTCGAGGCGATGGCGGCGGCGCTCGCCGCGGCCGAGGGCCCGGTGCTCGCCTATTGCCGATCGGGCACGCGCTCGTGCAACCTCTGGGCGCTCGCCGCGGCGAGTCGGGGCGGCGACCCCGACGAAGTCACGGCCAAGGCCGCGGGCGCGGGCTATGACATCACCGGCATCCGTCCATTGCTCGACGCGCTTTCGGGGCGCGGCTGATGTGGATCCAGCTCGGCGCGTCGTTCGCCGCGGTGCTGGTGATGGCGGGTGCCGCCTGGGCGCTGCGGCTCGGCGGCGGCGGCGGGATCGCGAGCGAGGCCGAAGCGATCGAGACCGCGGACGCGCTGCTTTCGGGCTTCGAGGGTCGGCGCGCGCAGCTCGGCAGCGACGGGCGCGCGGCAGTGGTCACCGGCGCCGACGGCAGCTTGGCGCTGCTCAAGCTCCACGGGGCGCGGATCGCGGTCCGTCGCCTCTATCCGCCCTTCGCGACGCAGCCGACGCCCGAAGGCCTGCGTGTCGCGAGCGGCGAGGCGCGGTTCGGCGCGGTGACGCTGCGCGGGGTGGAGGGACTGCCGGCGTCGGGCTGACGCGCGCCCATCCCAAACCGTCACCCCGGCGAAAGCCGGGGCCCAGGGCAGGAGAGGACGTCGCTCGTGGTCCTGGGTCCCGGCTTTCGCCGGGATGACGACGAAGGGTTCAGGCCGCAGTTCGCTCCACCGACCGCGCCAGCATGTCGAAGTGGCGCCGCAGCGCTGCGATCCCGCGGTCGAAATAGGCGACGTCGCGGTGCGTGCGCGCCTGCATCACCCCGCCTTCCATCGTCGTCAGCACGAACTCGCCGAGCGCCTGGCGGTCGAGGTCGGCGGGCAGCCGGTCCGCGGCCTCCGCGAGGCAGCGCTCGATCACGCCCACCCAGTTGGTGAAGTTCGCCGCGAGCAGCCCGCGCACCGCGGGATCGGCTTCGTGCAGCTCCAGGGCGAGGCTGCCGATCGGGCAGCCATAGGCGCAATCGGTGTCGGCGATCGCGGCCCGGTAGCGCGCGAGCAGCGCGAAGATCCGCTCGATCGGATCGTCGACGCCTTGCCACGCCGGCTCGACCAGCATCGGATAGATGCCGTCGCGATACGCCTCGAGCACCGCGACGAGGATGTCCTGCTTGCCGGGGAAGGCGTGGTAGAGGCTCCCCGAATTGAGCTGGGTGCGGCTCAATATGTCGGCGACCGACGTCGAATTATAGCCCTTGAGCCAGAACAGCTCCATCGCCGCCAGGACGATCTTCTCGCGCGTGCTCATGCCCTTTGCCATGGCCGCTTGATCGATCGTTCAAGCGGCCCCCGTCAAGCCCGCACGTCAACCCCCCGCCCGGGGGCGGATATTTACATCATTGTCAGTTGATGTAGGTTCCGACCCGAGATGAAGCTCGCCGATCCCGTCGCCTATGCGATTCCCGCCTTCGTGGTGCTGATCATCGCGGAGATGTTCATCGCCCGCGCGCGCGACAAGCGGCGCTACGAGCCGCGCGACACCTTCACCTCGCTGATGCTCGGCCTCGGCAGCCAGGTCGCCGGGCTGCTCACCGGCGGGCTGGTGTTCGTGATGGCGAGCTGGGTGTGGAAGTTCCGCCTCTTCGACATCGGCTGGCAATGGTATTGGTTCGTCGTCGCCTTCGTGCTCGACGACCTGGCCTATTATGTCTTCCACCGCTCGGCGCATCGCGTGCGCTGGTTCTGGGCCAGCCACGTCATCCACCATTCGAGCCAGCATTATAACCTGTCGACCGCGCTGCGGCAGACCTGGACGGGCTTCCTCAGCCTCACCTTCCTCTTCCGCCTGCCGCTGTTCCTGATCGGCTTCCCGCCGGCGATGGTGTTCTTCGTCGCGGGGGTGAACCTGATCTACCAGTTCTGGATCCACACCGAAGTCATCGGCCGGATGCCGCGCTGGTTCGAAGCGGTGATGAACACGCCGTCGCACCACCGCGTCCACCACGCGACCAACCCGCGCTACCTCGACAGGAACTATGCCGGCGTGTTCATCGTCTGGGACCGGATGTTCGGCAGCTTCGAGCCCGAGCGCGACGACGACCGGCCGCGCTACGGCATCGTCAAGGACCTCGGCAGCTTCAACCTCGCCTGGGCGGCGTTCCACGAATGGGTGGGGATCGCGAAGGACGTGTGGCGCGCGCCGACGCTCCGGGCGAAGTGGCTCTACATGGCGGCGCCCCCCGGCTGGAGCCACGACGGCAGCCGCGACACCTCGGAAGTCATCAAGGCGCGCTGGGAAGCGGCGCGGCAGCAGCGGGAGGATGCGTGGAACAGGCCGACATCGTCGTCATCGGCGCCGGATCCGGAGGCAGCGCCGCCGCGGGCCGCCTGAGCGAGGACGGCGGGACCAGGGTCCTCCTGCTCGAGGCCGGCGGCCGCAACGCCGGGCTCAAGACGATCATGCCCGGCATGATGCCCTTCCAGAACGAAGGCACCAACTGGCGCTTCGAGACGGTCCCCCAGCCCGGTCTCAACGGCCGCCGCGGCTACCAGCCGCGCGGGCGCGGGCTCGGCGGGTCGAGCGCGATCAACGCGATGCTCTACATCCGCGGCCATCCCTGGGACTATGACCAATGGGCCGCGCTCGGCTGCACCGGCTGGGGCTGGGACGAGGTGCTGCCCTGGTTCAAGCGCTGCGAGCACAATGTCCGCGGCGCCGACGCCTTCCACGGCGCCGACGGGCCGCTGTGGGTGAGCGACCAGGACCATGCCCATCCCGGCAGCGCCGCCTTCCTCGAGGCCGCCGCCTCGCTCCAGATCCCGCTCAACCCCGACTTCAACGGCATGCGCCAGGAAGGCGTCGGCCTCTACCAGGTCACGCAGAAGCGCGGCGAGCGCTGGTCGGCGGCGCGCGCCTATCTGGGCGATGCCGCGCGCCGGACCAACCTCTCGGTGGTCACCGAAGCGATGGTCGACCGGGTGATCTTCGAGGAGGGCCGCGCGGCCGGCGTCGCCTATCGCGTCGGCGGCGAGGCGCGCACCGTGCGGGCGAAGCGCGTCATCATGGCCGCGGGCGCCTTCCAGACGCCGCAGCTGATGATGCTCTCGGGGCTGGGCCCGGGCGAGCATCTCCAGCGCTTCGGCATCCCGGTGGTGCGCGACTGCGCCGCGGTCGGCGCCGGCCTCCAGGACCATATCGACTATACCGCCGCCTTCGAGACCGGGGGCAGCTTCTTCCTCGGCCACAGCCTCGCGGGCAGCGTGAAGGGGATGGGCTCGATGCTGCGCTGGCTGGCGACGCGCAAGGGCCGGATGACCACGCCCTATGCCGAGGCGGGCGGCTTCCTCACCACCGATCCCGCCTCGCCGGTGCCCGACGTCCAGCTCCATTTCCTCATCGCGATCGTCGAGGATCATGGCCGGGTGAAGGTGCAGGGCCACGGCTACAGCTGCCACGCCTGCGTGCTCCGCCCCGAGAGCCGCGGCACGGTGCGGCTCGATTCGCCCGACGCCGCGGCGCCGCCGGCGATCGACCCCGCGTTCCTGAGCGACCCACGCGATGTCGAGACGCTGAAGCGCGGCGTGCGCGCGATGTACCGCATCCTCGAGACCCCGCCGATGACCGGCTTCGACGGCCGCGACCGCTATCCGGTCGACCTCACCGACGACGAGGCGCTCGAGGCGCTGATCCGCAACCGCGCCGACACCGTCTACCACCCGGTCGGCACGTGCCGGATGGGCGGCGACGCCGAGTCGGTATGCGATCCGCGGCTCAAGGTGCGCGGGGTGGACGGTCTCTACATCGCCGACGCCTCGGTGATGCCGCGCCTCGTCGGCGGCAACACCAACGCGCCGTCGATCATGATCGGCGAACGCGCCGCCGCCTTCGTGCGCGAGGCGCTCGGCTAGGGCGACTTCTAGGTGAAGTTGCCGGCCACGGTATCGTTCGAGGGTGCCCCGTCGTGCTCGAATTGCTGGAGCAGCACGAACTGGAAGTTGCCGCTGGGGACGGTGTCGCGACGCCGCGTGAAGCGGACGCCGCAGATCAGCTGGCCGTAGAGCCTCGCCCGATACCAAGTCCCCTTCGGGAAGCCGATGGTGAGTTCGGCAGGCCTGTTGCCCAGGTCCTCGCGCCAGCCGCCCTGCTGGCCGTGGGTAAGCTGCAACGTGCCGTCACGCTGCAGCGTCCATTGCTCTTCGTCGGACGTCCAGCTTGTCCATCCCGTCCACAGGCCGGCCGCGCCGGGCAGCTGGGGGCGGAGGCTGCGCTTGTGGAATTTCCTGAGCGCTGTCGAGCAGACCTCGTCGAGCGACGCGTCCTGGCGCAGCTTGGGCTTGGGCCTGGACTTCGGCTCGTTCCGTGCCAGGTCGTCGATCTTTTCGGCGGCTTCGCCATAGCCGCCCAGATACAGAAAGACGGCGCCCACCGTCGTTGCGAGCAGAAGCACGGTAAGCGCGGCATAAAGGGCGCGGCGGTTCGGCTTCGATACGCCGGTCTCGCCCGTGGCATGCTCGCCGGGATAGCGCTCATGAAGCTCAGGCGATGACTGTCTCGCGGCGAGGAGCACCGCGATCAGGCCGGAGATCACGCCGATGCCGATGCCGGCCGCGGCAACGATGTTCCAGATCCCGATGTTGGTGTTCGGAAACCAGATCCAAAATTTGTTGATGAGCTTCCCGACGGTTTCCACCAACGCGGAAATCCCGCCGATCCCCGTTCCGACCGCGCCCACGGCAGTCCAGAACTTCAGCGTCGATACTTTCCTGACCATGCCCAATCCCCCCAAGGACATCGTGGCACGCAAACGCATCCCCGTCGGGACTCGAGCTACCTATCCATTCGGGCAGGAATGTCGCGATCAATATTTTCCGCTTCGGACCATTGCCGGCCGAAACAAAAAACGGGCCGGTGGTCGAAACCACCGGCCCAGTTCATTCCGCAGGAGGAACCTGGGGTGGACGCCGCGCCGTTGAGGAGAGGATTGGCGCGGCGTCCGAGCTCGTCAGTAGTTGTAGGCGCGCTCGCCGTGAGCGTTGATGTCGAGACCCTCGAGTTCGACATCTTCGCTCGGGCGGAGGCCCACGGTGAACTTCAGCAGCAGGAACAGGACCAGCGAGACGCCGCCCGAGAGGGCGAGCGTGACGCCCACGCCCCACAGCTGGCTGATGATCTGGCCGACCTGGTCGAAGGTGCCCGGCACGGCGGGGAACTTGGTGTAGTCCACCCAGCCCTGGCCACCGAGCGCCGGGTTGGCGACGATGCCGGTGCCGATCGCGCCGACGATGCCGCCGATGCAGTGGACGCCGAACACGTCGAGCGAGTCGTCATACTTCAGCAGGTTCTTCACCGTGGTGACGAAGAAGAAGCACACCGGCGAGACGACCAGGCCGAGCACGATCGAGGTCATCGGCGCGCCGAAGCCCGCCGCCGGGGTGATCGCGACGAGGCCGGCGACCGCACCCGAGCAGGCGCCGAGGAGCGACGGCTTCTTGTGCACGATCTGCTCGATCACTGCCCAGCTCACCGCCGCCGCGGCAGTCGCCACGAAGGTGTTGATGAAGGCGAGCGCGGCGAGGCCGTTGGCTTCGAGGTTCGAGCCGGCGTTGAAGCCGAACCAGCCCACCCACAGCAGCGAGGCGCCGATCATGGTCATGGTCAGCGAGTGCGGCGGCATCGGCTCGGACTTGTAGCCCTTGCGCGGACCGATCACGAGGCAGCCCATCAGGCCGGCGATGCCCGCGTTGATGTGCACCACGGTGCCGCCGGCAAAGTCCAGCGCGCCCTTGCCGTAGAGGAAGCCGGTGTCGGTCGGCGTGTCGGACAGGAAGTCCGGGCCGGCCCAGTACCAGACCATGTGCGCCATCGGGAAATAGACGATCGTCAGCCACGCGACCACGAAGAGGATCAGCGGCGTGAACTTCACGCGCTCCGCGAAGGCGCCCACGATCAGCGCCGGCGTGATGCAGGCGAAGGTCATCTGGAAGACGACGAAGGCATATTCGGGGATGTACACGTTGTTCGAGAAGGTGGCGCCATAGGTTCCGGCGGTCACGCCGTTGAGGAGCACCTTGGAGAAGCCGCCGACGAACGGCGCGAGCGGGCCGGTGCCGCCCGAGGTGAAGGCCATCGAATAGCCCCAGCAGCACCACACCAGCGCGGCGACCGAGACGATCATGAACACCTGCATCAGCACCGACAGCATGTTCTTGGTGCGGACGAGGCCGCCGTAGAACAGCGCCAGCGCGGGCACCGACATCAACAGCACCAGTGCCGACGAGATCAGCATCCAGGTGGTGTCGCCCTTGTTGACCATCAGCGCCTGCTGCTCGACGGTCGGGGCCTTGATCAGGTCCGCCGCCCAGGCAGGCATCGCCGCGAATACCGCAGCGGCGCCGAGCGCGAGCCCGGCCGTCTTAACTCCTAGCTTCATTGCAACCCCCTTGCTCACAGCGCGGTCTCGTTGGTCTCGCCGGTACGGATGCGCACCGCCTGGCCCAGGTCGAGGACGAAGATCTTGCCGTCGCCGATCGCGCCCGTGCTCGCGGCGGCCTGGATGGCCTCCACCGCGCGATCGACCAGGTCGGCGCCGACCGCGACCTCGATCTTGATCTTGGGCACCATGTTGGTGCTGTACTCGGCGCCGCGATAGATTTCGGTCTGGCCCTTCTGCCGGCCGAAGCCCTTGACCTCGGTCACGGTCATGCCGGTCACGCCGACCTGCGTCAGCGCTTCCCGAACGTCGTCGAGCTTGAACGGCTTGATGATGGCGATGATCAGCTTCATTTCGCCCCCTCTGCTGGTTTTATCCCGCGAGGAGGATCAGCAAGGGGCGTGCCAGAGGCAGGATTCCCACGAATCCGCGATTCCGGACGCAATCAAATGTTACCGGAACGTTAAATTTTGTGCAGTTGCGAAAGCGTGCCTAAATTTCAGGCAGGATTCGCCGCGCTGCGGCAAGATCGTCCTCGTCGACCATCACCCGCACGGGGATGAGCAGGAAACTGCCGTCGGCGATGCTCGCCCCGGCATCGAAGGCGATCGCGGGGATGCCTTCGCTTTCGAGCCTGGAAACAACGATATGCGCTTCCGGCGCGCTGAAGCGGCCCAGCTCGACCAATGCCATCAGGCGGGCGCCTGGCTGGGGTTGCGCACCGGCAGCCCGTCGATGCTGTGGGTGCGGGACTGATATTTGGCGAAGCGCACCGCCTCGCCGTGCTTGAGGTGGTATTTGCTCAGCGTCTCGCGCTCGCGGTCGTAGCGCATGTGGGGCACGCCCCAGCCGCACGAGCTCTGCACGCTCTCGACCGCGACATCGAAGATCTGGCGCGTGCCGGGGAGCAGCGCGAAGTTGCCGGCGAGTTCGCCCCAGCCCGCGTCCTGCGGCAGCACCGGCCTGCCGCGGCCGTAGAGGCGCAGGATCAGCGCGGGGCTCTCGAAGGCACAGAACATGATGGTGATGCGCCCGTCGGCGAGCAGGTGCGCGTTGGTCTCGTTGCCGGAGCCTGCGACGTCCAGATACGCGACGCGCCGCTCGCCGAGCACGCGGAAGCAGTCCATCCCCTTGGGGCTGAGGTTGATCCGCGCGTTCCCAGCCGCGGTCGCGACGAAGAACACCGGCTGGCGCGCGATGAACGCGCGGTGCGGGTCGCTGATCGTTTCGAAGAACTCGGCCACCGCCGCCTCCGTTGACGTGCATGGAACATGCGCATAATCTCTGCGCATGCGACACGACTCTATTGGTTCGGGCAAGCGCAAGCCAGTCAATCTCTCGCTCGACACCGGCGTGGTCGAGGCGGCGCGAGCGGCGGGGCTCAATCTGTCGCAGGTCTGCGAGGCGGCGCTGCGCGAAGCGAGCCGCAAGGAACGCGAGCGCGCGTGGCAGGAAGAGAATCGCGAGGCGATCGAAGCGAACAACGCCTGGGTCGAGAAGCACGGTCTGCCGCTCGCGAAGTACCGCATGTTCTGATGGCCAGGTTCGACGTCTACGCGACCGGGGACGGCACCACGCTGCTCGACTGCCAGAGCGATATCCTCGCCCATCTCAACACGCGCTTCGTCGTGCCGCTCGCCTATCCCGACGATGCCGTGATGGTCGACCGCCGCCTGACCCCGCTGCTCGATATCGGCGGACAGGAGATGCTGATGCTCACCCATTTCGCGTCGAGCATTCCCGTCAACGCCTTGGGCAGACGGACGGGATCCGCGGCGGGGCAGGAGTTCACGGTCTCCAATGCACTGGACATGCTGATCAGCGGCTATTGAGCGGTCACGCCGCCGTGCCGCCCACCGTCAGTCCTTCGATCAGCAGCGTGGGCTGGCCGACGCCGGCGGGAACGCTCTGGCCGCCCTTGCCGCACATGCCCACGCCTTCGTCGAGCGCGAAGTCGTTGCCGATGCCGCGCACCTTGGTGAGCACGGTCGGCCCGTCGCCGATCAGCGTCGCGCCCTTCACCGGCGCCCCCAGCTTGCCGTTCTCGACGAGATAGGCCTCGGTGCACGAGAAGACGAACTTGCCCGAGACGATGTCGACCTGCCCGCCGCCGAAGCTCTTGGCGAAGATGCCCTTCTTCACGCGCGACAGCAGCTCGGCGGGATCGTCGGATCCCCCCTTCATGAAGGTGTTGGTCATCCGCGGCATCGGCGCGTGCTGGAAGGATTCACGGCGCCCGTTGCCGGTGGGCTCGACGCCCATCAGCCGGGCGTTGAGCCGGTCCTGGATATAGCCCTTGAGGATGCCGTCCTCGATCAGGATGTTCTCCTGCGTCGGCGTGCCTTCGTCGTCGATCGACAGCGAGCCGCGCCGCTCGCCGATCGTGCCGTCGTCGACCACCGTCACGCCCGGCGCCGCGACGCGCTCGCCGATCCGGCCGGAGAAGGCGCTGGTGCCCTTGCGGTTGAAGTCGCCCTCGAGCCCGTGGCCGACCGCTTCGTGGAGCAGCACGCCCGGCCAGCCGGGGCCACAGAGCACGGTCATCTCGCCCGCCGGCGCGTCGATCGCGTCGAGGTTGACCAACGCCTGGGCGAGCGCCTCGTCGATCGCGCGGTTCCAGGTCGCGGGCTCGAACAGCGTGTCGTAGAGCCGCCGCCCACCGAGCCCGAAATTGCCCGTCTCGCGCCGGCCGTTCGCCTCGACGACGATCGAGACGTTGAGGCGCACCAGCGGCCGGACGTCGGTCGCGACGAAGCCGTCGGGGCGGACGATCTCGACCACGCTCCACTGGCCGGTGAGGCTCACCGACACCTGGGCGACGCGCGGATCGCGCGCCCGCGCGGCGGCGTCGATCGCCTGGCAGAGATTCACCTTGTCGGCGAAGGGGACGAGGTCGAGCGGATCGGCGTCGGTGTAGAGATGCCGGTTGTTCCTGCGCGGCGGCGCGGCCTTGGCGCCCGTCGCCGGATCGATCAGCGTCATCGTCTCGGCGGCGCGGCGGATCGCCTCGGCGCTGATCTCATTGGCATGCGCGAACGCCGTGGTCTCGCCCGAGACGGCGCGCAGGCCAAAGCCCGATTGCGTGTCGAAGCTCGCGGTCTTCAGCCGCCCGTCGTCGAAGCCGAAGGCCTCGGTCTTGCGGTACTGGAGATAGAGCTCGCCGTCCTCGGCACGCGCGAGCGCTTCTGCGGTCAGCCGGGCCGCCATGTCGGGGTCCAGCGCATCGCGGTACAGGAAGCCGCGCGGATCGGTGGGGAGCGTCATCCCGCCGATATAGGCGCATGGGCGCGCCAATCGAAGGGGTTATTGCGGCGAAGCGCCCGAAGGAATGTCCGGCTTATCGTTCAGGCCCGGCCCGTCCGCCGGTCCGCCGATCAGCACGAAGCGCCGGTCGCAATAGCCGCAGTCGACATAGCCGTGCTCGTCGATCTCGAGGAACACGCGCGGATGGCCGAGCGCGGCGGGGATGCCGGCCTGCGCGCCGTCGCAGGCGACGCGGGCGGTGGTGACGCGAGTGACTTCGGGCGGCGGGATCATGGTGCCGCGTTAGCAAAGCCAAAACCGGCTCGCAATCGCCCGCGCGCAGTCCTATGCGAGCGCGATGACAAGCGCCAACACTCAGGCCGCCATCGCGATCGACACGCTCTGCAAGACCTATGAGGGCGGCAAGCGCGCGCTCGACGGCGTCAGCTTCGACGTGCCCCGCGGCCAGATCTTCGGGCTGCTCGGCCCCAACGGCGCGGGCAAGTCGACGCTGATCAACATCCTCGCGGGGCTGGTCAACAAGACCAGCGGCCGCGCGACGATCTGGGGCTTCGACATCGACGCGCATCCGCGCAACGCCAAGGCGAGCATCGGCATCGTCAACCAGGAGATCATCTTCGATCCCTTCTTCACCCCCAGGGAGACGCTGGAGATCCAGGCCGGGCTCTACGGCGTGCCCAAGGACAGGTTCGACGCGATGGCGCTGCTCAAGGCAGTGCACCTCGAGGACAAGGCCGACGCCTATTCGCGCACGCTCTCGGGCGGGATGAAGCGGCGGCTGATGGTGGCGAAGGCGATGGTCCATTCGCCGCCGGTGCTGGTGCTCGACGAGCCGACCGCTGGCGTCGACGTCGAGCTCCGCCAGCAGCTCTGGGCCTATGTCCGCGAGCTCAACCAGCGCGGGGTCACGGTGGTGCTGACGACGCATTATCTCGAGGAAGCCGAGCAGCTCTGCGACCGGATCGCGATCATCAACCACGGCAAGGTGATCGCCAACCAGCCGACGCGCGAACTCGTCGGCATGGCGCAGGAGAAGGTGGTCGAAGTGACGGTCGACCGCGACATCGCCGCGACGCCCGACAATCATTGCTTCCAGAAGGTCGAGGCCAAGGGCGAGCGCACGCTGGTGATCACCTATCGCAAGGACCAGGCGAACGCCGGCGAAGTCCTCGCCGCGGTCCAGCAGGACGGCTACGGCATCGTCGACGTCTCGACGCGCGAGGCGGACCTCGAGGACGTGTTCCTGAACCTCACGCGGGCGGCGAATGGCTGAGACGATCCATAAGCCCCTCCCCTTCAGGCGCATCGGGTCGGCCATGCCCCCGGCATGGCCTAAACAGCGCGGGGCGCTGTTTACCCGATGCGCCTGAAGGGGAGGGGCTAAAGTAGATGAACCACACCTCCGACATCCTCATCATCGGCTCGGGCGCTGCGGGGCTCACCGCCGCGCTCAACCTCGCCGATCGCTTCCAGGTCACCGTGCTCGCCAAGGGCGCGCTCGACGAAGGGTCGACCGCCTGGGCGCAGGGCGGGATCGCCGCGGTGCTCGAGCCCGGCGACAGCTTCGAGAGCCACATCGAGGACACGATGATCGCGGGCGCGGGGCTCAACGACCGCACCACCGTCGAGATGGTCGTCGAGAACGCCCCTGCCGCGATCGAGCGGCTCGAGCAGCTCGGCGTCCCCTTCAACACCGAAGGCAATGCGCTCCACCTCACCCGCGAAGGCGGGCACAGCCACCGCCGCATCGTCCATGTCGACGATGCCACCGGCTGGGCGGTGCAGCAGGCCCTTCTCCGCGCCGCGCGCGCGCATCCCAACATCCGGCTGGTGCCCGATCATGTCGTGATCGACCTCGCCACCAGCCGCCACGAGACGCGCTATTCGGGCGCAGGCAACGTCTGGGGCGTCTACGCCTTCAGCCGCACCACCAACCGCGTCGAGCTGTTCACCGCGCGCGCGACGATCCTCGCCACCGGCGGGGCGGGGCGGACCTATCTCTTCTCCACCGCACCGCGCGGCGCGACCGGGGACGGCATCGCCATGGCGTGGCGCGCCGGCGCGCGCGTCTCGAACATGGAGTTCATGCAGTTCCACCCGACCTGCCTCTACAATCTCGAGGTCAAGAACTTCCTGATCACCGAGGCGGTGCGCGGCGAGGGCGGGCAGCTCAAGATCCCGGGCACCGGCTATCGCTTCATGCCCGACTTCGACCCGCGGATGGAGCTTGCGCCCCGCGACATCGTCGCGCGCGCGATCGACCATGAGATCAAGCGCCTCGGCCTCGACTATGTCCATCTCGACATCAGCCACATGGGCCCCGAGTTCGTGAAGCACCACTTCCCGACGATCTACTCGCGGCTGCTCGACCTCGATATCGACATGACGAAGGAACCGATCCCGGTCGTCCCCGCGCAGCATTACACCTGCGGCGGCATCGTCATCGACCGCGACGGGCGGACCGACCTGCCCAACCTCTACGCCGCGGGCGAATGCACCCAGTCGGGGCTCCACGGCGCCAATCGCCTCGCGTCCAATTCGCTGCTCGAATGCTTCGTGTTCGGCGAAGCGGCGGCGAGCCACATCAAGGCGCATTGGGGCGACCTCGCGCCGCCGCCCGCGATCAAGCCCTGGGACGAGAGCCGCGTGACCGACTCGGACGAGGAAGTCGTCATCAAGCAGAACTGGACCGAGATCCGCCGCTTCATGTGGAACTATGTCGGCATCGTGCGCACCACCAAGCGGCTCGAGCGCGCGGCGCACCGGATCAAGGTGCTGCGCGACGAGGTCGCCGACTATTACGGCCATTTCCGCGTCACCCCCGACCTGATCGAGCTGCGCAACCTGCTCGAGAGCGCCGACCTGATCGTCCGCTCGGCGCTGCACCGCAAGGAAAGCCGGGGCCTGCACTATACGCTCGACTATCCCGAGACGCTGCCGGAGGCGATCGACACCATCCTGGTGCCCTGAGCCGGCGCTTACCTGAATCCTCCCCTGGAAGGGGAGGGGGACCACGCGAAGCGTGGTGGAGGGGTAGGTTCAGCAAGCGACACCGCTCGTGGAGAGCTCCCCTCCGTCAGCCCTTCGGGCTGCCACCTCCCCTTCCAGGGGAGGATTGAACGTTGCGAAGCCACGCCCCGCTCCTCATGAACCCCACCCTGTCTCGCTCCGGCGCAAAAACCGCACGGTTCGCGCGCCGATCGGGGCTTTTCGCAGGCTGCATTTGGATTAGGTTCACGCTTCATCGCTACAAAGACGGGATTCGTCGCAATGCAGCATGAACCGGGCTTGCTGGAATTGGGTCGACGGATTCACATTCGCCTGAGGCAAGGGGCTGTTTTTGTGACGGTATCGAAGCGTTTCGCCGAATTGCGCGCTCAGCTGGCCAGCCAGCCATGGCCCGAGCTGCGTCCGCTGATCGTGCAACCCTTCACCAAGCTCGAGCGCGCGCTCACGCTCGCCGGCATCGCGCCCGCGCTGCTCGTCGGCGCCGCTGTGCACGACCCGAGCCATGTCGCCTTCCCGCTCCCCGGCAGCGCCCAGGCCGCCGAGGAAGTGGCCGCGCCCGTGCCGCCGCTGCCCAGCGCCCCGCCGCCGGCCTCGCTCGTTGCCGAGCTCGACGCGCTCACCGCGCGCTTCGGCGGCACCGTCGGCATCGCGGTCACCAGCCTCGACGACAATTGGATCGCCGGCCACAACGGCAGCCTCAAGCTGCCGCAGCAGAGCGTCTCGAAGCTCTGGGTGACGATGACGGTGCTCGACCAGGTCGACCAGGGCAAGATCCGCCTCACCGATCCGATCACCATCACCAAGGCCGATTTCACGCTGTTCCACCAGCCGGTCGCCTCGCTGGTCAAGGACGACAGCGGCTATACCGCCAGCGTCGGCGAGATCGTCCGCCGCGCGATGCAGATGAGCGACAACACCTGCAACGACAAGCTGCTGCGCCTCGTCGGCGGGCCGCAGGCGGTGCGCGCGTTCATCGCCAGGAAGGGCCTCGGCGCGATCCGCTTCGGACCCGGCGAGAAGCTGCTCCAGGCCGCGACCGCGGGGCTCAGCTGGAAGCCCGAATATTCGATGGGCAATTCGTTCGCGGTCGCGCGCTCGAAGCTGCCCGCCGCGGTGCGCCTCGCCGCGTTCGACGCCTATGTCGGCGATCCGCCCGACGGGGCCGCGCCCGAAGCGATCGCGATGGCGCTGTCGCGGCTCAAGAAGGGCGAGCTGCTCTCGCCCGAATCGACCAAGTGGCTGATCGACACGATGGCGGGCGCCAGGACCGGCCGCGCACGCGTCCACGCCGCGGTGCCGCCGGGCTGGGACTATGCCCACAAGACCGGCACCGGCCAGGATCTCGGCGGCCGCACCGCGGGGTTCAACGATGTCGGCATCCTCACCGCGCCGGACGGCAAGACCTATGCGCTCGCCATCATGATCGGCGACTATGCGGGGCCGATCCAGAACCGCCAGCTGCTGATGCAGGCGGTGGCGAAGGCCGTGGTCGCGACGCATCCCTGAATTCGGGCGCAAGCGGCGGAAGGCGGGCGCCATGACGCGCGCGGGCGGTTCGGCAGCGAAGTGCGCCGTCCCTTTTGGCCGTCGTCCCGGCGAACGCCGGGAGGGCGAGGGAAGGTGATGCGGTGAATCCGAGACTAGCGCCCCGCTTCCGTTATTGATAATCACTCGCAGATGAACCTCGCCACGTCGATTCCCGCGGCCATTCGACTCGCCCAGCTCCACCGGCACCAGCCTGGCACGGTGGCGGCGGTCGACTGGGCCGATCTCGCACCGCCGGAGGCGCGGCGGCTGCGCGAGCTGGGGCTCGACGAGGGCGTCGAAGTCGAACTGCTGCATCGTTCGGGAATCCTGGGGGGGCCGGTCGCGTGCCGGATCGGACGGATGACGGTGGCGCTCAGGCGTCACGTCGCGCGGGCGATCCACGTCTTGCCGATCGATTGAGCCGATGAACCCTGCTCCGCTGATCGCGCTGGTCGGCAATCCCAATGCCGGCAAGAGCGCGCTGTTCAATGCCCTGACCGGCGCACGCCAGAAGGTCGGCAACTATCCCGGCGTCACCGTCGAGCGCCACGCCGGCCGCATGGCGCTGCCCGACGGCCGCCCGGTCGAGCTCATCGACTTGCCCGGCGCCTACAGCCTCGACCCGCTGAGCCCCGACGAGGAAGTCACGCGCGACGTGCTGTTCGGCAAGCAGGCCGGCGAGCGGCTGCCCGATGCGATCCTCTGCGTGGTCGATGCGGCCAACCTCGACAATCACCTGCGCTTCACGCTCCAGCTGATCGCGCTGGGGCTGCCGATCGTGGTGGCGCTCAACATGATCGACCTCGCCGAGCGCGACGGGCTCAAGCTCGACCCCGAGCGTCTCGAGCGCGAGCTCGGCGTGCCGGTGATCCCCACGGTCGCGGTGCGCAAGCGCGGGCTCGACACGCTCAAGGAACGGCTCGGCGAGGTGGTGCGCGGCGGCGGCGCGGCGCGGGTGCGCCCGGGCGACGGCGTCCAGCACGATCTCGTCGTGCTCCAGCGCCGCGCCCGCCAGATCGCCGTGGCGGCGACGCTCTCCGAGACCGCGGGGCGGCGCTGGACGCACCGGCTCGACGCGGTCGCGCTCCATCCGGTGGCGGGGCCGGTCGTGCTGCTCGCGCTGCTGTTCGTGATGTTCCAGGCGGTGTTCGCCTGGTCCGAAGTGCCGGTGGGCTGGATCGAGGACGGGATGAAGGCGTTCGGCGACTTCGCCTCGTCCGAGCTGCCCGCGGGGGTGCTTCGCTCGGCGATCGTCGACGGTGCGATCGCGGGCGTGGGGTCGGTGGTGGTGTTCCTGCCGCAGATCCTGATCCTGTTCCTCTTCATCCTCGTGCTCGAGGCGTCGGGCTATATGGTCCGCGCCGCCTTCCTGATGGACCGGCTGATGGCGAGCGTCGGGCTGTCGGGCCGTGCCTTCATCCCGCTCTTGTCGAGCTTCGCCTGCGCGGTGCCCGGCATCATGGCGACGCGCACGATCGCCGACGACAAGGAGCGGCTGACCACGATCCTGATCGCGCCGCTGACGACCTGCTCGGCGCGGCTGCCGGTCTACACGATCATCATCGCCGCGATGTTTCCCGACAGGAACGTGCTCCCGGGCATCGGTTTGCAGGGCCTCGTGCTCTTCGGCCTCTACGTCATGGGCATCGTCGGCGCCTTCGTCGCGGCACTGCTGCTCCGCCGCACCGTGACCAAGGGCTCGACCAGCGGCTTCATGATGGAGATGCCGAAATATCAGCTGCCGCGCCTCGGCGACCTCGGCCTGGGACTGTGGCAGCGCGCGCTGATCTTCCTCAAGCGAGCGGGCACGATCATCCTGCTCACCAACATCGTGCTCTGGGCGCTCCTGAGCTTCCCCAAGGCGCCCGACGGGCAGAGCCAGGTGACCTGGTCGATCGCCGGGCGGATCGGCAGCGCGATCGAAGTCGTGGTCAAGCCGATCGGCTTCAACCGCGACATCTCGCTGGCGCTGCTGCCGGCGATGTCGGCGCGCGAAGTGGCGGTTGCGGCGATCGGCACCGTCTATGCGATCGACAACCCCGACGGCGACGCGGGCACCGCAGCGATCCGCGCGCAGATCCACAGGAACTGGAGCCTGGCGACGGCGCTCGCCTTCCTGATGTGGTTCGTCTTCGCGCCCCAGTGCATCTCGACGATCGCAGTCACCCGGCGCGAGACCAACGGGTGGAGATGGCCGGCGTTCATGATCGGCTATCTGTTCACCCTCGCCTATGTCGCGGCGGGGATCACCTATTGGACCGCGGTGGCGTTCGGGCTTTAGCGCGGCTCGCCCGGCGTGCTAGGGGTCCCGCCGTGACTCCGGATCGCAAGCTGGCCGACGAGGCGCTCCAGGCGGCGCTGGCAAAGCATCTCGCGCTCGTGCTGGTTCCGGGCGCGATCTTTGTCTTTGGCTTGATCTACCTCGTCTTCCCCCCTGCACCGCCGCTTTCGGCGATGAACGGCTGCTATCAGATCGAAAACGGGCCACGGCTGCGTATCGCGCCGCCGAATCTGATCGTGGAATCGGGAGGGGTGCGCGTCCGCACCATTCCGATCGCCGTCGAATATGGCAAGCGAGGCTTCCAGGTCCTTCTCCGGCAGGGTCTCCGTTTCGAGCGGCGAGGCGATGGTTCGGTGCTCGTCACGGCCACGCGCGCGGCGATCTATATCGAAGCGATCGCGCGGCGCGGAAAGCGGCCGGCCCTGCAGCTCTCCGTCGATCCCGACGAGGTCGAATTGCCGCAGGTCGATTGCTGAAAGGCCGTTTGGAAATGCGCCTCACGGCGGAGGGCGGCACCGCCTCGGAGGTCGCCTGCCCGCACCGCCAACCCGGCTCCGAGCGGACCTATTCGCGCTTCGCCCCGTCGAGATCGCGATCGACCCGCGCCGCCTGGGCCCGGTCCGCCGCCTTCCCGGCCTTGGTTCGGCCGTGCTTCACGCGGTTTTCCACGGCTTTCGCAGCCTTGTCGGCGCGGGCGCGGGCCTTTCGGGCATGGTTCAGGTTGATGACGTCCGCCAAGAATAGTAGCCCTTCACCCAACATGCATCGTGCGCGGCCTGCGCGCCGGTGCGCTTCCAATCCTATCGAATCCAAGGCGGAGTTTCCATGGCGGGCAGCGTCAACAAGGTGATCCTGGTCGGCAATCTCGGGCGCGATCCCGAAAGCCGGTCCTTCCAGAACGGCGGCAAGGTCGTCGAGCTCCGCATCGCGACTTCGGAGAATTGGAAGGACCGCGCGACCGGCGAGCGCCGCGAGAAGACCGAGTGGCACACGGTCAAGATCTTCTCCGAAGGCCTCGCCAATGTCGCCGAACGCTATCTGCGCAAGGGCAGCAAGGTCTATCTCGAGGGCCAGCTCACCACGCGCAAATGGCAGGACCAGTCGGGCGCCGACCGCTATTCGACCGAGATCGTGCTCCAGGGCTTCAACGCCCAGATGGTGCTGCTCGACGGCCCCGGCGGCGGCGCGGGCGCGGGAGCCGGCGGAAGCCGCGGCGGCGACGATTGGGGCGGCGGCAGCGACTTCGCCGGCCAGTCGTCGGGCCGCGGCGGCGGTGGCGGCGGCAACTACAACGGCGGCGCGGGCCGTTCCGGCGGTGCGGGCAGCGGCGGCAACGACTTCGGCGGCGGCTTCCCCGACGACCTCGACGACGACGTGCCGTTCTGAACGTTGCGTCTCCGCCATCCCGGCGAAAGCCGGGATGAGGTTCGGAGATTGCGGGTCCGATCCGCGTCCCCGGCCTTGCGGAATAGGATTTCCCGCGCGACCATCGGCGCTGCTCTTTCGCATCGTCGACTCACGCCGATTCCCCCGTTTCCGCGGGCCATTCGCTCGTTCATGCCGAACGGCGTTTTTTCACATTATCGGTGTCAACCGTGTAAACTGTATTGCCCGAATACCACACCTGAGCACCTGGCGGCCCAGGTCTCCATCTCCGGGGCGTCCCGCCTTCAGCCGCTCCGAACGGTTCCTCTCCTGAAAGCGAGGCGGAGGATCGAAGATCACCGCGTTAGGATCAGCACCGCACCGCCGAAGATTCCCAGCACGCTCGCCGCGCGCTGCCAGGTGACCTGCTCGCGCAGGAAGACCGCCGAGATCAGCAGCGCGGTCACCATCCCCGTCTCGCGAAGTGCTGCGAGCGGTGCGGTCGGCCCGATCGCCAGCGCCTCGAGCGCGAGGCCGTACGTGGCGATCGACAGCGCCCCCGCCACCGCGCCCGCGCGCCACTGGCTGCGCGCCGCAGCGAAGATCGCGCCCTTCGACAGGGTGCCGAACATCGCCACCACGCAGATCCCCATCAGCAGGAACACCCAGGCGATGTAGCTCAGCGGCTCGGGCGCGGCGCGCACCCCCTGCGCGTCGACCACGGTATAGGCCGAGATCGTCACCGCCGTCGCCAGCGACCAGCCGACCGCGCCCAGCCCGATGTGCCGCCCCGCCACCATCACCAGCACGGCGCCGCCGATCAGCGCGATGCCGGCGAGCTCGCGCACGCTCGCCGCCTCACCGAACACCCCGATCGCCAGGGCCGCGGTGAGCAAGGGCGCCGAGCCGCGCAGCACCGGATAGGCGGCCGACAGGTCGGCTCCCTGGAAAGCGCGGACCAGCGCGAAGAGGTAGAAGCAATGCAGCACCGCGCTCGCCGCCAGCCAGCCCCACGCGCCGTGCGGCAGCGGCACGAAGAAGCAGAGCGGCAGTACGAAGAGCGCGCTCGAGCCGTCGATGATCGCGCGCCCGGCGAGCTTGTCCTTGCCGCCCTTGAGGATCGCGTTGACCACCGCATGGATCGATCCCGAGGCGATCATCATCGCCGGCGCCAGCCACGCCGCGGTCGTTGGAGCCGTCATGCGCAGGCCCTAGTCGGCCTCGGCCTCTAGCGGCAAGGCCAGGCTGAACTTGCGCCGGCGCTTGACGAAACTCGTCTCGTAGCGGCGCACCACCGGATCGCCCGCGAGCATCGCGTCGGCGAAGTCGTTGAACGCGTCCATGTCGCGCACCGCGACGAGCAGCACCACGTCGAACGCGCCCGAGATCTCCATGAACAGCTGGACATGCTCGCTCGCGGTCAGCCGCCGGCGCAGCGCCTCGACCGCTGCCAGCGCGTGACGATCGAGCTGGATGTGGACGAAGGCCGAGAGCAGCGGCCCGATCTCGTCCGAAAGCACCGCGACGTCGGCCGCGATCACCTCGGTCTCGCGCAGCCGCCGCACGCGCCGCGCGATCGCCGAGGGCGAAAGCGGCAGCTCGGCTGCGAGCTCGTCGGCGGTGAGCAGGGCGTTGCGCTGCAGCCGCGCGAGGATCCGGACGTCGAGCCGATCGAGCTTTTCGGGAGACATGCGCATCTTCTGTCGTCTTGCCCTCGCCTCTTGCGCGAATCACGCGTCGCCGCGCGATTCTTTGCCTCCAATGTGCACGCCGCTCCTAGCAAATACTGTATTAGTCGAGCAACTCACGGGAGAGCAAGGATGAACCGCACCAAGACGATTTTTGCCGTGCTGGCGCTGGTTGCGGCGAGCCCTGCGGTGCCGCTGCTCGCCCGGCCGGTGCCGCAGGCGGCGGCGCTCGACGCCCGCCCCGTGGTCGAAGCGGTGCGCAAGGCGATCGCCGCGAACTACGTCCTCCCCGCGCGCCGCCCCGCGCTCGACGCAGCGCTCGCCAAGGGGCTCGCCGACGGCCGCTATGCCGTGACCGACCCCGGCGAGCTGGCGCGGCGAATCACCGACGACCTGTTCGCGGTGGCGCACGACAAGCATCTCGGGCTCAACTTCGATCCGCGCCAGTCCGCAGCGCTCGCCGGCGCCAGCGGCCGCGACGATGCCGAGAACAATCCCGTGTTCGACGAATTCGCGCGCACCCACAACCACGGCGTGTCCGAACTCAAGGTGCTCGACGGCAATGTCCGCTATCTCCGCTACGACGGCTTCCTGTGGACCGGCGCGCAGAGCGAGGCGGCGATCGATTCGGCGATGGCGTTCCTGCGCGGCGGCGACGCGATCATCATCGACCTGCGCACCAACGGCGGCGGCAGCCCCGATGCGGTGCGCCGGATCGCGAGCTATTTCGTCCCCGCGGGTGTCAAGCTGGTAACCTTCCACTTGCGCAGCGACCCGCCGACCGTGTCGACGACCGACAAGGACGTGCCCGGCGGGCGGATCGCCGGGGTGCCGGTCTATGTCCTCGCCTCAGGTCGCTCGGCCTCGGCGGCGGAGGAGTTCCTCTCGCATGCGAAGCTCCAGAAATTCGGCACGCTGGTGGGCGAGACGAGCGCGGGCGCGGGCTATCGCAACGAGCTGATCGGCATTCCCCAGGGCTTCGTGCTGAGCGTCTCGATCGGCCGGCCCGAGCTGCCCGACGGCAGCGACTGGGAAGCCAAGGGCGTGGCCCCCGACATCGCTGCCTCCGCGCCTGACGCGCTGGCCCGCGCGCAGATCGCGGCGCTCGACACGCTCGCCGCCAAGGCCCAGGGGCCGCGCCGGGCCGAGCTCGGCTGGCTGGCCGACGCCCAGCGCGCGCGGGTGGCGCCGGCACCGCTCGCGCGCCCGCTCGCCGCCTATGCCGGGCGCTATGGGCCGCGCACGATCAGCGTCGAGGACGGCAAGCTCGTCTATCGCCGCGACGGCGGGGTGACGACGGCGCTGCTCCCGCTCGGCCCCGACCGCTTCGTGATGGAGGCCGATTCGGGCACGCAGATCCGCTTCACGCTGACCGGCGGGGCAGTGACCGGCTTCGAGCTCCTCAACGCCGACGGCCCGCCACGCGTTCAGGCGAAGGACGGCTAGGTCGCCAGCCGACGCAGCCCCTCGATCGTATCGGCCTCGCTCGCCGGCTTGTCGGTGCGGATGCGGCTGATCCGGGGGAAGCGCATCGCGAGGCCCGACTTGTGGCGCTTCGACTCGTGGATCGAATCGAAGGCGACTTCGAGGACGAGGCTCTTCTCGACCTCGCGCACCGGACCGAAGCGATTGACCGTGTTCGCGCGCACGAACCGGTCGAGCCACTTCAGCTCCTCGTCGGTGAAGCCGAAATAGGCCTTGCCTACGGGGAGCAGCTCGCCGCCCGGAGCCCAGGCGCCGAAGGTATAGTCCGAATAGAAGGAGCTCCGCTTGCCGCTGCCGCGCTGGGCATACATCAGCACGCAATCGGCGGTGAGCGGATCGCGCTTCCATTTGTACCAGAGCCCGGTGCGGCGGCCCGCGACATAAGGCGAATCGCGGCGCTTGAGCATCACGCCTTCGATCGCCGCGTCGCGCGCGCCGGCGCGGATCTCCTCGAGCGCGGCAAAGTCGGGCGCTTCGATCAGCGCCGACACGTCGAAGCGCTCGGCGTCGAGCCGGGCGGCGAAACGCTCGAGCCGCGCGCGCCGTTCGGACCAGGCGAGCTGGCGCAGGTCTTCCGCGCCGTCGAACAGGATGTCGTAGAGGCGGACGAAGGCAGGGAAATCGGCAAGCGTGCGCGCGCTGACCACCTTGCGGCCGAGCCGCTGCTGGAGCGCGTTGAAGCTCCCCGCGGCACCACCCTGCGCCTCGCCCTTCACCAGCAGCTCGCCGTCGAGCACGCCGGGCACGACGAAGGCGGCGGCGACTTCGGGGAAGCTGTGGGTGATGTCGTCGCCCGCGCGGCTGTAGAGGCGCGTCTCGCCCGCGACATGGACGAGCTGGACGCGGATCCCGTCCCATTTCCACTCGGCGGCATAGTCGCCGAGGCTCAGGCTCTCGGCCTCGAGCGGATGCGCGAGCATGAAGGGGCGGAAGACGGGGACATTCTCCGCGGTCGGCTGCACGCCATGCCCCTGGCCCCAGGCGAACAGCGGCGCATAGGGCGGCAGGAGCCCGTGCCACACCTCCTCGACCGCTTCGACGTCGAGCCCGAACGCTTCAGCGAAGGCGGTCTTGGCGAGCCGGGCGGAGATGCCGACGCGGAGCGCCCCCGTTGCGAGCTTGAGCAGCGCGAATCGCTCGTCGGCGTCGAGCCGGTCGAGCATCGCCGCGAGCGCCGCGGGGGCATCCGAGCGCGACAGGCCGGCGAGCGTCTCGACCACCGCGGAGAGACGGAGCGGCTCGCCCTCGCCGTCCGCGGGCGCGGGCCAGAGCAGCGCGACGGTCTCGGCGGTGTCGCCCACGAAGTCGCGACTCAAGGCGAACAGCACCGGGTCGACGCGTTCCTCGATGAGCGCGCGGATCAGCGCGGGCTTGATCGCGGGCAGGTCGAGCCCGCCCGTCAGCGCCGCCATCGCCCAGCCGCGATCGGGGTCGGGCGCGGTACGCAGATAGGCGCCGATCCGCCGCAGCTTGGCATTGCGGGAGCGGGTGTAGACCAGTCCGTCGAGCAGATCGGCGAAGGCGCGCATGGCGGCTCAACCATGGCGCAGGGCAAAGGCTCCGGCTAGTCTCGCGGGCGATGCGCCGGGTGGGACGATTCGTGCTTCGGGGGCTGGCGGGCGCGATCCTGCTGGTGCTGACGCTTTATGCCTGGGGCTCGATCGAGGCGCGCTCGGACCCGCGCGTGCGCGAGACGGTGATGGCGCTGCCCGGCTGGCCCAGCGGAACGCCGCCGCTCCGCGTCGTGCTGATCGCCGACATCCATGCCGGCAATGCCACCGGCTCGCCCGAACGGCTGGCGCGCGTGGTGACGCAAGTGAACGCGCTGGAGCCCGACCTCGTGCTGATCGCCGGCGACCTGCTCCCGGGGCACGCACCGATCGCGGCGCCGCGAGTGATCGAAATGCTCACGCCGCTGGCGGGGCTGCGCGCGCGGCTCGGGGTGATCGCCGTGCCGGGCAACCACGATCACTGGGTCGGGATCGACGCGATGCGCATCGCGCTCGAGGACGCCGGGATTCGCGTGCTTTCGAACCAGGCGGCGATGGTGGGCCCGCTCGCGCTGGCGGGGATCGACGACGACTATACCCGCCACGCGCGGCTGGGGGAGACACTGGCGGCGGCCCGCAAGCTGAGGGGCGCGCATCTGGTGCTCAGCCACTCGCCCGACATCGCGCCCGAGCTGCCGGCCGATTTTCCGCTGCTGCTCGCGGGCCACACGCATTGCGGCCAGGCCTATGTCCCCGGCTGGGGATCGGTGCAGCCGGTCACGCATTTCGGCGACCGTTATCGCTGCGGGATCATAAGAGAGGCCGGGCGAACCGTCATCGTCACGGGCGGCATCGGCACCAGCGGCCCGCCGCTCCGCTTCAATGCGCCGCCCGACCTCTGGGTCGTGACGCTCAAGGGCGCCTAGTCGACTGCGTTCCTCACCGCGCGTCCGGCGGTTACGCCGAGCACCAGGAAGACGAGGAACAGCGCGATCGCGACGAAGAACAGGAACTTGGCGATGCCGATCGAGGCACCCGCGATTCCGCCGAAGCCAAGCGCTGCGGCGACCAGGCCGACGACCAGAAAAATCAATGCCCAACGCAACATGACGTGATCTCCTCTCAGGATGTGGGACCAATCGCGCGAGAGGGCGCCCGAGTTCCGAAACCGCGCCTTGCAGCCGCCACAAATCGGGCGCTAGGTGCGCGCCGCCAACCGGAGGAGGGACCCTCAGAATGAAGTATCTGCTTTCGTCTGCCGCTGCGCTGATGCTGATCGCGCCGGCTGCCTATGCACAGACCGCGCCTGCGCCGGCCGCCACGCCGGCCCCGGACGCGACGCCGGCCGCTGCGGCCAAGTTCAACCTCGACACGCCGATCGAGACGATGATGGCCGACGCGAAGGCCAAGGCGGTGCTCGACGCCGATTTCCAGACCGATCTCACCCAGAACCCGGCCTATGAGCAGTTCAAGGGCATGAGCCTCCACCAGGTCCAGCCCTTCGCGCCGGACAAGCTGACCGACGCGCTGCTCGCCAAGGTCGAGGCGGATCTCGCCGCGATCAAGTAAGCGCTGCGATCGAGCGAAATGAGAAGGGGCCGGGGAAGCAGCTTCCCCGGCCCCTTTTTGTTGGCGGCGGCGCCTCGGCAGCTCGCTCAGACGTTCCGGCTGGCTTCGAACAGGAACCAGGCGCGGCGCTCGGCCTGGTCGGTCCACTCGTCGATCATCGCGCTGGTGGCGTTGTCCTTGGCGTCGTCGGCGATGCCCTTGGCTTCGCGCAGGCTCTCGACCAGCTTGAGATTGTCGTCGCGCAGTTCGGCGAGCATGTCGGCGGGGGCAACGAAATCGGCGTCATTGTCCTTGAGCGTCTGGTGGCGCGCGATGTCGCCGATCGAGCGCAGCGTGGTCTTGCCGATCTTGCGCACGCGCTCGGCAACGTCGTCGGTGATCGCGAAGATCTCGGCGCCCTGCTCGTCGAGCATCAGGTGGTAGTCGCGGAAGTGCGGCCCCGACACGTGCCAGTGGAAGTTCTTCGTCTTGATGTAGAGCGCGAAGGTGTCGGCGAGGATCGCGTTGAGCGCCTCTGCGACGCTCTTGACGGCGTTGCCCTTGAGATCGGTGGGGGTGCGGAGCGCAGTGTCGGTCATGTTGTTCCTCCGGCGAATCGAGATTGCCCGGTGGATATAGGTCGGGGCTCGGGGCTCCGCACCGTATATTACGGTATGAGTGTGATAGACCGATCCGATCAGGCAAGCCGCAGCGCGGACAGGCCAGTCACGGCGCCAGCGACGAGGAAGAGGAACGCCGTGGCGATGCGAATCACTCGGAGAGGAAGCCGCGACCACGCCGAGTCACCCAGCACCGCCGCAACGAACACCACCGCCCCGGCGCCCGCCGCCGAGCCCGCCGCAGCGAACCATGCGTCGCCATCGGCGCTGCCGAGCGCGAAGGCGATGAACTGGCTGCGGTCGCCGCCGCTCGCCGAGAGGATCACGACCAGGCTGCCGAGGAAGCCGCCGAGCCGCGGGCAGCCATCCGGCAGCTTGCCCGCCGGGAACAGCCCCGAGCCCGCCGCGAAGAGCAGCGCCACCGCGACCAGCAGCCCCTGCCCATTGGGCGTGAGCCGCGGCGCGATCTCCATCGCGACGAACCCCGCCACGGCATTACCCGCCGCCAGCGCGAGCACCGCCGCGAGCATGACGATTGCCACGCCGTGCCGTTCGGCCAGCATCGCCGCGAGCCGCGGCGGCCGATCACCGAGAGTCGCCAGCAGCGCGGCAATGAAGGCAGGAACCAGGGCTTCCATCGTCCCGGCGTAGCGGATCGCCGTTAAAGCGCCGTCTACCCTGCCGGCAACGCCCATCCGCCTTGACTTTTACACGCCAGTGGCGCATCCGCGCCCGCCTGTCAGCGGCGTGCCCGGCGCGCCGCTGTTTTCCGTTTGTCAGAAGGTATCGAGGTCATGGCCAAGCCGACCACCGTCAAGATCAAGCTCGTCAGCACGGCGGACACGGGCTTCTTCTATGTCACCAAGAAGAATCCGCGCACCAAGACCGAGAAGCTCTCCTTCCGCAAGTACGATCCCGTCGCGCGCAAGCACGTCGAGTTCAAGGAAGCGAAGATCAAGTAATCGGGTGCGACTCGGGACGGCGCTGTCGGACCGGGCAGGGGTCAGATCGACCCCAGGATCGATTCGATCCGGCTGAACGATTCGCGCTCGCGGTGGCCGTCGTCCTCGAAGCCGGTCGCGCGCGGGCTCCACGCCGCGGCAAGCGCGTCGGCTGCCCGCGCATGGAGCGCCGCCAACTCGGCATGGATGCGCCGGTTGACGCGGTCGGGCGCCGCTTCCGCCATCTCGCATTCGCGGCGCGCTCGCTCCGCGTGATAGCCATATTCCGCCATGCAGCGCAGGCGCTCGGATTGGTCCGACATGCCAGCCGTCTCCCAGAGACCCGCGACTCAACGCGGACCCGGGCATAAGTTTCCGTTACTCGGCCGGAATCAGTGCGCGCACTTCTTCCATGAAGCGCGCGAGCGAGATCGGCTTGGAGACATAGGCGTTGGCGCCCGCGGCGCGGATGCGCTCCTCGTCGTCGCGGCCGGCATAGGCCGTCACTGCCATGATCGGGATTTCCTGCAGCCCCGGATCGGCCTTCATCTGGCGGATCAGCGCGTCGCCGCTGACGTGCGGCAGCTGGATGTCGGTCACCACCAGGTCGGGGGTGAAGGCACGCGCGCGGTCGACTGCCTCGCGCCCGTCGCTCACCGGCTCGGTCTCGAAGCCGTGCGCGCGCAGCAGGTCGCAGAACAGCTTCAGGTTGAGCTCGTTGTCCTCGACAACCAGCACCCTTTTTGCCACGCGCTCGATGAAGCTTTCCATGAGGAATCCCTAGGCGATGCCGGCCCAACAGACAAATGCCGAGGCAGTTGCGCTCAACGCCCTGGCCTGGACTCTGGGCGACCCGGCGCGCGCGCAGCGGCTGCTCGACCTGAGCGGGCTCGACGTCGCCGAGCTGCGCGCCCGCGCCGGCGAGCCCGCGCTGCTCGCCGCGGCGCTCGGCTTCCTCGAGGCGCATGAACCCGATCTGCTCGCCTGCGCCGACGCGCTCGGCATCCCGCCGTCCGACCTGACCGCCGCGCGCGCGGCGCTGGAGACCCGATGAAATCCCTGCTGATCTGCGATTGCGACGAAGTGCTGCTCCACATGGTCCGCCACTTCGGTCAGTGGCTCGACGAAGCGCACGACATCGACCTCGACATGCGGCGCGGCGAGTTCGCCAATGCGATGACGCGCCGCGCCGACGGCAGCCAGGTCTCGACCGACGACATGTGGGACTATCTCGGCGGCTTCTTCCCTGCCGAGATGGGGCGCCAGACGCTGGTGCCGCACGCCCGCGAATCGCTCGAGGCATTGTCCGAGATCGCGGACGTGGTGATCCTCACCAACCTGCTCGACGACCTGCACGACGCGCGCATCCTCCAGCTCGAAAGCCACGGCATCGTCCATCGCGTGATGTGCAACCAGGGCGGCAAGGGCCGGCCAGTGGCCGAACTGGTCGAGGCGCACGGCAATCCGGTGACCGTGTTCGTCGACGACCTGCCCAAGCATCACGAATCGGTGGCGAAACACGCGCCGGGCGTCCACCGGCTGCACATGGTCTCCGAGCCGGGCATCGCGAGCTTCATTCCGGCCGCGCCGCACGCCCATGCGCGGATCGACGACTGGCTGGAGGCGCGCAGCTGGATCACGGCACGCTTCGCATCCGGCTTGACCGCCGCGCCGGCCGGTGATTGAGGAGCGGCCATGATCGAAGCGCGCCTCGCCCAGCTCGGGCTCGAACTGCCCGAAGCCGCCGCCCCGGTGGCGGCCTATATCCCCGCGGTGGAGGCCAACGGCCTGCTCCATCTCTCGGGCCAGCTGCCGTTCCAGGACGGCGCGCTGATGACCGGGCGACTCGGCGAGGATCGCGACCTTGCCTATGGCGAGGAAGCGGCGCGGCGGTGTGCGCTGATGATCCTCGCGCAGGTCAAGCGCGCGCTCGGCACCCTCGACCGGGTGGAGCGGATCGTGAAGCTCGGCGTATTCGTGAACTCGGCGACGAGCTTCACCGACCAGCCCAAGGTTGCCAACGGCGCCTCGAACCTGATGGAATCGGTATTCGGCGAAGCGGGCAAGCATGCGCGCAGCGCGGTGGGCGTTCCGTCGCTGCCGCTCGGCGCGGTGGTCGAGATCGACGCGATCATCGCGATCGGCGGCGCGGACTGATCTTCCCCCGATTGCCGCCATGGCAAGGCGCGAGTCGCGTCCGATTGTTGCTCAACTCTGTTGCCTGTGCGCAACAGTGTTTCGCATTCCTCGCCGCAGGCGGGCAAAGTTGTTGTGCGCCGCAGCGCAATCCGGCACTGTTACTGGGCCGACGCTAGCCGCCCCGGCTCGAGCCTTGGCTCGCGCCCAGAGATGCGGCATCGCCGGCAGCAGGCGGGAACGATCGATATTCAATACGAAGGGGATACGATGCGCTTCTCGATGATCACTCTCGGCGGCCTGATGCTCGCCGCCGCCACGCCCGCGATGGCGCAGGACGACGCCGCTCCCGCCGACACGCCCGAGATCACGGTCACCGGCAGCGCGTCGCTGACCTCGGACTATCGCTTCCGCGGCATCTCGCAGACGGGCAAGGACCCGGCGCTGCAGGGTACGATCAACATCAACGACAAGTCGGGCTTCTACGCCGGCTTCTGGGCGTCGATGATCGATGGTGACGATGCGCCGGCAGTGGCCGGCTTCGGCAAGGCCGAGGTCGATCTCTATGCTGGCTTCACCAAGACTCTCCCCGGCGGCGTCGGCATCGATGTCGGCCTGCTCTACTATCTCTACCCGATCGACAAGGCCAAGGGCCTGGCGACCGACTTCTTCGAGCCCTATGCCTCGGTCAGCTACACGATCGGGCCGGTGACCGCGAAGGTCGGCGCCAACTACGCGTGGAGCCAGAAGGCGATCTTCGACACCGACAGCCTCTATCTGCGCGGCGACGTGACGGTGGCCATCCCGGGCACGCCGGTGAGCATCCTGGGTCACGTCGGCCACACCGACGGCGCGCTTGGCGTGCTCGCGCTGACCTCGGACAAATATTGGGATTGGTCGCTCGGCGCCGAGGCGTCGTACAAGTTCGCCAAGGTCGGCGTCCAATATGTCGACACGTCGATCAAGGGCTTCGGCGCGGGCTGGGACGACGCGGTCGGTGCCGACCCGGGCATCCTCGGCTACGTCACGCTCAGCTTCTGAGCCACGGGACAAGGAGAGGGGGGCGGCCCGCGCGGCCGCCCCTTTTTTTGTGCCCGGGGTTCGATCTTCCTCCCCGTCCTGCAAGCGAGGGGCGCGAGCACGGGAGGGGCGGACACGAAAAGGCCGGCTCGCCCCGGAGGCGGCCGGCCTTTCGAGTCGGGGCAAGGCGGCCCGAGACCGCCCGCCGCTTATTGCGGCGTGCTGGTCTGCGCGTCCTGGCCGTTGCCTTGCGGCGCGGCGATGATGTCGCGGGTGGTGGTGCCCTTGTCGACGACATTGGTGTCGGGGCTGCCCGCCGAGCTGCGCGCGCCGCCGTCGGCGCTGGTGCGGCCGGCCGAATCGAGCACGGCATTCTCGCCCGGGCTGCGCGCGGCCGAGCCGCCGAACAGCGCGTCGAGGCCCTGCGCAGCCGCCGTCGTGTCCTGCGGGCGCGGCGCGCCGGGCTGGGGCGGAGCGAGCGCGAAATCGGGCGGGATCACCAGCGGCGCCTGGCGCGCGACGGCGAATTCGTCGGGACGGGCGCGGTCATAGCCCTTGTGCCCGCACGCCGAGAGGGACGCCGCAAGGGCGAGGCCGCCCGCGATCATGATCAACTTACGCATTGACGTTGTTCTCCACAGGATCCGGCGCTTTCCGGGACTTGTCACGCACGAGGAGGGCACGGATCAACAGGATCAGCACTCCGATGGTAATCGCGGCATCGGCAACATTGAAGACCAAAAACGGGCGCCACTCGCCGAAGTGCAGGTCAGCGAAGTCGACGACATAGCCGAAGCGGATGCGATCGAGGATGTTCCCCGCCGCGCCGCCCAGCACCATGCCGAGCGCACAGACGTCGGGCAGCTTGCGCTCGCGCAGCATCCACCAGAGCACGCCCGCGGCGATCGCGCCGGTGAGCACGACGAGCATCCAGCGCATCGCCTCGCTGTTCGCGGCGAACATGCCGAGCGACACGCCGATGTTCTGCACGAAGCGCAGGTCGAAGATCGGCAGCACGGTGAGCGCCGCATAAGGGTAGTTCAGCCCCAGCGGTCCCGTGACATAATATTTCAGGCCCTGATCGATCAGGAAGACCAGCACTGCCGAGAGCAGTCCGATCGCGCGAGTCACGTTCATTCGTTCACCACCCCGGCGCAGCGGTCGCACAGAGTGCCGTCGTGCGCAACTTCCGGAAGATGGCGCCAACACCGGCCGCATTTATGGCGCTGAGTGGGCGCGACCGTGACCTCCGCACCGCCTTGGGACAGCTTGGAGACGATGAAGAGCTCGGTGAGCTCCTCGGCGGAAAGCGGCAGCTCGGGCACGGTGACTTCGGCTTCGAGGCTCGAGCGAATCGCCTTGTCGCGGCGATAGGGCTCGATCGCTTCGGTGACCTTCTCGCGCAGCGCGCGGACCGCGGCCCAGTCGCCGGTGACGCCGGGGGCAGGGGGCAGCTCGGGCCATTCGAGCAGGTGCACCGACTCGTCCTCGCTCGGGTAGCGCGCCTGCCACACTTCCTCCGCGGTGAACGGGATCAGCGGCGCGGCGTAGCGGACCAGCGCGTGGAACAGGAGGTCGAGCACGGTGCGATAGGCGCGCCGCTTCGCTGCGGTAGGCGCCTCGCAATAGAGGCAGTCCTTGCGGATATCGAAGAAGAAGGCCGAGAGATCGTCGTTGGCGAAATCGGTGAGCGCGCGCGTGTAGCGGTTGAACTCATACGCTTCGGAGGCGGCACGCAGCTCGGCGTCGAGCGCGACCAGCTTGCCGACGATATAGCGCTCGAGCTCGGGCATCTCGGCGACCGGCAGCGTCTCGGTCTCCTCGAACCCGTCGAGCGCGCCGAGCAGGTAGCGGAAGGTATTCCTGAGCTTGCGATAGGCGTCCGACGTACCTGCGAGCACTTCCTTGCCGATCCGCACATCCTCGAAATAATCGGTCTGCGCGACCCACAGCCGCAGGATGTCGGCGCCCGACTCGCCGAGCACCTTCAGCGGATCGACGACGTTGCCGAGGCTCTTCGACATCTTGCGCCCCGTGCCGTCGAGCGCGAAGCCATGGGTGAGCACGGCCTTGTACGGCGCGTGGCCCCGCGTGCCGCACGATTCGAGCAGCGACGACTGGAACCAGCCGCGATGCTGGTCCGACCCTTCGAGATAGAGGTCGGCGCGGACCTCCTCGCCGAAGCGCTTCTCGATGGTGAAGACATGGGTCGAGCCCGAATCGAACCAGACGTCGAGGATGTCGTTGACCACTTCGAACTCATCGATGCCATATTTGTCGCCGAGCAGCGCCTGGTGGTCGGCCTGGAACCAGGCGTCGGCGCCGCCCTGGCGGAAGGCCTCGAGGATGCGGGCGTTGACCCATTTGTCCTTGAGATACTCGCCGGTCTTGCGGTTGACGTAGAGCGGGATCGGCACGCCCCAGGCGCGCTGGCGGCTGATCACCCAGTCGGGGCGGCCCTCCACCATCGCATGGATGCGGTTGCGGCTCTTCTCGGGCACCCAGCGCGTGACCTGGATCGCGTCGAGCGCGAGCTCGCGCAGCGTCGGGCCATTGCCGGTGTGCATCGGGATCTCGCCACCGAACGGGCTCGGCACGTCGACCGCGACCTGGCCCGAGGGCTTGTCCATCGGGATGAACCACTGCGGCGTGCAGCGGAAGATGATCTTGGCCTTGGAGCGCCAGCTGTGCGGATAGCTGTGCTGGAAGTCGTCCGACGCGGCGAGCAGCGCGCCGGTCTCGCGCAGGTCACTGCAGATCGGACCCTCGGCGGCGTTGAGCTTCTTGTTGATGACCGACAGCGGGTTGCCGCCCAGCCATGCCCAGTCGTCGCGATAGCGGCCGTCGTCCATCACCGCGAAGACGGGGTCGATGCCGTGCGCCTTGCAGAGCAGGAAGTCGTCCTCGCCATGGTCGGGCGACATGTGGACGAGGCCGGTGCCCGCGTCGGTGGTGACGAAGTCGCCGGGCAGCAGCGGGCGCGGCTTGGCGAAGAAGCCGCCGAGCACATGCATCGGGTGGCGGGCGATGGCGCCGGCTAGGGCTCCCTTCGGAAGATCAACGATCGATTGATGTCGCGCGCCTTCCGCCGTCTTTTCGATCATCGACATCAAGTCAGCGCGCTTCATAAAAGCGAGCGCGAGTTCCTTCGCGACCACAAATCGACGTTCGTTGCCGTAGTCTGTTACGCTAACGACAACATACTCAACCTCCGGCCCATAGGCCAAAGCCTGGTTCACCGGGATCGTCCACGGCGTGGTCGTCCAGATCACGGCATGCGCGCCGACCAGCTCGGGCGCGTTCGGCGCCTCGACGATCTCGAACGCCACGTCGATCTGCGTCGAGACGATGTCCTCATACTCGACCTCGGCCTCGGCGAGCGCGGTCTTCTCGACCGGCGACCACATCACCGGCTTGGCGCCGCGGTACAGCTGGCCTTCCTCGGCGAACTTCAGCAGCTCGCCGGCGATCGTCGCCTCGGCGTCGAAATCCATCGTGAGATAGGGGTGGTCCCAGTCGCCCATCACCCCCAGCCGCTCGAACTGCTCGCGCTGCACGCCCACCCAATGCGCGGCATAGGCGCGGCATTCGGCGCGGAACTCGGCGGCGGGGACCTCGTCCTTCGATTGCTTCTTGGCGCGGTACGCTTCCTCGATCTTCCATTCGATCGGCAGGCCATGGCAGTCCCAGCCGGGGATATAGGGCGCGTCCTTGCCCATCAGCGTCTGCGAGCGGACGATGATGTCCTTGAGGATCTTGTTCATCGCATGGCCCATGTGGATATCGCCGTTGGCGTAGGGCGGGCCATCATGGAGGAGGAAGCGCGTGCGCCCGGCGCGGGCCTTGCGCAGCTTTTCGTAGAGCCCGATCTGCGCCCAGCGCGCGAGGATCGCCGGTTCCTTCTGCGCAAGGCCGGCCTTCATCGGGAAATCGGTCTTCGGCAGGAAGACCGTGTCTCTATAGTCTGGTGCGTCGCTCATGAGAGCGCGGGGATTAGAGGAAGTGCCGTGCCCATGCAAAGCGCTTGTTGGTGCGACGCGCGCGGCGAATTGCGGAGAAAAGTTCGGCCCGCTGCGTTTTTTGCGGAGCAAATGTCGGATCGGCGCGTTGTCCTCGCCTGCTGAAATGTCAGCGGGCGTAGCGAGAGGGCGTATTCCGTGTCCGACGAGATTGCGGGCCTATCGCGCGGGTTCCTCGAACTGCCAGGCGGCACCGCAAGGCTGGACGAGGAAATCGAGCGCGCCGAAGCCGAAGCACGGTGGGAGGAACTCGGCAAATGGCATCGCGTGCGGCTGAGGTTGCACCGTTTCCAGCGCGAACAGCGAAACGCCGAACTTCTGGGGCTGGTCGCGGCCGGCGACTAGCTCAGAAGTCGACGGCGATTCCCTTGCGTTCCCAATCGCCATAGCGCGTGGGATCCTTGCCGAGCGGATCGTCGTCGCTCGGCACCGCGGGCCGGGGCTCGGGCACCGGCGTGCTCGGCGTGAGATAGGCCGGCGGCTTCACATGGCTCGGGCGTTGGCCCATGGGGACTCTCTTTCGAATGGAGCGAGTCCCAGATCGTGCGTAGCCGGCCTCCGGTCAAGAACAACCCCGATGCCCCGGGCGTCCCCGCCCGGCGCGCGGCGCTGCGGCTGCTCGATGCAGTGCTGCGCCGCGGACTCGCGCTCGAGGCGGCGCTCGACGCCGCCGCGCAGGGCCTCGCGCCCAACGACCGCGGGCTCGCGCACGCCATCGCCGCCGAGACGCTGCGCCGCCTGCCCGACCTCGACGCGCTGATCGACTCGTCCACCCGCCAGCGCCTGCCCGACGACGCCAAGGCACGCTTCGCGCTCCGGATCGCGCTGGTCCAGGCGCTCGCACTGGGCACGCCGCCGCATGCCGCGATCTCGACCGTGCTGCCGCTGGTCGACGGCGGCCCGCGCAAGCTCGTCCACGGCGTGTTCGGCACAGTGATGCGCAGGAATGCCGCGCTTCCCGACACCCCCGCCCTTCCCGACGCCGTCGCGATGCGCTGGCAGGCGGCCTGGGGCGACAACATGGTTGAGGCCGCGTCGAGGGCGATCGCCGCGCCGCCGCCGCTCGACCTCACGCTCCAGGCGCCGGCCGAGTTCGACGGCGCCGTGAGCCTGCTCCCCCACCACGCCCGCCTGCCCGCCGGCACCTCGGTGCCCGAGCTGCCCGGCTACGCCGAAGGCGATTGGTGGGTGCAGGATCTCGCCGCCTCGCTTCCCGCTCGGCTGATCGGGCTGGGCAGCGGCTCCGCGCTCGACCTTTGCGCGGCGCCGGGAGGCAAGACGCTGCAATTGGCGGCTTTCGGCTGGAACGTGACTGCGGTCGACATTTCGGAAAGTCGCCTCGCACGCGTCCGCGAGAACCTCGAGCGCACCCGGTTGGTCGCGGACATCGCCGCCGCCGACCTGCTCGATTGGGCGCCGGCCCAACCTGCCGGCGCCGTGCTGCTCGACGCGCCGTGCAGCGCCACCGGCATCTTCCGACGCCACCCCGACGTGCTCCATCGCGTCCGCCCCAGGCTCATCGCCGAGATGGCCGAGCTCCAGGCCCGGCTGCTCGCCCGCGCGGCGGACTGGGTGAAGCCCGGCGGCACGCTGGTCTATTCGACCTGCTCGCTCGAGCCAGCCGAGGGCGAGGAGCAGCTCACCGCCTTCCTCGACGCGCGTACCGACTATACGGTCGACCCGATCCGGCCCGAGGAGCTCCCCCCCGGCGTCGAGCCACGCGCGGGCGGCACGCTGCGCACGCTCCCCGGCATGATCGAGGCGCAGGGCGGGCTCGACGGCTTCTTCATCGCGCGATTGCGCCGTTCCGCCCCATAGCCGTCATCCCGGCGAAAGCCGGGACCCAGGACCACGAGCGACGTCGCCGCTGCCCTGGGCCCCCGCTTTCGCCGGGGTGACGATCAATGTGCGACGATTGGTGTGGATGGGGCGCACCGGCGGTTGCGCGCGATTCGCGCTATCCCTAAGGATTCACCATGTCGTCCGTCCGCATCGCCCCCTCGATCCTTTCCGCCGACTTCGCCCGGCTCGGCGAGGAAGTACGCGCGATCGACGCCGCGGGGGCGGACTGGATCCATGTCGACGTGATGGACGGGCATTTTGTGCCCAACATCACGATCGGCCACGGCGTGGTGAAGGCGCTGCGCAAGCATACGACCAAGCCCTTCGACGTCCACCTCATGATCGCGCCGGTCGATCCCTTCCTCCAGGGCTTCGCCGACGCAGGCGCGGACATCATCTCGGTGCACCCGGAAGCGGGGCCGCACCTCCACCGCACGCTCCAGACGATCAAGGGCCTGGGCAAGCGCGCCGGCGTGGTGCTCAACCCGGCGACGCCGGTCGACACGGTCGCGCATGTCATGGACCTGCTCGACCTCATCCTGGTGATGAGCGTGAACCCGGGCTTCGGCGGGCAGAAGTTCATCGAGTCGCAGCTCGCCAAGATCGCCGCCCTGCGCGGGCTCATCGACGCGAGCGGGCGCGAGATCGACCTCGAGGTCGACGGCGGGATCGACCGGACCACCGCCCCGCGCGCGATCGCGGCGGGCGCCAACGTGCTCGTCGCCGGCACCGCGACCTTCGAGGGCGGGCCCGAGCGCTACGCCGACAACATCGCAGCGCTGAGAGGCGGTTGAACGCGGAAGTCCCCGGCTCCGCCGCCGACGGGGTCGAGGAAGGCAAGCGGCTCATCCGCATCGGCGGTGACCGTGGCCTGAGCCTCGCCGAGCGCCTGTCCGAGCGCTTCCACCGCCTGACCTGGCGCACGCCGCTCCACACGATGCGGCTGAAGGGGCGGCACCCGCTCAAGCTGATCGCGGTCGCCGACGATCCCTTCCTCGGCGACGTCGAGCGTGGCAATGCGCTGCTCGACGGCGTGGTGCTGTTCCGCGGCGAGGAGCGCGCGGTCACCGCGATCGACTTCGCCAAGGCCAATTGGTCGCCGGCGTTCGGCGAGCATCTCCAGAGCTTCGCCTGGCTGCGCGACCTCTCCTCGGTCGCGACGCGGGTCCAGGCGGCGCCGATCGCCGAGGCGATCATGCGCAAGTGGCTGGAGGAGCATGCCGAAAAGGTCTCGGATCCGGCCTGGCAGGCGGAGAATTGGGGCCGGCGCATCCTGTTCTGGACCGCGCATGCGCCGCTGATCCTCTCGACCCAGGACCTCGTCTACCGTTCGACCGTGCTCCACGCGCTCGCGCGCGGCGCTCGCCATCTCGACCGCACCGCCGAGCGCGCGCCGCTGGGCGCACCAAGGCTCGCGGCCTGGTGCGGCGTATTGGTCGCGGGGTTGATGATCCCGGGGGGCGACCCACGCCGGGCATTCGGCGAGGCCGGGCTCAAGCGCGCGCTCGACGCGCTGATGTTCAGCGACGGCGGCACCGCGGGGCGCTCGCCGGCGGGGCAGCTCGAATGCGTGCGGCTGCTGACGATGCTGATCCTCGCCTATGGCGTGCGGCGGATGGAAGCGCCCGCCTTCATGGAAGCCGCGCAGCACAAGATGGTGACGGCGCTGCTCGGCATCTGCCACGGCGACGGTGGGCTTTCGAGCTGGCAGGGATCGGCGCCGATTTCGGGCGAGATCGTCGCCCAGGCGATCGAAGCGACGGGCGTGCGCACCCGCCCGCTCAAGCAGGCGCGCGAATGGGGCTATCAGCGGCTCTCGGCGGGCAGCGTGGCGCTGATCGTCGACGCAGCGCCGCCGCCCGCCGCGCGCACGATCGAGGGCGGCTGCGCCTCGACGCTCGCCTTCGAATTCTCCGACGGGGCGCAGCGCATCGTCGTCAATTGCGGCGGCGCGCGGATGGCGAACCATGTCGTCCCGCCCGAGCTGCGCGAAGGGCTGCGCACCACTGCGGCGCATTCGACGCTGATCGTGGGCGACAGCAATTCCACTGCCGTGCAGCCCGACGGGACGCTCGGCCGCGGCGTGCGCGAAGTCGAGCTGTCGCGCCACGAGAGCGAGACGTCGAGCCGGATCGAGGCGAGCCACGACGGCTATGCCAATCGCTACGGCTTCCTCCACCGCCGCCAGATCACGCTGGGGCCCGACGGGCGCGACATCCGCGGCGAGGACATGCTGCTCCCCGCCGGGCGGCGCGGCAAGAAGGGCGAGACGCCGTTCGCGATCCGCCTCCACCTCGCGCCGCACGTCGAAGTGGCGCTGACCGCCGACAATCAGGCGGCGTTCCTGCGCGCGCCGAGCGGCACCGTCTGGCAGTTCCGCTGCAAGGGGGGTGGGCTGGCGGTGGAAGACAGCGTGTGGATCGACGGGCGTGGCCGGCCGCAGCCGACCAGCCAGCTGGTGATCAGCGGCACCACGCCCTCCGGCGGTACCAACGTGAGCTGGGCTTTCCACAAGGCGAAGTAGGCTGAATGGGGTTGCGCCGGGCGGCATGATCCTTAGGGAGGCGCGCCATGGATAGCATCACGATCAAGCGCGCCCTCCTCTCGGTCTCGGACAAGACGGGGATCGTCGAGCTCGGCCAGTCGCTCGCGGCGCACGGCGTCGAGCTGGTCTCGACCGGCGGCACCGCCAAGGCGCTGCGCGACGCCGGGCTCGCGGTCCGCGACATCGCCGAGCTCACCGGCTTCCCCGAGATGATGGACGGGCGCGTGAAGACGCTCCACCCCAAGGTCCATGGCGGGCTGCTCGCGGTGCGCGGCAACCCCGAGCATGTCGCGTCGATGGACGCGCATGAAATCGGCGCGATCGACCTCGTCGTCGTCAACCTCTACCCCTTCGCCCAGACCGTCGCGAGCGGCGCCGACCGCGAGACGGTGATCGAGAACATCGACATCGGCGGCCCCTCGATGGTGCGCTCGGCGGCGAAGAACCATGAGTCGGTCGCGATCCTCACCGACCCGGCAGACTATGGCGTGGTGAGCGGCGGCACGACCCGTCTCGCCGACCGCAAGCGGCTGGCGATGAAGGCCTTCCAGGCGACTGCCGCCTATGACGCCGCCATCTCGGGCTGGTTCGCGCATGTCGACCAGGGCGAGCGCTTCCCCGACCGGGTGGCGCTGCCGATGATCAAGCAGGCCGAGCTGCGCTACGGCGAGAACCCGCACCAGATCGCCGCGCTCTACACCCAGGCGGCGGGCGGGGTGAACGGCATCGCCCAGGCCCGCCAGGTCCAGGGCAAGGAGCTCAGCTACAACAACTACAACGACGCCGACGCCGCGCTCGAGCTGGTCAGCGAGTTCCGCGACGGGCCGCCGACGGTGGTGATCGTCAAGCACGCCAATCCCTGCGGCGTGGCGACGGGCGAGACGCTGATCGACGCCTATCGCGCCGCCTTCGCCTGCGACACCGTCTCGGCGTTCGGCGGGATCATCGCGGTCAACCGCCCCCTCGACGAAGCGACCGCCGAGGCGATCTCGGAGATCTTCACCGAGGTCGTCGCGGCGCCCGACGCCGACGAAGCCGCGCGCGCGGTGTTCGCCCGCAAGAAGAACCTGCGGCTGCTGCTCACCGGCGACCTTCCCGACCCCGCCCGCCGCGGACGCGCGATGAAGTCGATCGCGGGCGGGTTTCTGGTCCAGTCGCGCGACGACGGCATCGTGACGCGAGACCAGCTCAAGGTGGTGACGAAACGCGCGCCCACCGAGCAGGAGCTCGCCGACTGCCTCTTCGCCTGGACGGTGGCCAAGCACGTCAAGTCGAACGCGATCGTCTATGCCAGGGGCGGCTCGACCGCGGGGATCGGCGCGGGACAGATGAACCGGCTCGAGAGCGCACGGATCGCTGCGTGGAAGGCCCGCGACGCTGCCGACAAGGCCGGCTGGGCCGAGCCGCGCACGATCGGCTCGGCCGTGGCGTCGGACGCCTTCTTCCCCTTCGCCGACGGGCTGCTCGCCGCCGTCGAGGCGGGCGCGACCGCGGTGATCCAGCCGGGCGGATCGATCCGCGACGCCGACGTCATCGCCGCCGCCGACGAAGCGGGGCTGGCGATGGTCTTCACCGGCATGCGCCACTTCCGCCATTGAGGCGGGGCGGGATCAGTTCCCGCCAGACGCCTTGCAGATCGCGTTGCAGTCGGGCTTGGCGTAGATCGCCGCCAGCGCATTGATCTTGGCACGAATGTCGGCGGGCGCCGTCTTCACATAGCCCAGCACCTTGTCGTGCATCGCCGCACGGTCGGCGGGGGAGAAGGAGGCGGCAATCGGCGGCGCCGATTCGATCAGCGCGGCGACGATGCTGGCGCGGTTCGCGGCGCTGAACTCCGGGCTCGCCACGGTCGACAGCGATCCGTTGATCGTCTGGTCGGCGCCGTCGTGCATCTGGCGCAGCGCCGGCGCGATGTTCGTGCGATTGCCCGCGTCCATCTTCGCGACGATCGGCTCGACGGCAAGGAAGCCGCGCCCGAGGCACAGATTGGCGGCGACCGCGCTCAGCGTCATTTCGTTCTGGATCTTGATGACGAAGGCGTCGAGCGCGGAGCCGCCGCCGGTCTGGCGGTTGCCGAAGTCGACATAGGCGACGATCGCCAGGCCAATGCCGGTGCAGGCGCGGCCGGCGACATCGGGATTGGCCGGGATCGCACGCACCGTATCGGCGTCGAAGGCCGTGCGGACCAGCGCGGCGTCGCCGTTGGTGAGCAGCGGCGGCTGGTCGGTCTTGGCGGCACCGTCGAGCTTGGCCTTGAGCGTCGCGGTCGCCGAGATCAGCGCCTCGGGGTCGCCCGGCGTGGCGGCGAGCGCCGGCACCGCCAGCCCGATCGCCGCGGCCAGCAGAACGGCCTTGCCCATCATACCACGCATATCCCGAACCCCTCAGTCGCCTTGTCCCGCCGATGCATATCGTGCCCGAGGGCGGTCGCCCAGCGAAATCCGGACCTTAGGGCGCGTCGTCGATCAGCGTGGGCTGCTCGCGCGGCATCTTGCGGAACAGCGCCTTGTCCTCGGGACCGAAGGCGAGGCGAAACAGCACGAGGAAATAGGCGGCGAGCATCAGCGGGATGCCGATCGAGAGCTGCGCCCATTCGGGGAATCTGCTGATCCCCACACCCACGCCCGCGCAGACCAGCATCGCCGCGATCAGCCCCCATCGGATCGGCGAGACGCCGGCGCCGAGCAGCCGCGACAGCATCGTCGCCTTGATCACCGAGCCGATCGCGAGCGACAGCGCAAGCGCCACCGCGGGCCCCGCCGCCTGATAGGCGGGCGGCCAGCCTTGGTCGCGCAGCCACAGCACCAGCACGAAGCTGAGCGCGATCTGCAGCGTGATCGTGAAGATCGACACCATCAGGTTGCGGTGCCGCGCGACATAGACGAGCACGCTTTCGCTCACCGCACCCGGCGCGGCGAGCACTTCGGCGGCGAGCAGGATGCAGAGCGCGCCAGCGCCCGCGACGAACTGGTGGCCGAGCAGCCCCATCACGCCATCCGAAGTGATGCCGAGCGAGATCGCCACCGCCCCCTGCACCGCGACGATCCAGAAGGCGACCTGGCGGACCTGCTTCGCCACCGACGCCTTGTCCCCCACCGCCAGGCAGCGCGTGACCACGGGGCCGAGGATCGGGTCGAAGGTCGTCTTGAACTTCTGCGCCAGCGTCGCGACCTGCTGCGCCATGTAATAGACGCCGACGAAGGCGGGCGGGAACATCAGGCCGAGGATGAAGCGGTCGACGTTGCGGCTGCCCCATTCGAGCGCGTCGGCGCCGGCGAGCGGGGCGTTGGCACGGGCCATGGCGGCGAGCTCGACCGGGCGCGGCTTCCAGCCGTGCGGCAGGCCGTAGGTGCGCAGCAGCGGCACCATCGCGGCGATCAGCATCGCGCTGGTCGAGCAGACATAGGAGAGGATCAGCCCGTCCTTGTGCGCGACATAGGAGAGCAGCCAGGCGGCGATGGTGATCGTCCAGGGTTCGATGATCGCGCGCGCGGTCACCTGCGCGCCGACATTGTGCCGATAGGCGAGCGCCGAGAAAGCGACGTCGGACCAGGCGAGCGCGAAGACGATGAGCCCCAGCGCGCGGTCGAGCCCGCGCACCTGGCTGTTGGGGTACATGATCTCGGGGAAGAGCGCGAGCACGCCCGCGGCGCAGAGCCCGGCGAACAGCGCGACGACGAGCGCGTCGGCGACGACATGGCTGTGCGGCCGGTCGGTCTGCGCGAGCGCTTGGGCGAGCCCGCGCTTGAGTCCCAGCGTCGCGAGCAGCGCCGCGCATTCGAGCACGAGCACGAGCAGCGCGAACCGCCCGGTAAGCTCGGGCCCATAGACGCGGCCGGCAATGAACAGGAAGGGCATCCGCCCGGCGAGCCGGACGAAGAACCCCATGATGTTGGTCCGCCCACCCTTGGCGAGCGCGTTGAGGTCGTCCTGCGACGCCGAGGACTCAGTCGCCACTGCCGATGCCCTCGAGGCGCACGCTTCGCACGACGATCGGATCGGCGTTCAGCGATGTGGACGCGGCGGTCGCGACCGTCATCATGATGTAGCGTTGCGCATCATGGTCGCCCGGCACTTCGGAGAAGCCGAGCGAGACGCAATAGGTTTGCGGCTCATCGCGACAGGCGTCCACTTCGATCACCGAGCCGTCCTCGGTCAGCTCGTGCCCTTTGAGCGGCTTGCGCGGGCCATCGCAGAGCCATCCGGCCGGCGCCTTTCCATGCTCACGGCACTCGATTGCGCCCGGCCAGGACTGGGCGGCCCGCAGCACGCGCGCGACGAACCAGGCTTCTTCGGGGTGGAGATCATGTCTACCGCGGAAGCTGCCGGAGAAATAGCCGGTCTCGCGATCGAAATCGTCCTGCCAGAGCACCGGCACGGCGGCGGCGCAGGCCGCATCCTGGACGGTGGGATCGGGGAGGTTCCGGTCGGGCGATGGCTCGACCTTGCCGATCACCTTGTACCAGCTGTTACGCCAGACCTGCGACGCCACTGTCGGTGTATTCGCGCCGCTGCGCTTCGGGTCGGCGGGATCGAAATTGACGATGAACACGTCCGCCTTGCACATCCCCCAAAGTGAATGCTCGGGTGCTCGCGCAAGAAGGATTCGGCTGAGCACGCCGGGATGCCCCACGGCATCGCCCGAATCGATTCGCGCTTCCCGGATCGAAGCACCCACCACGCCGAGCACGCGCCGCGCCAGCTGCGGCACGGACATCGCACGCGCTTCCTCGAGCGTGAGCGTGTCGGCAGACTTGGCGTTGGCGGGCAGCGAAGCGAGGGCAAGCCCGAGACCCATGGCGACGCGCAGGATCAATGCGCGGCGCCCCAGCTCGGGCCGACGCCGATCTCGACGCCCAGCGGCACGCTGAGCTTGACCGCCGGCTCCGCCGCGGTTGCCATGACGCGCTCGATCACGGGCCTGGCCCTCTCCACATCCTCTTCCGGCAGCTCGAATACCAGTTCGTCGTGGACTTGCATAAGCATCTTCACGCGCGGCAGCCCGGCCTCGGCCAGCGCCGGGCCCATCCGCGCCATCGCGCGCTTGATGATGTCGGCACTCGTCCCCTGGATCGGCGCGTTGATAGCCGCGCGCTCGCTGCCGCCGCGCTCGTTGGGGTTGGGCGACTTCAGGCGGGGGAAGTGCGTCTTGCGGCCGAACAGCGTCGTCGTATAGCCCCGCGCCTTGGCCTCGTTCAGCGTGTCGGCGATGTAGCGGTTGATCATCGCCTGCGCTTCGTCCGCGCTCACGTCGAGCCGGCCCGCCAGCCCCCAGCGCGAGATGCCGTAGAGGATCGCGAAGTTGATCGTCTTGGCGCGCCCGCGGGTGTCGCGGTTGACTTCGCCGAACAGCTCCTGCGCGGTCAGGTTGTGGATGTCGTCGCCGCGCTCGAAGGCGTCGCGCAGCTGCGGCACGTCGGCGATGTGCGCCGCGAGGCGAAGCTCGATCTGCGAATAGTCGGCCGAGAGGATGACGTTGCCCGGCTCCGCCACGAAGGCGTCGCGGATCTGGCGGCCGACTTCGGTGCGGACCGGGATGTTCTGGAGGTTGGGGTCGGTCGACGAGAGCCGCCCGGTCTGCGCGCCGGTGAGGCTGTAGCTGGTGTGGACGCGGCCGGTCGCCGGGTTGATCTGCGCCTGGAGCGCGTCGGTGTAGGTCGACTTGAGCTTGGTGAGCTGGCGCCAGTCGAGCACCTTCAGGACCAAGTCACGCCCGGGTGAATCCTTGTCGGCGGCGATGCGCTCGAGCTCGTTGACGTCGGTCGAATAGACGCCCGACTTGCCCTTGCGCCCGCCCTTGATCCCCATCCGCTCGAACAGCACGTCGCCCAATTGCTTGGGGCTGCCGATGGTGAACTTGAACCCGGCGATCTCGTGGATCTCGGTCTCGAGCGCGGCGATCTGGTGCGCGAACTCGTCGGAGAGCCGCGCGAGCGTCGGCGCGTCGACCTTGACGCCGGCCAGTTCCATGTCGGCGATCACCTGGACGAGCGGGCGGTCGACCATCTCGTAGACGCGCGTCGCCTGCTCATAGGGCAGCCGCGGCTTGAGCCGGCGCCACAGCCGCAGCGTCACGTCGGCATCCTCGGCGGCGTAGCGCGTGGCGGTCTTGAGGTCGACTTCCTGGAAGCCGAGCTGGTTCTTGCCCGTGCCGACGACGTCCTTGTAGGCGATGCAGCTGTGCGAGAGGTGCGTCGCGGCGAGCTCGTCCATGCCATGGCCGTGGAGCCCCGCGTCGAGGTCGAAGCTCATCACGATCGTGTCGTCATAGGGCGCGACCCGGAGTCCCAGCCGCGCGAGCACGATCAGGTCGTACTTGAGGTTGTGGCCGATCTTGAGGACCGTCGGATCCTCGAGCAGCGGCTTGAGCTTCGCCAGCACCAGCGCGCGGTCGAGTTGCTCGGGCTTCTCGGCGAACATGTCGGTGCCGCCATGCGCGACGGGGATGTAGCAGGCGAGGTTGGGGTGGAGCGCCATCGAGACGCCGACCAGATCGGCGCGCGTGGCGTCGACGCCCGTCGTCTCGGTATCGATCGCCACCCAGCCCTGGTGCTTCGAGGCGATGATCCAGCGATCGAGCGCTTCCTCGGTGACCACGGTCTCATAGCCGTCGTGGTTGCACGGCGGGTCTTCCTCCAGCCCCGGCGTCTCGTGCGTCTCGACCGGCGCATCGGCGACGGCCGCCAGGCGGCCCAGCAGCGTCTTGAAGCCGTGATGCTCGAGGAAGGCGCGCAGCGGCGCTTCGGGGATGCCCTTGAGCTCGAGGTCCTCGAGCGGCTCGGGAAGCGGTACGTCGCATGCCAGCTCGACGAGCTGGCGCGAGAGCCGCGCCATCTCGGCATGCTCGATGAGATTGTCGCGCATCTTCGATGGCTTCATCGACGGCGCCGCCGCCAGCACCGCCTCGACCGTGCCGAACTCCTCGATCAGCTTGGCCGCCGTCTTGGGCCCGATGCCCTTGACGCCCGGGACGTTGTCGACGCTGTCACCCATCAGCGCGAGCACTTCGCCCAGCTTCTCGGGGCCGACGCCGAACTTCTCGCGCGTGTCCTCGGGCCCCAGCCGGCGGTTGTTCATCGTGTCGAGCATGTCGACCGACGGATCGGTCATCAGCTGCATCAGGTCCTTGTCGGAGCTGACGATGGTGACTTGCCAGCCCTGCGCCAGCGCCGCCTTGGTGTAGCTCGCGATCAGGTCGTCCGCTTCCCAGCCCAGCTCCTCGATGCAGGGAAGCGAGAAGGCGCGAGTCGCGTCGCGGATCATCGGGAACTGCGGGACCAGGTCCTCGGGCGCGGGCGGGCGATGCGCCTTGTACTGGTCGTAGAGGTCGTTGCGGAAGGTATGCTCGCTCTTGTCGAGGATCACGGCCATGTGGGTTGGGCCGTCGGCCTTGTGGAGCGCGTCGGCGAGCTTCCACAACATGGTGGTGTAGCCATAGACCGCGCCGACCGGCTCGCCATGCTTGTTGGTGAGCGGCGGCAGCCGATGATAGGCGCGGAAGATATAGCCGGAGCCGTCGACGAGATAGAGATGGGGCATATCGCGCAGCGGGATAGCCGAGCGGGCTGGCGGAACAAAGCCCCCAAGCTGGTCTGGCGTGCGTCGTGGAAGATGATTTCGAGCGTATGGCGCGCGCCCGAGCGGACTTCGCTCACCCATGGCGCATCGTCACGCGATAGTCGCCGCGGGCGCTGGTTGACCGCGAGCACCAGCAGCACCGTCGGTCGCGCCTGGCCCGCCGCATGGCAACGCGCACGACCGTCGGCGTGCGCCTGTGGGGAAGCGCCGGGCGCGGCCCCTGCGCGCATACCAGCCGTCGGCGATCGCGGCGAGCGCGGGATAGAGCATGGCCCCGAGCGCCGCGAGCGGATCAGCGAAATAACGGCAGCCACGCGCCCGAAGCCGTGGCGCATCCCTACACCACCGGGTAGCGCAGCCGCCCGATGAAACGCGAGAGGCTGGGCTTGTGCTTGCCGCGGCCGAGCAGCTGGGCCTTGGCCTTTTCGAAGCGCATGATCCCGTCGATCCGCCGGCCCAGGAAGGCGCGCGTCTCGGCCCAGCCGTCGCTGTCGTCCTGGAGATAGACCGCCAGCGTCGCGGCATAGACCCCGGCGAGGATCGTGCGCTTGGTGTAATGGTTATAGTCGGTCGCAGTGTCGCCGGCGAGGCGCCACATCGCATCGGCCGCGCGCCAGCCGAGCCTGACGGCATGGGCGGCGTTCTGCGGCATCGCCAGGATCGTGGCGGCGCGGCGCAGCGCCTCGCGGTTGGGCGCGAGCAGCTCGAGCCGCGTCTCGACCAGCGCAGTGATGCGCTCGCGGATCTTCATCGTGGCCAGCCGCTCCGCCGGCAGCCGCTCGGCCATCGCCGCGTCGATCCACGCGAACCAGGCATCGATCATCGCGAGCGGCGTCTCGAAGGCGAGCCCGGCGATGCCGCGGTCGAGCCCCATCGAGTCGGCGGCGGCGTCGACTGCGCGCGCGTTCCAGCCATCGAACGCAGCGTTGGCGGCGACCGGCGCGGCAAGCGCGGCGCGGATCTCGTCGAGCGTGGGATCGGGCGGGAGCGCCATGGGCTCGCTCTACGCTTCTAATCGGCCGGTGCAAGCTTGGGCGTGCGCCGCACCAGCACCAGCGCGATGGCGACCAGTGCGGCGCCGAGCAGGTCGGGCAGCCCCAGCACCTCGCCGTAGCGGACCCAGCCGATCGTCCCCGCGACGATCGGCTGCGAGAGCAGGCCGATGCCCACGACGAGCGGCGAGAGCCGGCCGAGCGCATAGATCATCAGCCCCTGCCCCAGCACCTGGCTCGCCAGCGCGAGGCCGATCAGCGCCCCCCAGTGGCGCGGCCAGATCGTCTCGCCGGCGAGTCCCGAGAAGAGCAGCATCGGCAGGATGCCGGCGAGCGTGGCGAGCGCGAGCGCCGGGAAGGGCGCCATCGCTTCGCGCACGCGCGCCATCGCGACGAAATAGACGGTGTAGAGCATGCCCGCGAGCAGGCAGAGCAGGTCGCCGGCAAAATGCTTGGGCGAGAGCTCGTAGGAGCGGCCCATCAGCAGCACCGCGCCCACCGCGGCGAGGCCAAGCGCGACGCCCTGCGTCCGCGTCGGCCAGGTGCGCGCGGCGAGGAAGCCGTAGACCGGGAAGAACAAGGTCGCCGAATTGCCGAACAGCGCCGAATTGGCGAGCGTGGTGCGCAGGATGCCGAGGTGCCAGCTCGCCAGATCGGCGGCGAAGGCGATCGCGCCGAAGACGATCAGCCCGACCATGCCGCGGGTGACGCGAAACGGTCGCGCGTTGCCGACATAGGCGAGCGCGATCAGCAACGGTGCGGCGAGCACCAGCCGCCACAGCCCGGCCGAGACCGGTCCCACGTCGGCCGCGCGGACGAACCACGGCCCGAACGCGAGCGCGACGTTGCCGGCGAGCAGCGCCAGCAGCGGCAAGGCACCCGAAGTTTGCAGTGCAGCAGTTTTTCTTGAAGGGCTCGACTCGTGCATCAGGCCCTTTAGCGTCCTACTTACGCTGCGTCGCAACTTCCTTGCGGAGACCCCTTTCATGCCCAGCCTCTTCGACCCGCTCCAGATCGGTGCCGTCACTGCGCCCAACCGCATCTTCATGGCGCCGCTCACGCGCGGCCGCTCGACCAGAGAGCATGTCCCCACCGCGCTGATGGGCGACTATTACGCCCAGCGCGCCGCTGCCGGCCTGATCATCTCCGAGGCGACCGGCATCAGCCGCGAGGGGCTTGGCTGGGTCTATGCGCCGGGGCTGTGGACCGAGGATCAGGTCGAGGGCTGGAAGCCCGTGGTCGAGCGCGTCCACCAGGCGGGCGGACGGATCTTCGCGCAGCTCTGGCACATGGGCCGGCTCGTCCATCCCGATTTCCTCGACGGTGCCGCGCCGCTCTCCTCGTCGGCCACCCAGGCGCCCAACGAAGTCCGCACCTATGCGTCGGGCAACGACAAGAAAGCCTATGGCCTCGCCCGCGCCGCGACGCTCGACGACATCGCGCGCGTGCTCGACGATTATTCGGCCGCAACGCGCAACGCGATCCGCGCGGGCTTCGACGGGGTCCAGCTCCACGCCGCCAATGGCTACCTCGTCGATCAGTTCCTGCGCGACAATTCGAACTTCCGCGACGACGATTACGGCGGCAGCCCCGAGAATCGCGGCCGCCTGCTCCGCGAAGCGACGTCGCGGCTGATCGCCGAGGCCGGCGCGGGCCGCACCGCGGTACGCCTTTCGCCCAACGGCGAAGTCCAGGGCGCCGACGACAGCAACCCCGAGGCGGTGTTCGTGCCCGCAGCACAGTGGCTGGGCGAGCAGGGCATCGCCTTCCTCGAGATGCGCGAGTCCAAGCCCGACAGCAATTTCCGTCCGAGCGACGTGCCGCGGCTGAGCCCGAAGGTCCGCGAAGTGTTCAAGGGCCCGCTGGTGCTCAACGAATATTACCGTCTCGCCAGCGCGCAGCACGACCTCGACTCGGGCCTCGCCGATGCGATCGCCTTCGGCCGGCCGTTCCTGGCCAACCCCGACCTCGTCGAGCGGCTGCGCCGGGACGCGCCGTTCAACAAGCCCGACATCCGCACCTTCTACACCCAGGGTGCCGAGGGCTATACCGACTATCCGGCGCTGGAGGCGGTGGGCTGAGCCGCCCGCGCGGGCATTACACCTGGTCGAACCCATCGAGCCAGCGCGTGACGCCCGCGCGGAGATGCTTGCGCACGCCGCCCAGCAGCGCCGCAGCACCGACGACCACCGGCCAGCCGAAGAGAAAGGCCGCGAAGAACAGCGCGAAGAACAGGACGCCGACGACCATCAGCGCGGAGGAATTGCGGTTGTCGTCGATGTAGACGCGGCGCGGCGCCTTGTCGTCGAACCAGGGCTGGGTGGTGAGCACCTTCTCGCCCGGGATCGGAGTCGAGCTGCCGGCCATGGGAATCGGCGGCGGCGCGGACGGCCTGGCCGAGGGCTTGGGCGCCTGGACCTTGCCGCCGCTCCGTGTCGACCGCGGCTCGCGGTCGGCGCCGGTGACGGGGGCGCCGGTCCGATTGTCGATCACGACGAGCCGCCGGTTCCGCTCGACGACGCGATAGCGGCCGGGCGGCATGTCCATCGCCGTCAGCCCCGGGCCGTCCGGCGCGCGCGCCAGTCCTCGGCGGATTGCGCCCAGCAATCGATCTCGAGCGTGGCGTAGGGCTCGGGCAGCTGCGTGCGCCCGCGATTGGCCGAGCCGACGCGCTTGGCCAGCGTGATCGAGCGGAGGTTCTCGGGGACGATCGTGTGGGTGACTTCGGCCCAGCCCAACGTGTCGAAGGCGAAATCGATCGCCGCCACCGCGGCCTCGTACGCATAGCCCCGACCGGCGAACGCGCGAGAGACGCCCCAGGCGATCTCGGGCGCGGGCCAGCCGTCGGGCGCGTGCGGGCCGACGCGGCCGACCCAGCGGCCGGTGTCGCGCTCGATCACCGCGAACATCGAGAAGCCGCGCATCGGCCAGGCGCCGACCATCGCGCAGAAGCTCCGCCAGGCGAGCGAGCGCGGCTGGACGCCGCCGAGGTAGCGCATCGTCTCCTCGTCGGCGTGGAAATCGGCCCAGGCGTCGAAATCTTGCGGCTCATGCTGGCGCAGGATCAGGCGCTCGGTCAGGAGCACCGGGGCCTGCATCAGCCCAGCCTGCCCTTGAGCGCGAGCATCGCCAGCGCCGCCTTGGCAGCACCGCCGCCCTTGTCGGCCTGGGCCGGATCGGCACGGACGATCGCCTGCGCCTCGTCCTCGGTGGTGAGAATGCCGTTGCCGATCGGGATTCCGTCCATCGTCAGCGCCATCAGCCCGCGCGCGCTCTCATTGGAGACGACTTCGAAGTGATAGGTTTCGCCGCGGATCACCACGCCGAGCGCCACGAAGGCATCGTAGCGCCCCGTCTCCGCCGCCATCGCCACCGCGCCGGGCACTTCGAGCGCGCCGGGGACGGTGATCGTCTCGTGCGTATGCCCGCCTTCCTCGATCGCGGCGCGCGCGCCGGCGAGGAGCATGTCATTCAGATGCGCATAGAATCGCGCCTCGACGATCAGCACGCGTGCCATAAGTCAGTTCCCCAGGTCGATCGGCCGTTCGCCGACGATCTCGAGGCCATAGCCATCGAGACCGACCAGCGTGTGATGGGTGTTGGTGAGAAGGGTCATGGTGTGCACGCCCAGCTCGGTCAGGATCATCGCGCCGACGCCATAGTCGCGCAGCTCGTCCATGTCCGCGGGGGTGAGCTTGCCGCTGCGCGCCTCGAGCGCGAGGGTGAACTGGTCGGGCCGCGGCTTGTTGATCACCACGACCACGCCCGCGCCTTCCTGGCCGATGATCTCCATCGAGCGCCGGAGCAGCCCGCCGCGCCCGCCGCCTTCGCCGAAGATGTCGGCGAAGGGCGAGAGCGCGTGCATGCGGACCAGCGTCGGCTTGTCGGGCGAGACCTTGCCCTTGACCAGCGCGACCTGCTCGGTGCCGGTAGCCTTGTTCCAGAAGGTCATCGCCGTCCAGTCGCCGCCCCAGTCGCTGGTGAACTTCGCTTCGCTGCGCTTCTCGACGAGATGGTCGTAGCGGCGGCGATAGGCGATCAGGTCGCGGATCGTGCCGATCTTGAGGCCGTGGAGCTGGGCAAAGCCGACGAGGTCGTCCATCCGCGCCATCGTGCCGTCGTCCTTCATGATCTCGCAGATCACGCCGGCCGGGTTGAGCCCCGCGAGCCGGGCGACGTCGACCGCCGCCTCGGTATGCCCCGCGCGCACCAGCACGCCGCCGTCGCGCGCGACGAGCGGGAAGACATGGCCGGGGGTGACGATCTCCTCCTTGCCCTTCGACGCGTCGATCGCGACCGAGATGGTCCGCGCGCGGTCCGCCGCCGAGATGCCGGTGGTGACGCCTTCCTTCGCTTCGATCGACACGGTGAACGCGGTCTCGTGGCGCGTGCCGTTCGACCGGCTCATCAGGTCGAGCCCGAGCGCGTCGACGCGCGCCTTGGTCATCGCCAGGCAGATGAGGCCGCGGCCGAACTTGGCCATGAAGTTGATCGCGTCGGGCGTCGCCATCTGCGCGGGGATGACGAGGTCGCCTTCGTTCTCGCGGTCCTCGTCGTCGACGAGGATGAACATCCGGCCGTTGCGCGCCTCGTCGATCAGCTCCTCGGGCGTCGAGAGGAAGCCGTGCTTGAGTCGGGCGAGTTCAGGCTTGTTGGGCACGCAGGGTCTCCATGCGCTGGAGATAGCGAGCCAGCACGTCGATTTCGAGGTTGACCGGCTGGCCGGGCGCAAGGCCCCCGAAGGTGGTGACTTCGGCGGTGTGCGGGATGATGTTGAGGTCGAACTCGCAGGCGTCCGCCGTGTCGCGCACCGCGTTGACGGTGAGCGAAACGCCGTCGACGGTGATCGAGCCCTTGGCGGCGAGGTAGGGCGCCAGCGCCCTGGGCGCGGCGATGGTGACGCGGTGCGAGCCGCCCTCGATCCCGATCGACGCGACGGTGCCGATCCCGTCGACATGGCCGGTGACGATATGCCCGCCGAGCTCGTCGCCGAGGCGCAGCGCGCGCTCGAGGTTGAGCTTGCGGCCGGCCTCCCATTGGCCCGCGGCGGTGCGCGAGATCGTCTCGCCCGAGACGTCGAAGGCGAACCAGCCGGGACCCTTGTCGACCACGGTCAGGCACACGCCCGAACAGGAGACCGAGGCGCCGAGGTCGACGCCGGCGGTGTCATAGGCCGTGGCGATGCGCACGCGCAGGTCGCCCTGGCGTTCGGTGGCCTCGATCGTGCCGATGTCGGTGACGATTCCAGTGAACATGCTAACTCCGGTGGCGCTCGTAGACTTCGAGCCGGTCGCTGCCAAGCATGCGTTCGTCCAATCGACGCCAGCGGCCGTGCGCCTCGGCAAGCGCGCCGAGGCCGATATCCTGGATCGCGCTCGGCCCGTCGCCGATCAGGATCGGCGCTCGATAGAGCAGCAGCCGGTCGACGAGGTCGGCGGCGAGGAAGGCCGAGGCAGTGCGCGCGCCGCCCTCGACGAGGAGGTGGTCAACGGCTTCGAGGCTGGTAATGGCTTCGGGCGAAGCGATCCGCGTCCAGTCCGAGGGCGCCTCGCCGCTCGCCGAGAGCAGGATGCGGCGCGGCGAGCGGCCCTCGAGCCCGGGCAGCCGGACGTCGAGCCGGGGCGAATCGGCGTCCAGCGTGCCGCGGCCGACGAGGATCGCTTCATGCCGGGCGCGTTCGAGATGCGCGTGCGCGCGGGCCTGCGGACCGGTGATCCAGCGGCTCTCGCCCGAGGCCGTCGCGATCCGCCCGTCGAGCGAGGTCGCGAGCTTGAGCGTGACGAACGGACGGCCGAGCGCGAGCCGCGTGAGGAACCCCGCCATCGCACGACGCGCCTCGGGAACGGCGGCATCCTCGATCACGTCGATCCCCGCCGCGGCGAGCGCGCTCGCGCCCCGGCCGTCGGTCCGCGGATCGGGGTCGCCGAGCGCGATCACCACGCGGGCGACGCCGGCTTCGAACAGCAGATTGGTGCAGGCGGGACCTCGCGGCGAGACATGCGCGCAGGGTTCGAGCGTGGTGTAGACCGTCGCGCCGCGCGCCGCGCTGCCGGCTTCGGCGAGCGCCATCGCTTCGGCGTGCGGACGGCCGCCGGGCTGGGTCCAGCCGCGGCCGATCGCCTTGCCGTCCTTGACGATCACGCAGCCGACGCACGGATTGGGCGCGGTCCGCCCCCGGCCGCGCCCGGACAGCGCGAGCGCCGCCGCCATCCAGCGCGCGTCCGCCGCGCTCAGAAGCCGTGGTTGGTCAGCCAATCGTCGTATTTCTTGAATTCGGCCTTGCGCTCGTCCTGCTGGCGCTTGATCTCGGCGAGGCGCTTTTCCTTCTCGATCTGGTCGATCTTCTGCTGCGCCTTGATCTCGGCGTCGGTGCGGCTGAGCGGCCAGCTCTGGACATAGATGATGTCCGGTCCCTTGGGCGGCGTCTCGACCCGCGAATCCTTGTAGAAGCCGACGAGCACCAGCAGGGTGAGCACCAGCGCGGGCAACGCGAACAGCAGCTCCTGCGGGCGGCGCTTCGCGATGAAGCCGCGCAGGTCGCGCACGGCCCCGACGGGCGATATCTTCTTGAGGAATTCCTTCACGACGCCGACGAAGATAGGCGCGCGGGGGCATCAGGGCCAGCCCCCGCGCGCACGGCAGCCACGGGAGAAAGCTGCCGATCCGGAACGAAGCGGTTCCCGCCCGTCACTTCACCCGTTGTTGAGGACGAAGGTGACGGTCTTGGTCTGCCAGCTCTCCTCGGGCACGCCGCCGCGCGTGGCCGGCTTGAAGCGCCAGCGGCCGAGCGCCTGGCGCCGGGTCGCGTCGAAGAAGGCGGGGCTGGTGGCGTTGACCTGCTCGACCTGCTTCACCCGCCCGTCGGTGCCGATCAGCACGCGGACCGTCACCTTGCCCTCACGCTCGGCACGGATCTCCGAGGCGGGATAATCGGGCTGGAGCAGCCCGGCGAACCGGGGGTCGAGCGCCGCGGGCACGAACGGCGGCGGCGGGACGACGCGCTCGACCGGCGGCCGGGTGACCGAGCCGGGATCGGCCGGCAACGGCGGCGGGGTGAGCGGCGGTTCGGTGACCGTGGCGACATTGTTGAGCTGAACCGGGGGCGTGACCACCGTCGGGGGCGTATAGATCGTCGTCTCGACCTCCGGCTTCACCGGGTCCTTGGCCTTTGGGGGTTCCACCGGCGGCGGGGGCGGCGGGGGCGGGACGTCGAAGATCTTCATGGGACCGTCTCCCACGATCCCGGGAATGACATTGGGCGCGGCGAACATCAACGCGCCGATGATCGCGCCATTGACGATCAGCGCGGCGCCCGCCCCGGCCGGGCTTGGCCTGCGGCGCCTGGATGGATCGGCATACATATCGAGCCTCCTTCTCCTGTGACCGGACCTGCCGGCCTTTAGTGATGATACAACGTATCATTCAACGGGTAAAGAGGGCATGAATGCTGCCTCGCGGGCGAGCATCGCGCAGCATCGTAAAGGTCAGCCGCGCAGGCGTTCGATCGCGCGGTCGCGGCCGATGAGAGGGAGCAGCGCTGCCATGTCCGGCCCATGGTCGAGCCCGGTGAGCGCACGGCGCAACGGCAGGAACAGCGCGCGGCCCCTGCGGGCGGACGAAGCCTTCAGCGAATCGGTGAGCGCGTGCCAGGGGTCGCCGCTCCAGTCGAGCCCCGCCGCCGCCTCGGCTGCCTGCGTGAGGAACTCGCGGTCCTCCGCCTCGGGCGCCGGCGCATCGACCGGCCCCTCGACCACGCGCCACCAGTCCGCCGCTTCTGCGAGCGTCGCGAGGTTCGGCCGGATCGCTTCCCAGGCAGCGGCATCCATCCCCGCGGGCAGCCGGTGCTTCACGGCGTCGAACCCGAGCTGGTGGACGATCTTCGCATTGATCGCCGCGAGCTCGGCCTCGTCGAACCGCGCCGGCGCACGGCCGAATCGGCCGAAGTCGAAGCCGGCAACCAGCGGCGCGACATCGGCGAAAGGCTCGACCGGATCGCTCGTCCCGATCCGCGCGAGCAGCGCGATCAGCGCCTGCGGCTCGATTCCGGCCTCGCGGAAATGGTCGGCGCCGAGCGAGCCGAGCCGCTTCGAGAGCTTGCCCTCGGCGCCGGTCAACAGCGCCTCATGCGCGAAGGCCGGCGCCGCAGCGCCGAGCGCTTCGAACATCTGGATCTGGCTCGCGGTGTTCGAGACATGGTCCTCGCCCCGCACGACATGGCTGATTCCCATGTCGATGTCGTCGATCACCGATGGCAGCAGGTAGAGCCACGACCCGTCGGCGCGGCGCACCACGGGGTCGCTCATCGTTCCGGGATCGAAGCGCTGGCGGCCGCGGACGAGGTCGTCCCATTCGATCGGCGTCTCATGGTCGAGACGGAAGCGCCAGTGCGGCGTCCGCCCCTCGGCCTCATGCGCCGCGCGCTCGGCGGCGGAGAGCGCCAGCGCGGCGCGGTCATAGACCGGCGGCAGCCCGCGCCCGAGCAGCACCTTGCGCTTGAGCTCGAGCTCCTGCGCGGTCTCGTACGCCGGGTAGACGCGCCCCGCCGCCCTGAGCTCGGCGAATCGCCCCTCATAGCGATCGAACCGGGCCGACTGGCGCGCCTCGACGTCGGGCGCGAGGCCGAGCCAGGCGAGGTCGGCGCGGATCGCCTCGACGTAAGCCTCGTCCGAGCGCTCACGGTCTGTATCGTCGATGCGCAGCAGGAAGCGCCCGCCGCGCGCCCTCGCGAACAGCCAATTGTGGATCGCGGCGCGCAGGTTGCCGACGTGCAGCCGCCCGGTGGGGCTCGGCGCGAAGCGAGTGGTGACGGTCATCCGGCGCCCTTAGCCGCTACATACTGTCACTGTCACCGGCATGACATCTTCCCCCGCGCGATTCCCCCCACTAAGGAGGCGGCGAAATCGGGGTCCCGGGAGTGCACGCATGAAACTGATGGCCGGCAATTCGAACCTGCCGCTCGCGCAGGCGATCGCGGACTATCTCGAGATTCCGCTCACCAAGGCCAATGTGCGCCGCTTCGCCGACGAGGAGATCTTCGTCGAGATCCTCGAGAATGTCCGCGGCGAGGACGTGTTCGTGCTCCAGTCGACCAGCTTCCCGGCGAACGACAACCTGATGGAGATGCTGATCATGGTCGATGCGCTGCGCCGCGCCTCGGCCAAGCGGATCACCGCGGTGCTCCCCTATTTCGGCTATGCCCGCCAGGACCGGAAGCCCGGCCCGCGCACGCCGATCTCGGCCAAGCTCGTCGCCAATCTCGTCACCACCGCGGGGGCCAACCGCGTGCTCTCGGTCGATCTCCACGCCGGGCAGATCCAGGGCTTCTTCGACATCCCGACCGACAATCTCTTCGCCGCGCCCGTGATGTCGGCGGACATCCACGCACGCTTCCCCGATCGCGAATGGATGGTGGTGTCGCCCGACGTCGGCGGCGTGGTCCGCGCGCGCGCGCTCGCCAAGCGGCTCCACAACGCGCCGCTCGCGATCGTCGACAAGCGCCGCGAGAAGCCGGGCGAATCCGAGGTCATGAACATCATCGGCAACGTCGAGGGCCGCTTCTGCATCCTGATCGACGACATCGTCGATTCGGCGGGCACGCTGTGCAACGCCGCCGCGGCGCTCAAGGCGGCGGGCGCCGAGGACGTGGTCGCCTATTGCACGCACGGCGTGCTGTCGGGCGGCGCCGTGGCGCGAGTCGATGCCTCGGCGCTCAGCGAGCTGGTGATCACCGATTCGATCGGCAACCACGCCGTGATCGCGGACAGCGACAAGATCCGCCACCTCACCATCGCCCCGCTGCTCGCCGAAGCGATCCAGCGCATCGCCGACGAGACCTCGGTCTCCTCGCTGTTCGACTGATCCTAGCGCACCGCTTCCCAGATCAGCCCGGCGCCGACCATGATCATCAGCCAGTAGATCGCGGTGTAGAAGCGCTCGGCGGGCACCTTGCGCACCAGCCACACGCCCGCGAAGGTCGAGACCAGCGCCACCGGAAGCAGCGCGGCGGACGTCAGCAGGTTCGCCGCGGTGAACTGGCCGAGCGCGGCATAGGCGGGGACCTTGATCCAGTTGGTCGCGGCGAAGAAGATCGCGGTCGTCCCCACCAGCACGTCGCGCGGCAGGTTGCGCGGCAGCACCCAGAGCTGGAACGGCGGCTGGCCGGCGTGCGCGACCTGGCTGGTGAAGCCCGAGCCGACGCCGAAGACCAGCCCGACCCATTCGGGCATCCGCGCGGTGTCGCGCGGCATCGCGTGGCGATCGGCCCAGAGGCGATAGGCGCCGAACAGGATCGAGATCACGCCGACGGTCGCCATCACCGCCGCCGGCGTCACGCTCGCGGCGAAGCCATAGCCGAGGCCCACGCCCACCGCGGCGCCCGGCAGCATCCAGCCGAGCAGCGCCCAGTCGACCGTCCGCCGGAACGCCCAGACGCCGACGACGTCCTGCACCACCAGGATCGGCAGCAGGATCGCGGCGGCCTGGACCGGGTTGATCACGAAGGCGATCGCCGGCAGCGACAGCGCGCCGACACCGGTGAACCCGCCCTTGGCGAGGCCCGTCAGCGCGACCGCGGGGACCGCGACGGCATAGAAGACCGGATCGACGATCAAGCCTTGCGCCGCTCCAGCAACTGAACCTTGAGCACCTCCGCCGGCGGGGCCCAGAGGAAGCCGAAGCTCACCGCGCCGGCCTTGCTCTCGACCGCATGGTGGAGCCTGTGCGCCTGGATGATCCGCTTCATGTATCCCGAGCGCGGCACATAGCGGTGGCCGATCCGGCGGTGGACGATGACGTCATGAAAGCCAAAGTAGATCGCGCCATAAGCGGCGATCCCCGCGCCGATCCAAGTGAACCCCGGCCACCAGCCAAGCTGCACCCCGCCGAGCAGCAGCACGATCGAGGGGATGGCGAAGATCACCGCATAGAGGTCGTTGAGCTCGAACGCCCCGGTCCGCGCGCGATGGTGGCTTTCGTGGAGGAACCAGCCCGGCCCGTGCATCACCCAGCGGTGCGACGCATAGGCGACGCCCTCCATCGCGGCGATGGTGGCGAGCAACAGGGGAATGCCGGGAAAGGGGGCCATATGCGCGGCTATAGCGGCTCCGGGCGCGGCCAGCCAATTCCTCATCGCTTCCCCAAGGGAGAGGGGGTGGATTCCCCCCTCGCGCTGTGCTTAAGGCACCGGCACATTCCCGACCTTCGAAAACAAGGGACGCGCCCTCTCATGAACATCCACGAATATCAGGCCAAGGAACTCCTCGCGAAGTTCGGTGCGCCGATCGCCGCCGGCTTTGCCGCCTTCACCGTCGAGCAGGCGGTCGAGGCGATGAAGAAGCTCCCCGGGCCGCTCTATGTCGTGAAGGCGCAGATCCACGCCGGCGGCCGCGGCAAGGGCAAGTTCAAGGAACTGCCGCCCGAGGCCAAGGGCGGCGTACGCCTCGCCCGCAGCGAAGCCGAGGTTCGCGAAGCCGCGCACGAGATGCTCGGCAACACGCTGGTGACGATCCAGACCGGCGAGCACGGCAAGCAGGTCAATCGCCTCTACGTCACCGACGGCGCCGACATCGCCAAGGAATTCTACCTCGCGCTGCTCGTCGACCGCGCGACCGGCCGAGTCGCGTTCGTCGTCTCGACCGAGGGCGGCATGGACATCGAGGAAGTCGCGCATTCGACGCCCGAGAAGATCCACACCTTCGACGTCGATCCCGCGACCGGCTTCATGCCGCACCACGGCCGCACCGTCGCCGCCGCGCTCGGGCTGAAGGGCGAGCAGGCCAAGCAGGCCGCCAAGGTCGCCTCCTCGCTCTATGCGGCGTTCCTCGGCACCGACGCGTCGCAGATCGAAGTCAACCCGCTGGCGCTGACCGAGCAGGGCAACCTGCTGGTGCTCGACGCCAAGGTCGGCTTCGATTCGAACGCGATGTTCCGCCACAAGGACCTGATGGAGCTGCGCGACGAGAGCGAGGAGGACCCGGCCGAGCTCGAGGCGTCGAAGTACGACCTCGCCTATATCAAGCTCGACGGCGACATCGGCTGCATGGTCAACGGCGCCGGCCTGGCGATGGCGACGATGGACATCATCAAGCTGAACGGCATGTTCCCGGCCAACTTCCTCGACGTCGGCGGCGGCGCGAGCAAGGAGAAGGTCACCGCGGCGTTCAAGATCATCCTCGCCGATCCCAATGTGAAGGGCATCCTGGTCAACATCTTCGGCGGCATCATGAAGTGCGACATCATCGCCGAGGGCATCGTCGCGGCTGCCAAGGAAGTGAACCTCTCGGTGCCGCTGGTCGTCCGCCTCGAGGGCACCAACGTCCAGCAGGGCAAGGACATCCTGGCCAATTCGGGCCTGGCGATCGTCCCGGCAAACGATCTCGGCGACGCGGCAAAGAAGATCGTCGCGGAGGTGCAGAAGGCGGCGTGACAATCGACGCCGCCCCGGCGATCACGGGGCGGCTGTTTGAAGGTTCGGCCTTCCTCCCCGGGGACCGTACGAACCAAGGAGTGGACGGATGAAGGTCTTGGTGCCCGTCAAGCGCGTGCTTGACTACAACGTGAAGCCTCGCGTGAAGGCGGACGGGACGGGGGTGGACCTCGCGAACGTCAAGATGAGCATGAACCCCTTCGACGAGATCGCGATCGAGGAAGCGGTGCGGCTGAAGGAAAAGGGCGCGGCGACCGAGGTCGTCGTGGTGACGATCGGCGTGGCCAAGGCCGAGACCGACGTGCTGCTGACCGCGCGCGCGATGGGCGCCGATCGCGGTATCCTGATCGCTACCGACGATGAGGTCGAGCCGCTCGCGGTCGCCAAGCTGCTGAAGGCCGTGGCCGACGAGGAGCAGCCGGGGCTGATCATCCTCGGCAAGCAGGCGATCGACGACGATTCGAACCAGACCGGCCAGATGCTCGCAGCACTTCTCGGCTGGCCGCAGGGCACCTTCGCCTCGAAGGTCGAGATCGCCGGCGATCATGTGAAGGTCACGCGCGAGGTCGACGGCGGGCTCGAGACAGTCGACCTGAAGCTGCCGGCGATCGTCACCACGGATCTCCGACTCAACGAACCACGCTATGCGACCTTGCCCAACATCATGAAGGCGAAGACCAAGCCGATCGCGAAGAAGACGATCGCCGATTACGGCGTCGACGCGACGCCGCGCCTGAAGACGCTGAAGGTCGTCGAGCCGGCGAAGCGCAGCGCAGGCGTCAAGGTGGCGGATGTCGACGCGCTCGTCGGCAAGCTCAAGGAACTGGGAGTCGCGTGATGAAGACGCTGGTTTGGGTCGAGCACGACAATGTCTCGGTCAAGGATGCGACGCTTTCGGCGGTGACGGCGGCGAGCAAGCTGGGCGAAGTCCATCTCCTCGTCGCGGGCAAGGGCTGCGCCGGCGTGGCCGAGGCGGCGTCGAAGATCGCGGGCGTGGGCAAGGTCCACCTCGCCGACGATGCGGCCTATGAGCACGGCCTCGCCGAGAATGTGGCGCCGCTGGTCGCGTCGCTGATGGACCATCACGACGCCGCGGTCTTCCCGGCGACGACGACGGGCAAGAACGTGGCCCCGCGCGTCGCCGCCCTTCTCGACGTGATGCAGATCTCGGACATCCTCTCGGTGGAAGGGCCCGACACCTTCACGCGGCCCATCTATGCGGGCAATGCGATCGCCACCGTGCAGACAAGCGACACGAAGCTCGTGATCACCGTGCGCGGCACGGCCTTTCCCAAGGCAGCGGCCGAGGGCGGCGCGGGCGTGGTCGAGGCCGTCAGCGGCCCGGGCGACGCCGGCCTGTCGAGCTTCGCGGGGGCGGAGATCGCCAAGTCCGAGCGTCCCGAGCTGACCAGCGCCAAGGTGATCGTCTCGGGTGGGCGCGCGCTGCAGAACAGCGAGAACTTCCACAGCATCATCGAGCCGCTCGCCGACAAGCTCGGCGCCGCGGTGGGTGCGTCGCGCGCCGCGGTCGACGCGGGCTATGTCCCCAACGACTATCAGGTCGGCCAGACCGGCAAGATCGTCGCCCCCGAGGTCTATATCGCGGTCGGCATCTCGGGTGCGATCCAGCATCTCGCGGGCATGAAGGACTCCAAGACGATCGTCGCGATCAACAAGGACGAGGACGCCCCCATCTTCCAGGTGGCGGACATCGGCCTGGTCGGCGACCTGTTCAAGATCGTCCCCGAGCTCACCGAAAAGCTCTGAGCCCGACCGAACTGACACGCGACGGGGCGGTCCACCTTCCCGGTGCGGCCGCTCCTTTTCTCGTCGGACTGGAGTCGCTCCTCGCCGGACTGCCGCCGGACCGCGCCGGGATTCGCCTTCATGGCGTCACCGGCCTCGCCGCGCGGCTCGCCCCGGAGGCACTCGGAAGTTGCGCCGCACAACTCCTCGGACCCGCCGCGAGGCCGGTCCGTGCGATCCTGTTCGACAAGAGCGAAGCGGCGAACTGGGCGCTGCCCTGGCACCAGGACCGCATCATCGCGGTCAAGGCACGCGCCGAGGTGCCAGGCTTCGGGCCCTGGTCGGTCAAGGCGGGGATGCAGCACGTCGAGCCGCCCTTCGCGCTGATCGGAGCGATGCACACGATCCGCATCCACCTCGATCCCGTCGACGCTGCCAATGCGCCCTTGCTGGTCGCGCCGGGCTCTCATCGCCTCGGGCGCATTCCCGAGCCTGAGATCGAAACAGTCGCGGCGCGCTGCGGCGTCCTCGCCTGCCTGGCCGAGCGGGGCGATATCTGGGTCTATGCGACGCCGATCCTGCACGCCTCCGCCGCCGCCGAGCCTCCCGCGCGCCGGCGCGTGCTTCAGGTCGACTATTCGGCACAGGCGCTGCCCGCGCCGCTCGAATGGCTAGGCGTCTGACCCGAACCCGCCCAAAAAGCTGACGACGTTCCGCCCCAGCGCCTCGTCGGCATAACCGCCTTCCATCACCACTGCGGTCGGCAAGCCGAGCGCGGCGATGTCGGCGGCGAGGCTCGCATAGTCGGCAGTCTCGAGCGTGAATTGCGAGATCGGATCGCCGGCATAGGTGTCGGCGCCGAAGCTCACCACCAGCAGCCCGGCGCCAAACGCCGCCACTGCCTCGAGCGCTCTAGCCTGCGCCGCGCGGAACGCCTCGATCCCCGTGCCGCGCGGCAGCGGCAGGTTGAGCGTCGCGCCCTCGCCCTCAGCTTCGCCGGTCTCGTCGGCATGGCCCCAGTAGAAGGGATAGTCGGTCACCGGGTCGGCGTGGATCGAGACGTAGAGCACGTCGCCGCGCGTCCAGAAGATGTCCTGGGTGCCGTTGCCGTGGTGATAGTCGATGTCGAGCACCGCCACCCGGGGCACGCCGGCGTCGCGTGCGGCCTGGGCAGCGATCGCCGCCGCGTTGAGGTAGCAATAGCCGCCGAGATAGTCGGCGCCGGCATGGTGGCCCGGCGGGCGGACCAGCGCGAAGGCGGCCTTGTCGCCTTCCAGCACCGCGGCGACCGCCGAGAGCGCGCATTGCGTGCTCCAATAGCTCGCCGCCCAGGTATGCGGGGTGATCGGCGTGCTCGCGTCGAAGCTGTATTGCCCCAGCTGCGCGTCGATCCGCTGGAGCGCGAGCGGGCGGCGATGCACCACCGGATAGGTATAACCGATCGCATCGCCCTCGCGGCCCGCGGCGACCCAGCGGTCATAGGCGGACTTGAGGAACTCGACATAGCCGGCGTCGTGCACCGCGAGGATCGGCGCTTCGCCGAAGTCGCGCGGGGGCTCGCACGGGCCCACCGCGGCGGCGACCGATTCGGCGCGCAGCGGCGTGTCGGCATGGGGGATGAAGGCGCCATTGTGCAGCTCCCGGATCGGGGCATGCGCGAGGCTGCGCGGATCGAAGAAGCGGCGCATCAGCAGGCGCCCCACCGCAGCACCGCATAGCCCGCGACCGCCGACAGCAGCGATCCGCCCAGAACGCCGATCTTCACCTGGTCCACCAACACCTCATTCCCCGGAAACGCCAGTCCACCGATGAACAGGCTCATCGTGAACCCGATCCCCGCGAGCAGCGACACGCCATAGACCTGGCGCCAGCTGCATCCGCCCGGCTTGCCTGCGAAGCCGGCGCGGACGGCGAGCCAGATGCTCGCGAAGATCCCGGCCTGCTTGCCGAGGAACAGGCCGAGCGCAACCCCCAGCGGCAGCGGCGCGAGCAACACCCTGGGGTCCAGCCCGGTCAGTGCGACGCCGGCATTGGCGAAGCCGAAGATCGGCACCACGAGATAGGCCGACCAGGGGTGCAGCGCGTGCTCGAGCCGATGGAGCGGCGAGTCGCGCTCGTCGCGCTCGCCCATCGGCACCGCCATCGCCGCGAGCACCCCCGCGACCGTCGCATGGACGCCCGAGCGGAAGACGAGCAGCCAGAGCAGCACGGCGAGCAGCAGATAAGGCCAGAGCCGCCGCCAGCCCGAGCGGTTCATGGCGAACATCGCGCACAGCACGACCGCAGCGCCGGCCAGCGCGAGCAGGTCGAGGTGGCGAGTATAGGCGAGCGCGATGATCGCCACCGCGCCCATGTCGTCGACGATCGCAACGGTGGTGAGGAACAGCTTGAGCGACGCCGGGGCGCGGCTCCCCAGCAGCGCAAGCACGCCGATCGCGAAGGCGATGTCGGTCGCCGCGGGGATCGCCCAGCCTCGCGCGAGCCCGGGCGTGGTCCAGGTGATGCCCAGGAACACCAGCGCGGGCACCGCCATCCCCGCCAGCGCCGCGACCACCGGCAGGCGCCGCTGCTGCCAGCTCGAAAGCCGCCCGCCCGCGAACTCGCGCTTGATCTCGAGCCCGACGACCAGGAAGAAGACCGCCATCAGCGCATCGTTGATCCACTGGTGGACGCTCAGAGGCCCCGCCTCCCGGTGCAAAGCCTCGAAATAGCCCTGCGACCAGCCGGGGACGTTCGCCACGACCAGCGCGAGCCCCGAGGCAAGGATCAGCACCACGCCGCCCGCCGCCTCGCTTCGCAGGAAGTCGCGGAAACTCGGAGAGCGTTCGCCCTCGTCGATCTCCGGGGCCAGGCTCAACCGGCCGCCGGCGCCTCGGCGCGCGCCAAGGCCTCGGCGATCAGCTTGCGGCTGTTCGCCACGCCGTAGAGCGCGATGAAGCTTCCCATCCGCGGGCCCTGTTCCGACCCCAGCAGCGTCTCGTAGAGCGCCTTGAACCAGTCGCGGAGGTTCTCGAACCCTCCGGTCTTGCCGATCTCATAGACTTCGTTCTGGATGTCCTCGGCGTTGGCCCCTTCGGGGAGGCTCGCGAGCACCGCGTCGAGCCGCTGCAGCGCGTCGACCTCGACGCCCATGGGCGGGCGCTTGCGGAGCGTCGGCACCACGAAATCGCGCGCATAGGCCAGGGCATAGCCGATCAGCGCGTCGAGCGCCGGATAGGTCTCCGGGTTCGCATCGGGCACGTAATTGACCAGATAGCCCCAGACCTGCTCCTTGGTCGCGTCGCCCATCACGCCGACGAGGTTGAGCAGCAGCCCGAAGGTGACCGGGAGCATCTCCGCGGGCGGCGGCCCGTTGTGGATATGGTGCACCGGATTGCCGAGCTGCTGCTCGATGGGCTGGGCGCCATAATTGGCGCGGAACTGCCAGTAATCGTCGACCGCGCGGGGGATCAGGCCGAGGTGCAGCGCCTTGGCCTTCTTCGGCTCGCGATAGATGTAGAAGGCGAGGCTCTCGTCGGGCCCATAGGTCAGCCACTGGTCGAGGCTGAGGCCGTTGCCCTTCGACTTGGAGATCTTCTCGCCCTTCTCGTCGAGGAACATCTCATAGTTGAAGCCCTCGGGCGGAGTGCCGCCGAGCACGCGGCAGATCTTCGACGACTGGATCACCGAATCGATCAGGTCCTTGCCCGCCATCTCGTAATCGACGCCCAGCGCATACCAGCGCATCGCCCAGTCGACCTTCCACTGAAGCTTGGACTTGCCGCCGAACACGCTCTGCTCGATCCGTTCGCCCTCATCGTCGAAGGCGATCAGCCCCGCCTCCGCGTCGAGCACCTCGACGGGCACCTGGAGGACGATGCCGCTCTTCGGGCTTACCGGCAGCACCGGCGAATAAGTCGCGCGGCGCTCGGCGCGGAGCGTCGGCAGCATCACATCCATGATGCCCTGGTAGCGGCGCAGCACCTGGCGCAGCGCTTCGTCGAACGCGCCCGAGGCGTACATCTCGGTCGAGGAGACGAACTCATAGTCGAAGCCGAAGCGATCGAGGAAGTCGCGCAGCATCGCATTGTTGTGGTGCGCGAAGCTTTCGAACTTGCCGAAGGGATCGGGGATGCGCGTCAGCGGCTTGCCGAGATATTCCGCGAGCATCGCCTGGTTGGGGACGTTGTCGGGGACCTTGCGGAGGCCATCCATATCGTCGCTGAACGCGATCAGCCGGGTCGGCGCGTCGGACAGCGCTTCGAACGCATGGCGCACCATGGTGGTGCGCAGCACTTCGTTGAAGGTGCCGATGTGCGGCAGCCCCGAGGGTCCGTAGCCGGTTTCGAACAGCACCGGCGCGCCGTCGGGCTTGCCCGCGGGATAGCGCTTGAGCAGCTTGCGCGCCTCTTCATAGGGCCAGGCCTTGGACTCGAGCGCGGCGGCGCGCAGGGCTTGCGTGTCGGTCATAACCGCGCGCCTCTAGCGAATGGGGGCCGGAAGGGCCAGTGGCGAGCGGCTCAGCCGTCCGCTCGCTCCTTCACCGGCTCGGCGAAGGGGATCCAGAAGCCGCTCAAGTCGCGCAGGATCAGCTCACGGCGGCCGTGGAAGGCGTCGTACGGCGAATCGACCAGCTCGGCCTTACCCTCGAGCCGGGCGTAGAGCGCGTCGACGCCTTCGGCCGCGGCGGCCGTACGCGCCTCGCCGATATCGGAACACAGGCCCATCGAATCGCGATTCAAATCGTTACGCAGCCCCGCAATCCTCCAAAGTCGATCGATCGAAGTAACGAAATTGCGCGAAGACCCCGCCAACTATCCGGCGTAATACTTAGGGACCGTATCCGGCAGATTCCCTACGCTATATTGGGAGAGTCGGCGAAGGTCGGATGCGGACCGGGGGGGGGTACGGGCGCAACGGCTTTGGTTCCGGCGATTCACAGCTTTGGAAGCAATGCATGAACGCGCCCACCTCCCCCAAGTCCCTGAACGGCCGCCGCGACGCCGACGCCGTGCTGCGCGAGCTAGGCACGATGCTCGACCGCTCACAGGCGGTGATCGAATTCGCTCCCGACGGCACGGTGCTGCGCGCCAACGAGCTGTTCCTCGGGCTGATGGGCTATGCCCCCGAGGAAGTGATCGGCCAGCACCATCGCATCTTCTGCGACGAGAAATTCGCCGAGAGCGCGGATTACGAGCTGTTCTGGCTCGGCCTGCGCAGCGGCAACGCGCGCGATGGCGAGTTCAAGCGCGTTGCCCGCGACGGCCGCGAGATCTGGATCCGCGCCAAATATTATCCGATCAGCGAAGGCGACGACGTCGTCCGCATCATCAAGATCGCGATGGACGTGACCTCGACCAAGCAGGAGAGCATCCTGCACGAAGGCCTGCTCAGCGCGATCAGCCGCGCCCAGGCGGTGATCGAGTTCGACCTCGGCGGCAACGTGCTCACCGCCAACGAGAATTTCCTCAAGACCACCGGCTACAAGCTCAGCGAGATCGAAGGCCAGCACCACCGGCTCTTCTGCCCCGCCGACTATGCCCGCTCTACCGAATATGCGCTGTTCTGGGAGAAGCTGGGCCGCGGCGAATTCCACACCGGCGCGTTCAAGCGGCTGGCCAAGGGCGGCAAGGAGATCTGGATCCAGGCGACCTACAATCCGATCTTCGACCTGCGCGGCCGCCCGGTGAAGATCGTGAAATATGCGATGGACGTGACCGCCCAGCGGCTTGCCGCCGCCGAAGCCGAAGGCAAGGTCGAAGCGATCGGCCGCCAGCACGGCGTGGTGGAATACGATCTCCAGGGCAAGATCATCGCGGTCAACGACCTGTTCTGCCGGATCATGGGCTATCGCGCGGAGGAGCTGGTCGGGCTCCACCACCAGGAGATCAGCCACCCGGGCTGCCAGATCCAGACCGACTATCGCCAATTCTGGTACCGCATGGGCCGCGGCGAGCATGAGGCGGGCGATTTCCGCCGTATCGGCAAGGACGGGCGCGAGGTTTGGGTCTATGCCAGCCTCAACCCGATCCTCGACCTCGACGGCAAGCCGTGGAAGGTGGTGGAATACACCACCGACGTTACCGAGGCGAAGCGCATCGACCTCGAGTTCCAGGGCAAGGTCGACGCGATCAGCCGCGCCGAATGCGTGCTCGAGACCGCGCTTGACGGCACCGTGCTCGACGCCAACGAAAACTATCTCAAGATGGTCGGCTACGCGCTCGAGGAGATCCGCGGCAAGGACGTCCGCATGATGGTCTGCCCCGAGGTGGCGCAGAGCGAAGCCTATCGCCAGCGGGCCGAGGGCCTGTCCCAGGGCGAGTTCCTGTCGGGCGAGTTCAAGCGCATCGCCAAGGGTGGGCGAGAGGTGTGGATCCGCGCGACGGTCAACCCGATCCTCGACACCTGCGGCAAGCCATACAAGCTCGTCACCTATGCGATGGACGTCACCGAGGACAAGCTCCGCTCGATCGAAGTCGAGAACCGGCTGGCGGCGATCGAGCGCAGCCAGGCGACGATCGAGTTCGACATGGACGGCCATGTGCTGACCGCCAACGGCAATTTCCTCGCGGTGATGGGCTATTCGCTGCGCGAGATCATCGGCCAGCACCACAGCATGTTCTGCATGCCCGAATATCTCAAGTCGAAGGAATATGGCGACTTCTGGCGCCGGCTGAACTCGGGCGAGACGCATTCGGGCCGCTTCCACCGCATGGGGAAATACGGCCGCGACGTGCATATCCAGGCGAGCTACAGCCCGGTCTACGACCTCTCGGGCAAGCCGGTGCGCGTGATCAAGCACGCCTATGACATCAGCGCCCAGGTCGAGCTCGAGCAGAAGATTGCGACCAAGAGCCACGAGATGCAGGGCATGGTCGACCAGCTAACCAAGGCGATCGCGACGATCTCCGAAGGCGCGCACGGCGCCTCGGCGCTCGCCGAGGAGACCGACGGCGCGGCCAACACCGGCGGCGCGGCGATCAACAATGCGATCGAATCGATCGACCTGATCAGCAAGTCCTCGGGCCAGATCGCCAAGATCGTCGGCGTGATCGGCGAGCTTGCCAGCCAGACCAACCTCCTCGCCTTCAACGCGGCGATCGAGGCGGCGCGCGCGGGCGAGCATGGCGTGGGCTTCTCGGTGGTGGCCGAGGAAGTCCGCAAGCTCGCCGAGCGCAGCGCCGAGGCGGCGACCGAGATCGCCCGGCTGATCGAGGAATCGGGCGAGCGCGTCGCGCACGGCACCGAACGCTCGCAGAGCGCCCGCACGGCCTTCGAGGAGATCGTCAAGAGCGTCGAGAAGACGACGCGCGCGATCAGCCAGATCGCCGAATCGGCGACGATGCAGGAGGAACTGACCTTCCGCGTGGTCGACATGATCGGCGACCTCGCTTCCTCGACCAAGGCCCACGGATGAACGCGCTCGTCGCGCTCTCGCCCGAGGGGATGGACGCGGCGGTGCAAGCGCCGGGCGCCGCGGCGATCGACGTCGGGCTGATGCGGCTGTGCGGGCGCGACCTGGCGGTCCCCGCCGCCAACGTCCGCGAAGTCGTGCCGCTGCCCGGGCGGCTGCACCCGAGCTTCTCGGGCAACGGCGCCTCGATCGGATCGATCGTGATCCGCGGGCGCGTGATCCCGGTGCTCGACATCGCCGCCGAGCTCGGCTTCGGCGCGCGCGCGGGCGAGCATGGCGTGGTGCTGATCCTGCGCCACGCGGATGCGCTGGTCGGGCTGGTGATGGACCTGGTCTCGGGCCTGGCGCGCGTGCCGGGCAACCAGGTCCAGCCCTTCGCCGTTTCGGGCGGGCACGGCGTGCGCATCGTCTCGAGCAGCTTCCCGCACGGCGACACGCTGGTCGGGCTGATCGATCCCGCCGCGGTGTTCGCGCTGCCGGGCGTGCCGCACGCGCGCGAATCGGCGGCGCTGGGCGAGACCGGCGGCTTCGCGATCCGCAGCGCGGTGGTGCTGATCACCATCGCCAACGCCAATCTCGCGCTCGACGCCAATCTGGTGGTGGCGACCGTCCCCGCGACGATGCTAACCCCCAGCCCGGTGCCGGCGAGCAAATGGGTGGGCGTGGTGCGCTATCTCGACCAGGAAGTGCCGGTGGTCGACGACCTCACGCTGTTCGGCCTCTCGGGCCGCGCGGCGGACAGCAGCTCGGGCGCCGTCATCCTGCTCCGGCTCGACGAGAAGCGCATGCTGGGCGTCAGGATCGACCGGGTCCGGCGCATCCTGCCGGTCAACGAGCAATCGGTGCAGCCGCTCGCCGAAGCGCTCGCCGGCCAGCTGCCGCTGTTCGCGGGCACCGTCGTCGACCATGACGGACGGCAGAACCTGCTGCTCGACGGCGAGGCGCTGACCCGAAGCGAAGCACTCCGCCTGATCGGTTCGCTCAGCCGCGCCCGCCAGGGCGCGGACGGCGCGATCCGCCCGACGAGCGCCGGGGCCACCGCCAGGGCGGAAGAGGCCGGCGACCGCCAGCCCTTCCTCGTCTTCCGTGCCGGCAGCCGCCTGCGCGCCGCGCCGCTCGCCTCGGTCAAGCAGATCATCCCGCTGCCCGCGGCACGCACCGGGGTGCGCCGCGACCAGTCGGCCTCGGGGCTTCAGGGCATCGCCAGCTACAATGGCGCGCCGCTCCCGCTGCTCGACCTGGGCGGCGGCGAGGCCCGGCGCGAGGCCGAGGCTCAGCCGGTGGTGCTCGTGGTCGAATCGCGCGGCACCTACAACGGCCTGATCGTCGACAAGCTCGAGACCGTCGCCCGCGCGATCGCGCGCCCGCGGCCCGGGATGGGCGGCGGCGAGTTCATCGACGCGAAGGTGGGTGACGCCATGAAGGCGGTCACGCTCTGCGACCTCGGCGAAGAGGCGCGGCGGCTGGCATAAGCCGAACCGAACCGTCTTTCCCGAACGGCCGATTTCAAGTCTAGCCAGCAGGAACGAAAAGCGTACAGACTCGGTGGCGATGAGTCCGCCGCTGCCCTACCCCGCGCTCCACGCCAGCCATGGCGGGATCTGGATCGCGACTGCCGAGGATTGCCGCGCGGTGGGCCGGGGCGAAGCGATCCGCATCGCCGCGGACACGCCGGTCATCCTGCTCAACGCGCCGCTCACCGGCCAGCGGCTCGGCCATCCCGAGCTCTCGGGGCTCGACCTGCTCGAGCTCTTCGCCTTCCTGAGGCCCGCGCAGTTCATGGTCCCCACCCCGCGCGGCCTCGCCCGCTCCGCGGGGATCGAGCCGCCGTCGGGCGACGCGGACGTGGCCCCCTTCCTGCGCCGTGCCGCCGAGGCGCTGCTGAGCATCCCCGCAGGCGACTGGCCCGAGCGCGAGGGCGCCTGGCATGCGGTGCAATCGCTGGCGAGGCTCCGCTGGCCCTGGGCGATGCCCGTCGCCGACCGGCTGGCGCGGCCCGAGCGCGCCGAGCGCTGGCTCTTCTCGCGCCTGCCCGAATGGAGCGAATCGCCGCCGCGCGCCGCGCCGCATTCGGTGGTGCTCGACCCTCATGACGTCGCCGATCGCCTTGCTCGACTCACCGGCACGGGCGCCGAGCAGCGCCAGGGGCAGCGCGACTATGCCGCCGCCGCTGCCTCGGCCTTCGAGCCGCGCCAGGTGCGCGACGCGCCCAACCTCGTCCTCGCCGAGGCGGGGACGGGGATCGGCAAGACGCTTGGCTATCTCGCCCCCGCCTCGCTCTGGGCCGAGCGCGCCGAGGGGCCGGTGTGGGTCTCGACCTTCACCAAGGCGCTGCAGCGCCAGCTTGCGCACGAAGGCGAGCGGCTGTTCCCCGATCCGCGCATCCGCAAGGCGCGGATCGTCACGCGCAAGGGGCGCGAGAATTACGTCTGCCTGCTCAATCTCGAGGATGCGCTGCAGGGCGGGTTCGCGGGGCGCGCCGCGATCCTCGCGCAGCTGGTCGCGCGCTGGGCGGGCTATACCGCCGACGGCGACATGATCGGCGGCGACTTGCCCGGCTGGCTGCCCGTGCTGTTCCGCCGCAACGGCTCGACCGCGCTGACCGACCGGCGCGGCGAATGCATCTACGCCGGCTGCCCGCACTATCGGAAATGCTTCATCGAGCGCGCCGCGCGCGCCTCGGCCGATGCCGACATCGTCATCGCCAACCATGCGCTGGTGATGGTCAACGCGGCACGAGGGAGGGAAACCACGAATCGCCCCACCCGCTACGTGTTCGACGAAGGCCATCACCTGTTCGACGCGGCGGACGCGATGTTCTCGGCGGCGCTCACCGGGCAGGAAGCGATCGAGCTCAGGCGCTGGATCACCGGCCCCGAAGGCACCAGCCGCGGCCGGCGGCGGGGTCTGGCGGCGCGGCTCTCCGACGTCGCCAGCTATGATTCGGAAGGCGGCGAGGCGATCGCCGCCGCGCTCGACGCCGCGCGTGCGCTGCCGAGCGACCAATGGCTCCAGCGGCTCGCCGAGGGCCAGCCGTTCGGGCCGGTCGAAGCGCTGCTCGCCGCGGTGCGCGGGCTGGTCTATGCGCGCGATGCCAGCAAGAACCTGGGGGGTGGAGACGCCGGTTACGGCCTCGAGACCGAGCTCGCCCAGCCCGATGCCACGCTGGTCGAGGCCGCGGGACCCGCCGGCGAAGCGCTCGACGCGCTCGTCCGCCCGCTGGTCCGGCTCGGCCGCCGGCTCGAGGCGGTCCTCGCCGACGCGCCCGACTGGATGGACGGCCCGGCGCGCGCGCGGATCGAAGGCGCGATCGCCTCGCTCGGCTGGCGCACCGAGACCGTCGGCGCCTGGCTGGCGCTGATCGCGCGGATCGGCGGCCCCGCCGACCCCGAGTTCGTCGACTGGCTCGCGGTCGACCGGATCGAGGGCCGCGAAGTCGATGTCGGGCTGCATCGCCACTGGCTCGATCCCTCGCGCCCCTTCGCCAAGACCGTGCTCGAGCCCGCGCACGGCGCGCTGGTGACGTCGGCCACGCTGCGCGCCGGCGGCGACTGGGACATCGCCGAGGCGCGCACCGGCGCCTCGCACCTGATCCGCCCCGCCGCGCGCTTCGAAGCGAGAAGCCCGTTCGACTATGCCCGGCAGGCGCAGGTGCTGATCGTCACCGACGTCAAGCGCGGCGACCTGGCGGCGCTCGCCAATGCCTATGCCCGGCTGATCGTCGCGTCGGAGGGCGGGACGCTGGGGCTGTTCACGGCGATCCGGCGGCTGCGCTCGGTCCATGCCCGCGTCGCCGACCGGCTCGCGCGCGAGGGGCTGCCGCTCTACGCCCAGCATGTCGACCCGATCGATACCGGCACGCTCGTCGACATCTTCCGCGACGACCCCAAGGCATCGCTGCTCGGCACCGATGCCTTGAGGGACGGCGTCGACGTGCCCGGCCATTCGCTGCGGCTTGTGGTGATGGAGGGCATCCCCTGGCCCAAGCCCAGCGTGCTCCACGCCGCGCGCCGGCTGGCGGGAGGCGGGACCGCCCATGACGACCGAATCGTCCGCGCGCGGCTCGCCCAGGCGTTCGGCCGGCTCATCCGCCGCGCCGACGATCGCGGGACGTTCGTGCTGCTCTCCGCCGCCACGCCGTCACGCCTGCTCGACGCCTTTCCACCCGGCACGCCCGTGTCCCGTGTGACTCTCGATGAAGCCGAAGCGCGCGTACGACTTTTCATGGCAACACGGTTGCGGCATGAGGCAGCCTCCGCTGACCCGACGGAAGCCCGATGAAGACGCTCACGCTGCTGCGCCACGCCAAATCGAGCTGGGACGATCCGGTCTCACGCGATTTCGACCGTCCGCTCAACGCCCGCGGCCACCGCGCCGCGCAGACGATGGGCCGCCAGATGCGCACGCTGGGGCTCGAGTTCGATTCGGTGACTGCCTCGCCCGCGGTGCGCGTGATCGAGACGCTCGAGCAAGTCGCGATCGGCTATGGCTCGGTGCTGGCGCCGCATTGGGACCAGCGGCTCTATCTCGCCTCGGCAGCGACCCTGCTCGACGTGGCGCAGGAATTGCCCGACGCCGCCGGGGGCGCGCTGTTCGTCGGCCATAATCCGGGGCTCGAGGAGCTGGTGCTGCTGCTCGTCGCCGACAGCGCGCTGCGCGACGACGTCGAAGTGAAGTTCCCCACCGCGAGCCTCGCCGAGATGCGCTTCCACGTGGAACATTGGCGCGACCTCGCCCCCGGCAAGGGCGAGCTCGCCCGCTTCATTCGCCCGCGCGACCTCGACCCGAGCCTGGGGCCGGACAGCCGGGACTGACCTCAGCCGTCGGAATCGAGCGCGTCGCTGAGCGTGTCGCGAATCTTCCTGAGCTCGGGCGCCAGGCTCGGTAGCGAGGCCGTCGCGGCGGCAGCTGTCGGCTCGGCGTGGGGCGCGGGCGGCGCCTTGCCCGAGCGCTCGGCCGCGAGCAGCCGCTGGACGCCGCGGATCGTATAGCCTTCGTGCGTGAGCAGCGCGTGGATGCGCCGCACCAGCGCGACGTCCTCGGGCCGATAGTAGCGGCGGTTGCCCGCGCGAGTCAGCGGGCGCAGCTGCGGGAACCGCGTCTCCCAATAGCGCAGGATATGCTGCGGCCGCCCAATCTCCTGGGCGAGCTCGCCGATCGTACGGAGCGCGCCAGCGGCCTTTTCGGACGCCGGCATGGCAATCCGCCTCAGTCCGCGGAGACGATGCGGTCGCGCATCATCTGGCTGGCGCGGAACGTGAGCACGCGGCGCGGCGCGATCGGCACCTCGATCCCGGTCTTGGGATTGCGCCCCACCCGCTCGCCCTTGTCGCGCAGGATGAAGCTGCCGAAGCCGGAGATCTTCACATTCTCGCCCTTGGCGAGCGAATTGCACATGTGACCGAGAATCTGCTCGACGAGCCTCGCCGCGTCGGCGCGTGACAATCCCACTTCACGATGCAGCGATTCGGCCAAGTCGGCTCTCGTCAGCGTGCCCGCAGTGGTCATGTCCCCCGCTCTCCCATCCTCGCTCTGATGTTGCGACCGTAACATATTGCCGGCCGCGCGCAATTGGGAAACGCGCGTTTCAGAAACAATTCAGAAACGAACCACCGATGCGCCCCAGGTGAAGCCGCCGCCCATCGCTTCGAGCACGAGCAGGTCGCCCCGCTTGATCCGCCCGTCACGCACCGCGGTGTCGAGCGCGAGCGGCACCGACGCCGCGGAGGTGTTGGCGTGCCGGTCGACCGTGACGATCACCTTCTCGGGCGCGAGGCCGAGCTTGCGCGCGGTAGCGTCGAGGATGCGGGCATTGGCCTGGTGCGGCACCACCCAGTCGACGTCGCTGGCCTCAAGCCCGGCGGCGGCGAGCGATTCCTCCATCACCGTGGCGAGGTTGACCACCGCGTGGCGGAAGACTTCGCGGCCCTTCATCCGGACCTTGCCGACCGTGCCGGTGGTCGAGGGGCCGCCGTCGACATAAAGGAGCTCGTTGTGGCGCCCATCGGCATGGAGCCGGGTCGCGAGGATGCCGCGCCCGTCCTCACCGCTCTGCGCCTCGAGCACGATCGCGCCGGCGCCGTCGCCGAACAGCACGCAGGTGGCGCGGTCCTCCCAGTCGAGGATGCGGCTGAACGTCTCGGCGCCGATCACCAGCGCGCGGCGGTGCGCGCCTGCGCGGATCAGCGAATCGGCGACCTGGAGTGCATAGAGGAAGCCCGAGCAGACCGCGGCAACGTCGAACGCGACGCAATCGTCGATGCCGAGCGCCGCCTGGACCTTGGTCGCGCTGGCGGGAAAGGTCTGGTCGGGAGTCGCGGTGGCGAGCACGATCAGGTCGATGTCCTGCGCGTCCTTGCCCGCCGCCGCCAGCGCCGCGCGCGCCGCGCCGGTCGCGAGGCTGCTCGTCGTCTCGTCGGGGCCGGCGATGTGGCGGAAGCGGATGCCGGTGCGCTCGACGATCCATTCGTCGCTCGTGTCGACCTGCTGCGCGAGCTCCTCGTTCGAGACGCGCCGCGCGGGCAACGCCGATCCGGTGCCGATGATCACCGAACGCACGCTCATCCAACACACCCCTCAGGAAAGTTCACGCCGCCTTGGCCTCGATGTTTCCGAGGTCCTCGGCGATGCGGCGCATCAGATCGTCGCGCAACATCTTCGCGGCGAAGCCGATCGCAGTTGCGACACCGGTTTCATTGGCGCTGCCGTGGCTCTTCACGACGAGGCCGTTCAAGCCCAGGAAGACGGCGCCATTATGGTTGTTCGGATCGAGGTGATGGCGAAGCAGTTCGGTGGCGGGGCGCGAGATCAGGAAGCCGATCTTCGAGCGCGTCGAGCTGGAGAAGGCGCGGCGGAGCAGGTCCGCCACGAAACGCGCGGTGCCCTCGACCGTCTTGAGCGCGATGTTGCCGGCGAATCCGTCGCAGACGATCACGTCGACTTCGCCGCGCGAGATGTGGTTGCCCTCGACGAAGCCCGTGAAGTCGAGGCGGAGATGCTGGGCGGCGCGAAGCTCGGCGGCAGCCTCGCGGATGTTTTCGGTGCCCTTCATCTCCTCGGTGCCGATGTTGAGCAGCGCGACTCGGGGGCTTTCGAGGTCGAGCGCGGTGCGCGCATAGGCCGCGCCCATCACGGCGAACTGGACGAGGTTGCGCGCGTCGCACTCGGTGTTCGCGCCGAGGTCGAGCATGACGACGTCGTTGGCGCCGAGGCTCGGCAGCAGCGCGGCGAGCGCGGGCCGGTCGATCCCCGGCATGGTCCTGAGCGCGAGCTTGGACATCGCCATCAGCGCGCCGGTGTTGCCCGACGAGACGGCGGCACCGGCGAGGCCCTGCTTCACCAGATCGATCGCCACGCCCATCGACGTCGTCTTGGCACGGCGAATCGCCTGGCTCGGCTTGTCGTCCGCGGAGACGACGCCGGGGGCATGGACGATTTCGGAAGCGGCGGTGAGGTTGGGGTGGCTCTTCAGCCCCTCGCGGATGCGCTCCTCGTCTCCGACGAGGTAGAATTGCATCCCCTCATAGCGCCGGCGCGCCGCGGCGACGCCCGCGAGCATCACGGCAATCCCCTCGTCGCCGCCCATCGCATCGACGGCGATACGGGACGATGTGGTCATGCCGGCTGCCCCCAGACTCGACGCGTGGCTCAGCCCTCGACCGAGACGATCTCGCGGCCGTTGTAATGGCCGCACGCACCGCACAGGATGTGCGGACGCTTCAGCTCACCGCAGTTCGGGCATTCCTGGAACGCCTCGACCTTGAGCGCATCGTGCGCCCGGCGCATGCCACGCCGCGACGGCGAGGTCTTTCTCTTCGGAACGGCCATTTCGGCACCTTCTTCGCAAATTACTGCAATTGAAAACCATGTCGCGATACGCCCGCGGGGTTCTCCGGGCAAGCGACGGCAGGGCCGGCCGCTCGCCGGACCAGCGGACAGGTCACGAAGCGAGCACGCGCCTATAGCGATTTCGCGCCGCGTTGCAAGCCGATGCGCAGCGTGGCAAGGGTCCCGCTTCGGGAGGGGCTTTCATGACCATCACGCTGCCGATCGCCTTGGCCACCACCGGCGCCGCCGCGATCATCAATCTCTGGCTGGCGATTCGCATCAGCCAGATGCGGAGCGCTCACAAGACCTGGGTCGGCGATGGCGGCCATCCGCGGCTGGTCGCCCGGATGCGCGCGCATTCGAACTTCATCGAATATACCCCGATCGTGCTGATCCTGATCGCGCTGGTCGAGCTCGCCAAGGGCACGCAGCTGTGGCTCTGGGGCGTCGCGGTCGCCTTCCTGCTGGGCCGCGTGCTCCACGGCTTCGGCATGGACGGCTGGAAGATCGGCCGGATGCTCGGCACCTGGATCACGCTGCTCGTGATGGTCGGTTTGGGGATCTACGGCGCGACCCTGCCGTGGCTCGGCCAGCTGGGCTGATCCGACTCAGCCGCTGCGCGCCAGGACTGAATCGGCGACGAAGGGGTTGGTCATCCGCTCGTGCGCGAAGGTGCTCACCTGGTTGTGGCCGGGGATGAACACCGTGTCGCCGCCCAGCGGCCAGAGCTTCTGGGTGATCGAGTCGATCAGATCCTGGTGATTGCCCATCGGGAAGTCGGTGCGGCCGATCGAGCCGTGGAACAGCACGTCGCCGACGATCGCGAGCTTCGATTCGGGATGGTGGAAGACGACATGACCCGGCGTGTGGCCCGGGCAGTGATAGACGTCGAGGACGAGGTTTCCGACGGTGACCTGGTCGCCGTTGACCAGCCAGCGGTTCGGCTCGAACGGCTTGCCGCGCACGCCGTAGCGGCGCCCGTCGTCCTCGAGCCGGGCGATCCAGAAACGGTCGGCCTCGTGCGGCCCCTCGATCGGCACACCCAATTGCTGCGCGAGCTCGCCCGCGCCGCCGCAATGGTCGATATGGCCATGGGTGATCAGCAGCTTCTCGATCGTGACGCCATGCTGCTTCGCCGCCGCGAGCAGCCGGTCGTGGTCGGCACCTGGATCGACGAAGGCGCCGCGCATCGTCTCGGTGCACCAGAGCAAAGTGCAGTTCTGCTGGAGCGGCGTGACGGGGATGAAGGTCGCGCGGAGCGGCGGATTGGGAGCGGCTTCGGCCATGGCGCGGAGATAGGCGGCAGGCGCCCCACGAGCAACCTGGGTCAATGGACTTGCCGAGCGAGGGCCGACGCTGCATGCGCGGATCAGATGCTGCCGCCTCCCCCCTATGTGCTGCTCGACGACGCTCGCCCCAGCGGCGCGGCGGCACGGCTCTACGCAGCGCCGGTCGAGGTAGTGACGGCGCTGACGCCCGGGGAAGTCGGCCCGGCGCTCGACGCGCTGCGCGCCGCCCGCGCCCGGGGCCTGCACGCCGCGGGCTATCTCCACTACGAGGCCGGCGCGGGGATCGAGCCCAAGGGCTGGGCAACCTTGCCCACGCCCGACACGCCGCTGCTGTGGTTCGGGCTTTTCGAAGGCTATCAGGAGATCGCCGCCGGGGATCTGTCCGCGCTGTTCCCCGACCCGGCCGGCGCCTGGGCGGGCGCGCCGCGGCCGCGGATCGGCGAATCGGACTATCGCACGCGCTTCGACCGGGTGGAGGCGCTGATCGAGGCGGGCGACCTCTACCAGGCCAACCTCACCTTCCGCGCCGACGTGCCCCTCGTCGGCGATCCCGCCGCGCTCTACGCGCTGATCCGCAACCGCGCCGCCGCCGGATACGGCGCGCTGATCGACACCGGCGACGCGCAGTATCTCAGCTTCTCGCCCGAGCTGCTCTTCGAGCTGCGCGGCCGCCAGCTGACCGCTCGGCCGATGAAGGGCACCGCGCCGCGCGGCGCGACGCCTGGCGCCGATGCCGCGCTCGCCGAGTCGCTGAGCAACGATCCCAAGCAACGCGCCGAGAACCTCATGATCGTCGACCTGCTGAGGAACGACCTCAGCCGAGTCGCGCGGCCCGGCAGCGTCGAAGTGCCGCAGCGCTTCGCGGTCGAGCGCTATCCCACCGTCCACCAGATGGTCTCGACCGTCATCGCCGAACTGGGCGAGGGCCACGACGCCATCGACGCGCTGGCCGCGCTCTTCCCCTGCGGCTCGATCACCGGCGCGCCCAAGGTTCGCGCGATGCAGGCGGTCGAGGAAATCGAGCACGACCCTAGGGGAATCTACACGGGTGCGATCGGACGAGTCGACTCCGGCGGCGATGCGATGTTCAATGTCGCGATCCGCACCCTAGCGATTCTCCCCGGGGCGAGTCGCGCGGTGCTCGGTTTGGGTTCAGGCGTCGTGGCGGATTCGAGTGCAGGCGAGGAATGGCGCGAGTGCCTGGCGAAGGGCGCGTTCGTGACCGCGGGCGAAACGCCCTTCGACCTGATCGAGACGATGGCCTTCGACCCCGAGGACGGCATCCCGCTGCTCGAGCGCCATCTCGCCCGTATGAAGGCGAGCGCCCAGGCCTTCGGCTTCGCCTTCGATCGCCACCATGTCCGCAACGAGCTCCAGGCGGCGACCTTCCGGCTGCGCGGGGCGTCGCGCGTGCGGCTGCTCGTCGCGCCGTCGGGGGCGATCGCGATCGGCATCGCGCCGCTGCCCGACAAGCCGGCCGAGCCGGTCAGCGTCGCGATCCTGCCGCGGCAAGTTGCGCGAGACGACTTCCGCCTGCGCCACAAGACCAGCCGCCGCGCCTTCTACGACGACGCCCGCCGCGCCTCGGGGGCGTTCGAAGCGATCTTCACCGACGCGCAGGGGTATCTGACCGAGGGCAGCTTCACCTCGATCTTCGTCGAGCGCGACGGCGTGCTGCTCACCCCACCGCTCGCGCGCGGGCTGCTCCCCGGCGTGCTTCGCGCCGAGCTGATCGAGACCGGCCGCGCCGTCGAGGCCGAGCTTCGCCCCAGGGACCTGGCGGACGGCTTCCTGCTCGGCAATGCGCTTCGCGGACTGGTTTCCGCCGTGCCGATTGCGCAGCCGGCGATCGCAGGGCTATAGGCGCGGCGCTTTCGAAAAAAGGGGTCCACGCCGATGCAGCCTTCTGCCGCGCTCCAGCGCATCCAGCCTTCCGCCACGCTCGCGATGACGAGCCGTGTGTTCGAGCTGAAGCGGGCTGGCGTCGACGTGATCGGCCTCGGCGCCGGCGAGCCCGACTTCGACACACCCGACTTCGTCAAGGAAGCCGCGATCCAGGCGATCCGCGACGGCAAGACCAAATACACCAACGTCGACGGCACGCCCGAGCTCAAGGAAGCGATCGTCGCCAAGTTCAAGCGCGACAACGGGCTCGACTATTCGGTCCAGCAGGTCACCGCCAACGTCGGCGGCAAGCACACGCTGTTCAACGCGATCGTCACCACGGTCGAGGCCGGCGACGAAGTGATCGTGCCGGCGCCCTATTGGGTGAGCTACCCCGACGTCGTCCAGTTCGCGGGCGGCACGCCGGTGTTCGTCGAGGCGGGCCCCGAGCAGGGCTACAAGATCACCCCCGAGCAGCTCGACAAGGCGATCACCGCCCGGACCAAGTGGGTGATCCTCAACTCGCCGTCGAACCCCACCGGCGCCGCCTATTCGGCGGCCGAGCTCAAGGCGCTGGGCGAGGTGCTCGAGCGGCACCCGCACGTCTGGATCTTCTCGGACGACATGTACGAGCACATCCTCTACGACGGCTTCGAATTCGCGACGATCGCGCAGGTCTGCCCCAGCCTCTACGAGCGCACGCTCACCGTGAACGGCTGCTCCAAGGCCTATGCGATGACCGGCTGGCGGATCGGCTTCGCGGGCGGCGCGCCGTGGCTGATCAAGGCGATGGCCAAGCTCCAGTCGCAGTCGACCTCGAACCCCTGCTCGATCGCCCAGGCGGCGGCGGCCGCGGCGCTGAACGGCGACCAGAGCTTCCTCAAGGAGCGCGCGCTCGCCTTCCAGGGCCGCCGCGACCTCGTCGTGTCGATGCTCAACCAGATCAACGGGATGAGCTGCCCGCGCCCCGAAGGCGCCTTCTACGTCTACCCCGAATTCGCCGGCCTGATCGGCAAGACCACGCCCAAGGGCCAGACGATCACCACCGACGAGGCGATGATCGGCTATCTGCTCGACGAGGCACGCGTGGCGGCGGTGCACGGTGCGGCGTTCGGGCTCTCGCCGGCGATGCGGATCAGCTATGCGACTTCGGAAGCGCTGCTCACCGAGGCCTGCACGCGCATCCAGACCGCCTGTGCGGCGCTGCGCTGAGAGACTGTTTCGAAATGCGCCTCACGGCGCATGGCGGTACCAGCCTCGAAACCGGCTCTGACCGTGTAATCTCGCGCGGACTCCCTATCTGAGGGGAGCAATCCCATGATCAGGACCGCGCCCATGCTCAAGCTTGCCATCCCCGCCGCTGCGGCGGCGGGACTCTATCTGCTCGCCTCGACCGGGGCGGGCGCCCAGGCCGAGCGCACCGTGCTCGCCCCGCCGCCCGCCAGGGACATCGCCGGTGCGACCGGCGCGCAGACCGCGGTGCTCGCCGGCGGCTGCTTCTGGGGCATGGAAGCGGTGTTCGAGCAAGTGAAGGGCGTGAAGTCGGTCACCGCCGGCTATGCGGGCGGCACCGGCTCGACCGCGAGCTACGACCAGGTCTCGACCGAGACGACCGGGCACGCCGAAGCCGTGAAGATCGTCTACGACCCGCGCGTAGTGAGCTACGGCACGCTGCTGCGCGTCTATTTCTCGGTCGCGCACGATCCGACCCAGCTCGACTATCAGGGGCCCGATCACGGCCCGAGCTACCGTTCGGCGATCTTCCCGCAGACGCAGGAGCAGCGCGCGGTGGCGACGGCGTACATCGCCCAGCTCGGCAAGGCGCGCACCTGGCCCGCGCCGATCGTCACCAAGATCGAGACCGGCCAGTTCTTCGCGGCCGAGGCCTATCATCAGGACTTCTACAGGAAGAACCCGACCTATCCGTACATCGTCCGCTGGGACAAGCCGAAGATCGCCGCCTTCCGCGCGACCTTTCCGCAGCTGGCGAAGAGCTAGGGCCGAAAGTCAGGGAAAGTTAGGCCAAGAACGCGGTTCGGGAGCCGGGCGATTTCTTCTTGAATCGTCATCCCGGCGAAAGCCGGGGCCCAGGGCAGCAAGCGATGTCCTCCAATACCCTGGGTCCCGGCCTTCGCCGGGATGACGGTTTGGATCGATCCAATCCCATCCCGCTTCAGAGCAGCCCCATCCCCGCCAGCTTGCCGGCCAGCTCGGGCGGCAGCTCGGCGACCCCGCCGAGCGCCGACTCGAGATCGACCGGCGCGTCCTTGTCCTCGAGGTAGCGCCAGCCCTGGTGCGCGCGCTTGGGCCGCGCCTGGACGGGGATCGCCTCCGGCGCGAGCAGGATCAGCGCGCGGCCGCCTTCGGCCTCGCCGAACCCCAGGATCGGCGAGCGCGCGACCAATTGGTGCTTGAGGATCCAGAACAGCGAGCCGCCCACCATCTCCTCATGCCGCTTGGGCAGATAGCGCGTCGGGTGCTGCACCGGGCCGGGCGCGCGCGAGGCGAGGCGTTCGCGGAGATGATCGAGGCTGTCGCAGCCGAAGGCGACCTTGGTGAGATGAAGCGGCATCCGCGCCATCTGGGGCGCGAAATCCGTCAAATCAATGGACGAGGCCGGAGATGGTCGCGAGGCCGAGGAAGACGAGGAAGCCCATCGAATCGGTGGTCATCGTCACGAAGATCGACGAGGCGACCGCCGGATCGGCGCGCAGCCTGTCGAGGCTCAGCGGCACCACCACGCCGGCAAGCCCGGCGATGAGGATGTTCGCCATCATCGCCGCGGCGATGACGAAGCCGAGGTGGATATTCGCGTACACCACCGTCACCGCGATCCCGATCACCGCCGCCACCGAGGCGCCGTTGAGCAAAGCCACCGCGATCTCGCGCCGGATCGTGCGCAGCGTGTTCGAATCGGTCAGCTGGTTGGTGGCGAGCGCGCGCACCGTCACCGCCATGGTCTGGGTGCCGGCATTGCCGCCCACGCCCGCGACGATCGGCATCAGCGCGGCGAGCGCGACCATCTTGCTGATCGTGCCCTCGAACAGGCTGATGATCGTCGCCGCCACCAGCGCGGTCGCGAGATTGGTGATCAGCCAGCGCACGCGCTGCTTGTAGC
>NZ_JAGHZV010000015.1 GCF_017745215.1 Sphingomonas sp.
ACCAAAATGTTCGACAAGAAAACTGTATCGATCGAGTGGGGCGGCAAGACGCTGACTCTCGAAACGGGCAAGGTTGCCCGCCAGGCCGACGGCGCGGTGATCGCGACGTTGGGCGAGACCGTGGTGCTCTGCGCGGTCACGGCCGCCAAGAGCGTGAAGGAAGGCCAGGACTTCTTCCCGCTCACCGTCCACTATCAGGAGAAGTTCTCGGCCGCGGGCCGCATCCCCGGCGGCTTCTTCAAGCGCGAGCGCGGCGCGACCGAGAAGGAGACGCTCGTCTCCCGCCTCATCGACCGCCCGATCCGCCCGCTCTTCCCGGAGGGCTTCTACAACGAGATCAACGCGATCGCGCAGGTCCTCTCCTATGACGGCGAGAACGAGCCCGACATCCTCGCGATGGTCGCCGCTTCCGCCGCGCTCACCATCTCGGGCGTGCCCTTCATGGGCCCGATCGGCGCCGCGCGCGTCGGCTATGTCGACGGCGAGTATATCCTCAACCCGACCGACGAGCAGGTCGCCGCGGGCGATCTCGACCTCGTCGTCGCCGCCACCTACGACGCGGTGATGATGGTCGAATCCGAAGCCAAGGAGCTTTCGGAAGAGGTCATGCTCGGCGCGGTGCTGTTCGCGCACGACGCGTGCCGCGAAGTCGTCAAGGCGATCGTCAAGCTCGCCGAGCAGGCCGCCAAGGATCCCTGGGAGATCGCCGCGTCGGACGACAACGCCGCGCTCAAGGACAAGCTCAAGAAGCTGATCGGCAAGGACATCGCCGCCGCCTACAAGCTGACCGACAAGTCGGCCCGCTCGAACGCGCTCAACGAGGCTCGCGCCAAGGCGAAGGCCCAGTTCGTCGAGGACGGCCTGACCCCGCAGCAAGTGATGGCCGGCATCAAGCTCACCAAGAAGCTCGAGGCCGAGATCGTCCGCGGCGCCATCCTCAAGGACGGCAAGCGCATCGACGGCCGCACCACCAGGCAGATCCGTCCGATCGAGGCCGAGGTGCACTTCCTCCCCCGCGCGCACGGCTCGGCGCTGTTCACCCGCGGCGAGACCCAGACGATCGCCACCGCCACGCTCGGCACCAAGGACGCCGAGCAGATGATCGATGGCCTGAACGGGCTCAGCTACCAGCATTTCATGCTGCACTATAACTTCCCGCCCTATTCGGTCGGCGAAGTCGGCCGCTTCGGCGCGCCGGGCCGCCGCGAAGTCGGCCATGGCAAGCTGGCGTGGCGCGCGCTGCACCCGGTGCTGCCCACCAAGGAAGAGTTCCCCTACACGATCCGCCTGACCAGCGACATCACCGAGTCGAACGGCTCGTCGTCGATGGCGTCGGTGTGCGGCGGCAGCCTGGCGATGATGGACGCGGGCGTTCCGATCAAGCGCCCGGTCTCGGGCATCGCGATGGGCCTGATCCTCGAGGGCAAGGACTTCGCGGTCCTCAGCGACATCCTCGGCGACGAGGACCACCTCGGCGACATGGACTTCAAGGTGGCGGGCACGTCCGAAGGCATCACCACGATGCAGATGGACATCAAGATCGCCGGCATCACCAAGGAGATCTTCGAAGTCGCGCTGATGCAGGCCAAGGAAGGCCGCGCGCACATCCTCGGCGAGATGGCCAAGGCGCTCGACCACACCCGCGAGGAGCTCTCCGCCCACGCGCCGCGGATCGAGACGATCACGATCGACAAGACCAAGATCCGCGACGTCATCGGCACGGGCGGCAAGGTGATCCGCGAGATCGTCGCGACCACCGGCGCCAAGGTCGACATCGACGACGAGGGCGTGATCAAGATCTCGTCGTCGGACGTGAACCAGATCGAGGCCGCCAGGAAGTGGATCCTCGGCATCGTCGAGGAGCCCGAGGTCGGCAAGATCTACTCGGGCAAGGTGGTCAACCTCGTCGATTTCGGCGCGTTCGTGAACTTCATGGGCGGCCGCGACGGCCTCGTCCACGTCTCGGAGATCAAGAACGAGCGTGTCGAGAAGGTCTCGGACGTGCTGAGCGAAGGCCAGGAGGTCAAGGTCAAGGTCCTCGAGATCGACCAGCGCGGCAAGGTCCGCCTGTCGATGCGCGTGGTCGACCAGGAGACCGGTGCTGAGCTCGAGGACACCCGCCCCGCGCGCGAGCCGCGCGAAGGCGGCGACCGCGGCCCGCGCGGTGACCGTGGCGACCGCGGCGGCGACCGTCGTCGTGACGGCGGCCGCGGCGGCGATCGCGATCGTGGCCCGCGTCGCGAGGGCGGCGGTGGCGGTGATCGCGGCCCCCGCGGCGACCGCGGTCCGCGCCGCGAGCGCTCGGAAGGCGGCAAGGACGAAGGCGGCGAGGACATCGGCCTGCCCTCGTTCATCACCGAGAATTGATCGGCGGGATTCGCTAAAGGCTAAGGAAACGGGGTCCGGGAAACCGGACCCCGTTTTTGTTTGGGATTTAGCGCGGAAAAGGCGGCCGATAGAATTTTGCGAAACGTATGATATCCTCGACCAGAGGGAGATCTGTCTTGGATGGGTGGTGGTGGGCTATTTTGATTTATCTAGGAGCGGCCCTCCTAACGCTCATTCCTACCCTGAGAGCTCTATTTTCCGGCATTAAGCCCAATCCGGGTGGAGCATCCTTTGAGAAAGCCACCTTCTTCTCAGAGGAGAATCGCGACAAGCTTGCGCAACATTATTCGCGTTTGGCTGGAACGCTGGGCTTCTGGAAGGATCGGGCGGAGACTTATACGGCGTTTCACTATTATTGCGTCGTTTGGACGATCTTATCGGCGTGGGCGGTTCCGCTGGTAGGTTCCATGGCTCCCCAGGTAGAGGGTTCTCCCTCGAAGTGGTTGATCGTCATTATTTCCAGCCACGTTGCGCTGGCACTCAGTTTTCATCGCGGGCTAAAAGTGGCGGAAGGCATGAAGGCGTTTCGACACGGGGAGTCGGAGTTTTACGATCTGTATCGCCGCTTACTGGATCGACCGCATTTGTTCGGTAATTCCGAAGAAAGTCAGATGGATGCGTACTTTGCGGAAGTCGAGCGCATTCGCAGACTCGTTAGGCACGCTGAGACGGAAACCATACCTACGATCGACGATCTACGATCGACGAACAACCAGAAATCTTAGCAACGATCCCTAATTTCCGTGACTGTGAAACGGAGTGATGGCGAATTCAGCGCCGCCTCTATCACAGGAGTCAAATGCTAATCCGGCCCAATTCCTCTCTCGTGACGACGCCCCAGCCGACACATCCGACCGGGGGACCATCTCCACGTCACCCAATCGTCACCCCCACCACGCACCAAACACCCTCCTCGCGATCCAGCGTAACCGTCTCCACCGCGTCCGCCTTGTTCGCGAAGCTCGTGCGGAACTTCACCACCTCATAGCCGTGCGGCGGAGCCGGGAGGTTCTCCTGCCCGAGCAACGTCCGCGAGACCACCGCGCCCAGCGGCACGCGCACCTTCTCCGATGTCGTCGCCCACACCCGTGCCGTATTCAGCTTGCGGAACGCCGCACCCGTCGCGCGATAGCTTTCGTCCCAGCGGCCCTGGTCGACCAGCGCCAGCCATTGCAGCGCCGCATCGACCACCGCCGCGTCGGGCGCCGCGCGAGCGGCAGTGGCCGCCGGCTGGGGAACCGCGGCGATAGGGGGCACGGCAGTGAGCGCCAGCAGGCCGAGAAGAAGCGTCATGAGCAAACCTCCGATGAGGATCCAGGGACGGCGGTTACCCCGCCCCGCGCCGCCGATCGGCGCGGCTCCCTGATCCACGCCGGCGCGCGCCGCGGCTTCCCCGATTCGCATGTCCCCAAGCAATTCGGGGGTCGGTGCACCCAGGCCCAGGCCCGCTCCATCGCTCTCGGCCGCCAGCAGCAGCCGCGCCGCCTCGCGGCTGCTCGATACCGCCATCTTTCGCCGCGCGTCGCGGAGCCGCTCGTTGATCGTGTGGACCGAAAGGCCGAGGCTGCGCGCGATCGACTTGGCGTCGTGGCCGCGGACGATCAGGCGGAGCGTCTGCTTCTCCTTCTCGGTCAGCGCCCAGCCGGCTTCGTTCGCGCGTGTGCCCATGGGGCCAAGGCCTAGGCCCGGCGCCCCGCCCCGGCCACCCCGAAAAATTCGTACCCCGCCCGGCAGGCGAACCCCGCCAAACCGGCCCCATCCCCACCCCGGCGCTAACCCAGATTGCTTGCCACCGTGCGCCCGCGCGTCCACACATGGAAACAATGTCCGGGGCACCATCCGCAAGCGACGCCAGCTGGGTCGAGCGCCTCCCCATCGTGCCCCGCAATCCCTGGGTCGGGCCCGCGGCGACGCTGGCGATGCTGTTCCTCGCCTTCTGGCTCCGCGTGCTGCTGCTGCCGGTGATGCCGCGCGGGAGCATGGGGTTCGTCACCTTCTTTCCCGCGATCCTGCTGGTCACCTTCCTGCTCGGCGTGCGGCTGGGCGTGATCGCCGCGCTCGGCAGCGTCGCGATCGGCTGGGCCTTCTTCCTCACCGATCCGATGCGGCCGGGCCTGCTGCTCCCCGGCCTGCCCGCGGTGGTGCCCTTCGTCATCCTCGTGAGCCTGACGCTGCTGATTTTCCACCGCATCCAGCGCGCCAACGCCAAGCTGCTCGTCGAGCGCGAGCGCAGCCAGGCGCTTGCCGCGACGCGCGAGGCGCTGTTCCACGAGCTCCAGCACCGCGTGTCGAACAACCTCCAGGTCGCCGCCGGGCTGCTCGCGCTGCAGAAGAAGCACCTTGCCGACGAAGCCGCGCGCGCCGCGATCGACGAGGCGGCGCAGCGGCTCGGCGTGATCGGGCGGATCAGCCGCCAGCTCTACGCCTCGGACGGCGAGCCCAAGGGCATGCGCGACTTCCTGGTGCCGCTCTGCGCCGACGTCATCCAGATGAGCGGCGCGCGCAGCGTCGCGCTGATCGTCGAGGGCGACGAGACGCTGCGCCTGCCCCCCGACGCGGCGCTGCCGGTGGCGCTGATCGTCGCCGAATCGATCGCCAATGCGATCGAGCACGGCTTTGCCGGCAAGGACGGCGGCAGCATCACCGTGACGCTCGCGCATGCGGCCGATGGCGCGCTCGGCATCGACGTCGCCGACGACGGTAGCGGCCCGCCCGCGGGCTTCGAGCTGGCCGTGCACGCCGGGCTGGGACTCGGCATCGCGCGCACGCTGGCGGGGCAGCTCGGCGGCCGGTTCGAGCTGGTCCGCGGCGAGGCGCAGACGATCGCGCGGCTCACGCTCCCCACCTGAGCGATTTTTCTCGCCGTCCCTCTGGCGACGGTACGGCAGCGCACCAATATGCGGGAGCGCGGGCGATCGACCCGCAGCCTCACAGATCAGGGAAGACCCCCATGCCGAGCCAAGCCAAGGCCTATGCTGCGCAATCGGCCACCACGCCGTTCGCGCCGTTCAGCTTCGAGCGCCGCGACCTGCTGCCCGACGACGTCGCCATCGACATCCTCTATTGCGGCGTCTGCCATTCGGACCTGCACACCGCGCGCAGCGAATGGGAAGGCACGCAATTCCCCTGCGTCCCCGGCCACGAGATCGTCGGCCGCGTGACCGCGGTGGGCCGCAACGTGACCGGCTTCGCGGTCGGCGACCTTGCCGGCGTCGGCTGCATGGTCGACAGCTGCGGCCATTGCCCCTCCTGCGCGGTGAGCGAGGAGCAATATTGCGAGACCACCGGCTTCGTCGGCACCTACAACGGGCCCGATTCGGTGCTCGGCGGCTACACCTTTGGCGGCTATTCGAGCCACATCGTGGTGAAGGAGAGCTTCGTGCTCCGCATCCGCCACGACGAGGCCGACCTCGCCGGCGTCGCGCCGCTGCTCTGCGCGGGGATCACCACTTATTCACCGCTCAAGCACTGGGGGGCGGGGCCGGGCAAGAAGGTCGGCATCGTCGGGATCGGCGGGCTCGGCCACATGGGGATCAAGATCGCCGCGGCGATGGGCGCGCATGTCGTCGCCTTCACCACCTCGCCCGACAAGATCGAGGACGCCAAGAAGCTCGGCGCGCACGACGTGATCGTCTCGCGCAACGCGGACCAGATGGCCGCCCACGCCAACAGCTTCGACTTCATCCTCGACACGGTGGCGGCGAGCCACGACCTCGATGCGCTGACGGTGCTGCTCAGGCGCGACGGGACGCTCACGCTGGTCGGCGTGCCCGAGCATCCGCATCCCTCGCCCAACATCTTCCCGCTGGTGTTCCGCCGGCGCGCAATCGCGGGCTCGCTGATCGGCGGCATCGCCGAGACGCAGGAGATGCTCGATTTCTGCCACGAGCACGGCCTCGTCGCGGACATCGAGATGATCGCGATGCAGGAGATCGATGCGGCCTACGACCGGATGCTGAAGAGCGACGTGAAGTACCGCTTCGTGATCGACATGGCCTCGCTGGAGGGCTGACCGCCGGCCTCACCCCCCGTCATGCTGATCTGGGCGTGTACTCGAGGGGCGGGTTTGGCCGCTCAACCGTCATCCCGGCTTTCGCCGGGATGACGGTTAAATATGCTGGGGGCCCCGCTGCCCAGCACATGGCTGCAGAGCTGCGCTTCAGGCGTGTCGCCCGGTTCGAGCGCCGCGACGGTGACCCAGCCTTCGGCCCGCAGCTTCGCGCCCGTCTCGGGGGGCGTGCCGAACGGCAGGAACAGCCGCCGCCGCTCGCCGGTCGCCAGCCCCGCGTCGAGGATCGCGTCGACGAACAGCGAGAAGCCCACTGCCGGCTCCTCGCGGCCGTCCTCGTGGAGCACCGCATAGGTGCCGCCGCGGCCGATCTCGTCGCGCACGCCGGCGGCGAAGATCGAGAAGCCGAGCCAACTCTGGTATTCGAAGCCGTGCCGCTCGGTCGGGTCGAGCGTCAGCGCCGCCTCGCCCGCAAGCGTCGCCGCGACTTGCTCGAGCCCGTCGAGCCGGCTCGCGATCGCGCCGTCCGCGTCGATCGCGCGGAGCCGAGCGAGCGCGCTGCTGAACGGTCCGGCCGCTTCGATCAGCGGCAGGTAGCGCGCATCGATCGCCGCGACACCGCCGGCATCCTTGGCGTCGAGGCGCTCGCGCAGCAGCTCGAGCGCCTCGGGCGCGAGGCTGTCGCCCGCGATGAGGTCGACGAGGTCGGGCAGGGTGAAGTCGATCGCCACGCCCTCGACGCCTGCGGCGCCCAACGCCTCGACCGCGATCCGTACCACCTCGGTCGCCGCCGCGACGCTGTCGAGTCCGATCAGCTCGCAGCCGATCTGGCGCAGCGCGCGCTTGGGGCGAAGCTCCGAGGCGCGCAGCTTGAGCACCGGCCCGGCATAGGACAGCCGCACCGGGCGCGGGTGGTGCCCCATCCGCGTCGCTGCGATCCGGCCGATCTGCGCGGTGATGTCGGGCCGGATCGCGAGCGTGCGCTGCGAGTCCGGATCGACGAAGCGCACGGCGTCGTGCATCCGCGCCGCCTTCAGCCGCGTGGCGAGCTCGTCGGCGAATTCGGCGAGCGGGGGATCGGCGCGCTCATAGCCGTAGAGCCCGGCGACGCCGAGCACGCGTTCCTCCAGCCGCGCCGCCGCGTCGGCGAGCGGGGGCAGGCGATCGTGGAAGCCTTCGGGGAGCAGGCCGGTCATGCCTGGGGATCCTTGACGTAGAGGTTCATCGCGACCGAGATGCGGTCGCGAGTGCCACGGTGGGGGCTCACGCCGTGGCGCATGTAGCCGGGGAAGAGGATCAGGTCGCCGGGGGAGACCGTCAGCCGGTGCTCGACTTCCTGCGGCTGGCCGTCGGGGCCGAGCATGCGGAAGCCGGGGAAGGTCATCAGCGGCACCGGGAAGCGCGGATCCTCGAGGAACAGGTCGCCGCCGCTGTCGGGCTCGCCCGCATCGACGTAATAGACCGCCGCCCAGAGCACGCCGGGGTGCGCATGGCTCATGTTGAGCCCGCCGGGATGGAGCACGTTCGCCCACATCCGCGTCCACCAGTGAAGCTTGGCCGGGTCATGCCCGTCGAAGTGCGAGAGGCGCTTGGCGACGCGGATCGCGGCGTCGGCCAGGCGTGCGGCAGGCTCGCCGCCCCAGGCCAGCATGTCGGTCTTCGAATGCCAGCCGCCCACGTTCGAGCGGCCGATGCCCGGCTCGGCGGCCATCTGCGCGCGGATCGCCTCGCCGAGCGCCGTATTGAGCGCTGCGGCGTCGGCGACCTGGCCGTGGAGCACCGGGGTGTCGAACAGCCCGAGCCGCTCGGCGCGGACGCGCAGCATGTCGGGATTGGGCGGGGCGGAGGCCATGGCCGCCGCCTAACGTGGGAGGCGCGCGGAATCCACTGCCCGCGCGGAGTCTGTTCGGAAATGCGCCTCACGGCGCATGGCGGTGCCAGCCCGCTCCCCCTCCCGGCCACCCATAGAATACACTGGCGTTGGGTGGCCGGGAGGGGGAGCGGGCTGGCACCGCCCAAAACGCGCTCTTCCGCGCGTTTTCAAACCGGCTCTCAGAACTTCAACGCCATCGCGGTCTTCACGCCCGGGAGCGTGCGGACCTTGGCGATCAGCTCGGGGGTCACCGCATCGTCGAGCGAGAGCAGCAGCACCGCCTCGCCGCCCGCGGTGCGGCGGCCGAGGTGGAAGGTGCCGATGTTGACGCCCGCCTCGCCCAGCGTGGTGCCGAGCCGGCCGATGAAGCCCGGCGCATCCTCGTTGACGATGTAGAGCATGTCGCCGGCGAGATCGGCCTCGACCTTGATCCCGAACAGCTCCACGAGCCGCGGCTGGGCATTGCCGAACAGCGTGCCCGCCACCGAGCGGTCGCCGGCATCGGTCTTCACGGTCACGCGGACGAGCGTGTGATAGTCGCCCTCGCGGTCGTGGCGAACCTCGCGGACGTCGAGCCCGCGCTCCTTGGCGAGGAACGGCGCATTGACCATGTTCACCGTGTCCGAATGGACGCGCATCAGCCCGGCGAGCACCGCGCCGGTGATCGGCTTCTGGTTGAGCTCGGCGGCAGCGCCCTCGGTCTCGATCGCGATCTCGCTCAGCGCACCGTGGGCGAGCTGGCCGACGAGGCTGCCGAGCTTCTCGGCGAGCGCCATGTACGGCTTCAGCCGCGGCGCTTCCTCGGCCGAAAGGCTCGGCATGTTGAGCGCGTTGGTGACGCCGCCCGAGACGAGGAAATCGGCCATCTGCTCGGCGACCTGGATCGCGACGTTGACCTGCGCCTCGCTCGTCGACGCGCCGAGGTGCGGCGTCGAGATGAAGTTGGGGGTGCCGAACAACGGGCTCGCCTTGGCCGGCTCCTCGACGAACACGTCGAGCGCCGCGCCGGCGACATGACCGCTCTCGAGCCCTTCCTTCAGCGCTGCTTCGTCGATCAGCCCGCCGCGCGCGCAGTTGATGATGCGCACGCCCTTCCTGGTCTTGGCGAGATTCTCCTTCGAGAGGATGTTGCGTGTCTGGTCGGTCAGTGGCGTGTGGAGCGTGATGAAGTCGGCACGCGCGAGCAGCGCGTCGAGCTCGACCTTCTCGACGCCCATCTCGACCGCGCGCTCGGGGGTGAGGAAGGGATCATAGGCGATCACCTTCATCTTGAGGCCCAGCGCGCGGTCGGCGACGATCGAGCCGATGTTGCCCGCGCCGATCAGGCCGAGCGTCTTCGAGGTCAGCTCGACGCCCATGAAGCGGTTCTTCTCCCACTTGCCGGCCTGGGTCGAGGCATCGGCCTCGGGCAGCTGGCGAGCGAGCGCGAACATCAGCGCGATGGCGTGCTCGGCGGTGGTGATCGAATTGCCGAAGGGCGTATTCATCACCACCACGCCCTTGGCCGAAGCGGCAGGGATGTCGACATTGTCGACGCCGATGCCGGCGCGGCCGATCACCTTGAGGTTGGTCGCGGCCTCGAGGAGTTCCTTGGTCGCCTTGGTCGAGCTGCGAATCGCGAGGCCGTCGTAATTGCCGATGATCGCCTTGAGCTCGTCGGGCGTCTTGCCGGTGATCTCGTCCACTTCGACCCCGCGCGCGCGGAAGATCTCCGCGGCCTTGGGGTCCATCTTGTCGCTGATCAGTACCTTGGGCATTTGATGTTCCTCCACCCCGCCATCCCGGCGAACGCCGGGACTCGGGGTCAAAAAAAGCAATGTGCTGCGTGACTCTGGGGGCCGGCTTGCGCCGGGGTGACGATCAGGCTTGGCGGGCGGCCGAATAGGCCCAGTCGAGCCAGGGGCCGAGCGCCTCGATGTCGGCGGTGTCGACGGTCGCGCCGCACCAGATGCGCAGGCCCGGCGGGGCGTCGCGATAGCCGGCGACGTCGTAGGCGGCGTCCTCCTTCTCGAGCAACGACGCGAACTTCTTGATGAACGCCTCGTCGGCGCCCTCGACCGTGAGGCACACGCTGGTCTTCGAGCGGATGCCCGAATCGACCGCGAGATGGCCGAGCCAGTCGCGCTCCGCGACGATCTTGTCGAGCGCGGCGGCATTGGCGTTCGAGCGTGCGATCAGCCCGTGGAGGCCGCCGAGCCCCTTGGCCCATTCGAGCGCGAAGATCACATCCTCGACCGCGAGCATCGAAGGCGTGTTGATCGTCTCGCCCTTGAACACGCCCTCGGCGAGCGCGCCCTTGGAGACGAGGCGGAACACCTTGGGCAGCGGCCAGGCGGGGGTGTATTCGGTGAGCCGCTCGACCGCGCGGGGGCCGAGGATCAGCACGCCGTGCGCGCCTTCGCCGCCCAGCACCTTCTGCCAGGAGAAGGTGGCGACGTCGATCTTGTCCCACGGCAGGTCGTAGGCGAACACCGCGCTGGTCGCGTCGGCGAAGCACAGGCCCTCGCGGTCGGCCGGGATCCACTCGCCGTCGGGCACGCGCACGCCCGAGGTGGTGCCGTTCCAGGTGAACAGCACGTCGTCCGACCAGTCGACGGTGTCGAGGTCGGGGAGCCGGCCGTAATCGGCGCGGATCACCGTCGGCTCGAGCTTCAATTGCTTGACCGCGTCGGTCACCCAGCCTTCGCCGAAGCTTTCCCAGGCGAGCGTGGTCACGCCGCGCGCGCCGAGCATCGTCCACATCGCCATTTCGAAGGCGCCGGTGTCCGAGCCCGGCACGATGCCGATGCGGTGCGTGTCGGGCAGGCCGAGCATCTCGCGCATCAGGTCGATGGCATATTGGAGGCGGGCCTTGCCGATCTTCGACCGGTGCGAGCGGCCGAGTGATTGGCAAGCGAGCTTCGACGCATCCCAGCCCGGAGGCTTGGCACAGGGACCCGAGGAGAAGAAGGGGCGAGCCGGCCTGGTGGCGGGTTTGGCGGACACAGAGGTGGCGTCGGCGGCAGTCGTATCAGTCATTTAAGACTCTCCTTGCAGAGAGCACGCGCGGCGTTGGGACCGCGTGGCCCGCCGACGGCCCTAGCGGCGGTTGCGCGAAAGTCAATTGCGCGGATGCCCCGGCACCACGCACTAATGCTGCCGGGGTCGGGAGATCGAAGTCGATGTGGCGTAGCTGGCTTGTAGGTTTGGCGGTGGTCGTGGCGCTGGGGACCGGCGCCTTCGGGCTGACCCGCGTGGCGCGCAGCGTCGTCTTCCAGCCGCCGCGCGGGCACGCCGTGCCGGCATGGCCCGGCGAGGAGCCCCAGCTGGTGACCGCCACCACCGAGGACGGGCTCGAGCTCCAGGGCTATTATTGGCCGGCGACCACCAGCAACGACCTGCTCCTCGTCTTCCACGGAAATGCCGAGAGCCAGCAGGGCATGGCGCTCGCCGCCCAGCCCTTGCTCGCGGGCGGGCACGGGCTGCTGATCGCCTCGTACCGCGGCTATGGCGGCAATGCCGGCAAGCCGAGCGAGGAAGGGCTTTACGCCGATGGCGAGGCCTGGATGACGGTCGCGCGCCAGGCGATGCCGCCGGGCGGGCAGCTCTATCTCTTCGGCCATTCGCTGGGCGGCGCCGTCGCGCTCGAAATGGCCGAGCGGCACAGCGTCGACGGCGTCGCGACGCTCGGCACCTTCACCAGCGTGACCGACATGGCGCCGTGGTTCGCGCGGCCCTTCGTGCTCGACAAGTTCGACAATGCGAAGGCGATCGCCGGCATCCACAGCCCGATCGTGCTGTTCCACGGCACGCGCGACGAGACGATCCCCTTCGCCAGCGCCGCGAAGCTCCGGGCCGCCTCGGGCAACCGGGCGAAGGTCGTGCCGATCGAAGGCGGCGGGCACAATGTGCCGATGGACCGGGTCGCGCCGCTGCTCTGGAAGGAATTTCATTAGTCGCGGGTTCAGCGCGATGCTGCTAGCGGGACGCCATGCGACTGCGGCGTCTCCCGGCAGTGCTGCTGCCCCTGCTGCTCTCCGGCTGCCTGTTCGGAGGCGATGAGCAGCGGCCGACGCCCGCCCCAGCGCCGATCCGGCCGCGCGCTTCGGGCCCGGTGACGCTTCATCGCCCGACCCCGCCCGAGATCCAGGCCTGCTTCACCGACCTCGTCCGCGAGCAGGTCCGTTATTCGCCGCTCCCCGATCGCGATTACGGCGGCGGCTGCGTGGTGACCGATTCGGTCCAGCTGCTCGATATCGGCGTGCCGGTCGCGGGGCTGAAGGCGATGCGCTGCCCGCTCGCCGAGACCTTCACCGGCTGGGTGCGCTACGCGGTGGCGCCGGCGGCGCACCAGATCCTCGGCAGCGATCTCGTCAGGATCGAGAGCTTCGGCACCTATGCCTGCCGCGGCGTGATCGGCCGCGGCGAGGAAGGCGCCAGGACGATCTCCGAGCATGCGCTCGCCAATGCGGTCGACGTCGGCGCCTTCATCCTTGCCGACGGGCGGCGGATCAGCGTGACCACCGGCTGGCGCTCGGACGACCCGGCGGTGCGCGAGTTCTTCGAGGTGATCCACCGTTCGGCCTGCAAGCGCTTCAAGACCGTGCTCGGCCCCGACTACAACGCGGCGCACCACGATCACCTGCACCTCGACATGGGCAAGGGCCCCTTCTGCCGCTGAGGCATTCCATCGGGGCCCCGATTCGGCTAAGCGCGACGAAATGACAGACGAGACCCGCGTACCCTCGCGCGTCTTCCGCCCGGCCAAGCAGGATGCGGAGACCGCGAAGGACATCACCAGCTCCCCCCAGACCGAGCATCCGGCCTACCGCCTCGCCTTCCAGGACATGGACTTCCTGCTGCGCGAGGATCTTCGCCCGGTGCGTTTCCAGCTCGAATTGCTGAAGCCCCAGCTGCTGCTCGACGAGGCGCATATCGCCTCGACCTTCGTCTTCTACGGCTCGGCGCGCATCCCCGAGCCCGACAAGGCGGAGGCGCTGCGCGCGCTGGCCGACACCGACCAGTCGAAGCGGATCGCCGAGCGGCTGATCGCCAAGTCGAAATATTACGACGTCGCGCGCGAGCTCGCTGCGATGACGAGCAACTTCCCGCAGGACGCGAGCGGCAAGCGCCACTTCGTCGTCTGCTCGGGCGGCGGCCCTTCGATCATGGAAGCGGCGAACCGCGGCGCGGCCGACGTCGGTGCCGATTCGGTCGGCCTCAACATCGTCCTCCCGCACGAACAGGCCCCCAACCCCTATGTGACTCCGGGCCTGAGCATGCAGTTCCACTATTTCGCGCTCCGGAAGATGCACTTCCTGCTCCATGCCCGCGCGGTGGCGGTGTTCCCCGGCGGCTTCGGCACCTTCGACGAAGCATTCGAGCTGCTGACGCTGATCCAGACCGGCAAGGTCAGCCCGATCCCCGTGCTTTTCTACGGCAAGGAATTCTGGAGCCGCGTCGTCAACTTCGAGGCGCTGTGCGAGGAAGGCGTGATTTCGCCCCGCGACCTCGACCTTTTCCACTTCGTCGAGACGGCGCAGGAAGGGTGGGACATCGTCCAGGACTTCTGGCGCGACAAAACCCCGACGACGAGCGGGCGCCCGCGCAGTTGATCCGACGGACGGGCGCTCTCGGAGCCTGTTTGGAAATGCGCCTCAGGCGCAGGGCGCACCGCCCTGGAAACTCGCTCTTTCGCGAATTTCCAACCAGACTCTCAGATCGGCGCCCGGCATTTGCGCGTGACATAGACCCCACGCAGGAATCCGCGCCGCGCGATTCCCGCGTCGGTCGCCGAGTCGAGCTCGCGCTGGGCGGAGGCCGCGCCGCTGACTTCGCGGACGACGCCGCGGAAGGGGACGATCAGCCCCGCCACCGTGCCGCCGGTCACGCGGATGCGGCGGCTGCGCCTGGGGTCCGGATCGGGCATGAGGTCGGGGCCCAGCACGTCGTTCAGTTCGCGGATCGCCGCGGCGAGATCGTCGCACGAGCGCAGCCCGTCGAGGCCATAGGGGTCCTGCTGCGCGTCGAGCAGCAGCGGCGGGACGCGCGTCTTCACCGCGCCCACGTCGCGCGCGGGCTGCGCGGCGATGTCCTTCGCCTGTTCGACCGTCTGGCGGTCCTGCGCCGTGGCGGGGGTGCAGGCCAGCAGCCCCGCCGCGCCGATGATGATCAATCGTGCCATTGCGTCGCCCCCTCTCATTCGGCGGCGAGCAGGGTCTCCGCGCCGCCCAGGTCCACGCTCACCAGCCGGCTGACGCCGCGCTCGACCATCGTCACGCCGAACAGCCGGTGCATGCGGCTCATCGTCGCGGCATTGTGCGTCACGATCAAGTAACGCGTTCGGGTATCCTGGGTCATCACTTCGAGCAGGTCGCAGAAACGCTCGATGTTCGCATCGTCGAGCGGCGCGTCGACTTCGTCGAGCACGCAGATCGGCGCGGGATTGGTGAGGAACAAGGCGAAGATCAGCGCCACGGCGGTCAGCGCCTGTTCGCCGCCCGAGAGCAGGGTGAGCGACTGGAGCTTCTTCCCCGGCGGCTGCGCCATGATCTCGAGCCCCGCCTCGAGCGGATCGTCCGAATCGACGAGCGCGAGATGCGCCTGGCCGCCGTTGAACAGCGTCGTGAACAGCCGGCGGAAATGCTGGTCGACCGCTTCGAACGCCGCGAGCAGCCGCTGGCGGCCCTCGCGGTTGAGCGTGCCGATCGAGCCGCGCAGGCGATTCACCGCCTGCGACAGCTCGTCGCGCTCCTGCGCATTGGCTTCGCTCGCGCTGGTCAGCTCGGCGAGCTCGCTCTCGGCGACGAGGTTCACCGGGCCGATCCGCTCGCGCTCGGCCATCAGCCGCTCGTGCCCGGCCGATTCGTCCTGAGGGGTGCGGACCGATTCGGCGGCGAAGCCCGCGCGCTCGGGAAGCAGCGGCGGCGGGCATTCGAACCGCTCGCCCGAGAGCCGGCCCATCTCGACGCGGCGGAGGTCGTGGTTCTCGGCGCGCGCGACAGCGCCCGCGCGATGCTCGCGCGCTTGGCTGAGCGCCTCGCCGGTGGTGCGCACCGCTTCCTCGGTGCCGCGCAGCACGCGTTCGGCCTCGGCTTCGGCGGCCTGGGCCGTGGCCGAATCGACGCGTGCGGTCTCGCTCGTCGCTTCGGCCTCGGCGATCGCGCGGTCGAGCGCTTCGGGCTTGCCGGCGAGCGAATCGCTTTCCTCGGCGAGCGCGGCGGCGCGCGCCTCCATTTCGGTCGAGCGCCGTGCCGCTTCGCCCGCGCGCGACTTCCAGCTGCGGCTCTCGGCACCCGCGGCGGCGAGCCGCTCGCGCTGCTGGACGATCTCGCGCTCGAGCCCGCCGCGCTCGGCGCGCGCGGTGGCGACGGTGGCGCGGCGCTGGTCGGCCTGGACCGAGAGCTCGGCGACGCGCGCACGCGTCTCGCTGCCGTCGGGGAGCGCGGTCCTGGCGGCTTCGGCGCGCGACAGTTCGCCCGCCGCTTCGTCCTGCTCGGCGGCGACGCGGCCGCGCCGGGCTTCCAGATCGGCGCGCTGCGCTTCGAGCCGCTCGATCTGCGCGGCGGCGCGGTCCTCGGCGCGCGCGGCTTCGCGGCCAGTGTTCTCGGCATGGTCGAGCAGCTTGCGGCAGTCGCCGGCGTTGCGCCGTGCCTCGGCGATCGCTTCCTCGACTTCTGCGACGCCCGCATCGGCGCTCTCGACCGCGCGCACCGCCGCGGGCCGCGCCTTCTCGATCGCGCGGAGGCGATTGACGCGCTCGAGTCGCTCGGCCGCGGCGGCGCCGCCCGATCGCGCGACATAGCCGTCCCAGCGGCGCAGCACACCCGCGAGCGTCACCAGCCGCTGCCCGACCGCGAGCGGCTGTCCGCCGTCCGCCTCGGCGACGAGCACCTGCGCCAGTCGGCGAGCGAGCGCGGGCGGCGCCTCGACTCGGTCCGAAAGCCGAGTCGTGCCCGACGCCGCGGCGGGGTCGCCCGGCATCGCCTCGGCACCGGCCCAGTGCCGGTCGGCCGCCGGATCGAGCCCGGCCTCGAGATCGTCACCCAGCGCTGCGGCGAGCGCGCGCTCGTAGCCGGCGTCGACGCGCAGCTTGTCGAGCAGCCGATCCTTGCCGTCGGTGCGCGTCGCGCGGGTGAGCGCGGCAGCCTCGCTGTCGAGCTGGGCCAGCTCGGCATGCGCGAGCGCGCGCGCCGACTGCGCCTTGTCGCGCGAAGCGATCGCCGAACGCTCGGCGGCATCGGCGCGGGCGAGGCCCGTGCGCGCGGTCTCGCCCTGCCGCGCCGCCTGGGCCCGCGCCTCGGCCGCACGCGCCTTCTCGGCATGGAGCGGCGCCGGATCGGCGACGGCCCGGAGCTCGGCCTCGACGCGCGCGACTTCGCGCATCGCGCGCTCGACTCGCGTCCGCGCCGCCGCCAGCGCCGCTTCGGCGACGCGCGCCTCGGCTGCCTCGCTCGCCTGCGCCGCCAGCGCCTGGGCGAGCGCCACCTCGGCATCGCGCGCCAGCCGCTCGGCTTCGGCGAGCGCGGCGTCGAGCCCCGGCATCCGCCCGGTGCCCTCGGCGATCCGCGTATCGAGCGACGCGCTTTCCTCGGCGAGCCGCGCCAGCGCTTCGGCGGCGTCGCGCGCGAGCGCATCCTCGCGCCCGCGGTCGTCGGCGAGCCGCACTGCCGCTTCGTGCAATTCCCTGATCCGTCGCTCGACCCCGGCGCGGTCGCTGCGCAGCGTCGCCAGCCGGTGCATCGCTTCGCTCGCCCGGTCGCGCAGCGCCAGCGCTTCGGCGCGCAGCGTCGCGAGATGCTCGGCGGCGGCCTGCTGGCGCTCGGCGGCCTCGGCCTGCGAGGCGGTGCGTGCCGCGACCGTCATCTCGGCGGCCTGCGCTTCCTTGCGCGCCTCCTCGGCGGCGACGGCAGCGTCGCGCCAGCGCGCGAAGATCATCTTGCCCTCGGCAGTGCGAATCCTGTCCGAAAGCTCGCGGTAGCGCTCGGCCTGGCGCGCCTGGCGCTTCAAGGCGGCCGCCCGCGCGTCCTGGTCGGCGATCAGCTCGTCGAGCCGCTGGAGGTTGGTCTCGGTCGCGCGCAGCCGCGCCTCGGCGTCCTTGCGGCGGACGTGGAGACCGGCGATCCCCGCCGCTTCCTCGAGCATCGCGCGGCGCTCGCCGGGCTTGGCCTGGATGATCGCGCCGATCCGCCCCTGGCTGACCAGCGCGGGGCTATGCGCGCCCGTCGCCGAATCGGCGAAGAGCAGCGACACGTCCTTGGCGCGCACGTCGCGCCCGTTGATCCGGTAGGCCGAGCCCGCGCCGCGCTCGATCCGGCGGACAACTTCGACTTCCTCGCCGTCCTCGCCCGTCTCACCCCCCAATTCGGTGGTCAGGATCGAGACTTCGGCGAAGTCGCGCGCCGGCCGCGTCGCGGTGCCGGCGAAGATCACATCCTCCATGCCCGCGCCGCGCATCGACTTGGCGCTGTTCTCGCCCATCGCCCAGCGCAGCGCCTCGAGCAGGTTCGACTTGCCGCAGCCGTTCGGCCCGACGATACCGGTCAGCCCCGGCTCGATGCGCAGGTCGGCGGGATCGACGAAGCTCTTGAAGCCGGTCAGCCTCAGGCGCTTGATCTGCATCGTCGATCCCGGCCCTCGTCAGGCCCCGGTCAGCGCGCGCCCGCCGCCTGGAGGCGCGGCTCGAGCTGCTCCCAGGCGACGACGTCGTCGACCTTCTTGTCGTTGATGAAGAAGGTCGGCGTGCCGTTCACGCCCTTCTCGATGCCCTTGTTGATCCGGTCGTTGATCGTCTTCACCAGGGCCGGATCGGTGAGGCACTGGCGCGCCTTCTCCTCGGGCACGCCGCGCTGCTTGATGAAGTCGAGATAGCCCAGGCCCACGGCATAGGCGAGCGGCTGCTGCGTCTTCTGCAGCGACTGGACCTGCGCATAGACCTGCTCGATCTTGGCGTTGAGCTCGGTCTGCTGGGCGTACATCTGATCGAGCACGGGGAAGAAGGCCTCGGTCGACACGCAATTGCCGAGCAGCGAGGGCGCCGCGTCCTGCGGGTGGACCCAGAATTCGCGGAACTCGTAGCTCACCTTGCCGGTCGAGACGTATTTGGCGCGCAGCGGCTCGACGCCGGTGTTGGCGAAATGGCCGCAGACCGGGCAGGTGCGCGAGCCATATTCGAGCAACTTGATCGGCGCGTTGGGATTGCCCTGGATATAGCCGTCCGAGGTCTTGGACACGACGTCGAGCCAGGTCTTGCCGGCAGGCGGGGCGACCGCGGCGACGGGCGTGGCGCTGGTCACCGCGGCAGTGGAATTGCCGCTGCCGCCGCCATTGCATCCGGCGAGGAGCGTCAGCGGCAGCAGGAAGAGGGGGGCAACACGCATGGGTTCGTCACTCCAAAGAAAGGGGGTCAGGCGCCACTGGCCTTCAGCACCGGCTCGAGGTCGGCCCAGCTGAAGGCATCGAACTTGACGCCGTTGATCTCGAAGGTCGGGGTGGAGCGCACGCCCGACTCGGCCGCCTCGCGCACGCGGCGCTCGCGCTCGCCGAGCGCGGCCTGGCTGGCGAGGCACTGGTTGGCCTTGGCCGCGGGCACGCCGAACCTGGCCATCAGCTCGACATAGCCCAGCCGCCGCGCCCATTCGCCGGGCTGCTGGAGCTTGGGCAGCTTGGCGATCACCGTCGCCATCTGCTGGTTCGCACGCGCGTTGAAGCCGGCCTGGCCGGCGTACATGGCATCCAATAGCTTGAAGAAGCTCGCGGTCGGCACGCAATGGCCAAGCACCGAGAGGCCGGGGTCCTGCGGGTGCACCCAGAAGTCGCGATATTCGTAGCTCACCTTGCCGGTCGCGACATAGTTGGCACGCAACGCGGCGACGCCTTCATTGGCGAAGCGCCCGCAGGTCGGACAGCTGCGCGAGCCATATTCGACGAGCGCGAGCGGCGCATCGGGATTGCCCTGGCGGACGCCGCCCTGCGGCGTGATGGCGACCACGCCCAGCCAGTTGGTCTGCGGCGCCGCCGGCCTGGCGGGCGCCTTCGCATGCATCGCGAGCGCGGCGACGGGGAGCAGCAGCGCAGCGGCGGCGAAGCCGAGGATCCGGCGCATCAGCCGATCTTTCCGATCACCGGCAGGCCCTGCGCCGCGACGCCCTTGGCCAGCGCCTCGAGCACTTCGCGCAGCTCGGCGTCGGCGATGCCGCGCAGGCTCTCGCCCAGCTCCTCGGGCACCGGCGCGAGCTCGGGCTTGGCGGCCGGGCGGCCGGGGCGCGTCACCACGCCCTGGCGGATCTGCACCTTCGCCACGGCCTCATAGCCGAAGAACCGGTTGACCCGCTCGACGATCTCGGGGGCGATATGCTGCATCATCGGGGCATGCGCGCCCGCGACGACGAGGCTCAGCACGCCCTCGGCGCGCTTGCCCTGCGGGAATTTGATCGATTCGGGCGAGGAGACGCGCGCATAGCGTTCGCCGACGATCTCGCACCAGCGGCTCACCACCGAATGCTGGACGAAGCCGAACTTGCGGAAGGCGGCGCGGCCGACGTCGGGCAGCAGCTCGGAGACCGCGCGCGGGCGGTTCGAACGCTGCGGCTCGGGCTTGGGCCGGCGCGTGGTGGTGCGAGGGGGCTTCGTCATTCCAGGCAACCCATGCCATAGGCGGGGCGTGCCCGACAACATCGCCGACAAGCTTCTCCACTGGTATCACAGCCACGCCCGCAGCCTGCCCTGGCGCGCGCCGCCGGGCGAGCCCCCGCCCGACCCCTATCGCGTGTGGCTCTCCGAAGTGATGCTCCAGCAGACCCAGGTCGCGACGGTGAAACCCTATTTCGACAGATTCACCGCGCGCTGGCCGAGCTTCGCCGCGCTGGCCGCCGCCGACGACGCCGATGTGATGGCCGCCTGGGCGGGGCTCGGCTATTACGCCCGGGCGCGCAACATGCTCGCCTGTGCCCGCGCCGTCGCCTCGCTGGGAAGGCTCCCCGACAGCGAGGCGGGCCTGCGCGACCTGCCTGGGATCGGCGCCTATACCTCGGCCGCGATCGCCGCGATCGCCTTCTGCCAGCGCGCGGTGGTGGTCGACGGCAATGTCGAGCGCGTCGTCGCACGGCTGTTCGCGCTTGAGGAAGCACTGCCCGCCGCCAGGCCGCGGCTCCACGCGCTCGCCGATTCGATCACCCCCGACACTCGCGCCGGCGACTTCGCCCAGGCGATGATGGATCTCGGCGCGACGGTCTGCACGCCGCGCAACCCCGTCTGCCCGATGTGTCCGCTACGCACCGACTGCCGCGCCTTCGCCCAGGGCGATCCCGAGACCTATCCCAGGAAGTCGCCCAAACCCGTCCGCCCGCAGCGCTACGGCACGATCTTCTGGGCCGAGCGCCAGGGCCAGGTGCTGCTCGTCCGCCGGCCCGACAAGGGCATGCTCGGCGGGATGCGCGCGCTGCCGACCGGTCCCTGGACCGACGAGCCCCCCGGCCTCGCCGGCGCGCCGCTCGCCGCCGACTGGCAGCTGACCGACGCAAGCGTGAGCCACGGCTTCACCCATTTCAGCCTCGAATGCGCGCTTGCGGTCGCTCGCGTCGCGGGCCATGCACCGGCGGCGGAAGGCGAATGGTGGCCGGTCGCCGAGCTCGATTCGGCGGGGCTGCCAACGCTTTTCGCGAAAGCGGCACGGCAGGCGGAGAGGATCGCATGCGCATGAAATGGCTCGGAATTCCGGCACTCGGTCTGTTGCTCGTCACCGGAGTCGCCGCGCCCGCCAGGCCGCCCGAGCGCATCGCCGCCGCGAAGACGCAGGCGCTGGTCAGCGACTATGTCGCGACCGACAAGGTCCCCGGCATGGTCGTCGCGATCGGCAAGGGCGACGCGGACCCGGTCTTCGTCGCCGCCGGCAAGGTCGGGATTGCGCCCACCGCGCACGCCGCGGACCCCGACAGCCTGTGGCGCGTCTATTCGATGACCAAGCCGATCACCGGCATCGCCGCGATGATCCTGGTCCAGGACGGCAAGCTCAAGCTCGACCAGCCGATCTCGGACTTCATCCCCGCGTTCAAGACCATGCGCGTGCTCGACGATCCCGCCGGCACGACGCTCGCGAGCCGCCCGGCAACCCGGCCGATCACGGTGCGCAACCTGCTCACCCACACCGCGGGGCTGGGCTATACGATCATCACCAAGGGCCCGCTGCTCGACGAATACAACAAGCTCGGCATCAACCCCGCGCAGGTGAGCCGCGGGCTCGAGCCGTCGATGCGCTCGGCCCGGCCTGCGACGCTCGAGGCCTTCGCCAACCAGGTCGCGACGCTGCCGCTGATCGCCGAGCCGGGAGCCAAATGGAGCTATTCGATCGGGCTCGACGTACTCGGCCGGGTGATCGAAGTCGCGAGCGGCATGCCGTTCGACAAATTCCTGCAGACGCGGATTTTCGACCCGCTGAAGATGCGCTCGACCTATTTCACCGTGCCCGCGAGCGAGGTCGGCCGCTTCGCCGACAATTATTTCTACACCGGCAGCACGCGGATTCCGCTCGATCCGGCGGCAAGCTCGGTGTGGCTCGATCCGCCGAGCTTCCCCTATGGCGGCGCCGGGCTGATCATGTCGTCGCGCGACTATGACCGCTTCCTCCACATGCTCGCCAACTATGGCACGCTCGACGGCATGCAGGTCCTCAAGCCGGAGATCGCGAAGCTGGCGATGTCGAACCTGCTGCCCGAGGGAGCCGATACCAGCATCCTCAACGCGACGGTCGCGCTGGGCGGCAAGCTCGGCTTCGGTGCCGGCGGCTCGGTGTACGTCATCGGCGCGCCGGGCGTGGCGCGCGCGGGCACCTACGGCTGGGGCGGCGCGGCGAGCACCATCGCCTGGGTCGACGCTGCCAATGGCCTCCGCGGCAACGTGATGGTCAACTACATGCCGACCGAACATTGGCCGCTGCGTGCCGACCTCAACAAGGCGCTCGCCGCCGACCTGGGCCTGTGATCCGGGCGGCGCGGTGAAGGGCCCCTGGTTCACCGGCGCGACGATCGACCGCGCCGACAATGTCCGCGCCGACGATGCCGCGATCGCCGCCGCCAGGGCCGATCCGGCGGCGCGGCTGCTCCGCCTCGCCGGACTCGATCCGTTGCTCGACGATGCCGGGCTGCTCGTCTGGGACACGCTCGACGCGGCGGGGCCCGACGACGACCTGGTGTTCCTCGGCTTCGATTCGGGTTGCCCGCGTTTCGCCGTCGCGAACCGCACCGCGCCCGCCGTCACCGGCCGCAGCCTCGAGATCATGGGCCTAGTCGCGCGGATGCAGGCCGAGGAAGCGGCGCTCTACGCCGGCGCGCGCAGCCTGATCGACTGGCACATGCGCCACCGCTTCTGCGCGAACTGCGGCCATGCCACTGCGCCGTTCAAGGCCGGCTGGGCGCGCCGCTGCCCCAATTGCGGCGCGGAGCATTTCCCGCGCACCGATCCGGTGGTGATCATGCTCGCCGAATATGAGGGCCGCGCGCTCGTCGGTCGCGGCCGCGGCTGGCCCGAGCGGCGCTATTCGGCGCTCGCCGGCTTCGTCGAGCCCGGCGAATCGATCGAGGAAGCCGTCGCGCGCGAGACCTTCGAGGAAGCGGGCGTGCGCGTGCGCGACGTCCGCTACGTCGCGAGCCAGCCCTGGCCCTTCCCCTCGTCGCTGATGATCGGCTGCACCTCGACCGCCGACGGCGACGCGATCACCGTCGACACGAGCGAGCTCGAGGACGTGATCTGGGTGACGCGCGACGAAGTCCGCGCCTCGCTCGCGGGCGAGCCGGCGCCCTTCCTCGCGCCCCCGCGCTTCGCGATCGCGCGCACGCTGCTGAAGGCGTGGCTGGCGGAAGGCTGAGCGATCAGTCCTCGGCGAGCGGCCGCGTCGCCCAGCTCGCGTGGAGCGTCGGCACCGCCGAATAGAGCGTCAGCAGCACTACCGCGAGCGCGTTGAGCTCGACGATCAGCGTCGACAACGGCCAGCGGCCGAGCGCCGCCATCGCGATGAGCAGCCAGATGCCGCCCAGCGCGACTGCGCTCATCGTGGCGAAGGCGACGAGGAAGGCCCGCGTCCGCGCTGCCCGATCGAACTCGTCGACGCGCTCGGGCGTGCCCCAGGGCTTGATCGGGCCGAACAGTGGGAGAAAGCCGGCGATGGCGAGCCCGAGATAGACGAGGACCTGCCCGGCGAAGCCCCAGCCGGCGTTGGCGAGGCTGATCGTCCATCCGCCAAACGAGAGCGCGAGCGCGACGATCGGCAGCCAGCGAAGGTGTCGGCGGCGCACCTGCCCTCGCGCCATTGCGGGGAGGCCGGTATGCTCGGCAGCGGCGTCCAGTGCCGAAATCAGGCGATCATGCTTCATATGCGTCTCCATGCCGCTCAGGCGGCCTCGTTCGCCCGCCGCAGCGCGAGGCCGACCGGCGGAAAGGGGTCGAACGAGAAGACCAGCTCGACCGGCACGTCGAACAGCCGCGCGATCTTCATCCCCAGCTCGAGGCTGGGGCTGTAGTCGCCGCGTTCGAGATAGCCGATCGTCTGCGGGTTTACGCCTACTGCCTCGGCCAGCTCGCGCCGACTCATCCCGCGCTCGGCGCGGAACAGGGCAATACGATTGTGGATGGCGGGCATGTTGCGTCTATTCCGTTCGATCTATTGTATTTAGACAACATATCGTGGCGGGAGTCAACAGCTCGCGTGCCAACAGCCGCCGCCGGGATGACGGTAAGGGATTGAAAAGGGCTTAGCCCCGCTCGCGCGCCTGGGGATAGGTGCCGAGCAGCCGTACCCATTTGGTGTGGAACGCCAGCTCGTCGAGCGCGCGGTCGACCGCGAGATCGCCCGGCTTGCCGACGATATCGGCGTAGAACTCGGTCGCCGCGAAGGTGCCGCCGCGCTGGTAGCTCTCGAGCTTGGTCATGTTGACGCCGTTGGTCGCGAAGCCGCCGAGCGCCTTGTAGAGCGCCGCGGGCACGTTCTTCACTTCGAAGATGAAGGTCGTCACGAACGGCCCCACGCCCGCCAGCGGCGGCGCCTCTCGGGCGAGCACGACGAACCGCGTCATATTGTGCTCGGCGTCGGCGATGTCCTCGGCGAGCGGGCGGAGCCCGTAGAGCTCGCCCGCGCCCGGCGGGGCCAGCGCCGCCACGCTCGGGTCGCCGAGCTCGGCGACGACGGCGGCCGCGCCCGCGGTATCGGGATAGGCGACCGGCGAGATGCCGTGTCCCTTGAGCCAGATCCGACACTGGCCGAGCGCCTGGGGATGGCTCATCGCTTCCCTGACCTCGCCGAGGCTGCCGCTGCCGACCAGCGCGTAGCGGATCGGCAGGAAATGCTCGCCGGTGATCACCAGCCCCGATTCGGGCAGCAGGAAGTGGATGTCCGCCACGCGGCCGTGGAGCGAATTCTCGATCGGGATCAGCGCACAATCGGCGCTGCCTTCGCGGACGGCATCGATCGCATCCTCGAAGCTGAAGCAGGGGAGCGGCAGCCCGTCCGGAAAGGCCTGGGTCACGGCGATATGCGAGTTCGCGCCCGGCGCGCCCTGGAAGGCGACGGCGCGGCTGGGCTCGGCTTCGGCGGCGGCGATCATGCGGGCGACGATCGGGCGGGCAGGTGCGGCGAAATTCTCCATGCGGAGCGCGGGCTAGCGGCCCGAAGCGCCTCGGGCAAGCGGCGGCCTTGCGTTCGGGGCGAGGGCGGTTCTAAAGGGGCGGACTTTTTCGTGGGGCCTTCGACGATGAGCAAGACGAACACCTTTGTGGGTTGGGTGCTGGCAGGCGGTGTTGCGGCGTTGGGTCTGTCGATCGCCAGCGGCATGGTGTTCAAGGCCGAGCCTCCGGAGAAGTTCGGCTATCCGGTCGAGGCCGAGGAAGCGACCGAGGGTGGTGCGGTCGCCGTGGCGCCGCTCCCCGTCCGCCTCGCCGCGGCCGATCCGGCCAAGGGCGCCGAGAGCTTCAAGAAGTGCGCCGCCTGCCACACGATCGCGCAGGGCGCCGCCAACGGCATCGGCCCGAACCTCTGGGGCACGCTGGGCGAGCCGATCGGCCAGGGTAAGGGAGGCTTCGCCTTCTCCGATGCGCTCAAGGGCGTCGGCGGCAATTGGGACTTCGACAAGATGGACCATTGGCTGACCAAGCCGAGCAAGTTCGCCGCAGGCACCAAGATGACGTTCGCCGGCCTGCCCGATCCGCAGGAGCGCGCGAACGTGATCGCCTACCTCAACAGCCAGGGCTCCAACCTGGCCTATCCGGCGGTCGCTGCCGAGGCTGGTGCGCCGGCGGGCAACGAAGCCGCGGGCAATGCGACGGAAGGCAATGCCGCCGAGCCGGCTGCGGCCGGCAACGAGACGACTCCCAAGAAATAGGCCCGGCACGGCGATTTCCGGGAAGCCGGCTCAGCCGCTAGCCAAGGATTTGCCTGTAAAGCGCGATGTAGCGGTCGGCCATCGCGTCGACCGTGAAGCGCTGGGCCACCGCGGCGCGGCAGGCGGCGCGATCCAGCCCCTCGATGCGGGCGAGCGCGGCGATCGCTTCGCCGGTCGAGCCGACGAGCAGCCCGGTGACCCCGTCGTCGATCAGCTCGGGCATCGAGCCGCGGCGAATCGCGATAACCGGGGTGCCGCACGCCATCGCCTCGATCACCGAGAGGCCGAAGGGTTCGTCGAAGTTGATGAGGTGGAGCAGGACGTGCGCCTGGCCCAGCGCGCGGATGCGATCCTCGCCGCCGACGGGGCCGTGGTAGACGATCCGGTCGCCGTCGAGGTGCGGCGCGACCTCGCGGTCGAAATAGCCTGCGTCCTGGACGATGCCGTAGAGGTGGAGCCGCCGGCCGGTAGCCTGGGCGACGGCGATCGCCTCGGCGGCGCCCTTGTCGGGATGCATGCGGCCGAAGAACAGCAGATCGTCGGTGCCGCGGTCGTCGAACGCGAACTCGTCGAGGCGGATGCCGTGGTGGATCGTCGCTGCGTAGCGGAGGTTGGGGTGGCGATCGGCGTCGCTGATCGCGACATAATGCACCCGGTCTTCGAACGGCTTGTACATTGGCAGGATGCGCTCGGAGGAGAAGCCGTGGATCGTCGTGACCATCGGCGTATCGACCAGCGGCGCGAAGGCATGGGCGGGGAAATCGGCCTGGTTGTGGATGAGGTCGAAATCGCCGGCGCGCGCGAAGGCATGGCTGAGGTGGCGATATTCCCACACCTTGGCGTCGAGGCTGCGGTCCTCCTCATAGCCCTGGGGCACGACGCCATCGAGTGTGCCGGCGGTGAGCGAATCGCGCGTGGCGAACAGCGTGACGTCGATCCCGCGTGCGACCAGCGCTTCGGTGAGCAGGCTTGTCACCAGCTCCCAGGGGCCATAGTGGCGCGGCGGCGTGCGCCACGCGACGGGCGCGATCATCGCAACCTTCATCCGAGGATCACGCCCTCGTCCGGCGCAAGCACCAGCGCGTCGTGCTCGATCGTGAGCGGCCGATGCGCGGTGGAGAGGAGGAGCTTGTACCTTCCCTGCGGCAGCGCCAGCCGTTGCTCGCGGCCGCCGAGATTGAGCGCGACGAGCAGCCAGGCGCCCTGGTGGCGCCGCTCATAGGCGAGCACGTCGCCCTCGGCATCATAGGCGTGCCAGCTGCCGATCGACAGCGCGGGATGCGCGCGGCGCAGCGCGAGCAGCTCGCGGGTGAGCGTCCACATCGAGCCGGCGTCGGCGCGTTCGGCGACGACGTTGCGCGTCGCCCAATCGGGGTTGAGCGGCAGCCAGGGCGTGCCGGTGGTGAAGCCGGCCTGGGGCGAGGCGTCCCAAGGCATCGGGGTGCGCACCGGATCGCGGCCCATGCCGATCCCCGGCTCGTTGAGTTCGCGCGGGTCCTGGACCAGATCGGGCGGTATGGCGACGTCCTCCAGCCCGAGCTCGTCACCGTAATAGAGCGTGGGCGTGCCGCGCAGCGTCAGCAGCAGCACCATCGCGACGCGCGCCTGCTCGGGCCCGACGCGCGTCGCGACGCGCGGCCGGTCGTGGTTGCCGAGCACCCAGTTCGGCCAGCCGCCGGGTGGCAGCAGGCCTTCGTATTTCGCGATCCGGTGCGCGATCTTGCGCGCGTGCCAGTCGGCGCCGATCAGCTGGAAGTTGAAGGGCAGGTGGACGCCGGGCGCCGCCTCGGTGCCGTAATAGGAGACCAGCTTCTCCACCGGCAGGTAGATCTCGCCGACCAGGACGCGCGCGCCATAGTCGTCGGCGATTCGGCGCATGTCGCCGGCGATGCCATGGACCTCGGGCTGGTCGGTCGAATGGTGCTGGTGGACCTTCATGAACTCGGGCCAGCCTTCGCGCCATTCCTCGTTCACCGGATTGTCGGGGAAGCCGGCGTGCTTGATCATGTGCCACAGCACGTCGATCCGGAAGCCGTCGACGCCGCGCTCGAACCAGAAGCGCAGCACGTCGAGCATCGCCGCACGCACGGCGGGGTTGCGCCAGTTGAGGTCGGGCTGCTGCTTCAGGAATGCATGGTAATAATATTGCCCGGTGACGGGATCGAGCTCCCAGGCAGATCCGCCGAAGTCGCTGATCCAGTTGTTCGGCGGGCCGCCATCAGCGGCTGGATCGCGCCAGAGATACCAGTCGCGCTTCGGATTGTCCTTCGACGCGCGGCTCTCGACGAACCAGGGGTGCTCGTCCGACGTGTGGTTGGGCACCAGGTCGAGCAGCAGCATGAGGCCCTTGGCATGCGCCGCGGCGAGCAGCGAATCGAAGTCGGCGAGGCTGCCGAAGCGTGGATCGATCCCGCAATAATCGGCGACGTCATAGCCGAAGTCGGCTTGTGGACTGGGGAAGATCGGCGAGAGCCAGATCGCGTCGATCCCCAGCGCGACGAGATCATCGAGCCGCGCCTCGACGCCCTTCAAATCGCCGATCCCGTCGCCGTTCGAATCCTGGAAGGAGCGCGGATAGATCTGGTAGATCACCCCCGATTGCCACCAGAGCGGCTCGCTCATTGGAATCGCTCCTTCGCGATATAAGTGATCCGGCAGGCGAGGTCGGCCTCGCCCGACGCGACGATATAATGGTCGCCCGCATCCGCCACGCCGGTGGTGAAGACCACGGGGGTCGGCAAATAGAGCCGCTCGGCGATCGGCGCGGTGAGCGCGGGGTTGGCCTCGAGCAGCGGCACCCGGTCCTCGAGCCGCAGGATGCGCCACGGCTCGTCCTTGTCGAGCAGCGCCCAGAAGCTGCGGTAGATGCCCACCGCCTCGCGCTTTTCGACGCCGTGGTAGATCAGCATCCAGCCCTCGGGCGTGAGCACCGGCTGGCTGCCGCCGCCCATCCGCGCGGTGATCGTCGTGCCCTTGCGCGCGCGGATGCCGGGCGCGTCGAGCGGCTTCCAATGGAGCCCGTCAGGCGATTGCGCGAAGTGGATCGCGGGGCCGCCGAGCCATTCGCTTTCTTGCGGAGGGGCGAAATAGACTTCGCCGAGCGGCCGGGTGAGCGCCATATATTTGCCGCCCACCTTGCCCTCGAACAACAGCATGTCCTTGTTCTGATGGTCGAGCACCACGCCGAGCAGCTCATAGTCGAGCCCGTTCACCGATCGGTACATCGCGGTGCAATGCCGCTCGGCCGAGACGCCGCACACCGTCATCCACCAACTGCCGCCGACCAGGCTGATCCGCGCATCCTCGACGCCATAGTCGAGGAAGGAGGCCGAGGGCTCGATCGCCTTGTCATAGTGGACTTTCACGACCTGGCGCGCGTCGCGGCTGATCTCGACGGGCAGCAGCCAGGAGAGCGAGGTAAGCCCGAGCAGCGGCGGATGGCGACCCTTCAGCGCGAACTGGCGCGGGTCGCTCATCTCGACGCCCTCGAGCCGATGCCGGTCGAGCATATAGCCGTCGGGCGTCCAGCGGATCGTGCGGACATGATCGCCGTCGATCGGCTCGACGAGCGCTTCCGCCACGCGCACCATCAGCAGCAGATTGCCGTTCGGCAGCCGCGCCAGCCCCGGATTGAACGCGCCGAGCACGAAGGTCGGCTCGGCGATCGACCGGCGCAGCGGCGAGCGCGTCAGGTCGACGTCGTCGGGAGTGAAGATCAGCCTGTCGTCCGCGCTCATCCTTCCCCCAATCTGCCCAGGCCAACGGTGCGGAGCTCAACTCGTTCCGTTCTGCATCCGCTCGTGGTGGCGAATCACTTCGTCGATGATGAACCGCAGGAACTTCTCGCTGAACTCGGGGTCGAGCTCGGCCTGCTGCGCCAGCGCGCGCAACCGCGCGATCTGTGCTTCCTCACGCCCCGGATCGGCGGGCGGCAGGCCCGACCGCGCCTTGTAGGCGCCCACCGCCTGGGTAACCTTGAACCGTTCGGCGAGCATGAAGACGAGCGCCGCATCGATATTGTCGATGCTCTGTCGATAGCGGGTGAGTGTCTCGTCGGCCACGCGGGTCTCCCTAGGGTCGATTCCCTTTCGCTTGAGAGCCGCGACCATGCAAGCGTTGGGCTTGCCTTTGCGACGCTCAGAGGCCAAGGCCCTTGATGAGATGACCGCGACGATCCATCGCCTGGGCACGCGCCCCGAGCCTTCGCTGGACCCGATGCTGGCGCTCGTCGCGCACGACATGAACCTCGTGAACGCGGTGATCCTCGACCGGATGCAGTCGGACATCCCGCTGATCCCCGAGCTCGCTGGCCACCTCATCGCCGGCGGCGGCAAGCGGATGCGGCCGATGCTCACGCTCGCGAGCTCGCAACTGCTCGGCTATTCGGGCGCGCGCCACCATAGGTTGGCGGCGGCGGTCGAGTTCATCCACACCGCGACGCTGCTCCACGACGATGTCGTCGACAATTCGGACCTGCGCCGCGGTCGCCGCACCGCCAACAACATCTGGGGCAATCCCGCGAGCGTGCTCGTCGGCGACTTCCTGTTCAGCCGCTCGTTCGAGCTGATGGTCGAGGACGGCAGCCTCAAGGTGCTCAAGATCCTCTCGGGCGCGAGTGCGATCATCGCCGAGGGCGAGGTCAACCAGCTCACCGCCGCGCGCCGCATCGATCTCTCCGAGGAACGCTATCTCGAGATCATCGGCGCCAAGACCGCCGCGCTGTTCGCCGCCGCCTGCCGGATCGCCGCGGTGGTCGCCGAGCGCGGCGACGCCGACGAGCTTGCGCTCGATGCCTATGGCCGCAACCTCGGCATCGCCTTCCAGTTGGTCGACGACGCGATCGACTATGTCTCGAACGCCGAGACGATGGGCAAGGATGCCGGTGACGACTTCCGCGAGGGCAAGATGACGCTCCCCGTCATCCTCGCCTATGCGCGCGGCAACGAGGCCGAGCGAGCGTTCTGGAAGGGAGCCGTGTCCGGCCGCCGCACGCGCGACGAGGATTTCGCCGAGGCGATCCGCCTTGTCCAGTCGAGCCGGGCGGTCGACGACACGCTCGCCCGCGCGCGCCATTACGGCCAGCGCGCGGTCGACGCGCTCGGCGGCTTCGTCTCGGGCGCGGCCAAGGATGCGATGGTCGAGGCGGTCGAATTCGCGGTGGCGCGGGCCTATTGAGCGACGTCAGATCGCGGGCAACACCAGCCCTGCGATCTCGTCCGGCTTGCCGTCCTGGTCCTGGGTGACGAAGACGATCGCATCGATCGCTCCGCCCGCGGGCGTGAAGACCACCGCTTCGACATGGAACAGGGCAGTTTGGCTGGCAATATAGTCGCCCTTGCTGGGGACGCGTTCGAGTTTCTGGTTGGTCGCAGGGTTGTGCGGGAAGCGGATCTGAACATTCGCCATCGAACATCTCCGGAATGACTGCCGAATCCGAATTATCCGGCGTTAGGTTAGGGCAGTCGCGCATGATATAGAAGCGGCATCATCGATCATCGGGGGGATCGCGATGGTTGTTCTTGGCGTTTTCGTCCTGCTGCTCGTGCTGGGCCTGCTGTTCGCGCTGGCGCAGCAGGCACTGGCCGGAGTCGCCGAGGCCGGTCCGCAACCGCTCGAGGCGACGCGCTCGCTCGCCGATCTCATCGATGCCGGCGTGCCGGTCCATGTCGTCTATGTCCATGGCATGCGAGCCGAAGGCGTTGGCGCGGCGGATCGGCTGGCGGCATCGCTCGTCCGCGAACTGGGGTTCAGGCAGGACGGGGCGGTGAAGACCGAGCGGCTGGACCTCGGGGAATGGCCCGAAAATGCCCGTTTCGCCAACGAGCGCATCTGGAGCGAAGCGGAATGGCAGGCGAGCCGGCCGCTGCTCCGCCGCTTCCTCCTGGCGCGCGCCGACATGCGTGTGACGATCACCGAGGTCAATTGGTGGCCGCTGCTCTTCCCGCTCAAGTGCCGCTTCCTGCTGCTGCCCGAGCATGACCTGTCGGGCGACGACAAGCAGCACCTCGCACTGTGCGAATGCACCGAGCCGCCCTATTACGACTGGGTCGGCGAGAAGGGGCGCGAGACGCTGGCCAAGCGGCCGCGGGGCGGCGCGGCGGCGTTCCTGAACCGCCGGATCAAGCAGGAAATCCTGAACTGGGGTCTGTCGGATGCCGTGATCGCGCTCGGGCCGATGCGTCGCTATCTCCGCGAGACGATGAGCCAGGCGTTCGATCGCGTGCGCACCGCGGCCGGGGACGGCGACAGCTTCGTCGTGATGTCGGAGAGCCTCGGCAGCTTCGTCGTGATGGATTCCGCCGAGATCGAGTCGGTCGCCGACGTCCTCGGCCGGACCGATCACCTCTATTTCCTGGCCAACCAATTCTCGCTGCTCGAGCTTGGCCGGCTCCAGGGGATTGACGAGGTCCGGTCCGCGGCAGGTGGGGCCGAGCTCCGCTCGCTTGCCGCCGATGAGCCGCCGAGCCCGCTGGCGGCTTTGCAGCGATGGGCCGGCGGGTCAGCCCGGTCGCTCCGCACCGGCGATGGCGGCGCCCGGCCACGCCAGATCATCGCCTTCTCCGATCCCAGCGACATGCTGACCTATCCCGTGCCTGCGCTGGACGGCGTGACGATCGTCAATTTGTTCGTGCGCAACACGCCGCGATGGTTCGGACTGTTCGTGTTGCCGGGTGCCGCGCATACGGGCCACCTCGGGAACAGGAAGGTCCGGGCCGCCCTGATCGGACGGCCCAGGCGCTGAGCAGTCGGAGGCTTATTCCTCCTCTTCCGCTCCTTCCTCGTCCTCGTCTTCCTCGTCGTCGACCAGCGCCTCGTCGGCCGCTTCGAGCTGTTCCTCGATCGAATCGACGACTTCGTCGAGCTGGTCCGCGTCGGCGGTGAACTCGATCGTGTCGCCGTCCTCGTCCTCGAGCGTGATGAGGAAATCCTCGCCCGTGCGCGTGATGCTGAATTGTGCCAGAGCCTTTGGCATGCGTACCCTCCAATCGCTGAGCCGGTTCGTCCGGCAAACAAAGCGCAGCGCTTTTGGTTGCAGCCCGTGACGGCAAGATTACCGATCGAAGCGGTGCTGCCGGAAATCCGCGCCACGCTGGCCGCAGCGAGCAATGCCGTGCTGGTGGCACCTCCCGGCGCGGGCAAGACGACGGCGGTGGCGCCGGCGCTGCTCGGCGAGGGCTGGTGCGCCGGTGAGATCCTGCTCTTGTCCCCCCGCAGGCTCGCCGCGCGCGCGGCCGCCGAGCGGATGGCGGCGCTGGCGGGCGAGCCGGTGGGCAGGACCTATGGCTATGCGACGCGGATGGACACGCGCCGATCGGCGGCGACGCGCGTGACGGTGGTGACCGAAGGCATCTTCGTGAACCGCATCCAGGCCGATCCCGAGCTGTCGGGCGTCTCGGCGGTGTTGTTCGATGAAGTCCATGAGCGCAGCCTCGATTCGGACTTCGGCCTCGCGCTCGCGCTCGACGCGCAGGCGGCGCTCAGGCCCGAGCTGCGGCTGGTGGCGATGTCGGCGACGCTCGACGGCGCGCGCTTCGCGGCGCTGATGGGAGACGCGCCGGTGATCGAGAGCGAGGGGCGGAGCTATCCTTTGGAGCTGCGCCACCTCGGCCGCGCGGCGGAGGCGCGGATCGAGGAGTCGATGGCGGCCGCGGTGCGCCAGGCGCTGCGCGAGGCGGAGGGCGGGGTGCTCGCCTTCCTCCCCGGCGTCGCCGAGATCGAGCGGACCGCCGGGCGGCTCGAGGGGCTGGGCGGCGTCGTGCTCCACCGGCTCCACGGCAGCCTCGACCCTGCCGCCCAGCGCGCCGCGATCGCGCCCGATCCGCAAGGGCGGCGCAAGCTGGTGCTCGCGACCTCGATCGCCGAGACCTCGCTGACGCTCGACGGCATCCGCGTCGTGGTCGATTCGGGGCTCGCGCGGCGCCCGCGCTACGATCGCGCGGCAGGGATGACGCGGCTGGTCACCGAGCGCGCGAGCCAGGCGGCGGTGACGCAGCGCGCCGGCCGTGCCGCGCGCCAGGGGCCGGGCGTCGCCTATCGGCTGTGGGAAGCCGCGGCGACTGCCGGGCTGCCGCGCTTCGACCCGCCCGAAATCCTCGAGGCGGATCTTTCGGCGCTGACGCTCGACTGCGCGCTGTGGGGCGTGAGCGACCCGCGCGAGCTGCGCTGGCTCGATGCGCCGCCCGCAGCCGCGGTCGCCGAGGCGCGGGCGCGGCTCATGGCGCTGGAGGCGGTCGACGCCGACGGTCGCCCGACGCAGCACGGCAAGGCGATCGCCGGCCTGCCGCTGCCGCCGCGGCTCGGGCATATGCTGGTGCGCGCGGGCGAGCTGGGGCTGGCGGAGACGGCGGCCCAGGTCGCGGTGCTGCTCGGCGAGCGCGGGCTGGGCGGCAGCGACGCCGACCTCGAACTGCGTCTCCGCCGCTGGCGCAGCGAGCGCGGCCAGCGCGCGGAGGGTGGGCGCAAGCTCGCCGAGCGCTGGGCGAGGCTCGCGCCGGCGCAAGCCAAGCCGACGCCCGATGGCGATGCCGTGGCGATCGCCGTCGCGCTCGCCTTCCCCGATCGCGTGGCGAAGCGGCGTGACGCCAGCGGCGAGACCTGGGCCTCGACCGGCGGTCGCGGATTCAGGCTCGACGCGACCTCGGCGCTCGCACGCGCCGAATGGCTCGCGGTCGCCGAGACGCAGGGCATGGCCGCAGGCGCGCGCATCCTCTCGGCGGCGCAGATCGATGCGGCGAGCGTCGAGTGGCTCTTCGCCGATCGCATCGAGACGCGTCGCTCGGTCCGCTTCGATCCCGCGACTGGCCGGATCGAAGCCCTTCGAGAACGCCGTCTCGGCGCGATCCGCCTGTCTTCGGGGCATGATTCGCAGGCGAACCCGGCGGAGATCGAAGCCGCGCTGCTCGACGCGGTGCGCGAGCATGGCCTCGCCATCCTTCCCTGGGGCGACGGCGGCGATACGCTCCGCATCCGCGCTCGCTATGCCGGGATCGACGCGCTGTCGGATGAGGCACTGCTCGCCGAGCTCGACGACTGGCTCGCCCCCGTGCTCGCGGGCAAGCGCCGGCTCGACGCGATCGAGCCCGGCGCGCTCGCCCAGGCGCTGCACAACCGGCTGGGCTGGGACGAGACCAGGGCGCTCGACCGCATCGCTCCCGCCCGCTTCGAGACGCCGGCGGGCTCCAGCCATTCGATCGACTATGCCGCCGAGGGCGGGCCCACCGTCGAGGTGCGCGTGCAGGCGCTGTTCGGGCTCGCCGAGCATCCGACCGTCGGCGGCGTGCCGCTGGTGCTCAGCCTCACGTCGCCCGCCGGCCGCCCGATCCAGACGACGCGCGACTTGCCGGGCTTCTGGAAAGGAAGCTGGGCCGAGGTCGCCAAGGAGATGCGCGGCCGCTATCCCAGGCACCCCTGGCCCGACGATCCCGCCGCCGCCGGCCCGACGCTCCGTACGAAAAAGGCAGATGCGCGCGCCGCGGGGCCGCGCTAAGGAGCGAACCCATGAAGACCGCCCGCATCTACCAGCGCCCCAAGAATGCGATGCAGTCCGGCCGCGCGCGGACCGATCGCTGGATCCTCGAATATGAGCCTGCCGAGCGGCAGCGCGCCGATCCGCTGACCGGCTGGGCCGGCTCGGGCGACACGCGCGCGCAGCTGCGGCTGGGCTTCCCTACGGTCGAGGCCGCGACCGCTTATGCCGAGCGTGAGGGCATCGCCTATCACGTGATCGCGGCGCCGACACGCAAGCTCAAGCTCCAGGCCTACGCCGACAATTTCCGCTGAGGCGAAGCGCTCGCGGCTCGGGCAGTCGACGTCCCGAGTCGGGGCATTTCAGCGGTATCCAAATACCGAAGAGTCACAAGAGTCACGACCCGTCGCGGCGATTCCGGTGTCTGCTCCCTGCCAGGTTCAAAGGGCGGCCGGATTGCTCCAGCCGCGCCAGCCAAGCAGCCGGAATCCTACATTGCAAGCCGCTCGCGGCTCGATCGGGCCTCAGCCCAGGATGCTCTCGGCGAGCAGCAGCAGGATCTTGACGTCGATCGCCAGCCCTTCGGCGCGCTTGGCGGCGACGAAGTCGACGATCCCCGCCAGCGGCACGCGGTGGACGGTGATGTTCTCGCCGTCGACGCCGCCGCCCTCGCCGATCCGCGTGAGGCCCTGCGCGCGGACCAGCGTGAAGCTCTCCGAGACGAGCCCCGGCGAGCTGTAGAATTCGCCGATCACGTCGATCCGCTCGGCGGCGTGGCCGGTCTCTTCCTCGAGCTCGCGCGCGGCGGCCTCTTCCACCGTGTCGCCGTCGTGCGTGTCGCCGATCAGCCCCGCGGGCAGCTCGAGGCAGTTCCGCCCCAGCGGCACGCGATATTGCTCGACGAGCAGGACGTGGTCCTCGTCATCGACCGCGACGATCACTGCGGCGCGAATGCCCCGCGCGCGAGCGACATATTCCCAGCGGCCCTGCTTGCGCACCTGGATCCACTTGCCGGCCCAGGGCGTCTCGACCGGCGCATCGGCGTCAGGCGCGTTCACAGCTCGATCAGCCGGTCGGGGAGTTCGTTCACATCGGCCGCGGTCTTGGGGAAGGTCTCGGCGAGCACGAGCGCGATTCGGCCGACCGCGCCGGCCATGCCGTCCGCCGCCTTGCCGCGCTTCAGGCCGTCGACGAGCACCGCCATCGCTTCGCCCCAGCGCTCGGGCGCGACCTGCGAATGGATCGCCTCGTCGGCGATGATCTCGGCGCGATGCTCGGCGAGGCTCACATAGAGGAGGATGCCGACGCGGCCCTGGGTGCGCTTCTCGGCGCTCGCCTTGAAGAACTGGAGCGCGCGGCGGCGCACGCGGCGCGTCTTGGTGCGGCCCGGCGTCACGAGCATCCTGAGGCGCAGCGGCGCAAGGAGGAGGCGGACCGCGAGGAAGATGATCGCCTGCGCCGCCATCAGCAGCACCAGCACTTCGGCGATCTCGACCTTCGCCAGCCAGCCGCCGTGGAACAGCGCGAGCTTGGCCTCGACCTGCGTCGGGAAGAGCGCATAGAGCCCCGCGACCAGCAGCATCGCCGCCACCGCCCAGTGGAGCATCACGTCGTGATAGGCATCGGACGATTGCGTGACGATCGTGACGATCTCGCCATCGGTGGTGCGCTCGGCCTCGGCCACCGCGTTGGTGACCTGCGCCTGCTGCTCGGGCGTGAAGTTGAGGAGTGCCATCGCCTGTCCCCTTACCAGCTGCCCGAGGCGCCGCCACCGCCGAACGACCCGCCGCCGCCCGAGAAGCCGCCGCCGCCTCCGCCGCCGCCCCAATCGCTCCCGCCGCCGCCCCAGGACGATCCGCCCCGGCTGCCGCTGTGCATCGCCGCGTCGATCGCGGTCCACAGCAGCACCTGGCCGAGCCCGCTGCCACCACCGCGATAGCGCCGCCCGCCGCGCCGTCCGAAGATTCCGCCGAGCACGAAGACGAGCACCATCACGGTCCAGAAGATGCCGACGATCAGCCCGGCGCCGTTGTTGCCGCGGTTCGCGCCGCTGCTGCGGCGGCTGTCGAGCTTGGCCTTGGCGCGCGCCTCGGCGGCTTCGAGCGGCAGCTTCATCTGCTCGGCGATCGCCTGCGCTCCCGCCACGATCCCGCCCGGCATGTCGCCGTCGCGGAACTTCGGCAGGATCACCGTCTGGATGATCTGGCTGGAGAGCGCGTCGGTCATGATCGGCTCGAGGCCGTAGCCGACCTCGATGCGGACCTTGCGCTCCTTGGGCGCGACGATGAGGATGATGCCGTTGTTCGCCTCGCCCTGGCCGATCTTCCAGGCGCGGCCGAGGCGGTAGCCGTAATCCTCGATCGGATAGTCCTGGAGATCGGGGATGGTGGCGACGACGAACTGGCGCCCGCTCGCCTTCTCGACATCCTCGGAAAGCTGGGTCAGCTGCGCCTTCTGCCCGGCATCGAGCAGGTTGGCGGCGTCGACCACCCGGCCGCTCAGCGGCGGGAAGCTCTGGGCCTGCACCGGCCCGGCCAGGCCGAGCGTGGCGAGCAGCAGCGCGAGCAGCAGCCGCGCGAAGGTCATGGGGTCGTCTCCGTGATCTGGGCGAGGATGGCGTCGGCGCCGCGGACGATGCCCGGCGCCATGCGGCGCGCGCGGAATTCGGGCAGCATGACCGTCTGGATGATGCGGTTCGCCTCGGCATCGGTGAGCGCGGCGTGCAGCCCGTCGCCCACCGCGATGCGGACCTGGCGTTCGTTGGGCGCGACGACGAGCAGCACGCCATCGTTCACGCCCTTGCGGCCGACGCCCCAGCGATTGCCGAGCGCGTCCGCGAACGCCGCGATGTCGTGGCCGCCGATCGACGGCACGGTCGCGATCACGAACTGGTGATGCGTCCCTCGCTCGAATGCCTCGAGCTTGGCGGTGAGCGCCGCAATGTCGGCGGGAGCAAGCAGCTTGGCCGCATCGTCGACATAGCCGTGCGGCGCGGGCGCAGGCGCCGCCGCGGCAGGCTGTTTCGCTGCCGCGGCGTCATTGCCCGCGGGCGCCGTGCCGCACGCGGCGAGCGGCGCCAGCGCGAGCAGCAGGGCGAACGCGCGGATCAGTTGCCGTTGCCGAAGTCGACCGTCGGCGCGACGTCCGCCCCGGCCTTGGCCTGGAAGGGCACCATCGGCTTGGCGCCGTAGAAGACCTTGGCACCGATCGCGTCGGGGAAGGTGCGGATCGTGGTGTTGTAGCTCTGGACCGCCGAATTATAGTCGCGGATCGCGATGTTGATCCGGTTCTCGGTGCCTTCCAGCTGGCTCATCAGGTTGGTGAAATTGGCCTGGCTCTTGAGCTCGGGATATTTCTCGACCGTGACGAGCAGCCGGCCGAGCGAGCCGCCGAGCTGGTCCTGCGCCGCCTGGAACTGCTGGACCTTGTTGGGATCGGTGAGGTCGTTGGCGCTCACTTGCACCGAGCTCGCCTTGGCGCGTGCCTCGGTCACGTCGGTGAGGATCTTGCCTTCCGAAGCCGCGGCGCCCTTGGCGGTGGCGACGAGGTTGGGGATCAGGTCGGCGCGGCGCTGATAGGCGGCCTGGACGTCGGCCCATTTCGCCTTGGCGTTTTCCTCCGCGGTGGGCACGCTGTTGAGGCCGCATGCCGAAAGCAGAGCGGCAGCGGCAAGCGCGATTGCGGCGCGAAACTTCATTGGGATACCCTCCAAATCCCGTGGAACGGGTGTCTTATATGGCGATTACACCTACGCCGAAAAGGGCATAGGCGAAGAATATGAAAGGGACGAGCGCAATGTTGAAGGACTTCAAGGCGTTCATCGCACGCGGCAACGTGCTGGACCTCGCGGTCGGCGTGATCATCGGCGGCGCCTTCGCCACCATCACCAAGTCGCTGACCGAGGATCTGCTGATGCCGTTGCTCGGCTGGCTGTTCGGCGGGTTCGACTTCTCGAGCCACTTCGTGCGGCTGGGCGCGATCCCGGCGAGCTACCACGGCAGCGCCAACGACTATGCCGCATTGAAGGCCGCGGGCGTGCCGCTGTTCGGCTATGGCCAGTTCCTGACCGCGGTGATCAACTTCGTGATCCTCGCCTTCATGGTCTTCCTGATCGTGCGCGGCCTGGCCAAGGTAAGCGCGCTCGCCGAGCATGAGCAACCTGCGGCCGAGGCGGCACCCGCGCCCGAGACCGACGAAGTGAAGCTGCTCCGCGAGATCCGCGACGCGCTGACCAGCCGGGGTTAGGCCGGATCGGCATTCGGAGCTGCACGCCGGCAATTCCGCCAACAACCCGTCACCCCGGCCTTGTGCCGGGGCCCACCGGGAGACGGGGGCCGGAATAGAGGTGCGAGTTCGGCCGGTGTGGCTGCGTGGGCCCCGGCACGAGGCCGGGGTGACGGCGTATGTGCTGAACCCCCACGCCGGACCGTGAGGTCGATAAGCCCTAAGCCGCCGCCAGATCCTCGGCGCCGGCATCGGCGAGGCTGGTGCCGTCGAGGATGCGCGCGGTCTCGTCGCGGACGCGCGCCATCGCGATGCGGATCTCGCAGCGCGCCTCGTCCTTGCAGTCCTTGCACGGGCGATAGGCGGTGCGGCTGACGCAGGGGACCAGCGCGAGCGGCCCTTCGATCACCCGGATGATCTCGCCCAGCGAGATCAGGTGCGTCGGGCGCGAGAGCTGGTAGCCGCCGGCCTTGCCGCGGTGGCTGATCAGCAGCCCGGCTTCGCGCAGGTCGGCGAGGATCAGCTCGAGGAACTTGCGCGGAACATTGGCTTCGGCGGCAATGCGGTTCATCGGCGTCGGCCGCGGCTCGTCGGCCTGGGTGGCGAGGAACAGCATGGCGCGAAGCGCATAGCGGGATCGCTGCGTCAACATCGTGCAATTTCCCATGCCAGTACAATGCGGCTGTGTGAAGGCCCGCGCGGGCTTTTCATCGGCGTCCGCGTCTCTATATAGGAACTCGCCGGGTTCGCCCGGCTATGGCGATAAATTGCGGCGTGCAATAGATGCAGCGGACCCGGGGGCAGTACCCGGCGGCTCCACCACAAGTGGTGGTGTATCTGGACACCGTTTCTGACGGGGCCGAACCAGGATCGACGTGTATTGAAAAGCGCTGTTTTTGCCCGGAATGGGACCACCGCAACGGCCCATATCACAAGTGCCAACGATAACGAGGCGCTCGCGATTGCGGCCTAACCACATGGCCTAACGGCCTAGGTTAGAACGACAAAAGCGCGGTTGGACCGCACCGGGCAACAGAAGCGGATTCCAGCGGCCACCAGGGGGGCCGGGCAACAGAACCCCCTGGACCTTCCGTATCCGTCATCTGGGATTCCCCCAAGGGCGCGCACCTGAAGTGCGAACCCGGGCAGGCAACGACCCGAATATCGCGCACGCCCGAAATCGGGCTTTGCTTCCCCGCGGCGAAAGCCGGCGAAGGGGAACGACGATGAGCAGGCAGTCTCACGCGATACTGGCACTGGCGGCCTTCGGGGCGATGGCCATGGCGACCTGGGCCGAGGGCACCCGCCCGCCGCGCCTGCCGCGCCCCGACGTCCGAGCGCCGCTGACCGCGCTCCACCCCATCGCCGGCGCCGGCCGCGGCGGCGAAGTGCATCACCTCGCCGCTGCTCACCTTCGCTAACTCTCATCGTCATCCCGGCGAAAAGCCGGGACCCGGGACCGAGCAGGACGTCGCTCGCTGCCCTGGGTCCCGGCTTTTCGCCGGGATGACGATCATGGTCCGTTCGCCAACGGGGTTGCAAGCTCCCCGGCCTGGATGTCGATAAACGCGCGGGCGACTGCAGCCTCGAACCGCCCGTCCTCCGCCACGCGCGACGGAAACACCTGCCGCAGCGCCAGCACCGCGCTCACCGGATCGCCCGAGGTCGTCGCCGCGGCGAGCACGTCGGCAAGCGGATCGGTGATCGTCTCGCCCGCCTCCGCCTTGCGGCGCAGGAACGCGATCCACGCCGCGATCGGCACGCCCAGGCGCTCCACCGGCCGGCCGGCGTCGAGCGCTTCGCCCACCGTGTCGAGCAGGCGGTAGGGGAGCTTCTGCGAGCCGTCCCAGGCGATCTGCGACAGGAGGTGCCGGATCGCCGGATTGCGGAAGCGGTCGAGCACCGCATCGGCATAGGCGGCGACGTCGAGCCCCTCGATCGCGCCGAGGCATGCGGCGATATCCTGGTGCACCAGCCGCGTCACGAAGCCGGCGAGCGCGGGATCGGACATCGCCTCGAACACCGTCTCGTGCCCCAGCGCCAGCCCGACATAGGCGAGCGTCGAATGCGCGCCGTTCAAGACACGCAGCTTGGCGCGCTCATAGGCGCGGACGTCGCCGGTGATCGTCACGCCGGCCGAGGCGAGGTCGGGCGCGCCGGGCAGCTCGCAGCGCTGGAGCACCCACTGGGTGAATGCCTCGCGCTGCACCGCCGCCTTGTCGGTCACGCCGAGCTCGGCCTCGACCTTGGCGAGGAAGGCGGCGTCGCTCGCCGGGGTGATCGAATCGACCATCGAATCGGGGAAGGCGACTTCGCCCGCGATCCAGTCGGCCAGCCCCCGCTCCCATTCGCCCGCCAGCGCGACGCAGGCGGCGCGGAGCTTGGTGCCGTTGCCGGTCATGTTGTCGCAGCAAAGCATCGCGAAGGGCGCCGTCCCCGCCTCGCGCCGCGCAGCGAGGCCGGCGACGATCCAGCCGATCACGCTTGCCGGCTCGGCCGGGCGGGCGCGGTCGTGGACGATGTCGGGATGCGCGAAGTCGAGCGTGCCGTCGCCGCCGAGGCAATAGCCCTTTTCGGTGACTGTGCTCGTCGCGAGCATCACCGCGGGGTCGGCGAGCAGCGTCGCCAGCCGCGCGCCCTCGCCCGGGCCGATGGCGTCCGAATGCGCGGCGACGATCCGCATCGACGGATCGCGGTCGATCACCGCGAGCGTGTAGAGCCCCTGCTGCGCCTTGAGCGCATCGGTGGCGCCGCCGCTGCGCAGCGAGACCGCGGCGATGCCCCAGCGCGGATCGGCGTCGAGCAGCCGGTCGATCGCAGCGGCCTGGTGCGCGCGGTGGAAGGCGCCGGGGCCGAAATGGACGATGCCGGTGCTGACCCCTGCCAGGTCATGGCCGGGGCGATGGATCGAGGCGGGAATCGAAGCGAGCGCGGCGCGGGAAAGCTTTGTCATCGCGGGCCCGTGAGCAACGGGCGCGGGGCAAAGTCAATCAGAGCCTGTTTGGAAATGCGCCTCGCGGCGCATGGCGGTGCTGGCCCGCATCGGGTGAACAGCGCCCCGCGCTGTTCACCCGATGCGGGCCAGCACCGCCTGGAAACTCGCTCTTCCGCGAGTTTCCAAACGGGCTCTCAGATCCGCGGCACATAGCCCGGGCGCGGCATCAGGAAGCGGACCTGGCGGTTGGGGAAGTCGATCTCGACGCGGCGGAAGCTGCGCAGCGCGTCCATCCCCAGCATGATCGCCGGCTTGCGCTCGAGCCCGAACTTGCGGAACGGCGCCACCTCGGCGAAGGCCACCGGCATCCAGTCGAACTTCACGCCGCCGATATTGATGTCGGGCACCAGCGTGTAATCCGCAGCCATCCTGGCGCCGGTGACGCTGGTGAGCTCGACCGTCTTGGGCGCGGCGGTGCGCGAGCGGACGCGGCGCTGGAAGGCCTGGTTGCCCATGGTGATCTGGCTGCCGGTGTCGAGCACGACCTGGATGCGCGTGTCGCCATAATGCGCGTCGGTGACGATCAGCTGGCCGAATTGGCTCTTCGCCGTCACCACGATCTCGCCCGGATCGTGCGAATAGGCGGGGCGGCGGCGCTCGCTCTTGCGCACGGTCATCACCCCGGTCTCGAAGTCGATCGTGACCATGTGCTTGCTGAGCGTGTCGATCCCGAGCAGCCCGGAGGCGCCCAGGTTGCGCGCCTCGAGCGCGGGCGCGACGATCGTGTGGCGGTCGCCGATCGACGTGATCGCCAGCTCGGGCACGATCACGGTGCTGACCGTGTTGGTGCCGGTCATCGAGACCATGCTCACCGGCTGGCCGGGCGCTAGCTGGAGCGTGCCGGCAAGCTCGCGCGAGACGACGGTGCGCTCGGCGCCGGTGTCGATGATGAAATTGTAAGGCCCCTGCCCGCCGACCGCGACGGGAACGGTGAGCCTTTGGTCGACTTCGCCGAGGCTGAGCGTGGTGCCTTCGACACCGCTCGGCGCCTGCGAGACGCCGTCGGGGTCCTGCGAAAGCCCATGGGCATCGGCGGCGGCGGCGAGCGGCAGCAGCAGGAACAGGAGCGGGCGTGCAACGCCGATCATGCGAATCACACTATCCTGTTTCATGCTGCGCAGCAATCTGCCGGACGTGAATCAGTCGAGCCGCATCGCTTCCGCCGCCAGGCTCTCGGCTTCGGCGAGCAGCGCATCCTCGGTGACGCCCTGCGCGACATTCTCGCGGCCGATCATGATCAGCACCGGCACCGCCATCGGGCTCACCCGCGGCAAGTCGATGTGCAGCATCGAGTCGGCGGCGGTGTCGAGCAGGTGGCCCAGGCGCCCGACGTCGGTCATCCGCGCGCGGGCATCGGCCCAGGCGGCGCGCAGCAGCAGGTGGTCGGGCTCGTACTTGCGCAGCACATCGTAGATCAGGTCGGTCGAGAAGGTGACCTGCTTGCCCGACTTGCGCTTGCCCGGGTGCTGGCGCTCGACCAGCCCGCCGATCACCGCGACTTCGCGGAAGGCGCGCTTGAGCAGCGCCGAACCCTGCACCCATTCGACGAACTCATGCTCGAGGATGTCGGGCGAGAACAGCGGCCGCGGGTCGCGGATCCGCTCGAGCCCGTAGCAGGCGAGCGCATAGTCGTTGGCGACGAAGCCCAGCGGCTTCAGCCCCATCGCCTCCATGCGGCGCGTGAGGAGCATGCCGAGCGACTGGTGCGCGTTCCAGCCCTCGAAGCTGTAGATCACCATGTGATGGCGCCCTTCGTGCGGGAAGGTCTCGACCAGCAGCTCGCCGGGCTTGGGCAGCGCCGAGCGATAGGCCTGCACCTCGAGCCATTCGCGCACGTCGTCGGGGAAGCGCGGCCATTCGCGGCGGTCGTGGAGGAAGCCGCGCACGCGCCGCGCGAGGTTCGCCGTGATCGCGAGCCGTGCCCCCATGTAGCTCGGGATTCGCGCCTGCTTGGCGGTGGCGCGGACGAGGATCTCGGCGGTGTCGACGCGCTCGACTTCGAGGCTCAGCCCGGCGAAGAAGAAGGTGTCGCCCGGCGAGAGCGAGGCGCCGAAGATCTCCTCGACCTTACCCAGCCTGCGGCCGTTCCTGAAGCGCACCTCGAGCATCGGCGCCTCGACGATGATCCCGGCGTTGAGGCGATGCTGCGCGATGAAGGCGGGGTGGCTGACGCGCCACAGCCCGTCCCCGCCCTTGGTCAGCCGCTTGAACTTGTCATAGGCGCGCAGCGCATAGCCGCCGTCGGCGATGAAGCCGAGCACGCGGTCGAACGCCTCGTCGGTGAGCGCCGAATAGGGGAATGCTGCGCGGATCTCGTGCAGCATCGCGTCGCGCTGGAAGGGCGCGGCGCAGGCGCAGCCCATGATGTGCTGCGCGAGCACGTCGAGCGCGCCGTGGCGGAAGACGTCGGGATCGAGCTCGCCTTCCTCGACGGCGTCGAGCGCGGCGCGGGCTTCCAGATATTCGAAGCGGTTGCCCGGCACGAGCACCGCCTCGCTCGGCTCGTCGAGCCGGTGGTTGGCGCGGCCGATGCGCTGGAGCAGCCGCGACGAGCCCTTGGGCGCGCCCATCTGGATCACGCAGTCGACGTCGCCCCAGTCGACCCCGAGGTCGAGGCTCGCAGTGGCGACGAGCGCGCGCAGCCGCCCGTCGGCCATCGCATGCTCGGCGCGCTCGCGGGCTTCCTGGCTGAGGCTGCCATGGTGGATGCCGATCGGCAGCCCGGCGTCATTGGCCTTCCACAAATCCTGGAAGATCAGCTCGGCGAGCCCGCGGGTGTTGCAGAAGATGATCGTCGTGCGGTGCGCCGCGATCTGCGCCATCACCTGCGGGATCGCATAGCGGCCCGAATGGCCCGACCAGGGAACCTTGTCCTCGGGGAGCAGGATCTCGATCACCGGGTCGGCGCCCTTCTCGCCCTGCACCATCGCGACGCGATCGAGGTCGCCATGCGGGGCAAGCCAGGCGCGATAGCCGTCGGGGTCCGCCACTGTCGCCGACAGCGCGACGCGGCGGAAGCCGGGCGCGAGCGCCTGGAGCCGCGCCAGCGCGAGCGACAGCAGATCGCCGCGCTTGCCGGTGGCGAAGGCGTGGACCTCGTCGACGATCACCGTCTTCAGGTCCGCGAACATCGTCAGGCTGTCCTCGTAGGAAAGCAGCAGGCTGAGCGATTCGGGGGTGGTGAGCAGAATCTCGGGCGGCCGCGCGCGCTGGCTCTTCTTCTTGTCCGACGAGGTGTCGCCGGTGCGCGCCTCGACACGGATCGGCAGGCCCATCTCCTCGATCGGCCTGAGCAGGTTGCGCTGGACGTCGACCGCGAGTGCTTTCAGCGGCGAGATGTAGAGCGTGTGGAGCCCGCGCCCTCCTTCCCCACTCGACGCCGCTTCGGCCAGCTCGACAAGGCTGGGGAGGAAGCCCGCGAGCGTCTTGCCCGCGCCGGTGGGCGCGACGAGCAGCGCGTGCTTCCCGGCGCGTGCGGCGGCGAGCATGTCGAGCTGGTGCCGCCGCGGCGCCCAGCCGCGCGCGGCGAACCATTGCGCGATCGCCGGCGGAAGCAACTGGGAACCGAGTGGCATCGCATCCATATAGGCAGCATGGCGAAGCTCGGCGACTGGATCGATGCGCAACCCCAGGGCATCCGCTTGCCCGCCGCCGAGGTGTGGATCGATCCCTCGCGCCCAGTGGAACGCGCGCTGATCACCCACGGCCATGCCGATCACGCGCGCGGCGGCCATGGCGAGGTCTGGGCCACCCCCGAGACGCTGGCGATCATGGAAGCGCGCTACGGCCCGCAGAACGGCCGGCCGATCGGCTATGGCGAGATGCTCGAGCTCGACGGCGCGATCGCCGCGCGCTTCGTCCCCGCGGGCCATGTCCTCGGCTCGGCGCAGATCGTGCTCGAGCATCGCGGCGAGCGGATCGTCGTCTCGGGCGATTACAAGCGTCGCCCGGATCCGACCTGCGCGCCGTTCGAGCCGGTGCCGTGCGACGTGTTCATCACCGAGGCGACCTTCGGTCTCCCCGTCTTCCGCCACCCCGACACGCACGACGAGCTCGACAAGCTGCTCGCCGCCCAGCGCGGCAACCCCGATCGCTGCGTGCTCGTCGGTGCCTATGCGCTCGGCAAGGCGCAACGCGTGATCCGCGAGCTGCGCGTGATGGGCTATGACGATCCCATCTACATCCACGGCGCGCTCCAGCGGCTCTGCGACCTCTATGCCGAGCATGGCGTCGACCTCGGCGAGCTCCGCCCCGCCACCGGCGTGGCCAAGGCCGAGCTTCAGGGGCGGATCATCCTCGCCCCGCCCTCGGCGCTCAACGACCGCTGGTCGCGGCGGCTGCCCGATCCGATCACCGCGATGGCTTCGGGCTGGATGCGCGTTCGCCAGCGCGCGCGGCAGCGGAATGTCGAGCTGCCGCTGATTCTCTCCGACCATGCCGACTGGGACGAGCTGACCAGCACGATCCGCGAGCTGGCCCCGCGCGAGATATGGGTGACGCACGGGCGCGAGGATGCGCTGGTCCATTGGTGCCGCATCCACCAGATCAAGGCGCGCGCGCTCGACCTTTCGGGCTTCGACGACGAGGATGACTGAAGCGGGGCGATTGGCGCTTTTCCCTCATGGATCCGAGGCGTAGCATGACGTCGAAGAGCAGGAGAGGCTCATGAGGATCACGCTTAAGCTGCTCGTCACGACAGCTGCGCTCACGCTGGGCGCGGGCGCAGCGCATGCCCAGGCGGGAGGCTCGACGTCCGCGCCTGCGCCGCCACCCAACGCCGGGCTGGTCGGCGAGAACTCGACGGTGCGCAACGGCGGCGATACCTATGACCGCGACATGGCCGCGGCGCGCGACGAAGCGGTGGCCAAGGCCCGGGCCGAAGCGCACGGCGGGAAGATCCGCTCGGCCCCGGCCAGGCCCGAGGACGTGACCGTCGGCGCCGAGGTCCGCGATTCGCATGGGCTTCGCATCGGCGTGATCGAGAGCGTGAGCCTGAGCGCGGCGGTGCTCCATGCCGACGGGGGCTCGGTGGCGGTGCCGCTCGAAGCGTTCGGCAAGGATTCGCAGGGGCTGCTGATCGGAATGAGCAAGGCGGACTTCGACAGGCTCGTCGCCGATGCTACCAAGCCGGCGAACTGAAGCGAGGCAAGGAACGATGCGAAACGGTCTCTGGATGCTGGCGGCGCTGCCCGCCCTTGTCGCCGCGGGCGCCGCGCCGGCGCAGGCGAGCCCGCAGGGTGACGCGCTCGGCCGCTGCCTCATCGCCAAGGCGACGAGCGCCGACAAGACGCTGCTGATCCAGTGGATGTTCACGGCGCTCGCGGCGAGTCCCAAGGTGGCGGCGATGTCCAGGGTCTCACCCGAGGAGCGCGGCCGCTTCTCCAAGGGCGCCGGCCAGCTGATGCAACGGCTGCTCACGGTCGATTGCCGCCCCGAGGCGATCGCGACGATCAAGGCCGACGGTGCCGGCGCGCTCGCCAAGAGCTTCGAGACGCTGGGCCAGGTGGCGATGCGCGAGTTCATGATCGACCCGCAGGTCGCGGTGGCGCTCGGCGGGCTCGCCCAGGGCGCCGACATGGGCGAGATCGCCAAGCTGCTGCTCGAGGCGCAGCTTCCCTAGGGACCGTCCTCCGACAGCAGCCAGGCCTCGGCCGCATCGATATCCTCGAAGACGCTCGCCGTGCGGCCCGCGAGCGTGCGCATCAGCTGCATCCGCGACAGTGCGCCGGTGACGACGAAGGCGAGCCGGCGCGAGCGATATTCGGGCGCGGCGAGGATCGTCTTGAATGCATCGACCACCTGTTGCGAGCGCACGTCCATGCCGCGCATGTCGTTGAGCGTGAGATGCTGGTTGGGCCCGCAGCGCAGCTTGGCGTGCGCGGCGGCGCGCGCGTCGAGGAAGGACTGGATCGTCGCATCGGTGAAGAAGCCGGACATGGCGATGCGCACGAGATTGCGCGGCACGTCGACCTCGATCCGAAAGCATCCCTCCATCGGGCGGGCATAGCCGAAGCACGGCTAAGAAAAGTTGAAGGCTAGCCCCGGCACTTGTGCCTAGCCTGATCGAGGAAATCGATCGGGTTGACAGTGGTTGACAACAATCATGGGAGAAAGCGCTGATCGCCTGAATCGATCAGTCGCTGGAAAATGGGCCGAGCGTTAGAAAGAGCGAGGTCGAGCGTCGCAGGCCAAATCCTACTTTGCAATCGGACTCGTGCTTACCCCACCCCCTCGAGCGCCTTCTGCCGGCGGCGCTGGACCGAGCTGCCGATCCCCATCGCTTCGCGATATTTGGCCACCGTACGCCGGGCGATGTCGAAGCCCTTGGCCTTGAGCATGTCGACCAGCGTGTCGTCGGACAGGATCGCCTTGGGATCCTCGGCAGCGATCAGCGAGCGGATCGCGCTCTTCACCGCTTCGGCCGAGACCGCGTCGCCGCCATCGGCCGACTGGATCGCCGAGGTGAAGAAATATTTCAGCTCGAACAGCCCCCGCGCGCAGCTGAGGTATTTGTTGCTGGTGACGCGGCTCACCGTCGATTCGTGCATCCCGATCGATTCGGCGACCTGGCGCAGCGTCATGGGCCTCAGGTGCGCGACGCCGCGGAGGAAGAACTCCTCCTGCTGCTTCACGATCTCGCTCGCCACCTTGATGATCGTGCGCTGGCGCTGGTCGAGCGCCTTGACCAGCCAGTTGGCGCTCGCGAGCATGTCCGACAGCCAGGCGCGGCTCGCCTTGTCCTGCGGTCCGCTGGTGACTTCGGCGTAATAGGCGCGGTTGACGAGCAGCCGGGGGAGCGTCGCGGCGTTGATCTCGACCGCCCAGCCCGCACCGCGGCGCGCGACGAAGATGTCGGGCGTGACCGCGAGCATCGGCTCGCCGCCATAGCGGCAGCCGGGCTTGGGGTCGTAGTTGCGCAGCTCGCGGATCATGTCCGCCAGGTCTTCGTCGTCGACGTCGCAGATGCGCCGGAGCCGCGGCAGGTCGCCGCGCGCGACGAGGTCGAGATTGTCGATCAGCCGCGCCATGCAAGGGTCGTAGCGGTCGGCTTCCCTGGCCTGGAGCGCGAGGCATTCGGCGAGGTTGCGCGCGCCGACGCCGGTGGGGTCGAAGCCATGGATGATGCCGAGCACCGCCTCGACCCGCGCGAGCGGCACGTTCAGCCGCGTGGCGACTTCGAGCAGCGTGACGGTGAGGTACCCCGCCTCGTCGATCTGGTCGATCAGGTGCGCGGCGATGAACAGGTCGGCGCCGTCGACGCTCGCGCCGGCCTGCGCCATCAGGTGATCGGCGAGGCTCAGCCCCGAATCGCCCATATTGTCGAAGTCGGGCCCGTCCTCCGAGCCGCCGCCGCTCGCACCGCTGACGCCCAGGCTGCCATCGAGCCCGCCGATCGAATCGGCATGGCTGTCGTGGTGGAAGGTCTCCGCGACGAAATCGACGTCGAGCGCCGCTTCGCCCGCCGCTTCGCCGCCGCCGCTCAGCAGCTCGCTGGCATCGGCGGGCCCATCGCGCGGGTTTTCGCGGACATCGTCGAAGTCGACATCGGGCTCCGGCTCGGGCGCAGCGTCGCGCTCCTCCCCGCCGCTCGAATCGAGCAGCGGGTTCTTCTCGATCTCCTCGGCGATGAACGCTTCGATCTCGAGGTTCGACAGCGCCAGCAGCTTGATCGCCTGCTGGAGCTGCGGCGTCATCACCAGCGACTGCGACTGGCGCAGGTCGAGGCGCGGCGCGAGGCTCATTGTTTAACGGAGGACGGCACCAGCCCGCTCCCCCACCCGGCCACCCATGGAATACTGGCGTTGGGTGGCCGGGTGGGAGAGCGGGCGGAGCCGCCCAAGGTTCCGACGATGCGCAGCATCGGTGGAATGGCGGTGGAGGGCGGTGCCGTCACGATGAGTCACAGCGAGAAGCCCTCGCCCAGGTACAGCCGGCGGACGTTCTCGTCGCGCACCAGCTCCTCGGGCGAGCCGGCGAAGAGCACGCGGCCGTCGTAGATGATGTAGCCGCGGTCGACGATGTCGAGCGTCTCGCGGACATTGTGATCGGTGATCAGCACGCCGATGCCGCGGTTCTTGAGCTCGATCACCAACTCGCGGATGTCCGAGATCGAGATCGGGTCGATGCCCGCGAAGGGCTCGTCGAGCAGCATGATCGTCGGGTTGGCCGCGAGCGCGCGCGCGATCTCGGCGCGACGGCGCTCGCCGCCCGACAGCGCCATCGCCGGCGCGTCGCGCAGCCGCGTGAGGCCGAACTCGTCGAGCAGCTGGTCGAGCCGGCGGCGGCGCGCGTCCTTGTCGGGCTCGGAGAGCTCGAGCACGGCGAGGATGTTCTTCTCGACGGTCAGCCCGCGGAAGATCGAGGTCTCCTGCGGGAGATAGCCGAGCCCGAGGATCGCGCGGCGGTACATCGGCAGCGGCGTGATGTCCTCGCCGTCGAGCATGATGCGGCCCGAATCGGGCTTCACCAGCCCCATCACCGAATAGAAGCAGGTCGTCTTGCCCGCGCCATTCGGCCCGAGCAGCCCGACGACTTCGCCGCGCCCGACCGAGACCGACACGTCGGTGAGCACCACGCGCTTGTCGTAGCTCTTGGCGATCGACACGACCGCAAGCCCCCTGTCGGGCGCCGGTGCGGGGTCCGCGAGCGGATGTTCGATCGTGGCGGCGTCTGTCATGGCGGGCCTTGTCTGCACAATTCGGGTTACGCGGGCCTTACCGCGGACGCGGTTTGGCAGGATTCATGCATGCGATGCCTGAATAAGCTGCCCGAATCGCTGGCGCAAGGGAAGCACCCCATAGGCGGCTTGCGGTACGCCGTTCGGATTGCGGGGTTATTGTTGCGGTGGCGGGGTGGGCGACGGGCTGGGCGCGGCGGTGTTGCGCTTGGGCACCGAGAATCGGCCGGTCACGCGGCCGCCGCTGCTGGTCGTCGTGCCGGGCACGCCGCTGCCGACGCCCGATCCGTCGATCGTCGCACGGCCGCTGTCGAGGTTGATCGAAAGCCGCCCGCCGTTCACGACATTGGCGCCCTGGCGCAGCGTCACGCCGCCGATCATCGTGATCACGCGCTTGTTGAGGTCGTAGACCGCATATTGCGAGCGCGCGCTCTGCTCGGGCCGGACCACCGTCACTCCGCCGGCGGCGTCGAGCCGGGAAACGTCGGGCGAGCCCTGCTGGAGATTGCCGGTGTAGCTCACCGTGACGCGATCGGCGGTGAGCGTCATTTCGGCCTGGACGATCTTGACGTTGCCGGTGAGCAGCACGCGATTGTCGCGGTCGAGCAGCTCGATGTGATCCGAGCCGAAATCGATCGGCGCGTCCGAATTGTGCGCAGACTGCGCCGCCACCGGTCCCGAAGCGGAGAGCCCCAGCAACAGCCCCAGGGGCAGGATGGCGAGCCTGTGCATCATCTAGCGCCTATTCGCCTTCCTCGGCTGGATACGCAAGCGTGCATTGCCGTCGAGCTTCACGATGCGCTTCTCCAGGTCCGCAGTCAGCTTGTTGCCGCTGAAAACGCCCATGGGGGTGCTCCCGTTCACCGGGCCGCTGCTTTCCATCTGGCGGGTGCGCAGGTCGACCGTCGAATCGCTGGTCTGGAGGCGATAGCCGTCGGCGGTCTGGAAGCGGATCGGGCCGTCGACCGCGAGCTTGCGCGTATCCAGGTCGTAGCGGCCGCTGTCGGCGTCGATCCGACCAGGGCCTTCCTCGAGCGCGATCTCGGCGGAGAGCTGCTTCAGCTGGACGATCGGCTCGGCCGAGCTCTTCTGCACCGCCGAGCCGGCGTGGAGCTGGAAGGCGCGGCCCTTCGAATCCTCGCCGCGGTAGATCGCCGATTCGGCCTGGAGCCGCGCGCTGGCGACGTCGACCTTGTTCTTGTCGAGCACGAAGCTGACTTCGCCCGCGGTGTAGAGCGGCGAGACGACGAGGAACGCGCCGAGCACGCCGATCCCCATCGGCAGCAGCCATTGCAGCGTGCGCACGATCCGGTCGTGCCCGCTGCCCGGATGCGCCCAGGCCCTTCGTTGCGACTGGAGGCGCTGGGCGATCTCAGACAAGGCGGGCGCTCCGGATCATGCTCAGATGTGCGCGAAGATGTCGGTGTCGGGCCAGCCCGCGAGGTCGAGCTCGGCGCGCCAGGGCAGGAAGTCGAAGCACGCCTGCGCGATATCGGTGCGCCCTTCGCGCTCGAGGCGGCGGTCCAGCTCTTCCTTCATCGCATGCAGGTAACGCACGTCGGACGCGGCGTATTCGCGCTGCGCCTCGGAGAGCTCGGGACCGCCCCAGTCCGACGACTGCTGCGCCTTGGAGAGCTCCTGGCCGAGCAGCTCGCGGACGAGGTCCTTGAGGCCGTGGCGATCGGTATAGGTCCGCACGAGCCGCGACGCGGTCTTGGTGCAATAGACCGGTGCGGCGGTGACGCCGAGGTAGAAGCGGATCGCCGCCAGGTCGAAGCGCGCGAAATGGTAGAGCTTCACGCGCTCGGGATCGGCGAGCAGCATGCGCAAATTGGGCGCGGCATAGCTGGATTGCGGGCCGAAGCGGACGAGATGCTCGTCGCCCTTGCCGTTGGAGAGCTGCACGACGCACAGCCGGTCGCGCATCGTGACCAGGCCCATCGTCTCAGTGTCGACGGCAATCGATTCGCCGGGGGCGAAGAGACCCTCGGGAATGTCTTCTTCATGGAAATGAACTGTCATCGCCGCCGCCTAGCTCTGTTCGGCGCGCGGCTCAAACCCTAATCGGCCCTTGGCGGGACATGCGGCGGCTCGGCCCGATGCTTGCCGCGGCTCCGGCGGGCGAGGATGTTGAGGATCTCCACCCCCGCCGAGAAGGCCATGGCGGTGTAGATATAGCCCTTGGGCACGTGCACGCCGAAGCCGTCGGCGATCAGCACCGCGCCGATCATCAGCAGGAAGCCGAGCGCCAGCATCACCACCGTCGGGTTGCGGTTGATGAAGTTGGCGAGCGGATCGGCGGCGAACAGCATCACCGCCACCGCGGCGATCACCGCGACCACCATCACCGGCAGGTGATCGGTCATGCCGACCGCGGTGAGGATCGAATCGATCGAGAAGACCATGTCGAGCAGCAGGATCTGGACGATCGCCGCGCCGAAGGTCATCGCGACATGGCCCTTCTTGTCGAGCGTCTCGCCCGAGGCTTCCGAATCGACATTGTGGTGGATCTCGGTCGTCGCCTTCCAGACGAGGAACAGGCCGCCCGCGATCAGGATCAGGTCGCGCGCCGAAAAGGCGGTGTCGAACGCAGTCTCGCCATGCTCGCCGGGCATCGAGAGCCCCAGGTCGAACAGCGGCTGGGTGAGCTGGGTCAGCCAGGCGATCGTCGAGAGCAGCGCGAGCCGCAGGATCAGCGCCAGGCTGATGCCGATTCGGCGCACGCGGGTGCGCTGCGCCTCGGGCAGCTTGTTCGAAAGAATCGAGATGAAGATGAGGTTGTCGATGCCGAGCACCACCTCCATCACGATCAATGTCGCGAGCGCGGCCCAGGCGGCCGGGCTGGTCAAGAGCGTCAAAATGGCGTCCATGCGCAGGCTGTGCCCTGCCCGACTGGTGCTTTCAAGCCGCACGACTCGCGTTTATCGTCGCTTTCAAGCGAATTTCGGTCGCGGCGTGTCCGATTTTGGGCTATGAACCGAGTCTCGCGGCTCTTTTGATGAGCCCGAAGGCCTGCGTTCTTCGTCCGGCGCTTGGGTTTCGATTGGTTACAAGGGGCGAACCGGGAAGACGAACAGGGCAATGAGTTTCGATAGAGGGCGCCGCGGCGAGCGCGGCGGACGCGGCAGGGACAAGCGCGACGGTTTCGGCGACGACAGCAGCAGCTACAGCGGCGGCGGTTTCGGTGATCGCGGCGGCTTCGGCGGTGGCGATCGCTTCGGTGGTGGCGGTGATCGCTTCGGCGGCGGCGGCGGCTATGGTGGCGGTGGCGGTGGCTATCGCGGCGGTGGTGGCGGCGGCTTCGGCGGTGGCGGTGGTTTCCGCGGCGGCGGCGGCGGTGGCGGCATGCCCCCGCAGGTGGTCGGCGAGGCGACGGGCGTCGTCAAATTCTTCAACGGCCAGAAGGGCTTCGGCTTCATCGTCCGCGACGATGGCGGCGAGGACGTCTTCGTGCATATCTCGGCGGTCGAGCAGGCGGGCCTCACCGGCTTGGCCGAAGGCCAGCCGCTGGGCTTCACGCTCGTCGATCGCGGCGGCCGCATCTCGGCGACCGATCTGAAGATCGACGGTGAGCCGATGCCCGTCGAGGACCGCGGTCCGCCGCGCGACCGCGATGCCGGCCCGGGCGGCGGCAGCCGCGGCGGCCCGCAGCGTCAGCTGACCGGCGAGAAGGCGACCGGCACGGTCAAGTTCTTCAACGCGATGAAGGGCTTCGGCTTCATCCAGCGCGACGACGGCCAGCCCGATGCCTTCGTGCACATCTCGGCGGTCGAGCGTGCCGGCATGAGCTCGCTCAACGAAGGCGACCGCCTGTCGTTCGAGCTCGAGGTCGATCGCCGCGGCAAGTATGCGGCGGTGAACCTCCAGTCGGAAGGCTGAGCGAGGCTCACGCAAGCCAAGCGAATCGGAAGGGCCGGGCGGAGACGTCCGGCCCTTTTCGATTCCTCCTCGTCGCCCCCGGCGAAAGCCGGGACCGAAGGTAGGAAAAGACGTCGCTCACGCCCCGGGTCCCGGCCTTCGCCAGGATCACGGTTGGCGTTGGTCGATGGCTCGGCTCAGTCCGCCGTGCCGGCGACGGGCAGTGTGAACGAGAAGCTTGCGCCGCCGCCGCCGGTGGCGGCGCTGTCGGCGGCGATGACCCCGCCATGCGCCTCGATGATCGACCGGCAGATCGGCAGGCCGATCCCCATGCCGCCCTGCTTGGTAGAGAAGAAGCTGTCGAACAGCCGCGCCTGGTGATCGGCGCTGATCCCGGGTCCGCTGTCCTCGATCGTGCAGCGGATCATGCCGGCGTCGGGCAGGCTGGTGCGGATCGCGATGCGGCGATCGGGGCTTTCGGCCTGCGCCATCGCCTGCATCGAATTGACCGCGAGGTTCACCACCACTTGCTGGAGCTGGATGCGGTCGCCGAGCACCGGCGGCGCGGCGAGGGCGAGCTGCTGCGTCACCGTCACGCCCCGCGACTGAAGCTCGTGGCGGAGGAACAGCAGCGCCTCGCCGATCACGTCGTCGAGCAGCACGCGGCCTTGCTGCGTCGCCTTGCGGCCGGCCATCGCGCGGATGCGGGTGATGATGTCGGCAGCGCGGCGGGCATCGTCGACGATCGCCTGGTTGATCTCGCGCAGTTCGTCCATGTCGGGGTCGGGACGGCTCAGCCAGCGCAGGCCGACGTCGCCATTGGCGGCGATCGCGGCGAGCGGCTGGTTGATCTCGTGCGCGATCGAGGCGGTCAGCTCGCCGAGCACCGAGACGCGCGAGGCATGCGCCAGGTCGGCCTGGAGCCGGTCGAGCGTCGCATAGGCTTCGCGGCTCTCGGTCACGTCGGAGACCGCGCCGATATAGTGCGGCGCGCCGCCGCCGTTCGCCATCGCATGCGCCACGGCGTGGACGTGCTTCACCGATCCGTCGGGCATCAGCAGCCGATATTCGAAGTCGAACCCGTCGCTGCCGGTCGCCGCGGCGCCGAGCACCTGGCGCACGCGGACCGAATCCTCGGGATGGACGCGCGCATGGAACATCTCGAGCGAGGCCGATTCGCCCACCGGATAGCCGAAGATCCGGAAGGTCTCGTCGGACCAGTGGATCGCCGCCTCGGCGGTATTCCAGCCGAAGCTGCCGGTGCGGCTCAGCCGCTGCGCCTCGGCGAGATAGGCGGCCTGGCTGCGGCGCAGCGCTTCGTCGGCGCGCTTCTTCTCGGTGATGTCCGAATTGCTCTCGAGCACGCGGAGCGGATTGCCGCGCTCGTCGAATTGCATCGACCAGCGCGCCGCGACATGGATCTCGCTGCCGTCGCGGTGGTGGTGCGTAAGCTCGCCTTCCCAGCGGCCGGTGGTGCGCATCTGCCGGTCGAGCTCGGCCTTGAGCTCGGGCTGGGTTGGCGCGAGCACCTCGATCGCCGGCCGGCCGATCGCTTCCTCGCGCGTCCAGCCGTAGAGCGTCTCGGCGCCGCGGTTCCAGCCCGTGACGATGCCGTCCATGTCGCGCACGACGAAGGCGTCATTGGTGAGCTCGAGCAGCCGCGCCTGCTCGCGCTGAACTTCGGCCGACACGCGGAGGCGTCGCACCAGCGTCGTCACCGCGAGCGAGCAGACCAGGAATGCGACCAGCGCCGCAATGTCCTGCACGTCGCGCACTTCGAGCGTGTGGCGCGGCAGCACGAAATAATAGTTGAGCAGCCCGCCGGCGAGCACGCCGAAGAACACCGAGGAGGCGAAGCTGTCGAGCAGCGACAGCAGCACGATCACGACGAGGAAGGCCGATGCGGCGGTGGCGAAGCTCAGCGCGAGGCTGGAGCAGAGCCAGGTCGTCGCGCCGAGCAGGATCGTCCCCGCGATCCACAGGATCGCCAGCCGGCGGAACTGCTCGAGCGCATAATAGCGCGCGAGCAGCGCGGCGATGGCACGCTGGATGCGCGGGGGGAGCGTGATCGGCACGTCAGCCGCCAGCCGGACGCTGGAGCCTGCGTCGCCGGGGATTGGGCCGGAAAGGAAGTCGGCAGCCGCTCATCGGCGGAAACATGCCGCGATTTGGTCCGAAATGCCATATTCCGGACGCGTAACGGAGACGTTATCTGCAATCTCTCGCAAAAGCCCCGGATCGCTCAGGCCGCGATCGCATGCTCCAGGCATTGCGCGAGGCGGTTGGTCTCGACCGGCTTGCGCAGGAAGCAGGTCGCCCCCTGCGCCATCGCGGCTTCCTCGAGCCCTTCGTCGGGGCGCGCGGTGATCACGATCACGGGAACGCGCGGCTTCTGACCCGAGAGCACGCCGGCGAGCTCGATTCCGCTCATTCCGCCCATCTGGATGTCGGTGATCACGCACGAACAATCCTGCGCGATGTCGGAGGCGATGAAGTCCTCGGCCGACGGAAACCCCTGCGCCTTGTAGCCGAGCGAGCGCACGAGGCGCACAAGCGCGTTCAGCAGGGAGGTATCGTCATCGACGATCGAGATGAGCGTTTCCGCCGTCACCGACTTTCCTTCTTCGTTCAGCCGCCGGTCGAGCGAACCGCTTTTCGATTATGGTCGTATCCTTCCACGGATGGCGCGGATTTCCAATAATACACTCGTGTTACGGAGAACTACGGTGTCTGCTGGAGGTCTTCGCCGTCGCCCAGCAGGCCCGCCATGCGCACCAGATCGGCATAGGTCCGCGCGCCCATCTTGCGCATCGCGGCGCCGCGGTGGATCTTCACCGTGACTTCGCTGAGGCCCAGTTCGGCGGCGACCTGCTTGTTCATCGAGCCCCTGGCGACCATCAGCATCACCTGGCGCTCGCGCGGCGAGAGCGTGGCATAGGCGGTACGCAGCCCCTCGATGTCGGTGGCGGCGGCGCGGCGCTTGCGGTCGCGGTCGATCGCGGCGGCGACGGCGTCGAGCATGTCCTGGTCGCGGAAGGGCTTGGGGAGGAAATCGACCGCGCCGGCCTTCATCGCGCGCACGGTCATCGGGATGTCGCCATGCCCGGTGACGAGCACCACGGGCAAGTGCGAATCGGTCTTGGCGAGCTGTTCCTGCAGGTCGAGGCCGTTGACGCCGGGCAGCCGCACGTCGAGCACGATGCAGCCGGGCAGGTCGGGCAGCGCGCTGGCGAGGAACTCGCGCGCGCTCGCATAGGTGCGCGTGCCGAGCCCCACCGAACGGAACAGCCGGGCGAGCGCGGCGCGCAGCGACTCATCGTCGTCGATGATGTGCACGATTGCCGTTTCGGTTGCTGTATCCGTCATGCCCCGACGCCTGACCCCCGGCGATCTATACGCACTTGGGGGCTGCCAAGTCATAACACGATGGTATGACGGGGGCTAAGGCCTCGCGGGCCAGGGGAGGAAGTGATGCGCAAGTCATTGGTTCTGACGGGATTGCTGCTCGCCGGCTGCGGCGGCCATGGCGGCGGCAACGAGTCGGCCGAAGCGCCTGGCGCCGCGGCGACGGCAGCAGCAGCCGCCAATCCCTCGACCGCGAGCTGCGCCGACAAGCCCGAGTTCGTGCCGGTGATCGCAGGTGCGGCGCTGGTCAATTGCGCCTCGGGCGACGTCGACGCGACCGGGCGGCACAGCGGGATGCTCGTCTACACGACCCAGGCGACGCCGGGTGCGGTGCTCGCCTGGTCGAAAGCGGAGGCGGGCAAGGCGGGGCTCGGCCTCAAGATGGACATGGAGACGATGATCTCGGCCGGCGACGGCGACCGCACGCTCGCCGTCTTCACCACCCCCGAGCAGCCGCGCGGCGCGCGCGTGACGGTCAACTGGGGCGTGAAGCAGCGGTAGGGCGTATCGCTCCCTTCCCCGTCATCCCGGCGAAAGCCGGGACCCAGGAGTCGCAAGCGATGCCCTCCGTAACCCTGGGTCCCGGCTTTCGCCGGGATGACGACTTGGGGAAAGCGGAAGGCGCTCAGCCCGCGACGATCTCGGCGGTGCCGAACCTGCCCGCCTGATAGTCGGCATAGGCCTGGCGGATCTCGTCGGCGCTGTTCATCACGAAGGGACCGTGCGCGACGATGGGTTCGCGGATCGGCGCGGCGTGGCCGAACAGGATCAGCGCGGGCCCCTGCGCCTCGATCGTCAGCGTGTCGCCATCGCCGAGCGAGGCGAGGTGCCATTCGGGCACGTCGCGCCCGCCGACCGCCACGCTGCCGCGCGCCGCGTAGAGGAACACGTCGCGCCCGGCGAGGCCCTCGAAGCTCAGGCTCGCGCCCGCCTCGAGCGTCGCGAAGCAGAGGAAGGTGCCGGTGAGCGACTCGACCGGACCCTCGATCCCGCCGAACGCGCCCGAAACCAAATGCACCGCCGCGCCGCCTTCGCGCACCACCGGCAGCGCGCCCGCCTGCAAGCCGACATAGCGCGGCGGGCTCATCTTGAGCCGCGCAGGGAGGTTCAGCCAGAGCTGGAGGATCTCCATCGGGCCGCCGTCGCGCTTGAAGGCGGCGGGCGAGACTTCGGCATGGACGATCCCGCTCCCCGCAGTCATCCACTGGATCCCGCCGGCGCGGATGATGCTCTCGCCGCCCGCCGAATCGGTATGCGCCAGCTCGCCTTCGAGGATGAAGGTCACCGTCTCGAACCCGCGGTGCGGATGCGGGCCGAAGGGCAGGCCGCGGTTGCCCGGCGGATAGGTCTGCGGGCCATGATGGTTGAGGAACAGGAAGGCGCCGACATTGGGCAGCCCGGGCCCGGGCAGCGGCCGCCGCGTGACGAGGTCGCCGATGTCGTCGCGAAACGCCGGGTGGATCGCCGTCACCGTCCGCATGCTCATCTCCGCAGCAGGAACACCGCATGCTCGGCGAGCAGGTTCGCCATCGCCGAGCCGGTGCTCCGGTCGCCCTTGAGGAACCAGGCGCCCTCGACTTCGATCCCGCGCTCCTTCACCAGCGCGCGGAAGTCGTCGACGGTGACGTGGTGGATGTTGGGCGTCGCATACCAGGCGACCGGCAGCAGCCGCGTCACCGGCATCCGCCCGCCCACCGCGAGCGAGGCGCGCACCCGCCAATGCGCGAAGTTCGGGAAGGAGACGAAGGCGCGCCGCCCGATCCTGAGCAACTGCTCGAGCACCCAGTCGGGCCGCATCGTCGTCTGCAGCGTCTGGCTGAGGATCGCATAGTCGAAGCTCGCGTCGGGATAGTCGGCGAGGTCGGTGTCGGCGTCGCCCTGCACCACCGAGAGCCCGCGCGCCACCGCCGCGGCGACGTCGTCGGCCGAGAGCTCGAGCCCACGCGCGTCGCAGCCCTGGCCGTCGCGCAGCGCCGCCATCAGCTCGCCGTCGCCGCAGCCGATGTCGAGCACGCGGCTGCCGGGCGCGACATGGCCGGCGATGATCGCAAGGTCGGGGCGAAGGCTCATCGCCGCTCGCCCGCGCGCAGGAAGCCGTCGATGACGCGGCTGAGCTCGGGTGACTCGAGCAGGAAGGCGTCGTGGCCGAACGGCGAGCGCAGCTCCACGAAGCTCGCCGGCGCCCCCGCGGCGTTGAGCGCGTGCACCACGGTCCGCGATTCGCTGGTCGGGTAGAGCCAGTCGGTGTCGAAGCTCACCAGGCAGAAGCGCGTCGCCGATCCCTTGAACGCGGTGGCGAGCACGCCGCCATGCTCCTCGGCAAGGTCGAAATAGTCGAGCGCGCGGGTGATGTAGAGGTAGGAGTTGGCGTCGAACCGGTCGACGAACGACAGCCCCTGGTGGCGGAGGTAGCTCTCGACCTGGAAGTCGGCGTCGAAGCCGAACGACTTGGCATCCCGCCCCTGGAGGCGCCGGCCGAACTTCTCGGTGAGCCCGGCCTCGGAGAGATAGGTGATGTGCGCCGCCATCCGCGCCACCGCGAGCCCCGCGGCGGGGGGATCGTTGTTGGCATAATAGTCGCCGCCGCGCCACTTGGGGTCGGCCATGATCGCCTGGCGGCCGACTTCGTGGAAGGCGATGTTCTGCGCCGAATGCCGCGCCGCGCTGGCGATCACCAGCGCCGAGGCGACGCGCTCGGGATAGGTCGCCGCCCAGCTCAGCGCCTGCATGCCGCCCATCGACCCGCCGACCACCGCGAACAGCCGCTGGATGCCCAGATGGTCGAGCAGCAGCGCCTGCGCACGGACCATGTCGCGGATGGTGAGCACTGGGAAACCCATCGCCCAGGGCTTGCCCGTCGCGGGGTTGAGCGAGGCGGGCCCCGAGGAGCCGAGGCAGCTGCCGATCACGTTCGAGCAGATCACGAAGAAGCGATCGGTGTCGATCGGCTTGCCGGGCCCCACCATCCGCTTCCACCAGCCGGGCTTGCCGGTGAGCGGGTGGTTGGAGGCGACGTGCTGGTCGCCGGTCAGCGCGTGGCAGACGAGGATCGCGTTGGAGCCGTCGGGAGCGAGGCTGCCATAGGTCTCGTACGCCACGTCGAGCGGCGCGAGCACGCCGCCGCCGTCGAGCCGGAGGGGCCCGGCAAGCGAGGCCGTGCGGGACAGGCCGAAACGCGCGTCGTGAAGCATGGCGCGTGCCTAGGGGCTCAAGCCTGCAGCTTCAACAGCTTCCGTCCCAGGATCATCTCGGCGGCGAGCCTCCCGCTGCTCGCGCCGCCGTTCATGAAGCCGAACCAGGCATCGGAGAGATGCTCGCCCGCGAACCAGATGCGGCCGTTGCCGGGGACGGTCTGCTCGTTGATCGTCGCGCCCTCGGCGGCGAGCAGGTGGCCGAAGCGCGTGAGCTGGCTGGGGCGGTAGTTGACGTAGCCGCCCAGCGTCAGCGGGTCGCGGCACCAGCCGGTGCGGCGGAACGGGCCCGTGGCGGTCACGGCGGCAAGCCCGGGGATCGCCGGCTCGGCGAGCGCGGCGAAGGCGGCGGCGCGTGCCTGCGGCGAGGTCGCGACATCCTCGACCTGGTCGCCGCCGAGGAACCAGGTCCACACCGGGTCGACGCGGTCGGCGCGGTGAACGCTGCCGTCCCAGCCGAGCGCGGCGCTGGCGGGGTCGACGTTCCACAGCTCGCCGCCGATGCCCATCGGCGCCTTCCACACCGCTTCGGCCGCGACTGCCTGGATCTTCTCGTTCCGCCCGAGCTCGGCCTCGGCGATATACGCGCGAAGGCTCGCCGGCAGCGGCACGCGATAGCCGATCTGGCGCATGATCCCGGCCGGGACCGCGACGACGATCTGGTCGGCGATCGCTTCGCTGCCGTCGAGGAAGCTCAGCCGATGGGTGCCGGCCGCGAGCGCGATCGACACCAGCCGCTTGCCCGTCTCGATCCGGTCGCGATGCGCTTCCGCAATTGCTTCGGGGAGCGCGCCGCTGCCGCCCTGGATGACATAATGTTCGTCCGACTGGCCGAGGATCTCGAACCGCTCGCCTTCCACCGTCGGCAGGTTGAACAGGAACGACATCGCCGACGAGTCCTCCGGCTCGGCGCCGAACTCGGTGCGGATGCTGCTCTCGAGCAGCGCCCGTGCCCAGGGCTCGTGGATCAGCGCGGCATGTCGGTCGAGATAGGCCTTGGCCGAGAGCCGGTCGATCGCGGCGGCGTAGCGCGGCTCCTTGTCGACGCGCGCGGCGTCGCGGTCGATCTGGCCGGCGATCCCGCGCAGCGCCTGCGCCAGCTCGGCCTCGGCGACACGGCGGCCGTTCGCGAGCACGACAAGCGCATGCGGCTCGGCCTTGCGGTCGACCAGGGGGATACGAAAGTGGTCGAGCAGCGCGCGCAGGTCTCGGTGGTCGCTGTTGACCAGCTGCCCGCCGACTTCGAACGCCGGGCCGTCGGCCGGGCGCTGGGTGAACATCCGCCCGCCGATCCGCTGGCGCGCTTCGTAGAGCCGCGCGTCGACGCCGGCGGTGCGGAGGTAATGGAGCGCGCTCAGCCCCGCGATCCCGCCGCCGATGATCGCGACTCGCCCGGGCGTGGCGGCGCGCGCCGGCCGCGGCAAGGCCGAGACCGCGCCCGCCGCAACGATCGCCTTGAGCAGCGCACGGCGCGTGGCACCGGCGCTGCCGGGCGTCGGCGGTGCTTCACCGGCCTCGGCCAGATGGTCGCGCCGCGCCGCTTCGAGCGCGCGCCAGAGGAAGCTGCTGCCCCGCATTGGTCCCTCCCTGCTTTGCGGCGATCTTGCCATTACCCGGCGCATCGGCCAAGCGGCTCGGCCATGAACGCTCCCGAACCCAAGCCCTGGATCATGGCGATCGACCCGTACAAGCCGGGCCGCTCCACCACCGACAGCGGCGCCAAGGCCGTCAAGCTCTCGTCGAACGAGAATCCGCTCGGCACCTCGCCGGCGGCACGCCAGGCGTTCGCGAGCGCCGCGCACAGCCTCGAGCGCTATCCCGACGCCAGCGGCACCGAGCTGCGCGACGCGATCGCCGCGATCCACGGGCTCGATCCCGCGCGGATCATCTACGGCAACGGCTCGGACGAAGTGCTTCACCTCGCCGCCGGTGCCTTCGCCGGCCCGGGCGACGAAGTCATCTACGTCAACTACGGCTTCACCGTATATCCGATCGCGACCCGCCGCGTCGGTGCCACGCCGGTGGTCGCGCCCGACCGGGACTATGCGACCGACGTCGATGCGATCCTCGCCTGCGTGACCGAGCGGACGAAGATCATCTTCATCGCCAACCCCAACAACCCGACCGGCACCTATGCGCCGCGCGCCGAGATCGAGCGGCTCCACGCCGGGCTGCCCGGCCATGTGCTGCTCGTGCTCGACCATGCCTATGCCGAATATATCGAAGGCAGCGACGACGACGGCGGGATGGCGCTGGCGAAGACCGCCTCCAACGTGCTCGTCACGCGCACCTTCTCGAAGATGTTCGGGCTTGCCGCCGAGCGGATCGGCTGGGGCTATGCCGCCGAGCCGATCATCGAAGCGATGCACCGCATCCGCCTGCCCTTCTCGATCACCATCGCGGGTACCGCGGCGGCGCTCGCGGCGCTCGGCGACACCGGCTTCGTCGAGCACACGCGTGCGCACAATGCCGAGTGGCGCCGCTGGTTCGCCGGCGAGATCGCCAAGCTGGGCAACGCCGGCATCCGCGCGGTGCCGAGCCAGGCGAACTTCGTGCTCGTGCTGTTCGAAGGCGAGCTGACCGCCGAGGCCGCGTACAAGGGGCTGATGGATGCGGGTTATATCGTCCGCTGGCTGCCGGGGCAGGGGCTTCCCCACGGCCTGCGCATCACCATCGGCACCGAGGACGACAATCGCGGCGTGATCGCGGCGCTGCGCCGGATGTCCGGGGCTGGGGCCGGCGTCGAGGCGGACGCGGGATGATCCCCTTCGCGCGCGTGACCGTCATCGGGCTCGGGCTGATCGGCTCGTCGATCGCGCGCGCGGTGCGCCAGCACATGCCGGGCGTCCGGGTGGTGGGCTACGACGCCGACCCCGAGGTGCGCGACATCGCGCTGCGCATCGACCTCTGCGACGACGTCGCCGACAGCGCCGGCGCGGCAGTGACCGACGCCGATTTCGTCATCCTCTGCGTCCCCGTCGGCGCGATGGGCGAGGCGGCGGCGAGCTTCGCCGAGGACCTGCCGCCCGATGCCGTGGTGAGCGACGTCGGCTCGTGCAAGGAAAGCGTCGTCCAGGCGCTCGCCGAGGCGCTGCCGGGCGCGACCGTGATCCCGGCCCACCCGGTGGCGGGGACCGAGAACAGCGGCCCCGAGGCGGGGTTCGCGAGCCTCTTCCACCACCGCTGGTGCATCGTCACCCCGCCCGAGGGCGCGAGCGAGCTTGCTGTGGCGCGCGTGATGGAATTCTGGAAGGCGCTGGGCGCCGAGGTCGAGACGATGGAGCCCGCGCACCACGACCGCGTGCTCGCGATCACCAGCCATCTGCCGCACCTGATCGCCTATACGATCGTCGGCACCGCTTCGGACCTCGAGGAAGTCACGCGCTCCGAAGTGATCAAATATTCGGCCGGCGGCTTCCGCGACTTCACCCGCATCGCCGCTTCGGACCCGACGATGTGGCGCGACGTCTTCCTGTCGAACCGCGAGGCGGTGCTCGACATGCTCCAGCGCTTCTCCGAGGACCTGACCGCGCTCCAGCGCGCGATCCGCTGGGGCAAGGGCGACGAGCTGTTCGAGCTGTTCAGCCGCACCCGGATGATCCGCCGCGGGATCATCGAGCAGGGCCAGGACGATTCACGCCCCGATTTCGGCCGCTCTCACGACTGATCCGCGCGATTGAGCGCGTTGATCCCCTCGTAGACCCGCGCCTCGGCCTCGGCGCGGGGCAGGCCGGGCGGGATCGGCTGGCCGAAGCGGAAGGTCACCACGCCGGGCCGCTTGGCGCCGCCCTTGGGCCAGACATGGCCGCTGCGGACCGCGATCGGCACCACCGGCAGCCCGAGCATGCGGTAGAGCCCCGCGAACCCCGCGCGCAGCGGCGGCATCTCGCCGGGCTTCACCCGCGTGCCTTCGGGGAAGATCATCACCGATCGCCCGCCCTCGAGCGCGTCCCTGGCGTCGCGCATCATGCTCCGCAGCGCCGCGGCGTTGGCGGCGCGATCGACGACGATCACGCCATAGCGCCGCGCGCACCAGCCCCAGACCGGGATCTGGACGAGCTCGCGCTTCATCACCGTCGCGGGCGCGCCGAGCAGCCGGGTGAGCTCGAGCGCTTCGAAGATCGCCTCGTGCTTGGCGGCGAACAGCACCGGGCCCGCCGGGATCTCGCCTTCGACGCGGGTCTCGATCCCGAGGATCCACCGCGCCGACCAGCGCATCACGCCCATCCAGCGATTGGAATAGGTACGCAGCGCTTCGCGCCCGAACAGCGCGGCCGCCGGCGCCAGCAGCACCAGCGGCACCGACAGCCCGTAGAAGACCAGCGAGAAGACGAGAGTCCGCAACCAGTTCACGCTTCAGCCCGCTCCCACCAGGATCGCCACCGCACGCACCAGGAACTTGTGATACTCGCGCAGCAGCGTGACGAACTTGGGCTTGCTCGGTACCGCGTCGCCGAGCACTTCGAGGTCGCTCCCCAGCATGTGCGCCAGTTCGAGCCGGGCGCGCGCCATGTGCCAGTCGGCGGTGACCAGCCGCACGGTCTTGTACTGGTGGCGGCGCACCCATTCCGCTGTCTCGTCGGCGTTCGAGCGCGTGTCGACCGCCTGGTGGCCGAGATCGATGCAGCAGGCCATCAGCCGCGGCTCGATCCTGTACTCGACCGCGAGCTCGCGCGGCTTCACTTCACGGCCCACCCCGCTGACGAGCATGTGCTCCGAGGCATCGTCGCGCAGCAGCTGGACGCCGCGGTCGATCCGCCCGGGGCCGCCGGTGAGCACGACGATCGCGTCGGTCTTGCGCGCGGCGTCGAGCGGGCGGCCGAGCATCAGGTAGAAGGCGACGAAACCCAGCGCCCAGGCGAGCAGCAGCAAGGCAACCACGCGGCGGATCACAGCGTTTTCCCCAGCGCGCGCAGCACCGCGAGCCGCGCCGCGAAGGTCGCGAGCAGCGCGAAGGCGATGGGCAGGAGGAGCAGCACGAACCAGTCGCGCTGCTGAAGCGCGACGCCCGCCATCACTTCGGACCCGAGCGACCCGAAGCGCGACTGGAGGAACCAGACGAGCCCGAGCGCGAGCAGCGTGCCGAGCACGCCGCCGATCATCGTGTCGAAGGCGATGCGCCGCTGGAACAGGCGGGCGACTTGAACATCGGTGGAGCCGAGCATGTGCAGCACTTCGATCGTGTCGCGGTGCGTGTCCAGCCCCGCGCGCGCCGCGAGCAGCACCACGGCGGCCGTCGCGCTGGCCATCAGCAGCACCAGCCCGCCCGCGAGCCAGCTCAAGGTCGCCATGAACTGGCGGACGGGGGAGAGCCATTTGGCATGCCGGTCGATCCGCGCGCCAGGCGCGATCCGCTTCGCTGCCGCCTCGGCTTCGGCGACCGCGGCTTCGCTGCGCACGTCGACGTCGATCAACGCGGGCATCGGCAGGTCGGGATCGAGCCCCGCGTCGCCGAGCCACGGCTTGAGCAGCTCGGCGAGCCGCGCGCGATCGGCTTCCTCGGCACGCGCGACGCCGGGGAGGCCGCGCAGCGCAGCGACCAGCGCGTGCGCCTCACGATCGCGGATGTCGGCGTTGGGCTCGATGATCTGGACGGTCAGGCGCCCGGCAAGCTGGCGGTCGAGCTGCGCGGTCGCGGCGAGCATGCCCAGCCCCAGCGCGCCCGAGAGCACGGTCAGGAACAGCATGATCGCCATGATCCAGGTCATCGCGCGCGTGCGCCGGCCCTCGTCGAGCAGGCGGCGGTCGGGCGCATTGGGGTTGAGGCTGAGCTTCACGGGCGCTCGGCCCCCGGCGGATGGCGGAGCGCGCCGGTGGGATCGTTGAGCTGCCCCTTCTCGAGCCGCATCATCCGCGCGTTGGGGATGCGGTTGAGCAAGTGGAAGTCGTGGGTGGCGACGACGACGGTGGTGCCGAGCCGGTTGAGCGAATCGAACAGGTGCAGCAGCCGCTCGGCCATTTCGGGGTCGACGTTGCCGGTCGGCTCGTCGGCGACGAGGATCTCGGGCCGTGCGATCACCGCGCGGGCGATGGCGATACGCTGCTGCTCGCCGCCCGAGAGCGTCGGCGGCCTGGCCTTGCCGCGGTCGGTGAGGCCCACCCAGGCGAGCATCTCGCGCACCGGCGCCTCGATCTCGCTCTCGGGCATGCCGGCGACGCGTAGCGGCAGCGCAATATTGTCATAGGCCGAGAGGTGGCCGAGCAGGCGGAAGTCCTGGAACACCACGCCGATCCGCCGGCGGAAGCCGGGAAGCCGGGTCCGCGGCAGCGTCCCCGCATCCTCGCCGAACAGCCGCACCGCGCCGCGCGTCGGCCGCTGGGCGAGGTAGAGGAGCTTGAGCAGCGAGGTCTTGCCCGCGCCCGAGGGGCCGGTGAGGAAGTAGAAGCTGCCCGACGTCAGCGTGAACGAGAGGTCCGACAGCGTCTCGGGGCTGGTGCCATAGCGCAGGCCCACCTGGTCGAATTGCACGATATTGGCCATTCGTCGACGCTCGGCCGCTCCTCTGCACCGCCCGGCCAGCCATCGCACAGCCGCCCCGCGGGCTCAAGGAGGGCGCAAGTTTCCTGTGGGAAACGGGTGCGATCCGGACCGACAGCCTTGCAGTTGCAAGGTCATGCGGACTAGAATCGCCGCCCATGATCCTCGAATGCAGCCAGTGCCGCACGCGTTACCTCGTGCCCGACAGCGCCATCGGCGCCGAAGGCCGCACCGTCCGCTGCGCGAGCTGCAAGCACAGCTGGTTCCAGGCGCCGGTCGCGCTCGATCTCACCACGCGCGCCTCGCCCGCCGATCTGGCGAAGCCCGAGCCTTCGCCCCGGCCGCGCTTCGCCGCCGCGGCGCCCCGGCCCGAGCCGGCGGCGGTCTATGGCGACGAGCCCGCTGCGCCGCCGCCCGAATACGACCCCTTCGCGCCCGAGGTCCCGTTCAAGCCGCGCCGCAACCCCGCGAAGCGCTGGACCGCCGCGGCCTTCGTCGCGGGCTTCTCGATGCTGCTTGGCACCGCGGCGATCCTCTACACCGGCGCGCCGGGCATCGCCTCGCAGTTCGGGCTGGGCTTCGGCCAGGCCGACACGCCGCTGCGCTTCGCCGACAAGGCGGTCGACCGGCGCAACCTCGCGAGCGGCGGCGAGATGCTCGCGGTCTCGGGCAAGGTGGTGAACCCCAGCGGCGACAAGCAGCACGTGCCCGACATCCGCATCGAGCTGCTCGACGCCAAGGGCGAATCGGTCGACAGCTGGCGCGTGACCCCCGAGGTGCGCTCGCTCGATCCCAACGGCACGATCGAGTTCAACAGCGCGCGGGTCAATCCACCCAAGACGGTGCGGATCGTCGACTTCAGCTTCGCGAGCGAAATCGGCGGTTGATCACGGCCAGCCGCGCGCCGTGGAGCAGCGCGGCGACGACCATGCCATAGCCCGAGGCATAGACCAGCGCGAACGGTCCCCAGCCCCAGTGCACCAGCAGCAGTCCCGCGCCGCCGGTGACGAGGAAATAGGCGATGATGCTGTTGACCCCGGCGACGACCTGATCGCCGAGCGAGCGCAGCGCGTAGACGAACACCACCTGCAACCCGTCGAACACGATGAACGGTGCCCAGATCGGCAGCATCGCGATCCCCAGCACGTGCACCGGCGGGGCCGCGGGGAAGAGGTCGACCACTTGCGCGGGGAAGGCGATCAGCAGCAGCGCGGGCACGCCGATCGCGACGGCGGCAATCACCGCGGCGATCCGCGTGCGCCAGGCGGCTTCCTGCGGCACGCCTTCGCCCACGGCATTGCCGGCACGCACGCCCGCGGCCGAGCCCAGCCCCAGCGCCACCGCAAAGGTGACGTTGTGGATCGAGAAGACGATCTGGAAGGCGTGCGCCACCACCTCGCCCTGCTGGGTCGAGAGCGCGATCAGGATCGAGAAGCCGGCCAGCTCGAGCCCCGACGCGAGCGCAGGCATCGCGCCGAATCGCAGCAGCGCGAGCGCGCCGCGCAGCGTCTCGGGCTCCAGCAGCTCGGCGACCTCGTGGACGCCCCGCACGCCGGCACGCGGCAGCGTCCAGGCCGCGGCGAGCATCCCCGCGCCGCCGATCGCCGAGGCGACCAGGGTTGCCGTCGCGGCGCCCACCGCGCCCATCGCCGGCAGGCCGAGGTGCCCGCCGGAGAAGGCCCAGGCGAGCACGGCGTTGATCGGCAGCACCGCCAAGTTGACCACGGTCACTCGCCGCGGCCGGCTCACGCCCTCGAGGAAGAAGCTGGCGGTGATGATCAGCAGCTGGAAGGGATAGGCGAGCCCCATCACCCGCACCACCGCGGCGGCCTCCGGCGCGATGTCCGGCGCGACGTCGAGCGTGTCGAGCATCGGCCGCGCGAAGAGCAGCAGCGCGCCGCCGCTGAGCAGCCCGAGCGCGACCGCGAGGATCAGGCCCTGATGGAACACGCGGCCGGTCTCGCGCAGCTCCCCCGCCCCGTCGGCGCGCGAGACATGGACGAGCACCCCCGACAGCGCGCCGATCGCGATGACAATGCCGATGAAGGTGACCGCGCGGCTCGCCCCCAGCGCGGCGACTTCGCCGGTGCCGGTCCAGCCGACCACCACCACGTCGGTGACGTGGAGGATCGTCCAGTTGAGGCTGGTCAGCACCACCGGCCAGGCGAGCGCCAGGATTCGCCTCGTCTCGGCGGCAAGGGCAGGGGAGGCGCGCATGGGGCGCCGCTGGTAGAGCCTTTTGTTCAAGTTGGAAACGGCACCGGCCCACTCCCCCACCCGACCACCCAGCGGAAGTATGTTGTGGGTGGTCGGGTGGGGGGAGTGGGCCGGTGCCGCACGGCGCGTGAGCGCCGTCAAATAGCGCGCTAACCCCGCTTGCATCCCCCGAACCGCTTTGCTAGGGGCACCCGCCTTACCAGCCGCCGGGACCTTCGGCGGAGTTTCACGTGCGGTCGTGGCGGAACTGGTAGACGCGCAACGTTGAGGTCGTTGTGGGCGAAAGCCCGTGGAAGTTCGAGTCTTCTCGACCGCACCATTTCCCCGGCTAGGGGATTGAAACTGAAGGAAAAACGGGGAGTGACTAAATCTAGCCCCCCGTTTCGTCCCCCTTCGTGTCGATGTCGTCGTCCTGGCTGCCCAAGAGGCCCGTATCCTGATGGTGTGATAGGCGCATCATGGGGGCCCCGAGGCGCTCCCACAAAAGGCGCTGACGCTCCTCCGGGTTGATCTCCATGCGTTCGAGCAACTCGTAGAATTGGCCGATAACGCCGATGCGATCCCGCTCCGTCTGAAGACGTAGGATTTCGATTTCGAGCAGCGCGCGTTCCTTTTCGGTCTCACACCGCCAGGCCCGGTCCTTTTTTCGCTCGTGCCGATCCTTGAGGTATTCGCGGATTTGCTGAAGCGGATTGAGCGAGCCGATAACCTCGACCCAGCCGGGCGATTGAATGGATATCCGCACTATTTCGAGTTGATCCAGCGGATACAGCTCGCTCCCTCGGAGGTCCGAGGCATCAAGATAGGATGGAGCCCATTCGAGTCCCTCTAAGTAAAAAGACTGTCGCCCGCGATATCGGCGGAGGGTTCGCTCATTCGGCAGCAGATGAAGCGCCAGATAGACGCCTTCCAAATCGGTCAGGAACTGTGCAAACTCTCCAACGCCTGCCCCTCTTTGAATATTAAGCCGAATTGATCCTCTCTCTGGCATCGCCGCCTCTCCTTAATATTCTCTCCGAAGTGGAGTGAGCTGGAGCTCAGTTTTAAGCGAGCCCGTAATACTCGCCAAATACGAGATCGATGTTAGTCTAGTCGCCCCGGGGATAACCTTGGGCATCGCGATGCTCCCGATACGGGAGTGTTTAGCGATGAGGTTGCTATCGAAGAAGCAGGTGAGGGAGAAGGTTCTCTACTCCCCCGCGCACATCGCCCGCCTGGAGGCGGCCGGGAAGTTCCCCAAGCGGGTGCGACTCGGCGCCGCACGGGTCGGATGGATCGAGCAGGAGGTGGAGGACTGGCTCCGGGAACTCGCCAGCAAGCGCGATACGCCCGGCTCCTGACGGAGCTTTTGGGCCGGTCCGCCTCGCCGGACCGGCCCCTTTTAGGCCCATAGGCGGGGGCATAGGCGGCCACGCCCTGTATGCCGGCGGGATGAGGATATAAGGCTCTCGACCGGCTCGATATTTCGCAAGGTCCGCTCGTCGACACCCCGCCACCCGCCCAATCTTCCAGCCGCCTGCAAAGGATCGGCTCATCCATTTTCAAGTAGTCTCTCCTTGACTCCAAAGTCGTCTCCCGACGTGCTTGCGCCTCGGGGGAATAGACATGCATCTGAAGATACGACGTTCCCAGCGCGAAGGCGGCGTGATCATTCCGCGGCTCATCTTTTGCCTGGACGCGCGGGTCGAGTTCGCCGCCGAGGAGCGGCAGAACATCATCCGGCACAAGCTCCAGAACGAGGCCATATATCGCAGCGGGGCGCAGCGCCGAGCCGCCGAGGGCAGCGCGCTGGCTGCGGCGAATGCGCGGGCGCGCGGGATCGAAACGAGCGATCTGGACAGCTTCCTCACCTCAACCACCGACACGATCGGATACGGGCTGAAGGCGGTGGCGCTCGACGCCGTGTCGAGGCTCCGCCTGACCATCACGGTCGGGACCCTTGAACGCGGCCAGCATATCGAGTGCCGGAGCATGGACGAGCTGCTCGGCGCCGAGCAGGCCATCCTCACCGCCTGCGAGAACCTGAAGGCATATCTCGACGCGGCGCTCACGTTCGACGGGCGGGAGATGATCCTCGACTTCTCGTCAGGCGAGGCGGTCGTCGTCGCGCAGGCGTCGCCCGAGCCCCTCCTCGCCGTTCCCGGCGCGCTTTCCCGCGCCGGCCACGCGCCCATGCTCGCCGGCCCCGGCGAGCCGCTTCCGAACGTATGGGAGCCGCGGAGCAGCAACCCGGCCATCGCCGCCATTCAGGGAGTGCTCGGCGCGCCGCTCCCGGTGCGGCTGGCGTGGGCGGCCGGCATCCTCATCCTCTTCTACCTATACGGCGCGATCACCTGATGGCGGGCGGCGCCGGGCCCTCGGTATACGTGCCGTGGCTCCGGCGCTTCGGAAACGAGCGCACATGGGAACTGCGCGAAACCCGGGAGCTGTACGCCCGCGTGCGGGCGCATCAGGACGCGATGCCCGAGACCCTGGCGTCCTTCTGCCGCGGCCTGGCCGAATATGCGGGCGACTTCCCCGAGGCGGCGCGCCCCATCGTCGCGCAGGCCGTGCGGGCGCTCGCCGCCGCAGAAGGGCAGATGTGGGACCTTCCCGAGCCCGCGCTCGAGCGGATGACGATGCCGGAATTCGTCGAGTACCGGAACCTTCTCTACGCCAAGGAGCACTTCTTCGCGAACCGGGCCGAACAGCTCGACCTGCTGCACGATGCGCTGTCGCGCCTTCTGTTCGGCATCGCGGAGGCGGTGCCTGCGCGCGGGCGCCCGTCGCCCTTCACGATCCCCCTAATCCATCTCCTGCCCGAGCCGCGGCTCACGGTCGAGCGCATTTGGGGCACCCTTGGCGACTATCACCCCCACGGGCTGTTCAAGGCCCTCTGCCGCCGGCTGTACCGCAACATGTGCGCGGTGTCGGGCCGCGATCCGCACGACCCGAGCGCCCGCCGGCCGCTCGTGATGCCGACCCAGAGCGCGCTCCCCCTCGACCAGCTCGCCGATGCGTATCTGGGCGGCACGCCCTTCCATGCGATGCTCATGGCGCCGGTGCCGCTCCCGCTCACGTATGAGCAGAGATATTCTCATATGCACCTCCTGGGGGGATCAGGCGCGGGCAAGACCACCCTCATCGAGGCGCTTATCCGCGACGACCTCGCCTCAGACGACCCGCCGAGCATCGTCCTGATCGATCCTCACTCCGACCTCGTGCGGCGGCTGGTGCGGTCGGAGCTCGGCGACGACCGCCGCGTGATCCTCATCGACCCGCGCGACACCAAGTATCCGCTGGCGCTGAACCCCTTCGCGCTCAACCAGGAGCGCCTCGCCGCATATGACGAGGCCACGCGCGAGCAGGTCTCGGCGGGCGTCATCGAGACCTTCGGCTATCTCTGGAGCGGGCTCACCAACCTGACCCTCACCGGCAAGCAGGAAGTCCTCTTCCGCTACGTGACTCGGCTCATGCTCTCGCTTCCGGAGGCCGAGGGGCGCAATGCCACTATCCTCGACATGCTCAAATTGATGAGCGACCCCGCGCCGTATGCGCGGGCGATCGAGCAGCTTCCCGAGATCCCGCGCGACTTCTTCCTGCGCGACTTCGCGAGCAAGGGCTTCGAAGGGACCCGCGAGCAGATTCGCTACCGCCTCCAGGCCATCATCGAGAACCCGACGATGGCGCGGCTGTTCACTGCGCCCGAGACGCGCATCGACTTCTTCACGGAGATGAACCGCGGCGCCGTGATCCTGGTCGACACCGCCAAGGACTTCCTCAAGGAAGGGTCGGCGATCTTCGGCAAGCTCCTCATCTCGCTGATCCTCCAGGCCGTCATGGAGCGGGCGGCGATCCCCGAGGCCGAGCGCACCCCGACCTTTATCATGGTGGACGAGGCGGGGAGCTTCTTCTCGTCGAACATCGACGACCTGCTGACCGAATCTAGAAAATACAAGGCGGGAATATTGCTCGCCCACCAGTATATGGATCAGGCCAGTTCCTCGCTTCGCGCGTCGCTCGCCGCGAACACCGCCATCAAGTTCGCCTCGGGGCTTTCGGCCGCGGACGCCGCCGCGATGGCGCGCGACATGCGCACAACCGCCGACTTCATCCTCGCCCAGCCCAAGCTCCAGTTCGCCGCATATATCCGCGGCGCGACTGCATCGGCCGTGTCGGTGCCCGTTCCGCGGCCCCGGCCGCCGAGGGAGCGCTCCCGCGAATCGCTCGAAGCGTTCATCGCGCGCAATCGCATGCGCGTCTCGGCCGTCCAGGCGACCTTGCCGCCTCCGCCGGTCGCGCTCGCGGGCCCCGACGAGGATATTTCGGCGGATTGGTAGAAAAAGCGGGCGGCGCATGCCGGCACATGGCGGATCAGGGCCCGGCAGGCCTCCTCATGCCGACCGGTTTCAAGCGCGCGATACGTGCATATGGAGCGTGTCCTTCACCGGAGGACGCTCATGGCCAGCTCGCCGCTATACGACGCCGCCGCGGGCGATACGCCCGCTCCCAAGGATGCGCTTGGAAGGCGCAGGCGCGTGGCGCCGCCCAATCCATCTTCCGGGCGCTTGGTACTCACCGAGGCCGACTACCTCATCTTCGACGCAATCGACCGGCACGGGCCGCTTCCGAGCCACTACCTGTACGAGTTCACCAAGCATCTGCGCCGCGACCGGTCGCACCTCCAGAACCGCCTCACCGAATTCTATAACGGGGACGCGGGCGGCTCGTACCTCGTGCGCCCGCCCCAGCAGTTCGCCAGCTACCACGCCCGCTATCAGCACCTCGTGTACGACCTCGCGCCGCGCGCAAGCGCCATCCTCGCCGAGCGGAGCCCATCCCTGGCGCCCCGCCGCGCCGACCCCTTCGTCCACCGGCTCATGGGCGCCTGCGTGGGCGCCTCCTTCGAGCTGACCGCGCCCGCGCTCGGCCTCCGCTATATCAGCCAGCGCGAAATCCTCGCGCACCCGAAGGCGGCGGCCGCGCGGGCGAGCGCCAATCCGCTCGCTATCCAGACGCCGGCCGGCACGCTCATCCCGGACGGCCTCTTCGGCCTCGAATATCCCGGGAAGGGTTTCCGGTTCTTTGCGGTGGAGATCGACCGGAACACCGAGAGCATCGAGCGCCGGAACCTCGCGCAGTCGTCCTTCGCCCGGAAGATCGCCGGCTACCTCGCAATACTGCGCACGCAGGCGTACCGCGAGCGGTGGGGCGTGCCGAATCTCCATGTGCTCACCGCCACGACGAGCGCGGCGCACGCCCGCGCACTCCTGGCGCATATCGGCCGGCATGCCGGCGACGCTGAAGCTGCACGGTTCGGCGTGGCGGTGGTGTCGGGGTTCGGCGCGCATTGGCGGGCGCCGAGTAAAGTTCTTTCTGGGGTGCTTACGGGAGCCTGGTGCACTCCGCTGACGGACAAATTATTGTCGACAGGTTGAACGCAAAACGCCAGAAAGCATGGTAATGTGAACGAAGCGATTAAGATTAATTATCTAAATTAAGTTTATGCACTCCGAACGATCAATGTTCATAATCATTAATTTTTGTGTAATTATTTCATCAGCCCTTCCGCTTGGTTTGATTTTACCGATAGGCATGGTGTTTTATAGCAGCGGATTTAACTCCGCGCTTGAACAATCCATCACTGATACATTTATTACCATGCTAATGCGCTATCCCTGGATCGCGTCAATTAGCGTGGTGGCATCGATCATTGCGTATGCGATAGGGCGGCTACGATTGGCTTACATCGTGCTCCTTACAGGGCCCGTAGTCGCCTACATTTTCATAGCGTTGCTCTTTGTCGCCGCGGTTGTCGTATGACCCCAGAAACTGCGCGGGAGCGCATGCGGAGCTGCATTCCCGCAAGGAACAGTCCGGCGAGCATGAGCGCCCAAGTCTGAGGCTCGGGAACGGAAGGGACGGGCGCTAGAGCTTCGACCGACGCGGCGAAGTTTCCGGAGGTTCGGAATCGGAGGTCAAACAAGATGGCTTCCGAGAAATTAGCGCGCCGACCTAGCGAGTCCAAGCCGTACACCGAAAAGCCCGTGGCGCCTTCATCAAAATAAAACCAGGAAAGCGACGTCAAGCTCGTTTCGGCGCCCCACCCGTTGGGACCATATGCCGAAACGACAAAACTCGAAATCCCGTTGAAATTCGGCAACTGCAAAGAGTGAAGGAAAGGAGACCCTTCATCTACTGCGAAAAGGTACCCGCCAGCCGGCGGTGGATCAAATAGCAATTCGGCAAGCTCGTCCGCGTAGTCGGCAAAATGTAATAATATATTGCCTCCAATTACGAGTGCCCCGCCTAAAATTTTTATATGTTCCAGCTTCGGCCCTTTTATATCATTCTCGATAGCGGTGTTCATTTTCATGGCGTCCGCCAAAATCTTCATGCCATGATCGTGAAGCGCTTCAAGCGCCGACACCTGATCGGGCAGATTGCCATCTAACGGGTGTACGGTTTTGGTATCGCCGAGTTGATCACCGACCAATGAAACCGCGTCTCCCCAGAGCCGATAGTTGATTATCTCCGTAGCGGGACGCCCGGACAGCCCATCAACAACACTGATCTCATCCTGCAGCGCGGATACTAACTTCGCCGGCCCAGGTGCATCAAAGGCTACCGCCCTAAATTTGGAAGCGTTCCCGAGTAGTTCGGCGATCGCTCCTCCTAGCGAATGACCAGTGAGCGTTATGTTGGAGGTTCCATATTGCTTTTCGACGGCCGCGAGAAATTCCGCCGCCTTCGAAGCATAAATCTCCATCGCAAACGATGGAATTCCAATATAAAATGACTGATCCGCAAGGAAATCTTTAAGACCAGAAAGGGTTTTTGGTTCAGTTCCGCCGAACGCAACCACAATCTGATCGCCGTTTTTGTATGCTATTGCAGTGAGGCCTTCGCCCGCAGGGGTGCTCATAACTTCGGAAAAGCGAGTCTCGTTAACATTCCCGTACGCCGAAAAGCTAAGCTGAGCCAATTCTTTATCGGTTGGAGGGGCCATACCCGAGCTGATAGTGAATCCGTTTACAACTCCCTCTCCCGCAGGCCCGCACGGGGCGAACTGGGTGCATGCGAGGCCATAGAACGTCCCGGGCCGATACTCGGTTGAGGTGTCGGAGTAGGAAACTCCTGGACCGGGCAGGCTGGTAGTCGAGAAATAACTGCTCGGGAATATGGTCAATACCTGAAGAAGTTTGTATGAATCCGGCCTGATGTTGAAAGTAGCCATGCCGGGATACGGGCCGCCCTGGATTGCTATAGAGGATATAAACTCCGGAAACCCATAGGAGGACACGGTATCCGTCCCATAAAATGGCTCAAACTCGGTCGAGGTAAATGAGAAGCTCGTTATTGCGCCATTGTATGTTGACGAAGCGTAATCGGAATACGTCGGATGGGCGCTCTGCTCGTAGGTAAACCATCCCGATACAGGCGTTGAATGAGTCTCGTAGCTGCCGGGGTCGAATGGATTACCATATCTGGTTTCGTAAGAGCCCGTGAATTCGAATTTTAACGATTGGGCCTCTGTCGGAAGGGGAGCGCCTGCTAATGCAAGCACGATCCCAGCAGCTAATGTCGCTCGCACCAGCATAATATGCCTCGTTTTTGTGAAATTCCCCGTATTCGAGTCAGGCATTGTAAGCTATCGCGCATTATTTCTCAAATCTGTTGAGTGAGAGCTGAACTGCTGGGCTTAACTCTCTTAAATATATAAACCTCAGCCGACCCGGCCCTACGGATGGCAGAGCCTTTGTCGATCTGTCACATACTAAGAACTGCATTAGCGACCGGATCTAAACTTTCGGGGTCGAGCCAAACCCGAGGGCGGCGACAACGGCTCAGTATATCGCGGGTCTTAGCGCCGGACATCGAAGGCGTTTTCGGATCGGTCCTGTCCAAAGCACCTCTGGGCAAACTGGATGCCTTCGACGGAACAGGCCTTACAATTGATCCATACGCAGCGGCCGGGCTGACAAATAGACCACGCCGACTTTTGCGCGGTCATCCAGACCTCTTCTAATCGAGACCGCGCAGAATGTTGCCCGGTTCAACATCTAGCGCTCGGCAAAAGCGCACGAATTCCCACACATCGAGGCGGCGCTGGCGACGTTCGATCCGACTGATGAAGGGCTGATCCTCGCCGTACGCAACCGCTAAATCCGCCTGGCTCATACCCAGCTCTCTGCGGCGCGCGATGAGACGATCGATGATCTCGATATAGGGCGCTTCGAACGCCGACTTCCGGGCCGCGGGCATACTTGCGGCCACTGGCAGGGCGTTTTGAGATAGTGCAAAACGCCCTATGGCAAATCTCCCTATTCCGTAGTAGAGCGAGCTTCGCATTGGTCAGGGGGGAGTGATGCATTTAGGGGACGCATCTAAAGCGCCGGCCTTAGGCGGTATCGTAGTTGCCCTGGTGGCCATGATCTTCACGTCGCCGTCCGTCGCGAGCCAGAAGATATACCTCAGCATAGGTCTCCGGGTCGGGGCCTATGTCCACGAAGCTACGCCGTGCGGGCAGGCGTCGAACGCCACCCTGATGTGGTATGACGGGCGATACTTCTCCGCTGGGCGACTGCCGAACGTGGCACCGCGCCCGGCCAAGGGCGGCGGCTGGACCGGAAGCTATCGCAATCCGGAGGACGGGACCCGGGAGACCGTCTCAATCGTCTTGCGCGGCCCGACGCGCTTTACCTGGCGCTCCCGCTGGGGCCGCTTCGCCTACCGCTTCTGCCCCAACCCGTCCCTTCCGGGCATGTGGCGCGGCATGACTCCTCGCGAGTACGTGGAGTGAGGCGCCTCAGCGCGGTCAAGCCGCGGGTCCTCGTTGTGGTCGGTGGCATCGTCCTCCTGCTAGCCCTTTTCGCCATCAGGGAATATTCCCTTCGGCGAACGCCGGTAGGCGTATGGTCGGACGGAAATACCGAGCTGACGTTTCTCGACGATGGAACTGCCGTCGTGGACGACGGGCGGGCGGCGAGGCCGCTCACATGGAAGAGCCTCGGCGGCAACCGATTCATCCTCACAGCCGCCGGCTTCATGCCGATGAGCGCGACCGGGTGCTTCGCGGCGAATGAAGTTAAGCTCCGGAGCGGGGCCCAGGATCAGATTTTTCATCCCGGTCCCCGCGGCACGCCGATCCGCGTCATCATGCCGGCGGGCGCGTGGTTCACGGGTCCGACCACCTGCGATCTTTGACGCCGGCAGTCTGAGTCGGATGAGCCGACCGATGCTGAGATACCTTGGAGAGGCCGATGAAACGCATGCTCGGGGCCGCACTGGCGGCAAGCCTATTCGGAACTAGTCCGTCGCCCGTGTACCTTACCCCCGACGGGTACGGCTCCGCACGGCTCGGTATGCCGGTACAACAGATCACGGAGATGCTGGGAACGCTTGAGGACGGCCGGGGCGACTTCAACTGCCTCGTTGCCCGATCCGGCAAGGATCGGGGCGTGCGACTCTTGTTCATTCGCGACCGGCTGGCGCGGGTCGAGGTCCGCGCGCCGAGCCGCGCGAGGACGCCGCGCGGCATCGGGATCGGATCGACCGAGGCGGAGGTGCGGCGCGCCTATGGTCCGGGACTGCAAGTCGAGGCCAACGAATACGAGCCTGCCCCTGCGAAGAATCTCACCTTCTGGACGCATCCTGACGCGCGCGGGGTCCGGTTCGAAACGGATGCGTCGCAACGGGTCGTCGCCATCTATGCCGGCGATCGGACGATCCGCTATGCCGAGGGCTGCTCGTGAGTACGCGGCGCATATTCATGCGGTGGGCGCTGCACCTCCCATGGCCGGATACGCCATTTGTCCCTCGGCCGGCTAAATTTCGCGTGATTACAACGACAATGCCGTTCGCCGAAAATCGTCGGATCGACGATTTACGTCGCCGCACAGTTTTAGCCGATGTGGACTTGAATTTTATATCCTTTTGCCTGTGCAAGCGATCGCAGCTTAACTGCTAGGTCGATAGCGTCCAAAAATCCCTTACGGCACTTTCGAATCTTTTCAGCCGCCAGTTTTGCCGTGTTGGCCGGATGGCTGACGGTATTGCGAAACTCCGCAACGAACTCGCGTGCACCACCGAGCGCAGCTCGATGGCCGGCCAACGCTTGGGCGCCATACATATCATCGATCCTATTTGCGAGCGCCTGATTGGGAGGCGCCGCCCCCAAGTCCCCTGCTTTAACCGCTTTGGTGCCAATTGCCCGAATAACTGCCTCCACAATCTGACCAGCGTCTTGCAGACCCTGCGTTTCGTTGGTCTGATAAACCGTGTAGGCGGATCGAAAGGCCACTTTGAGCGGTCCACTCAGCCCGGAAATCGCGCGGTCGAAGGCGTCGGGAGAGATATGTTGCGCCAACGGGACGCAGGGATGCTGAATTACGGCTTTGCCTTCGTCGTCGACGGTAATAATTCCAAAGCCATGATTCTTTAATTGAGCTACCTTCTTGTGCTTGGGATCACCAAGAAATGCCTCCAAGGTACAAGCTTGGTAGACCGATATCGGAAAATCAAAATGGCTAATTTCGTGGGCCGCCCCTTTGAGGCTCTCAGGATATAAATTATCCTCCACCTCGACAGCCACGATCTTAAATTTCCCGACCTTCAAATAAAAGCTCGGCCTCCACATAATTGTGTCGTCGATACCCTGCTCGATTTTGACGCCGTTATTGCCATATCTCCCTTTGCAGAACGCCAGAGAGTGGTTCGCAACGTCTCGCAAGCGGTCGCTGAGCGTATCAAAGGCCATCGACGGCCCTCAGCACCCGGTCGATCAACCGGTTAAGGTCGCTTAGGCGTTCACGCAGTTCATCTCCGATCGAAGATTCGTCATCGCTTTCGATTGTAGCATCGAGATATTCATATATCGAATCAACATTTAGCTTAATTTTCCTCTCATCGTATCTCGTTTCAAACTGCTCCGCGTAAACGTCGTGAATACTGACGGGCTTTGTTAGGTCGAAGATGTCGATGATGGCCTTTCTAGCCTTATCCTCCCGCACACCGACATTGCTAATGGAAGTGGCAATTTTGGATAGCTTACGGAAATCGGTAATATTGTTTATTGTGCCGCTCTTGAATTTCTCAATCAATGCGTCTCGCGCACCATTGATATCGGAAACGGCAGCAGGAACACGCTTCTGAACGGTCTTGAGGGCTTTTTCCATTTCAATGAAAAAATCTTCCGACAAGCGCTGAAGGTGCTTCGGGAGCGCAAGCTCTTCTTCGAGAAGACGTCGGTAATGATCAGGCAAATCAAATAGAAGTCGACACCTCCGAATTTGCCCGCGGGTCAAGCCCGTCATTTCACTCAGATCTTGCTCGTTAGGCTCTTTCCCGTCGTTTTCCGCGATGAACAGTTCAATTACATCGGGAAGTTTGTTCGCAATCGTCAAATAATCCCACTGCTCCCGAAGGGCGTGAATGTTGAACATTAAGAGCAAATTGTTCAGCCGCGTGGGCTTTGGCTGAACCAATGCTGGAATTTTCTTGAGGTTTAACTTGAGAGCAGATCGCCATCGCCGCTCACCATCAATCAATACGTATTTTCCGTCGTCTTCATAGACGGTTATTGGTACTTGAATGCCATATCGTCTGATCGACGCTATAAGCGTATCCATCTCTTCGGGCCGAAAGAACAGCCGTGGATTCTCCGGATTTCGGTCGATTTTATCCGGAGATAGGTCTCTAAGCTGGCCGTGAGGTTGCTTTTCAGACATCACACACGCCCCAGATATATTTTTTCAACTACGGCCGATTTCGCTTGGCCCTTGGACGCGCCAAATGTGGAGTGATCATGGCTGATGGCGTGGCAAATTTCTACGTCTCGATATGATCTTCTCAGTAGGTCTTCAATTTCGAAGCCCTTCGAATATGCCAGCCCGTTAGTGGGATAGCTCAGTACTAAGTCGGCACCTAGCCGCGCCGCGCTTCCGACCAGCGCTTCCAAAGAGGCTACAGATTGGCTCTTCAGCGAGAATTTCGTGACAAATCTCCCATCCCTGTAGACGCCCGCGCCACTCGTGGAAGGGTAGTCGTAAAGAAATAATGTTTCAAGAACATGATAATATCTAGAATATTGATCGTTAGTATATGGCGGATCTGCGTAGATAACGCTCGGCTTCATCTTCTCGCTAACGAGGCGAGGTAGTAAAGTCAGGGCATCCTCATTGAAGGATCGATTTTGCGACCGCCAAATATCATCACCGACCGGTTGCATTTCTTCATTTGATTCAAGCCATTCCTGCCAAATCATTCGCCGCCGTTGCCGCTGGAACGTCCGAAAATTGTTTAATTTCGGCGACAGGAACTGGGCGAAATGGCCGGTCGTGGTGGACACGCGAAGCATAGTCCTGCCCAGCGCGATCATGAGCCAACGCTCAGCATCTTCCATAAGAGCTGTCGGCGTATACCCCCGCACGGCTTCGACTATAGCATCTATTTCGAGAGCCTGTCGGAGGCCGAAAAAAGTGTCCGCATATTGACGAGTGAACAAGCTAGGGTAGCTGACCGGCGTGGCGATCGGGCTATGATTTAAGGCGCTCCTCAACGCGCTTCTTGCAACCGCGAACTCCTCAAAAGTGCTGGCCGCTAAGGCGTCGCTTTCGATCTCCAGATGGGCACGCCATTTTTCGCTACCGCGCGCCAGCGCCTCATGGAATCTCGTATGATAGATATCGGCTATCGATTGCGAACGAAGTGGCAAAACGCGGGATGTGAAAAGAGCCGCTCCGACTTGCGAAGCGAAGACCTGTGCATCATTTGTCCAAACTTGCCTGGTCGGGCCTACTGCCTCACCGACGGAGCACATACCAGCGAAGACATCGAGCATTGGCCCGGCGCGACAGTCTGCGAGCACATCCGCCACAGTCCCAGCAAGCTCGCGCTTGGTACCCATATAACTTATACCGACGCCCATCCGTAGCCCCGCTACGCCCCTCCAGGGCATTTCGAACGGCGCGAACTTTAGCGATAGCGTGATAAACGACAAGCAATCCGTTGTCATATCGCTGTCATAACGATCCATTTCGGTTTGATCGTTTGGAGAACCTCGACCGCGCCAGAGCGGCCTAGGGCCATCGCCATCATGCGCAGGAATTGGCGAAAACAACGCGCATTTGATGGTCTTAGAAGGTCTTGCTACGTTATCGTTGGCATCTCGAAGCTATAGCGGCACCAACTCCCCGCTGAACACCTTGCTCGGCGCGCCATCTATCATGATGCGGGCGTAGAAGTTGCGGTTGGGGAGGTTGATGAAGTCGCGCGCCTCGAACGTCGGCGCGAACTCCCGCGCCAACAGCGCCGCGTCCTCCACGCCCGTCCGGAAGGCGATGAGCGAACCCGCGTTGCCGAGCACGGCGTGGCGCACCTCCGGGTCAAGCTGAAAGCTATGCTGTGTCGCAAGCGTAATCGCGACCCCCGCCTTGCGCTGATCCGCCATCATGTTCGCGAATGAGAGGGTGGAGAAGGCCTGGAACTCGTCAACATACAGGTGGAAGGGGCGTCTCTGCTCGGGCGGCAATTCCAGCCGACTCAGCCCTGCCAGGCCGAGCGTGGATACAAGCAGGCTCCCCAGCGCCTGACTGCTGTCGCTCCCCAGCCGGCCCGTGGACAGGTTCACGAGGAGCGCCCCGCCCTCGTCCATGATGGATCGGAAGCGGAGATCGACTTTCGGCGCTACGAATACGCGATACAGCGCCGGGTCGGACAAAAGCGCGCCGAGACGGTTCTGGACAGGGGCCAGGGCCTCGGCCGCATACCGGGGCGGATAGTTCGCGAACTCGCTCTTCCAGAAGGCTCGGACAACCGGATTGCCGATCCCCGCCACCACGCCGCGGCGGAACGCCTTGTCGGCGTACATGCGCAGGATGTCCGGAAGCGTCGAGCCGTCGCGCTCCAGGAGCGCATACAGGGAATTGCGGAGCACATGCTCCATGCGCACGCCCCAGGCGTCGGGCCAGAGCTTCTTGAAGGCTTCCATGAGCCCCGATGCCGCGAGCGGGATCTTGTCCGGGCGCACCCGGCGGAGCGGATTGTATCCGTACGGGTTCGCGGGATCGGCGGGGTCGAAATAGGTCGTGCATTCGCCATCGAGCGCCACGCGCAGGCTTTCCGCCAAGTCCCCGTGGGGATCGAGGACGGCGAATCCGCGAGCCGCGCGATAGTCTTGTACCGCAAGTTGTTGAATTAACGTAGATTTGCCTACGCCGGTTTGGCCGAAGGCAATCAGATGCATCCTCAGGTCGGCGGGCTTGATCCCGAGAGTTTCTGCGCCGCCGTGATGGTTGGCTGTGCCTATGATGATGTGCTCCCGAAGCGCCATCTCCTCATTCTCGACGCGAAGATTATTGCGGCTAGTGCTGCGGAATTGCCGATTGGCATCCAGTTTGCCACTAGGCTGTAGGTTCATAAGCCCGTGGCCATAGCCTCATTGATCCCTCGGATTTTTCGCAGGTAGTTCCCAAAGCCTGACGATCGCCATATCTCCCGTTCATTAGGGGAAGAGCATGACCGTTAATCGAGAATACTGGCGGGAGAAGTTCGGCCAACTGCCACACTGGCCATGTCCCCTCTGCAAGAAGGGCAACTTGATCCCCATGCCTGATAAGGTGATCGTTGAAGAATCTGGCCCATCAAAAGATGCTCATGATCACGTCAATTGGGAGCCCGATTGGGTAATTCAACGCTTTGCTGGCTTCCTTCAATGCAGCAACAAGGATTGTCGCGACGTCGCGTCCATTAGTGGAAACACACCCGTCAATATCTACGAATATCAAGACGAGTATGAGCACCATCAGACGATCTCCGACCTCTACGTGGTCAAGTCCATCTTCCCCGCGCCGATCCCGATTGAAGTGCCAGAAGCTGTTCCCCAGGACATCAAAGAGGCCGTGGAAGGAGCTTCGGCGCTGGTGTGGGCCAGCAATGAGGCAGCGGGTAATCAGCTACGACAAGTCGTTGAACTGTTCCTTACCCACGAAGGCATCCCTGAGAAGGCTGCCAACGGGAATTACCTCACGGCGCACAACCGTATTCAGCAATTCCAGAAAATCGATTCTGAGAACGGTGATGCGCTTCTCGCGGTCAAATGGCTGGGAAATTCGAGCAGTCATCCCGGGGGGCTCACTCGAGATGATGTATTGGACGCTTTCGACATGATCGAATTCGTCTTTGAGAACCGCTACGCGACCAAAAAAGCCGACCTGAAAGCGAAAATCGCATCTATATTGGCAGCAAAGGGCCCGCCGAAAAAGGGGAAGCCCTGACCGTTAGATACCGCGCGGCCTTAGGGCGTCCACTATCGCATAAGTGGCAAAGCCACCGACCGAACACGTACGTGCTTTCAGAAACGGCTGAGAGACGAGGGCGCATTTAAATTCCTTCAGACTGCTTCTTGGCGATTTCCTCACGAGCTGCGGTTCCAACAGCCTCTACTAGGGCGCACAGAGTGGGAACGAGAGCCGCTGGAGGCTCATTTGAGCTCTTATCCGAGCCGTTTTCTTCCAGTTCCACCGCCCGCATTTTGCGCCTTAGTGTGGGAAGCCGCTTTTGTAGTTCAAGGTAGCGGGGAATGGCTTCAATGCTCAGTTTCCCATCGCGCAACGAGCGGTTCCAACTAAATTCCGTGAGCGTCTCCCGCTTTGCCGGCAGTTCTCCGTCCACGAATCGCACAAGTGCATGGAAGGCAAAGTCGAATGTTCGCGCAACGAGGGGCACCCAGTCATGCTCAGTGATTGCCTCGGCGGATTGTGCACGCAAACGGGCAATTTCTGCGCGAAGCTGGGGTCGCCGCGATTGGAACTCCGTGTCGTCGATCTGCTCGCGCAGGCGTAGATCGGTAAGAACGCCGAGCTGGCGCTCCGCCTGCGCCAAGGCGCTTTCACGTGATGATCTGATCGCCATGTGGGCGGCTCGATCTCCTTGCTGATTGCGTTCGAGAAACTGGAGCGCCCAATCCCGTATCTTCGGCTCCATGGCGACGAGCGCCAGCTTCTTGCCGATTTGGGTCTCGATTGAATCGACGTTGGTATAATATTGAGAGCAATCGCCTGATCTTGCGCCGATGCAGTAATACAGCACGTAGAGCTTGGTATCGCCGCTCTTAAGGCGCTTCTCCTTTCGCGTCGCGCTGATGAGTCTGCCGCACTCGCCGCAACGGATCATGCCCGTGAACGCATATTCGTGATAAATGCGATGTGGCTTGCCCGGGCGGCCCAAAAGCGCCTGCACGCGATCGAATTCCGCCATGGTGATCATTGGTCGATGTTGGCCGACTTCATAGCGGCCGCCGTAGGAGATCACGCCCGCATAGAAGGGGTTCGTGAAGATGCGGTAGAGCGCGCTAAGCGCGAGCGGCATGCCGCCCGTGTGGCGAGTGAGCCGCGTCCGGTACCCCCACTCCTCGTTGAGGAGTTGTAGAATGTGCCGGGGAAGATAGTCGCCCGTGAGCATGAGGCGCCAGGCGCGCTCGATGAGTGGGAAACGCTCTTCATCAACGAGGATGTAATTGGCACCCCGCTCATTCAGCTTGCTGTTTAGGTAGCCTTGCGGCGCGCGGCCGGGCATCCATCCCTTCTCGACCTTGCTGTCCAGCCCTCGTTTAACGTTCTTGGAGAGGTCGCGAACCATCTGGTTGGCGATGCCGAACTCCATGTAGGTGATGAGGGCGTTGTCCTCGCTCCAATAGTCCCGTTCGCTGGTCTTGATGTGGCGGATCTCGCCGCGCTGAAGCATGCCGATGATCGCGCCCGCCTCATCGGGGTTGCGCGCGAGGCGATCGAGTTTCCAGCAAATGATGCCGTTCACAACGCCGGATCGCAGATCGCGCAACAGGGCGTTGAACTGAACGCGCTCCCCGGGAGCCTTGGCGGACTTCGCCTCGCTGTAGCGCTTCGCGATGTTGAGGCCAGCACCTGCGGCCATCCTCTCGCACCAGCGCTCCTGGTCGTCGAGCGACTGAATTTGGCGCTCGTCTGATTCCGACGATTTGCGCCCGTAATATCCGTACCGCAGATCGCGGGGGTTCATGCATCGAGTATATCCGACAAACCCCATTTGTGCAGTAAGGCGCGGGCCCGTTCAAGCTGTCCGTAGGTGATGGGGCGGTAAACCAGGCTCATGAAACGCACGAGACTGGTAGCAAGTTCGGCGGCTTCCTCGTGCTCCAGCCGGTCCCCGTACACCTCAAGAAACAGCGCCTGAAATGACTCCACGTCCTCGACGGTCAGGTTCGGCCGAGGCGTGGGATCGGATGGCGGAGGCTGTTGCATGTCCCCGACGTCCCTCATGTCCTGTGCGCGGGAAGGGCGTTCCATTCCCGCACGATGAACCGAACACAGCGGCCTGCGCAGGGCGGTGGAATTGCCGTCGTCCGTTGATTCTGCCGCACTGCCCGCACGTCCGCATGTTCCGCATGCTATCGAGATGAGTACGGAAAATCCTGTGCCGATCGTCGCCGAGGTGCGTCCGGACGCCACCATTATCGAGACTATCTACGATCCGATCGAAGGTGCGACATCATTCGCCGTGTGCGATCCGGAGGGCCACATTGCGGTCCTGCCGGCGTTCGACCTTCCGGATGGGCGCCGGCTCGTGCCGTACTCGGCATCGAACAACCTGCTTACTTCGGGCTGTGTCCTTCTCCCTTCGGGCGTTGGGGAGGTTGGGGACGTTGGGGAGCTGGTGGCGGACATCCGGCGCTATATCGCCCGCTACGTCGATGTCTCGGCCGAGTTTCTCGCGCTCGCGCCCTACTATGTCCTCCTGTCCTGGGTATACGACGCCTTCAAGGAAGTGCCGTACCTGAGGCTTCTGGGGGCATGGGGCAGCGGGAAGACCCGGGGCCTGCTCACGATCGGGTCGATTTGCTATACGCCGTTCTTCGCATCCGGCGCGTCGACCGTCTCGCCCATATTCCATATTCTCGATCGCTTCCGCGGCACGCTGGTGCTGGACGAAGCCGACCTACGCTGGTCGGACACCACTAACGAGTTGGTGAAGATACTCAACAACGGCACGGTGGATGGCCTGCCGGTGCTGCGGACAATGACGAACCGGCACCGCGAATTAAATCCGCAGGCGTTTCGCGTCTTCGGCCCGAAGCTGCTCGCCATGCGCGAGAGCTTCCAGGATGACGCACTCGAAAGCCGGTTCATAACAGAGAGCACGGCCCGCCGCGCGTTGCCCACAGGCATCCCGCTTCACACGCCCGATACACTAGCAATAGAGGCGCGTTCGCTGCGCAACAGGCTTCTCGGCTATCGCCTGCGCTACCGGCATGCGGTGGGCCCCGACGGAGCGCGCGCGATTTCCGGAGTGGACGCCCGAACTAATCAGATGGCGTTGCCGCTCCTTTCCCTGATCGAGGACAACGAAGAATGCGCGCGTATCGCGGCGTGGCTCGCTGGGCTTTCGGGCGCGCGTGATGAAGCGCGCGGCCAACTGCCCGAGGCGCTGGTGCTCGCCGCAGTCGTGGACGCATTTTCGCATGAGACCGGGCCGTACGTCTCAATCGCCGACATCGCGCGGCGCTTTAATGATGCCAGCATAGCCCTGGGGAGGTCGCCGATGACCAACAAGTGGGTAGGCGGCGTCGTACGGCAGGCCTTCGGGCTCATGACGAGCAAGTCGAACGGCGTGTACGGCATTCCGCGCGCGCAATGGGCCAGAGTTCAGAAGCTCGCGGCGGCTCGCGTCGTGCCAGCGCGTTTCGATCTCCCCAGCTAATTCCCCAATGGAGCCGCGAGGCAATTCTACCGCACTGCCGAGCGGGGCGCGGTTTCGCGACGATGGGGAAGCGGCAGTCGCCGCGCCTAACGACCATCCCTATGCACAAACACAACAAGCTGCGCGCCGAGCGCAAGTCATGGGCGCTTGATCAAGCAGAGATCGCCGCGCTCATTGGTATCTCTCCGGGCTCCCTGCACAAGTTCGAGCGCGCGCACCGCAGGCCCGGAACGCTGGAAGTCGCTATCGGGCTCGAGCTGGCGCTCGGAAAGTCGCTAGCTGAGCTGTATCCGCGCCTCGCCGGTGCGATGGCCAATCGCATCGCGCATAACGCGGGCGACCTGAGCGCACGCCTTGAGTTCCGAACCGGGCCGGTCGCGGAACGCAAACGCGAGTTCCTGGGGGAGCTGGCGGAACGCCTGCATAACGCGCTTGAAGCATGAGCGCGGCGCCGTACCGGGCCATCACGCTCGCTATTCATCCGAATTCCCGCGGTTTCGGCTGGGCGGCATTCACGAGCCCTTTTTCGCCCTATGATTGGGGTTCGGTAAGCCTGAAAGGGAAGTACAAAAACGAGCGCTGTTTGGATCGCGTACAGAAGCTCGTGCGCCAGCTCACGCCCCAGACCCTCGTACTTGAGGCCTTCGAGGATGGGTCGGCGGCCAATCGACCCCGCTTCGTCGGGTTATGTCGGGCGATCGTCGCGCTAGCGACTGCGGAAGGCATCGAAGTAGCCGCGTACCGCTTCATCGATGTGCGCTCCTGCTTCGTCCATCTGGGCGCTATGAACCGATACCAGATCGCCTGCGCTATCGCGCGGCAGTTCATTCAGTTCGCGCATTACTTGCCGCGGAAGCGCCGGCCCTGGGATAGTCAGGCTTGGCGAGCATCTCTTTTTTGCGCCGTGGCGTTAGCGCTCACGCACTACCAGCTAGATGCACGGGAAATTCTGAGACAACTCTCCGGCTAAAGCCCAACGGGCTAGTGCGCCGCTCTCGCGGTCAACTGTTGTATCGACCCAAGCAAATGAAATTCAGAGCCAGCTTACTATTTCATTTATTTTTGAAATGAGCGTAGAAGAATTGTGCTTCCGATCCATTTTTTTGATGCTCAGCTATAGTTGTCTCATGCGATCTTTCAAGCGATTTCTGTACTGACATCCTGTCGGATAGCCTTGCTCGCAAAATCTCTCATAATATCTTAAGGCGATATTATAATCTCTCTCCACGCCGAAGCCATCCTCGTACATACTGCCTAAATTAAAGCAGCTGTACCTCATTCCGCCATCGCACGCTTTCCTAAAGTAAATTGCCGCCTGTGAATAATCCCGTGATATATTTCGCCCCCGATAATACATTATCGCGAGATCGTCGCAGCTTTCGAATTTACCTCTACCACATTCGTCCTTAAGGCGTGAAATGTCGACGTCATATTGTAATCCCTCCGCCTGGCTCGGCGATTGGGTTGGTGCGGGCGTGGAAAGGATCGCCGTTTCGGAAGGCTTCTGCCAAGTTGGCTTTGGAAGATCAGGCGGGCAGGCCGGAGCGGTGGGATTAATCATGCACGTAATATATTCAATGATCCCGACCTTCGTGGAGGCCCACACCACTTGGTTCAATATTAGAAACGCAATTGGTAGCAAAATGGCCAAAACCGCGGCCATTCGGGTTCGAGGAGCATGATTTCCGCGGCTGATAAAAAAGGCAATGCACGCGCTAAAAAATACGAGCAGACAATCTAAGATAGCAATGTCGCCCACGCGCTAAACCTTCCGACAGGCCTCAGTAATCCACTTTGTCGAACGTCGGAGTATAGTTCGCATAAAAGCTCGTCGATGTGAATTTTCCCTCTACCTGAGGTCTGAATATCTCGATCGCATCGAGACCGAGAGTGGCCCTCGCGGGGATGGCGGACCTCATGCGGCCAAGGCCGGCGCCTTCGAAACCCCATATGCCGTTCTGATAGGTAAAACTGGGCGATGGCACCGCCATCGCCCTAGGTGTTGATCTGGATGGTACTAGCCGATCCAGCCCGAGAAGAAATCGCTCGGGCGTCAGACATCAAGCAGGAAATTTTGCCAATTTTCTAGAAGATTGCGCCGCTTCTCCAGCCGATCCGACCGCTGATATGCGCCCACGACCCCGGTATCCACGACATGTCCCAGGACGGCTTCCTTGACCGCGAAAGCGGCGTCGGTCTGCTCTTCGCACCAGGTACGGAAGGTTGATCGGAAGCCGTGGGGACGCGCGTCGTATCCCTGGCGCTTCATCAGGGTTGCCATGGCGGCGTCTGAGAGGGGCTGGCCCTTGTAGGCGGGGAAGAGGTGGTGCTTCGACTTCTTCCGGCACTCCTCCGCGACCGCGAGCGCCTCGCCGACGAGCGGCACGCGCCTCTCGATGCCGGTCTTCGTGCGTTCGGCCGGAAGCGTCCAAATGGCGCCGTCGATCTCGTCGAAGGTCGCCAGCCGGACCTCGCTCGTCCGCGCGCAGGTCAGGATGAGGAAGCGCAGGGCGAGCGCCGATACGCCCTCGACCGTGAGGAGCCATTTGTAGAAGGCGGGGGCGTCGGCGTACGGAAGCGACGGGATGTGCTCGGTCGTATGCCGCTGCTTCCCGAGAAGCGCCCGCGCCTTCATACAGGCCTGCATGTCCACCGACAGACCGAGCGCCGCGGCGTGCTTCACGGCCAGATTAACGCGGTTGAGCGCCTTCGCCGCCGCTTCGGGCTTCTCGTGCCACAGGGGCGCGAGCAGGTCCCTGAGGACGTGCTGATCGAGGTCCTCGATAGCGTGGGTGCCGATCTTGGGGATGACGTGCGTTTCCAACGGCGACATCCAGCGCCCGGCCTTGCCGTCGCCCTTGAGCTCTGCCTTCCGGGCCTCGAAGCATCCTTCGATCGCTTCCTTGACCGTGAGCCGGCGGACGCCGCGCTTGGCCTTGCGCCGCACCTCGATCGGGTCTTCGAGCCCGCGCGAAAGTTTGCGCGCCTCGGCCGCCTTTTCCCGCGCTTCGGCGATCGAGACGTCGGGCCAGCGGCCGAGCCCCATCTCGCGGCGCCTGCCGCTCACGAAGACCCGCAGGACCCACTTCCCGCGGGCGCGCTCGGACTTCACGAGCCACAGTCCCTGGCCGTCGCCATAGCTGCCTTCGGGGGCGTTCTTGGCCTTGAGCTGGGTCAGCACGTTGTACTTCATGGCCCCCCGTTCAGTCCCCCGTTGTATGAGAGAAGTTGTGTTAGCACATGCGCAGGTATGCGCATAGTTCTTTGTGATCGCAGGCGCTTAGGGTCGGCATGAGCAGCTATGTACCCCTCAAGGGTGCCTCTCGACCGCACCAGTGAAACCCGGGAGAAGCAGCGCCGAGCCGGTGCTGCACTGCACCGAATCTCCTCGCCTCCGGCATAATTTTGCGACAAGTGGCGGATAGAGCCCGGCGCGTCCGCGTTGCCCGATAGACGCGCGCGGGCCGTTGAAACGCGGGTTGGAGACGGGGCAGCGATGCTGAAATGGGGTTGTGCAATTTCCGGGCTGATGATCGGCGCGCTCTCGATGGCGTCGGCGGCCCAGGCCCAGCAGGCGTCCCAGCCCGTTCCGAAGCCGACGCCGGCGCCTGCACCCGCCCCCTCGCCCGCCGACCAGTCGGGTGATGCCGAGGGCGGCGATTCGGACGAGATCATCGTCAACGGCGAGCTGCGCGGCGCGGTGCCCGGCGACATCAAGCCCGAGCAGCAGTACAGCCAGGCCGATATCCGTGCGTACGGCGTCAGCTCGGTCTCGGACCTGATCACCCAGCTCGCGCCGCAGACCTATAGCGGCCGCGGCAGCGGCGGGCAGCCGGTGATCCTGCTCAACGGCCGCCGCCTCGCCAGCTTCGCCGAGATCCGCGACATCCCCACCGAAGCGATCGAGCGCGTCGACATCCTGCCCGAGGAAGCCGCGCTCAAGTTCGGCTATCGCGCCGACCAGCGCGTGGTGAACATCGTGCTGCGCCAGCGCTTCCGCGCGCTTACCACCGAGCTGGGCGGCAGCCTTCCCACCGCGGGCGGTAGCAGCGGCAAGCGCGGCAGCGGTGACATCCTCAAGATCGCCCGCGACAAAAGGATGAACGTCGACGTCCAGTACCAGTCGAACTCGGCGATCCTCGAGAGCGAGCGCAACATCGCGCCGACCGCGGGCGCGACGGTAGACCAGCGGCCGTACCGCACGCTCGTCGGCCCGTCGCAGGCACTGACGATGACGGGCACCTATGCCCAGAACCTCTCGGCGCACACCTCGCTCTCGGTCAACGCGCGGCTCGAGCAGACCCAGCGCGACAGCTGGCTCGGCCTGCCGCTCGCCGGCGGCGACAATCCGCTCATCCGCAACAGCAACAACCGCACCGCGCACGCCGGCGTCACGCTCAACGGCGACCTCGCCAAATGGCGCTGGTCGGTCACCGGCAACTACGACCGCGTGACGTCGGAGACGCTCACCACCACCAACAACCCCGCCGCCGATCGCGCGCATTCGGTGTCGAGCGTCGGATCGGTCGACGCGCTGATCAGCGGTCCGCTCGCCAAGGTGCCGGGCGGCGACGTCAACGTGAGCTTCCGCGCGACCGGCGGGACGAGCCAGTTCGACAGCAGCTCGTTCCGCAGCGGCATCGCGCGCAGCGGCTCGGTCGGCCGCGACCGCGTCGACGGGCTCGCCAACATCGACATCCCGATCACCAGCACGCGCAACAATTTCCTGAGCGCGATCGGCGATTTCGGGATCAACGGCAATGTCGAGGTCGAGCATCTCTCGGACTTCGGCACGCTGACCACCACCGGCTATGGCGCGCGCTGGGCGCCGATCTCGCAGGTGCGCTTCATCGCCTCGGTAACCGACGAGGAAAATGCGCCGAGCGCCTCGCAGCTGGGCGATCCGGTGGTGTTCACCCCGGCGGTGCGCGTGTTCGACTTCGTCCGCAACGAGAGCGCGGACATCACCACGATCACCGGCGGCAACCCGGCGCTGGGCGCCGAGAAGCGCCATGTCTTCAAGCTGGGGGTCAATGCGCGGCCGCTCGACAAGACCGACCTGACGCTCAACGCCGATTTCGTCAAAAGCACGTCGCACAACGAGATCGCGAGCTTCCCGGGGGCGACTGCCGAACTCGAGACCGCCTTCCCGTCGCGCTTCGTGCGCGCGTCCGATGGGCGGCTGCTGAGCATCGACCAGCGGCCGCTGAACTTCGAACGCGCCAGCCGGTCCGAGCTGCACTGGGGCTTCAACCTGACGCTGCCGATCAAGTCGTCGCTCGAGCGCGCGATCGAGAAGGCGCGCGGCGATTTCGAGAAGGCGCGCGACGATGCGCAGGCGGCGGGCAAGCCCGCGCCCGATCCGCGGGCCTTCTTCGCCGACATCATCAAGCGCTACGGCGCGGGCCGGCCCAACCTCGGCAACAGCATCTTCGGCGGCCCGATCTTCGGTGGTCCGGGCGGCGCCGGCGGCCGCGGTCCGGGCCAGGGGCAGCAAGGTCAGGGCCGGCAAGCTCAGGGGCAGCAGGTCCCGGCCCAGCCCGGCCAGGGCGCGCCCGGCACCCCGCCTCCCGGTGACGGCCAGACCGCGCAGGCGGGCCAGGGCGGCCAGCCCGGCGCGGGCGGTGTCCGCGCCGGCGGCGGTGGGTTTGGCGGTCCGGGCGGGGGCGGCGGCTTCCGCGGCGGTGGCGGCTTCGGCGGCGGCCGCGGCGGGTTCGGCGGCGCGAACAGCCCGCTCTCGGGCCGCCTACAACTCAGTCTCTACCACACCTGGCGCTTCAGCGACCGCGTGCTGATCAGCGACGCGCTGCCCGAGCTCGATTTTCTCGACGGCTCGGCGCAGGGCAGCTCGGGCGGCGAATCGCGCCACGAGCTCGATCTGCAGGCAGGCTATACCAAGAACGGCATGGGCGTGCGCTTCACCGGCCATTGGGAAAGCGCCACGCACGTCGACGGCGGCACCGCGGGCGCGACCAACCGGCTCGAGTTCGGCAGCCTGGGCACGCTGGGCGTGCGGCTGTTCGCGGACATGGGCCAGCAGATCAAGCTGCTGCGCGAGCACCCTTGGCTGCTCGGCGTGCGCGTCTCGCTTGGGGTCGACAACATCTTCGACGCCAAGCGCCGCGTGACCGATTCGACCGGGGCGACGCCGCTCGGCTACCAGCCCGACCAGCTCGATCCCAATGGCCGGGTGATCCGCTTCACGATCCGGAAGCTGTTCCTCTAGGTGTCCGTATTGAAAACGCGCGCGACGGCGCGTTTTAGGCGGTACCGGCCCGCTCCCCCTCCCGGCCACCCAACGTCAGTGTATTCTATGGGTGGCCGGGAGGGGGGCGGGCCGGTACCGCCATGCGCCGCGAGGCGCATTCAAGCTCACTGCCCGAACGCCCCAGCGCGATAGAGCAAGGTGATCGCCACGCGGCGGTTGCGCGGGTCGGCGGGGTCCTTGGCGATCATCGGCTCGCGATCGGCGACGCCTTCGATGCGGGCGAAGCGCGGCTCGGGCACGCCGCCGGCCTGGAGTCGGCGGCGCGTCGCCTCGGCGCGGCCGCTGGAGAGCATCCAGTTGTTCATCGCCAGCGGGTCGCCATAGGGCAGGCTGTCGGTGTGGCCGCGGATCATGATCGGGTTCTCGAGGTCCCTGATCGACTCGGCGATCAGCCCGATCAGATTGTCCGCGGCGGAGACCAGCTGCGTGGTGCCGACGTCGAACATCGAATAATCGGCGTCGTCGAGCAGGTCGATCCGCATGCCGTCGCGCGTGGCGGTGAAGCGGACATGGTTGGCGAGCTTCGCCAGCCGCGTGTTCGAGCGCATCTTCTCCGTCACCGTGTCGCGCATCTTGGCGAAGTTGCGCTGATCCTCCAGCGCGATCGCGCGCTTGTCCTTGAGCGTGCCCTTGTCGCCGGTGCCGACCTGCAGCCCGCCCGTCGCCTCGACCGGGACGGTCATCGATCGCGTGCCGGTCTGCGTGGCCTTCTGGGGGTAATTGTCCTTGCCGCTCAGCGCATCGCCCTTGAGCACGCCGTTCGAGCCGGCGCTGTTCTGCTTGAAGTCGATCAGCGTTGGGGCGAAATAGTCGGCGAGCGCCTTGCGCTGCTTCTCGGTGGTGGCGCCGAGCAGCCAGAGCAGCAGGAAGAAGGCCATCATCGCGGTCACGAAATCGGCATAGGCAACCTTCCAGGCGCCGCCGTGATGGCCGCCGTGACCTTCGACGTAGATCTTCTTGACGATGATCTTGGGCTGGAGGTTCTGCCCGTGCGGCGCGCGTCCGGCCATTATTCTGCGCCTCCGGCGCGGCGGCACCGGCCCGCATCGGGTGAACGGCGCCCCGCGCCGTTCAGGCCATGCCGGGGGCATGGCCGGCCCAGATGCGCCCCACCCGGCCACCCATCCAGGATACGCTCGTGGGCGGCCGGGTGGGGGAGCGGGCCGGTGCCGCTCTGGCGAAGCCTGTCAGCCATCAGCGCCCCCTGAGGCCGTCGAACACCTCGCCGAAGTTCGGCTGGTTGTGGTGCGCGATTCCCGAGCGCGCCGCCTCGATCACCAAAGGCTGCGGATGGCCATGGAGCGAAGCGATGATGATCTGCTTCACCACGTGATAGATCGCCGAATCGGCGTCGATCACCTGCTGGAGCCGCGTCGCGAGCGGGCCGACGATGCCATAGGCGAGCAGCACGCCCATGAAGGTGCCGACCAGCGCCGAGCCGATCATCCCACCCAGGATCGTCGGCGGCTTGTCGATCGAGCCCATCGTCTTCACCACGCCGAGCACCGCCGCGACGATGCCGAGCGCGGGCAGCGCGTCGGAAAGCGACTGGAGCGTGCCCTGCGGCCCCTGGACGTCGTGGTGGTGGGTCTTGATCATGTTGTCCATCACCTCCTCCACCGCATGCACGTCGAGCGTGCCCGAGGAGACGACGACGAGGCGGAGCGTGTCGGCGATCAGGTTGATCAGCGTCTTGTCCGCCACCAGGCGCGGATATTCGGCGAAGATCGCGCTCGAGGCGGGGTCCTCGACGTGCGGTTCGAGCGCGATCGGCCCTTCGGTTCGCAGCATCTTCATGAGCTTGGAGACCAGGAAGATCGTGTCGAGATAGTCCTGCTTCTTGTACTTCGGGCCCTTGAGCACCTTCACGAAGCCGCCGCCGAGCGCCTTCAGCTCCTTCATCGAATTGCCGATGATGAGCGCGCCCAGCGCGGCGCCGCCGATGATCAGCATCTCGTGGGGGATCGCCTCCATCACGGGGCCGAGCGCACCGCCGGTGATCGTGAACCCACCGAAGACCATCACGAGCAGCACGACGAGGCCGATGATCGGAAACACTGGTGCTCACTCCCCCTGCACGTTCATGGTTAGGAACGGCCGTTTTCTGCGGAACTTGAGGGGAAAATTGCGCCTGTTGCGTTCCGCACTACCCCAAAGGCCGTCATCCCGGCGAAAGCGAGGTCTCTGCGAAAGAGGGTGACTATCGATGTGTGATCTGATTCGATGGGAGGGAGCATCGGAGGTGTGGGATGGAGCAGCGAGGATTTGCGGAGGCGT
>NZ_JAGHZV010000016.1 GCF_017745215.1 Sphingomonas sp.
GACGCTCCGCGGCTTCACACCCTACGAATATGTCGCACGCATCTGGACAGAAGACCCGGCCCGATTCAAAATCGACCCGTACCGCCTCTCCTCGGGACTAAACACGTAGAGGCTGTACGGATCGGATTGAACCAGGTCGTCATCCCGGCGAAAGTCGGGACCCAGAGTTACAAAGGGCGTCGCTCGTGGCCCTGGGTCCCGGCTTTCGCCGGGATGACGATTCAAATTGAATCGGACACGCTCTAGGCCGCGATCCCCGCGGGCACGGCGCCCGGCGTCGCCAGCCGCAGCCCGTCGATCCAGCCGAGCACCAGGTCGACGACGCGCTCCCACCCCGGCTCGGCGATCAGCAGGTGCGACTGGCCCGGCAGCATCGCGAACTCGGTCGGCGCGGGCGCCCGGCGCTGGATGCGATAGGCCGCGCGCGAGAGATAGGGTGTGACCAGCAGGTCGCGGTCGCTGCCGGTGATCAGCAGCGGCTGGGTGCGGCGGCGCGGACCGATGCGCGTGCCGAGCCACAGCGCGGCCTGGTGGAACACCTTGCCCGGCGCCGGGATCACATAGCGCGCCATCGCTTCGTCGATCAGCGCCTCGGGCGCGCCGGTGGCGTAGAGCGCGGCGAAGCGCCGGCGGCTGAAGGCATAGGGCCGCGCCCAGCCGCGCGGGCGCAGCACGATCGGCGCGATCGCCTGGAGGGCGCGCGGGCCCGGCACGATCCCGCCGATCGGCACCGGGTTGAGCACCGCTGCCGCCACCCCCAGCCCGCGGTCGAGCAGCAGCTGGGTCAGCAGCCCGCCCACCGAATGGCCCACCAGGATCGGCGGCTCGGGCAGGCTCGCGACGAACGTCGCGAGATGGTCGACGATCCGCCCGACGCCCAGCGCGCCGAAGCCCTGCGGCACCGAAGCGTTGATCGCGGCGGCGTCGAGCCCCTCGATCAGCGGCCAGCTCGGCGTGTGGACGACATGTCCCGCCGCGCGCAGCCGCCCGGCGAACCGGTCCCAGCTCGCCGGGGTGACCCAGGCGCCGTGGATGAGGACGATGGTCTGCGACATCTCCCCGGCCTCAGGCGATGTCGGCGCGGCTTCGCGTTCGCACGAAGCTCGCGATGAGGTCCGCAACGAACCCGGGCGCCTGGTGCTGCGGGCCATGGCCCATCTGCGGCAGCACGACGAGGTGCAGGCCCTTCCATTCGCGGTTGAGCGCGAACCAGTTCGGCGTCGGGAAGACGATCTCATGGTCGCCCGCGATCACCAGGATCGGGATGCCAGCCGTAGCGAGGAAATCGCGATAGCCGCCGCGATCGGGGAAGATGTCGTCGGCGCGGCGTTCCTGGAGCAGGCGGAGATAGGTCTCGGGCAGCACCGGCGGGCTGCGGTCGCCGGTGCGCTCGGCGATCCGCCGGTTCGAGGCGCGCGCGGCGGCGCGGCTCGACGCGCTCTCGGGCTCGAAGAACAGCACTTCCTCGTCGGCGAGGTCGTTGATCGGCTTGAGCGCGCGCTCGAGGAATACGGGCTCGGACGCATGCTCGGCCTTGCCGGGCGGGATGGTACCGATCAGCACGAGCTGGCTCACCCGCTCGGGCGCCATCACCGCCACGACCTGCGCCGCCATCCCGCCGAGCGACCAGCCGCCGAGCACGAACCGGTCGATGCCGAGCGCGTCGGCGAGGTCGAGCACGTCGTTCGCCATCGTCTCGGGGATGTAGCTCGCGGCGCCGGTCGACTGGCCGAGGCCCGACCAGTCGAAGGTGATGACGCGGAAACTCGTGGAAAGCGCATCGAGGAAGGCGGGGTCCCAGCTGTCGAGCACGCCGCGGAAGCGCAGGCACAGGATCAAGGGCGTGCCCTGGCCGATCTCGCGATAGGCGAGCGCGCGTCCACGCGCTTGCACGAAGCGCGTGGCGACGTCTCGGGCCGTGGGCGTGAGCATGTCGATCGTCATCTCGGGCAATTCCTTCAGGCGGGCTCGGCGACGGCGAGCGCCGCGACGAGCTCCTGGGTGGTGAGGATGGCGTGAGCGAAGGTCGGCCCGTTGATCTCGTGCGCCGAATGCAGCGCCTCGGGGCTCGCCGCGGCGGTGGCGTCGCGCACCAGCGTGACGTGGTAGCCGAGCTCGGAGGCGAAGCGCCCGGTGGACTCGATGCAGGTGTTGGCGATCAGCCCGACCAGCACGACATGGGTGATGCAGCGCTGCTTCAGCCGCAAGTCGAGATCGGTGTTGGCGAAGCCGCTGCCGCCCCAATGTTCCTTGACGACCGTGTCGCCGGGGCGCGGCGCGAAATCGGGATACCATTCGGCGCCCCAGCTGCCGCGCGCGAACACTTCGTGCCGCGCGGCGCCGAGCTGATAGGGCGTGGGATGGTCCCAGTCGGCATAGTCGCCCGGCTCCCATTGCCGGTGCGGCACGATGAACACCGCGAAGCCCGCCGCGCGCGCGACGCCCAGCGCGATGCGCAGATTGGCGTGGAGGTTGGTCTGCTCGGCGACGGCGGCGACCAGCGGCCAGAGCTTGCCCCTGGCGTCGAGGAAATCATTGTACGGATCGACGAACAGCAGCGCCGTGCGGGCCGGATCGTAGCTGGGCAGCGGCGTCTCGGGCATCTCGGGGCTCCCTCCTGGATACCCGTGGAGCCTAGGGTGCGCGGCGGGCTCGCGTCATTTCTACGAGCGATTGACCGGCTCATACCTTCGCATAGCGGCGTGGCCGACCCGCCCCGAAGAGGGGGCGGGCGGGCCGGCGTCTGGGGGGAGGATGCCGGCCCGCCCGGGTTGCATCGGGGGCTGCCCGATTGCGCGTTGCACCCGGATGGCGAGGGGGGATGCCAGGTGCCCCTCTCCTATCCCCGATCGGCGCCGCGGCCGCCATTAGACTTAAGGGTTAACGCGCCGCGACTGCGGTTGTGCCGGGGCGGGGCAGCGCTCAACCATCGTATAGTTGCGGTTGATCCCCGCACGGACACACTCGCCGAGGCCCGTTCGCTGCGGGCGGAGGCGCGCAACGCATGACGGAGGCCCCGGTGATCGCAGTCGTCGACGACGACGAGTCCATCCGCACCGGCGTGGCCCGCCTGCTGCGCGCCGCCGGCTATGGCGTGCGGGTGTTCGACAGCGCCGAGGCCTTCCTGGCCGACGATGCCAATCCCGCCACCGCAGCGCTGGTCACCGACATCCAGATGCCGGGGATGAGCGGGCTCGACCTCCAGGCGATGGTCAACCGCGAGCGCCCGGAGCTCGGGGTGCTGATGATGACCGGCTATCCCGATGCCTTGACCCGCCAGCGCGCCCTCGACGCGGGCGCGCGCTGCGTGCTGAGCAAGCCTTTCGACGCGGACGAGCTGCTTGCCGAACTCGAAACCGCGATCAGGGGGAGCTGACCATGTATCAGCGGACGGGATTTTACTCGACTTTGGAGCGGATTTTGCCCGCGGCCGAAGAGCAGGATATAGTCCCTTTGATGGACTCGGCCGCTCTCGTCCACGTGATCGACGACGATCCTTCCATGCGACGCGCGGTTGCCGCGCTTCTGCGCTCGGTAGGGATCGAGTCCGCGACCTATGAGACGTGCAGCGCGTTCCTAGCCGCCGAGCTTCCCGACCAGCCCTCGTGCCTGCTGCTCGACGTGCGGCTGCCGGGGATGAGCGGGCTCGATTTCCAGGGCCAGCTCGAGGCGCTGGGCATCCGGCTGCCCGTCATCATGATGACCGCGCACGGCGACGTGCCGATGACCGTGCGCGCGATGAAGGCCGGCGCGATGGACTTCCTGCCCAAGCCCTTCCGCGACCAGGATCTGCTCGACGCGGTCGCCGCCGCGCTCGAGCTCGACGGCCGGCGCCGCAAGACCGACGGCGAGCTCGCCACCCTCTCGCGCCGCTACGAGGGGCTGTCGTCGCGCGAGAAGCAGGTGATGCAGCTGATCACCGCGGGCCGGCTCAACAAGCAGGCGGCCTATGACCTGGGGCTGAGCGAGATCACCGTGAAGCTCTACCGCGCCGCGGCGATGAAGAAGATGGAAGCGCGCACGCTGGCCGACCTGGTCAAGATGGCCGAGCGGCTGAAGATCGGCGAAGCGGTGGTCTAGGGCGCCTGCAAATCGAAGACTTCGTCACGCTGAACTTGGGAACGTCATGATTTGCGAGAGGGGATTGGATTCCCCAATCGTCATCCCGGCGAAAGCCGGGACCCAGGGCCGCGAGCGATGCCCTTCGTAACCCTGGGTCCCGGCTTTCGCCGGGATGACGGCTGTGGGGCGAGGCCAGTTCGGCGATTGAGGACACATCCTTGTTTCAGGGTCCATGCCGAGGACTTTCCAACGGCCGGAGGGCTTGAGGAGACGGCACGGCATCGATGCTGAAACAGGTTCGGCAGACGGGGCTGTCAAAACGGGCGTGCTCAAAGCCCCGGCGGCACCGGGAGGGTGAAGCGGAAGCACGCGCCTTCCGGCCCGTTCTCCGCCGCGATCGAGCCGCCGAGCGACTGGAGGATCGAGCGGCAGATCGGCAGCCCCATCCCCATCCCGCCTTCCTTCGTCGTGAAGAAGCCGGTGAAGAGATGGCCGAGATGCTCGGCCGCGATGCCGGGCCCGGTATCGCGCACCGCCACTTCGATCTCGCCCGCGCCGCCCCGCGCCGTGACGACGGTGATCCGCCGCTCTGCCGGATCGGCGGCGACGATCGCCTGGATCGCGTTGAGCGCAAGGTTGACGATGACCTGCTGGAGCTGCACCCGGTCGGCGACCGCGGGCGGCAGCCCGCCGGCGAAGCGCGTCTCGATCGTCACCTGGCGTGCCATCGCTTCGTGGCGAACGATCAGCAGCGCTTCCTCGATCATCGCATTGATGTCGACCGCGCCCGGATCGGGCTCGCGCTTCATCGCCATGCCGCGGATCCGCGCGATGATCTCGCTCGCGCGCCGGGCATCGGCGACGATGTCGGTCGCCAGCGCCGCGACTTCGCCCAGGTCGGGCTGCGGCCGGTCGAGCCAGCGCAGGCTCGCCTGCCCCGACGCGGCGATCGCGGCGAGCGGCTGGTTGACCTCATGCGCGATCGAGGCGGTCAGCTCGCCCAGCGTGGTGATCCGCGAGGCGTGCGAGAACTCCGCCTGGATCTCGCGCAGCCGCACCTCGGCGGCGCGGCGGTCGCTGATGTCGAGCGTCGCGACCACGGTGATCCCCTGCTCCTGCAGCGCGGGCGCGAAGGCGACGGTGAAGGCGACGTCCGCGGTGCCGCCGTCGAGCGTGCGGATCTGCGTCTCCTCGCTGTGCCCCATGGCGCCCGCATACCGCGCCTCGATTGCGTGGCGGAAGGCGGCGGTGCTCTGGTGCCAGAAGTCCCAGCCGGTACGCCCGGCGAAGTCGGCGGCGCTGGTGCCGCGGCACAGCCGCACCGCTTCGCTGTTGACTTCCTGGATCGTCACCAGCCTGAGGCAGCGCTCGAGCGCTTCGGCATGCGCGTCGAAATGCCGCGATAGGCTCACCACGCCCTGCGCGCGCCAGCCCTCGAACAGCCCGCCGAGCCGCGAGGTGTCGCACTGCCACAGCGCCACCGGGATATGCTCGAACAGGTCGCGGTAGCGATATTCGCTCTGGCGGAGCGCCAGGCTCGCCTGCTTGCGCTCGCTCAGGTCGATGAAGCCCACGACGTTGATCCCGCTCTCGACCAGCGTCAGCGGGAAGGCCATGGTGTAGATCACGTCAACCGGCTCGCCGTCGAGCCGGTTGACCACTGTCTCCTCGGTATAGTTGGGCCGTCCGCGCAGCCGCGCGGCGAGCGAGCGCCGGATCGTCTCGGGCCGCGCCTTCCACGCCCATTCGATCGGCCCGCGCAGGTCCTCGACGCTCTCGGCGCCGAACAGGCGGAGCGCCTCGAGATTGGCCTCCTCGATCGTCGGCAGGCGCAGCACTTCGTCGAGGAACTCCGGGGTGCGCTCGACATGGTCGGCGAGCTCGCTCGTGCCCGTGGCGTGGAGGTCGCTCAGCCGGTCGTAGAGCGGCTGGAGATTGATCTGCGCCAGCGCGATCGGCATATGCTGGAACAGCGTGCGGTAGCGTTCCTCGCTCGCCTCGAGCTTCTGGAAGGCGTGCTTGCGCCCGGTGATGTCGATCACGCCGACGAGCACGGTGCCGCGCGCCTTGTGGCCGCTCGGCCAGCAGACGGTGAACAGCGCGTCGATCCGCCGCCCGTCCCAGCCGCTCAGCACCGTCTCGACGCTGAAGCTGTCGCGCCGCTCGGCCGCGGCGACGAGCGATTCGGCGAAGACGTGGCGGCTCTCGGCGGGCCAGGCCCAGGCGGTGTCGCGCGCCAATGCCGCTTCGCGCGAGGGGATGCCGAACAGCTGCAGCGTCGTCTCGTTCACGTCGATCACGCGGACCATCGGGATCAGCCGGTCGACGAGCGCCGGATCGCCGCGCAGCCGCCCGACGAGATCGGGCTCGCCCGCCGCGACCAGCCCGCCGATCGTCTTGCGCACCTCGGAGAAGTCGAGCTCCCAGAAGGCCGCGGCCATCGCGTGGAACAGGTTCGAGAAACGGTGCGCGGCGATCTCGCTCTCGCTCACCTGCTCGGCCTCGCGCGACCATTCGAGGACCATATCGGCATCGGCGCGGAGCATCCGCCGGACGCTCAGGTGCAGCTCGCGCCCGTCGCCCGCCGTGCGGAACAGCTCGCCGTCCCAGCTGCCCTCGGCGGCGAGCTGATCGCGCAGATAGCCGAGCCCGAACGGATGGCGCGTCGCGAGCAGCTCCTCGATCGCCATGCCGATCGCGCGCGCCGCCGGCCAGCCATAGACTCGCTCGGCGCCGGGGTTCCAGGCGCGGACCACGCCTTCCCGATCGAACCCGATGATCGCATCGGGCACCAGCGCCGCGAACGCGTCGGCGTCGCGGTCGAGGAGCGGCAGAACCATCAGTTGCCGTAGCGTCGCCGGTGCATCGCGCAATGATGGCATAGCTGCGCAACTGCGCAAGGACGTTTTCGCCCGCTAAATCAGGCGGCTGCGCGCATCATCTCCACCACCGTGCCAACGATCCTCGGCACGGCGTCGGGCGAGGCCGCCTCGAGCTCTTCCTCGAGCTTGCCGGCGAAGTGCCCGAGCTCGAGCTCCTTGAACATCCCCGCCGAGCCGGCGAGCTTGTGGAGCAGCCCGCAAAGCTCTTCCACGGCCCCGGGATCGAAGCTGCCCGAGGCTTGCAACTGCTCGGCGAACGCCAGCAATTCGGCCTTGCGCGCATTGTAGCGATCGACGAGCGAAGGCTTCGCGGTGATCGCGGGCATCTCGGCCGGCGGCGCCTCGCGCACGGGACCCGCCGCGGGCGCCCAGCGGTGGAGCGCCTTGTCGAGCTGGGCGAGATCGAGCGGCTTGGCGAGATGCGCCTGCATCCCCGCGCTCAGGCACGCCGCGATGTCGTCGGCATAGGCATTGGCGGTGAGCGCGACGATCGGCAGCGCGGCTGCGTCGAAGCCGGCGTCCCGGATCGCGCGCGTGGCGTCGAGCCCGTTCATCACCGGCATCTGCATGTCCATCAGCACGATGTCGAACGGCTCGTCGGTCCGCCCCGCGCGCACCACCGCCTCGACCGCGAGCGCGCCGTCGCCGACGATGGTGGCGCGATGGCCGAGCCGCGACAGCATCGCTTCCATCAGCGCCTGGTTCACGTCATGATCCTCGGCGAGCAGCACGCGCAGCGGCCGGGTCGCGACGGTCTCGCCGAACATCGGGGTCCTGATCGTCCCGCCGCCGCCCGCGGGGACGAACGGCAGGCGCAGGATCATCGTCGTCCCATGGTCGGGCACGCTCTCGAGCGTGAGCTCACCGCCCATCAGCGCGGCGAGCTGGCTGCTGATCGTCAGCCCCAGCCCCGTGCCGCCGTAGCGCCGCTGGGTCGAGGCGTCGGCCTGGACGAACTCGCCGAACACCGCCGGCTGGCGATCGAGCGGGATGCCGATGCCGGTGTCGATCACGGCAATCTCGATCGTGTCGTCGAGGCGGTAGGCCGTGAGCGTGACGCTCCCCCGGGTGGTGAACTTGACTGCGTTGCCGAGCAGGTTGAGCACCACCTGGCGAACGCGCAGCCCGTCGACCATCACGAACTTGGGCAGGTCGGCGCCGAACTGGAAGTCGAGCTTGAGGCCCTTCTGGATCGCCGCGGGCTCGGCGAGGCGGACGCAGTGGCTGAGCGCATGGCGCAGGTCGGTCGGCTCGGTCGCGACCTGCATCTGTCCCGCCTCGATCTTCGAGAGGTCGAGGATGTCGTTGAGCAGGTGCATCATCGCCTTGCCCGAATCGACGATCAGCGCGGCCTGGCGATGCTGGTCGGGCGAAAGCTCGCTGCGCAGCAGCAGCTCGGCGAAGCCCAGCACGCCGTTCATCGGCGTGCGGATCTCGTGGCTCATGTTGGCGAGGAAGCTCGACTTGGCCTGCGCCGCCGCTTCGGCGCGCTCGCGTGCGGCGTCGACTTCGAGCTCGAGCCCCTTGCGCGACGTCACGTCGCGCAGCGAGGCGATGACTTCGCTCGGCTCGCCGGTCACCGGGTCGCGTACCAGCCCGGCGTGCGCCTCGATCCACATCAGCTGGTTCGGGTCGTCGTAGCGATAGGTGCGATAGAGGATGACGCCGCGATCGATCGCGCCGCTCGCGAGCAGCCCGTGGAACTGGAGGATCTCGGCCTGGTCCTCGGGCGAGACGGCGCCGTCGAGCGGCTTGCCGAGCAGCGCGCTCGGCTCCACGCCCAGCACCTGCCGCGCCGAGGGCGAAGCGTAGATGCAGCTCCCGTCGAGCGCGATGCGCAGCACCGCGTCGGTCGCATTGGCCGCGAGCAGTCCGAGCTCGGCCTCCGCGCGCTCGCGGCGGACGATGTCCGCTTCGAGCGCGGCATTGGCGGTGCGCAGCGCGGCCATCCGCTCGCGCCGTTCGCGCACGAACAGCCAGCCGATCGCGAAGGTGAGCAGGCCGCTCAGCGCCAGCGTGATGATCAGCGGCACTTCGAAGGCGCGCGCGCGTGCCAGCCGCTCGGCGAGCAGCCGCTGCTCCTCGCTGCGGATCGCGCCGATCAGATTGACCAGCTGCTGCGAGGCGCGCTGCGCGGCGGGATCGTGGATCTGCGCGGCGATCGCGGCGAGCTCGGCCTTGTCGAGCCGGGTGACGGTGTGGCGCGCGATCGTCAGCCGCTCGCGCGCGAGGGCGCCGAGCAGGAGGGTGCGCCGGTGCTGGGGCGGATTGTCCGCAGTGAGCGAAGCGAGCGCGTCGAGGTCCGCGGGCAGGCCGGCGGCGATCTCCTCCAGCCCGGCAGGATTGCGCGGGTCGGCCGCAAGCACATGGTTGCGGCGCAGCAGCTCGGAGCGGAGCATCTTGATGCGGATGCCCGACAGCCGGTCCGAGACTTCAAAGGTGTGGCGCACCCATTGGTCGGCCAGCTGCTTCTGCCAGGCGAGCCAGACCCCCGATCCGGCGCAGCAGCTCAGCAGCAGCAGCGCCGCCGCGAGCATGCGCTGCGATCGATGGCGGGCAGCACGGGTCAGCATCACAACTCCCAGAACGCCGGAACGGAGAAGCGGGAAGTAACCATATAAGGCTAACGGGCCGTTAGGACCTCTTGTGGCAATTCCTTAAGTGTTCGGAAGGCCGAAGCATCGTAGAGGCCGCGGGACTGGAGTAACGTTCGCCGATCCGGCGACCGAGGCGAGTTGGTCCATGGCGCGTATCATCATTGCCGAAGACGACGAGATCGTGGGACAGATTGCGCAGGACGCGCTGATTGCTGCCGGCCATGGCGCCGGCGTGGTCGGCAACGGCGTCGAGGCGCTGCGCGTGATCAAGGCGCGGCGGCCGGACCTGGTGATCCTCGATTGCAACATGCCCGAGCTTTCGGGCGTTCTGCTTGTCCAGGAACTGCGCAAGATGCCCGAGTTCGCCAAGCTGCCGGTGATGATGCTCACCGGCCGCCGCGGCGAGCGCGACGAGGAGCTGGCGCGCTTCGCCGGAGCGGACGACTATATGAAGAAGCCCTTCGATCCCGATGAGCTCGTCTTCCGCGTCGACGAGCTGCTCGCCAAGGGCTGAGCATGGCGCGCATCATCTATGTCGAGGACGATCCGCTGGTCGGCGAGGTCGTCCAGTCGATCCTCACCGAGGCCGGTCATCTGGTCGGCGTGATCGCGCACGGCACGCTCGCCTTCGACACCATCGCCTTCAAGAAGCCCGACCTGGTGATCCTCGATCGCGGCCTGCCGGGCATGACCGGCGTCGAGATCCTCGAGGCGATCCGGCGCCTCCCCGGCCTCTACCTCACGCCGATCCTGATGCTCAGCGCCAAGGGCAGCGAGGAAGCGATCGCGGAAGCGATGGAATCGGGCGCCAACGACTATCTGGTGAAGCCCTTCGAGCCCGAGGAGCTGGTCCGCCGCGTCGGGCAGGTGCTCAGGGCGAACAACTGGAAGCGCGAGGAGAAGGCGACCGCCGCCGCGGAAGTCGTCGAGACCGCCGAGGCTCCGGAGACGCCCGCGGCGCCCCCGTCCTCAGTTGAGCATGGTGGCGGTGATCTGACGCCCGAGCTCGCGCAGCTCGTGAGTCTGTTCCGGCAATAGCCGGGCGCGCGGCAGCGAATCGATCGCGCACAGCGCGCCGAAGGGCTGGCCGCAGGGCGTGACCAGCGGCAGTCCCACGTAGAAGCGGATGCGCGGCGTACGCTGTACCAGCGGGTTGCCCGCGAAGCGCGGGTCGAGCGCCGCATCGAACACGCACATGATCTCGTCTGGATTGGCGATGGCGTGGCCGCAGAAGGAGATGTCGCGCTCCACTGCGTGCATCTCCATGCCCTTGGCGGCCGAGACGACCTGCCGGTTGCGATCGATCACCGTCGCCACGCCGACCTGCGTGCCGAACAGCTCGGCGACACGCTCGACCAGCGGCTGCGCCCTCTCGGGCCGCCGCTTCGCCAGTCCGTAGCGATCCACCGCCGCCTGGCGCTGGGCCTCGTTCTTCAATCGGGGGGCGAGCGCGTAGAAGTTCACGGAAAGTCCTCGGAAATACGGTTCCAGGTCTTTGCGCGACAAAGGTGAGCGGACCGTAAATCCCGCGTCCCGGTGTTGTCCTCCCCGCCGCGACGCCGCGTGGACACGACATTCGTCGCATTCGCCGGAACGGGCCCTCTCCGGCTTCGTTGAGGCGCCGCAGAGAGGAGAATTCCTGATGAAACATGGGTTTATTTTGGCGCTCGGCGCGTGCGCGCTCGCCTTGTCGGCCTGCGGGAGCAAGACCGACACCGAGACCACGGCGACCAACAGCGGCTCGGTGACCGACATCTCGACCGACACCGACAACGGCACCGAGAACGCCACCGTCGCCGTGCCCGCGATGAGCGGCCAGGAATTCGCCGACGCCGCCGCTTCGACCGACGCCTATGAGATCGAGGCGGGCAAGCTCGCCGAGCAGAAGGCGACCGACCAGAAGCTCAAGGACTTCGGCAAGATGATGGTGGACAACCACACCACCTCGACCGCCAAGCTCAAGGCCGCGGCCGGCAAGGCCGATCCGGCGATCACGCCCAACCCCAAGCTCGATCCCGAACAGTCGGGCAACCTCGAAGCCCTGCGCGCGGCGACCGGTGCGGATTTCGACGCGCTCTACAAGCAGCAGCAGGTCGCCGCCCACCAGAAGGCGCTCGCTGCGATGAAGGGCTATGGCGAGACGGGAAGCGTGCCCCAGCTCAAGGACTTCGCCTCCGACACCGCGTCGATCGTGCAGACGCACCTCGACAAGATCCTGGGGCTGTAGTCGCGAGGATCCGCCTCGCAGGGAAGGTGGCGGAGAGGGTGGGATTCGAACCCACGTTACGGTTGCCCGTAAACCGCATTTCGAGTGCGGCGCGATCGACCACTCTGCCACCTCTCCGCAGAGGCGTTTTTCGGTTGCAGTCCCGCTTCGGGACCTCATCCGGGTCGCTGTGAGGCGCGGCCCTTAGACCAATCATTCGAGCCCCGCAAGCGCCCGCTTGTGCGACGCCGAACGCACACTAGATTATTGGCATGACTGGCGTACCCACCCGTTCCGCGCCGCTTGATCCCGGAGTTCCCCTGCCCCCGGTCGCGAGCGCACGCTTTGCGATCGGCGATGTCGTGAAGCATCGCCTCTTCGATTTCCGCGGCGTGATCTTCGACGTCGACCCCGTCTTCGCCAACAGCGAGGAATGGTATGAGGCGATCCCCGAGGACGTCCGCCCGCCCAAGGACCAGCCCTTCTACCATCTCCTCGCCGAGAACGCCGATTCGACCTACATCGCCTATGTCAGCCAGCAGAATCTGGTGACCGACGACAGCGGCGATCCGGTCGACCATCCGGCGATCGAGGGGCTGTTCGATGGTTACACCGGCAGCCGCTACACGCTGAAGCCGCTGCACCGGCATTAGACACGCCTCCGTCCCTTCAGTCGTCCCAACCCTTCCTTCGTCATCCCGGCGAAAGCCGGGACCCAGGACCGCGAGCGATGTCCTGCTTGACCCTGGGTCCCGGCTTTCGCCGGGATGACGGTTGGTGAGGCGCTTCCGGCCATCACACCGTCACAAAACCGGAACTAATGGTTGACTTCGAAGCGCCGCTCCCTTAGCTGCGCGCTTCCTCCTGCCGGGTCGCTGCCTGGCGGGCACAAGCATTTGGACAGAGAAGAAGCCATGTTCGCAGTGGTGCGCACGGGCGGCAAGCAGTATCGCGTTGCCGCGGGAGACAAGATCGTCGTCGAGAAGCTCGACGGCGAGGCCGGCTCGTCGGTCACGCTGGGCGACGTCCTGCTCGCCGGCGAAGGCAGCGAGCTGAAGCCCGTCGACGGCCTGACCGTCTCGGCCGAGATCGTCGCCCAGGCGAAGGGCGAGAAGGTGATCGTCTTCAAGAAGCGTCGCCGCCACAATTATCGCCGCAAGAACGGCCACCGCCAGCAGCACACGATCCTGAAGATCGTCGCGATCGGCGCGGCCGAGGAGAAGAAGGCGACCAAGGCCAAGGCCAAGAAGACCGCCGACGCCCCTGCCCCCGAAGCGGCTGCCGAAGCCCCGGCGGCGGAAGCCTGAGCGAGCGAAGAGGAGTATAGACAATGGCACATAAGAAGGCAGGCGGCTCTTCGCGCAACGGCCGCGACTCGCAGAGCAAGCGTCTCGGCGTGAAGAAGTTCGGTGGCCAGGCGGTCGTCGCGGGCAACATCCTCGTCCGCCAGCGCGGTACGAAATTCTACCCGGGCACCAATGTCGGCATCGGCAAGGACCACACCCTGTTCGCACTCGTGAACGGCCGCGTGTCGTTCCACGACGGCAAGCTCGGGCGGAAGTTCTGTTCGGTAGAGATGATTGCCGAGGCGGCCGAGTAACATCGGGCAACCAGCCGGGTTGCCCACCAGGGCGACCCGGGTCCGGACACGGACCAACGCATAAGGGAGACGGGTCGCCCCGGTCTCCCTTTTTTGCTGCTCCCTCAACCCGCTAATGTCTCGCTGGCGTCATCGTGGCGCGCCAGGGGCATGGCAAAAGAGTCGAGGAGAGTACGGATGTTCGTGCGTACCGAGAGACTGACGCTCAGGCCCTTCTGGCCCGAGGATGCGCCTGCGCTCGCTCGCGCGATCGGCCATGAATCGGTCGTGCGCAACCTCGCCAAGGTGCCCTGGCCCTATGCGCTCGGCGATGCCGAGAGCTTCGTCGCGACCCGCCACCGCGAGACGCCCGGCCCGGTCTTCATGATCTGGGCGCATGAGGGCGACGTGATCCGGCTGATCGGCGGCATGGGGCTGCACCCGCTCGAAGACGGCAGCCACGAGTTCGGCTATTGGCTGACCCCCGCGGCCTGGGGCCGCGGCTATGCGACCGAGGCCGGGCGCGGCGTGCTCCAGACCGCGCGCCACACGCTGCGGCTGAAGCGCGTCGTGGCGGGCCATTTCGTCGACAATCCGGCGTCGGGCCGGGTGCTGCGCAAGCTCGGCTTCTGCCCGACCGGCAAGGTCGAGCCGCGCCACTCGGTCGGCCGCGGCGGCGAAGCGCCGTGCGCGACGTTCGAACTCGAACTGGGTGGTGATGGGGTGGACTGCAATGGCCCGCAAGACGACCGAATGGCCGTGGCGGCGTGACTGGAGCTGAAGGCCCATCCTTTGTTGGGGAGGTCCTCCAGATCCAGCCGCCATCCCGGCGAAAGCCGGGCCCCAGGGCCACGAGCGACGTCCTCTGCAACCCTGGATCCCGGCTTTCGCCGGGATGACGGTGGAGGGATGCCCAAAAGCTCGTCTCGATTGGTGTCACGCCCCCATTTCAGGGTAGCGGTTCTTCGATCGCGGGCGCACCAACCTAAGCCAGCACCGCGGCGGCATAATCGCTCTCGGCCTTGCCGATCAGCGGCCGGTCGTCATGGTTCCAGGGGTGGAAGCCCGGCAGGTAATAGGCGACCAGCGCCGGCACCAGCCGGCGGAACAGCCCCGGCCTGCCCAACAGGAACCAGGTCAGCCCCCACTCCGCGCGCCAGCCGGTGATCCCGTCCTGCCGCAGCAGCTCCCGCGCCCCCGCGACGCGCTTGCGCCAGAAATTCATCGTCACGACGGTCATCATCACTGCCTTGAGCTTCCAGCGCTTCCACCGCGTCCAGTCGCGCGTGGCATGCAGCCAGGTGTCATAGGCGACGCCCTTGTGCTCGAGCTCCTCGATCGCGTGCCACTTCCACATGTCGGCAAGCTCGCGGTCGGTCTCGCCGAAGATAGCAGGGTCCTTGAGGAACAGCGTCGCGAGGATGGCGGTGTAATGCTCCAGCGCCATCGTCGCGGCGAGGTTCACGATCGCCGGGCGCCGGCGGATGATCGCGAGCGTCTCCTCGACCACCTGCTCGAGCGGCGCAAGATCGTAGCCCGCCTCGGTCACCCGCTTGTTGAACGCGACATGCTCGCGGCTGTGCATCACTTCCTGCTGGGTGAAAGCGCGGATCTCGGCCTCGAGCCGCGGCGGCGTGCCTTCGCGGAACGCCTTCACCGACTCGATGAAGAAGGCCTCGCCGGTCGGAAAGGTGATCGACAGCGAGTTGAGGAACGCCGTCGCCACCGGATCGCCGTCGTACCACCAGCGTGCCTGCGCCTTGCCCCGCCCGAAACGGCGGTCGCGCGGGGTGATCACGAGGTCCGCGGGAGTCTTTGCTTTCGCCACGGCGATTCCTCCATTAAGCCGGGAAGCTTCAGGGGGCGTAGAACTTACTTACATTGATGTCAATAACTCGCAAACGACTGTCCCCCGAGGAATCCCGCGACGCCGCCATCGAGGCCGCGCGCGAGCTGCTGCTCGAGGCGGGACCCCAGGCCGTCACGCTCAAGGCGGTCGCCGCCAAGATCGGGCGCACGCACGCCAACCTGCTCCACCATTTCGGCTCGGCCGCCGGGCTGCAGAAGGCGCTCGCGCAGAGCATCACCGGCTCGGTGCGCGACCGGATCGCCGACGCGGTGCTGCGGACGCGCGCGCGCGGCGACCATGATCCGCGCGAAGTGGTCGACCTGACCTTCGACGTGTTCGGCAAGGGCGGCGCCGGCGCGCTGGCGAGCTGGATGATCCTGACGGGCAATCAGGAAGCGCTCGCGCCGATCCTCGAATCGATCCGCGGCCTTGTCGACATGATCGGCAAGGACCATCCGCACAACGGCACCGCGCTCGAGGAGGAGACGCTCCACCTGGTGCTGCTCGCGCTCGGCGACGCGCTGCTCGGCGAGCCGATGGTCAAGGCGCTGGGCCTGAAGCGCGACGCCGCGCGCGGGCTTGCCACCCAGGCATTGATGGCGCCACACCTCCATGCCGAGGACGGCGAAGGCTAGGAGTCGCGGAGATGGTCGCAATGATGTTCGCCCTGATGCTCGCGGCTGCGCCGGCCGAGCCGCTCGCCAAATGCCCGGTCTCGGCGCATTGGCGCGACGGGCTGGTGGATACCCGGAAGATGGTGATCACGCCGCTCAGCAACGTGATCGACGTCAACGACGACAAGCTGTTCTGGAACGGCAAGCCCGTCGAGTTCGACACGCTGGTCGGCTATGGCACCGAAGTCGCCAAGCTCCGCCCGCGCCCGTGGATCAAGATCGACGCGAGCGGCGCCGATTGCACGACGCTGACCAAGGTGATGGAAGCCTTCGGCGATGCCGCCGCCTGCACGCCCGAGGCCTGCATGGTCTCGCGCAAGGCGATCCCCGAGGGCGAGCGGCACTAGGGTGCCGCTGGGGCGTCAATAGTGATGCAGTCACGCTGAACTCGGGGCTGTCATCAATCGCCGAACGGGTTTTCGGCATTCCTACACCGTCATCCCGGCGAAAGCCGGGACCCAGGGTTACTGAGGACATCACTCGCGGCCCTGGGTCCCGGCTTTCGCCGGGATGACGGCTCGAGAGGCAGCGCCGCTCCCGCAACACCTGCTTTCAAACCCGCCTCTGGGCGGTGCGCCCGTGGAGGGTTGGACCCTGAAACAAGTTCAACGTGACAAGTCCTCGGATGGAGCGCACGCTTCGATCTGAATGCCCAAACGAGCCGGGCTGGCGCTCCCGCCTCCCCTCCCCTAAAGCGCGGCGATGCATTTCCTCGACCAGGCCAAGATCTTCGTCCGCTCCGGGACCGGCGGCGGCGGCGCCGTGAGCTTCCGGCGCGAGAAGTACATCGAATATGGCGGGCCCGACGGCGGCGACGGCGGCAAGGGCGGCGACATCATCTTCGAGGCCGTCCCCGGCCTCAACACGCTGATCGACTTCCGCTACACCCAGCATTTCCGCGCCCAGCGCGGCCATGGCGGCGCCGGCAGCAACCGCACCGGCGCAGGCGGCGACAGCCTCGTCATCAAGGTGCCGATCGGCACCCAGATCCTCGCCGACGACGACGAGCGCACGCTGCTGCTGGACCTCACCAAGGAAGGCGAGCGCGTCGTCTTCCTGCGCGGCGGCGACGGCGGCCGCGGCAACGCGAGCTACAAGACGTCGACCAATCGCACCCCGCGCCAGCACGGCACCGGCTGGCCGGGCGATGAGGCCTGGGTGTGGCTCCGCCTCAAGCTGCTCGCCGACGCGGGGCTGGTCGGCCTCCCCAACGCCGGCAAGTCGACCTTCATCAACCAGGTGACCAACGCCCAGGCCAAGGTGGGCGAATATGCCTTCACCACCACGCGCCCGCAGCTCGGCGTCGTGCGCCACAAGGGCAGCGAGTTCGTGGTCGCGGACATCCCCGGGCTGATCGAGGGCGCTGCCGAGGGCGCGGGCATCGGCGACCGGTTCCTGGGCCACATCGAGCGCTGCCGCGTGCTGCTCCATCTGGTCGACGCCAACGACGAGGATGTCGCGACGAGCTACCACATCGTCCGCGACGAGCTCGAGGCCTATGGCGCCGGGCTGGTCGACAAGCCGGTGGTGGTGGGCCTCAACAAGATCGACACGCTCGACGACGAGCTGATCGCGGCGCTCTCCGAGGAGCTGGAGGAAGCGAGCGGGCATCCGGTGATCCCGCTCTCGGGCGCAAGCGGCGTCGGCGTCGACTGGGTGCTCGACAAGCTGCTCGAAGCGATCGGCCCCGAGCGCGGCAAGGTCGGCGAGGACGACGACGGCGAGGACGCGATCGAATGGTCGCCGATCTGAGGGCCGCATCGCTTGGTGCCATCGCCCAGCGATGGTAGAAGGGCGGCATGCGCGCCGACCCTGCCTATCGCAAGATCACTGCGGACGAGTTTCTCGAAATCGACTTCGGCACCGACCGGAAGTTCGAACTCGAGGACGGCGTCATCGTGATGATGACCGGAGGCACCGAGGCGCATGCCTGGGTGCAGGGCAACATCTTCGCTTGGCTGCGCACGCGGCTGAAGGGCAGCGGCTGCCGGCCCTATGGGTCGGAGATGGCGGTCCGCGTGAGCGAAACAGACGTGCGCTACCCTGATATCAGCATCTATTGCGGCCCTCGCGACGCGGTCACCGAGGCGAAGTCGCTGAGCGACCCGGTGGTGATCATCGAAGTCCTGTCGCCGAGCACCACCACCCTCGACCAGGGGACCAAGCTGGAGGAGTATCGGCGGATCGCCAGCGTCCGCACGATCGCCTTCGTCGATCCGATCAACGAAATGTGCCGAACCTTCGAACGCCAGTCCGAGAACGGCTGGCACGATCACATGTTCTCGGGCCGCGGCGGGATCGCGATCCCGGCACTCGACTTGACGATCCCCCACGACGAGATCTTCGCGCGCGACTGACCGCGATTCCGCGCCGGCGGAGTCGCGGGGCTGACGCAAATCGGGCAGAGAGCGTGCGCCGCGGCGTGGCGCCGAGTCGGGGGGACGCGATGAGTCTGGGCGATCTGTTCCGCCGGTTGTTCGGCGCGAAGGCAACCGTCGCTCCGGCGTCGCCCGAACCGCCTGCGGGCGACCCGCTCGCCGAGGCATCCTTCGACGCCCGCTCGCGCTTCTGGGCCCGGGCCGGCGCAGTCGAGCCCGACGTCCTCGCGCCGCTGATCAGCCCCGCCTTCCTCGGCGGGTCGCATTGGCCGACGCTGCGCCAGGCCTATCGCGTCGTGCGACGCCCCGAGGGCGGCGTGCTGCTCGCCACCGACGGGCTCTCCGATCCGTTCGAAGAAGGCGGCGACGCCAACGGCTACGGCCTCGAGCTCTTCCTCGAATGCGCCGACCTGCCGCCCGCGCTCGCCGGCGCGCCGGGCACCATCGCGCCGCTCCGGAAGAGCTGGATGTTCGCGCTGCTCAGCCATGTCGCCGGCATCGTCGCCGACAATGGCGGGATCGTCTCGCGGCTCGACCGCCACGGCGGCATCCTCTCGATGGAGCTCCCCGGCGTCTCCGAAGCCGAGACGATCCATTCGCAGCTTCCCGCGCAATTCGTTACCGCCGACGACGTGCTCGGCATCCTGATCGGCGGCCCGGCGCCCGATTTCGCGACCGACATGCCGGACATGCCGCTCTCGCCGGTACGCGCGGTGCCGATCGTGCTGCTCACCGCCGCCGAGCTCGCCGAGGTCCGCGCCGGCGACGACAGCACGCGCGACGCGGTCGCCCGCGCGCTCGCGAAACAGCCCTACACCCACCTGGCGCGCGACTCGCTGGTCTGAACCGCGGCACGCTGCTAACGCCCGGCGCCATGCTCTTCCCGCCCTCCTCCTGCCCGCGCCTGGTGGTCAAGATCGGCTCGGCGCTGCTCGTCGATCCCGACGGGCGCGTGCGCCGCGAGTGGCTCGAGGGGGTCGCCGCCGACATCGCCGCGCGGACACGCGAGGGCCAGCAGGTCGCCGTCGTCTCCTCGGGCGCGATCGCGCTCGGCGCACGGCGGCTCGGCCTCCCCAGGGGCGGGCGCGCGAGCCTCGAGGATGCGCAGGCCTCGGCCGCGACCGGCCAGATCGCGCTCAGCCAGGTCTGGGCCGACGTGCTCGGCGCTGAGGGCCTCACCGCCGCGCAGATGCTCGTCACGCTCGACGACCTCGAGGACCGCCGCCGCTACCTCAACGCCTCGGCGACGCTCGATCGCCTCCTCGGCCTCGGCGTCGTCCCCGTGCTCAACGAGAACGACAGCGTCGCCACCGAGGAAATCCGCTTCGGCGACAACGACCGGCTCGCCGCACGCGTCGCGCAGGCGGCGGGCGCGCAGGGCGTGGTGCTGCTCTCCGACATCGACGGGCTCTACGACCGCAACCCCGCCCAGCCCGGCGCGGTCCACATCGCGCGCGTCGAGAAGATCGGCGCCGAGATCGAAGCGATGGCCGATACCGGCTCGGGCTCGGGGATGGGCTCGGGCGGCATGGTCTCCAAGATCGCCGCGGCGCGCATCGCCAATGCCGCGGGCGCGGCACTCGCCATCGCTTCGGGCCGGATCGAGCGCCCGCTCTCCACCGAGGCGCGCCACACGATCTTCGTCGCGCAAAAGGCCGCTCCGGCACGCAAGGCGTGGCTGCGCGGCGGGCTCACCGCCAAGGGCACGATCCACATCGACGCCGGCGCGGCCAGGGCGCTGACCTCGGGCAAGAGCCTGCTCGCCGCCGGCGCGACGCGGATCGAAGGCAGGTTCGACCGCGGCGACCTGGTCGTCGTCGCCGGACCCGAAGGCACGCCTCTTGCTCGCGGCCTCGCCGAATATCCCAGCGACGATGCCGCACGCATCGCCGGCAAGCGCAGCGAGGAGCAGGCCGCGATCCTCGGCTATGCCCCGCGCGCGGCGCTTGTCCACCGCAACCACATGGCACTGCTGTGAGCGTGCTCGCGATCACCGGCGGCACGGGCTTCGTCGGCTCGCGGCTGATCGCGCTGGCGCTCGAGGCCGGCCACCGCGTCCGCGCGCTCACCCGCCGCGAGCAGGCCGAGCGCGTGTCGGTAGACTGGATCCCCGGCGACCTGCACGACACCGCCGCGCTCGCCCGGCTGGCCGAGGGTGCCGACGCGGTCATCCACGTCGCCGGCGTGGTCAATGCGCCGACCCGCGAGGGCTTCGCCAGGGGCAATATCGACGGCACCCGCAACATGCTCGCCGCTGCCGAGGCCGCTGGGGTGGCGCGCTTCGTCCACGTCTCCTCGCTCGCCGCGCGCGAACCGCAGCTCTCGTCCTATGGCTGGTCCAAGGCCGAGGCCGACAGGCTCGTCGAGGCGAGCCCGCTCGACTGGACGATCGTCTGCCCGCCCGCGATCTTCGGTCCCGGCGACCTCGAGATGCTCGAGCTGTTCAGGCTCGCCGCCAAAGGCCTTGCGCTCACCCCGCCGGGCGGCCGGCTGTCGGTGATCGAAGTCGGCGAGCTCGGCCGCCTCCTCCTCGCGCTGGCGCTCAGCGACTCCTACCGCCAGGTGATCGACGTCGACGACGGCCGCGCGAACGGCTGGGACCACAAGGAGTTCGCTCGTGCGATCGGCACCGCGGTCGGCAAGCGCGTCGCCGCCTTCGCGCTGCCGCGCCCGCTGATGATGGCCGGCGCCCAGCTCGACCGGCTCGTGCGCGGCAAGGGCGCCAAGCTCACCCCCGACCGCGTCGCCTATTTCTGCCACGAGGACTGGGTGGTCGACGCTGCGAAGCGCCCGCCCGCCAACCTCTGGCAGCCGCTGCGCACCACCGAGGACGCCCTCGCCGCGACCGCCGCCTGGTACCGCGACCAGGGGCTGCTCTGAAGCCATCACGCCGACGCCGTCATCCCGGCGAAAGCCGGGACCCAGGGCCGCGAGCGATGTCCTCCGTAACCCTGGGTCCCGGCTTTCGCCGGGATGACGGGTTGGTGGGATTAAACGGGCGGCTTGGCCAGGAACAGGATCCAGAACAGGCCGTAGAAGATGATCGCCACCGCCACCGCGCCGGCGATCCACTTCACCACGCTCAGCAAAGTCCGGAACCCACCCGAAGCCGGAAACAACACCATCAGCACGCTCGCCGCCCCGGCGACCACCGCGGCATAGAAGCCCGGCACCTCGAACAGCCAGGGCCCCTTGACCCAGTCGTTCATCCACGGCGTCTCGGAGGCGTAGAGCCGCGCCACATAGGCCGCCGGATAGTTCTTCGCGCAGAAGCGCAGCGCGAACAGCAGCGTGACGCAGTAGAGCACCGTCACCGCCAGCGCGACGAGCTTCGACGGCACGTCGATCCGCCAGCGCAGCAGCAAGGTCGCCAGGCTCAGCACGCAGAGTACCGCAAGCACGATCAGGTCGGTCATTCGGCTTCTTCCCCTTAGCCCAGATACGGCCGAGCGACGTCGAGCAGGAACGCCGCGAAGCTCGCCACCAGCCCGGCCAGGAACACGCGATAGGCCCAGCCGAGCATCCGGTATTTCTTGCGCCGCAGCACCTGGCCGTTCTGGTAGATGTCGCGCGCCATCAGCTCGAGGATGGTGCGGTCGCTCTGCGCGGCGTTGCGCAGTCCGGTAACGAACTCGGCTTCGGGCAGTTGCGTGAACGAGCCGAAGAACAGCAGGTTCAGCGGCGCGGGCTTTGCGTTCCGTCGCTTCCCCGCGCTCGGCAGCACCACCAGCATCGCGAGTACGGCGGAGACGAAGGCGAAGCCGCCGAGGATCGTCAGCGGCAGCGGCGGCAGCGCCCCGCGCGCCTGGCCGATCGCGAGCGTGAAGGTCAGGAAGGTCGCGCCCATCAGGATCGAGGCCTTTTGGTCGGCCATCTGGCTCAGCTGCAGGTGGATCGTCTGCGTGGTGCGCAGCATGTGGATATACTGCGGCGAATAGGCCGGCTCGGGCGCTTGCTCGTCCATCGCGTGGACCTCCCCCTGTCGCCGCGGAGCTTCGCATGCCCGTACGCCGCGCGCAATTCCGTCCTAGAATGAAGCCATGTGGACCGCGCCGATCAAGCTCATCATCTGGGACCTCGACGACACGCTGTGGCGGGGCACGCTCGCCGACGGCGACGACGTGACCCTCCACGAGACCCGCGCCGAGCTGGTCCGCGCCTTCAACGCGCGCGGCGTCGTCTCGGCGATCTGCTCGAAGAACGACCCTGGTGCCGCCCGCACCAGGCTGGTCGAGCTCGGCCTGTGGGACGAGTTCGTCTTCCCGCGCATCGCCTTCGCGCCCAAGCCCGAGGCGATCCGCGAGATCATCGTCGACATGCAGCTGCGCCCCGCCAACGTCCTCTTCGTCGACGACAATCCGATCAACCTCGGCGAAGTCCGCCACTGCCTCCCCGAGATCCAGACGCTCGACGCCACCGCGCCCGACGCCGACGACCAGCTCGCCGGCCTGCTCGCGCTCCAGACGGGCGCGCGCAGCCGCATCGACGACTATCGCATGCTCGAAGCACGCGTCCGCGACCGCGCCGCCGCGCCGACGCTCTCGAACGAGGATTTCCTCCGTTCGTGCGCGATCAGGGCCTGCGCGCCGCAGCGGATGGACAATCTCGAATTCGCCCCGCGCATCGCCGAGCTGATCAACCGTTCGAACCAGCTCAACTACACCCAGTCGCGCGTCGACCAGGCCGATCTCGAGCGCGACATCATCGACGTCGTCGGCTTCGACAGCTGGTCGATCTTCGCCTGGGACCAATATGGCCGCCACGGCCTGATCGGCTTCGCGATGGTCGACCGCAAGGCCGGCGCGCTCAAGCATTTCACCTTCTCGTGCCGGATCATGCACATGGGGCTCGAGGAATATGCCCTCGCCAAGGTGCGCGAGCTGTGGCCCGCGATCGACACCAGCGCCTGGGACGGCCGCTTCAGCCGCACCGCGCCGGACTGGATCGCCGACGCCGACTTCAACGACGCGCAGATCCGCGCGAGCCTGCGCGCCGACCAGTCGGCCCCCGCGGCCGAACCCGCGATCCGCATCATGTTCGACTGCCAGTCGGCCGGCATCGCGCATTTCAGCCGCTTCCGTCCCGCGATCGAGTTCGACAACCACCCGCGGCTCTTCGCGATGCGGATGATGGACGACGGCAGCTTCGCCGAGCAGCAGTTCCCGCCCTTCCTCGTCTATGGCGCGACGGTCGACTATCTCGACGTGCGCTGGCCGGGGAAGTGGCATCTCATCGACCTCGGCCTCTACGAGACCTGCGTGATCCGCACCTGCATCTTGCTGCTCGAGCGCGGCCTGCGCATGCTCGTCGTGCTGCCGCCGGAGGAAGCCGAGGAATCCAAATGGCGCCGCGGGCTCAACCACACCCCCGAGCGCGCGCGCCGCTTCAACGCGATCTGGCGCAAGGCGGCGCGCGAAAACCCCGCGCACGTCTATGTCCTCGAGGTCGCACACCTCCTCGACGACCCCGACGAGATGGCCGATGTGACGCATTATCACGCGAGCCTGCTCAAGAAGATCGCCGACCAGCTCGACGGCTGGATCCAGGACGTGGCCTTTCCTAAAGGCGAGGATCGCGCCGAAGCGGCCTGAGCCCAAATTTCCAACCGTCATCCCGGCGAAAGCCGGGACCCAGGGCCACGAGCGACGTCCTGCTTGGCCCTGGGTCCCGGCTTTCGCCGGGATGACGACTTGAAGGGTGGCCACTCTCCCCCGCCCCACCAGCGTCCCCTTTGCGCCGCATTCGCTTGGCACTGCCGGGCGATACCGTTAAGGACCCGACCCCATGAGCGACCGCCAGAGCATTTTCGAGACCGTTTCGGGTCTGATCGAGCCTTTCAACAAGAAGGGCGTGGCGCTGGCCGACGGCACCACCTTCGCCGGCGACCTGGAGTGGGACAGCCTGACGGTGATGGATTTCGTCGCCGCGATCGAGGACGAGTTCGACATCATCATCACGATGAACATGCAGGCCGAGATCGAGACCGTCGGCCAGCTCGTGGATGCGGTGCAGAAGCTGAAGGCCTGACATGACCGACGCGATCCAGACTGCCGACGCGACGCCGCTCAACCCGGCGCCGATCGCGCCCGAGCGCGACCTGATGAGCAAGTTCGACCCGCTGATCAACGAGCGGCAGAAGCTGCTCGACAGCGGTGTCACCGATCCCTTCGCGATCGTGATGGACGAAGTGAAGTCGCCCACGCTCGCGGTGATCAAGGGCCGCGAGACAATCCTCCTCGGCACCTACAACTACATGGGCATGACCTTCGACCCGGACGTGATCCAGGCCGGCAAGGACGCGCTCGACCAGTTCGGCTCGGGCACCAACGGCAGCCGCATGCTCAACGGCACCTTCCGCGACCATATGGCCGCCGAGCAGGCGCTGCGCGACTTCTACGGCACCACCGGCGCGATCGTCTTCTCGACCGGCTACCAAGCCAATCTGGGCATGATCTCGACGCTCGCCGGCAAGGGCGAGTACGTCATCCTCGACGCCGACAGCCATGCCTCGATCTACGACGGCTGCTCGATGGGCAATGCCGAGATCGTCCGCTTCCGCCACAACAGCGTCGAGGATCTCGACAAGCGCCTCGGCCGCCTGCCCGCGGAGCCGGGCAAGCTGGTGGTGCTCGAGGGCGTCTATTCGATGCTCGGCGACATCGCGCCGCTGAAGGAAATGGTCGAGGTCTCGAAGAAGCACGGCTGCATGGTGCTGGTCGACGAGGCGCATTCGATGGGCTTCTTCGGCCCCAACGGTCGCGGCGTCTATGAGGCGCAGGGGGTCGAGGACCAGGTCGACTTCGTCGTCGGCACCTTCTCCAAGTCGGTGGGCACGGTCGGCGGCTTCTGCGTGTCGAACCATCCCAAGTTCGAGGCGATCCGCCTCGCCTGCCGGCCCTACATCTTCACCGCCTCGCTGCCCCCCTCGGTGGTCGCAACCGCGGCGACCTCGATCCGCAAGCTGATGCACGCGCACAACAAGCGCCAGCACCTCTGGGAGAACGCAAGGCGCGTCCACGGCGGGCTCAAGGAAATGGGCTTCAAGCTCGGCACCGAGACTCCGGACAGCGCGATTATCGCCGTGATTCTCGAGGATCAGGAGCGCGCGGTGATGATGTGGCAGGCACTTCTCGAGAGCGGCCTCTACGTCAACATGGCCCGCCCCCCCGCCACGCCGGCGGGCACCTATCTGCTGCGCTGCTCGCTCTGCGCCGAGCACACCTCGGAGCAGGTCGAGCAGATCCTCGGCATGTTCAAGGCTGCAGGCCAGGCGACCGGCGCGATCGGCTGAAGACGCTGCCGCTGTCCTGTCCTTGGATCGTCATCCCGGCGAAAGCCGGGACCCAGGGCCGCGAGCGACGTCTTCCGTAGCCCCGGGTCCCGGCTTTCACCGGATGACGGTTGAGGGGCCGCAAGCCGTTCCCGCAGTAAATTGCTCGGCCCGGAAGCCGAAATCGGTGACGGTCCGCGTGCACACGGTTTGACCCGGTCGAGTTCGAAGCTAGAACCAAGTGCATGAGCGGCAATGGAGACGAGGCGCTGGCGAGGCAGCTCGACTGGCGCGCGATCCTGCTTGGCGTGCTCGCCCTGCTGGGCGCGCTGGTGCTCGTTGCGCTCGTCAACCTCCAGATGTCGACCGACCGCGAGCGCGACGAAGCGCTCGCCAAGCAGGCGCGAACCTATGAAGTGATCATCCGCGCCGGCCAGCTCTCGACCACCATCGCCCAGGCCGAGAGCTCGCTCGGCCGCTACGTGGTCAGCGCCGACAAGGCGATCGGCCGGCAATATGCCGATGCGATGGGCCGCGCCACCGACCAGATCGAGCGGCTCGACGCGACGACGCGCGACGATCCCGCGCTCCAGCAGCGGATCGGCGCACTGCGCAGCGCCTTCAACGCGCGGAGCAAGGAACTCAACGAGACCGCGCTCTATTCGGTGTTCAAGCGCGACCGCGACGCGCTCGGCGCCTATTATCAGGTCAGCGACACCCAGGCGCGCGCGGCGCTCGAGACGCGGCTCACCGCGGTGGTCGATCGCGAGCGCGACCTGCTCGGCCAGCGCAAGCTCGAAGCGGCAGCGCTGCTGGCCAGCTCGCGCACCACCACGACCGTGCTCGCGATCTTCGGCCTGCTCACCGTGCTCGGCTCGATCGTGCTCGGCGCGCTGATGGTCCAGGCGGTCCGCGAGCGTGCGCACGCCGATGCCGACGCCGCGGCCTCTGCCGCGCGCGCCGGGCAGCTCCACGAAGCCGTGGTCGAGGCGACTGCGCAGCTTCGCGAGGAGGCCCGCGAGCGCGAACAGGCCGAGGAGCGGCTGCGCCAGAGCCAGAAGATGGAAGCGGTCGGTCAGCTCACCGGCGGGATTGCGCATGATTTCAACAACATGCTCGCCGTCGTCCTCGGCGGGCTCGAGCTTGCAAAGCGTCACCTCCACCAGGGTGGCACCGACGCGGCGCGGCACATCGAGAATGCGATGGAAGGCGCCAATCGCGCGGCCACGCTCACGCGCCGCCTGCTCGTCTTCTCGCGCGAAGAGGCGCTGCTCCCCGCGTCGGTCGAGGCAGGCAAGGTGATCCACGGCATGTCCGATCTGCTCGATCGGACGCTCGGCGACCAGGTCACGGTCGAGACGCGCGACCAGGGGCTCGGCTGGCGCGTGTGGATCGACCGGCACCAGCTCGAGAATACGCTCCTCAACCTCGCGGTGAATGCGCGCGACGCGATGGACGGGCGCGGCACCCTCACCATCGCTACCGGCGGTGCGGCGCTCGGCGAGAATGAAGTCGGCGAGAATGCGGCGGGCGATTACGTCGTCATCACCGTGTCGGATACCGGCAGCGGCATGACCCCCGAAGTGCTCGAGCGCGTGTTCGAGCCCTTCTTCACCACCAAGCCGGTCGGCAAGGGCACGGGGCTCGGGCTCAGCCAGATCTTCGGCTTCGTCCGCCAGTCGGGCGGCGAGATCGCGATCGATACCGAGATCGGCCTCGGCACCTCGGTGAAGCTCTATCTGCCGCGCTACACCGGCGAAGCGGTCGCCGAGGAGGACGCCGAGGCGCATGTCGAAGCCGAGGGAGGCGAGCGGGTGCTCGACATCCTGGTGGTCGAGGATGATCCGCGCGTTCTCAACGCCACGGTCAGCGCGCTCACCGAGCTCGGCCATCGCGTGACATCGATCGACGATCCGCTCGCCGCGCCGGCGGCGATCGACCGGCTCGAATCGCTCGACCTGGTCGTCTCGGACGTGCTGATGCCCGGCCAGACCGGCCCCGAGATGATCGCGGCGCTGGAGCCGCGGCTCGCGGGCGTCGGCGTGCTGTTCCTCACCGGCTTCGCGGGCGAGGCCGGGGCGGACGCGTTCGGCGGCCATCCGGTGCTGCGCAAGCCCTATACCATGGCGGCATTGGCCCGCGCCGTCGCTGCGGCAGCCGCGCCGCGCAGCATGTGATTTCCGCCAGCCGTCCCATTGGCCGCAACTTTGCTGCTGACGCCCTCGGGAACCGCCTCTATAGCCCTGCGTCATACGCCTGCGGGTCCATCCCAGTCCCGCCGGGCCCAGGCAGTAAAGGCACAAGCCGCAGCGCATGAATTCGATCGATCGCTATATGGCGCGGCTGATCGCGGTGCCCTTGATCTCCACCCTCGTCATCGCTGCGATGCTGCTGGTGCTGGACCGCATGCTGCGCCTGTTCGACTTCGTCGCGACCGAGGGCGGGCCGATCAGCGCGGTGTGGCGGATGCTCGCCAACCTGCTCCCCGAATATCTCGGCCTGGCCGTGCCGATCGGGCTGATGCTGGGCGTGCTGCTCGCCTTCCGCCGCCTCGCGACCTCCTCGGAGCTCGACGTGATGCGCGCGGTGGGCTTGAGCTACACCCGGCTGCTGCGGGTGCCCTTCATCTATGCCGTGGCACTGGCCGCGGTGAACCTCGGCATCGTCGGCTTCCTCCAGCCCTATGCCCGCTACAATTACGAGGGGCTGCGCTTCGAGCTGCGTACCGGCGCGCTCGGCGCTTCGATCAAGGTCGGCGAGTTCACGCAGTTCGGCAGCCGGATGACGCTGCGGATCGAGAGCAGCCAGAAGGACGGGCGCGAGCTTTCGGGCATCTTCGTCCACGCCACCGCCAAGGACGGCACCTGGTATTCGGTCTCGGCGCGCAACGGCACCTTCCTGCGCACCGACAATCCCGACGAGATCGTCTTCCACCTCACCAACGGCACGCTGATCCAGAAGGGCAAGGATTCGCCGGTGCCGCGCGTGCTGACCTTCACCACGCACAACCTGCCGATCGCGCTCCCGAAATACGAGACCTTCCGAACGCGCGGCGGGCGCAACCTCGAGCTGACCCTGCCCGAGCTCGCGCGGATCGGCGGCGATCCCAAGGCCTCGACCGAGCTGCGCGACACCAGCCGCGCCGCCTTCCACTATCGCATCGCCGAGATCGCCTCGATGTTCCTGCTGCCCTTCCTCGGCGCGGCGCTCGGCATCCCGCCCAAGCGCTCGACCTCGGCGCTCGGCGTGTTCCTCTCGATCATCCTCATCGTGACCTATCACAAGGTCAACGAATATGGGCAGGCGTTCGGCGGCCTGGGGCGGGTGGACCCGATCATCTCGCAATGGGTGCCGTTCGCCGCCTTCGCGGGGCTGGTGTTCTGGATGTACTATACCGTCGCCTACGTCCCCGGCGGCCAGCCGATCGGCGCGCTCGAGCGCGGCTTCGCCAAGCTCAGCGCCTTCGTGATCCGCCACCTGCCCTTCCGCCGCGACCTGGGAGCCAAGCCGGCATGAGCGCGCTCGGCAATTTCGCCAACTTCTTCCCGTCGCGGACCATCTCGCTGTACATGGTGAAGATGTTCATGATCCGCACCTTCGCCATCCTGGCGGCGCTCGTGCTGGTCCTCCAGATGCTCGACCTGCTCTCGGAATCGGGCAAGATCCTCGCGGTGCCGGGCAATGGCGATGGCGAGATCTGGCGCTACGTCAGCATGCGCACGCCCGAGATCATCTCGCGCTTCCTGCCCTTCTCGGCGCTGCTCGGCACGATCATCACGCTCTCGCAGCTCAACCAGAACAGCGAAGTCGTCGCGATGAAGAGCTCGGGGCTCTCGGCGCACCAGGTGCTCGCGCCGCTGATCGTCGCGGGACTGGGCGTGGCGATCGTCTCCTTCGCGTTCAACGAGCGGATCGTGGCCCGCGCGACCGCGACGCTGGAGGCGTGGAAGGCGGTCGACTACAACAGGCTCCCGGTCGACCATGGCGATCGCAGCAACGTGTGGGTGCGCAGCGGCGACGACCTGATCCAGGTCGAGCAGATCAACGGGCGCGGCGACGCCGCGCGGCTGCGTGGGATCACGATCAACGAGCGCGACAAGGGCGCGCTCACCTCGATGATCATGGCCGACAGCGGCACGCGCGAGGGAAAGGGCTGGCGGCTGCAGAACGCCCGGCGCTTCGACGTGATGACAGGCAAGCTCACGCCGCTCGGCACGGTGCATGCCGCCGACGGGGTGCGGCCCGACCAGTTCACGCTGGCGCAGGTCGATGCGGATTCGCTGTCGTTCATCGGCCTGTCGGAGGCGATCACCGACCTCAAGGCCGCCGGCCGCCAGACCGACGCGCTCGAAGGCGCGCTGTGGCACAAATTCTCGGGGCCGCTTTCGGCGGTGCTGATGCCCTTGCTGGGCGCCGTGGCGGCGTTCGGCATCGCGCGTTCGGGCAAGCTGTTCCTGCGCGCGGTGGTCGGGATGGCGCTGGGCTTCCTCTATTTCGTCGCGGACAATTTCGCGCTCGCGATGGGCAACCTCGGTGCCTATTGGCCCTTCCTCGCCGCCTGGGGACCGTTCCTGCTGTTCCTGATGATCGGCGAAGCGGTGCTGCTGCGGACCGAGGAATAGTCCGCTGACCGTCACTCCGGCGACAGTCGGGGCCCAGAGTTACGGAGGACGTCGCTCGCGGTCCTGGCACCCGGCTTTCGCCGGGATGACGACCGAAGAGGGTGCGAACATGAAAAAGGCCGGAGCATCGCCGCCCCGGCCCCCGTTCCTGAAAACCCGGCCCTGAAAGCTCAGCGCGCGATCATCGTGCTCCGCACCAGCCGGACGACCAGCCCGGGCAGCCCCGGATAGCTCGCCTTGTGGTAGGCCGAGTCCCGCCCAAGCGCCTCGCTCAACCGGCGGTGTGCCTCGCCCAGCGCGTGATAGGGCACGCCCGGCAGCAGGTGATGGAGCGCATGGTAGCGCAGCCCCACCGGCGCCCAGAGCAAGGGCAGCATCCCCGGCGGCGGCACGTTGACCGAGTCGAGATATTGCGCGGTCACGCTCATCGGCTCGCCTTCATTCTCCCAGAGATGCGCGACGAGCGTGCGAACCTGGTTGATCACCGCGCCCACCGCGAACACGCCGAGATACGTCAGGAAGGCGCGCACCGGGATCACGTCGGCGACCACCATCGCGACCAGCGCGATCGCCCAGAGGCTGGTCGCGACCTCGAGCGCGAGCCAAAGCCGCTTCGCCTCGCCCTCGGGCGCGCGGCGGCGGAAGGCGGGGTTGATCGCCAGCGCCGAATAGCGTTCGACCACCAGCTTGCGCACCGGCGGGAAGACCAGCGAGAGCGGCGCGAACACCGCGAAGCGCACGATCAGCGCGACCGGCGCCAGCGCGGCGAGCAGCACGAACACCGGCACCGTCCAGGGCTTCATCAGCGCGAGCGGCAGATATTCGGGGTCCTCCGCGGTGCCGTAGCGGGTGCGGGCGTGGTGGAGGTTGTGCACGCCTTCGTACATGAACGAAGGCGCCATCGTCGGGATGCCGATCACCAGGTTCCAGTAGAGCCGAAACCCGGGCACCGCCGAATGCTTGATGTGCGAGACTTCGTGGATGAAGCTGCCCGCGCGGTAGAGCGCCAGCGCCGAGACGAGGCCCGCGACGATCGCCCAGCCGAGCGGCAGCATGATCGCGGCGCAGAGCGCGCCCCAGCCGACGATCACCGACAGCGTGAGATCGGTCCAATAGACCCAGGGCTTGGGCGCGTTGAGGTCACGCGTCAGGTCGGCGGCGGCGCGCAGCATCGCCTTGTCCTCGGCGCGGCGGACATCGGCAGCCGTCCGCGAAGACGCCTTGCCTGCGTCCGCGTCATGCCATTCGAAAGCGACGATACCACTGGTCATACTGGCCCCTTGCCCGGAGATAGTGGCTAGATGGTGGCATGGGAAGGGGTGCGCCCGGCCCGCCTGCCTCACCGCCGCCCTTCTCTAGGCGCTTGACACGGCCTCGCGCGAGCGAGACTGGATCCGCCGCGCAAAGACGAGGACCCATCACTTGGCACAAGCCGCACCGACCGTCCGCCCGATCTCGATCGACAACAAGGCGGACAAGAAGGCCTATATCGACCTGGCCTATCGCCTCAACGCCAAGGATCCCGCCTGGGTGCCGCCGCTGCGCGACGAAGTGGCGGGGATGATCGATCCCAAGAAGAACGGCTGGTTCAGCCATGCCGAGAACCAGCTGTTCCTCGCCGAGCGCGACGGCCGCGTCGTGGGGCGCATCTCGGCGCACATCGACTTCCTCGCGCTCGAGCAGCCGCCCGAGCAGGGCTTCGGCCCCGGCACCGGCTTCTGGGGCATGATCGAGGCCGAGGACGAGGCGACCGCGCAGGCGCTGATCGCCGCCGCCGAGGGCTGGCTCAAGGCCAAGGGCATGACGCGCGCGCTCGGCCCCGTCAGCCTCTCGGTCTGGGAGGAGCCCGGCCTGCTGGTGAAGGGCCATGAACAGTCGCCGACGATCATGATGGGGCACAACCTGCCCGAATATCAGGGCTGGATCGAAGCGCTGGGCTACGAGCGCGCGAAGACGCTGCTCACCTATGAGCTCGACGTGTCGAAGGAATTCCCGCCCGTCGTCCAGCGCATCGTCAGCTCGGGCGAGAAGAACCCGCGGATCAGGATCCGCATGGTCGACAAGAGCAAGTTCGCCGAGGAAGCGCAGGTGATCCTCGACATCATGAACGACGCCTGGTCGGGCAACTGGGGCTTCGTGCCGCTCACCCAGCGCGAAGTCGACGATGTCGGCAAGAAGATGAAGCCGATCGTCTTCGAGGAAATGATCCGCATCGCCGAGTACGACGGCAAGCCCGTGGCCTTCATGATCACGCTGCCGGACATGAACGAGGCGATCAAGCCGTTCAACGGCAAGCTCTTCCCGTTCAACTTCCTCAAGCTGCTGTGGTGGCTCAGGAAGCCGATGGTCCACACCGCGCGCGTGCCGCTGATGGGCGTGGTGAAGGAGCTGCAGACCAGCCGGCTTGCCAGCCAGCTCGCCTTCATGATGATCTCCTACATCCGCCGCGCGACCGTGGCGAAGTACGGCGCCAGGCGCGGCGAGATCGGCTGGATCCTCGAGGACAATATCGGGATGAAGTCGATCGCCGAAGCGATCGAGAGCCGCGTGAACCGCGAATATGTCATCTACGAAAAGCCGCTGACGGCCTGAATTGTCCGCGGCTTTCGGTACGGCTTCCGCGGCCGGGCGTGCCGTGGATGGGGGACCACGACACGCCCGTCGCAAGCCGGCAGCGCGAACGCGAGGGCGCTGCCGGAAGGTCGTGCCGGCTCAGCGAGCCTGAAGGTCCAGCGGATCGACGCCGTCTTCCTTGATCCAGCGCTCGCGGGTCTTGCAGGTCTGGTGGCCGATGCGCGAACCGGTGGTGAACTGCTTCACGCAGATCATGCGCGACTTGGAGACCTCGGCCTTTTCCTGGGTCTTGGCGACGGGCGCCTTGTCGCCGTCGGGCGACGCGGCGAAGGCGGGGGTCATCGTGCCGGCGAGCAGCGCAGCGGCGGCGATGGTGGCGGCGGTGCGGGTGGCGCGGCCGAACGTGGCGGTCATGTCTCTAACTCCCTCTCTGCTTCCTCCAGGCCAGGGGGGTCTCGGCCTGTACCCAAGGAATTGCATCGAGCGTGCCAGTTTATGATTTACTTTAATATCAATATCTTAGCTTAAACGAGAAGGCAGTGACGGTGCTATAGTACAGTAAATCACGCCAGCTTTTGGGAAAGCCCGCCGATGAGGCGGACGGAGGCGCGCAATGGCGAGCGGTTTTCCGAAAGGGGCCCGGGCCGCAATCAGAAGCGGCGGGCGATTCCGGCGTAGATCTCGGTGTCCGCGGCGTCGTGGTTGAGCCCCAGCGCGCCACCCACGTCGAGCTGGAGATCGTCCGAGACCGACCAGGCGAACGAGCCCCCGGCATAGCCCTGTGTCGTCCCGCCCGCGGGATCCTCGTCGCGGATCCACTGGCCCTCGAGCGTGAAGGACAGCGCCGAGGTGAGCGGCACGCCGAGCCCGACGACTTCGCTCGCCTGGAAATGGCGGCCATGCCCGTCGCCGTCGACCGCGGCGGCGAGCGTCGCGGTGCTCTGGATCGAGAAGTCGCCCGGAAGCGCGAGGCTGGCCGGAATGGCGAGCGCGGCGCTCCAGTCCCCTGCCCCGGCCGGCGCCTTGCCGACCGGCAGCATCACCAGCGGCTCGAGCGTGATCGAGAAGCCGCTGCCGTCTGGATGGACGAGGTTCTTGCGCAGGCCGAGCGTCAGGTCGCCCACCGCGCTGCCGGTAGCCACGCCGCCAGCATCGCGGACACGCTCGCGGACATAGGGGGTCCAGCCGATCTCGGCTTCGAAGCTGGTGCCGATCCCGGCGCGGACGAGCGTGTCGGCGAGCGTGATCGTGTCGGTCACCGCGCCGCCGCTCCTGTCATGCTGCCAGTCGGCAAGGCCCGTCTCGACCGAGACGCGGCCCGGCGCAATCGTGCAGGGCGTGTCGCCCAGGCCGGGGCGCGCGGGGCAATAGTCGCGCTCCTCCTGCGCCATCGCGGGGGTCGCGGCGGCCAGGGCGAGAGGTCCAACGATCCAGATCGGCTTCATCGCGATGCTCCAGTCTCCTGGACGCATCATAGCAGGCTCAGCGCAGCTGCACCCAGGTCGGCGCATGATCGCTCGCCTTCTCGCGGCCGCGATAGTCCTTGTCGACTCCGGCGTTGAGGAAGCGGTCGGCGGCGATCGGGCTCAGCAGCAGGTGATCGATGCGGAAGCCCGCGTCGCGCTGCCAGGCGCCGGCCTGATAGTCCCAGAAGGTCCAGACCCCGCCCTGGGGGAAGCGCGTGCGCAGCGAATCGGTCCAGCCCTGCGCGAGCAGGCCGCGGTAGCGATCGCGCGCCTCCGGCTGCATCAGCGCATCCTCGGCCATCGCGCGAACCGAGAAGGTGTCATCGTCGTTAGGGATGACATTGTAGTCGCCGGCAAGCACCACCGGCCGCTCCTCGGCGAGCAGCGCAAGGGCGCGGTCCTGCAGCCGCTCCATCCATTTGAGCTTATAGTCGAACTTGGGGCCGGGCTGCGGATTGCCGTTGGGCAGGTAGATCGACGCGACGATCAGGTCGCCGACCTCGCATTCGATGTAGCGACTGTGCGCGTCGTCGGGATCGCCCGCGAGCCCGCGCTGGCGCTCGACCGGCTGCTGGCCCTTCGCCAGCACCGCGACGCCGTTGAAACCCTTCTGGCCGTGCCAGACCGCGCCATAGCCGGCGGCCTCGATGTCCTTGGTGGGGATGCCCTCGTCGGCGCTCTTGAGCTCCTGGAGGCACACCACGTCGGGCTGCTGCTCGGCGAGATATTCGAGCAGCCGCTCGAGCCGGGCCTTGATGCCGTTGACGTTGTAGGTGACGAGCTTCAACGCGGCGCGCTCAGACCGAGAAGCTCGACCCGCAGCCGCAGCCCGAGGCGGCGTTGGGGTTGTCGACGCGGAACGCCGCGCCGCCGAGCGATTCGACGAAGTCGACGCTGGCGCCGCGGACGAGGTCGAGGCTGATCGAATCGACCACCAGCTTCACGCCGTCGGTCTCGGCGACGATATCGTCGCCCTCGATCCCCTCGGCGAAGCCGAACTTGTACTGGAAGCCCGAGCAGCCGCCGCCTTCGACCGAGAGGCGGAGGATCGCGGGCTTGCTGGTCTTCGCCGCGATCACGGCGACGCGCGCGGCGGCGGCGGGCGTGAGCGCGATGTCGGCGACGGTGGTCATGCGGGGGAGATAGTGGCGTGCGGGGCGAAGGGCAACCAGCCACCGCGCTCCATGACCGTCATCCCGGCGAAAGCCGGGACCCAGGGTCACGAGCGATGCGGCTTGCTGCCCTGGGTCCCGGCTTTCGCCGGGATGACGGCATCAGTATCGGGATTAGAAGTTCGCCAAAACGACGGAGGCCGCCTCTTCGGGCGGCCTCTCGCTCCTCTCCTGCTGGACTCGGAAACTCAGTCGGCGGCGGGGCCGCCCATCGCGCCCTTCTGCTGGATCGCGGCGAGATAGCCGCCGTTCTGCAGGAAGGGCACCGGGTTCACCGCCTTGCCGTCGACGCGCACCTCGTAGTGGAGGTGACTGCCGGTCGAGCGGCCGGTCGAGCCCATCAGGCCGATCAGCTGGCCGCGCTTCACCTTGGTGTTCTCGCCGATCAGGATCTTCGACATATGGCCGTAGCGCGTCGAGATGCCGTGGCCGTGGCTGATCTCGACCATGTTGCCATAGCCGCCGACGCGGCCGGCGCGCGCGACGACGCCATCGGCCGTCGCATAGATCGGCGTGCCGAGCGCCCCGGGGATGTCGACGCCCGGATGCATCGCCGCCGAGCCGCGGAACGGATCCGAACGCACCCCGAAGGTGCTCGAAAACGTGATGTTCTCGACCGGCTGGAGCGACGGGATCGAGATCACCGTCTGCTCGAGGTTGTCGAGCTTCTGCCAGGTGAGGAACAGCGAGCGGAACTGCGCGTCGGCATCGGCCGCAGCCGTATCGCCGCCATCGCCGTCGGCCGCTTCAAGCGGACCGCCCATGCCGCCCTGGACGATCGGGAAGCCGCCCTCGAAGCGCTGCGGATCGAGGCCGAGGCCGCGAATCTTCGCCGCGGTCTGGCTGTAGCGCGCGTTGAGCACTGCCTGCGCCTTGCCGGCGAGCGCCAGCTGGCGGCTCTCGAGCTTGCGCAGCGGCGCGAGGACTTCCTCGGCGATCGCGCTGGTCTTGTTCGCGGCGTCGGGGATCGGCTGGTTGATCTTGGCGCGATCGGCGTTGCCGGTCAGCGCGGCGGAGATCAGCGCCTGGTTGTGCTCGACGCGCGCGGCGTGCGCCTTGACCGAGGCCTTGGCGGCCTCGACGTCGTCCTGCATCTTCTGGACCTGCTTGGCCATCTCGGCCATCTGCGCCTGGGGCGAAGTGTCCTTGCCGGCCACGCCGCTCACCGAGATCGCGCCGACCATCGCCTGCGCCACGCCATAGCCCGAGAAGAGCACGGTGACGGCGCCCACGCAGGCGACCACCGCCTGGGTGCGCCCGGCGATGCTGAAGCGCTTCAGGTCGCGTCCGTCGTGAAAGATGAAGTCTCGCGTCGTGAACAGGGCGCGGATGCGGTCCGCGAGCCGCGCCTGTTTGCTGTACGATGCGTTAGCCATGAGTCCCCGGCAAACCAAGGAAGACAGCGCCGGTTGATCCCAGCGTCAGCCTTCGAATTTCACTATGTCGAACGCAGCCCCTCCGCGTCGCGACCCCTGCCACGACTTTTGGTATGGGAACTCATTGGGCCGCAAGTGGTTGGTAATAATCGCGCGTCAAACCGGCTGAGTCGCGCGCCGAGTCGTTGAACGGTGGCTTAACCAGCCCGCGGAAATGGCGCTCGACCAGCTCGCGCCACTTGGTTTCGGGCACGAAACTTTCGCGCGCGCAGCCCGATTCGAACCAATATGTCCCTGCCCGAACATGGCGGACCTCGTCGTTGAGAATCCGTGTGAGGATTCGGGCGCTGGCTGCATCGCCGACAGCCGAAAGCCGATCGATCGTCGAGGGCGTGACGTCGAGCCCGCGCGCCTCCAGCACCATCGGCACGATCGCGAGCCGCGCGAGCACGTCGTGCGCCGTCGCGGTCGCGGCGTCCCACAGCCCGTCGTGCGCAGGCAGCGCACCGTAGCGGCTGCCGAGCTGCTTCAGCCGCCGGTCGAGCAGCGCGAAGTGCATCGCCTCGTCGGCGCCCACGCCGAACCAGTCGTCGACGAACGCTCGCGGGAAATGCGCGCCGAACCGTCCGGCCATGTCGAACGCCAAGTCGATCGCGACGAACTCGATGTGCGCCAGCGCATGGATCAGCGCGATGCGGCTGCGTTCCGATCCCGCCTTGCCACGCTTGGGCATGCGGTTGGGCGGGAGCAGCTCGGGCTCGGCCGGGCGCGCCGGGCGATCGGGCATGGCGACGTCGAAGTCATGCGCCAGCCGGCCCATCCGCCAGCCGCGCGCAGCCGCTCGCGCCGCCATCACCTTGTCGCGCGGGTCGGCCGCCGCGAGGACGGCTCGCGCCGCCTCAGCGACGCTGCGCATCAGCCGTGGCCCAGGTCGCGCACGGCTTCGAGCACGTCGATCGCATGGCCGGGCACGCGCACCCGGCGCCAGGCGCGCACGAGCTTGCCCTCGGCGTCGAACAGGAAGGTCGAGCGGTCGATCCCCATGTATTTCTTGCCGTAGAGCGACTTCTCGACCCACACGCCGAACGCCTGCATCGCCTTGTCGTCGGTATCCGTCGCGAGCGGCACGGTGAGGTCGTATTTCGAGATGAACTTCTGATGCTTGATCGCGCCGTCCTTCGAGACGCCGAGCACCGCCGCGCCGAGCGCTTCGAACTCGGGCATCAGCGCCGAGAAGTCCTGCGCCTCGCGCGTGCAGCCCGAGGTATCGTCCTTGGGGTAGAAATAGAGCACGAACGGCTTGCCGACGCAGTCGCGCAGCGCGATCTTGCCGCCCGCAGGCGTGTCGAGCTCGATCGCCGGAATCTTGTCGCCCTCTTCGATTGCCATCAGCGTTTCACCTTGCCTCGTACCGACTGCCAGCACGCGCGCACCTCCTGCCGCGTGCGCTCGAACTGCGCAACCGTCTCGTCCCAGGTCGCAAGCCCGAGCGCGCGCGCGATCAGCGCCTGCGTGGCCGCGCCCGGCACCTGGCTGTCGGGCGCCACCAGCCGAAGCACGACGAGCAGGCGCGAGAGGAACTCATAGGCGGGGCGCATGCCCGGCTTGAGCTTCCTCGCCGCTGCGAGCGCGTCGATCGCGCGGCCGAGGTCGGGGTCGAAGCCCTTGCGGCTGGCGAGCTGGATCGTGTGGACCGCGAACTCGAGGTCGACGAGCCCGCCGTCGAGCAGCTTGGCGTCGAGCGGGCCGGCCGGCGGCTTGTGGGTGGCAATCTCGTGGCGCATCTTCACCGCGTCGGCGGCGATGTCGCGCTTGGGCCGCTTGCCGTCGAGCACGCGGCGGATGACCTGGACGACCGCCTCGCGCGCCGCCGGCGAGCCGTGGATCGGGCGAGCGCGGGTCAGCGCCATATGCTCCCAGGTCCAGGCTTCCTGCTCCTGGTAGCGGCGAAAGCCCTCGAGCGAGACGACCAGCGTGCCCTGCGCGCCCGACGGCCGCAGCCGCGTGTCGACTTCGTAGAGCGGGCCCGAGGCGGTCGGCATTGCCAGCGCGCCGCTCAGCCGCTGTGCGAGCCGATTATAGTAAGTCACTGCGCCAAGCGGCTTTTGTCCGTCGCTCTCGGCGAGATAGTCGCCGGTGAAGAGATAGATGAGGTCGAGGTCGGAAGCATGGGTCAGTGCCCCGCCGCCGAGCCGGCCGAGCGCGAGGATGACGAGCTCGCTGTTCGGCACCTTGCCGTGGCTGCGCTCGAACTCCTCCGCCGTGGCGGCGGCGAGCGTCTGGATCGCCGCCTCGGCGACACGGGCATAGCCGGCCGAGACCTCGAGCGGGTCCGACGTCCCCGCGACGATCTGCGCGCCCAGCGCGAAGCGTTTCTCGCCGACCAGCCGGCGGACGCGCTCGAGCAGCCGCTGGTAATCGTCGCCCCGCTCGCCCGCACGCATTTCGGCGGCGATGTCGTCCACCGACGCGACGGGCTCGAGCGCGCTCGCATCGATCAGCCCGTCGAGCAGCTCGGCGCGGCGGCTGAGCCGGTCGGCGAGCGTTGGCGCCAGCGCCAGGATCGCGCCGAGCAGCCGGGCGAGCGGCGGCTGCGCTTCGAGCAGGCGGAGGAAGTTGATCGCGCTCGGCAGCTTCGAGAGCATCGCATCGAAGCGCGCGATCGCCGCGGCGCTGTCCGGCCCTTCGGCGAAGGCCTTGACCAGCCCGGGCAGCACCGCCTCGAGCGCCTCGCGCGCCGCCGGGCTGCGCAGCGCCGGATAGGTGCCCGAGCGCCAGCCGTCGATCAGCCGCTGCGCGGTGGCGGGGTCGGCGAGTCCGGCCTCGGCGAGCGCCACGGCCATTGCCTCGCCGCCCGTGGGCAGTTGCGAGCCCCCCTCGCCCGCCAGTCCGTCATAGACGCGGCCGACGCATTCGACATGCGGGCGCAGCCGTGCGACCAGCGCCGCGCCATCGGCCATGCCGTCGAGCCGCGCGACATTGTCGAGCGTCGCCGGATCGGGCGGCAGCCGGTGGGTCTGCAGGTCGTCGACCATCTGCAGCCGGTGCTCGATCGTGCGCAGCTCGGTGTAGGCCCTAGACAGCGCCTGCGCCTCGACCCCGTCGACCCACCCCGCTTCGGCGAGCGCGGCGAGCGCGTCGCGGGTGGCGGGCGCGCGCAGGCCGGGATCGCGGCCGCCGTGGATCAGCTGGTGGATCTGCGCGAAGAACTCGACTTCGCGGATGCCGCCGCGCCCGCGCTTGAGGTCATAGCCCGGGCCGAACACCTGCCCGCGCGAATGATGGTCGCGGATGCGATGCGAGATGTCTCGGATCTCGCGGATCGCGCCATAGTCGAGCGCGCGGCGCCACACGAACGGGCGGATCGCGGCGAGGAAGCTCTCCCCCAGCGCAGTGTCGCCGGCGCAGGCGCGTGCCCGGATGAAGGCGGCGCGCTCCCAGGGCAGCGCCTGCGATTCATAATAGCTGATCGCCGCCTCGACCGGCAGCACGATCGGCGTTACTTCGGGCGACGGGCGCAGCCGCAGGTCGACGCGGAAGACATAGCCCTCGCCGTCGCGCTCCTGCATCAGGGCGACCACCCGGCGGCCGATGCGCACCGCGGCTTCCTCGGGCGCCTCGCGCTCGCGCGCCGGCAGCGTCGCGGGATCGAAGACCAGGATCGGGTCGATGTCCGACGAATAGTTGAGCTCGCGGCTGCCGAGCTTGCCGAGCGCGATCGCCGCGAAGCCGCGCGGCTCGGCGTCGGGGGTGCGCTCGCGGATCGCCGCGCGGATCGCACGGCCCAGCGCCTGGTCGGCGAAGTCGCTGAGCACGTTGGTGACGCGCGTGAGGTCATAGGCACCAGAGAGATCGCCCAGCGCGACGAGCAGCGCGAGCCGCCGACGCTCGCGCCGGAGCGCCGCGCCTTCGCTGGGCGCGTCCACACCCGCCCGCGCCGCCGCGATCGGATCGGCGAGCAGCGCGGGCGCGTCGGCGACCAGCGCGGGCTCGCGGTCGATCAGCTGGGCAAGGAACGGCGCGTGCGCGCGCGCGCGCGCGATTGCCGCATCGAGATCGGCTTGCTGGGGTGTCGAAACCATGACCTGCGGCGCCTTGCCCCAATCAATCCCTGCAATGTCAAGCAACAAATATGGAGAACGACCGTTTTAGGGGCATGGCACGCGAAGACGCCTTTCTTGATGCAGATCAGCACCAGCCCGGCCTCCGGGTCGAGCGCCCGCGCGCGGGCGACGCGATCGGCTTTGCGCTCCGCGATGCCTATGCCGGCGAGCGCGGCTTGCCTGACGATATGATGGCGATGCTCCGGCGGCTCGACGTGCCCGGGCCGCACGCGGGCTGATCCCGCACTCAATGTTCTCACGTAAAGCCGTCATCCCGACGAAAGCCGGGATGACGGCAATCGGAAATCAGCGCTCGCGGCTGAGGTCGTCGACCTGCCCCATGATCGCGTCGAGCGCGCTCTCGCCTGACGGAAGCCCGGACTCGCGCCGCGACGGCAGGCTGCCATCGTTCAGCAGCGCCTCCAGCGCCACGCGGCCGCGCGCGACGCGGCTCTTGATCGTGCCGACCGCGACCTGGCAGATTTCGGCCGCCTCCTCATAGGCGAAGCCGCCCGCGCCCACGAGGATCAGCGCCTCGCGCTGCGGCTGTGGCAGATGGAGCAGCGCGCGCTGCATGTCCGAGAGCTCGACGTGCTTGTCCTGGCTCGCCGGCGCCGCCAGCAGCCGGTCGGCGACCAAATCGTCCCACTCGCCCTTGAAGCGCGAGCGGCGCATCTGGCTGAGGTAGAGGTTGCGCAGGATGATGAAGGTCCAGGCGCGCATGTTGGTGCCGGCCTGGAAGCGCTTGCGCGCGGCCCAGGCCTTGAGCAGCGTCTCCTGCACCAGGTCGTCCGCCAGGTCGCGGCTGCCCGAGAGCGAGCGGCCGAAGGCCCGCAGGTGCGGGATGACCTGCGCCAGCTGCTGCTTGAACTCGGGATCCGACAGGGAGACATGCTCCACGGGCGTATTCTCGCCGGCGGCTTCCTCGTTCTCGTCCACGGATTTTTCGGGCTGAGTCATGCGATTCCATCGATTTGGCCGCGCGCCCGGGCGGCCGGAATTGAACCTAGGCGCGGCAGCGGCGCTTGCCAATTGCATCGTCCGACGCCCCCTCGCTCAAAGCAGGTAATAGATGAGGAGGAAGGCGATGATGACCAGCGCGAGGCCGAAGCCCAGGATGTAGCGAGTCATGTGCGGGGTAGCGCCGGCGCGGGCGTCTTCCGTGTCGATCTGCATGGGTTCCTTCTCCGCCATGCCACACCAACGCGCGCAAACCGTTTTGGGTCCGTATCAGGTGGAACTCGCCCAAACGGTTCGCCGCGCCCGCGCTACCGTCAGCCGTGCGCCGGAACGGTGGCCTGATCGAAGAACAGCGCCTGCGCGATCGTGGTCTTCACCGTCTCGCGCTGGAAGGGCTTGGTGATCAGGAAGGTCGGCTCGGGCCGCTCGCCGGTGAGCAGCCGCTCGGGGAAGGCCGTGATGAAGATCACCGGCACCGAGAATTCGGCGAGGATGTCCTTCACGGCGTCGATGCCGGAGCTGTCGTCGGCGAGCTGGATGTCGGCGAGCACCAGGCCGGGCCGTTCCTCCATCGCCAGCGCCACCGCTTCGTCGCGCGTGACGGCGACGCCGGTCACGTCGTGGCCCATGTCGCGCACGATCGTCTCGAGGTCCATCGCGATCAGCGGCTCGTCCTCGATGATCAGCACGCGCGTGCGCGTCTGGCGTTCGATTTCCGAAATCGCCTCGGCGACCAGCCCCGAGACGTCGCCCGCGGTCCGGCCGATCAGCATTGCGGTATCCTCCGTGGTAAAACCCTCCATCGCGGTCAGCAGCAACGCTTGGCGCGAAAGCGGCGCGAGGCGAGCGAGGCGGCGCCGGGCGATCGCCTCGGGCTCGCTCACGTCGCCGGCATCCTCGTCATGCTCGTCGAGGTGCGTGGTCTGCCAGATCGCCTGGAAGGTGCGGTAGAGCCCCAGCCGGGCATCGATGTCGCGCGGGAATTCGTCCGGCGCGGCCACGATCGCCTCGAGCGTGGCGCGGACGTAGCGATCGCCCTCCACCTGGCTGCCGGTGAGCGCGCGCGCATAGCGGCGCAGGAAGGGAAGGTGCGGCGCAAGCTGCTGTCCAAGCGACATAGTGAACTGTTTCTCCCTGGGGGACGGCCAGCTTTTGTCGCGCTCCCGCCCCCGCATTGCAATTGCCTTCATGCCCTTCCGCACATGCCCCTGCACGGAATCGCATCGGGTGTGGAACAAACGAGCCGCTGTTTGGTTTCATGCCCCATACGCCGCCATGCGCGGCACTCGCCACCGACGAGCGCTTGTGCTCGTCGGCAACAGTTTATATCCGAGCCCCCGGCCGGTCCGGGTTCCTCAGGGGGGAATGGTGCGTTCCGCGAAAAAGACCGTGAAGAAGCAGGATAGTACAGCGCAAGGCGGAACGAACGGGCGCAAAGGCGGAGGCTCCGTCGGCGCCGCGTTGCGGGAAGCCTATGACGAGACGCTGGGCGAATCGATTCCTGACGAGATGCTCGAGCTGCTGAAGAAGCTCGGCTGACGCCTGGCGATGACTCCTTCCAACCCGGAGACGCGCGGCAAGGGTGCAGCGGGTCTCCTGGCGCGCATGCCAACGGGCGCGAAGGTGTTCGCCATTCTGGTCGTCGCGCTGCTGCCGCTCGCGCTGATCGCGCTCATCACCACGCTCCAGACCACGCGCGAGGCCGACCTCGATGCGCGCGCGCGGCTGCACGCCGCCGCTGAGGAGAGTTCGGGCGTGCTCGCCAATACGCTCGCCAACCAAATCCCCGAGCTTCGCGACGCGCTCGCCGCGCTCGAGGCGAGCCCGGCCGACGCGCCGAGCTGCATGCGCGTCCTGGGTGCCTATGGTGCGCTCAGCGCCGCGGGCGTGCGGATCGCCATCACCGGCCGGCGCGGCGAGCAGCTTTGCGGCCAGCGCCTTTCGATTTCCGGCACCACGGTGCTGCGCGCAGGCCAGGTCGAAGCGACCATCGTCGACGAAGCGCTGGTGCTGCGCGTCGGGGGTACGCGCGGCGGCATCGCCACGGCCTATTACCCTTCCACCGCGCTTGCCGCGATCGCGCGGCCGAGCGGCTTCGTCCCCGATTACGGCGCGACGCTGGTGAAGGAGGACGAGCGGCTCGAACTGCGCGCGCTCGCCAGCACCGGCACGCTCGGCCGCAACGAGCGCGTCAATACGCCGCTCGGCATCGACGGGCTCGTGCTCGAGATGACGATGCCCGGCGCGCAGCTCACGCGCCCGCTGGTCATCGCGATGGTGATGCTCGTGCTGATGTGGATCACCGCGGCGGGAATCAGCTGGTTCGTGGTCGACCGGCTGCTGATCCGCCCGCTGCGACGGCTGCGCCGCGAAGTCAGCGCCTATGTGCCCGGCGAAGTGATCGATCCCGCCTGGTCGGGCGCGATGCCCGCACAGGAGATCCGCGAGCTCGGCAACACCTTCCGCGGCATCAGCCAGACGGTGAAGGACCATGAGGCGGGGCTCGCCGAGGGGCTGGTGCGCCAGACCAAGCTGACCCGCGAGGTCCATCACCGCGTGAAGAACAACCTCCAGGTCATCGCCAGCCTGATCAATTTCCACGCGCGCGGCGCCAGGAGCGCCGAGGCGAGCGACGCCTATGCCTCGATCCAGCGCCGCGTCGATGCGCTCGCGGTGGTGCACCGCCACCATTATGCCGAGATCGAAGTCAACCGCGGGCTCGAGCTCCGCTCGGTGATCGGCGAACTCGCCTCGAGCATCCGCGCGACGGCGCCCGAACATGCCTCGGGCTTCGGCATCACGCTCGAGATCGAACCCTATCTCGTCTCGCAGGACACCGCGATCGCCGTGGCCTTCCTGCTCACCGAGCTGCTCGAGCTGGCGATCACCTGCAGCGACAGCGCGCAGGTCCGCATCAGCGTGAAGCCCGAGGCCGAGCCCGATCGCGCGCTGCTGCGCGTCACCTCGCCCGCGCTGGTCGAAAGCGCGCAACTCGAGGAGCTGCTCGAGACGCGCCACGGCCGCATCATCGCGGGGCTCGCGCGGCAGCTGCGCACGCGGCTCCACCACGAGCCGCTGACCGGCGCCTATGAAGCGACGATCGCCGTCACCGGCCACGCCTGAACTTTTTTCGAAAAATTTTGAACTACGCGGGAACCAGGACCCACAGAGGACGTTCTACACCCCGGATAGTGACCATTTGCCCCCCCGCTCTCGCTATCCAAGACATGGGCCCGGAAGCGTCAACCCTCCCCCCCCCGGTGACGCTTCCGGGCCTAACATTTTCCAGCAGCATCGTTTTTCCACTCGCCGCAGGGCTCGGCCCATGCGCGGAACGATTTGCTGCGGCCGCGCATTGAGTGCGCGCCATCCCAGTTCCCAAAGGAGAGTATCGATGCGCAAGATTTTGGGCTTGACCCTCACCGCCACTGCCGCGCTGCTGCTGACGGCGTGCAACACCGTCGAAGGCGTCGGGAAGGACGTGCGTTCGGCCGGCGATACGGTCGCCAAGACCGCCGACGACGCCAAGTAAGAAATACCGAAGGCCCCTCCCCCATGCGGGAGGGGCTATTCCGCAGCGGCTTCCTTGGCTTCGGCCTCCACCTCCCGCTCGCGCCGCCGGCGCGTGAACCATATTCCCAACAGCGACAGGAAATAGAGGCCGCACAGCGGCACGGCGAGCAACAGCTGCGAGCCGACGTCGGGCGGCGTAAGCACCGCCGCGATCCCGAACGCGCCGACCACCGCATAGCGCCAGGCGCCCTTCAGCTGCTCATAGGTCACGATCCCCGAGCGCTCGAGCAGCATCAGCAGCACGGGCAGCAGGAACGAAAGCCCGAAGCCGAAGATGAACTGCATGATGAAGCCGAGGTACTTGCTGACATCGGGCATCGCCTGCTGATGCACGGGACCGAGGTCGCCCTGGAAGCTGAGCAGGAACTTCAGCGCGGTGGGGATCGCGACATAATAGGCCATCGCCGCGCCGGTCAGGAACAGGATCGGCGTCGCCAGCAGGAACGGCAGCAGCGCGCTCTTTTCGCGCCGGTAGAGCCCAGGCGCGATGAACTGCCACAGCTGGTTGGCGATGATCGGGAACGACAGCATCAGCCCGGCGAAGAAGGCGACCTTCACTTCGACGAGGAAGCCGCCGTAGATCTCGGTGTTGATGATCGTCACTTGCCCCGCGCTGCCCAGCGGCGCGACGAGGAAGGCGAGGATCGGCCGAGCAAAGACCATGCACAGGGCGAAGCAGATGACGAGCGCCGCGACCGACCAGAGCAGCCGCCGACGAAGCTCGAGCAGATGTTCGAGCAGCGGCGCCTGGGTATCGTCGATATCGTTCACGGCTGAGCCTTGGCGCGGGGCTTGCGCGGCTTGGGCGCCGGGGATGCGGACATATCCTGGACCGCCGCCTTGGGCTTGGCGGCCCGGCGCCTTGGGGCGGGCGCGACAACCTCGGACTCCGCCGGGGCGACCGGCTCGGGCGGGATGTGAATCAGCGGCTGCTCGACCATCACCGGCTCGGGATCGGCGGCCTCCGGGCCCGTATCCGAATGCCCGATCAGCGCGTGCGGCGCATTCAGCGACGGCTGGGGAAATTCGCGCATGATGCGCTCATTCTCGGCCTTCCACTGCTTCTCCATCTCGGCGAGCTCGGCCTCGCGCACCATCGCGTCGAAGCCCGAACGGAACTGGCGCGCGACTCCCCGCGCGCGGCCGACCCATTTTCCGGCCAGCCGCATGGCCTTGGGAAGGTCCTTGGGCCCGATTACCACCAGCGCCACCACGGCGACGACCAGCAACTCGGCAGGGTTGAAATCCAGCATTCAGCGATTAGCCCGGCAGGCGCGCATCATAATCGGCGCGCGGAAACGAAGCGCTCAGCGCTGCTCCTCGCGGACGCGCTCGGCGTCGCGGTCGACCTGCGGCTCGGGCGCGGCCTTGCCTTCGATCCGCGCGGCAGGCTTGGCCTCGTCGTCCTCGGACATGCCCTTCTTGAAGTTCTTGATGCCCTTGGCGACGTCGCCCATCATGTTCGAGAAACGCCCGCCGCCCAGCACCAGGATCGCGATGCCGGCGAACAGAAGCCAGTGCATCAGGCTGAAACCACCCATTTCAAATCTCCTCGATTCCGGGTGTATCTAGTCATCTTCCTCGACAGTTTCCACCTCGGTCGACTCGCTTTCGTCGATCATGAGGTGCTCCATTGCGAGATCGACCGGATCGAGCAGGCCCGCGGCGCGCAGGTCCTCGATCCCCGGCAGGTCGCGGCGGCTCTCCAGCCCGAAGTGCGTGAGGAAGCCCGCGGTGGTGGCGTACGTCAGCGGACGGCCCGGCACTTCGCGGCGTCCGGCGGGGCGCACCCAGCCCGCCTCCATCAGCACGTCGATCGTGCCCTTGGAGATCTGCACGCCGCGAATCGCTTCGATCTCGGCGCGGGTGACGGGCTCGTGATAGGCGATGATCGCCAGCGTCTCGATGCCCGCCCGGCTGAGCTTGCGGCGCTCCTCGCGGTCGCGGCGGAGCAGGTGGGCCAGGTCCGCGGCGGTCTGGAAATGCCAGCGGTTGCCGCGGCAGACCAGCTCGATGCCGCGCCCCGCATAGAGCCCCTGCAGCACTTCGAGCGCCCCCGCCACATCGGCCTCGGCGCCGACGTGCGCGCGAATCTCCTCGACGCTCACCGGCGATTCGGAAGCGAAGATTACGGCCTCCACCGCGCGTGACAGGTCGTCGGGCGCGATCATGCGCTCGCCTTGAGGTAGAGCGGCGCGAACGCCGACTTCTGGCGCAGCTCGAGCCGCCCCTGGCGCGCGAGCTCGAGCGCGGCGACGAACGACGAAGCGAGCGCCGACTTGCGATAGCTGCCGCTCGCGCCTTCGGGGAGGAAGGTCTCGATCGTGCTCCACTCGATCCGCGCGCCGATCAGCTGCGAGACGCGCTCGATCGCTTCCTCCAGCGTCATCACGTCGCGCTGCGCGACCACGTGCATCACCGGCCGGGTGCGCGCGCTGATCCGGCCATAGGCAGCGATCAGGTCGTAGATCTCGGCCTCCCAGCGCGCCTTGCGGAGCAGCTTGAGCCCCTCGGGCGCGCCACGCGAGAAGACGTCGCGCCCCATCCGGTCGCGCGCGACCAGCCGGGCGCCCGCCTCGCGCATCGCGTTCAACCGTTCGAGGCGCAACTGGAGCCGCAGCGCCAATTCCTCCGGGCTCGGCGTCTCCTCGGGGTTGCGCGGCAACAGCAGCGCCGATTTGAGGTAAGCCAGCCACGCCGCCATCACGAGATAGTCCGCCGCCAGCTCGAGCTTGAGCGCGCGCGCCTCGTTCACGAAGGCGAGATACTGTTCGACGAGCTGGAGGATCGAAATCTGGCGCAGGTCGACCTTCTGGTTGCGCGCGAGCGCGAGCAGCACGTCGAGCGGGCCTTCCCAGCCGTCGATGTCCAGCTTCAGCGTCCCCTCGGTGTCGGCGTCCATCCCGGGGTTTAAGCAGGGCGGCACGCGCTTGTCACGGGCCAGCAAGGTAAGCTCCCTCCCCCTAACGTCATCCCGGCGAAAGCCGGGACCCAAGGCAGCAAACCGCGTCGCCCGTGGCTCTGGGTCCCGGCTTTCGCCGGGATGACCGCCAGGAGGCCGGTCGCGCCATTTCGGCGACGATCGCGCATGACCCGCGCCCGGCCACCGCTTATCGTGACGTTCGCGGAAAGATACCGCGGGTCGCGCTCAACGAACGCTGGAACGGCAGCACAGCCTCTCTGGGGAGGGAATGGCGATGCGCAGGCTTTTGGGTTTGACGATCGGCTCGCTCGCGCTGGCGGCGAGCGCGGCGCTCTGGGCACCTTCGGCAAAGGCGCAGGTGGCGTGCCTGCCGGGATCGGACGTCTTCTGCCTCGACCAGGGCAGCAAATGGACCAACGCCACCCGCAAGGCCTTCTACAGCACCGATCAGGGCTCGCAGCTGATGCCCTACGCCTGGCTCAAGGCGCTGAAGACGCCCGACGGCCAGCCCTTCCTCTTCGACAAGCTCGCGCGCTTCGGCTATCTGCCCGATCCGTTCCGCGCCGACCTGCCGATCGGCTTCACCACCAGCGCGAACACCTCGAAGGTCTGGGTCGGGATGACCTGCGCGGCCTGCCATACGCGGCAGATCGCGCGCGGCGGCTTCCAGTTCCGCGTCGACGGCGGCCCGGCGATCTCTGACTTCCGCGCGTTGCTCTCCGACCTGCTCGACGCAGTGAACGTGGTGCGCACCGACGACACGGCCTTCGCTGCCTTCGCCAAGTCGGTGCTCGGCGCCTGGGCGTCGAACTCGGCCAAGGCCAAGCTCAAGGAGGACGTCGAGCTCTGGTATCTCCGCGAGAACACCATGCGCGAGCGCGCCTATCCCACCGCGGACATCTGGGGCCTGGGCCGGCTCGACGCCGTGGCGATGATCTTCAATCGGCTGACCGGCCTCGATCTCGGGCCGCCGCCGAGCTACCTCATCCCCGACAACATCAAGCCCGCCGATGCGCCGGTCCGCTATCCGTTCCTGTGGAACGCGGCGATCCAGGACAAGACGCAGTGGCCCGGCTTCGCGGGCAACGGCACCGCGCTCCTCGGCCTCGCGCGCAACACCGGCGAAGTCTATGGCGTGTTCGCCACCTTCCATCCGGCCGAAGACTTCTTCAAGATCGGCAACATCAACTACAACGCCAACAATTCGGCGAACTGGCCCGGGCTGCGCGCGGTGGAAGAGCTGATCAAGAAGATCGGCGCGCCGAAGTGGCCCGCGCAATTCCCGATCATCACCGCGCTGATCCCGCGCGGCGAGGAAGTCTACAAGGCCAATTGCGCCTCGTGCCACAACCTTGCGCCGCCCAAGGCCGGCGAGCCGGGCTTCCCCAACGTGCCGACCTGGGCAACCCCGGTTCAGGACGTCGGCACCGACAGCCGCGAGTACGATATCCTCAAGCGCGAGGCCGATCCCGGCGTGCTCGCCAAGACGAGCTCGCGGCTGTTCCCCAAGCTCCAGGTCACCAACCCCTCGCCGGCGTTCGACCTGCTCAAATATTCGGTGATCGGCTCGATCCTCCAGTCCTGGTCCTTTGCGCCGGCGCTGGTGACCGACTTCCGCGACTCGCACTGGACCTTCAAGACCGTGGGAATCGACAAGGCGAAGGACCTGCTGGAGGACGCGATCACGCTGCAGGACACCGGCAACCAGATCAAATATGAATCGCGGGTGATGTTCGGCATCTGGGCGGCGGCGCCCTATCTCCACAACGGCTCGGTACCGACGCTGTGGGACCTGCTCCAGCCCGCCGACCAGCGGCCGGCGACCTTCAAGGTGGGGCCGGAGTTCGATCCGCTGAAGATCGGCGTCGCGGCCGACCAGCCGGGCAGCTATACGCGCACGACGACGGGCTGCGAGGACCGCAACTCGGGCAACAGCCGCTGCGGCCACGAGTTCGGCACCAACTTGCCCATTGACGACAAGCGCGCGCTGATCGAATTCATGAAGACGCAATAGGGGGGATCGCCCTCCCCCCTTTTCTCACCGTCATCCCGGGGCAAGCCGGGATGACGGTTTTTTGTTTCAGGCGACGGGCTTCAGGCCAGCGCGAGCAGCGCGTCGCGCTTGGCGACGAGTTCTTCGAAGCCGCCGGGCTGCGGACCGGCGGTGATCGTCGCCATCGCGCGGTCGAGCCGGGCGAGCATCGCTGGCGAGGCGTCGCCGATGCGGCCGGCGATCTCGACCATCTCGTCCATCCGCGCCCAGCAATCGAGCACGACGTCGCAGCCCGCGGCGAGCGCCGCCGCTGCCTTCTCGCCCGCGGTGCCCGAGAGCGCCTTCATGTCGATGTCGTCGGTCATCAGCAGTCCGTCGAAGCCGATCCGGCCGCGGATGATCTCGTTCACCACCGTGGGGCTCAGCGTTGCCGGGCGCTCGGCGTCCCACGCCTCGAAGACGACGTGGCAAGTCATCCCCATCGGCGCATCGCTGAGGCTGGCGAAGGGCGCGATGTCAGTCTCGAGCTCCTCGGCCGATGCGCTCACGCGAGGCAGTTCGAGGTGGCTGTCGACCAGCGCGCGGCCGTGGCCCGGCATGTGCTTGACGATCCCCACCACGCCGGCGCGGCGCAGCCCCTCGATCACGGCCTGGCCGAGCGCGGCGACGCGCATCGGCTCGCTGCCGAGCGAACGGTCGCCGATGACGTTGCTCGTCTCGGGGCGGCGGACGTCGAGCAGCGGCAGCGCGTCGACGTTGACGCCCACCTCGGCGAGCATCAGCCCAAGCGCATGCGCATTGGCGCGCGCCGCCTCGACCGCAGAGACTGGGGCGACCTCGTAGAGCGCGTCGAACACCGCGGGCGCGGGGAACGCCGGCCATTCGGGCGGTTGCATCCGTGCGACGCGGCCGCCTTCCTGGTCGATCAGGATCGGCACGTCGTCGCGGCCGGAGAGGGTGCGCAGGCTGTCGGTGAGCGCGCGCATCTGGGCGCGGTCGGCGCAGTTGCGCTTGAACAGGATATAGCCGAGCGGGTCGGTTTCCTTGAAGAAATCGCGCTCCCCGGCGGTGAGCTCGAGGCCGGCGAGGCCGAAGATGACGGGCTTCATGGAAGCGCCTTAGCCAATCCCATTTAAGTCGTCATCCCGGCGAAAGCCGGGACCCAGGGCCACGAGCGACGTCCTCTGTTGCCCTGGGTCCCGGCTTTCGCCGGGATGACGATTTAGAGAGGTCGGGCCGCAGCCCTCAATTCGCCACGTAGCAGCGCTCGCCCGCGGCGCTCAGCTTCGCGCAAATGTCCTTCGCCTGGCCGTTGCTGCCGGCGTTGACCCGCAGCCGATACACCGGCTTGCCGTTCGCGGTGCCGCGCTCGATCGACTTGCCCAGCCCCGCGATCTGGCTGAACCGGCCCGAAAGCCGCTGCCAAGCCGCATCCGCGCCCTGCTGGTCGGGGAAGGCGCCGAGCTGGATCAGCGCCCCCGAACCGGCGCTCGCAGGCGCCTTGGCCTCCAGCGTGCCCGCGCTCTCCGGCACCGCGACGCTCGCGGTGGCCGTGCCGGTCACCGGCGTGGCCGTGGCCTGGGGCGCGGTCTTGCCCTGCACGGGCGCCTCGGGCCCCTCGGCCATCGCGACATTGCCGTCGGCGGCCGCATCATTGCCCGTCGCGACGTCGCCAACGCCGTCGAACTTCTGGCCTGCGTCGTTGTCGGGGATCTTATAGTCGCCCGCCGGTGCTGCGATCAGCTCGCCGTTGCCGCTCAGCCCCTGCTGCTTCTGGTACCACCAGAAGCCGAACACGCCTGCGGCGACCACCGCCAGCACCAGCACCACCAGCAGCAGGATCCGCCCCACCGACGGACCCTCGCGATAATCCTCCTCGACGGTCTCCAGCCAGGGCAGCCGGTCGTCGTCGCCGAACCCCGCTCCGCCGCGATTGCTGCTCATCCGTCACATCTCCTCGACGGCATCGACCCCCATGATGCCGAGACCGTTACGAACTATCTGCCCGATCGCTCGCGCCAAATAAAGCCGAGCGCAGGTTAACTGGGGCTGATCGGCGATCAGGAAACGGCGGGACGGATCGTCCTTGCCGAGATTCCACGCGGAATGGAACTCGGCCGCCAAGTCGTAGAGATAGAAGGCGATCCGATGCGGCTCGCGCGCCGCGGCGGCGCCTTCGACGACGCGCGGGAATTGCGCGGCGAGCTTCATCAGCGAAAGCTCCTGTGTATCAAGCAGAGACAGGTCCGCCGAAGCACAGTCGATCCCGGCTTCGGCAGTCCGCCGCCCGAGCGAAGCAACGCGCGCATGGCAATATTGGACATAGAAGACCGGATTGTCCTTCGATGCCTCGACGACCTTGGCGAAATCGAAGTCCATCTGCGCATCGGCCTTGCGCGTGAGCATGGTAAAGCGGACGACGTCTTTGCCGACTTCGTTCACCACGTCGGCGAGCGTGACGAAATTGCCGGCCCGCTTCGACATCTTCACCGGCTCGCCCGCGCGAAGCAGCCGCACCATCTGGACGAGCTTGACGTCGAACCGCGTCCTGCCCCCGGTCAGCGCCTGCACCGCCGCGACGATCCGCTTGACCGTGCCGGCGTGGTCGGCGCCCCAGATGTCGATCAGCGCATCGGCATTCTGCGCCTTCTGGAAATGATAGGCGAGGTCGGCGCCGAAATAAGTCCAGGCGCCGTTCGACTTCTTGATCGGCCGGTCCTGGTCGTCACCGAACTGCGTCGAGCGGAACAGCGGCAGCTCGACCGGCTCCCAATCCTCGGGCGTCTCGCCCTTGGGCGCCTCGAGCATCCCGTCATAGACGAAGCCATGCTCGCGCAGCCACGCCTCCGCCGCCTCGGGCTTGCCCGCGGCCTGGAGTTCGGCTTCCGACGAAAAGAGATCGTGGTGGATGCCGAGCAGCGCGAGATCGGCCTTGATCAGCGCCATCATCGACGCGACCGCGGCCTGGCGGAACAGCACCAGCCATTCGCTCTCGGGCCGGCCGACGTACTTGTCGCCGAACTCCCGCGCGAGCGCCTGGCCCACCGGCTTCAGATAGTCGCCCGGATAGAGGCCCTCGGGAACCTCGCCGATGGCCTCGCCCAGCGCCTCGCGGTAGCGCAGGTGCGCCGAGCGCGCGAGCACGTCGACCTGGCCGCCGGCATCGTTGACATAATATTCGCGGATCACCCTGGCGCCCGTGAACTCGAGCAGGCTGGCGAGCGCATCGCCCACCACCGCGCCGCGGCAATGGCCCATGTGCATCGGCCCCGTCGGGTTCGCCGAGACATATTCGACATTGACCGTCGTCCCCGCACCCGCGGTCGAGCGGCCATAGCCATCGCCCGCCTCGAGGATCGCAGTGAGCTCGCCGCGCCAGCTGTCGTCGGCGAGGGTCATGTTGATGAACCCCGGCCCGGCGACCGACACCGCGGCGACTTCGTCGAGCTTCGCGAGCTCGGCGGCGATCGCCTCGGCGAGGGCGCGCGGGTTGGTGCCCGCGGGCTTGGCGAGCACCATCGCGGCGTTGGTGGCGAGGTCGCCATGGCTCGCGTCGCGCGGCGGCTCGACCGTGACCGCGCGTCGCTCCAGCCCCGCCGGAAGCGTTCCGGTGGCGACAAGGGCGTCGAGCGCGGCATCGAGATGCGCGGCAAAGCGGGCGTAGAGAGTCACTGCGGGTCCATCGCTGGGGGTTGGAAAGGCGCCGATCTAGCGATGGGGGGGCGGTTCGTCCACCTGCGGTGGGTGCGAGAGGATGAAGCGCTTGCCACAATCGACTCAATCGTCATCCCGGCGAAAGCCGGGACCCAGGGCCAAGCAGGACATCGCTCGCGGCCCTGGGTCCCGGCTTTCGCCGGGATGACGTTCGTAGCTTAGCGACGTCAAGCCCGCGCCAGCCCGTCGATCCAGGCCGTCCCCGGTACCTCCGGGAACAGCGCCCTCGCCACCCGAGGCCCCTCGATCCCGTAATGCCCGCCGACCGCACTCGCGATCACGCTGTCGAGCCCGGTGGTGGGCTTCAAATCACGGCCCTCGAACAGCGCCGCATCGCCCAGCCCCGGCCAGTCGGCGACCACGCGGCCGCCGTTCACCGCGCCGCCCATCAGCATCGCCAGCGAGCCGGTGCCATGGTCGGTCCCGCCCGTCCCATTGACCTTCACGGTCCGCCCGAACTCGGTCGCGACCACCACCATCGTATCGGCCCAGAGCGGCCCCAGCCCCTCCTTCAGCGCGCCGATCATCCCGTCGAGCCCGCGCAGCTGCGCGCCGAGCCGCCCGCGCTGCTGGGCGTGCGTGTCCCAGCCGCCGGTCTCGATCATCGCCACGCGCGCGCCATTCTCCGCCGCGAGCAGCTTGGCGGCGAGCGCGCCGGTCGCTGCGGCGTTCTGCCCGTTGCCCGCGGCCATGTCGCTGGTGAGCATCCGCGTCGCGGTCGCCTCGGCCCAGGCCGCGTGGAGCTGCGGGTCGCCCGCATACATCTGCGTCACCCGTCCCAGCAGGTCGTCCGAAGCATCGGGCAGCGCAGAGGGCGCATAGCTCGCGACGTCGACCGGCCCGCGCAGCGCGAGCGGGATCGTCGCCGCCACCGCGATCGCCTTGGTGTCGGCTGGCGGGAGCAGCGTGAGCATGCGGTTCAGCCAGCCGTCCTTGACTGAATAGGCCGCGTTCCCACCCGTCTCGAGCACATTCTGCCCGTCGAAATGCGAGCGGTCGCGATAGGGCGAGGCCACCGCATGGACGAACAGCGCCTCGCGCGCAGCATAGAGCTTCGCGACGTTCGCCATCCCCGGATGCAGCGCGAACATCGAATCGAGCCTGGGCGCAGTGGCGAAATCGGCCGCCAGGTCGCCGCGCTGGCTCACGAACGCCGGGTCGCCCACCGGCGCGAGCGTGCCGAGCCCGTCGGCGGCGCCGCGCTGGATGATGAAGACGAAGCGCCGATGAGTCGCGGCGCGCGCCACCGTCATCGTCGCGCCGAGGCTGGAGGACAGCGCCAGCGTCGCGCCGGTGGCGACGAGCAGCTTGCGCCGGGTGAAGATCGGGTGAGCCATGGCCTATCTCCGCATGAATTCGGGGGCGACGAGCATCAGCGCGAGGCCCTGGCCTGGGCTTTCGGCGCGCGCGATCGACTGGGCGGTCGACTCGCTAAGCGATCCGGGGAAGAGTTCGGCAGCGCGCTGGCGGGCGTCGATGAGGTTGTTGGTCCGCGCCGAGAAGCGCTCGGCCGCCTCGACCCGGCGCATGATCGCATCGGGCCCTGCCCAGCTCGCCGCGACGTCGTCATAGCCCGCCGGCGAGCCCGGCTGCCACACCGGCTGGCCGAGCTGGCGCATCAGTCCGGTGACCGCGAGCGGCTGGAGCTGGCGCGTTCCAAGCGCGCGGAAAGCCGAGACGCTCCACTCCCACGGCGTCTTGAACTTGACCGGCTCGCTCGTCCAGCACTCGCGGGAATCGACCAGCACGTGATAGATGGTCGGCAGATCGCCGCCCGACTTGAGGAACGCCCGCTCCAGCCGCTCGATCAGCGGCGCAGGCGGATCGTCGGCTGCGAAGTGGCGCGCGAGCTTGGTGGCGACGTGCCGCGCCGTCGCGGGATGCGTCGCGAGATGGTCGAGCACCGCCTGAGCCTGGCCCTCGCCCGCCTCGTCCCACTGGCGGCCGAGAATCGTGCGCGCACCCGGCTCGTGCAGCCGCTCGGCGAAGACGAAGCTGCCCGGCGTGCCGTCGGTGCCCGCGAAGCGCGCACCGGCGCCCCTGCCCAGCCCCGCGACGGTCCAGCCGGTCATCGCGCGGGCGAATTCGGTCACGTCGGCCTGGGTATAGCCGGTGCGCACGCCCAGCGTGTGGAGCTCAAGGATCTCGCGCGCGAGATTCTCGTTGAGCCCGAGCTTCTGCGCACCGGCTCGCCGCGCGGCGAACCGGCCGGCCATGCTGTTCGGCCCCACCGATTGCGCCTGGTCGAGGTAGAGCAGCATCGCCGGGTGCCGCTCGACCGCGTTCAGCATGTCGCCGAAGCGGCCGAGCACATGCGGGCGGATCGCTTCCATCTCGACCATGCCCGAGAGGCCGACGACGGTGAGCTTGTCGGCCGAAACCGCGAAATGGTTCGCCCAGAAATGCACCAGCCGCTCGACGAAGGGCGCGGGCGTGTCGAGCGCGATGGTCGCGCGCGCGGCGACGGCGCCGGCATAATATTGCCGGCCCTGGCGCTGCGCGAACTGCCGCGCTTCGGCGACCGGATCGCGCGTCGCGGGGTCCTTCTTCGCGGCCATCGCCCTGCCCGGCGCGTCGCCCATCGCCGGGTCGCCACCCTGCATCGCGGGCGGCGCATAGCCCGGCGGCTGCGGCGCATCGGCCCGGTCGCGGCGGAGCGCGCGGAGCTGCTGGAGATAGTCGCCCAGTTCGGCGGCGATACGGCTCGACGGCGCAAGCCCCGCGACCGGCTGCGGCTTCGGATCGTAGCGCGCGAACTGGCCCTTCAGCCAGGCGCGAGGCTCGCCGATCGGTCCCTCCCCCGCGCGGGCGCCGAGCCCGAAGCGATTGAGCGCGATACTGGTGTCGGACATGGCGGCATCCCCTGGCGCTTCTACGACCGTGGACCTGCGAATAACGCGCGGCTGTCGCAGAAGTTTGTCACGATCCCGCTCCGCCCCGCCGCCGAAACGCCCTATCGTTGCAGAAATTGCAATCCACGCCGCAATCTTTGCGGTTGAGACAATTGCTGCGTCGCAACATTTTCATACCCAAGAACAATAAGAAGGATGCTGATCTGGCTCTTTTGATCATCAAGGAGAAAGATCATGACTCGTTATTTCCTCGGCGCTGCCGCCGCACTCTCGCTCGCTATCGCTGCTCCGGCTCTCGCCGGCGACGATGTCCACAGCTTCACGCATGAAGGCATCACCTACAGCTATACGACGACCAAGGTTGACAACGTTGTCGTTCTCGAGGGCACGGCGCGTCCGATCGGCGGCAAGTTCCATCTCGAAGTCCGCAACGGCCGCGTGACGGGCTTCGTGGGCAATGCCCGCGTGTCGTTCCTGGTGCGCGACGTCGTCGACCTGCCCGAGAGCGTTAAGGTCGCCGCTTCGCGCTGAGCGCGGGCGACCAGCCGGCCATGAAATCGGCCGTGTGAATCTGGGCGTGTCGCGTGTGCCCCTCGCGGCACGCCCCGATTTTTGGTCCGCTTGCGATGTTGGATATGGTCTGCTTACGTTCCGACGTCGCTCTTTGAACTGTCGGATCCTGCGAGTCGAAACGAGGCGCAATTCCGCGCACGGGTCGTGACTCTTGTGACTTTTGCCGGATCGGGAGCCGATCCGCCCCGGCGCCCATGGAAAAATTTTCGGCCGCCCGCCCCAGCTAGAACCCCTCGGGCAGCTCGATCTCGCCCACGGCTTCGCGGTAGCGCGCGATCGCATAGCGGTCGGTCATCCCCGCGATGAAGTCGGCGATGTGACGGCTCCGCCCGGGCTCGGCTTCGGGAAGCGCCGCGCGCCATTCCTCGGGCATCAGCCCCGGATCGGCGCGATAGGCCGCGAACAGCCCCGAGACGATCGCCCGCGCCGCATCCGCCGCCGTCAGCTGGTTGGGGTGGTGGTAAAGGTTCGCATACATGAAGCGCTTCAGGCCCCGCTCGGCCTCGCGCATCGGATCGGAGAAGGCGGCGATCGCCTGGCCCGCCGCGCGCACGTCGGCGGCGCTGTCGATCCCCAGCCCTTCGATCCGCCCGCGCGTCGCGTCGATCAGGTCGTTGACCATCCGGCCGATCTGGCTGCGCACCAGTTCGCCGATCCTCTGCTTGAGCCCCGCCCCCGCGCATGCCGCCTCGACGTCGCGCCAGCCTTCCGCCAGCATCGGCACTTCGAACAGCTGGTCGAGCGTCAGCAGCCCGGCGCGCAGGCCATCGTCGATGTCGTGGTTGTCATAGGCGATGTCGTCGGCGATCGCCGCGACCTGGGCCTCCAGCGACGAATAATGCGCCAGTTCCAGCGGAAAGGCAGCGTCGGCCTCGGCGAGCGCCCATTGCGGCTCATGGATCGGGCCATTGTGCTTGGCGAGGCCTTCGAGCGTCTCCCAGCTGAGGTTCAGCCCGTTCCAGCGCGGATAGGTGCGCTCCAGCGTCATCAGCACGCGCAGCGTATGGCCGTTGTGGTCGAAGCCGCCATGGTCGCGGAGCGCTTCCTCCAGCGCATCCTCGCCGGCATGGCCGAAGGGCGGGTGGCCGATATCGTGCGCGAGGCACAGCGCTTCGGTGAGGTCCTCGTTGAGCCCGAGCGCGCGCGCGATCGTCCGCCCGATCTGCGCGACTTCGAGGCTGTGGGTCAATCGCACGCGGAAATGGTCGCCGTCGGGCGCCATGAACACCTGGGTCTTGTGCCTGAGCCGGCGGAAGCCCGCCGAGTGGATGATCCGGTCGCGGTCGCGCTGGAAGGCATCGCGGGGGCCGCGCGCGGTCGCCGTGCGCTCGTCGTGGAGGCGGCCGCGGCTGGCGTCCGGCCGGGATGCCCAGGGCGCGGGGTCGCTCACTTGAGCGCCAGCTTTTCGATCTTCTGCCCCGCCTCGCTGGTGAAGACGAACGCCGAGATGCCCGCCTTGCGCAGCTGGTTGACGAAACCCTGCGCCTCGTCGTCGCTCTTGAACGGCCCCGCGAGCAGCCGGTTGGTCGCGCGCAGCGGCGTCGTCCAGGCGGTGCGGCCCTTGAACGCGGCGGGCGCGTCCTTGCTCAGCCGCTTCCAGGCGCCGGGCAGCGCATCCTCGTTCGCCCCGCCCGCGACCTGGACCCAGATGCGCGCGGGCTCGGCCTTCTTGGGATCGGGCTTGGGCGGGGTCTTCTTCGCCTTGGGGTCGGGCTTGGCCGCTGCCTTGGGGTCTTTCGCGTCGGGCTTGGCCGGCAGAGGCTTGGCAGCGGCGGGCTTCTCTGCCGCGGCGACGCGCACCGGCTCGGGCCTCGCCGATGCGGCCGCGGCCGGCGGCACGGTCAGGGCCTCACGCTCCGAATCGGGGACCGAGATGTTGTTGATGATCGCGGCGAGCACCGAATCCTCCTCGCCGGCCTTCGCCGCCGGCTTCGCGGCGGGCTTGGCCGCGGTCGGGCGCGCGACGAGCTGGACGGGCGCCGCCTCGGTGACGTCGTCGTCACCGCTCGGCTCCTCCGTGCGAGGCACCGGGCGCGCGGTGATCCGGGTACGCTGGGTCGAGCCCGAGGACGGCGGCGGCAGCGGCACCGGATCGGGCGGCGGCGCGACATAGACCGGCGGCGGCGGCAGCGGTTCGCGCCGTGCGAGCTGCACCGGCTGCGGCGGGGGCGGAGGCGGCGGCGTCGCCGCGCGCGTCATCGCGGCGAGGTCGCCCTGCCCCTTGCGCGAGCGGCTGCTCCGCCCCGCGACGGGCCCCGACACCGGCGGCGGCGCCGCACCCGGCGGCGGCGCAGCGGTCAGCTGAGTCGAGGCGAGCCGCGGCACGGGCACATAGGCCGGCACCGACGGCGCGGTCCGCGCATCTTCGCGCCGGACGGCAGTGGGCGAAAGCTCGCCGAAATGGACGGCGAAGGCGCGGTCGATCACGCTCATTCCTTCCAGCCGGCGGAGGAAGGGCAGCAGGCTCTGCGCCATGTTGCCCGGCAGCATCGAGGTGGCGATCGACTCGGCACCCGCCATGTCGCCGTTCATCGCGAGGATGAAGGCGCGCGTCCGCCACGCCGCGCGGTCGCTGCGGCGGAGCAAAGGATCGAGCTGCTCCATCGCCTTGTCGGGCTCGCCGGTGATGCCGAGCGACAGCGCATAGCGGCGCAGCGTCTCGTCGTCGCGCCCCTGCGCGAGTGCGAGCTGGTAATCCTTCTGCGCGAGCTGGGGCGCGCCGAGCAGGTCGTAGGCGAAGCCGCGGTCGCTCGCGAAGCGCGCCACCGGCAGCCCGCGCGCCTCGGCGGCCTGGAACATGCGGAGCGCCTCGCCCGGCCGCTCCATCCGCACCATCACCATCGCGCGGCCGGCGATGATCCGCGGATTGGACGGGTCGACGCTCTCGGCGCGCGCGAAGAAGCCGAGCGCCGCGGCGAACTCGCTCAGCCGGGCGCTCGCCTCGCCCGCGACCAGCAGCGCTTCGAGGTCGCGCGGATTGGCAGCGAGCACGCGCATCTGGTCGGCGAGCCGATCGGCATCGCCGTTATGCGGCTGCACGACTTCGGACTGCGCGAGCGCGGGCGGCGCGCAGGCAGCAACCAGGGCCAGCGCGAGCGCCACGCCGCCGGAGAGGGAGATTCGCTTCATTGCCATCGGACCAGTGGATGAGGGCCCTTCGATTGAACCTGATCCATCATCCCGGCGAAAGCCGGGACCCAGGGCAACGAGCGAGGTCATCCGCAACCCTGGGTCCCGGCTTTCGCCGGGATGACGGCTGAAGGAGGATCGTAGCTCACGCCGCTGAACCGCCAATGGCATGCCGCGCGCGGTACGGCGAACCGCACCGCGCGAACGGCGAATGCCTTATTGGTTGTTCTGGCTGCGCAGGAACCGCGGGATGTCCAGCGGATCCTTGTCGTCGTCGTCCGACTTGGAGCCGCGCGACACCGCCGCCATCCGCTCGAACAACGTGCCGCCCGACTTACGCGCAGGCTTCTCCGCCGGGACGGGCGCCGCGGGCTCGTCGTCGCCGCCGGTCAGCCAGCGGCGGCGCGTGGCGATCTCGGGCTCGCGCGGCTCGGCCGCGTCGGCGGCGAGGTCCTCGGGCTTCTCGAGGCCGTCGTCGACCGCCGAGTCGCTGCCGAGCACCAGCTCGTCGGACTCGGCCGCTTCGACCGGCGCGGCTTCGGGCTCGGCAGTGCTGAAGCCGGGCTCGGGCGCCGCTTCGGCGACGGGCTCGGCCGCCGTGTCGTCGAAGGTTCGGACCGGCTCGGGAGCCGGCGCGGGCTCGGGCTCGACCGGCGCGGCAGCCTGCTCGGCCGTGGGCGCGGCCGGGGCGGGCTCGGCGCCCACGGTGCGGCGCGGACCGGCGAAGGAGAAGACGCGCGGCTGCTCGGCGGCCGGCGCCGCGACGGGCATCGGCTTGGCGTCGGCGTCGATGCCGGTGGCGACCACCGACACGCGGATCTTGCCCTCGAGCTCGGGATTGAACGCCGAGCCCCAGATGATGTTGGCGTCGGGATCGACCAGCTCGCGGATGTGGTTCGCGGCTTCGTCGACTTCGAGCAGGCGCATGTCCTCGCCGCCGGTGATCGAGACGATCACGCCCTTGGCACCGTTCATCGACACGCCGTCGAGCAGCGGATTGGCGATCGCCTTCTGCGCGGCGATGATCGCGCGATCGTCGCCCTCGGCCTCGCCGGTGCCCATCATCGCCTTGCCCATCTCCTGCATCACTGCGCGGATGTCGGCGAAGTCGAGGTTGATGAGGCCGGGCATCACCATCAGGTCGGTGATGCCGCGCACGCCCTGCTGGAGCACTTCGTCGGCCAGCTCGAAGGCTTCCTTGAAGGTCGTGTTGGCGTTGGCGATCAGGAAGAGGTTCTGGTTGGGGATGACGATGAGCGTGTCGACGTACTTCTGAAGCTCCTCGATCCCCGCCTCGGCGGCGGCGGCGCGGCGGCGGCCCTCGAAGGCGAAGGGCTTGGTGACCACGCCGACGGTGAGGATGCCCATGTCGCGCGCCATCTTGGCGATGACCGGGGCGGCGCCGGTGCCGGTGCCGCCGCCCATGCCCGCGGCGAGGAACACCATGTGCGCGCCCTCGAGCGACTTCTTGACCGACTCGATCGTCTCCTCGGCGGCGGCGCGGCCGATCTCGGGCCGCGAGCCCGCGCCCAGGCCCTGGGTGATCTTCGCGCCGAGCTGGATGCGGTGCGCGGCGGCCGAAGTCTTGAGCGCCTGCGCGTCGGTGTTCGCCACCAGGAACTCGACGCCCTGGACGTCCGCGCGGATCATGTTCGCAATCGCATTGCCGCCCGCGCCGCCGACGCCGATCACCGTGATCCGGGGCGTCAGCTCATCCACGTCCGGCGGCAGGAATTCGATACTCATGCCTTCAATCTCCTTAGACGCTCGTGTCGGCGCGCCTTGGCGACTCGTTCTGCACCAACGCGGCAACCGACTCTAGTCAAATCCTACACTTCAAGCCGCTCCGGCCGGTGCCGGAGCGGTTTGTTGTGGATTAGTTGCGGCCAGTGGATGGCACCGCGCGTCGACCCGCTCAGTAATTGGCCCGGAACGCCGCGACGAGGCGCGAGAAGACTGCGCCGACACTCGCGCGATGCACCATCTGGTGCGCCGGCTGGAGGTCGCGGATGTCGACCGGATCGGCCGCGGCGAAGCGCGCGAGCCCGACCATCGTCGCGAAGGCCGGGCCCGAATGCGCCTCGGGCAGCGCGGTCAGCCCGCGCGGGCGGCCGACGCGCACCGGGCAGTTGAGCACGCCCTGCGCATAGTCGGCGATCCCCTTCAGGTCGGCGCCGCCGCCGGTCAGCACGATCTGGCGGCCGACCTGGTCGGCGAAGCCCAGGGTGCGCAGCTCCTTCTGCACGTCCTGCAGCAGCCGCTCGAGCCGCAGCCGGATCACCGCGTTGAGCTGCGCCTTGGTGACCTTCGCCGCTTCGCCGCCATGCGCCTCGGGGTTGGCGGCGACGAGGTCGATCATCTCGTGGTTGTCGCGCGGGCTGATGTTCGCCGAGCCGTGGAAGCACTTGGTCCGCTCGGCCCAGTTGCGCGGCGCCGCGAAGGCCGAGGCGATGTCGTCGGTGATGTCGGCCGAGCCCTGGCCGATCGAGGCGAGCCCGGTCAGCACGCCGCCCTGGAACACCGAGACGTTGGTCACGCCTGCGCCGACCTCGACCAGCGCGACGCCGAGCTCGCGCTCCTCGTCGGTCAGGCAGGCGAGCCCCGTCGCGACGGGCGCGGCGATGATCGACTTCACTTCGAGGTGCGCCGAGCGGACGCAGAGGTCGAGGTTGCGCACCGGCGAGCCTTCGGTCGCGACGACATGGATGTCGACGCCGAGCCGGTCGGCATGCAGCCCGAGCGGGCGCTTGACCCCGGTCAGCCCGTCGAGCGTGTAGCGCGTCGGCTGGGCGTGGAGCACCATCTTGCCGCCGGGGTTGATCGCGTCACGCCCGGCCTTGAGCAGCTCGTCGATGTCGTTCTGCTCGACGCGGTGGCCGCCGAGGTCGACCTCGAGCTTGACGATGTCGGACACCAGCCCGCCCGCGGAGAAGCTGACCCAGACGTCCTCGATGTTGGTCCCCGCGATGCGCTCGGCCTGCTCGACCGCCTCGCGGATCGCCAGCTCGGTCGCGACCATGTCGGCGACATAGCCGCGCTTGACGCCGCGGCTCTCGCGCTGGCCGGTGCCGAGCACCACCAGTTCGCCATTGTCGGTCTTCTGCGCGATCAGCGCCGACACCTTGGACGAGCCGACGTCGATCGCCGTGATCAGCCCTTCGGGTGCTGCCTTGGCCATGGTTCCTTACCCCTCACGCTCAACTGAAGACGGTTTCGATTGCTGCTTCGCCGCCGGCGACGCCGTGGGCGACGGGATGGGCGACGGCCCCGCGCTCGGCGCCGCGACCGGCACGACCGCAGGCGCCGCGGCGGCCTTGCGGATCACCAGCCGGTCGGGATCGCGCAGGTCGAACCCCTGGTAGCCGCGCCCGAGCAGCCGCTGGCTGGTGTCGAGCTCGGCGAACTTGATCAACGCCTTGGCGGCGTCATCGTCTCCCTCGGGGAGCATCAGCGTCTCGCCGGTGTCGAAGGTGAGGTTCCAGCGGCGGTTGCCGATCCAGGTCGCGGCCTTGACCATCGGACGCAGCATCGGCGCCGCCTCGAGCAGCGTGCGCCGCGCCAGCTCCTGGGTGTTGGCATTGTCGCCGACGAGCAGCGGCAGCGCGGGCATCGCTTCGCGCGAGACCGGCTCGATCGAGGCGCCATCGACGTCGATCAGCGTCAGCTGGCCGCCGGCATGCTGCCAGATCGCCGCCGGCTCGCGCTCGACGATGTGGATGACGAGCGTGTCGGGCAGCCGCCGCGAGACGCGCGCGTCGGCGATCCAGGGATATTGGAGCAGCCGCTGGCGCACGCCTTCGAGGTCGATCAGCGGCATCGCGCGCGACTTCTGGTCGAGCGCCTGGGCATAGACGGTGTTGCGGTCCATGCGCTTCAAGCCGGTGATGTCGATCTTCGAGAGGCGGAAGCCCGCGTCGCCGACGATCTCGGCGGTCGCGACGCCCGCGGCGCTCAGCGCGCCGGTCCAGCTCGCGACCGCGAGCGCCGCGGTGCCGAACAGGATCACGATCGCCCAGCTCGTCACGCGCCGGATCGTCGCCTCGCTGACCGGGAGCGCCGCCAGCGCATGGTCGAGCGGGCCCGGGCGCGGGGCGCGCCGCTGCGGCGCGCGCTTCTTCGGCGTCGCACGGCGCGTCGTCGCGCTGCGCGTTGCCCGCTTGGTCATGCCATGGCCTCGTCGACGATCCGCTGCACCAGCTCTGCATAGCCGATTCCGCAATATTTTGCCTGCTCCGGAACAAGACTTAGCGGCGTCATCCCCGGCTGGGTGTTGACCTCGAGCAGGAACAGCCCGTCGACGCCCTGGCTGTCGTCCCAGCGGAAGTCCGAGCGCGAGGCGCCCTTGCAGCCGAGCAACCGGTGCGCCTCGCAGGCGATCCGCATGCAAGCCTCGGCGATCTCGTCGGGCACCTGCGCGGGGAAGACATGCTCGGTCATCCCGTCGGTGTATTTCGCGTCGTAATCGTAGAAGCCGCTCCTGGGCTTCAATTCGGTAACGCCCAGCGCCTTGTCGCCGATCACCGCCGAGGTGAGCTCGCGGCCGCGGATATAGGGCTCGGCGAGCAGCTCGGGGAATTCCTGCCAGGGGCCCTTGGCTTGCGGACTGATCGGATTGCCGTAATTCCCCTCCGCGGTGACGATCGCGACGCCCACCGACGAGCCTTCGTTGACGGGTTTCAGCACATAGGGCCGCGGCAGCGGATCGTGCTGGTACAGCTCCTCGACCTGCACCATCCGGCCGCCGGGCATCGGGATGCCATGCGGCACGAGCGCGTTCTTGGTCAGCTGCTTGTCGATCGCGATCACCGAGGTGACGAGGCCCGAATGGGTGTATTTCAGCCCCATCAGGTCGAGCATGCCCTGCACGGTCCCGTCCTCGCCGGGGGTGCCGTGGAGCGCGTTGAACACGACGTCGGGCTTCGCTTCGTGGAGCTTCAGCGCCACGTCGCGGTCCATGTCGATCCGCGTGACCTTGTGCCCCAGGCTCTCGAGCGCATCCGCGACGCCGCCGCCCGACATCAGCGAGACGTCGCGCTCGTTGGACCAGCCGCCCATCAGCACTGCAACGTGGAGCTTGCTCACCCGGTCACTCCCACGCGCTGAATCTCCCATTCCAAATTCACCCCCGAATGCGCCTTCACCTTGGCGCGGACCTCTTCGCCCAGCCCTTCGATGTCGGCGCTGGTCGCCTCGCCGAGGTTGAGCAGGAAGTTGCAATGCTTCTCAGAGACCTGCGCGTCGCCCTTGCGAAGCCCTCGGCAGCCCGCCGCGTCGATCACGGCCCAGGCCTTGGTGCCTTCCGGGTTCTTGAAGGTCGAGCCGCCGGTCTTCGAGCGCAGCGGCTGCGATTCCTCGCGCGCGGCGGCGATGCGGTCCATCTCGGCCTGGATCGCGGCGGGCTCGTCGATATGGCCGCGGAAGGCAGCGCTCACCACGATCGCGCCTTCGGGCAGCTCGCTGTGGCGATAGGTGTAGCCGAGCTGCTCGACGCCGAGGATCTTGCGCTGGCCCGAACGCAGCACGACTTCGCAGGACAGCAGCACGTCCTTGGTCTCGCGGCCATAGGCGCCGCCGTTCATCCGCACGAAGCCCCCGACCGTGCCGGGGATCGAGCGCAGGAACTCGACCCCGCCGATCCCCCAGTCGCGCGCCTTGGACGAGACGAGGATGCCCGAAGCGCCGCCGCCGCAGGCGAGCGTGGTCGAATCTTCCCGCACGACGCCGGCGAACGCCTTGCCCAGCCGCACCACCACGCCCAGCACGCCGCCGTCGCGCACGATCAGGTTCGAGCCCAGCCCCAGCCCCATCACCGGCACCGCGGGGTCGAGCTCGCGCAGGAAGTCGCTCAGGTCGCTGGCGTCCGCCGGCTCGAACAGCCACTCGGCCGCACCGCCGCTCTTGAACCAGACGAGCGGCGCCAGCGGCGCGTTGGCGGTCAGCTTGCCGCGGACCTTGGGGAGCATGGCCAGGCTCACGCTGCCGCCTCGGCGCGCGCTTCGGCGATCGCATTCGCCAGCCCCGCCGCCCATTTGGTGATATCGCCCGCGCCGAGGCAGACGACCATGTCGCCGGGCTGCACGACGTCGGCAAGCGCCCGCGCCAGCGCCGTCGCGTCGGCCACCGCCGTCGCCGAACGATGCCCGCGGCGCTTGACGCCCTCGACCAGCGCCTCGGCCGAAACGCCCTCCACCGCCGCTTCGCCCGCGGCATAGACTGGGGTCACATAGACCATGTCGGCGTCGTTGAAGGCCTGGGCGAAGTCCTCCATCAGGTTGCCGAGCCGCGAATAGCGGTGCGGCTGCATCACCGCGATCACCCGACCCTCGGCGCTCTCGCGCGCGGCGGAAAGCACCGCGCGGATCTCGACCGGATGGTGGCCATAGTCGTCGATGATCGTGACGCCCTCGGTCTCGCCCACCTTGGTGAAGCGCCGCTTGACGCCGCCGAACTTGCCGAAGCCCTGCTGGATCGTCGCATCCTCGATCCCCAGCTCGAGCGCCACCCCGATCGCGGCGAGCGCGTTCTGGACATTGTGGCGGCCGGGCATCGGCAGCTCGACGCCTTCGATGGTCCGTGTCGAGCCGTCACGCTGGCGGATCACCGCATCGAAGCGATTGCCGCCCGGAAAAGGCGCGACATTGGTCCCGCGCACGTCGGCGGAGGCCGCGAAGCCATAGGTGACGATCCGCCGGTCGCGCACGCGCGGGATGATCGCCTGCACCTCGGGATGGTCGAGGCACAGCAGCGCCGCGCCGTAGAAGGGGACGTTCTCGACGAACTCGACGAACGCCGCCTTCACCCGATCGAAATCGCCATAATGGTCGAGATGCTCGGGATCGATGTTGGTGACGATCGCATAGGTGCCGTCGAGCCGGAGGAAGCTGCCGTCGCTCTCGTCGGCCTCGACCACCATCCAGTCGCTGTCGCCCAGCCGCGCGTTCGAGCCGTACTGGTTGATGATCCCGCCGTTGATCACCGTCGGGTCGACCCCGCCCGCGTCGAGCAGCGCCGCGACCATCGAGGTCGTCGTCGTCTTGCCGTGCGTTCCCGCCACCGCGACGGTGGACTTCAGCCGCATCAGCTCGGCGAGCATCTCGGCGCGGCGCACCACCGGGACGCGCCGCTCGTACGCGCATTCGACTTCGGGGTTGGTCCGCACGATCGCGGTCGAGACCACCACCACCGCGGCGTCGCCGAGGTTCTCGGCCTTGTGCCCGATCGTCACCTGGATCCCGCGGTCGCGCAGGCCCTGGACGACATAGCCGTCGGCCACGTCCGAGCCCTGAACCTTGTAGCCGAGGTTGTGCATCACCTCGGCGATGCCGGACATGCCGATGCCGCCGATGCCGACGAAGTGGATCGTGCCGATGTCGGTCGCGACGCCCTTCACGCAAAGGCCTCCCGGCCGGAGAGCGCCGCCTTGCGGACGCCGACGGGCGCGGTCGGCGCGTCGATCGACTCGACCAGGTCGGCGAGGTCGCGCGCGGCATTGGGCCGGCCGCAGCTCCAGGCGCGCTTGGCGGCATTCTCGAGCGACTGCGGCTCGAGCCCGAGCTTCTGGATCTGCTTGGCGAGCTCGGTGGGCGTGAAGTTGCGCTGGGCGATCGTCCGCGCGCCGCCCGCCTCGGTGATCTCGCGCGCGTTCGCGGTCTGGTGGTCGTCGGTCGCGCTCGGCAGCGGCACGAGGATCGCCGGACGGCCCGCCGCGGTCAGCTCCGAGATCGTCGAGGCGCCGGCGCGCGCGATCACGATATGCGCCCAGGCGAGATGCTCGGGGAGATCGGGCAGATAGGTCGCGACCTCCGCCGGGATGGCGTGGGCCTGGTACTTGGCGCGGACGTGCTCGATGTCCTCGATCCGCGCCTGGTGCGTCACCTGCATCCGGCGGCGGAAATGGACCGGGAGCAGCGCCAGCCCGTCGGGCACCACCTGGCTCAGGATCGTCGCGCCCTGGCTGCCGCCGGTGACGAGCACGCGGAAGATGCCTTCCTCGTCAAGCATCGGATAGGGCCGCGACCTGAGCGCCAGCACCGCCTCGCGCACCGGATTGCCGACCATGTGGGTCTTGGCCGCCCAGCCCTTCTTCATCCGCTCGACTTTTTCGTACGAGGTGGCGATCGCGCTCACCCGGTCGCCGACGAAGCGGTTGACGCGGCCGAGGATAGCGTTCTGCTCGTGGACGATCGTCGGCACGCCGAGCCGGAACGCCGCGAGCAGCGAAGGCAGCGCCGGATAGCCGCCGAAGCCGATCACGCACGAGGGCTCGAGCTCCTTGTAGAGCTTGAGCGCCATGCTGCGCCCCGCCATCATCTTGCCCGCCGCGCGGAACCAGCCGAGCGGCCCGCCGCCCAGCCGCCCGGCCGGGAGCACATGCGTCTCGACGTCCTCGAACAGCCCCGGGAAGCGCACGCCGCGGTCGTCGCTCACCAGCACGACGTGATGGCCGCGCGACGCGAGCTCGACACCGAGCGCCGCCGCCGGCACCATGTGCCCGCCGGTTCCGCCCGCCGCGAGGACATAGGTTCGTGCCTTGGTCATGAAGCCTTCCATCGCACCGTATAGGGAGAGCGTTTGAGATACGGGTTTCGCCGCGTGAAAGCGAGCAGCAGCCCCATGCCGATCGACAGCGCGATCATCGACGAGCCGCCGTAGCTGATGAACGGCAGCGTCATCCCCTTAGACGGCGCGAGCCCGGTATTCACCGCCATGTTGATCGTCGCCTGGATGCCGAACTGCGCCGCCAGCCCTGCCGCGGCGAGCAGCTTGAACGCATCCTCCTCGTCGATCAGCTTCAGGAACACGCGCAGCACCATCGCGAGATACAGCGTGGCGATCACCGCGCACGCCAACAGGCCGAACTCCTCGCCCACCACCGAGAAGATATAGTCCGTATGCGCCTCGGGAAGCCGGAACTTCACGGTGCCGCCCCCCGGACCTGTCCCGAAAAAGCCGCCTGCGCTGAGCGTCGCATGCGCCATGTCGATCTGGTAGCGGTCGACCAGCGCGGCTTCCTTGCTGGGGAACAGGAAATTGTCGATGCGGATGCGCGCGGTGTCGTAGAAGAGATAGGCCGCGACCACGCCGCCCAGCGCGCTGCCGAACAAGCCCCCGATCGCCAGCGGCGACGCGCCCGAGATCATCAGCAGGATCACCCACACCGCGCCGAACACCATCGTCTGGCCGAAGTCGGGCTGGAGCATCAGCAGCACGCCCACCACCGCGGTGAGCCCGCCGGTGATCCACTGCATCGGCAGCGCCGGATCGGCGGCGCGCAGCGAGAGCATCCAGGCGATGCTCGTGATGAAGAGCGGCTTCAGGAACTCAGAGGGCTGGAGCTCGGCGACACCGAAGTCGATCCAGCGCACCGATCCGTTCACTTCGCTGCCGATGAAGGGCAGCAGCGCGAGCAGCAGAAGGAACACCCCTGCCCCGGCCAGCGCGAGCCGCCGCGCGACCGCGACCGGCATCATCGAGACGATGAACATCACCGGCACCGAGACGGCGACCCACACCAGCTGGCGCCAGAAATAATACATCGACGCCATCTGGTGGGTCGCGTCCGAATAGCGCCGCGCGCTGGCCGGCGACGCGGCGGCGACCGCGACGAGGCCGATCGCCATCAGCAGCAGCGCCATCAGCAGCAGCACGCGGTCGACTTCCCAGAACCACATGCCGGTGCGCGAGCGATCGGTGCGCGCGAGCTGGGTCCCGCCGGAGCGGCGGCGGACCTGCGGCGCCTCGGGGGCGTCGATCGGCGCGGGCTCGTCGGTCGCGGCGCTCATCCCAGCGCCTCCACCGCGGCGCGGAATGCGCGGCCGCGTGCCTCGTAATCGCTGAACTGGTCGAACGACGCGCAGGCAGGGGAAAGCAGTACCGTCTCGCCGGGCTGTGCCTCGGCCGCGGCGTGGCGGACCGCGGTGGCGAGGTCGCCCGATTGCTCCACCGCCATCTCGGGGGCGAGCAGCGTCTCGAACATCGGCCCAGCCTCGCCGATCGTATAGGCTTTGGCGACATGGCCGAAGCTGGGGCGGCAGGCGTCGAGGTCGTCGGTCTTGGCGAGCCCGCCGAGGATCCAGCGGATGCGTGGGAACGAGGCGAGCGCGGGCGCGGTCGAGGTCGGATTGGTCGCCTTGCTGTCGTTGACGAACAGCACGCCGTTCCGCGTCGCCACTCGCTCCATCCGGTGCGGCAGGCCGGGATAGGTTCTGAGCCCCTCGTCGATCGCCTCGTTCGCAACGCCAATCGCTTCGCAGGCGGCGATCGCGGCGAGCGCGTTCTGCGCGTTGTGCGGGCCCTGGAGCGACGGCCAGCGCGACTGGTCCATGCACACGCCCGGCGCGATCTTCGTCACGTCCTCCGCCCGGCCGGCGCGGGCGAGGCGCTTCGCGATCTCCGCGCTCGGCCCGTCGCCGATCCCGATCACCGCGGCATGGCCCGGCGACTGCATCCGGAACAGCCGCTCCTTCGAGGCGGCATAGCCCGCGAAGCCGTCGTAGCGATCGAGATGGTCGGGCGTGATGTTGAGCAGCACCGCGACGTCGCAGTCGAGGCTGGAAGTCAGGTCGATCTGGTAGCTCGACAGCTCGAGGACGTAGACGCCGCCCTCCGGCAATGGGTCCTGCCCCAGGATCGGCAGCCCGATGTTGCCGCCCAGCTGTGCAGGAATGCCGGCGGCCTCGATGATATGATGGATCAGCGCCGTGGTGGTCGACTTGCCGTTGGTGCCGGTGATGCCGATCGCCTTGTGCGCCGGCAGCTCGGCGCGCGCCCGGGCGAACAGCTCGATGTCGCCGATCACCGGCACGCCCGCCGCCGCTGCGCGCGCCACGATCGGATGCTTGTTGAGCGGCACGCCCGGCGAGACGACCACGCCGTCGAATCCCGCCAGGTCGATCTCCAGCGGATCGGCGAGCTCGGCGCCGGGCGCCTTGGCCCTCGCCTCTTCCTTCGAATCCCATGCGACGACGCTCGCGCCGCTCGCCAGCAGCGCGTCCACGGTGGCGATCCCGGAGCGTGCCAACCCGAGGACCGCATAGCGTTTGCCGCGCCAGGCAGCCGAGGTGATCATCGCAGCTTGAGCGTCGCCAGTCCCGCGAGCGCCAGCACGAACGCGATGATCCAGAAGCGGATCACCACGGTCGGCTCGGACCAGCCCAGCTGCTCGAAATGATGGTGGATCGGCGCCATGCGGAACACGCGCTTGCCGGTGCGCTTGAAGAAGAAGACCTGGATGATGACGCTGAGCGCCTCCATCACGAACAGCCCGCCGATGATGCCGAGCACCAGCTCATGGTGCGCGACCACCGCGATCGTCCCCAGCGCGCCGCCCAGCGCCAAGCTGCCGGTATCGCCCATGAACACCGCCGCCGGCGGCGCGTTGAACCAGAGGAAGGCCAGCCCCGCCCCCACCATCGCCCCGCAGAAGATCGCGAGGTCGCCCGCACCCGGCACGTGCGGGATGCCGAGATAGGTGGCGAACACCTTGTTGCCGGCCAGGTAGACGATCAGCATGAACGCAAGGCTGGCGATGATCACCGGCATCGTCGCCAGCCCGTCGAGCCCGTCGGTGAGGTTCACGGCGTTGCCGAACGCCACGATCGTGAAGGCCGCGAAGACGATGTAGAAATAGCCGAGGTCCGGATGGATCCAGCTGAAGAAGGGCACATAGAGGTGCGTGCCGTTCTGCGCGATCACGATCCAGCTCGCGATCCCCGCCACCGCGAACTCGCCCGCCAGCCGCACCCGGCCCGAGACGCCCGCGGTCTTCTGCTTCCGCACCTTGTCGTAATCGTCGAGGAAGCCGATCATCCCGAAGCCGAAGGTGACGAACATGCACGCCCAGACATAGGGGTTGCTGAGGTCCATCCACAGCAGCAGCGAGAGCATCAGGCTGGTCAGGATCATCAGCCCGCCCATCGTCGGCGTGCCGCGCTTGGCGAGGTGGCTCTGCGGCCCGTCGTCGCGGATCGGCTGCCCCTTGCCCTGGCGCACGCGCAGCCAGCCGATGAACTTCGGCCCGATCAAGAGGCCGATGAACAGCGCCGTCGCCACCGCCCCGCCGGTGCGGAAGGAGAGATAGCGGAACAGATTGAAGATGCCGGGAAAGCCCAGCCAATCGGCAATCAGGTAGAGCATGGTTGCCTTTCCGCCAGCGCTGCGACCACGCTCGACAGCCGCACGCCATTCGACCCCTTGATGAGAACCACGTCGCCAGGCGCCAGCAAATCCTCCAGCCGGTCGCGCGCCGCCGCGGCATCGGGCACATGGACGAAATCGACATGGCCCTCAAGCGCGTTTGCGAGGCTGGCCATCGCTTCGCCGACCAGGATGGCCTGCTGGACGCCCGCCGCCTCGATCGGACCCGAAAGCTCGGCGTGATAGGCGTCCGAATGCTCGCCCAGCTCGCGCATCTCGCCGAGCACGGCGATCCGCCGCCCGCGCTCATGGCCGAGCACTTCGAGCGTCGCGCGCATCGAGGCCGGGTTGGCGTTGTAGCTCTCGTCGATCACCAGCGCTTCGCCGTCCCCGACCGGGACGGTGAGCCGCGCGCCGCGCCCGCCGATCCCGCCGAGCTCGGCAAGCGCAAGCCCCGCGAGCTCGAGGTCGGCGCCCACCGCGTCGACCGCGGCGAGCACGCCCATCGAATTGGCGACCCAATGCATCCCCGGCTGCGAGATGGTGAAGCTCAGCTCGCGCTGCCCCATCCGCGCGGTGACGAAGGTGCCGCCGCTCCGGATCCGCATCGTCTCGATCGCGCGGACGTCGGCGCCCTCGTTGAGCCCGAAGGTGACGATGTGCGCGGCGAAGGGCTTGGCCGCGGCGACCAGCCGGTCGCGGTGCGGGCTGTCGAAGGGGATCACCGCAGTGCCGCCGGGCTGGAGCCCCTGGAAGATTTCGCCCTTGGCGTCGGCGATTGCGCTCTCGTCCTTGAAGAAGGCGGTGTGCGCCGGCGCAATGGTGGTGACCATCGCCACATGAGGCCGCACCAGCCGCGTCAGCGCCGCCAGTTCGCCGGCGTGGTTCATCCCCATCTCGAACACGCCATAACGGGCGTCACGCGGCATGCGCGCGAGGCTCAGCGGCACGCCGGTGTGGTTGTTGTAGCTCTTGACCGAGCGATGCGCGCAGCCAGGGTCGTTGCGGTCGAGCGCGGCGAACAGCGCTTCCTTGGTGCCGGTCTTGCCGACCGAGCCGGTGACGCCGATCACCTTGCCGCCCATCCGCCTGCGAGCGGCGCTCCCCAGCGCTTCGAGCGCGGCCATCGTGTCCTCGACGCTGACATGGGGATGCGACGTCTCCTCCGAGACCACCGCCCCAGCCGCGCCGTTCGCGAACGCCTGGCCGAGGAAGCGATGCCCGTCCGAGCTTTCGCCCTTCATCGCGAGGAACAGGTCGCCGGCCCCCACTTCGCGCGAATCGAAGGTCACGCCCGAGGCTTCGAACGCAGCCGATGCCGTGCCGCCGGTCGCCTGCGCAATCTCGTCGGACGTCCACAGCCTCACGCCACGCACTCCCTCGCCACGCTCACATCGTCGAACGGCAGGACGAGATCGCCGACGATCTGCCCCTGCTCATGCCCCTTGCCCGCGAGCAGCACGATGTCCTCGGGCTCGGCCAAGTCGATCGCCGCGGAGAAAGCCTCGCGCCGATCACCGATCTCGACCGCGTTGGGCGCACCCTTCAGGATCGCGGCGCGGATCGCCGCGGGGTCCTCGGTGCGCGGATTGTCGTCGGTGACGATCACCACGTCGGCGCCCTGCGCCGCGACCTGCCCCATCGGTTCGCGCTTGCCGGGGTCGCGGTCGCCACCCGCGCCGAGCACGAGGATCAGCCGGCCGTGGGTGTGCGGCTTGAGCGCGGCGATCGCCGCCTCGATCGCATCGGGCGTGTGCGCATAGTCGACATAGACCGGCGCGCCATTGGGCTTGATCACCGCGCGCTCGAGGCGTCCCCGCACCGGCTGGAGCCGCGCGAGATTGGCGATCGTCTGCGCGACGTCGCCGCCGGTCGCGATCACCAGCCCCGCCGCGACCAGCGCATTGGCGGCCTGATAGGCGCCAATCAGCGGCAGGTTGACCTTGTGCGCCTTCCCCTCGGCTTCGATCGTGAGCATCTGCCCGAGCAGGGTCGGCTCGCGCGCGACCAGTCGCAGCGCATCGCCATGCTCGCCGACCAGCAGGATGCGATTGCCGCGCTGCCGCGCCAGATCCTCGACGCGCTCGGAATTGGGATCGTCGGCCCAGATCACCGCCGCGCCATCCGCGTCGAGCACTTCGGAGAAGAGGCGCAGCTTGGCAGTGAAATAGGTCGCCATGTCGCCGTGATAGTCGAGATGGTCGCGGCTGAGGTTGGTGAATGCCGCCGCGCGCACCGCCAGTCCCTCGGTGCGATATTGCGAGAGGCCGTGGCTCGACGCCTCGAAGGCGACATGCGTCACGCCCTCGCGCGCCAGCCCCGCGGCGTTGGAGAGGAAGGTCACCACGTCGGGCGTGGTCAGCCCCGTGGTCACACGATCGTCGGCCGTCGTCACGCCGAGCGTGCCGATCGACGCGGCGTGGAACCCCGCCATCCGCCACAATTGGCGCGTCATCTCGACGGTCGAGGTCTTGCCGTTGGTCCCCGTCACCGCCACCGCGACTTCGGGAAACGGTGCGAAGAACTGTGCCGCCGCCCGGGCGAAGCGCTCGCGCGGATTGCTGTCGGCGATATGCACCGCCCCCTCGACCACCGCCTCGGGCCGCGCCACCACCGCGATCGCGCCCGCCTGCACCGCCGCCGGGATGAAGTCCTCGCCGTTGACGCGCAGCCCCTGGAAGGCGCCGAACACCGTACCGGGCGCCACCTTGCGGTGATCGATCGCGAAGCCGGTGACCACCGCCGCCTCGTCGCCGCCCGTGATCGCGCCAAGCTTCATTCGGACCCCGCCTTGAGCGGATCGGCGACGCCCTGCACCAGCGGCAGCACGTCGCGCAGGTCGATCTCGCGGCTGGCGTCGGGGATCACCCCCAGGATCGCGCCGGTGCGCGTCACCACGCGGCTGACGACCGGAGCCGCGGTCCAGGCCGCGGTGGTGAGTCCGTGAGTCTCGGCATTGCCGATGGGAGAATCGAGCATGGCAAGCACCACATAGCGCGGTGCGTCGATCGGGAAAGCCGCCGCGAAGGTCGAAACATTACTCTTGCGATTGTAACCACCGCCCTGCGCCACTTCCGCGGTCCCCGTCTTGCCGCCGACGCGGAAGCCGGGCGCCTCGCCCTTCTTGCCGGTGCCGTAGAGCACGATGAGGCGCAGCATCTGGCGCATCCGCGCGCTCGTCGCCGGGCTGAACACCTGCTCGCCCCGGGGCGCCTTGCCCGGTGCGATCCTCATCAGCGTCGCCGGGCGCCAGATCCCGCCGTTGACCAGCGCGGCATAAGCGGTCGCGAGGTGCAGCGGCGTCACCGCGATGCCGTGCCCATAGGCCGTCGTCATCACCGTCGTCCGCGCCCAATAGCCCGGCCACAAGGGCCGCGCGGCATAGGGCAGCTCGATCGCCGGGCGCTTGTCGAAATGGAGCTTGCGGAACATCGCCTGCTGGCGCGCCGCCCCCACTTCGTCCGCCAGCCGCGCCGTCGCGATGTTCGACGAGAAGATCAGCGTCTCGGGGATGTTGAGCCAGCGGTTCTGCGCGTCGCTGCGGTCGTCGTGGATGGTGAAGCGTCCGACCTGGAGCGGCTTGGTCGCGTCCAGCCGGTGCGCCATCGAGGTCACCACGCCGGTATCGATCGCATTGGCGACCGAGATCGGCTTGAAGGTCGATCCCAGCTCGTAGACGCTCTGCGTCATGTTGTTGCGCGGCACCGGGCCCGCGATCGCGTTGGGATTGAAGCTGGGCAGCGAGACCAGCGCCATGATCTCGCCGGTGTCGACGTCGAGGATCACCCCCGCCGCGCCCTTGGCCTGGAGGCTGGTCATCGCGTTCGAGAGTTCGCTCTCCAGCGCCGCCTGGACGCGCACGTCGATCGAGAGCGGCACCGGCGTGTCGCGCCCCGCTGCGCTCAAGAGCTGCTCGTTGAGCACGCCTTCCATCCCCGCCGCGCCCCGGCCCTTGTCGTCGAGGAAGCCGAGCACCTGCCCCGCCAGCGTGCCCTGCGGATAGAAACGGTCGGGCTCGCGCATCAGCTCGATGCCCGGCTCGCCCAGCGCATTGGCGGCGCGGACCACGTCGGCCGGCGCGCGGCGCTTGAGCCAGGCGAAGCGCGCGCTCGAATTGAGCAGCGCATAATATTGGCCTTCGCTGCGCCCCGGGAACAGCTTCGCGAGCTTGCCCGCCAGCTCGGCCTTGTTGCCGATCACCTGGTTGGGGTGGATCGCGATCGACCAGCCGTCGACCGTGCGCGCGAGGGGCTTGCCATTGCGGTCGACGATGTCGCCGCGCGCCGGACGCAACCCCGCGGCGGGATCGGCCGGCGGCGCGGGCGCCGCGGACAGCGCCAGCACCCCCAGCTTGATCACGATCGCCAGCATCCCCGCGCCGAACAGCGCGGCGAGCATCACCAGCCGTACATGGGCGATCGCGACGAGCGATTGCCGGGGCCCGCCCGGTCGGCGCGCATGCGCCGGCGGTGCGACGACGATGCTCAACGCAGGGCCGAAAGCTCGGCTTCGCCCCGCTTCTTCAACTCCTCGAAGGTCTTGTCGTCGAGCATCGCGACAGCCTGGCGCACCTTCGGCTTGAGCTCGCCCTGCTGGGCGGTCCCGCGCGGCGTCTTCGACTCGACGTCATCGCGCGACACCGACGCGGTCTGCACGGCCGGCGCCGCGACGATGCCGCCCGGCACCACCAGCTTGGCGGTCTGCTGCGGCGCGGCGCCCGGCTGCGTCGTCGCCGGTGCGGCGTCGAGGCTGGCGAGCGCCTGCTCGTCGGGGAGATACTGGCTCGCGGTCGGCGCGTTCAGGCCGAGCACCTTGCCGTTCCACTCGCCTAGCTGGAGCATGTTGGCGCGCGCGTCGAACTGCGTCTCCAGGTCGCGGATGTCCTTGTGCGCCTTGGCGATGCCGGCGTCGAGCGCCGCCAGCCGCGCGCGTTCGCCCGCGCCCTGCGACGTGGCCATATAGCTGCCGAGCGCCACCGCAACGGCACACCCGAACCAGCCCAGTCCCCTGAAGCCGTAGATTGCCACTGTCATGCTCCTTCGCTTGGCCACGGCGCTGCATCTGTGCGCCTGGCAACCCGAAGCGTCGCTGAACGCGCGCGCGGGTTTCTGTTAATCTCGTCGTCGCTGGGGCGGACCGCCTTCGCCGGCGTCTCGAAGCTCGGCGCGGCGCGCGCCGCCGTCTGCGGACGATGCCGGGAGCCCGCGGGCTCGCTGCCCGAGCGCTCGCGCAGGAACCGCTTCACGACGCGGTCTTCGAGACTGTGAAACGTCACCACTGCCAAACGCCCACCTGGCTTGAGAACACGCTCGGCAGCAGCCAGCCCTTCGGCCAGCTCGTCGAGCTCTCGATTGACGTGGATACGGACCGCCTGGAACGTCCGCGTCGCCGGATCCTTCTTATCGTACGGCTTAAATCCTAACGCCTTCCTAACCACGTTTGCCAGTTCGGAAGTCCGCGTAAGGGGGCGCGCGGAAACGATCGCGCGGGCGACGCGGCGGGCGCGCGGCTCCTCGCCATAGCGGTGCAGCACGTCGGCGATCTCGGCCTCGTCGGCTTCGTTCAGCCAGTCGGCCGCGCTCATCCCCTCGCCCGACATCCGCATGTCGAGCGGGCCGTCGCCCTGGAAGCTGAACCCGCGCTCGGCCTGGTCGAGCTGCATGCTCGACACGCCGATGTCCATCGTCACGCCGTCGACCGGCACGAAGCCGCGCCGCTCGAGCTCGGCCTCCATCGCGCTGAACGGCGCCTCGATCAGCGTGAGCCGTCCGGCGGACTCGGCCACGAGGGTTTGGCCGCCCTCGATCGCGCGGGGGTCGCGATCGAAGGCGGCCACCTCGGCACCCCGCTCGAGGATCCGTGCCGTATAGCCGCCCGCGCCGAAGGTCGCGTCGACGTGGCGCTCGCCCGCCCGGACGTCGAGCGCGGCGTCGACTTCGTCGATCAGCACGGGGATGTGGGGCGCCTCGCTCACAGCGCGACTCCCTTCTGCTGGCAGAGGAATTCGCAGATCTCGCGGATGTCCTCGAACTCGGGGCCGGTCGTCGCCATCAGCACTTCGGGCGACCAGATCTCGAAGCTGTCGCCGGTGCCGCAGAAGAAGGCCCAGCGCCCGATCTTCGCCTTGGCGCGGAAGAAGGGCGAAAGGATGAAGCGGCCGCTGCCGTCGAACTGCGAACGCTCGACGGCGCCGAAGGCGCGACGCTTCGCACCCGCGGCGCCGTCCGAGCCCGCATCGAACATCGACTGGGAGGGATCGTCGATGCGGTCGTATTTCTGCTGCGACCAGCCCTGGTCGTGCGCGGTCAGGCAATTGGCATGCGGATGCTTGCCGACGACGACGGTCTTGAGGTCCGAGTTGCGCTCGATGGCGGCGCGCAGGTCAGCCGGGATCGCGACGCGGCCCTTGTCCTCGTCGACCGCCTGAAGCGCAAAGCCTTCGTACAGCTCCCTGGCCACCCTGACACACCCCGAACGTCAGGCACGCCGCTCCACGCTCCGAGAAGCGGCCCCTTTCGCCGCCACCCGGTCCCTCTGCGCTTCGCAATGAAAGCGGACGTACCCCGTATTTAGTCCGTCTTCCGTACGCCGAAGCGAACGGGGATTCAATGGGCGAAACGGGGATTAGCTGCCACTTTTCGCCATTTCTTGGCTTTGTTCTTTTATTGTTCTCGCAATTCTTCATTTGTTCTCGGATTGCGGGCGGTTCCGGACTATCTTCGACGGCGGTTTTTTATATCGGTCCCGGAACGGGGTGGCGCTCGCGGCGCGGGGCGCGGCGGCTGGTCGCGCGGTTCGGGGCGAATCTACGCCTGCACCGACTCGCAGTCAAAGCGCAAAGCCGCAGAAATCCGCGAGTCGCCTCCCCCCAACCGTCATCCCGGCGAAAGCCGGGACCCAGGGTTACAGAGGAATCGTTCACGGCCCGGGGTCCCGGCTTTCGCCTGGATGACGGTTGAGGGAATGAGAACGCGAGCCTAGCGCTTGGACCCATCCGCCCCATTGGGCGTCTCGGGCGTCCCGGCGCTAGGCGCGACGCCCAGTTCGGCGAGCGGCTCCTCGCGGGTCTTGGCGACCATCACATTGCCGTCGGTGATGTTGGCGACCACCGCCGCGTTCGACGCGCCGATCGCCTCGACAGGGTCATCGCGGTTGGCCGAAGTGAGCACCACGCTTCCCAGCCCGATCATGACGAGCACGAGCGCCAAGCCGGTGATCCCGACTCGCACCCGCTGCATCGCTTGGGCGGTTTCCTCTGGCGAACCCGGCTTCATCTGTGGCTTAAATGTAACGCTTCGCCGCAAACTTGTCGAGCCCGGGCGATTCCGCTTGCTCAGTTGCGCGCGAGCCATTCCGGGACGGGAAGCCCCTTCGACTCCAGCCACTCGGCATTGTAAAGCGTTGAGAGATAACGAAACCCCGTGTCGCACAGGATCGTCGCGATCCGCTTGCCCGGGCCCAGCTCGCGCGCCAGCTGCACCGCGCCGGCGACGTTGATCCCCGAGGAGAGCCCGAGGCACAGCCCCTCCTCCGCGAGCAGCCGGCGGACCCATTCGAGCCCTTCCTCGTCCGAGATGCGATACTGCGTGTCGACCGGCGCACCTTCGAGGTTGGCGGTGATCCGCCCCTGGCCGATCCCCTCGGCGACCGAGCTGCCCTCGGCCTTGAGCTCGCCATGCGCATAGTAGTTGTACAGCGCCGCGCCATAGGGATCGCTGAGCGCGATCGTCACGCCCTCGTCCTTGGCCTTGAGCCCCAGCCCCACGCCCGCGAGCGTGCCGCCGGTGCCGACCGCGCAGGTGAAGCCGTCGACGCGGCCCTCCATCTGCGTCCAGATCTCCTCGGCCGTGCCGGCGATGTGCGCCTTGCGGTTGGCGATGTTGTCGAACTGGTTGGCCCAGATCGCATTCGCCGTCTCCTCGGCGATGCGGCGCGAGGTGTGGACGAAATGGCCGGGGTTCGAATAGGCGGCGGCCGGCACCAGCACGAGCTCGGCGCCGAGCGCGCGCAGCGTGTCCATCTTCTCGCGGCTCTGCGTCTCGGGCATGACGATGATCGTCTTGTAGCCCTTGGCGTTGGCGACCAGCGCCAACCCGATCCCGGTATTGCCCGCCGTCCCCTCGACGATCGTGCCCCCGGGCTGGATCAGCCCCTTCTCCTCGGCATCGTTGACGATGAACAGCGCCGCCCGATCCTTCACCGAGGCGCCGGGATTGGCGAATTCGCACTTGCCGTAGATGTCGCAGCCGGTCGCCTCGCTCGGGCCCTTGAGGCGGACGAGCGGCGTGTTGCCGATGAGCGCGAGCGTGTCCTGAGTCACATGCATGGCCGCCAGATAGGCGCTTGCCCCCGCCTGCCGCAAGCAAGCCCGGCTATCCCCAATCAATTGGCGGAGAAATAGGCGTACCAGAGGATCAGCAGCACCAGCCGAGGCGCGAAGGCCGATCGCGAGACCGCGCCGAGCGCCATCGCGATCGCCGCGAAGGCCGCGCCGGTGCCCGCCGCCAGCTCGAGCGGCAGCCAGTTCCCCGCAGTGCTCGCACGCACGATCCCCGGCGCGCCCATCGTCGCCGACCAGAGCGCGCCCGCCACCACGAAGGCGATGCGCCGCGCGATCGGCGAGACGCGCATCGTCCGCGTCAGCGCGAGCAGCTTGCCGCGCTCGCTCCGCCCGGCATGCGCGCTCAGCCCGAAGACGAGCAGCAGCAGCGCCGCCGGGCTCGCGACATGGCGGAAGTCGACGATCGCGCTCGCCGCCGTCACGGCCAGGGCAAGCAACAGCCACAGCCGCCCGCCCGCGATCAGCCGCAACTCCTCGGCGAGCAGTCCCAGCACCGGCACCGCGGCGAACCGCGCGGGCGGCGCCGCCGGGTTGGCGGCCTTCGGCTTGCCCGGCGCGAGCAGCTTCGCGAGCCACCCCATCCGCCGACGGCGCCGCGGCTTGTGCTGGGCATAGGCCAGCCCCGCGACCCCCGCGACCAGCACCGAAATCCCCAACCAGCCGAAGCGCGAGGCGATGTAGCCGTCGCTGTTCACCCCCGCCATCACGTCGAGCGCGATCTTCTTGCGCCCCACCGAGGAGGAGCCGATCGCGATATCGGTATCGCCCTTCTTCAGCGTGTAGGTGAGCGGCTGGACGAAGCCGGTGAAGTCGGTGAGGTTGTAGGCGATGCCCGTGCCCGGCTGCCCGCCGACGATCGGCACGATGATCGCCGCGAGCCAGAGGATGAAGAACAGGAACTCGCCCCAGGCCCCGCGCGCGATCGGGACCGCGTCGAACAGCGTCCGTACCGCCGCGACGCCCGCCAGCGCGGGCGCTGCGATCAGCCAGAGCGTCGCCGCGATCACCAGCGGATCGAAGCCGCCGCGCGGCAGCATCAGCCAGCCCATCGGCCAGCCCGCCAGCGTCATCGCCGCGAGCACCGCCATCAGGATCAGCGTGTCCGCCCCGAACCGCCCGAGCGCCATCGCGACGCGCGATCCCGCGGTGACTTCCTCGATTTGCCAGGGCTGGATCCGCGTGGTGTTGGCGCGGAGATAGAGGAAGGCCACCGGCAGCAGCAGCATCGAGATGACGATGCCCAGCGACACGCCGAGCACCGCGGAGGTCATCACCGGCGCCATGTCGTGCACCGCGATCACCGCACGCGGCTCGTCGCCCGAGGAGATCCACAGCCGCGCCTCGATCGGCGCGACGAGCAGCAACAGCCACAGCCCCCAGCTGCGCGAATAGCGCGCGAGCGAGGTGGCGAGCGACGAGCGCAGGACCGCGGGCGCGCTCATGCCGGGACGACGGCCCCACCTTCGACCCGCAGCACCTTGCCGTGCTGGGCGAGCGCTTCGATCGCATGCGAGGTCATGATCACGATGGCGTCGCGCGCCCGCTCGAGGATCAGCGCATTGACGCACCGCGCGGTCTCCGGATCGAGCTCGGAGGTCGGCTCGTCGAGCGCGAGCAGCTCGGGCTTGCCGAGCAGCGCCTGCGCGAAGATCAGCCGCCGCCGCATCCCGCCCGAGAAGGTGGCGATGCGGTTGTTGATGTCGGGGTGGAGTCCGATCGCATCGGTGATCGCCGCGAACTGCCTGTCCGCCGCGCCGAGCGCCAGCCCCTTCAAGGCGGCGACGTGCATCGCGAACTCGCGCGCGGTCAGGTCCTCGGGCAGGTCGACCGCCTGGGGCGCATAGCCGAGCGTCCGGCGCAGCGCACGCCGCGCGCGCGGCAGCGGCGTGCCGTCCCAGCGCATCCGCCCGGCGCTCGGTCCCTCGGCGGTGGCGATGATCCGGAGCAGCGTCGTCTTGCCCGCCCCGCTCGGCCCCGCGAGCAGGGTGAGCCCGGGCGCGAAAGCGTGCGTCACGCCCTCAAGCACGGCCTTGCGGCGATAGCGTTTGGCAATCCCTTCGAGTTCGAGCGCGGCCATGGGTCCTCCTGCGGCACGTGTATTATTTGAATAATACAGTTCGTCAAGGGGAGCCGACCTTATGGAATCCCTATGCAGGGGGCCCTCGTCCCGTCTCGAAGCCCTATGCGGGGAAGCGCAAATCCATCCCCGGTCGACAACCCGAGACGGACCCATGACCCGATATGACTCTGATCCTCACTTGCGGCGTGGTCGCCCTCGCCGCGCTCGTCCTCATGCTGACGCTCCCCAGGGCGCCGGCTTCCGATCCCACCCGCGGCTTACGGGACCCCTGTCGCTGAAGCGCTTCCGGGCCGCGGTCGATGGGGATGACCAGCGATGATGACGACGCATTTCTCGTTCGCCGGGCTGCTCCGCTCGGCGCACCTCACCACCGCCGACTGCGAGGCGCGGCGGGGCCCGAGCCTCGAGCGCGTCTTCGCGATGTTGCGCGAGCACCGCGACGCCGGTCACCGCGCGATCCGCATCCTCGATCTCGGCTGCGGCGACGGCGAGCGGCTGCTCGCGGCGGTCGAGCGCGCGCACGAGCTGGGTTTCGTCGCGATCGAGGCGCGCGGGGTGAGCCGCTCGCTCCACGGCGTCCGCCGTGCCCGCCGCGCCGCGCGTCGAGGCCAGCACCCGACCTGGGGGGTGAGCTTCGAAGTCGCCGAGCCCATCGCCGCGCTCGCGGGCGAGCACGACGGCAGCGCCGACCTGATCCTGCTCGCGGAACCCCTGCCCTATCCGGCGAGCCCGCTGGGCACGGCGCTGGGCCGCGTCAACGCGGGCGTGATCCTCGCTCCGCCCAGGTCCTAGGTGTTTGATCCCGCAGTGTGGTGGTACGTTTGACCATCACGCATGGTGGGAGGAGCTATGGGTCAGGTTCTACACGGGAGCGCCCGCACGACTGAGGCAGTCCGTCGAGCGATAC
>NZ_JAGHZV010000017.1 GCF_017745215.1 Sphingomonas sp.
CCGCAGCCGCTCCCACTGATCGTCTCGAAGCACTTCGCCTTCCACGCCAGCCTCCAAAAGCCAGCGTTGAATCAGAACTCCCCACTAAAGGGAATCCCTAAATCGTCACCACATCCTAGCGCGCGACCAGCGCGGCGTCGCGCATGCCGCGCCAGACGCGCAGCGCCTGCACCGTCTCGAACACGTCGTGCACCCGCACCAGTTGCGCGCCCTGCTCGGCCCCCTTGAGCGCCAGCGCCACCGACCCGCCGAGGCGCGCCTCGGCGGGCGCTTCGTTCGACAGCGCGCCGATCATCCGCTTGCGGCTCGCCCCGACCACGATCGGGCAGCCGATCCCGTGGAACAGCGACAGCCCGTTCAGCAGCGCGAGATTATCCGCGAGCGACTTGCCGAAGCCGATCCCCGGATCGACGAGGATCTTCGACCGCTCGACCCCCGCCGCCGCCACTTCGGCCACGCGCCGCTCGAGCCAGTCGTAGACGTCGAGCAGCACGTCGCCGTAGCTGCCGCCCATCACGCCGCCGTGCGGTCCCTTGGCGGGGTCGGGCGAATGCATCAGCACCACCGGGCAGCCCGCGCGCGCCACCACGTCGAGCCCGCGCGGATCCCAGAGCAGCGCCGCGACATCGTTGACGACGTGCGCTCCGGCCCGCAGCGCCGCTTCCATCACCTCGGCCTTGCGCGTGTCGACCGAGACGATCGCGCCCGAGCCCGCGAGCCGCTCGATCGCGGGGAGCACGCGCGCGATCTCGTCGCCTTCCCAGACCTCCTCGGCGCCCGGCCGCGTCGATTCGCCGCCGACGTCGACCACCGCAGCGCCGTGGATCGTCATGTCGACGCCCGCCTGCGCTGCCGCGGCGAGGTCGCCCGCATGCTTGCCGCCGTCGGAGAAACTGTCGGGCGTCAGGTTGAGGATGCCCATCACCTGCGGCTGGTCGAAGCGCAGCACGCGCGTGCCGAGCGTCAGCGCCGGGCGCCGGGCGGTCACGCGCTCCGCGATCGGCATGAGCAGCTCGGCCTCGGGCAGGTCTGCCAGCACCGCGACCGGCACGGTGCGCTTGGTGATGCCGCCACCCTCGCGGGCGATCCATTCCCAGGCAGCGAACCAGCCGAGCCCGCCCGCGAGCCGCGCGACCTCGCCGTCGCGCCCCACCGGCGTGTCGACGAACTGCACGGGGCGGAGATAGTGTCTGGCGGCCATGGCCGCGGCTCTAGAGCATCCGCGGTTCGCTTGCGATAGCCGCTACGCCACCGCCAGCCGCCGCGCGCGCTGCACGCCCGTCGCGACGAACATCGCCGCCGCGACCAGCCCGAACAGCCCGGCGATCACGAACGCCGGCGTGTAGCTCCCCCAGCCCTGGCGGATCACGCCCGCGCCCAGCGCCGCGGTGGCCGCGCCGATTTGGTGGCCGGTGAGGATCCAGCCGAACAGGATCGGCGCGTCGCGCTCGCCGAAGGCCTGGTTGGCGAGCTTCATCGTCGGCGGCACCGTCGCGATCCAGTCGAGCCCGTAGAGGATCGCGAACAGCGTGAGGCTCACCGTGCCGAAGTCGATGAAGGGCAAGGCGATCAGCGAGAGCCCGCGCAGGCCGTAATAGACCGCGAGCAGCTTGCGCGGATCATAGCGGTCGGTCAGCCAGCCCGAGGCGGTGGTGCCGATCAGGTCGAACAACCCCATCAGCGAGAGCAGCCCGGCCGCGGCGACCGGCGCGATGCCGTGGTCGCCGCAGAAGGCGATGAGGTGCGTGCCGACCAGCCCGTTGGTGGTGAGCCCGCAGATGAAGAAGGTCGCGAAGAGCAGCCAGAACATCGGCACGCGCGCGGCGCGGAACAGTGCCTCGAAGGCGATCATCGGCGTCGCCGCCTGCTTCATCGGCGGCGCAGGGGGTGTGTCCGGATGCTCGCCGTAGCGGCGGGCGTGGACGTCGGCCGGGCACTCCGGGACGAGGAAGAGCACCAGCGGGATCAGCGCAGCGCTCGCGATCGCGACGGCGAGCGCCACCGGTCGCCACTCGGCGCCGCGCGAGAGCCAGGCGAGCAGCGGCAGGAAGATCAACGCCCCGGTCGCGGTGCTCGCCGAGAGCACGCCCATCATCAGTCCCTGGCGCGCGGCGAACCAGCGGTTGACCACTGCCGCGCCGAGCACCGCGGCGATCGCGCCGGTGCCGATCCCCGAAGCGACGCCCCAGCTCAGCAGATAGTGCCAGGGCTCGCGCATCCACAGGCTGGAGAGCGTCGCGCAGGCGATCAGCACGAGCCCGCCGAGCATCGTCTTGCGGATGCCGACCGCCTGCATCAGCGCCGCGGCGAAGGGGCCGACGAGGCCGTAGAGGAAGATGCCGACCGCGGCGGAGAAGGAGATGGTCGCGAGGTCCCAGCCGAAGCGGAGCTGGAGCGGCACGAGCATCACGCCCTGCGCCGAGCGAGCGCCCGCCGAGACGAGCAGTGCGACGAAGGTCACCGCGGCGACGAGGAAGGGCCAGGCGCGGGGCGGCAGCGGCAGGCGGATCATTGCGCGATCTCGACGGTCTCGGCGAGCAGCGTGCGCAGCTCCGCCCATCTTGCTTCGCCCAGCGCTTCGGTCATCCGCTGCTGCGTGCCTTCCCAGCGCTCGACCGCCGAGTCGAGCACCGCGGCGCCGGCAGGCGTGAGCAAGGCGAGCTTGGCCTTGCCCGCGCCGGCCGCGACCGTCACCCAGCCGCGCCGCTCGAGCGGCTCGAGCGTGCGGTAGAGCGAGGTGCGCTCGAGCACGAGCTGGTCCGCCAGCCGGCTGAGCGGCACCGTCTCCGCGCGGGCGATGTGCCGCAGGATCGCGAACTGCACCGTGGTCATCCCCGCCGGATGCAGCGCCTCGTCATAGACGCGCGTCACGGCGCGCGACGCCTTGCGCAGCGCCGTGCACAGGCAGGGGCCGAGGGCTTCGGATACATGATGCATATACATCATATGCCATGCGCCGGCGGCTGGGTCAACAACCAACCGTCATCCCGGCGAAAGCCGGGACCCAGGGCCTCGAGCGACGTCCTCTGTAACCCTGGGTCCCGGCTTTCGCCGGGATGACGGTGGAAGGGATGGTAAAAACGCTGTTCTACCCCCGCAACTCTATGCCATCCCCTGCCGATGGCCACCCCTGCACCCGCCCGCCCGATCGCCGAGCTCACCGTCCGCGGCATCCTGCTCGGCGGGCTGATCACGCTGCTGTTCACCGCGGCGAACGTCTACCTCGGGCTCAAGGTGGGGCTCACCTTCGCGACCTCGATCCCCGCCGCGGTGATCTCGATGGCGCTGCTGCGCTTCCTGCCCAACGCCTCGATCCTCGAGAACAACATCGTCCAGACGATCGCCAGCGCCGCGGGCACGCTCGCCGCGATCATCTTCGTGCTGCCGGGGCTGATCATGATCGGCTGGTGGCAGGGCTTTCCCTTCGTCACCACCGCGGCGATCACCATGCTCGGCGGCATCCTCGGCGTGATGTTCTCGGTGCCGCTGCGCCGCGCGCTCGTCATCGACTCGCCCGAGCTGCCCTATCCCGAGGGCCGCGCCGCCGCCGAGGTGCTCGAGGTCGGCTCGGGGTCGCGCGCAGGCGCTGCCGAGAGCCTGCAGGGGCTGTGGCTGATGATCTGGGCGAGCATCGCCTCGGCCGGCTTCGCGATCCTCACCCAGATGAAGCTCGCCGCAGCCGAGGCCTCGGTCTGGTTTCGCGCCGGCGCGGGCGCGACGGGGATTTCTGGCGGCCTCTCCTTCGCATTGTTCGGTGTCGGCCACCTCGTCGGCATCTCGGTGGGCGCGGCGCAGTTCGTCGGGCTGATCACCGGCTGGTGGATCCTGCTGCCGATCCTGACCGCCGCGCACCCGATCGCCGGCGAGCCCGAGGTGTGGGCCAACACCGTGTTCCGCGCCGACGTCCGCTTCTTCGGCGCGGGCGTGATCGGCGTCGCGGCGGTGTGGACGCTGATCAAGATCGCAGGGCCCGTGGTCGGCGGTGTCCGCTCGGCGCTGGCGGCGAGCGCGGCGCGGCGCGGCGGCGAGGCGCTGGCGCTCACCGAGCGCGACCTGCCCTTCGGCATCGTCCTGCTCGGCTCGCTCGCGCTGCTCGTCCCGATCGCCTGGCTGCTGTGGGACGTGATCGCCGGCGGACCGCTCGCGGGATCGGCGGCGCTGCTGATCGGCGGCGCGCTGGTGTTCGTGCTGGTGATCGGGCTGCTGATCGCCTCGGTGTGCGGCTACATGGCCGGCCTCATCGGCGCGTCCAACTCGCCGGTCTCGGCGATCGGCATCCTCTCGGTGCTCGCTGCCTCGCTGATGCTCGCGGGGCTGTTCGGCCGCGACAATCCGCCCGAGACCACCCAGGCGCTGATCGCCTATGCCCTCATCGTCACCGGCGTCGTGTTCGGCGTCGCGACGATCTCGAACGACAACCTCCAGGACCTGAAGACCGGCCAGCTCGTTGGCGCGACGCCGTGGAAGCAGCAGGTGGCGCTGGTGATCGGCGTCGTCTTCGGCAGCCTGGTGGTGCCGCCGGTGCTCAACATCCTCAACACCGGGATCGGCTTCGCGGGCGCCCCCGGCGCGGGCCCCGACGCGCTCGCCGCGCCCCAGGCAGGGCTGATCTCGGCGCTGGCGAAAGGCGTGCTCGGCGGCGACCTCAACTGGCCGATGCTCGGCTATGGCGCGCTCGCGGGCGTGGGCTTCATCGTCGCCGACGCCCTGCTCGGCAAGCTCAAGCTGCTCCGCCTGCCGCCGCTCGCGATCGGGATCGGCATCTACCTGCCGATGGCGGTGATCCTGCCGACCGCGCTCGGCGCGGTCACCGGCTGGTTCTACGACCGCTGGGCCGATCGCACCGCCGATCCGGAGAAGGCCCGGCGGATGGGCGTGCTCACCGCCACGGGCATGATCGTCGGCGAGAGCCTATGGGGCGTCGCCTTCGCGGGCATCGTCGGCGCGACCGGCAAGGATTCGCCGCTCGCGATCGTCGGCGACGGCTTCGCCCAGCCCGCGCTGATCGGCGGGACCGTCTTCTTCATCGTGCTGACCGCGCTGCTGTATACGCGCACCCGCAAGGTCGCGCAGTGATCTACTCGCCTAATACAGTTTACACGATTGACACCGAGAATGTGAAAAAACGCCGTTCGTCATAAGCAAACGCGAACCGTTCCGGCGTGGCCGCTGGCGTGGATCGACGATGCGAAAGAGCAACGCGACGCTCGCACCTCGAATCCAATTTTGCAATCGAAGCGCGCGCCTACATCAGCTCGAGCAGCGACTCGATATCGACGAACGCGAAGGCCACCGAACTGTCCGCCACGCCGTAGGGGATGAACAGCTTGTCGCCGTGGCGCAGCGCCCCGCAGGTGTAGACGACGTTGGGCACATAGCCTTCGCGATCCTGGTCGGCGGCGGCGAGGATCGGCTCCGGCGTGCGGCCGATCACCTTCGAGGGATCGTGCTTGTCGAGCAGCGCCGCGCCGATCGAATATTTCCGCATCGCGCCGACGCCGTGGGTGAGCACCAGCCAGCCCTCGTCGAGCTCGATCGGCGGGCCGCAATTGCCCATCTGGACGAGCTCCCAGGGGTAGAGCGGCGTGAGCAGCTTCTCGCCGCCTTCCCAATGGGTGATCGAGTCCGAGGAATGGAGGAAGATGTTCTCGCCGTCCTGGCGGCCGAGCATCATGTAGCGCCCGCCGATCTTGCGCGGGAAGAGCGCCATGCCCTTGTTGCGCGCCGCGCCGCCGGTCATCGGCACGAGGTCGAACGAGCGCCAGTCGCGCGTGCGCAGCAGCTCGGACTGGATCTGCGAGCCGTTGTAGGCGGTGTAGGTGCCGATCCACTCCTGGCTGCCGTCGTCGTGGTGGAAATGGCAGATGCGCAGATCCTCGAGACCGTTCGACTGCGCCTTGGTGATCGGGAAGATGACGGTGCCCGACAGCGTCGAATCGCGGTGGCGATAGACTGTCACCGGCCCCTCGGGGATGTGCTCCTCGTCCTCATGCGCGTCGGCGGCGGTGGCGAAGGGCGGCTCGGGCGCGAGCGTCATGTCGCTGCCGTCGGTGATGATCCCCTCGCGGAAGGCGACCGAGCTGATATGCCCCTCGCCCACCGCGCGCAGGCTCATCAGGATGCGGAGCGACCCCTTGGGCATGCCGCTCTGGTCGTAGTGCGGCACTGCGCTCGGGTTCATCAGCGCGGCGGCGGCATAGCTGTATTCGTGGCAGAAATAGGCGCCGATCAGCTGGCGCTTCTCGTCGCCGATCGCCGCGCCGTCGAGCCCGAGCAGCGTCTCGATCTCGTCGTAGCGCGTCATGAACACGCGGCGCGTCTGCCAGTGGCGCGCCTCGAAGTCCTTGAGCACGATCTCGAGCTGCGTCCGCGCCTCGCCCGGCGACATGTCGAGCACTTCCTTCACCAGCCGCTCGGTGCGGCTGGGCGCCGTGCCGTTGGCCGCCCAGGCGATGTGGAAGGGCCGCACCACCACGCGCGAAGGATCGGCCTTCAATCGCAGGCTGTGGGTGACCAAATCGAGCATCCGTGCGCCCCCGAACCTTAACCCAGGTGGCGCCAGAACTGGTCAGGCCACCGCTCGTTCTGGTCCTGCCATGTTTTTCGCACGCTTTAAAAGCCCAGAAATCGCGCAATTCGCCAGCTGGAGCGCCAAAATCGACTCGGCGCCCTGGTTTCGGTTCAGGCCGTGCGGCATCAGCCCGTCGAAGCAGCCGCCGTCCTGCGGCGAGGCGAGCGGCAGGTCGAGGTCGTTGACCCCGAGATACCAATTGTACGCGCGCATCGCTTCCCTCGCCCAGAAGGGTTCGTCGGTGGCGGCGAGCGCGGCGATGCAGGCGTCGACGGTCGCCTGCGCCTCGAGCGGCTGCTGGTCGAACGGCAGCGGATCGGCATAGGGCCGGCCGAAGCTCTCGGTCCCCACCGCGCGGAAGCAACCCTCGGGCGAAGTCTGGCGCGACACGATCCATTCGAGCGTCTCGAGCCCGACGCTGGTGAACTCGCTGCGACCGAGCACCGCGCCGGCGCGGAGCAGCGCCTCGGGCAGGCGGGCGTTGTCATAGGCGAGGACGATCTCGAACCATTGCCATTCGGGCCGGCGCGCGGTGTCGAGCAGCGCGATCAGCTGCTCGCCGAACTGCGTGAGGATCTGGCGCGAGAGCGCGTGGCCAGGGTGCGCCTCGGCCGTCGCCGCCGCGCCGAGCATCGCGAACGCCTGCGCGCGCGGGCTGCCGAGCTCGAAGGCGATCGGCGCGGTGATGTCGAACAGGTTCGAGGCCCAGTCGCGATGCTTCTGCGCGCGGGCGTCGCGCGCCGTCACGCCGAGCGACCAGAGCGCGCGGCCGTTCGAATCCTCGGAGCCCGAATCCTCGCACCAGCTGCGGTCGAACGCCATGAAGTTGCGGAAGCGCCGGAGGTCCGGGTTCCAGGCGTGCTGGACGAAGCTGGCGTAGACGCTGGTCCATTTCTCGCGCGTCGCTTCGTCGATCGTGTCGAGCTTCGACATCAGGATCAGCGCGCGGGCGTTGTCGTCGATGCAATAGCCGTGGCGGCGATCGGGCACCGAATAGATCGAGTGCTGGAGCATGCCGGTCGCGTCGCTCATCCGCTCGACGGCGCTGAGATCGGGGGCGAGCGCGACGGGGTCAGCCGCCGCCTTTCCCTTGGCGATGCGCCGCGGCCGCGCAGCGAGCGCCGCCTCGATCACGCCGCGCGCCGCTTCGGCGAGCCGCGGCCAGATCATCGTCCGCCCGCGCGCATAGGCCCGCTCGGAAAGCGCACGCCGCGCGGCGGGGTCGGCGAGCAACCCGATAATCTCGCGCGCGAAGCCCTTGCTGTCGTTGAAGCCGACGAGCACGCCATGGCCGTCGTCGAGGATCTCGGTGGCATGGACATAGGGCGTCGAGATCACCGCCTTGCCGACGCCCACCGCATAGGAGAGCGTGCCCGAGGTGATCTGGGCGGGATTGGTATAGGGCGTGGCGTAGATGTCCGCCGCCTGGAGATAGTCGAGCAGTTCCCCATTCTCGACGAAGCCGTCGATGAAGGCGACGTGGTGGGCGACGCCCCTCGCCTCGGCGAGCGCCTTCAGCCGATCGCGATAGGCCTCGCCTTCGTGAGCGACGAGATTGGGATGCGTCGCGCCGAGCACGACGTAGAGCGCCTCCGGGCGCGCGGCGACCACCTCGGGCATCGCTTCGATGATCGTCTCGATCCCCTTGTTGGGCGCAAGCAGCCCGAAGGTGAGGATCACTTCGCGGCCCTGCCAGCCGAACCCGGGCTTGAGCGTGCCGGGATCGACGAAGACGCGGTCGGGCACGCCGTGCGGGATCATCGCGATGCGGCGGTCGTCGGCATTGTGGACGCGGCGGAGGATGTCGCGGCCGCGCTCGGCCATCACGATCACCTTGGACGCGCGCGCGAGCAGCGCGTCCATCACCCGGCGCTCCTCGGCGCTCGGATTCTCGAGCACGGTGTGGAGCGTCGCGATCACGGGGATCGTCAGCCGGTCGAGCAGCGCGATCAGATAGTCGCCCGCCGAGCCGCCGAAGATGCCATATTCATGCTGGACCCACACCGCCTGCGCGCCGCTCGCCTCGATCGCGCGCGCGGCCTCGAGATAGGCGCTGCGCTCGTTCTGCGGGATCGCGCGGGTGACTTCGGCCGGATAGTCGTAGCGGCCGGGGTGGTCGTCCATCGCATAGACGTCGACCTGGAGCTCGGGAAAGCGGGCCTTGAGCGCGAGGAACGTGTCGGTCGTGTATGTTGCGATGCCGCACTTTCGCGGCAGATAATTCCCGATCAGCGCCAGATGCCGGAACGCGGGACCCTGGGTCGTGGACGCCATTGCTGTCCTTTCTTTATCGCAACTTACACAGGCCAGACGGCCCATTCCCCCGTCTCAACTCCCCTTCGGCGATTCAGTTTCCATCTTGCTGCAATGCACAATGATATACCTGCGACGAGCCGCTGTAAATCATTCGTTCAGCCGCGTCCGCGGTACCCCGCGACTCCCTGGTCGGGCACCCAGACGCCATCGGGCACTGCGCCCGACTGCCAGAAGACGTCAATCGGAATCCCGCCGCGCGGGTACCAATAGCCACCGATCCGGAGCCATTCGGGCTTCATCTCGTCGAACAGCCGCTGGCCGATGCCGACGGTGCAATCCTCGTGGAAGCCGGCGTGGTTGCGAAAGGCTCCCAGGAACAGCTTGAGCGACTTCGATTCGACGATGCGCTCGCCGGGCACATAGTCGATCACGAGGTGGGCGAAATCGGGCTGGCCGGTGACCGGGCAGAGCGAAGTGAACTCGGGCGCGGCGAAGCGCACGAGGTAGCGCGTGCCGGCGCGCGGATTGGGCACATAGTCGAGGACCGCCTCTTCCGGCGAAGCGGGGAGCGCGCTGGCTTTTCCGAGATGCTGGGTTTCCATCGGCGCCATGTAGGCGTTTGCGCCCGCCTTTGCATCCATCTAGGAGCTAAGCCCATGGAAGCCCTTGTGACGACCGAATGGCTGGCCGGCGAGATCGGCAGCCCCGACCTTGCCCTGCTGGATGCGAGCTACACATCGACGATCCCCGGGACGATCCCGGGATCGCCGCCGAGCGATCCCCGCGCGGCCTTCGAGGCGGGCCATATCCCCGGCGCACGCTTCCTCGACCTCGACACGCTGCGCGATCCGCTGAACCCGCTGCCGTCGACCGTGCCGAGCGCCGAGGCGATCGCCGAGCGGCTGGGCTCGCTGGGCGTGACGCCCGAGATGCGCGTGCTGCTCTACGACGACGGCGGCCACCACACCGCCTGCCGTGCCTGGTGGCTGCTGCGGATCGCCGGGGTCGACGCCTCGATCCTCGACGGCGGCATTCCGAAGTGGATCGCCGAGGGCCGCCCGCTCGAACAGGGCACGGCGGAGGGCGACGGCACCACCTTCCCCGTACGCCCGGCGATCGGCCAGCTGCGCACGCTCGACCAGATGCGCGCCAACCTCAAGAGCCGCGCCGAGCAGGTCGCCGACGCACGCTCGGCGGCGCGGTTCAGCGGCGACGAGCCCGACCCGCGCCCCGGCTGCGCGCCCGGCCATATCCCCGGCTCGCGCAACATCCCCTCGGGCCGTTTCTTCAACGCGGACGGCACCTGGAAGCAGGGCGCCGCGCTCGAAGCCGTGTTCGCCGAGGCCGGGATCGATCCGGCGCGGCCGTTCGTCGCGACCTGCGGCTCGGGGATCACCGCGGCGATCATCGTGTTCGGCGCACACCTGCTCGGCCATGAGGCGGCGCTCTACGACGGCAGCTGGACCGAATGGGGCACGACCGCCGACACGCCCAAGCACCTGGGGGCCGTGGCGTGAGCGAGGAGGAGAAGGACGCGACGCGCCTCGTCGAGGCCGGGCGGCGCAAGGAATGGACGCAGGGCATCGTCAACCCGCCGGTGTGGCGCGCGTCGACGATCCTCTACGACAGCGTCGCCGAGCTGCGCGCGCGCGGCGCGGCCGACACGCACCACAAGCTCTTCTACGGCCGCCGCGGCACGCCGACGCAATGGTCGCTCGCCGATGCGCTGACCGCGATGGAGCCGGGCGCCGAGGCGACGCTGCTCTACCCTTCCGGCGTCGCCGCGGTCGCTTCGGCGCTGCTCGCGGTGCTCTCGCCCGGTGACGAGCTGCTGCTCGCGGACAGCGTCTATGATCCGACGCGCAACCTCGCCAACGGCCTGCTCAAGCGGATGGGGATCGCGACGACCTTCTACGATCCGATGATCGGCGAGGGCATCGCGAGCCTCGTCACCGAGCGGACCCGGGCGATCTTCCTCGAAAGCCCCGGCAGCCTGACCTTCGAAGTGCAGGACCTGCCCGCGATCGTGGGCGTGGCGAAGGACAAGGGGCTCGTCACGCTGCTCGACAACACCTGGGCGACGCCGCTGCTGCTCCCGGCGATCGGCATGGGGATCGATTATTCGATCCTCGCCTGCACCAAATACATCGGCGGCCATTCGGACGTGATGCTCGGCTCGGTCACCGCGGCGCGGGGGAAATACCAGCAGTTGCGCGCCACGACCTACCAGCTCGGCCAATGCGCCTCGCCCGACGATGCGTTCCTCGGCTCGCGCGGGCTGCGCACGCTCGCCGTCCGGATGAAGCAGCATGGCGAGGCGGCGCTCCAGGTTGCCGAGTGGCTCAAGTCGCGCCCCGACGTCGCGCGGGTGCTCCACCCGGCGCTGCCCGACTGCCCGGGCCACGAGATCTTCCACCGCGACTTCAAGGGCGCCGCGGGGCTGTTCTCCTTCGTGCTCAAGGGTGGCAACGACGCCGCGCGCGCCGCGCTGATCGACGGGCTCGAGCATTTCGGCATCGGCTACAGCTGGGGCGGCTACGAGAGCCTCGCGATCCCCGTCGATCCCAGCAGCTACCGCAGCGTGACGCGCTGGGAAGCCGAGGGGCCGGTGGTCCGCCTCCAGATCGGGCTCGAGGATCCCGACGACCTGATCGCCGACCTCGAGGCCGGGCTCGCGCGCTTCCGGGCGCTCGCGGGATGATGCAGGACCTCGCCCAATGGCTCGCCGGCAACGGCATGGCGATGCCGAGCCAGGGCGAGATCATCCAGGCCGCCGTCGCCTATGCCCTCGCCGCCGTCGCGCTCGCCGCCGGCTGGCTCGCGGGCGACCGGCTCGGCCATCCGCTCTCCGCCGCCTGGGAGAAGCATGTCGGCGCCTCGGCCGAGGGGCTGGCGCCGCGGATGTGCAAGATCAGCCAGCACGGCACTGCGGCGATCCTGCTCGCGCTCGTGTTCAACGCCCAGTCCTGGCAACCGCTCGCGGCCTTCGGGCTGGGGTTGGCGCTGGGCGTTTCGGTGGCCCTGCTGGTCAAGGCGGTGCTGCGCGGGCTGCACCTGCCGGTCTGGGCAGCCTGGAGCATGGCGGCGCTCGCCTTCACCGCGATCCTCAGCCGGGCGATGCACGGGCTCGATTCGATCCGCAACACGCTGGGCCGGGTCGGCTTCACCGTCGGGATGCGCGAGGTCAGCCTGCTCAACGTGCTGACCTTCCTGATCACCGCGGTGATCCTGTTCGCGGCGGTGCGGCTGATCAACCGCGTCGTCGCGCACCTCATCCGCCGCTCGAAGACCTTCGACCCGACGCAGAAGCTGCTGTTCGAGAAGCTCGCCGGGATCGCGGTGGTGGTGGTCGCCTTCTTCGTGGGCATCGACCTGCTGCGCATCGACCTGACCGCCTTCACGGTCTTCACCGGCGCCTTCGGGCTCGCGGTGGGCTTCGGCATGCAGAAGACGATCGGCAACCTCATCGCCGGGATCATCCTGCTGATGGACCGATCGGTGAAGCCCGGCGACGTGATCGTGGTGGGCGACAGCTTCGGCTGGGTGAACAAGATCGGCGTGCGCGCGGTCTCGGTGGTGACGCGCGACGGCAAGGAACATCTGATTCCCAACGAGGACCTGATGACCCGCGAGGTCGAGAACTGGTCCTACACCGATCGCAACGTCCGCGTCCGCGTGCCGGTGACCGTCGCCTACAGCTGCGACCTGAAGCTCGCCCAGTCGCTGATGCTCCAGGCCGCCAAGGACAGCCCGCGCGTGCTCGACACGCCCAAGTCCAACGTCTGGCTGACCGCGTTCGGACAGACGGGCGTCGAGCATGAAATCCTCGTCTGGATCAGCGACCCCGAGAGCGGGGTGGGCAACGTCAAGAGCGACGTGCTCAACCGGCTGTGGCTGCTGTTCAAGGAACACGGCATCGAAGTGCCCTATCCGGTGCGCGACATCCGGGTGCGCGAATGGCCGGGCGCCGCACCCGAGGGCACGAAAGACTGATCGGCCCCATTGCCGAATCCCGGGGGCAGACCTTATTTTGTCGCTCGTGCCCCCCTCCCCCGTGACCGCGCGTATCGCCGATGGAGTCGGCTCGATCCCACCGGCGGAGTGGGATGCCTGCGCCGGTACCGGCAATCCGTTCCTCAGCCATGCCTTCCTGTCGATCCTCGAGGCCTCGGGGTCGGTCGGGCCGAACACCGGCTGGCAGTCGCTGCCGATCGTGATCACTGCCGCCGACGGCAAGGCAGGCGCGATCGCGCCGGCCTATGGCAAGACACACAGCCAGGGCGAATATGTCTTCGACCACAGCTGGGCCGACGCCTGGGAGCGCGCGGGCGGGCATTATTATCCCAAGATCCAAGTCGCGGTGCCCTTCACCCCCGTGCCCGGCCCGCGGCTGCTGCTGCGCGACGCCGCGCTCGCGCCGGCGCTGATCGCCGGGATCGAAGCGGTGACCGACCAGAACCGCCTTTCCTCGGCGCACGTCACCTTCGTCGAGGAAGGCCAGCTGCCGCTGTTCGAGCAGGCCGGCTGGCTGGTCCGCTCGGGCACGCAATTCCATTGGCAGAACCACGGCTATGGCGACTTCGGCGACTTCCTCGGCGAGCTCGCCAGCCGCAAGCGCAAGGCGATCCGCCGCGAGCGCGAGCGCGCGGTCGAGGGGATCACCATCCGCCATCTGACCGGCGCCGAGATCGGCGAAGCGCATTGGGACGCCTTCTGGGCCTTCTACCAGGACACCGGCAGCCGCAAATGGGGCCGGCCCTACCTCACCCGCGAATTCTTCTCGCTGCTGGGCGCGGCGATGGCCGACAAGGTGCTGCTGATCTTCGCCGAGCGGGGCGGTGTCGCCATCGCCGGCGCGCTCAACCTGATCGGCGCCGACACGCTCTACGGCCGCTATTGGGGCGCGGTCGAGGAAGTGCCCTTCCTCCATTTCGAGCTCTGCTACTATCAGGCGATCGACGCCGCGATCGCGCGCGGCCTTTCGCGAGTCGAGGCCGGCGCTCAGGGCGAGCACAAGCTGGCGCGCGGCTATGCGCCGGTGACGACCTGGTCGGCGCACTATCTCCCCGATCCGGGCTTCCGCAGCGCGGTTGCCGAGTTCCTCGAGCGCGAGCGGATGGCGGTCGAGCAGGAGCAGGAATTCCTCGGCGAGCTGACGCCGTTCCGGCGCGAGGGGTAGCGGGCGATCGATTTCGATCGAACCCCGCCCGTCATCCCGGCGAAAGCCGGGACCCAGGGCCACGAGCGACGCCCTCTGCAACCCTGGGTCCCGGCTTTCGCCGGGATGACGATGGATTGATCGAACCTCAGTCCTGAGGGTGCGGCTCGGCCGCCTCAGGCGCCACCCCGGGCGCTTCAGTCGGCGTCGGGCGCGGCTTGGGCCGGGCCTTGGGCTTCACGACCTTCTTCACCGGGCACGGCTTGCCGCGATGACACTTCTTCTTTTTCTTCTTCGGCTTGGGCGTCTCGGTCGGCGTCGGCGTGGGAGCCGGGGCGCGGATGATCTTGATCGGCTTGAGCTCGATGCCGACGGTGTTGCCCGGATAGCGGCCGTCGCCGTGGATCTCGAGATAGGCCATCGGCTTGGGCACCGGCAGCCCTGCGGGCACCGCGGGGGGGATCGCGCGATCGACCTTGAACACCGCGCTCGATCCGTCGCGCCAGATCGGGATCAGCCCGCGCTCGAGCTTGTGGTCGTAGGCGGGCGGGCGGATCACCCAGACATAGTCGAACGCGTCGCGCGGGAAGCGCGTCAGGCTGATGTCGATCGGCTTCCACCATTCGCGCGGGCATTGCTTGTCGGTGACGATCTGCGACGCGTCATGGACGAAGCGCTTGCCCACGTCGCCGCGCGGCCGGTCCATCAGGTAGCGCACCGTCAGCAGCTGCCCGCCCGCCATCGACCATTGGTCGTTGGTATAGGCCAGCCGCCGCTCGAGCGCGAGCGCGGGGACGTGCTGGAGGCGCGTCATCCGCCACTCGTTGTAGCAGGTCTCGCCGACGAAGGTGATCAGCCGCGCGCCGACCGGCACATGGTCGAGCGCCTTCAGCTCGCGGTCGTAGCTCGCGTCGTAGAGCGCGAACGACCAGGTCGTCGCGACGATGCGCGCCGCGAAGAAGGCGAGGCCGAGCACCGCCACCACCGCGGTGCCGCGGATCGACAGGCCGGGCTTGGGCCGGATCGCGATGATCGCGATGGCGATGAGGAACGGCACCAGCCGCATGTCGGCATAGGCGGACCCGAACACGATCCGCGGCAGCAGGATGTAGACCAGCAGCAGGAAGATCGCCGAAAGTGCGAGGTTGCGCGAATATTGGATGTTCGGGTCGCGGATCGCCTTGAACATCAGCAGGAAGATCACCCCGACCGAGGCGATGTCGAACAGCTGCCAGCGGTCGCGGAACACCTGGGTGACCCAGAGGATCTTGGCGCGCCAGTTGAACCAGTCGCCGGTCTCGCCGGTCACTGCGCCGCTGCGCCAGGCGAGCATCAGCAGCAGCGGGAAGGCGAGCGACAGGCACTGCACGCCGGCGAAGAACCAGGGGACGATCCAGGCGTCGAACACGCCGGGCCAGCCCTGGCGCGCGGTCTGGCGGCGCAGGTCGTGCTGGCGGATCAGCTCGGCCGAGAAGGCGAGCACGCCGAGCGTCCCCCAGCCGAAGGCGTGCGCCACCCAGATCGCGATCGAGATCGGCACGAACAGCGCCGCGCGCAGCCTGAACCTGCCCAGCCGCCCGAGCCGCAGCCAGAAGCCGAAGGCGAGCAGCGCGAACGCCATCGACAGCGCGAAATTGACGAAGCCGAAGTGGAAGGGGAACGCATAGGCGAGCGGCAGCGCGAACAGCGCAGTCGCCGGGATGCGGCCATGCACTTCGCGCGCGATCCACAGCAGGCCCGCGACGGTCATCGCGGGGATCGCCATCACGATCAGCTTCACCGCGAGCTCGAGCCCGAAGATCTTGGAAAGCGGGATGACGAGCAGGTCGACGCCGAGGTTGCCGATCAGCATCCAGCGGAAGTCATACCATTCGGCAAGCCAGGGATAGCGCCACCCGTCGAGCTGGACGCGGTAGCGCCCCATGTGCCCGGGCAGGTCGACGAGCGGCGGGATGTCGGGCCAGACCAGCGGCAGCATCGCGAAAAGCGTCGCCGCCAGCACGAACCATCGTGTCTGCCACCACTGCCGCGCGTCGCCCCTGTTCATCGGCGCGCTTCTAGGGCGAGCAGGGGCGCCCCCGCAAGCCGGTGCGGCGGCGATTCACCGCGTTCGCCTCAGTGGACGCGGTAGAGCCGGATCGATCCGCCGGTCGGGATGCGCTCGAGCCAGGCCGGCGCGGGGCCGTCGCCCTCGAGCTGCTCGGCGAGGCTGCCCTTGCGATAGGGCGCCATGCCGTCCTCGCGCAGGTTCTCGGGGCAGATCGCGACATAGTCGATCCCCCATTGGTGCGCGAGCTTCTCGGACCGGGCGGCGGGCGAGAGGAAGAAACGGTACATGGCCAGATTCCCGCTGTTGTTGCGATGGTAGACCGACGCGACGATGTGGTGGTTCGACATGCCGGTGAGGTAGGCGCCGAAATCGAGCGGCGCGATGATCGTGCCGGTGGGCTGCGCCGCCACCGCCTTGAGCGGCGCGGCGAGGATGCAGAGCGGGCGGTCGCGCTTCTCGGCGATCGCCTTGGTGACGTGGACGGTGTCGATCTCGAGCCCGAGATAGTTCCACACGATGCCCGCGCCGATCGTCCAGATCGCCAGCCGCCGCCCGAGCCCCTGCGCGTGGACGAGCGCCACCGCGAAGGGAATCGCCGCGAAGCCGGCGACGATGTAGGTCACGCGGATCGCGAGCACCGCCGCGACGGTGGAGAGCGCGAGGAAGATCGCGAAGGTCCGCCACTTCGGGTCGCGCAGCCGCGGCAGCACCAGCAGCCCGCCGGCCAGCGCGAGCCCGCCATAGGCGACGGTGGTGCCGATCGTGTCCTGGCCGAAGAACAGGTCGCGCGCCTCGCCGACGTTGCGCATCCAGACGTGCTGGAGGAACGGATCGAGCGCGCCATAGGGGCCCGAGAGGCACACCGGGGAAGTCTTGTAGGTCAGCGCCGCCGCGGCCGCGCCGAGCACCGCGGCCACCGCGAGTCGCGGCTTCCAGCCGGCCGTCCGCGTGCCCGCCAGCCCGAGCAGCAGCCAGGCTCCCGCGAGCACCAAGGTGCCGCGCGAGGAGGCGGGGGTGAAGCCGTCGCACCATTGCTCGGGCCAGACCGTGGGGCGCATGAAGGCGAGCAGGAACAGGGTGACGCCGCCCAGCGCGACCGCGAAGCCGAGCGCGCGCCGGTCCTCGTCGCGCCCGCCGGCCAGCCAGGCCAGGCCCATCGCCGCCACCGCCGCGAGGATCTCGGGCGCCGATTCGAGCCCGATCGCGAGGCTGATCGCCGTCGCGAAGCCGACCACCGCGCCGCTCCGCCGGCCGGGCGCGGCGATCAGCGCGTCGACGAGCAGGAAGCAGAGGACGATCTGCAGCGCATGGTGATCGATCCGCCCCGGGATGAACAGGCTGATCGTCGGAAAGGCGATCGCGGCGAGCAGCAGCGCGGGGATCGCGACGCGCTCGCCCGCCAGCCGCCGCGCGATCCGCACGGCGAGCAGCAGATAGGCGTAGAAGAGCATCGCCGGCCAGGCGATCACCATGACGATCTCGGCGCCGGTCTGCCCCATGAGCGGACGCAGCAGCACGATCAGCGCGGCGGGCACGAGATCGGGGATGCGCGACCAATGCATCGACGATCCGCCCGGCGGGCCGACGCGATATTGCATCAGGTCGTTGAACCCCTGGCCGTTCAGCCAGTCGCGGATCTGCGCGAGTCGCGCCATGTCGTCGTTGTCGGGCAGGCGCAGCGCGAGCAGGTTGCTCCAGTCGCGCGCGGCCCAGGCGGCGGCGAGCAGCAGGGTCATCGCCAGCGCGAGCCACGGCACGAGGCGCGCGGGCGTGCGCGGTTCGGCGGAAGCGGCCAAGGGCGTGGCGGTCGCGGCGCTGGTCATCGGCGCCCTGATGCCTTCATTCGGCTTAAAATTGTGTTTCGGCGTTAACCAGATTTTTTCACGAGCGGGGCCAGAAGCGGGCACGTTTCCCAGGAGAGCCCATGGCTGCCCAGCCCGCGTTTCGTGCCCAAGTCCCTAACGCCCAGCCCCCGCTGGCGGCGGACGAGGTCGAGCTGTCGATCGTCATGCCTTGCCTCAACGAGGCGGAGACGATCGCCGCCTGCATCATCAAGGCAAACGCCTTCCTCGAATCGCACGGCCTCAGCGGCGAAGTGGTGATCGCCGACAACGGCTCGACCGACGGTTCGCAGCACATCGCCGAATCGCTCGGCGCGCGCGTCGTGCCGGTGCCGGACCGCGGCTATGGCGCGGCGCTGATCGGCGGGATCGCCGCGGCGCGCGGCCGCTACATCGCGATGGGCGACGCCGACGACAGCTACGACTTCGGCTCGCTGATGCCCTTCGTCGAGGAACTGCGCGAAGGCGCCGAGCTCGTCATGGGCAATCGCTTCCAGGGCGGGATCGCCCCCGGCGCGATGCCGCCGCTCCACAAATATCTCGGCAATCCGGTGCTGAGCCTGCTCGGCCGCGTCTTCTTCGACGTGGGCATCGGCGACTTCCACTGCGGCCTGCGCGCCTTCCGCCGCGACGCGATCCGGCGGCTCGGCCTCGCCGCGCCGGGCATGGAATTCGCGAGCGAGATGGTGGTCAAGGCCGCGATCGAGAAGCTCGACATCCGCGAGGTTCCCACCACGCTCCAGCCCGACGGCCGCAGCCGCCCGCCGCACCTGCGCACCTGGCGCGACGGCTGGCGACACCTGCGCTTCCTGCTCACCTATGCGCCCAAGTGGCTGTTCCTCTACCCCGGCCTCGCGCTCGCGCTGATCGGCATGGGGGTGATGATCGGCCTCGCGCCGGGCGACGCGCGCATCGGAGGAGTCGAGCTCGGCGTCCACACGATGATCTTCGCGGCGATGGCAGTGCTGATGGGCTCGCAGCTCGTCGGCCTCGCGGTGATGGCGCGGCGCTACGGCGTGATCGCGGGCATGTGGCCCGAGACCGGCGTGATGCGCGCGGTGCGCAACTGGTTCACGGTCGAACGCGCCTGCCTCGCCGGCGGGGCGATGCTCGCGCTGGGGCTCGGCGGCGGGATCACCGCGACCTCGATCTGGGCGTCGAGCGGCTTCGGCGCGCTCGATCCGACCGCGCTGATGCGGCTGACCATCCCCTCGGTAGTGCTCGCCTGCGTCGGGCTGCAGACGGCGGTGACCGCTTTCTTTATCGGGCTGCTCGACCAGCCTCGGCGCTAGGCCGGATCGACGTTCAGAACCGCGGGTTGGTCCTCCCCGGCAAGCCCATCGTCACCCCGGCCTTGTGCCGGGGTCCACGGGAAGTCGATGGCTGGAATAGAAGCTTGCGTTCAGCAAGTGCGCCTAAGTGGGCCCCGGCACAAGGCCGGGGTGACGGATAGCTTGCTGGTGCCGACGCCAAAACCCTGAGTGCCGATACCGTCCAGGGCTGGACTCCGGCATTGCATGGTATTATGTATGGCTCATTGTATTGCCATACGTAAGCGAGTGACGATGCCATGGACGTTCAGCAGGACAAGTTCGCCTGGATCATGAAGGCCGGGTGGCACGGGCTCTGCCCGCGCTGCGGCAAGGGGCATATGTTCCGCGGCTGGCTCAGGATCGCCGAGCGCTGCGAGGTCTGCGGGCTCGACTATCGCTTCGCCGCGCCCGACGACGGCCCCGCCTTCTTCTCGATGAGCATCGCGGCCTTTCCGCTCACCTTCGTGATCCTGTGGATCCAGGTCGCGTTCAATCCGCCGCTCTGGGTGCATTTCGTCACGTCGCTTCCCTTGATGGCGATCGGCTGCGCGCTGCCGCTGCGACCGATCAAGGGTTGGCTGGTCGCCTCGCAATATGTCAACAAGGCGCAGGAATCGGGGACCGGAGCGCTCTGGGCGAAGCTGGATGGCGGATTCGAACGACAGGACGGCACCGGCACCGATGGCTGAGGCGTGGGTGCCCGATCTCGCGACGGCGGTCGGCGCCAAATACCAGGCGATCGCCGATGCGCTGAGCGGCGCGATCACACGGAGCGAGCTGCGCACCGGCGACCGGCTGCCGCCGCAGCGCGAGCTGGCGGCGCGGCTGGGCGTCGACCTCACCACCGTCACCAAGGCCTATGACCTCGTCCGCCGCCGCGGGCTGATCGAGGCCCGCGGCCGCGCCGGCAGCTTCGTCGCCGAGCCCGGCGGCGCGCCGGCGGAGGTGACGGACGCATCGCTGGTCGACACCGGCATGAACATGCCGCCCGAGATATCCGGCGGGCTGCTTGCCCATACAATGAGCCGTACAATCACCGCGCTGCTCGGCGTGGGCACCGCGCGGCTGCAATACCAGCCCTCGGGCGGCGCGCCGCAGGACCGTGCCGCCGGCGCGCGGCTGCTGCGCGGGGTCGGGCTCGAGAGCAGCGAGGAGCAGGTCGTCGTGACCGCCGGGGGCCAGAACGCGCTCCATGCGATCCTCGGGCCGGGACTCGAGCCCGGCGCGGTGGTGGCGTGCGGACGCTTCGTCTATCCCGGCTTCAGGGCGCTCGCCGCGCGGCTTGGTCTCCGGCTGCTCGCGCTTCCCGAGATGCGCGCCGAAGCGCTGGCCGAGGCGTGCCGCAGCGCGCGGGTGAAGGCGCTCTACGTCGTCCCGACCAACGACAATCCGACCGCCGAGACGCTCCCGACCGAGGAACGCGCGGCGATCGCCGCGGTGGCCGAGCGCGAGGGCCTCACCATCGTCGAGGACGATGCCTATGGCCTGCTCGCGGGCGGATCGATCCCGCCGATCGCGGCGTTCGCGCCCGAGCGGAGCTGGCATATCGCGAGCCTCTCCAAGCTGCTCTCGCCGGGGCTGCGCGTCGCCTATGTCCGTGCGCCGAGCGTCGGCGGTGCGCTCCGACTGGCCGCCGACGTCCATGAGACGGCGATCATGGCGCCACCGCTCAACGTCGCGATGGCGACGGCGTGGCTCGCGGACGGCAGCTTCGACCGGCTGGTGGCGGCGATGCGCCGCGAAGTCGCCGAGCGCCAGGCGCTGGCCGAAGCAGCGCTCGGCGGCGTCGACTATCGGCGCCATCCGCGCGGCTATCACCTCTGGCTGCCGCTGCCGCCGGGGCTCGCCGCCGCCGAGCTCGTCCATGCGATGCAGCCCGAGGGACTGTCGCTGACCGCCGCGGATCGATTCGCGGTGACGCCGGGCGCGGAGCAGGCCGTGCGCGTCTCGCTCGGCGGCCCGATCGCGCGCGAGCGGCTCGGGCGCGCGCTCCGCGTGCTCCACGGCTATCTCACGGCGCCCGCGGCACGCGCCGCGCCGATCGTCTGATCAGCGGCGCAGACGGACCAGCGCGCTGTCCAGCGCCTGGAGGAAACGCGAGCGATCGGCCTTGGCGAAGGGCGGCGGGCCGCCGAGCTGGTCGCCGGCCGCGCGCAGATCGGCCATGATCGCGCGCGTCGCGATCGCGCCGCCGATCGAGCTGGTGGTGAAGGGCTTGCCCGTCGGCGCGAGCACCGTCGCCCCCGCCTTCAAACAGCGGTCGGCGAGCAATATGTCCGCCGTCACCACCACCGCCTGCGCATCGGCCGCCTCGGCGATCCAGTCGTCCGCCGCGTCGAATCCGTCGCTCACCACCACGCGATCGATCAGCGGATGCGCCGGCACGCGCAGGTGGCTGTTGCTCACCAGCGTGACCGGCACTTCGAGCCGCCAGGCGACCTTGTAGATCTCGTCCTTCACCGGGCAGGCATCGGCGTCGACGAGGATGCGGACACCGGTCACGTTGGCGCTCACGGGGTGCGCGGACCCTTGCGGTGCGGCTTGGCCTTATGGTGCGCCGGGCGCGGCGGCCGGTTGGGACCGTTGCGCTGCGGCCGCGCACCTTCGACCGGGCCCTGCGACAGCTCGATGCGAACGTCGTCCTCGCCTTCGCCGGTGCGCGCCACCGCCGCCTGGAACTTCGCGGCGATCGCGCGCGGGATCTGGAAGGCGGTCTCGTTGGGACCGATCCGGATCGCGCCGACTTCGTTCTTGGTGATGTGCCCGCGGCGGCAGAGCAGCGGCAGGATCCAGCGCGGATCGGCGTTCTGCCGCCGGCCGACATCCATGCGGAACCACACGACGTCGTCGAACCCCGGCCGGTGGCGCTCCTGCTGCGCGGCGCGACGCGCCTCGGGCGTACCTTCGATCAGCTCCTCGGGCTCGGGCATCGCGGCGCGGTGCGCGCGGACCAGAGCGGCGGCGATTTCCGCCGGGGTCTTCTCGGCGAGCAGCCGCTCGGCGAGCGCCTGGTCCTCCTCGTCGACCTCGACCGGCGCGAGCAGCGCGGTCAGCAGCCGCTCGCGATCGGCGGCGCGGATGTCCTCGGGGGTCGGCGCATCGACCCATTCGGCGTTGATCCGTGCCCCGCGCAGCATCATCTCGACCCGCCTACGGCGCGGATAGGGCACGATCAGCACCGCCGTCCCCTTCTTGCCCGCGCGGCCGGTGCGGCCCGAGCGGTGCTGGAGCGTCTCGGCGTCGCGCGGCAGCTCGACATGGATGACGAGGCTGAGCGACGGCAAGTCGATCCCGCGCGCCGCCACGTCGGTCGCGACGCAGACTCTGGCGCGCCGGTCGCGCAGCGCCTGGAGCGCGGCGTTGCGCTCGTTCTGGCTGTGCTCGCCCGACAGCGCCACCGCCGCGAAGCCGCGCTCCAGCAGGCCGGCGTGGAGATGCCGGACATTGTCGCGCGTCGCGCAGAACAGCATCGCGGTCTCGGCCTCGTGGAGGCGGAGCAGGTTGATCACCGCATGCTCGATGTCCGAGGGGCTGACGGTCACCGCCTGATAGGCGATGTCGCCGTGTCCGCGATCCTCGCCGACGGTCGAGATGCGCAGCGCGTCCTGCTGGTAGCGCCGCGCCAGCGCGACGATCGGCTTGGGCATCGTCGCCGAGAAGAGCAGCGTGCGGCGCTCGGAAGGCGTCGCGTCGAGGATCTCCTCGAGGTCCTCGCGGAAGCCCATGTCGAGCATCTCGTCCGCCTCGTCGAGCACCGCGACGCGCAGCGCGGTGAGGTCGAGCGCGCCGCGCTCGAGATGGTCGCGCAGCCGCCCCGGCGTGCCGACGACGATGTGCGCGCCATGGCTGAGCGCGCGGCGCTCCTTCGAGGCGTCCATCCCGCCGACGCAGGTCGCGATCCGCGCCCGCGCCTCGCCGTAGAGCCAGGTCAGCTCGCGGCTGACCTGCAGCGCGAGCTCGCGCGTCGGCGCGATGATCAGCGCGAGCGGCGTGCGCGGCGGCGGCAGCGCTCCGTCGTCGAGCAGTTGCGCGGCCATGGCGAGGCCGAAGGCGACGGTCTTGCCCGATCCGGTCTGGGCGGAGACGATGAGGTCGCGCCCCTCCGCCTCGGGCTCGAGGACGGCGGCCTGGACCGGAGTGAGCGCGGCATAGCCACGCGCGGCGAGCGCTTCCGACAGAAGCGGGGGTAGGGTTTCTAGGGGCATGAACTCGGCAACATGGGGGTTCGCGGCACCGCTGCAAGGAGGCGCGACAAGGCGTGCGACTCCGGGCGCGGTGCGTTCGATCAGCTGCGCCCCTAGCCGCAAATGGGCTATTCGGCCACCAGAAATCCCGTCACGGTCAATCGGCCCGCCGCCGGATCGCTCGAAAGCGCGGCGTCGGGAGCGATCGCGCCGCTGTGGAGCAGCCAGCTCGGATAGAGCAAGGCGCGGTTGTAGCGCGCCTCGGCGTGGCCGATCTGCTCGAACAGCGGCGTGTCCCCGGCGATATACGCGGCCGGCGGCATCCCGCGCATGCGCAGCTCGGCCTCGAGCTGGTCGAAGAAGATCGGCGCGCGGCTCTCGTCGATCGTCTCGAAGCCGGTCGAGCGATGGCGGTAGAAGGCGGTGCCGTCGCCGCCCTCGGGCGAGAGATAATGGACCAGCGCGATCCGGTTCTCGGCGAACGCATCGACGTGCGGCAATCGCTGGCGCACGCCCAGCTCGGCGGGGGGCGTGGTGACGATCGAGAAGCTCGCGTCGATCACGCGCAGCTCGCCGGCCACGCCCATCGCGCGCACCGCCTCGGCGATCACCGGCAGCTGCGCCTCGAGATACGCTTCGGGCAGCGGCGCGCGGATGCCGGGATAATGGTTCGCGCCGGGCCCGAACCCGGCCGCCATCGCCGCCTCGCGCAGCCCGTCGGGATCGGCCGCGAAGCCGTCGAGCACGACCAGCGGCTGCGCCTCGCGCCCGATCCGATGCAGCCCGGCGCTTATCGGTCGCGCCGCCCGAGCAGCCTGAGGCGCAGCGCGTTCAGCTTGATGAAGCCCGCCGCGTCGCGCTGGTCATAGGCGCCCTGGTCGTCCTCGAAGGTCACCACCTTCTCGCTGTACAGCGAATTGGGCGAGCGGCGGCCGATCACATGCACGCCGCCCTTGTAGAGCTTGAGCCGAACCTCGCCCGAGACCTTGGCCTGGCTGTGGTCGATCGCCGCCTGGAGCATCTCGCGCTCGGGCGAGAACCAGAAGCCGTTGTAGATCAGCTCGGCATAGCGCGGCATCAGCTCGTCCTTGAGGTGCGCGGCGCCGCGGTCGAGCGTGAGCGATTCGATCGCGCGGTGCGCGACGTGGAGGATCGTGCCGCCCGGCGTCTCGTACATCCCGCGCGACTTCATGCCGACGAAGCGGTTCTCGACGAGATCGAGCCGGCCGATGCCGTGCTCGCGGCCGAGGTCGTTGAGCCGCGCGAGCAGGCTCGCCGGCGACAGCGGCTCGCCGTCGACCGCGACCGCATCGCCCTTCTCGAAGGCAAGGGTGATGACCTGGGGCGTGTTCGGCGCTTCCTCGAGGCTGGCGGTGCGCGAGAAGACGTAGTCGGGGACTTCCTGCCACGGATCCTCGAGCACCTTGCCCTCGGACGAAGTGTGGAGAAGGTTCGCGTCGGTCGAGAAGGGCGCTTCGCCGCGCTTGTCCTTGGCGACCGGAATCTGGTGCGCCTCGGCGAACTCGATCAGCTTCGAGCGCGAGGTCAGGTCCCACTCGCGCCAAGGGGCGATCACCTTGATGTCGGGCGCGAGCGCATAATAGCCGAGCTCGAAGCGCACCTGGTCGTTGCCCTTGCCGGTGGCGCCGTGGCTGACCGCATCGGCGTTCACGGCTCGTGCGATCTCGATCTGGCGCTTGGCGATCAGCGGGCGCGCGATCGAGGTGCCGAGCAGGTAGACGCCCTCATAGGCGGCGTTGGCGCGCATCATCGGGAAGACGAAGTCGCGGACGAACTCTTCCTTGAGGTCGTCGATGAAGATGTGCTCGGGCTTCACCCCCGCCAGCTCGGCCTTCCTGCGCGCGGGCTCGAGCTCCTCGCCCTGGCCGAGGTCGGCGGTGAAGGTCACCACTTCGCATTGGTAGGTCTGCTGGAGCCACTTCAGGATCACGCTCGTGTCGAGACCGCCCGAATAGGCAAGGACGACTCGGTTGATCTTCTCGGACATGGACGACTCCAACGATGGGAAACGGGGGCGCTCTAGGAGCGGGGCGCGGGTTCCGCAAGCGAGCGCAGCAGTCCGGGGAACCACGCGCCCAGCGCCGCCGCGCGATAGACGTAGCTGAGCCCGAACGCCCAATAGAGGCCGGTATGCCCCCAGGGCCTGAGCGCGATGTCGGTCGCCACGTAGAGCGCGGTCGAGATCAGCGCGGCGTTGCGCAGCGCCTTGCCGCCGGTCGCGCCGATGAAGATGCCGTCGAGCATCCACGCCGGCGTCCCCACCACCGGCAGGATCGCGACGAGCGGCAGCAGCATCACGGCGCGGTCGCGCACCTCGGGGTTGGCGACGAGCCAGCCGATCGCCGGCGCGCCCGCCAGCCAGATCAGCAGGCAGGCAAGCACCGCGGTCGCCAGGCAGAACTCGCCGGTCAGCCGGATCGCGCGGAGGAAGTCGGCCCTCGAGCGCGCGCCGATCGCCTGGCCGACACGCGATTCGGCGGTGAAGGCGAAGCCGTCGAGCACGAAGGCGGCCAAGCCCACTGCCTGGAGCAGCACCTGGTTCGCTGCCAGCGCCACCGTCCCCAGCCGCGCGCCGGCGTTGGCGAGCCAGGCGAAGAGGAAGAGCAGCGCGATCGTGCGGACCATGATGTCGGCATTGACCGCGAAGAGTCGCCCGAGCGCCGCGCCGTCGAACAGCCTCGCACGGTCGCCGAGGCCATGGAGGTGCGGCGCGACGAGCGCGAGCCCGGTCGCCAGCGCGATCCACTCGGCCGCGGCGGTGCCCAGCCCCACGCCGCGCGCGCCCATGTCGAAATGCCAGACGAACAGGATGTCGAGCGCCGCATTGGCGAGGTTCATCACGATCTGCAGCGCAAGCGCGCCGCGGCTCCGCCCGAGCCCGAGCAGCCAGCCGTTGATCGCGAACACCGCGAGCCCCGCCGGCGCGCCGAAGAAGCGCGCCGCGACGAAGGTCCTCGCGGCCCTGTCGACATCGGGCCCGCCGGCGAGCAGCGCGAAGGCCGCCGGGATCAGCAGCAGTTGGAGCGCGAACAGGACCGCGCCGATCCCCGCCCCCACCATCAGCCCGCGCACGAGCAGCGCGTCCACTTCCGCCGAGTCGCCCGCGCCCTGGGCTTGCGCGGTCATCCCGGTCATCCCCATGCGGAGGAAGCCGAAGCTCCAGAAGATGAAGCTGACGATCGTCGCCCCCAGCGCCACCCCGGCGAGCGCCGCCGCGTCGCCGGTCCGCCCGATCACCGCGGTGTCGACCAGCCCGACGAGCGGCACCGTCGTCTGGCCGAGCATGATCGGCCAGGCCTGGGCGAAGATCGACCGGCGCGTGAGGGGGAGGGTGGCGGACATTGGGGGGCGCTTACCGGTTCCACCATCACCACACCACCCACCCCGTCATCCCGGCGAAAGCCGGGACCCAGGGCCACAAGCGACGTCCTGCTTGGCCCTGGGTCCCGGCTTTCGCCGGGATGACGACAGTGTATGGTTGGAAGCGTCGGGAGACAGATCATGGCCGAACTCAAGACCAAGCCCAGCGAGGTCAGCGTCGACGCCTTCCTCGACGCGATCGAGCACCCCGTCCGCCGCGAGGACGGCAAGGCGGTGCGCGCGCTGATGGAGCGGCTCTCGGGCCGGCCCGCCGCGATGTGGGGGCCGACGATCATCGGCTTCGGCACCTACCGCTACAAATACGACAGCGGCCACGAAGGCGAGATGTGCCGGATCGGCTTCTCGCCGCGCAAGGCCGAGCTCGTCTTCTATCTCGGCGGCATCGTCAGCCAGGGCCACCCGCTGCTCGCCCGCCTCGGCAAGCACAGGACGAGCAAGGCCTGCCTCTACGTCAAGAAGCTCGCCGACATCGACACCGCGGTGCTCGAGGACCTCGTCCGCGACTCGCTCGCCTATATGGACGAGGCCTATCCCGCCTGACGCAGCGCCGCCTGGTCGGGGCAGCGCAGCCGCGCTTCCGCTTCGGCCATGTAATCGCGCGTGATCGGCAGCGCATGGCGGTCGCGCGCGAACTGGAGCTGGTAGTTGACCAGCCCGCCGTTCATGAACCCCGTGATCGAGCCCGCGAGATAATAGGTCCACATGCGGAAGAAGCGTTCGTCGTACATCTCGACGATCGCCTCCTTCGCGGCGGTGGTACGGTCGTACCAATGCTTGAGCGTGTGCCCATAGTGCATGCGCAGCACCTCGAGGTCGGTGAGGTAGTAGCGCATCCCCTCATAGCCTTGCGCGATCTCGGAAAGCGCGGGGATATAGCCGCCGGGGAAGATGTATTTCGCGGTGAAACGGTCGGTCACCCCTGGCGCGCCGGCGCGGCCGATGGTGTGGATCAGCATCACCCCCTGCGGGGTCAGCAGCTCGCGGCACTTGGCGAAGAAGGTGCGGTAGTTGGGCGGGCCGACATGCTCGAACATGCCGACCGAGACGATCCGGTCGAACTGCCCTTCGACGTCGCGATAGTCGATCAGCTCGAACCTGACCTTGTCCGCGACGCCCGCCTCCTCGGCGCGGCGGCGCGCGACCTTCAGTTGCTCCTCCGAGAGCGTCACGCCGAGCACCTCGGCGCCGGTCTGCTGGTGGAGGAACAGCGCCATCCCGCCCCAGCCGCAGCCGATGTCGAGCACGCGCATGCCCGGCTCGAGCGCGAGCTTGGCGGCGATATGCGCCTTCTTGTCCCATTGCGCCTGCTCGAGGCTGTTGGCGGGATCGGTGAAATAGGCGCAGCTGTACTGGCGGTCGGCGTCGAGGAAGAGGTCGTAGAGCCGGTCGGAGAGGTCATAGTGGTGCGCGACGTTGCGCTTGGCCTGTCGGCGCATGTTGATCCGCCCGAGCCGGTGGCGCACCGCCTGCAGCCCGCGGCTGAACGGCCCCGGCTCGAGGTGGCGCGCGCCGCCTTCCCAGCGATTGTTGCCGGTGGCGAGCATCAGCAGGTCGAGGATGTCGCCCTGCTCGATCGTGATCCGCCCGTCCATGAAGCCCTCGGCCGCGCCGAGCGCCGGATCGCGCACGATCGCCGCGGTCGCGCCGCGGTGGAGCCGGATCGTGACGGGATTGAACGCCGGATCGGGCGTGCCGAAGCGGACGGTCCGGCCGTTCTCATGGATGAGCGTCAGCGAGCCGCGCTTGATCGCTCGCGAAAAGAACTTGTCGATTAACACCATAACGGAATGATCCACTCCTGAATCGGTTCCCCTCCGTTATGATCCATATCGTTGGAGCCCACCCTCAGATCCCGGCGTACCATTCATAGCCGCTGGCGTCCTCCCAATAGCCGCCATTGCCGTCGCCGAACCCCGCCAGGCTGTCGGTCGCCTGGATACGCATGATATATTTCGCCTGTTTGTACCCCAGCTGGCGCTCGACGCGCAGGCGGAGCGGCGCGCCATGCCCGACGTTGAGCGGCTTGTCGTTGAGCGCCCAGGCGAGCAGCGTCTGCGGATGGAGCGCGTCGACCAGGTCGATCGATTCATAATAGGGCCGGCCGTTGATCGAATCGGCGCAGTGGAAGACGAGGAAGCGGGCGGAGGGGAGCAGCTGCGCGGCGTCGACCAACGTCGCGAGCCGCGGGCCCTGCCACTTGCCGATCGCGCTCCAGCCTTCGACGCAATCGTGCCGCGTGATCTGCGCGCGCTGCGGCATCTGCTGGAGCTGGGCGAGCGACACCGATAGCGGCCGCCGCACCAGCCCGTCGAAGCGCAGCCGCCACTCGGCGAAGCGGTTCGCGACATGCGCGTTGTAATCCTGCGTGTTCGGATTGGCGGTGCCGTTGACGCGGAACACCGGGCTGCGCTGCTCGGGCCGGAACTCGCGCGCGAGGCTGTGGCCGCCACCGATCAGCCGCTGGAGCCTGTAATGGAAGTCGCTGTCCTTCATCAGGATCGACTTGGCGGTGGGGTTGCGCCCCACCGCGTCGCAGCCGGCGAGCAGCCCGCCCGCGCCCGCGACGAACAACCCGCGCCGGGTGACCAGGCTCATGACGCTTCCTCCTCGTCGGGGAGCGTCCACCAGCCGGTGATCATCGAGCGGACTTCGTTGACGGCGTCGGCAAGGATCACCAGCGCCAGGTGCACGACGATGAACGCGACCGTCGCCGCCATGCAGAGGAAGTGGATCGACCGCGCCGACTGCCGCCCGCCGAACACGTCGATGAGCCAGGGCCAGTTCGCCCCCATCCCCGGCGAGAGCGCGAGGCCGGTGAAGATCAGCAGCGGCAGCAGCACGAAGATCACGCCGATATAGGCGAGCTTCTGGAAGATGTTGAACGCGAGCGGATCGGCCGAGTCGTGGAAGCGGAAGGCGAGGTGCGCCTTCAGATCGGCGAGCAGGTGAGCGGGCGCAAGCTCGGCGCGGCGCAGCGTCAGGCGCTCGCGGAAATGGCGGTTGGCGAGGCTCGCGATCATGAAGCCGAGCAGGGCGAAAGCGAGGATGAGCGCGAAGAACAGGTGCCAGTGCCGCGCGATCGCGAGGCTGTAGGTCGAGGGGATCGTCGCCCAGCCGGGGAAGCGCGGCAGCACCAGCCAGGCATGGTCGAAGTTCGCGCCATACTGCCCCCAATAGAGGCGGGGGTGGGCGTTGAAGATCATCAGGCCGGAGCCGATCATGATGAAGACGGTGACGGCGTTCACCCAATGCCAGAGGCGCGTGGCGAGCCGATGCCGGTAGAGCCGGCGCGGCGCAGGGGCGGGCGGCGGCGCTTCGCGCTCGGGTTCGTCGGGGAGAATCTCGGCCTCGCTCACGCAATCGCTTATAGCGCCATCCCAAGCGCCGTCATCCCGGCGAAAGCCGGGACCCAGGGTTGCAGAGGGAATCGCTCGCGGCCCCGGGGGTCCCGGCTTTCGCCGGGATGACGGCTAGGAGGATGTCCCCCGCAGCTTCGCCTCCGCCTCGAACATATAGTCGCGCGTCATCGGCAGCGCGTCGCGGCGGCGGGTGTATTGCAGCTGATAGTTCACCATGCTCGTCTCGGTGAACATCGTCATCGCCCCAGCGAGGTAGAACAGCCACAGCCGCAGGAACCGCTCGTCGTAGCGCCGCACGATCTCCTCGGCATTCTCCGTCACCCGGTCGTACCAGTGGCGGATCGTGTAGTAATAATGGAAGCGCAGCGTCTCGCAGTCGGTCATGATCAGCCGCGTCTGCTCGCTCGCGCCGACGATCTCCGACAGCGACGGGATATAGCCGCCCGGGAAGATGTATTTCTGGGTGAAGGCGTCGGTCGTCCCCGGCTTGCCCATCCGCCCGATCGTGTGGAGCAGCATCACCCCGTCGGGCGCGAGCAGGTCGCGGCACTTCTGGAAGAAGGTCTCGAACTGCGGCGGACCGACATGCTCGAACATGCCGACCGAGACGATCCGGTCGAACTGGCCCTCGACGTCGCGATAGTCGATCAGCTCGAACTTGACCTTGTCCGCCACCCCCGCCGCTTCGGCGCGCGCCCTGGCGGTGCGGATCTGCTCCTCGGAGAGCGTGATGCCGAGCACTTCCACCCCCGCCACGCGGTTGAGGTACAGCGCCATCCCGCCCCAGCCGCAGCCGATGTCGAGCACGCGGTTGCCGGGCTTCAGGTTCAGCTTGGCGGCGATGTGCGCCTTCTTGTCGAGCTGCGCCTGCTCGAGCGTCACCCCCGGCGCAACGTGATAGCCGCAGCTGTACTGCATGTCGGCGTCGAGGAAGAGCTCGTAGAGCTGGTTGCCGATGTCGTAGTGGTGCGCGACATTCTGCTTCGATCGCCGCTGCCAGTTGAACCGGTCCCACGCGTTCTTGAGCTTGCCGCCCTTCTTGAGGAACTTGTCCTTGCCGCTGCGGTCCTCCCAGCGGTTCGAGCGGCGGATCACCAGGATCAAGTCGAGGATGTCGCCCTGCTCGAGCACCAGCCGCCCGTCCATCAGCGCCTCGGCCGCGCCCAGCCCGGGATCGCGCGCGATCTCGCCCGCAACGCGCGCGTCGGTGAAGCGCACCGTCACCGGGTTCAGCGCCGGATCGGGCGTGCCGTAGCGATAGGCCTTGCCGTCGTGATCGACGATGGTGAGTTCGCCGGTGCGGATGAGGCGCCCGAGCGCCTTGTCGAGGAGCCACATGCCGCCACTTTGACAGCGATTCGGCCGTGCGCGCAACCGCGACCATTTTTGAGGCTCGCTCGAGCCCATGAAGCTGCTATCCATGCGCAAACACATGCGGGAGAGGACCATGACCAACTTCACGCGCCGCGACCTCGGCAAGACGCTGGGCGCCGCGGCGATCCTGGCCGGCGGCGGGATCGGCACCGCCGAGGCCAAGGGACATGCCGAGGAGACAACGCTGTCACCGCAAAGCTTCCCCAAGGGCTTCCAATGGGGCTGCGCGACGGCGTCGTACCAGGTCGAGGGCGCGGCGACCGAGGACGGGCGCGGCGCGACCAACTGGGACGTCTTCTCGCACACCCCGGGCAAGGTCGCGAACGGCGACACCGGCGACGTCGCCTGCGACAGCTACCATCGCTACGCCGAGGACCATGACCTGCTGAAGAACCTCGGCGTGGGCATGTACCGCATGTCGATTGCCTGGTCGCGGATCTTCCCCGAGGGCCGCGGCACGCCCAACCAGAAGGGCGTCGACCATTACAAGCGCGTCGTCGACGACCTGCTCGCCAAGGGCATCACGCCCTATGTCACCATGTTCCACTGGGACTATCCGGCGGCGCTGCCGGGCGGCTGGCAGAACCGCGACACCGCCTTGGCGTTCGCCGACTATGCCGGCTACATGGCCGGGCAGCTCGGCGATCGCGTCAAGCATTTCATGACGACCAACGAGATCCGCTGCTTCACCGATCTCAGCCACATGCAGGGCATCCACGCCCCCGGCCTCAAGCTGCCGCCGGCGGGCGTGAACCAGGTCCGCCACCACGGCGTGCTCGCGCACGGCCTCGCGGTCCAGGCGATCCGCGCCAAGGCCGCGGCGGGCGCGCAGGTCGGCCTCGCCGAGAACCCCAATTTCATCGTCCCCGCGATCGAGACGCCCGAGGACATCGAAGCGGCCAAGCGCGCGACCTACGACCAGAACGCGATGTTCCTGGGCGCGGTGATGACCGGCAAATACGACGAACACTATCTCGCGACCTGCGGCGCCGATGCGCCCAAGGTCCAGCCGGGCGACATGGCCGCGATCGGCAGCCCGCTCGATTTCGTCGCGCTCAACATCTACACGCCCGGCTATGCCAAGGCCGATCCCTCGGCGCCGCGCGGCTACAAGCTGCTGCCGCATCCGAGCTCGGCGCCGCACATGGCCTCGCCCTGGCTCTTCGTCGGCCCCGAGGTGCTCTACTGGGGCGTCCGCCAGGTGGCGGAGCTCTACAAGCCCAAGGCGATCTTCATCTCGGAGAACGGCTGCTCCTCCGACGACAAGCTGGTCGGCGGCGAAGTCAACGACACCGACCGCGTGATGTACCTGCGCAACTACCTCACCCACCTCCACCGCGCGACGGCCGAGGGCTTGCCCGTGAAGGGCTATTTCCTCTGGAGCCTGATGGACAATTTCGAATGGGCCGACGGCTATGGGAAGCGCTTCGGCATCCACTACGTCGATTTCGCCACCCAGAAGCGCACCCCCAAGCTCAGCGCGCTCTGGTACAAGGAACTGATCCGGCGCAACGCGCTGGTGTGAAGGCCGGGCGCGCGATCCTCTGCCGCTGAAGCGAAGGCTGGAGGACGCGCGCCTATCCGCTGTTGCGAAGCGCCGTCGCCACGGCGTTGATCGACAACAGGATGCCGTCGCCGACGCGCGGATCGTCCTCGCCGGCGCGGTGGCGCTTCATCAGCTCGATCTGCAGCAGGTTGAGCGGCTCGATGTACGGCAGCCGCAGCCGGATCGAGGCGTCGAGCGTCGGGTGCTTCTCGAGCAGCCGCGTCTGGCGCGTCACCTGGAGCAGGCCATCGTGCGTCGCCTGCCAGCCGTCGCGGATGCGGCCGAAGATCGAGTCGCGCAGACCCTCGTCCTCGACCAGCGCGGCATAGTGCTCGGCGATCCGCATGTCGGACTTGGCGAGCACCTGCTCCATATTGTCGAGCGTCGCCTGGAACAGCGGCCAGCCCGCCGCCATCTCGCGCAGCAGCCCCTTGTCCTCGAACGCCTCGAGCGCGGCGCCGACGCCATACCAGCCCGGCAGCATCACCCGCGCCTGCGCCCAGCTGAACACCCAGGGGATCGCGCGCAGGTCCTCGATCGCGTCGGACTTCTTCCGGCTCGCCGGGCGCGAGCCGATCTTCAGGCCCGCGATCTCGGCGATCGGCGTCATCTGGCGGAAGAAGGTGGTGAAGCCCTCGGTCTCGTAGACCAGCCCGCGATAGGCGCGGAACGCCGCGTCGGAGAGCTGGTCCATCGCCGCATGGAAGCGCGTCGCATCCTTGGGCGCGAGCTTGGCGGGCTCGAGGCTGGCGAGCAGCGTCGCCGAGGCGACCGCCTCGAGGTTGGTCATCGCGCTCTCGCGCGTGCCGTATTTCGCCGCGATCACTTCGCCCTGCTCGGTGATGCGGATGCGGCCCTGCACCGTGCCCGGCGGCTGGGCGAGGATCGCCGAATAGCTCGACCCGCCGCCGCGCCCGACCGAGCCGCCGCGGCCGTGGAATAGCTGCATCCGCACGCCGGCCTTTTCGAACACCGGCGCAAGCGCAGTCGAGCCGCGCGAGAGCTGCCAGGTCGAAGTGAGATAGCCGCCGTCCTTGTTCGAATCGGAATAGCCGATCATCACTTCCTGGTGTCCGCGCGCCTTGGCGATCGCATCGATCTCGGGAAGCGCGAAATAGGCCTCCATGATCGCCGGCGCGCCCTCGAGGTCGGCGATCGTCTCGAACAGCGGGATCGCCATCACCTGCGCCTGCGGCGGCTCGCCGGGCGTGTAGAGCCCGGCTTCCTTGAGCATCACATGGACCTCGAGCAGGTCGGAGACCGACTGGGCCATCGAGACGATGTAATGGGTGATGCACTGGCGCCCGTAGCGTGCATGCGCGCTCGCCGCCTCGCGCACGATCGCGAGCTCGGAGGCGGTCTCCTCCGAATAATCCGCATAGGGGCTGGTGAGCAGCCGCGGGCTCTGCAGCTCGCGGCGAAGCAGGGCCACGCGCGCATCCTCGTCGAGCCCGGCATAATCGTCGCACACGCCGGCGCGCGCGAGCAGCTCGCCGACGACGCGCTCGTGCACCGCGCTGTTCTGCCGCATGTCGAGCGTCGCCAGGTGGAAGCCGAAGGTTTCCACGGAGCGAATCAGGCGCCCGAGCGCGCCGCCGCTCGACAGCGCCCCGCCGCCGGTCTCGGCGAGCGCGCGCGCGACCACCGCCAGCTCCTCGCGCAGCTCGCCGGGCTCGGCATAGGGCTCGCCTTCGATCGTCGCGGGGCGCGGCGGCGCCTTGCCGGTGAGCTTCACATGGGTGGCGCAGAGCCGCGCATAGATGCCCGAGAGCGCGCGGCGATAGGGTTCGTCCTGTCGGCTGCGGCCGGGATCGTGGCTCGCCTCGGCAAGCGCGAGCACGCCGGGATCGACGTCGCTGTTCTCGGTCGAGATCGACAGCTCGGCGCCGAGCGCATGGACCTGCGAGAGGTAATGGCCCAGCACCGTCTCGGCCGCGCGGGCGAGCGCCGTGCGCATCGAATCGGCATCGACGAACGGGTTGCCGTCGCGGTCGCCGCCGATCCAGCTGCCCGGCTTGAGGAAGCTCGGGGTTCGCGAGCCCAAGGCGCGGTCCCAGCGCGAATAGAGCGCGGGGAGCACGCGGAGGAACACGTCGCGCAGGTACGACAGCGCTGTCTCGACCTCGTCGACCACGCCCAGCTTCTCGCGGCGCAGCACCCGCGTCTGCCAGAGCAGCGCGATCTGGCGCAGGATCGCATCGTCGATCAGGTCGCCGTCCTCGGTCTCCTTGAGGCCCAGGTCCTTGAGCGCCATCAGCTCGGCGATCCGGTTCTTGTGATCGATCATGCTCTTGCGGCGCACTTCGGTGGGGTGCGCGGTGAGCACGGGGACGACGAGCGCGTGCTCGAGCAGCCTGATCACCGCGGCATGATCGATCCCGTCCTTCTTGAGATGCGCGAGCGTGCTGGCGACGTCGGCGCCCTTGTCGGCGCTCACGCCCTGGCGGTCCTCGGCGAGGTTGGCGAGCATCGAGAAGAGCATGAAGCCGCGCACGAACTCGAGCGTGTCGTCGAGGCTGAGGCGCTCGAGCCCCGAGTCGGTGCGGTCGGCGCCGGCGATGCCGCGCGCGCGGTCGACCGAGGTCTGGCGGATATATTCGATCCGCTTGAACAGCGCCTCGCCGCCATAGGCGCGGATGACGTCGCCGAGCATCCGCCCGAGGAAACGGACGTCGGGATTGTTCGCGATCGTTACGCTGGCCATCTGGTTACGCTGCACTGCAAAACGGCGCCGGGTCAACGCCTAACTCGGCCGAAAGGGGCACCGCGACTCATCAAAATCAGCGCGTGTCGCTGAGCCGCGCGTCGCTCATCCAGTCCGCGACGACGGGACCGTTCTCGATCAGCGTCATCGGCACCGCGGGTTCGGCTTCGGCGGGCGCCAGGTTGAGCCCCAGCGTGTCGGGGATCACCACCATCGTCGTGCCGGGCCCGACCACCGAGGCGAGCGCCTGGCGGAAGGGATCGGTGCCCTGGAAGCGCTCGGCCTCGCCGCCCGTCCCCAGGTCGAACGCCGCCGGCGCCTGGCCGGGCAGCTCGACGCGCTGCCAGTCGTAGCGGCCGCCGGCGACCGACTGGAGCACATAGGCCTGCATCCGCTCGACCTCGCCGTCGAAGCGCACCGGCGCCGAGCCGATCTGGACGCCGTTGCGCAGCACCACCATCCGGCGGTCGGCGGCGCTCACCACGATCGAGACGGGGCCATAGGGCGCGCGCTCGGGATGCCATTCGGCGGGTCCGGTGGCGGTGTAGGGCCGGTTGCTGCGCACGCTCGCCGCCGAGGGGCCGAGGCGGAGCTGCGGCGCCTGGTTGACGACCACCACGGTCATGCCGAGCGCGGTCTCGCCGAACAGCAGCTTGGCGAAGTCGTTGGGCAGGCGGATGCAGCCGTGCGAGGCGGGATAGCCGGGCAGGTTGCCGGCATGGAGCGCGATGCCGTTCCACGTCAGCTTCTGCATGAAGGGCATCGGCGCGCGGTTGTACTTGCTCGAGAAGTGCGTCTCCGCCTTCTGCAGCACGGTGAAGACGCCGAGCGGCGTCGCATGGCCGGGCTTGCCGGTCGAGACGGTGGAGACCGCGATCGGCACGCCGTTGCGATAGGCGACGAGGCGCTGCGTGGCGATGTTCACCACCACCAGCATCGGGCCCTGCGGCGCGATCTGCGGCGCCCAGAGGAACTGCCCGGGCCGCAGCCGCTCGACCGCGGCGAGCACGCTGCCGCCGGTGATCGGCTGCATCTGCGCCGTCCCCGTCGTCGCGACCAGCGCGACCGCCCCCGCCAGCACCAACGCCCGCACCCGCATCGAATTCAGCATCGTCGCCCCCAATGCTTAAGCGACTCGCTGCCGCCATGGCGTCATAGCATCGGTGCGTGCGGAGTCGAAACGATCGGGCGTTTCCGCGATATGTCGGGGCCTTGGCCTCTGCGCCGCGGCCCCCTAGACCGGCGGCGTGTCTCCGCTCCATTTCCTCTCCGCGCCGGTCAAGCGCCGCCTCGTCGGCCAGGTGCGCGGCCTGTTCAACGACCAGGAACGCGGCGAGACGCCGGTGGTGCGCCGGCCCGACGACGGGCTGTTCGGGCCCCGATCGGTGTGCTGGCGCGTGCACGGCGACGTGACGACGATGATGGTTGGCGGCGTCGCGGCGCTGCTGCTCCAGATGCTCCACCCCGCGGTGCTCGCCGGCGTGTGGGACCATTCGGCGTTCCGCGGCGACATGATCGGGCGGCTGCGGCGCACCGCGCGCTTCATCGCGGTGACCGGCTTCAGTTCGCGCGAGGACGCCGCGGCGGCGATCGCCAAGGTGCGCGAGGTGCATACGCGCGTGAAGGGCATCCTGCCCGACGGCACGCCCTATTCGGCCGACGACCCGCACCTGCTCGCCTGGGTGCATGTGAGCGAGGCGGTGAGCTTCCTCGACGCCTGGATCCGCTATGCCGAGCCGCGGATGTCGATGGCCGACCAGGATCGCTATTTCGCCGAATTCGCGCTGATCGCCGAAGCGCTCGGCGCCGATCCGGTCCCGCGGACGCGCGCGGCGGCCGAGGCGTTGGTGACCGCGTTCCGCAGCGAGCTGAAGGTCGACGAACGCACCCGCGAGGTGGCGCGGATGGTGCTCGAGCAGCCGGCGCCCAGCCTTGCGGCCAAGCCCTTCCAGTTGCTCACCTTCGAGGCGGCGATCGACCTGCTCCCCGACTGGGCGCGTGCGATGCACGGGCTCTCGGGGCCGGGGTTGGCAAGGCCGGTGGTGCGCGGCGGGACCTGGGGCCTGGCGGGCACGCTGCGCTGGGCGTTCGATTTGGAGCGGCGATAGCAGCTCTCTAAACCGTTATCCCGGCGAAAGCCGGGACCCAGAGTTACAAAGGACCTCGCTCGTGGCCCCGGGTCCCGGCTTTCGCCGGGATGACGATGAACGTGGGTGTCGGCGCTCAAACGTCCAGGTTCGCCACGCTCAGCGCATTCTCCTGGATGAACTCGCGGCGCGGCTCGACCACGTCGCCCATCAGGCGCGTGAAGATCTCGTCCGCGACATCGGCCTGATCGACCGCGACCCTGAGCATCGAGCGGTTCTGCGGGTCGAGCGTCGTCTCCCAAAGCTGCTCGGCGTTCATCTCGCCCAGCCCCTTGTAGCGCTGGATCTTGAGGCCCTTGCGCCCGGTGGCAAGCACCGCGTCGAGCAGCTGGCTCGGCCGCGCGACCAGCCATTCGCCCTTGCCCGCGGTCGCCGCGGCGGCGGGCTCGGCGCCGTCCTCCTCGGCCTCGGCAGGGGTTTCCTCCACGACCTGCGACGTCGACGTCGCCGAGACGAGCTTGTGCACGCCGGCATAGCTCTCGGCCTGTTCCTGCGCGAGCGCGTGGAGCTTGCGCCCCTCGGCCGAGCTGAGGAACGCCGCCTCGACGATGTGATGGTCGGTCACGCCGCGCCACAGCCGCTCGAAGTGGAAGCCGCCCTCCTCGGTCACGCGGCCGGTCCAGCGCGCATCCTCGTCGGTCAGGTCGAGCCGCCTGGTCACCGCCGCCAGCCTTGCGGCGCGGTCCTCGCGGCTCGCCTGCGGGTCGAGTGCGCCGCCGAGCGCGAGCGATTCGACGATCTCCGGGGCATAGCGCCGCGGCACGTAGCGCATCAGCGTGCGCATCCGCCGGGCATGCTCGACGAGGTCGGTCAGGTCCTGGCCGAAGCGCGCGCCTTCGCTGGTGTCGAGCCGGCTCGCCGAGACGCCCGCCTCGACGAGATACTGGTCGAGCGCGCCGTCGTCCTTGAGGTACACCTCCGAGCGCCCGCGCGTCGCTTTGTAGAGCGGCGGCTGGGCGATGTAGAGATAGCCGTCCTGCACGATCTCGGGCATCTGCCGGTAGAAGAAGGTGAGCAGCAGCGTGCGGATGTGTGCGCCGTCGACGTCGGCGTCGGTCATGATCACGATCTTGTGGTAGCGCAGCTTGGCGAGGTTGAACTCCTCGCGGCCGATGCCCGTGCCCATCGCCTGGATCAGCGCGATGATCTCCTTCGACGAGAGCATGCGGTCGGTCCGCGCGCGCTCGACGTTGAGGATCTTGCCGCGGATCGGCAGGATCGCCTGATACTCGCTGTCGCGCCCCGATTTGGCGGAGCCGCCGGCCGAATCGCCCTCGACGATGAACAGCTCGGCCTTGCTCGGATCGCGCTCGCGGCAATCGTGGAGCTTGCCGGGGAGCCCGCCGAGCGAGTCCATCACGCCCTTGCGCCGGGTGAGGTCGCGCGCCTTGCGGGCGGCTTCGCGCGCGGCGGCGGCGTCGATGATCTTCTGGACGATCGCCTTGGCGGCCGCGGGATTCTCCTCGAGCCATTCGGCGAGCTTGTCCGCCATCAGCGATTCGAGCGGCTGGCGGACTTCGCTACTGACCAGCTTGTCCTTGGTCTGCGAACTGAACTTGGGATCGGGCAGCTTGACCGAGACGATCGCGGTGAGCCCCTCGCGCATGTCGTCGCCGGTGAGGCTCACCTTCTCCTTCTTCAGCGCGCCCGACTTGTCGGCATAATTGTTGAGCGTGCGCGTCAGTGCCGCGCGGAACGCCGCGAGGTGCGTGCCGCCGTCGCGCTGCGGGATGTTGTTGGTGAAGCAGAGGACGTTTTCGTAATAGCTGTCGTTCCACTCGAGCGCGACGTCGATCGTCACGTCGTCGCGCGTGCCGCCGATCGCGATCGGATCGGGCATCAGCGCGGCCTTGTTGCGGTCGAGATACTTCACGAACGCAGCGATTCCGCCCTCGTAGAACAGCTCGATCTCCTTGACTTCCTCGTGCCGGGCGTCGCGCAGCAGCAGCCGCACGCCCGAGTTGAGGAAGGCGAGCTCGCGGTAGCGGTGCTCGAGCTTCTCGAAGTCGTATTCGGTGATCTTGAAGGTGGCGGGCGAGGCCAGGAAGGTCACCTTGGTGCCCTTCTTGGTGCCGCCGCCGGGCAGCGCCGGGGCCGTGCCGATCACCTTCAAGGGCGCTTCGGCGTCGCCGTGGCGGAAGCGCATCCAATGCTCCTCCCCGTCGCGCCAGATGTTGAGGTCGAGCCACTCCGAGAGCGCGTTGACCACCGAGACGCCGACGCCGTGGAGGCCGCCCGAGACCTTGTAGGCATTGCCGTCGGACGTGTTATCGAACTTTCCGCCCGCGTGGAGCTGGGTCATGATCACTTCGGCGGCCGAGACGCCTTCCTCGGCGTGGATGCCGGTCGGGATGCCGCGGCCATTGTCCTCGACCGACACCGAGCCGTCGGCGTTGAGCGTGATCTGGATGAGGTCGCAATGCCCCGCCAGCGCCTCGTCGATCGCATTGTCCGAGACTTCGAACACCATGTGGTGGAGGCCCGAGCCGTCGTCGGTGTCGCCGATGTACATGCCGGGGCGCTTGCGCACGGCATCGAGGCCCTTGAGGACCTTGATCGAATCGGCGCCATAGTCGGAGGAAGCGGAAGGAGTGTTTTCGTCTTCGGTTGCCATGGCGAGCATATAGGGATCGGGGCGCCCGAAAGGAAGCGAAATGGGCCGCCCCCGCATGCCGGGCAAGCCGCTGGAAAAGTTGGATTTGCCGTGCTTAACTGCACCCGTGCGGGATCGCTGCGTCCGGAGCGGCGGGCCGAGGCCGGAGGGGCGGATCGTGGCGACGGGTCGTGACTCTTGTGACTTTTGGGTAGGGCGCCGCCGTTGCTCCCACCCGCTGGGAGCCGATCGAACCACCCCTTCCCCCCGGCCGCGCGACATGCTTCAACCGCGCGACGACATTCGGGAGGCAGGGCAATGAAGACATTGGTCGCGGCGATCATGGGGGCAGGGCTGCTGGGGGCGCTTCCCGCCGCCGCGCAGGATGCGGGCGCGCTCCGCTCCGACCAGGCGAAGTTCTTCGAGCTCTACAAGGAGCTGGTCGAAACCAACACCGTGGTGAACGTCGGCAGCTGCACCAAGGCGGCGGGGCAGATCGCCGTGCGGCTGAAGGCGGCCGGGTTCACCGACGGCCAGATCGTCCCCTTCGCGACGCCCGAGCATCCCGAGGACGGCGGGCTGGTCGTCGTCTATCCGGGCACGTCGAAGAAGGCGAAGCCGATCCTGCTGCTCGCGCACATCGACGTCGTCGCCGCCAAGCGCGAGGATTGGGTGCGCGATCCGTTCAAGCTGGTCGAGGAGAACGGCTATTATTACGCGCGCGGCACCGTCGACGACAAGTCGATGGCGGCGATCTGGTCGGACGCGCTGATCCGCTTCAAGGAAGCCGGCTACAAGCCCAGGCGCACGATCAAGATGGCGCTGACCTGCGGCGAGGAGACGACCTGGGCGTTCAACGGCGCCGAATGGCTCGCCAAGAACAAGCGCGAGCTGATCGATGCCGAATTCGCGCTCAACGAAGGCGGCGGCGGCCAGACCGACGGCCATGGCAAGCTCGTCGTCCAGACGATGCAGGTCGGCGAGAAGGCGGTGCAGAACTATCGGATCGAGACGACCAACCCCGGCGGGCACAGCTCGATCCCGGTGCGCGACAATGCGATCTACGAGCTTGCCGACGCGCTGGTGAAGATCCGCGAGCACGAGTTCCCGATCGAGCTTTCGGACACGACGCGCGCCTTCTTCGCCAAGGCCGGCATCGCGCGCGGCGGCGACATGGGCGCAGCGATGATCGCACTCGCGAAAGACCCGAGCGACAAGGCATCGGAGGCGATCGTCAACACCGATCGCAGCTTCCATTCGATGCTGCGCACGACGTGCGTCGCGACGCTGATCGAGGGCGGCCACGCCAACAATGCACTGCCCCAGCACGCCGAGGCCAACATCAACTGCCGCATCTTCCCCGGCCATCCGATCGAGGAGGTCCAGGCCGAGCTCGTCAAGGCGATCGGCGACGCCAGGGTGAAGATCACGCCGGTGCCGCCGCTCCGCCCGATCGCAAGCCCGCCGCCGCTCGACCCCAAGGTGGTCGGCCCGGCGGAGAAGCTCGTCGCCAGATATTTCCCCGGCGTGCCGGTGATCCCGTCGATGTCGACCGGGGCGACCGACGGCATCTTCCTCGAGGCCGTCGGCATCCCGACCTATGGCGTGCCCGGGCTCTGGCTCGATCCCGATCTCAACGGCATCCACGGGCTCAACGAGCGGATCGAGGCCAAGTCGCTCTACACGGGCCGCGACTATCTGTTCGACCTGGTGAAGGCGTACGCCGACAAGGAGTGATCAGCCGCTCTCGGCCGTGATCAGGTCGAACACGCGCTCGGCGTCGCGGATCATCGTGAACTGCGGCGTCCGGCTCGATGCGGGGCCCCATGAGGCGTGGCGGTCCCACGGACGGTTCTGCCACGCCTCCGCGAACAGGATGGTGCCGCGCCCGCTCCAGCCCAGCCTGAGCTGGAGGTCGGGGAGCGAGCGGATGTCGAGCGCGGTCAGCTCGCCCAGCGGGCCGGTGCGCAGGATCAGCACGCGCCGGTCGGTCACGGCGTACCAGCTGTGCGCGCGCACCCACGCGTCGTGGAAGAAGCGCCCGGCGATGATATAGCTTCCCACGAGCACGAACGGCACGCCCCACAGCCGGAAGAAGATCGGCGCGTCACTCAGGATGACCATCGTCTCCCAGAAGAAGGCGAAGCCGCCCCACAGCAGCGAGAAGGGAATCATCAGGACGTCGGACGGCGTGAAGACGATGCCTTGCCGGGGCCGGCCGCTCCACAGCAGCCGTTCGCCGCGCGCGAGGCGGGGCACGATGGGTGAACCCGTCATGGGAACCTCCAGTCGATTGGATCGGGTTGGGATGGAAAGCGGCGGCGCGCGGCCGCCGCTCGCCTCACTGCGGCTGGACGATGAAGGGTAGCTGGCCGCCGCCCAGGTAGGTGGGCAGCTTGCCGTCCCACTTCTCGATCGCGCGCTGGCGCAGGATCTCGGGATTGGCGCGCAACGCGTCGCCTTCGATCTGCGAGGCCCTGGCCTTGCCTTCGGCCTGGGCGATCTGGGCGTCGGCATTGGCCTTGACCGTCGCGACGTTCGCCTGCGCCGCGAGCGCGGCCTGCTCGTTGGCGATCTTGGTGTTGATCTGCGCGAGCACCTGGTCGGGCACGCGGATGTTCGACGCCCAGTAGAGCTGCTCGACGTGGAGGCCGAAGGGCTCGAAATAGCGCGCGACATCGGCGCGGACGAGGTTGATCAGCGCGGCCTTGCGCGGGCCGTAGATCTCCTCGACGCCGAGCTTCGCCGCTTCCTCGTTGAGCGCCGAGCGGACGGCATTGCGCAACGGCCCCGCGACGATCCCGCCCATCTCGGTGCGGTATTTCTGGAACAGGATCGGCGCGCGCACCGGATCGACGCGATAGGCGACCGAGACGTCGGCCGAAAGGTTGAGGCCGTTCCTGTCCTGGAAGTTGAATTCCTCGTTGGTCTCGCTCTGCTCGGCCGAGGTGCGCGTCCACGCATAGGTCGAGGTGTAGACCGGGTACTGGTAGATGTTGGTGCCGAAGGGCGTGAAATACCAGCCGACGCCGAGCGACGCGTCGGAGACGCCCGCAGCGCTGCCGAAATTGTTGACCTTGATGCCGACATGGCCGGGCTCGACGCGGCTGCACGAGGTGACCGGCACGATCAGCAGCAGCAACGGCACCGCGACCAGCGGCGCGAAACGGATCAGACGAGTATTCATGAGTCCTTGTCCCTGAAGACATTCGCGAATTCGCGAGTGAGCGCCGTGCCGGTGAGAAAGCCGCCGGCGAGCGCAAGCATCGCCACGAGCGCCGCGCCGACATCGGCGAGGTCGCTGTGGAGGTTGAAGAGCGTGGGAATCAGATAGGCGAAAGCCGCCAGCTCGGCGAACACGAGCGCGCCGCATCGCAGCCCGAACCCCACGAGCCACAAATCCAGCAATTTCATTTCGGAGCTTGTCTCCATCACTCCCGTAGATGCGGGGAGCGGCATCGCGCCAGGAGGCGCGACGGGGGCGCATATAGATCGCGTGTTTATTGTTCGCAAGTGAAATCAGAGCAAATAAGTGAGTCATCTATATTCGGAACATTCTCGGCTCAACTGTAACCGATGTGACAATAGGACAAAGAATATGTGACCTAATCGTGTATATATCGAAACATGAACTTGGATGATCGCGATCCCGCGGGGCTTCCGTGGTCGAATATCCGGCGCTATTGCGGAGCCGTGACAATTCTCGCCAAGCGGAGCGTTTGTGCGATGCAGAAAATCAATCTCGCCGAGGCGTTCGACCGGATTCCGGATTGCTGGAACCCGCGGATCGCCCGCCAGATCAACGACACCAGGTCAAGCTGGTGAAGCTTTCGGACGCGTTCGACTGGCACCACCATGCAACCGAGGACGAGATGTTCCTGGTGATCGCCGGCCGGCTGCGCATGCACCTGCGCGATGGGCCGATCGACCTCGGCCCCGGCGAGTTCCTGGTGGTGCCGCACGGCGTCGAGCATTGCCCCGACGCGATCGAGGAGCCGTGCCACGTGCTGCTCGTCGAACCGGGCACCACGCTCAACACCGGCACCGACGTCACCGACCGGACCCGTGCGACGCTCGAGCGGATCGACCGCTACCCCCCACCCCTCCATCCGTCATCCCGGCGAAAGCCGGGACCCAGGCTAGCAAGCCGGGCCGCTCGTGGCCTGGGTCCCGGCTTTCGCCGGGATGACGGATGAGGGAGCGAGGCTGCGTATCTGTACGAATGAGAATTCATTCTTGTCATGAGACCAAAATCTCATTACGAGCTCGATCCGTCAACCGTTGGAGGACCCCATGACGCTCTCGCGCGAAGCGATGGATCGCAAGATGGACCAGCATTTCGGCTATGAGGCGCGCGACGACATCGTCGGCTGGCCGCTCGGCCCGAGCCACGGGCGCGAGGGCGCGCGGCCCTTCTACGAAGCGCTGTTCGGCGACCTGAAGGACGGCGAGGTGCGCTGCCTGCGCCGGCTCTATGGCGAGGACTTCCTCGTCGACGATTCGCTCTGGCGCGGCCACGCGCCTGGACGGCCGTTCGGGATCGAAGGACAGGGACGCCCGCTCGAGTTCCGCCTGCTCCACGTCGTCGAGTTCGATGGCGGCGGCGATATCCGGCGCGAGAACGTCTGGGTCGATCTCGCCGCGATCCAGGCTCAACTGACCTAGTGGCGCGCGAGAGACAGCGCGCCCGCACGCGCAAGGACCTGCTCCGCGCCGCCGCGCGGCTGATGGCGGAGGGGCGTTCGCCGAGCCTCGAGGAAATCGCCGAGGCCGCGATGGTGAGCCGCGCGACCGCGTACCGCTATTTCCCCGGGCTCGACGCGCTGCTCGTCGAGGCGGCGCTGGACGTGGCAGCGCCCTCGGCGGATATCCTGCGCGCCGACTCGGCGCCGGCGGGACTCGCCGACCGGCTCGCCTTCGTCGGCGACGCTTTCGACTCGATGATCCGCGAACATGAGGCGCCGCTGCGCACGATGATGGTGCACGCGCTCCAGCGGCGGCTGCGCGGCGAGGACGAGCTGCCGGTACGCCAGAACCGGCGCATGCCGGTGATCGAGGCGGCGATCGGCGACGCCGCCGAGACACTCCCGCCCGCCGCGGCCGGGCGGCTGGCGCAGGCGATGGCGCTGGTGATCGGCACCGAATCGATGCTGGTGTTCAAGGACGTGCTCCAGCTCGGCGACGAAGAGGCGCGCGAAGTCCGCCGCTGGGCGACCCGCGCGCTCGCGGGCGCGGCGCTGGCCGGCGACTAGGCAGGCTCGATCCGTCCCTCGGCGACGCGGTAGCGCGTCGCTTCGCCCGGCACCGCGTCGAACAGCGCCGGCTCGGTGCCGGTCATCCACACTTGGCCGCGGCCGTCGAGCCGGTCGAACAGCGCGGCCCGGCGGCTGGGGTCGAGGTGCGCGGCGACTTCGTCGAGCAGCAGGATCGGCGCGCGGCCGGTGCGCTCGGCGACGAGCTCGGCATGCGCGAGGACGAGGCCGAGCAGCAGCGCCTTCTGCTCGCCGGTCGAGCAGAGATGCGCCGCTTGCCCTTTGCCGAGATGCGTGACGACCAGGTCGTCGCGGTGCGGACCCACCAGCGTGCGCCCGGCGGCGGCGTCGCGGCGGCGGCTCTCGGCCAGCGCGCGGGCGAGCGCAGGCGCGTCGCCTTCCCAGCCTTCGAGTGTCAGGCCGGCGCGCGCGAACACGCCCTCGGGCTGGGCGGCAAGTCGCGCGGCGAGCGCCGTCGCGGTTTCGTCGCGGGCTTCCTCGATCGCGGCGCCGTGCTCGGCCAACCGCGCCTCGAGCGCAGTCAGCCAGGCGGGATCGGGCGTTTCGTCGCCGCCGAGCAGCCGGTTGCGCTCGCGCATCGCGGCTTCGTAGCGCGTGCTGTGATGCGCGTGGCCGGGGGCGAGCGCGAGCGTCAGCCGGTCGAGGAAGCGGCGGCGCTCGCCCGCGCCTTCGACGAACAGCCGGTCCATCGCCGGGGTGAGCCACAGCACGGTGAGCCATTCGGCGAGCGAGGTCGCCGCGGCGGTCGCGCCGTTGACGCGGACCAGCCGGCGCTCGGGTGCGCCCGGCTCGGTGCCGGTGCCGATCTCGGCCTCGCCAAGCCGCGTCGCCACCGCGAAGCCGCCGCTGCCGCCCTGGCGCGCGATCTCGGCGAGCGGGGCGCGGCGCAAGCCTCGGCCCGGCGCGAGCAGCGAAACGGCTTCGAGCACGTTCGTCTTGCCCGCACCATTCTCGCCGCTCAGCACGACGAAGCCCGGCCCGGGCATCAACGACGCCTCGGCATGGTTGCGGAAGTCGGTGAGGCGCAGGCGAGTGAGGGCCATGGCGCGGCGATAGACGGCGCGCGGGCCCGCGTCACCTGCGGGCGCTCAGATGCCCTTGAGCCCTGCCGCCTCGAGCTCGGCCTGGGCGATGCGGTAGCGCGCCGGCTCGGCGATCCCGAGCCGCTGGCGGGCCTGGTCGATCGGCTCGGCCATCAGTGCCTCGTAATCCTCGCCGTGGAGCCATTCGGCGCGCTTGCCGTGGCGATAGCCTTCGATCACGGCCTTGAGGAAGTCGGTGCTGCCGGTGACGCGCAGGCTCTTGAACGCCGCGCCCATCGCGATGAAGCCCCAGCCGAGCCCGCCAGTCTGCGCATAGGAGAAGGCGACGAGGCAGGCCTCGCCGAGATGCTCGCTCGCCTTGTAGCCGGTGAGCACGTGCCAGAGGTCGTGGATGTCGCGCTCGCGGCGGCCCATCCAGGCATAGGGGTGCTCGACGTCGACGCCCTGGAACGCGCCTTCGGCCATGCTCAGCTCGGCGAGTCCGTCGGCCGTATAACCGGTGCTGTCGAGAAACTGGCGATAGGCCGCGCCGACGGTGCCTTCGGCGAAGCTGTCGATCCAGCCGCGATCGGTCAGCCGCGTGGCGAGCTCGAGCCGGCGATAGGCGAGGCGGCCACCGTTCGGCAGGGTGAGCAGGCGGCGATAGTTGCGCTGGGTCACGTCGCCGTTGAGCGCGCGCATGATCCGGAACACCTGGTGGGTGTCGTCGCCATTGGCGAGCAGCTTGCCCAGCGCGCGGAACGCCGTGCTCCAGTCGCGCTTCATCGGGATGCCGGGATTGTGAGTCGGGGCGGGAAGCGTGGCCATGGCCCGCTCGCTACTTACATTGCTGTTAATAGTCAAGTCCGGGATGACCCGGAGCACGATCGCGGCGCGCGTAGAGCAGCCTGTGTCGGGGTATCATCGGCTGGTCGAGCACCAGCCGATAGTCGCGGGCGAGCACGCCGCGCATATAGGCCCAGGCCTCGGGTGCCGCTTCGAGAAAGCGATCGTCCCCGCGCAGCACGACGAAATCGGGCCGCGAGTCCATCACACGGACAAGCTCGCGCTGCCGATCGGCGCCGAGCGACCTGGCGTCGGGCCATTCGCTGAGCAGCGTCGGGAAATTATAGCGCGTGGGCAGGCAGCTGCGGGTGAGCAGGTAGATCACCGGATCGCCGCTGAACACGAAGACGCAGCGCGGCGGCGACGGGCCGATGAGGGGTACGAGCGCGCGCATCTGCGCGGCATCGCCATGGCGCCAGCGGGTGTCGGTCGCGATCCGGAACCCCGCGAGCGTCGCGAACAGCGCGAGGAGCAGGGCGATCGGCGCCACCCGCACGCGGCCACGGAGCGCGGCACCGGGGACAGTCCAGAGCCAGCCGAATGCACGCGACGCCGCGATCGTCATCGGCGGCAGCAGCGGCAGCGCATAATGGTCGTGATAGGTGCCGAACAGGATCACCGACAGCGTCGCAATGCCGGCCCATGCGGCGAGGAACCGGTGCGCGGCGCGTCCCCCGGCATCGCCGCGCCACAGGCTGCCGGCCAGCGCCGCGAGCGCGAGCGGCAGGATGCGCGTGACGATCCGGATGATGCGATGCGCCAGATCGTCGCCGGTCGGCGGCGAGCGCAGGAAGATCGACTGGAAGTTCTGGAACACGAAGTCCTGGCCGTGGCCGACCGCCACATAATAGCCCCAGGCGAGCCCGGTCGGCCCGAGCGCGAGCGCGATCCACAGCGCCGCGGCAGCCCCGAGCCTCGCGATCCCGCTGCCGCCGCGCCACGCCAGCCATGAGAGCGTCGCGCCGAAGAAGACACCTTCGAGCAGCACCGAATATTTGACCTGCAGCGCACAGCCGATGATCGTCATCGCCACGGTGCCGAAGCCGAACGCCGCTCGATCGAAGCGCGGGCGCTCGAGCACGCGCACCACGCACCATGCGGCAAGCGTCACCAGCAAATTGTAGAAGACGGGTGCCTGGCCGCCCGAGCCGCCGAACAGCAGCAGATAGACGATATAGATCGCACCCGCCGCCAACGCGCCGCGCTCGGGCGCGATGCGCCGCGCGAGCGCGTGGATCATGCAGGCGGTCGCCACGACGAACAGCGTCGCGACGAGCTGGTACTGGATGATGCCGTCGCCGCCCAGGAAGCGGATCAGATAATAGACGAGAAACAGCCCGAGCGGCTTGCGATCCCAGAAATCGACGTAGGGCAGCGCACCCTGGTGCATCCGGTCGCCGACGAGCAGGTAGAATTGCTCGTCGATCCCGATCAGCGGATTGCCGAACTGCCAGCCGCGCGTCGCCAGCGCGACCATGAGGAACAGGAGCGCCGCAAGCCATTGGCGCCGTTCGATCCGGATCATGGCACCGAACCTCAGGCGCTACACGCGCATCGGCATCAGCACGTAGAGCGCGGGAGCCTTGTCGTTCTCGCGGATCAGCGTCGGCGCAGTGGCGTCGGCGAGATGGACCTCGACGACGTCGCCTTCGATCTGGTTGAGGATGTCGAGCAGGTAGCGGCTGTTGAAGCCGATCTCGAGCGGCGCCGCGGCATAGTCGCCGGGCACTTCCTCCGCCGCCGCGCCATTCTCGGGGCTGGTGACAGAGAGGATGATCTTGTCGCGCTCGAGCGCCATCTTGACGGCGCGGGTCTTCTCGGTGGCGATCGTCGAGACGCGGTCCACGCCTTCCATGAAGCTCTTGGGGTCGAGCTTGAGCAGCTTGTCGTTCCCGGTCGGGATCACGCGGGTGTAATCGGGGAAAGTGCCGTCGATCAGCTTCGAGGTGAGGATCGCCTGGCCGAGATCGAAGCGGACCTTCGAATTGGACATCGACACGCCGACCGACCCGTCGACTTCGTCGAGCAGCTTCCTGAGCTCGGCGACGCATTTGCGCGGGATGATCACGTCGGGCATCGATTCGGCGCCGTCGGGGCGCGCGACCGTCACGCGCGCGAGGCGGTGGCCGTCGGTCGCGGCAGCCTTGAGCATCGGCGTCGCTTCGTCCGAGACGTGGAGGAAGATGCCGTTGAGGTAATAGCGCGTCTCTTCGGTCGAGATGGCGAAGCGCGTCTTGTCGATGATCTGCTTGAGCGTCTCGGCCGGCAGCTCGAAGGTGACCGGCAGCTCGCCCTCGGCGATCACCGGGAAGTCGTCGCGCGGCAGCGTCGCCAGCGTGAAGCGCGCGCGGCCGGCGGTGATGACGATGCGGCCCTCGGCAGCGCTCAGCTCGACCTGCGAGCCTTCGGGCAGCTTGCGGACGATGTCGAAGAAGGTGTGCGCCGAGACGGTGGTGGCGCCGGGCTGGTCGACCGCCGCGGCGATCGTCTCGTCGATCTGCAGGTCGAGGTCGGTCGCCATCAGGCGGAGCGCGCCCGAGCCCTGTGCCTCGATCAGCACGTTGGAGAGAATGGGGATCGTGTTCCGCCGCTCGACCACCGACTGGACGTGGCTCAGTCCCTTCAGCAGCGTTGCCCGTTCGATCGTCGCCTTCATCGTCCTCAAACCCCCGGGCCGCCGCCCCTATCCACCCAGTTCCGCAAGCGGCCGGTGGCAATTCGCCGCCCAGCATCCTTAACGCGAAAAAGGGCCGGAGCAAGCGCCCCGGCCCCTTCTTTTTAGGCCAAAGTCAAGGCCGAAACGATCTCAGAAGCGAATACCGACGCCCCCGACGATCTGGTGGCGGCTCGCATCGATGCCGGTGCTGTCGCCATCATTGTACTTGGAGTAACGATATTCGGCCTTGGCATAGACATTGCCGGTCAGCTTGACCTCGGTGCCCGCGCCCAGGCGCCAGCCGTCGAGATTGTCGTGCTCGCTCACCGTGGTGGTCGGGCTGGTGTAGCTCGTGCGAATCTGCGCGTTGGTATAGCCGCCCTTGACGTAGAGCAGGGTGCGGTTGCCGACGGCATAGCCGACGCGCGCGCCGGCGTAGAGGTCACGGCCCGCCTTCACCTTGAGCGAATCGCCCGCGACGAGCACGTTGGTGTCGCGATCCTTGGTGGTGGCGCCGGTGACTTCGCCTTCGACGCCGATCACGGCATGGCCGATCTGATAGTCATAGCCGAGCGCGCCGCCATAGGTCAGGCCGTCCTTCTTCGCGCCGTAGATCGAATCGTCCTTCACATGATCCCAGCCGGTGATCACTTCCGCGCGCGGCCCGGTGAAGCCCTTGTCGTCGTCCTGCGCGAGAGCAGGGGTGGCGATGGCGCCCAGCGCCAGGGCCGAAGCGGTGAAGATTGCGATACGCATAAACGAACTCCTTACGTACTTACTGGCCCGCGCATCGTGCAGGCCCCGTTAGAAGCGGCCTGGCGCGGGCTTGTTTCATGAACCTGAGATAAACGAGAAAAACCGTGGCTTTTGAGCCACAAGCCGAAGGCCTCTCACAAGGCCGTCACGTCATTCGCTCACTCCCTACCTGACGGCGTCGTTGCGCCGCAGCAACGCCTTGGACCCACGAACCTGTTCGGTGCATGAACGAAACGGGGCCGTAAAAAGGCGTTGCCACACGAGCGCCAAAAGGCTGTGGTGATCGTCATGAACGGCACGCGGAAAGGGCGCGACTTCATCGCGCGGCATGGCGAGACGGTCTACAATCGTGCCAAGCGGATGCAGGGCGACCACCCGCACACGCCGCTCACGCGCGCAGGGTTCAGGCAGGCCGACGAGATGGGCGAGGCGCTGCGCGCGCTGCTCGGCCCCCGACCGAAGCTCGCGCTCTGGTCCTCGTCGGCAGGGCGCGCGCTGCAGACGCTCGCGGTGATCGCCGAGCATCTCGAGCTCGACTGGCACCAGGCGCACCGCGACGACCGGCTGGTCGAGATCGGCATGGGCGACTGGAGCGGGCGTTACTACCACGACGTCGCGGCCGAGGGCGGCGCCGACATCCTCGATCCCGAGCACCGGCTCTACCTGCGCCCGCCGCCCGGCGGCGAATGGTATGATTCGATCGCCGCGCGCGTCTCCTCCTGGCTCGCAGACACCGACGACGATCCCGGCGACCGGCTGGTGATCATGCACGGCATGTCGAGCCGGGTGCTGCGCGGCGTGATGACGCATGCGCCTGTGATGCCGCAGTTCGGCTCGGCCGTGGCGCCCGACCTGCCACAGGGTTCGGTGGCGATGATCGAGGGCGGGGTGGAGACCGTGGTCCATCGGGGCTCGGGCCGCATCGCCAACGAGGCGGTGTGAGCCTCGGGCTGGCCCTGGTCCTCGCGCTTCAGGCGCGCACGCCGCTGGGCGTGTTCGAGAGCTGGGGGGCGTTCCGCGACGCCTCGCCGCTCCATTGCTTCGCGATCGCGCGGCCGGTGGAGAAGGGCGGCAACGATCCCTTTGCGAGCGTCGCCACCTGGCCGCGCGACGGCGTGCACAACCAGCTTCATGTGCGTCTCAGCCGCCAGCGCCACCCTCGAGCCAAGGTGACGCTCGCGATCGGCGAGCGCCGCTTCGAGCTGGTCGCGGGCGACGCCGACGCCTGGTCGCCCGACGCGGCGACCGATGCCGCGATCGTCTCGGCGATGCGCGAGGGGCGGAGCATGAGCGTCGAGAGCGTGAGCGCCAGCGGCGGGGCGTTCGCCGACACCTATGCGCTGGCCGGCGCCGCGACTGCGATCGACGCGGCGGCGATCGGCTGCGCAGGGCGGTAGTCGACGCTGACACCGTCATCCCGGGCTTTCGCCGGGATGACGGTGTCAGCGGAGATACACCCCCAGCCCCTCCACCAGCGCATCGAAAACCGCGCGGACGCGGGCGAGGGTGCGCAGATCCTCGTGGCAGACGACCCAGGTATCGAGCGGGAAGGTGAAGCTCTCGGCGAACAGCGGCACCAGCGCCGGGTCGCGGCGTGCGAGCGGGACCTGGCACAGCCCGATCCCCAGACCCGCGCGGATCGCGGCGATGTGCGCGAGCTGGTCGTCGGTGCGGAAGGCGAAGTCGGCGAGGTCGAGGTCGAAGCCCTGCGCCTGGAGCACACGGAGCATCGCCAGGTCGCGCTCGACGCCGATCAGCCGATGGCTGCGGACCCGATCGAGTGTCGCCGGCGTGCCGTGGCGCGCGAGATAGTCGCGGTGGGCGTGGAGGCAGAGCGGAATCCTGCCGATCCGCTTGGCGACCAGCGCCTCCTGCCGCGGCTCGACCATGCGGACCGCGACATCGGCTTCGCGGCGCAGGATGTCCTCCGCCCGGTTGGTGGGCGAGAGGACGATCTGGAGCCGCGGGTGCTTGTCCATCAGCGTCGCGAGGATCGGCGGCAAGACCTCGATCGCGATGATGTCGCTGGCCGAGACGCGGACCGTGCCCGCGACCTCGTGCGCGGCGGCCGAGGCCGAGCGGACGAAGGCATCGGCAGCGAGCGCCATCGCTTCGGCATGCTGGGCGAGCGCCAGCGCCTGCTCGGTCGGCAGGAGGCCGCCCGGCGAGCGCGTGAACAGCGGCAGGCCGACGCTCGCCTCAAGATCCTCGACTCGCCGCCGCACCGTTGGCTGCGCGAGCCCGAGCGCGCGCGCTGCGGCCGACAGGCTGCCCTCGCGCAGCACGGCGAGGAAGGCGCGCTGGCGCTCCCAATCGTCGATGGGGTTCATCATTTTTATATAGTCGACCTGTCTGTCCTTGCCAATTTTGTTTGATCGGCCGCCGCCGCATATCGGCTTCGTCGAAACGATGGAGGCAAAGATGAGCAGAACGATCCTGGTGCTGGGGGCGACCGGCGGAGTGGGCGGCGAGACGGCGCGGGCGCTGCTCCGCCACGGCTGGCGGGTGAAGGCGCTGGCGCGGACGGTTCCGGCCGAGCGCGGCGGGATCGAGTGGCACCAGGGCGATGCGCTGGACCGCGACGCCGTGCTCACCGCGGCCGAGGGCGTCGATGCGATCCTCCACGCGGTGAACCCGCCGGGCTATCGCAATTGGGCGAAGGTCGTGCTGCCGATGCTCGCCAACGGCATCGCCGCGGCACTGGCGAACGGCGCGCGGCTGGCGCTGCCGGGGACGATCTACAATTACGATCCGCGTGTCGTCGCGGTGGCGCTGCCCGATACGGTCCAGCAGCCCAACACGCGCAAGGGCGCGATCCGCGCCGAGATGGAGCGGCGCCTCGCCGAGACGCCGGGGCTGCGCGCGCTGGTGCTGCGCGCGGGCGACTTCTTCGGGCCGGCGTCGCGCAACTCGTGGCTGTCCGAGGGGATGGTGACGCCGGGCAAGCCACTCGGAAGCGCGATGTACCCGGGCAATCCGGCGATCGGCCATGCCTGGGCGTACCTCCCCGACGTTGGCGAAGCGTTCGCGCGGCTGCTCGACGTCGAGGCCGGGCTACCGGCGTTCGCGGTCCATCATTTCGCTGGCACCTGGACCGACGGCCATGGCTTCCTCGCCGCGCTCGCCGAGGCGGGCGGCGTCGAGCGGCTCAAGACGCGCCGGCTGCCGTGGCGGCTGCTGCCGCTGGTCGCGCCGTTCGATACGACGATGCGCGAGCTGATCGAGATGGAGCCCTTCTGGCGCCACCCGCTGCGGCTCGACAACGCCACTCTCGAAGCCGCGATCGGCGCCGAGCCGCATACCCCGCTGGTGCAGGCACTGCGGACCACGCTGGGTGCGATGGGGTGTCTGGAGCGGGACGCAAGGGGAACAAACCTTGACTTTTCGCCGCGATCTGCCTAGGTGGGAGCATCCCGCCCCCGGCATGCCGTCTTGAGGCGCTCGAAAGAGCAGACATCAGCTCAAGGCCGATCCCGGGGGCAACCTTTTTCTGGTGCAGCCCATGCCGACCGCCATCGTGATCGACGGGGCGTATTTTCTGCGTCGCTTCGGATATTCCTTCCCGCATCTCGATTCGCGAGACCCGCATCATGTGGCTTGGGCAGTGGGGTACCTTGCGGGCTGGCATCTCAAGGTCAGGCATCTTTCTGAGCCTTTGGCAAAGGGCGATCTAGCTGCCGGCTTCATACCGACGGAATCGCCAACGCTATACCGTACCTTCTTCTACGACTGTCCGCCGCTGACCAAGCGCCTGCACTATCCGATTTCGAAACGGCCGCTCGATTTGGCGAAGACCGAAATGGCGCGGCAACGCCTGGCGATCCATCGGAACCTGTTGACTGCACGAAAGGTCGCGCTGCGCCTTGGGCGTCTCAATGAGGACGTGAATTGGCGGCCCAAGCCCGACGCGATGCGTCGCTGGCTGACGGAGGGCTTCAATCCGCGTGACGAAGACTTCGAGATCGACGTCATCCAGAAAGGCGTAGACATGCGCCTCGGCCTTGATGTGGCCGCGATGGCATTCAAGAAGCAGGTCGATCAGATTGTCATGGTGGCAGGCGATGGCGACTTCGTCCCTGCCGCGAAATTGGCGCGTCGCGAAGGCATCGACGTGGTTCTGGATCCGATGGGCGGCAAGGCCGCCAGCGATCTCTTGGATCATGCGGATGGCGTGCGTGAATGTAGAATGACGCAACCCACAGAAAACATTGGTACACTAGAATGACAGCCTCGGCCGCGCCCATGCCCATTCCCGGGCACATCGATCCCGTGCCCGTTCCGCGTGGCCTACCGCTGCGCGAGGACGGCAAGACCGACCTGATCGGACTTCCCAGGGAAGGGATTCGCGCCGCGCTCGAGGGTGCGGGCATGGAGCCCAAACAGGCGAAGCTGCGCGCCAAGCAGCTCTGGCACTGGATCTACAACCGCGGCGCGACCGACTTCGCGGCGATGACCGACATCGCCAAGGCGCAGCACCCCTGGCTCGCCGAGCGTTTCGTGATCGGGCGGCCCGACGTGGTCGAGGCGCAGGTCAGCGAGGACGGCACGCGCAAATGGCTGCTCCGCGGGGCGGGTGGGGCCGATGGCTCCCAGGATTACGAGATGGTGTTCATCCCCGACGCCGATCGCGGGACCCTTTGCGTGTCGAGCCAGGTCGGCTGCACGCTCAACTGCCGCTTCTGCCACACCGGCACGATGCGGCTGGTGCGCAACCTCACCGCGGGCGAGATCGTCGGCCAGGTCATGCTCGCTCGCGACGCCCTCGGGGAGTGGCCGAGCCAGCCCGAGGGGCGGATGCTCACCAACATCGTGATGATGGGGATGGGCGAGCCGCTCTATAATTTCGACCAGGTCCGCGACGCGCTCAAGTTGGTGATGGACGGCGACGGGCTCGCGCTCTCCAAGCGCCGGATCACGCTGTCGACGTCGGGCGTGGTGCCGATGATGGCGCGCGCGGGCGAGGAGATCGGGGTGAACCTCGCGGTGTCGCTGCATGCGGTGACCAAGGAGATCCGCGACGAGATCGTGCCGCTGAACCGGAAGTACGGGATCGAGGAACTGCTCCAGGCCTGCGCCGACTATCCGGGCGCGAACAACGCGCGGCGGATCACCTTCGAATACGTCATGCTCAAGGACAAGAACGACAGCGACGCCGATGCGCGCGAGCTCGTCCGGCTGCTCCGGAAGTACAAGCTGCCGGCGAAGGTGAATTTGATTCCCTTCAACCCCTGGCCGGGCGCGCCCTATGAATGCTCGACGCCCGAGCGGGTGAAGGCCTTCTCGAGCCTCATCTTCGAGGCGGGCATCTCGGCGCCGGTGCGGACGCCGCGCGGGCGCGACATCGATGCGGCGTGCGGCCAGCTCAAGACCGCCGCCGAGAAGAAGAGCCGCGCCGAGCTCGACCGGCTGGCGGAGGAGAAGCAGGCGGCGCTGGGCTGAACGCCCGCATTCCTTCCGTTCGTGCTGAGCCTGTCGAAGCACGGCCATCCACTCGCGAGCGGCTCATGGAGAGCCGCCCTTCAACAAGCTCAGGGCGAACGGGATCATGGCGGCGTTTGACCTTCTCCTCGTCGCCGGTGCCGGCCTGCTTGGCGGCGTGATGAACGCGCTTGCGGGCGGCGGGACCTTCGCGACGCTGCCCGCGCTGATCGCGACGGGGCTGCCGGCCAATGCCGCCAATGCGACGTCGAACGTCGCGCTGCTGCCGGGCGCGGCGGCGAGCGCCTGGGGCTTTCGCGACGAGCTGGCCCCGGTGGGCGGGATTCCGGTGCGGCGGCTCGCGGCGATCACCTTCGCGGGCGGGCTCGTCGGCAGCGTGCTGCTTGTGATCACGCCGACGCGGGCGTTCGATTTCATCATTCCCTGGCTGCTGCTGGTCGGCTTCCTCGCCATGCTGCTGGGCCCGCGCGCCTCGAACTGGCTGCGTGCGCGGGTGACGATCGGGCGGCGGACGCTGGTGATCGCGCAGGCGCTGCTGGGCGTCTATGGCGGCTATTTCGGCGGGGGCGTGGGGCTGATGACCACCGCGGCCTATGGCCTGCTCGCCGGTGCGCATCCGCGCTCGCTCTTCTCGATCCGCACGCTGATGCTTGCGGTGGCGAACCTCGCGGCGGCACTGGTCTTCGCCGCGACGGGGCTGGTGCGCTGGAGCGCGTGCCTGCCGATGCTCGCCGGCGCGGTGATCGGCGGCTGGGCCGGCGCGCATCTCGGCAAGCGGCTCCATCCCGGCGTGGCGCGGGCCTGGACGCTTGTCGTCACCGGCGTGACGACGCTCGTCTTCTTCGCTCGCGCTTACGGCTGAATCCGGATCGAGCCCGCCTGGGACCGGCCCGGGCCATCCGCCGGACGGGACGACCTATCGTTCCAGGAACGGCGCCGCCAGCTCAGGCCGCACGCGCAGCAGCCGCCCGGTCGCACGGTCGAGCAGCGCCCAGGTCGACACCGCCTCGACCTTCACGCGCCCATCCGCGCCGGTGAAGCGCATATGCCGGTCGAATCGCGCGCCGCGCGGCGGATCGGGGACCCAGGTCTCGCCGGTCACCGTCTCGCCCGCCGAAACATTGCCGCGGTAGTCGATCTGGTGCCGCGTGACGACCCAGACGTACGCCGCCTTGTCGGTCTCGGACGCCACGCTGTCCCAGTGCGCGATCGCGACTGCCTGGATCCACCGGACCCAGACCGCATTGTTGACGTGGCCGAGCTCGTCGATGTCCTCGAGCTCGGCGGTGATCGCCATGGTGAAGCGCGCCATGGCCCAGGCCTAGCATATTATCCGGGGCTGGGGGCGAGATCGACGCTGCGGATGTGCCAATGCTTCTGCGCCTCGCTCGCCCCGTCGACCACGGTCAGGTGGAGCGTGACATTGCCCTTCAGGTCGAAGCGCTTGTCGCCCTGCTTCAGCCGGCCGTAGACGATCACCGGCACGGTGACGTAGCGCTGGCCCGCGCCGGCATCGACATCGCCCGGCGCGCCCACATTGGCGTGGTAGGTCGAATAGGCCTCGAAATCCTTGGCGAAGGCCTCCGGCGTCTTTCCCGAGGCCTTGCCGCCGTCCTCCCACAGCGTCCAGGCCTCGCCGTATTTCTTCGCTTCGATCAGCGCGAAATAGCGCTGGACGACATCGGCGCCGCCCTGCGCGCTGTCGGCGGTGAAGGGCGCCTCGCTCACCGGCATCATGTCGTTGGCAAGCCCGCCGGGTGTGCCCGGCGAGGGCGCCTGGTCGTTGTCGGGCGGGGTCTTGTCGACGCCCTGGTCCTTCGCCGAATCGATCGCGTCGATGTTCACCGCGGCGACGTCGGGCGGGGGATCGTCGGCGCTGGGCTGGGAGGAACAGGCGGCGAGCGCCAGGAGCAGCAGGGGAACGGCGTTGCGCATCAAGGACCCTTTATCGGTGACGCTCACCGAACGCGAGGGCGCGCTCGCCGTTCCCCTGGAGCGGGCGGGCACCGCCATGCGCCGTGAGGCGCATTTCAGGAGAAGCTCTCAAAAGTCCACCATATGCTCGTTGCCGACGAAGCCGAGCCGCGTGATGTTGGCGCGCTTGACGATCACCAGCGCGCGATCGAAGCGCGCATAGGGCGCGTCGGGATCGGACTGGACGTGGAGCTCGGGCGGCTGGTCGCCCTGCTGGATCGCGTCGAGCGCCTGGCGCAGCCCGGCCTCGTCGACCTTCCTGGCATCGAACCAGAAATCGCCCTGACGGTCGATCAGCAGCTTGTGCGGCAGATTGGCCTCGGCGACCGACGACGGGCCGTTCGGCAAGTCGATGGAGACCTTGTGCGTCGCGATCGGCACGGTGAGGATCAGCATGATGAGCAGCACCAGCAGCACGTCGATGAACGGCGTGACGTTGATCGCGCTCATCGGTTCGGCCGTAACGACGGCGCGGACGGCTCGGGCCATGGCTTCTCTCCCGTTGCTGATGTTGTAACGTAACATCAATCGAGCGCAGCGGTAAAGCCCGTGGTTCCGTGGCCGGCTGGAGAAGAAAGCGGCGTTACTTGCCCGCGCGCGCGGCGGCGACGGCGGCGGCGAGCCGCTCGTAATCGACCAGCCCGCTGATCACCTGGTTGCCCACCACCCAGAACGGAGTCGCACCGCTGGTGCCGAGCGCCGCGGCGGTGTCGAGGTTCTTCTTGATCTCCTGCGACACGCGCGTCGAATTGGCCGCGGTCTTGGCCTTGGCGAGGTCGACCCCTGCGCCCGCCGCCGCCTGCTCGAGCGACGCTTCGTCGGTGCGCCCGCCGGCATAGACCGCAGTGTGATAGGCGAGGAACTTGCCCTGCTCGGCCGCCGCCAGCGCCCAGCGCGCCGCGGTCACGCTCTCCTCGGCGAGCACCGGATATTCGCGATAGACGATGCGGACATTGGGGTCGCGCTTCACCAGCTCGGCGATCGCGGGCAGGCTCGCGCGGCAATAGCCGCAATTATAGTCGAGATAAGCCGCGACGGTGACGTCGCCCTTGGGGTTCCCCTGCGTCGCGCCGGCATAGGGATCGACGATCTGCGCCTTGTGCGCGGCGATGTACTTGGGCGCCTCGCCCAGCGCTTTCTGTCGCTCGGCGAGCTGGCGCGCCTGGAGCTTGTCCATCGCCTCGGGCAGGATCTCGCCATGCTCGAGGATATAGGCGCGCACCACGGCCTCGATCTTCGCCTTGTCCGGGTTGGCGCCGGGCACCGCCGCCTGGATGCCGGCATAGAGCCCCGCGCCGAGCAGCGCCGAGAGCAGGAAGGCCGCGCCGAGCAGCAGCGGGCTTTTCGCGAGTCGCTCGAGCATCAGCGGCGTCCGCCCTTCTTCTTCTGTTCTTCATAGGCGGTCTGCGAGACCATCATGATATCCTGCGCGCGGATCCAGTCGGGCGAGCCCGTCGGCAGCCCCGCCATCGCCGCGCGCGAGCTCATCAGCGCGGTGCCGGCGTCGCCCATCAAATTGGCGCGCTCGGCGGTGGCGAGCGCGGTGCGCGGCTCGTCGCCCTTGCGCTCGTAGACGGTGCCCAGGTTGAACCAGGCGAAGGGGTTCTCATTGTCGCGCGCGACCGCCTGCTTGAGCACCTTCTCGGCCTCGGCAAGATTGGCGGGGTCCTCGGTCGCGACCAGGGCATGGCCGAAGGTGGTGGCGATCAGCGGCTGGTAATGCGTCTCCTCGGTCGCCTTGCGCAGCGGCACGAGCGCCCCCTTGGGGTCGCCCGCCTCGAGCATGATCTGGCCCTGGAGCTCGAGGAAATAGGGATCGTCGGGCTTGGCCTTGATCAACGCGTCGGTCTCGGCTGCGGCCTGCTCGGGGAAGCCGCCCTTGTGATAGGCATAGGCGCGGGCATAGTGCGCATAGACCGACTGGTCGCGCGGCGGATACGTGCGCAGCGTGTCCTTGGGCTCGTTCACATAGCCGCGCAGCTTGGCCTGGATGCGCTTGAACCGGTCGAGCATCTCGGGCGTGTCGCGCTTGCTCCACGCCGGCGCGGCGGTGAGATCCTGCGTCAGCGTCGCGATGCGGTCCGCCGACATCGGGTGGGTCTGCGCGAAGGGATCGACGTCGGGATCCGACGAATAGACGCCGTAGCGATATTGGAGATTCTCGAGCTTCTTGAAGAATTCGAGCATCCCGCGCCCGCTGATCCCGGCCTTGTTGAGGAAACGCACGCCGGCCGCGTCGGCAGAGGCTTCCTGTCCGCGCGAGAAAGCGAGATACTTGCCGATCGCGGCGCGCTGGCCGGCCATCAATATGCCCATGCCCGCGTCGGGCGACCCCGCCGCGACGGCCGCCGCGCCGAGCAGCAGCGAGAGGATCGAGACGCCGCCATAGCCGCCGTCGCGCTGGAACACGGCATGGCCGCCGACGACGTGGCCGAGCTCGTGCGCGATCACGCCCTGGACTTCGTTGGCGTCGTCCGCCGCGTCGATCAGCCCCGAATGGATGTAGACGATCTGCCCGCCGGCGACGAAGGCGTTGATCGAGGGATCCTGGATCATCACCACGCGCACGCTCGCCGGATCGAGGCCGGCCGCGACGATGATCGGCTTGGAGATATCGGCGAGCAGCGCCTCGGTCTCGGCGTCGCGCAGGATCGATTGCGCCGCCGCGGGCTGCGCCGCGAAACAGCACAGGCAGAGCATGGCGATCAGGGCGGCCAGCTGCTTCATCCGCACCATGTTCGTCCCAAACCCTCCCGGCGGCAAGCGACCTCTAATCGGCCCGCCGCATGAACCTCAGGTGAAGCGACCGGCCCGCCGCGGGCGCGATGTCCCGCGGCGGGCCGGCCGTTCGATCAGCCGCTGCCGATCAAGCCCCGAACGTACGCTGCCACCAGCCGCGACGGGGCGAACCGGGGTCGGCCTCGGTCTCGGCGGCGGCTTCGGCCGCGACGTCCGCCGGCTCGGCGGCGTCGGGCGAGAGGTCCTGAGTCACGGCCTCGGCGGGCTCGGCGGTGGCTTCGGCGGCCGGCGCGGCCTTCTTGCGGCCGCCCGAACGCTTGGGCCTGGGCGCCGGCGCTTCCTCCGCGACCGGCTCGGGCGCGGGCGCCTCGGCCGGAGTCTCCGCAACCGCTTCGGCTTCGACGTCGGCCTTCTTGCGGCGCGAGCGCTTGGGCTTGGCCGGCGCTTCCTCGGCGACCGGCTCGCTCACCGCTTCGACCGCAGGCGCGGCTTCGGCGACGGGCTCGGCCTCGACGTCGGCCTTCTTGCGGCGCGAGCGCTTGGGCTTGGCCGGCGCTTCCCCGGCGGCGGGCTCGGGAGCGGCCTCGACCGGCGCTTCGGCTTCCTCGCCGTCGGCTTCGACGATCACCGTCTCGACCGTGCCGCCGCCACGGCGGCCGCCGCGACGACCCCGGCGGCGGCGCTTGCGCGGCGCATCGCCATCGGCCGCGGTCGCCTCGTCGCCCTCGGCATCGCTTTCGCCGGCGACATCGGCAAGCTCGTCGCCTTCCTCGCCCTCGACACCCTCGCCTTCGGAAGCCTCGCCCGGCGCACCGTCCTCGCGCGTGCGGCCGCGGCGGCCGCGACGGCGGCGGCGGCGCTTGCCGCGACCGTCGCCTTCGCCGTCACGGTCCCGCTCGCGATCGCCGCGCGGCGCACGCGTCTCGCTGGCCTCGGCCTCTTCTTCCGCTTCCTCCTCGTCCTCGATCTCCTCGACGTAATCGTCTTCGGGTTCCTCGATGACCTGGATCAGGCGCGGCGCGCGCGTCGGCGGCGGGCCCGCGGCCTCGACCGACATGCGCGCGCCTTCGAGCTCGCCGTCCGACGCGATCTCGACGAGCACGCCATAGCGTTCCTCGATCTCGGCCAGCTCGGCGCGCTTGCGGTTGAGCACGTAGAAAGCGGCTTCCTGGCTCGCGCGCAGCGTGAGGTGCGAGCCGCGGCCGCGCGCCGCTTCGTCCTCGATCATGCGCAGCGCCGAGAGGCCCGCCGACGACGCGGTGCGGACCAGGCCGGTGCCTTCGCAATGCGGGCACTGGCGGGTCGACGCCTCGAGCACGCCGGTGCGCAGCCGCTGGCGGCTCATCTCCATCAGCCCGAACGCCGAGATACGGCCGACCTGGATGCGCGCGCGATCGTTCTTGAGCGCTTCCTTCATCGCCTTCTCGACCTTCCGGACGTTCGATCCGTGGTCCATGTCGATAAAGTCGATCACGACGAGGCCGGCCATGTCGCGCAGGCGCAGCTGGCGGGCGATCTCGTGCGCGGCCTCGAGGTTGGTCGCCGTCGCGGTCTGCTCGATATTGTGCTCGCGCGTCGACCGCCCGGAGTTGATGTCGATCGACACCAGCGCCTCGGTCGGGTTGATCACGAGGTAGCCGCCCGACTTGAGCTGCACCACCGGGTGGTACATCGCCGCGAGCTGGTCCTCGACATGGCTGCGCTGGAACAGCGGCACCGTGTCGGCATAATGCTTCACCCGCCGTGCATGGCTGGGCATCAGCAGCTTCATGAAGTCCTTCGCCTGGCGATAGCCGTCATCGCCCTCGACGATCACTTCGTCGATGTCCTTGTTGTAGATGTCGCGGATCGCGCGCTTGATCAGGTCGCTGTCGCCATAGACCAGCGCCGGCGCGGTCGAGGCGAGCGTGTTCTCGCGGATCTCGTCCCACAGCCGCGCGAGATAGTCGAAGTCGCGCTTGATCTCGACCTTGGTGCGCTGGAGCCCGGCGGTGCGGACGATGCAGCCCATCGAGGGCGGCAGCTTGAGGTCCGCCATGATGCCCTTGAGGCGCTTGCGGTCCGCCGCCGACGAGATCTTGCGCGAGATGCCGCCGCCGTGCGCGGTGTTGGGCATCAGCACGCAATAGCGGCCGGCGAGGCTGAGATAGGTGGTGAGCGCCGCGCCCTTGTTGCCGCGCTCTTCCTTCACGACCTGGACGAGCAGCACCTGGCGGCGGCGGATCACGTCCTGGATCTTGTAGCGGCGGCGCAGGTTCATCCGGCGCTCGCGCAGCTGGTCGGCCTGGCTCTCGTTGCGGCTCGGCTTGCGGCGGCGGCGACGGCCGTCGCCTCCCCCATCGCCTTCCTCGTCGCCCGAGGCTTCCGCATCGCCCTCGCCGTCATCGTCCTCGTCGCCCGCGGGACGGTCGAGCACTTCGACATCGCCTTCCAGCGCGTCGTCGTCGCCATCGTCCTCGGCGCGCAGTGCAGCCTCTTCGGCGGCGTGCTCGGCCTCTTCGCGCAGCAGCGCGTCGCGGTCTTCCTTGGGGATCTGGTAATAGTCGGGGTGGATTTCCGAGAAGGCGAGGAAGCCGTGGCGATTGCCGCCGTAATCGACGAACGCCGCCTGCAGCGACGGCTCCACTCGAGTCACCTTGGCCAGATAGATATTGCCCTTGAGCTGCTTGCGCTCGGCGGACTCGAAATCAAACTCCTCGATTCGGTTCCCCTTGACGACCGCCACCCGGGTTTCCTCCCGGTGGCGAGCGTCGATCAGCATACGCATTGTCATTTATGATTCTCCGGGCGCGCCGGCTCGGCCAAAAGGGCAGCGGCGCGCGACATGCAAAGCGGACCTGGCCGGAGGTCTGACCGGCTGCGGTCTCGCAGGTTTCGAAAACTGCCTCTGCTGCCATGGCACGGCCGGACCGGCGGTCCGACTGCTCCACCCTCGCCGCGCGCCCGGCCAATGGGGCCGGGCGGTGCAGACGATGGGGAAAGTGCCTCATGCAGCGTCAACCTGAATGTTGCGGCCTGTAGATGGCCGCTGGGATCGCCCGGCGCAAGGCGGGGCGTCCACTTGCCGTAGCACCGTGCGCGTTGCTCGGCAACCGCGGCATCGGGCCGTAAGAGGTTGTTTGAAAACGCGCGAAAGGGCGCGTTTTCAGGCGGCACCAGCCCACTCCCCCTCCCGGCCACCCATCGGCAGTATCTTGTGGGTGGCCGGGAGGGGGAGTGGGCTGGTGCCGCCATGCGCCGTGAGGCGCATTTCCGTAACACCCCCGCTAAGCAATTCCCCCGTGGGGAGATTCCTGAACGGGAAAGCCAACCTCCTTTTATAGCTGACGCGGCATTAACTGCATCGCTTCACGACGATTTGAGACGGGGCGGGTACTCGACGTCGACGGGCAATGAGACTGCCGAGATAGAGACAATGGATTTGGGCTGGACCCTTCGCGGGCCGGCGCGGCATACCGCGCGGGTGCTGTGCCTCCTCGCCTTGCTGACCGCCTGGCTGACCGGCGTGCCGAGCTGGGCGAACGCGGTGCAGGACGTGCGCATCAAGGGCGACCGCGTCGTGATCACTTTCGACGAGCCGGTGCGCGAAGCGACGAGCTTCGTGCTCGCCGGGCCGAACCGCGTCGCGATCGACGTGAGCGGCACGACGCCGGGCGGTGACGTCCGCGCGGGCGGCGCCGTGTCGGCGATCCGCCAGGGGCAATATGACGGCGACACCGCGCGGATCGTGCTCGACCTCGCCCAGCCGGCGATCGTCTCCGAAGGCAATTTCGGCGACGACGGCCGCACCCTCACGCTCGCGCTGCGGACGGTCGACGACGCCCGATTCGCGCGCGCCGCGGCCGAGGGGCGGATGCGCTTCCTGCCGCCGTTCAGCTATCTCGGCGGCGAGCCTGCGCCGCGCTACCGCGAACGCATCTCCGCGCCGCCGGCGCCGCGCCCGGCCTCGCTGCCGCGCGTCTACGGCAGCGATTCGAGCCGGCCGCTGGTGGTGATCGACGCCGGCCACGGCGGCCACGATCCCGGCGCGATCGGCCCCAATGGCGTGCGCGAAAAGGACGTGACGCTGGCGCTCGCGCTCGCGATCAAGGACGAGCTGCTTCGCTCGGGCCGCGTCCGCGTGGCGCTCACGCGCGATGACGATCGCTTCCTGATCCTTCAGGACCGCTACGGCATCGCGCGCAAGCTCGGCGCGGCGCTGTTCATCTCGGTCCATTGCGACAGCGCGGCGAGCGGCGACGCCTCGGGCGCGACGGTCTACACGCTTTCGGAGGTCGCGTCCGACAAGGAAGCCGCCCGCCTCGCCGCGCGCGAGAACAAGGCCGACATCATCGCCGGGGTCGACCTGGGCACGCAGAACCGCGACATCTCGTCGATCCTGATCGACCTCACCCAGCGCGAGACGATGAACGCCAGCGCGGGCTTCGCGCGGCTGCTGGGCCGCGAATCGATGCCGCTGATCCCGATCAAGGCCAACTACCACCGCATGGCCTCGCTGATGGTGCTGAAGGCGCCCGACATGCCCTCGGTGCTGTTCGAGACCGGCTATATCTCCAACCCGCACGACGCCCAGTTCCTCGTCTCGGACGAAGGCAGGAAGCGCGTGGCGCAGGGCGTACGGCGCGCGGTGGAGATCCATTTCGCCACGCGGATGGCGTCGCGGTAGGTTCCGCTCAACCCATTGAATCGTCATGTCCGTGGGGAGTGGGACCCGGAAACAGGGGCATGTCGTCGATCGCGGGACGGGGGCTGGCATCGCCCACCCGTCATCCCGGCGGAAGCCGGGACCCAGGGTTACGGAGGGAATCGCTCGCGGCCCTGGGTCCCGGCTTTCGCCGGGATGACGATCCGGGGAGGAAATACCCCTTTTGCTCACGCGCTCCCAACAAGCAGCGAAACCGATGACACGCCCAAGTCCGGGGTGACGATCGGGCTCGAGGATGGCGTCCATCCCACCATCCCCGCTTCCCTCCCCCGCATATCCTGCTAAACCGCGCGGGCAATGGCGGACACGGGCGAGACGAGCATCAAGCTGAAGCTGCGGCGCGATTTCGGCGGCGGCATGTGGGGGTGGTTCCAGGCCGTGCGCAGCCGCTGGTGGTTCCGCATCCTCGCGGCGCTGGTGCTGCTCATCCTGGTCGCCTGGCTCGCGCTGTGGCTGCTGATCGGCCGCAACCTCCCATCGGTCGATGCGCTCAGGACCTACGAGCCGCCGCTGCCCACCTATGTCCGCTCGATCGACGGCGTGCCGATCCACAGCTACGCCCGCGAGCGCCGCGTCCAGCTGAGCTATGACGAATATCCCAAGCCGATGGTCTATGCCTTCCTCTCGGCCGAGGACAAGACCTTCTTCGAGCACCACGGGCTCGACTTTCCCGGCCTGATCCGCGCCGCGGCGGAAGGCCTGACGCGTGGCGAGACGCCGCGCGGCACCTCGACGATCACCCAGCAGGTCGCCAAGAACCTCGTCGTCGGCAACGAAGTCTCGTACCTGCGCAAATTGAAGGAAGCGATCCTCGCCTGGCGCATCGAGGACACGCTCACCAAGGAGCAGATCCTCGAGCTCTACCTCAACTCGATCGAGCTCGGCCGCAACGCCGGCGGCGTCGACGCGGCGAGCCACGCCTATTTCGGCAAGGAACTGAAGGAGCTGAGCCTCGCGCAGATGGCCTATCTCGCCATCCTGCCCAAGGGTCCGGCGAACTACGACCCCGACCGGCACATGGATCGAGCGCTCGAGCGGCGCAACTGGGTGCTCGGCGAGATGCTCGCCAACCGCTTCATCACGCAGGAGGAGCATGACCGCGCGGTCGCCTCGCCGCTCGGGACGGTGCCGCGCCAGACGCCCAAGTTCGAGCGCACCGGCGGCTATTTCGTCGAGGAGGTCCGGCGCCAGCTGATCGCCAAGTTCGGCGACCAGGCCGAGGACGGGCCCAACAGCGTCTATGCCGGCGGCCTGTGGGTGCGCACCTCGCTCGATCCGCGGCTCCAGGCCTATGCCCAGAAGGCGCTGCGCAACGGGCTGCTGCGCTACGACCACGGCCGCGGCTGGTCGGGCCCGATGGGGCATGTCGAGGTCAAGCGCGACAATTGGCAGCAGGCGCTGCTCAACACCAACATCGGCGTCGATTACGACGATTGGCGCGCCGCGATCGCGATCGCGCGTGACGGCGGCGGCTGGCAGATCGGCTTCGACGACGGCGGCACCGGCCGGATGTCGGCCGACGATGCGGCGATGCCCGTGCGCGGCCAGGGCGGCCATGCCGCCGACGCGATTCGGCCCGGCGACATCATCGCGGTAGCGCCCGCGGGCAATGCCTGGGCGTTGCGCAGCGTCCCCAAGGTCTCGGGGGGCATGGTGGTCGAGGACCCGCGCACCGGCCGGGTGATGGCGATGCAGGGCGGCTTCGATTCGCGCATCCAGGCGTTCAATCGCGCCACCCAGGCGCAACGCCAGCCGGGCTCGACGATCAAGCCGATCGTCTACACCGCTGCGCTCGAGAACGGCATGACGCCCGCCTCGATCGTGGTCGACGGACCCTTCTGCGTCGAGCAGGGGCCTGGGCTGCCCAAGAAATGCTTCCAGAACTTCGGCAATGCGCGCGGCGCCGGCCCGCACACGATGCGCTGGGGCCTGGAGCAGTCGCGCAACCTGATGACGGTGCAGATCGCCAACCAGATCGGCATGCCCAATGTCGTCGACCTGATCCAGCGCATCGGCGTCACCAAGAACAAGCTGCCGCCCTATCTCAGCTATTCGCTTGGCGCGGGCGAGACGACCGTGATCCGCATGGTCAACGCCTATTCGATCCTGGTGAACCACGGCCGCGCGCTCACCCCGACGCTGATCGACTTCGTCCAGGATCGCCACGGCAACGTCGTCTGGCCCGAGAACTGGCGCGCCTGCGACCGCTGCAACGCGCCCGACTGGGACGGCAAGCCGATGCCGCGCCCGGTCAGCCGCGCACGCCAGGTCGTCGATCCGATGAGCGCCTATCAGATGGTCCACATCGCCGAGGGCGTGATCCAGCGCGGCACCGCCACGGTGCTGCGCGACCTCGACCGGCCGATGATGGGCAAGACCGGCACCACGTCGGGCCCCACCGACGTGTGGTTCGTCGGCGGCACCCCGCAGATGATCGGCGGGCTCTACATCGGCTATGACACGCCTTCGAACCTCGGCGGCTATGCCCAGGGCGGCGTGATCGCCGCGCCGATCTTCAAGGAATTCGCGATCCCCGCCTTCCAGGGGATGGAGAAGATCCCGTTCACGGCCCCCGCCGGAATCCGCATGGTCCGCGTCGACCGTGCCAGCGGCAAGCCCGTCTTCGGCGGCTGGCCGAGCGACGATCCCAAGGCGGCAGTGATCTGGGAAGCCTTCAAGCCCGAGAGCGAGCCGCGCCGCCGCGGCCAGGACGACGAGGAAGCGCCCAAGGCCGAGACGCGCAGGGCCGAGCGCCACGACGAGCCCGGCGACCAGGATTTCTTGCAACGCGAGGGCGGAATCTACTAGCCGCACTTCCTACATGCATTGCCCGCGCCCATGCGCCGGGCTGAACCGGCCCCGGCCGGGCGAAGACAGTTGAGAGGTTCCGTATCATGCGCGCCGAAGCGCAGGCCAATGCCGACAAGATCACCGCAGCGCTCGCGCTGCTCCGCCGCTTCCTCGACTGGGACCGCGCGCTGCGCCGGCTCGACGAGCTCAATGCGCGCGTCGAGGACCCGACGCTGTGGAACGACGCCAAGGCCGCCCAGGACGTGATGCGCGAGCGCCGCCGCCTCGACGAGGCGATCGGCGCAACGCGCGCGATCGAGACCGAGCTCAACGACACGGTCGAGCTGATCGAGCTCGCCGAAGCCGAGGGCGACACCGGCATGGTCGACGAGGGCGTCGCCGGCCTCGCCGCGCTCGCCGCGCGCGCCGAGCAGGACAAGGTCAAGGCGCTGCTTTCGGGCGAGGCCGATTCGAACGACACCTATGTCGAGATCAACGCCGGCGCCGGCGGCACCGAGAGCCAGGACTGGGCCGAGATGCTCCAGCGCATGTACACGCGCTGGGCCGAGCGCCACGGCTACAAGGTCGAGCTGCTCGACTATCACGCGGGCGAGCAGGCCGGGATCAAGTCGGCGACCTTGCTGGTCAAGGGCGAAAACGCGTACGGCTATGCCAAGACCGAGAGCGGCGTGCACCGGCTGGTGCGCATCTCGCCCTATGACAGCTCGGCACGGCGCCACACCAGCTTCTCCTCGGTGTGGGTCTATCCGGTGATCGACGACAATATCGACATCGAGGTCAACGAGAGCGACCTCAAGATCGACACCTATCGCGCCTCGGGCGCGGGCGGGCAGCACGTCAACACCACCGATTCGGCGGTGCGCATCACCCACGTCCCCTCGGGGATCATCGTCGCGAGCCAGCAGGACCGGTCGCAGCACAAGAACCGCGCGACCGCGATGGGCATGCTGCGCGCGCGCCTCTACGAGGCCGAGCTGGCCAAGCGCGAGGCGGCGGCGATGGGCGAATACAACGCCAAGACCGAGATCGGCTGGGGCCACCAGATCCGCTCCTATGTCCTCCAGCCCTATCAGCTGGTGAAGGACCTGCGCACCGGCGTGACCTCGACCGCGCCCTCGGACGTGCTCGACGGCGCGCTCGACCCTTTCATGGCCGCGGCGCTGTCTCAGCGCGTGACCGGCGAGAAGGTCGATGTGGAGGACGTCGACTGATGCGTGCCGGCCGCTTCGCCACGATGCTCGTGCTCGCCGGGGCCCTCGCCGCCTGCAAGGGCGGCCAGCACGAGACACCCGACCGCAAGCCCGACCAGGTCAACGGCTTCCCCGTCGCGGACCGGCCGGTGGCGTCGATCGTCTCGTCGCGCTGGTCGAACGAGGATGCGCGCGACCGCGCCGGCGAAGCCAATGAAGTGATGGACAAGGCGGGGATCAAGCAAGGCATGACCGTCGCCGACATCGGCGCGGGCGAAGGCTATTACACGATCCGCCTGAGCCCGCGCGTCGGCAAGACCGGGCGCGTGCTCGCCGAGGACATCGTCCCCGAGACGCGCGACCAGCTCGGCACGCGCGTCAGCCGCGACCGGCTCGACAATGTCAGCGTCCGCCTGGGCCTGCCCGCCGATCCGCGGCTGCCCGAGAACAGCTTCGATCGCGTGCTGATGATCCACATGTATCACGAGATCGAATCGCCCTATGAGTTCCTCTGGCGGATGCGCCCCTCGCTCAAGCCCGACGGGATGGTGGTGGTGGTCGATGCCGACCGGCCGACGCAGAACCACGGCACCCCGCCGGCGCTGCTGAAGTGCGAGTTCGCCGCGGTGGGGTTCGAGCAGGTGTCGATGGCGCCGATGCCCTCGGCCGGCGGCTATATCGCGCTGTTCCGGACGAAGGGCGAGCGGCCCGAGCCGGGCACGATCAAGGCGTGCCGCGATCCGGCGCAGCAGGCCGAGGCGAAATAGGCAGGCCTCCACACTCCCCATAGGCCGTCATCCCGGCGAAAGCCGGGATGACGACTCAGGATGCAATCGAAAGCGCGGGACTACCCCCGCACCACGCCCACTTCGCTGAACGGCTTGGGCTCCACCGGCGGGATCGCGCTGTCGTTGAGCTCGCGCTGCCACATGCCGATGTCGACCCAGCGGCCTTCCTTGAAGCCGATCTCGCGCAGCTGGCCCGCGCGGCGGAAACCGACCGCCTCATGCGCCTTGATCGAGCTCTCGTTGGGTAGCGAGATCACCGCAATCGCCTGGGTGAAGCCCTGCGTCCTGAGCGTGGTGAGCAGCGCCTCGTAGAGCAGCCGGCTCAGCCCCTGCCCCTGCGCCGCGCCCGAGACATAGACCGAGGTCTCGACGACATAGCGATACGCCGGCCGCTCGCGGAACTTGGTCGCATAGGCATAGCCGAGCACCCCCACGCCTTCCGAATTCGTCGCGACGATCCACGGGAACAGCCCGCACGACGCCTCCATCCGTGCCTGCATCGCCGCGGCGTCGGGCGGCTCGAACTCGAAGCTGACCGTGCCCGTCAGCACATAGGGCGCGTAGATGGCGGCGATCGCCGCGGCGTCCTCGGATTTGGCGGCGCGGATGCTGATTCCGATCATCCGCCGAACTTCGCCAGCACGAGTTCGAGCAGGCTCAGGTCGCTCCGCCGCACCACCACGGGCGCGAGCCCGCCGCACTCGAGGCAGCGCGCCTGCGCGCCCTGCACGCTCGCGAGCCGGCGGACGTCGCCGATCGCCTGCGCCGCGATCGCCTGGCGCGCGCCCGCGAGCTTGGCGAAGGCATCGTCGCCGCCCGGCTCGTCGGTCCAGTCGCTGCCGTCGTCGTCGCCGCCGCCCAGCACGTCGTTGAGGAACGACTTCCACGCGTCGGGCGCCTTGGCGAGATAGACCGGATGGACCTTCGCCGGGTCGAGCCCCGCGCGCCGCGCCGCCTCGGCAACCGCATCGTCGATCCCGCCGAACTTGTCGACAAGGCCCAGCTGCTGCGCAGTCACGCCGATCCAGACGCGGCCCTGGCCGATCTCGTCGACGCGCGCGAGCGTCATCTTGCGCGCCTCGGCGACGCGGGTGATGAAGTTGCGATAGCCCTGGTCGATCACCGCCTGGAAGATCGTGTCGGTCGCGGCATTGGTGCCGCCGTAGACGTCGGGCTGGCCCGAGATCGGCGTGGTGGTCACGCCGTCGCTGGTCACGCCGATCTTGGCGAGCGTCTTCTCGAAGGTGGGGACCATGCCGAAGATGCCGATCGAGCCGGTGATCGTCGCGCGGTCGGCGTAGATGAAGTCGCCCGCGGTCGAGATCCAGTATCCGCCGCTCGCCGCGAGGCCGGCCATCGAGATCACCACCGGCAGCTTCTGCGCCTTGGCCTGGAGGATCGCCTGGCGGATCTGCTCGGAGGCGAGCACCGACCCGCCCGGCGAATCGACGCGCACCACCAGCGCCTTGAACTTGTGCTTCTTCAGGCCCTCGAGCAGCAGCTGGCTCACGCTGTCGCCACCCGCGGTGCCCGGCCCGGCCTTGCCGTCGACGATGTCGCCCGCGACGGTGAGCACGCCGATCTCGTCGCCCGCCGTCGAGGCAGGATGCGCGGCGAGATAGTCCTTGAGCTTGATCGCGCGGAAATTGCCCTCGGCCTTGTCGTCCTTCTTGCCAGCGAGCTCGGCGACGCGCTTGCCGAACGCCAGCCGGTCGCCGGTGCGGTCGATCAGCCCCGCCGCCTTGTTCGCCGCCGCGAGATCGCCGTGCGCCGCGGTGACGATCGCATCGGGCTGGGCGAGCATCTCGGCGACCTTCGCCTGCGGCCGCGCCTTGGCGATCCCCGCCTGCCATTCGTTGAGCACCGCGCCCGACAGCGCCTGGTTCGCCTCGCGCGCCTCGGGCGACATGTCGCTGCGCACATAGGGCTCGACGTAGGACTTGTACTTGCCGACCTTGTAGACGTGGACGTTGACGCCGAGCTTGTCGATCAGCCCCTTGTAGTAGAGCCGCGACCCGCCCGGGCCCATGAACAGCGTGCCGCCGAGCGGGTGCATCCACACTTCGCTGGCGTTGGCGGCGATCGCATAGCCCGAATCGGTGTAGGCGGTGGCGTAGGCGAGCACCTTCTTGCCGCTCGCGCGCACGCGGCCGACCGCATTGGCGACTTCGGAGACCGAAGCCGGTAGGCCGCCGCCGAACCGGTCGAGGTCGAGCACCACCGCCTTCACGTCGTCGTCCTTGATCGCGGCGTCGAGCGCGCGGACCACGTCGCGCACGCCGGTCTGCTTCACCGCTTCGCCGCCGTTCAGGCCGGCCAGCGGATCGGGTTCCTCGGGCTGCTCGGCAAGCGTCCCGTCGAGCGCCACCACCAGCGCGCCGGGGTGCACAGCCCGGGGGTTTGGCCGCGACGAGAGCACGGTGAACAGCAGGATGAAGAAGAGCAGCATGAAGACCAGGACGAGACCGTCCTTGATCGCCACCAAGACCTTCCAGGCGCCTTTGACCAATTTCACCTTACCGCTCCCACGTCGCATTCGTGGGGCCTGCCTACCGGATGGCGGGAGTGGAGTAAACGGGTGGGTTATTCGGGTAAGACAGTCGGGGTGTGCCGGGGTGGGAGGGCGCTTCAGCCCAAAGCCGTCATCCCGGCGAAAGCCGGGACCCAGGGCCACGAGGGATGTCTTCTGCAACCCTGGGTCCCGGCTTTCGCCGGGATGACGATTGAGGCGCGCAAACCTAACCTAGATCGACAGTCGCCAGCTCACCGAAACCCGCCAGCCATCGGCCGTGAGATAAGCGGGCACGTCGATCGCCCTCGCCCCCTCCAGCCCGATCTCGCCCTTGTCCTTGAAACGCAGCCTTGCCCCCACCCCCGCGGAGGCGATCGCCAGGTCGGTGCGCCCCGGCACGCCGCGGCCGAGGATGCCGAGCCAGGCGCGGTCGGCGAAGCCGTAGACCTCGCTCGTCGCGAACGGCCCCTTGCGCGCCGGCCGCACCGCCAGCTCGCCGACCACGCCGACGCCCCGGTCGGCCGTGAGGAACCCGGTGTCGAACGCGCGCCCGATCGCCGAGCCGCCCACCGCGAACCGCTCGGCGGCGGGCAGCCGGTCTCGGGTGTACTGCCCCGCCAGCGTCACGCGCGCGAACAAGGGCTTGCCGATCCGCTGCTCGGCGAAGGCCGATCCGTTCGCCTTTAGGAACCCCGTCTCTGCCAGCGGCGCCGTCACGCGCGCGCCGGCGACATCCAGGCCTTTCGACAGCGATCCGCCGAGCGCCACCGTCCGCCGGTCGCGCGCCTCGGTGAAGCTTGCGCCGAGCCGCACCGCGCGCGTCCGCTCGCTCGCGATCAGGTTGCCGAAGGCGGCGTTGTCGCTGTCGATCCCGTCGACGCCCAGGCTCACGTCGAGCGCGCGGTGGAAGCTGCGGATCACCGGATAGCCGAGCGACACGCCCGCGAGCTTGGCGGTGCCGCGCAGGGGGACGCCCTTGGGTCGCGTCTCGAACCATGCCGCACTCGCGGTGAGCGTGAGCCCGCTCGCAGTCAGCGGCAACGCATAGGTGCCGCTCGCATAGCGATAGCGTTTCAGGTCGCTTGCGGCCGAGGCGGAGACCTTCAGATCGTCGCCGTCGACCGCGAGCCCGTAGAACTCCGCGCTCGCGTCGAACTGGCCGTCGCCGAGCAAGTCGATCCCGCGGTTCGAGAAGCCGGCGGAGAAGCGCGTGCGCTTCTGCTTCGGCGTCACGGTCAGCGCGAGCGAGCCGTCGGCGCCGGGATCGGCGAAGTCGGTCTCGAAGGTCAGGCCGGGGATCGCCTTCATCAGCGACACCTGCCGCTCGAAGGTCGCGCGGCTGAGCGGCGCCTCGCCCAGCATCGGCGCGATCCGCTTGCGCAGCAGCCCGTGACGGCCGGGCCGATCATCCTTCACGCTCGCCTTGGCCAGCCGGCCCTCGGTGAGCAGCACCGTCACCGTGCCGCTCGCGAAATCCTGCTCGGGGATGGCGACGGTGTAGAGCGCCACGTCGGTTCGCGCATAGGCCTGCGACAGGCTGCCGGCGAGCTCGGCAAGCGTTTCCTTGCTCGCGGTCCTGCCCAGGAAGCGTTGCGCCGCCCGGGCGACCGGCGCGGGAGCCTTGGCGCCCTGGAAGCGGATGCCCCGGATCGGCGTCGTCGCGCCTTCGCTCGCGACGCGTACGGTGCCGCGCTTCGGCGCCTGGTCGCGCGCGGTCGGGCGCTGTGCGGGCCGGTCGATCCGGTCGCGGTCGACGAGCACGGCGCCGCTGCTGTCCTGCCCGGCGAGCAGGAGCGCGAGGATCAGCATCGCAAGCCTCCAAGCTGCGGGGAAGCGAAAGGCCGGCCGCGCCTGCCGGGAGACAGGCGCGGCCGCAGGTGGGTTTCACTTGGGCGGGGTGCCGCCGGTGACGTTGAGCACGCCGCTCACCGGCTGGGTGACGACGTTGGTGACCGAGCTCACGCCGCTCTTCCCCGATGGATTGACCGCGCCGTTCAGCGTGGTGTTGAGCGTGTTGCCGACCGCGCCGGTGACCGAGGCATTGCCGCCGGTCCCGCCCAGCACGCCGCCGGTGCCGTTCAGCAGCCCGCCGGTGCCGGTGCCGGGCGCGGTGACGCTGACGAGGTTGTTGTTCGCGCCGCCCACGGTCACCAGCGAGCCCGTGGTCGGGTTCTTGGCGAGGACGTTGAGCCCGACGAGCGGCGAGCCGGCATTGCTGCTGCCGATCACCTTGCCCTGGCCGAGATCGAGCGAGACGACGTCGCCGAGCTTGCCGCCATTGCCGTCGAGCACCAAAGTCCCGCCGCTGCCGAGTTGGACGAGCGTCTGCCCGGTCGACTTGAGCGTGCCGGTCACCGTCGCGTCGACCACGCCGCCGCCGGGGATGCCCGCGGTCAGGCCCGCCTGGGTGCCCGAGAGCCCCATCACCGCATTGCCCGAACTCACCAGCACCTTGCTGCCGAGCCCGCCCTGGCTACCCGACGCCGAGCCGGAACCGCCCGCGCTGCCGCCGCCCGCCGTGCCGCTGCCCGAGCCCGATCCGTCGCCGCCGTTGTTGTCGGGCTCGGCGCCCACCGCGGTGGTCCCCACCGAGGCGACGCGATAGCTGCCGTCGCTGTTACAGGCCGCGAGGCCAAGCGCTGCCGTCGAGGCGAGGGCAAGCCTCGTCCACTGGCCAATCCCCAAAGTCATGGCGCATCTCCTGCCGATGTTGATGCTTGAGCATCGATGCGCGTTTCAATCATTCGTCTTGGATTTTGTTCAGATCGTCGTTGAATATTGATGGTAAATGACAAGTTAAACTTGAAGCCTGGATTTTCATCATTTTCGGTGATTGAGACGTTCGCGAGGAAGGTTTGCCTCTCGTCCTACCTCGTCATCCCGGCGAAGCCGGGATCCAGGGCAGCAGGTGACGTTGCTTGTTACCCTGGTTCCCGGCCTTCGCCGGGATGACGATCGGGCAGCGGCGCGAACCCGTCCTGCGGCCGATGACGGGCCCCGCTTTGCGCTCCAACATCAATCCCGAATCGAACCCGATTTGCCGAGTCCCCCGTTGACGAACCTTATGGAGAGGCACATATGGCCCTGCGTTAGCACTCTGGGATCTTGAGTGCTAAGCAACGAATCCAACCCGCAGACTGAAGGATCGGATCCATGAACTTTCGCCCGCTGCACGATCGCGTGCTCGTGCGCCGCGTCGAGGCTGAGGAAAAGACCGCCGGCGGCATCATCATCCCCGACACCGCCAAGGAAAAGCCGCAGGAAGGCGAAGTCGTCGCCGCCGGTTCGGGCGCCAAGTCGGAAGACGGCAAGGTGACTCCGCTCGACGTCAAGGCCGGTGATCGCATCCTGTTCGGCAAGTGGTCGGGCACCGAGGTCAAGGTCAACGGCGAAGACCTGCTGATCATGAAGGAATCCGACATCCTCGGGATCGTCGGCTGACATTCGACCGATTGCGGTTTTCCGCAATGCAGGTGTCAACCGTGTCAACCAAACGTATTTTGAAAGGGTAGCCAGATGGCAGCCAAGGACGTCAAATTCTCGCGCGACGCGCGCGAGCGCATTCTCAGGGGCGTGGACATCCTCGCCGACGCAGTGAAGGTCACGCTGGGGCCGAAGGGCCGCAACGTCGTGATCGAGAAGAGCTTCGGCGCGCCGCGCATCACCAAGGACGGCGTCACCGTCGCCAAGGAGATCGAGCTCAAGGACAAGTTCGAGAACATGGGCGCGCAGATGGTGCGCGAAGTGGCTTCGAAGACCAACGACCTCGCCGGTGACGGCACCACCACCGCGACCGTGCTCGCCCAGGCGATCGTCCGCGAGGGCATGAAGTCGGTCGCCGCCGGCATGAACCCGATGGACCTCAAGCGCGGCATCGACCTCGCCGTCGCCAAGGTGATCGAGGACGTCAAGGCGCGCTCGAAGCCGGTCGCCGGCACCAATGAAGTCGCCCAGGTCGGCATCATCTCGGCCAATGGCGACCAGGAAGTCGGCCAGAAGATTGCCGAGGCGATGGAGAAGGTCGGCAAGGAAGGCGTGATCACCGTCGAGGAAGCGAAGGGTCTCGAGTTCGAGCTCGACGTCGTCGAGGGCATGCAGTTCGATCGCGGCTATCTCTCGCCCTATTTCATCACCAACCCCGAGAAGATGTCGGTCGAGCTCGCCGATCCGTACATCCTGATCCACGAGAAGAAGCTGTCGAACCTCCAGTCGATGCTGCCGATCCTCGAGGCGGTGGTCCAGTCGGGCCGGCCGCTGCTGATCATCGCCGAGGACATCGAGGGCGAGGCGCTGGCCACGCTCGTGGTGAACAAGCTGCGCGGCGGCCTGAAGGTCGCGGCGGTCAAGGCGCCGGGCTTCGGCGATCGCCGCAAGGCGATGCTCGAGGACATCGCGATCCTGACCAAGGGCGAAGTCGTCAGCGAGGACCTCGGCATCAAGCTCGAGAGCGTCACGCTCGGCATGCTCGGCACCGCCAAGCGCGTCACGATCGACAAGGACAACACCACCATCGTCGATGGCGCCGGTGATGCCGATGCGATCAAGGGCCGCACCGAGGCGATCCGCCAGCAGATCGAAGTCACCACCAGCGACTATGACCGCGAGAAGCTCCAGGAGCGTCTCGCCAAGCTCGCCGGCGGCGTGGCCGTGATCAAGGTCGGCGGCGCGACCGAGATCGAAGTCAAGGAGCGCAAGGACCGCGTCGACGACGCGCTGCACGCGACCCGCGCGGCGGTCGAAGAGGGCATCGTCCCCGGCGGCGGCACGGCGCTGCTCTACGCCACCAAGGCGCTCGACGGCCTCAAGGGTGCCAACGACGACCAGACCCGCGGCGTCGACATCATCCGCAAGGCGATCACCGCGCCGCTCAAGCAGATCGCGCAGAACGCGGGCCATGACGGCGCCGTGGTCGCGGGCAAGCTGCTCGACGGCAACGACTCGACGCTGGGCTTCAACGCCGCGACCGACGTGTACGAGAACCTCGTCACGGCGGGCGTGATCGACCCGACCAAGGTCGTGCGCACGGCGCTCCAGGACGCCGCTTCGGTCGCGGGCCTGCTCATCACGACGGAAGCCACCGTCGCCGAGCTGCCCGACGACAAGCCCGCCCCCGCGATGGGTGGCGGCATGGGCGGCATGGGCGGGATGGACTTCTGAGCCGAGGCGGCCTGATTTAGCCTCGCTAGATCAGGACTCGCCGCAGGCTCGGCCGGCAGGTCGGCGCAGCCGAACCTGTCCGACGTCCAGGCACGGGCTTTGCCCGTGCCCAGCCGATCCGGAAATGCGAAGGGCCGGGGGGAAACCTCCGGCCCTTTGTCTTGTCGTTAACCACGATGTAGCGCCGCTCGGCTATGCCCCGACCCGAGATGCGCGCCTTCCTCCCCCGCCTGCCGCTGCTGCTCCTGCCGCTCGCGCTGTTCCTCGCGCTGTTCCATCCGGCGACGCTCGATCCGTCGAACGCCGGCTGGCTGATCCGCGGGACCGACAATGGCGAGAATGCGCTCGGCACCCACGCGTGGCTCCACGACCCGGCGCCGGGGCTGCTGCGCACCCACCTGCTCAACGCCCCCGAAGGCGTGCCTTTGCTCTTCACCGACAGCAATCCGCTGGTCGGCGCGGTGCTCAAGCCCTTCGCGCCGCTGCTCCCCGAGAATGCGCAGGTCGTCGGCCCGTGGATCCTGCTGTGCTTCTTCCTCCAGGTCTTCTTCGCCTGGAAGCTGCTCGAGCCCTTCGCACCCAATCGCCTCGCGCTGTGGACCGGCGTGTTCCTGCTCGCCGCGCTGCCGACGCTCGCCAACCGCTACATCCACGCCAACCTCATGGCGCATTGGCTGATCCTCTGGGCACTCCGGCGTTTCCTCGATCCGAGGCGCGCCGGCGACAATCGCGGCTGGGCGGTGCTGATCGCGATCACCGCGACGGTCCACAGCTACCTGCTCGTGATGGTCGGCGCGATCTGGGCCTCGGCGATGCTCGAGCGCTTCCATGCCGGCGACCGCCGCGAACGCACGCGGCTCGCGATCGGATCGGCGGCGATCCTCGCGATGGTCGTGGCGCTCGCCTGGCTGCTCGGCGCGATCGGCGAGTTCGATCCCGCGGGCAACTACGGCGCCTTCGCCATGCCGATCGACGCGCTGTGGAACCCCGCCAACCCCGGCTGGTCGCGCTTCCTCCCCGCGATCGAGCAGCGCCCCGGCCGCGGCTTCGAGGGATTCCAGTATCTCGGCTTCGGCCTCCTGCTGCTGATGCCGGTTGCGCTCTACGCGCGCCGCAGCCGGCCCGCGCCGGAGCCGCAGCGCAAGGTCTTCCAGCGGCTGCGCTGGCTGGTCCCGGCGCTGGCCGTGCTCACCCTGCTCGCGATCAGCAATTTCCCCGACTTCGCCGGCCATGCCCTGCCGCGCCTGCCGCTCCCCCAGTCGGTCCTCAATGCGCTTGACGCGGTGCGCGCGTCGGGCCGGCTGTTCTGGCCGGTCGCCTATGTGCTGGTCTTCGCGGCACTTCTCGCCGCCTATCGCCTGCCCAGGGCGCCGCTGATCCTGGCCGCGCTGGCCGCGGTCCAGATCGTCGACCTCTCGGGCATGACCGCCGCGGTCCGCGCGGCCAGCGCCGAGGCGGGGCGGCACCGCCTCTACGTCCGCACGCTCGACCCGCGCTGGGATGCCGTCATCGCGAGCGCGCGCGACATCACGCTCGTGCCGCCCGACCCGATCCCGGACCTCGCGCTGTTCCAGGAAGTCGCCTGGCGCGCGGCCAACCACGGCCGCCCCGTTCGCCTCGTCTATGCAGCGCGTGACAGCCGCGCGACCAAGGCAAGGCTCGCCGCCGAGCAGTTCGAATTCGTCGTCGACAATCTCGCCCCCGGCCGGCTCTACATCGTCGCGCCCGGCTATCGCATCCTCGGCAAGACCCAGCAGCGCGTCGTCCTGCTCGACGGGGTGAAGCTCATCCTTCCCGAAGATAGTCGACGAACGCCCTGAGCGGCGCGGGCATCAGCCGGCGGTCGGCGAAATAGAGGAAGGGGCTGGAGAAGCGCACCGACCAGTCCTCGAGCACCGGCGCGCTCGCGAAGCCGCTGGATGCGGCGGGCATCGCGGCGATCGAGGCCGCCATCCCGCGCAACGCCGCCGAGGGCACGCGCTACAATGCCGAGCAGATGGCGATGCTCGACAGCGAGCGTTGACCGGCAGGGCGGAGCGCCGGAAGCGCTCGGCCCTATCGCCGCCGATAGTCCGGCACCACGCCGGCGCGGGTCCAGTAATGCGTCAGCCCCAGCTCGCCGACCAGCCGCTCGAACCGCGCATCGGCACGCATCGCCCGGGTCGAGGGCAGGAACAGGATATGCGTCTGCCGGTCGTTCTGCGGCGTGTAGCTCTTCATCCCCAGGAAGCGCTGCTCGCCGGTCGAGAAGCCGCGCGCGAAATAATAGGCCTCCGCCAGCTCGAACGCGGTGTCGAGCCGGCCCAGCGCCGAGGCGAACTGGATCGAATTCTCGGCATAGCCCGCGCCGCGATGCGCGCCTTCGATGCTCAGCCGCATCGCCGCGTCGATGTCGGCCGGGGTGCGGCTCGCGAGCGCCTTCGCCGGCACGATCGCGGTGTCGAAGCCGAAGGGCGGCACGTCGCGCGGGCGGCCGTCGACATTGGCGGCCTGCGCCAGCGCCTCGGCGACATGGCCGTTGTAGGCGAGCTGGTAGAAGCGCGTGAACCACACCGCCAGGTCGTTGGGGAACAGCGCATAGAGCTCGTCGATTGCGCGCGCGGCTTCCTGGTTGCGCCCCGCCGCCCAGAGCGCCTGCGCGCGGACGATCAGCGTGCGCGGCGCCGGCGGAGCGCTGCGCCGCGCACGCTCGGCCAGCACCGCCCCCTCGATGCAGCGCCCGACCGAGACCATCATCTTGGCGAGCGTCGCGAGCAGCAGGTCGTTGTCGGGATGCTGGGCGATCGCGGCGCGGAACTCGCGCTCGATCGCCAGCCAGTTTCCCACGCGCCGCATCAGCGCGGCGCGGGCGGCGCGCGCGAGGCCGTTGCCCGGCTCGATCGCCTCGGCATGGTCGGCGGCGTCGCGCAACTGCGCTGCGAGCTCGGCCTCGAAGCGGCTCGGCCGCCAGCCCGCCGCCATCGCATAGGCATAGGCGAGCAGCCCCCAGCCGTCGGCATAGCCGGGCTCAAGGTCGACGGTGTGGCGAAGGTTGGCGATCGCCTGGTTGCTGCCGGGGAAATTGTCGGCGCGCAGCGCGGTCATCGCCTGGTCGACGAAGGGACGGACGCGCTCGGGCACCGCCGGACGCTCGCGGCGGCCGGTCAGCGACAGCCCCGCCGCGCCCGCCGCCGCGATCACCGCGGCGCCGCCGAACAGCAGCACGCGCCGGCCGATCCGCGGCGCGCGCGCCCGCCGCGGCTCGGCGTCGCCCGACGCGACCAGCCGATAGCCGACCTTGTTCACTGTCTCGATCCGGAAGGCATCGTCGCCGAGCTCGCGCGCGGTGCGCCTCAGCCGCGAGATCACGCGGTTGATCGCATCTTCGCCGACCACGCGGCCTTCCCAGCAGCGCGCGATCAGTGCGTCGCGCGTCACCACGCCGCCCTGCGCCTCGGCCAGCGCGATGAGCACCTGCATCACGCGCGGCTCGATCACTTCCTCGGCCCCATCGTCGCGCGCCAAGATACGCAGCGGCGGACGCGCCAGCAGCCTGCCGAGCCTGAACTCGGGAACGTTCGCCAGATCGATCCGACACGTCGCGTCAGCCAAGACTTCGTCCTCCCGCCAGGCAACTTCTCGGATTTTGCTGAACGCCGGATGTATGCCGCGACGATCAGCATTTCATCGGCATTTGATCATCCCGGGGTACCAGCCGGTACCCCCGCGCCTTGGCCGGGTTCCATTCATTCCGTTTCCGACTGGATCGCGCTCGACGCGCCGGCTGGTGCCCCCGCACCTTGGGCGTTCCAGAATCGATGGGGAGGACGTCCATGAGCCAGCACGAAGCGCCGTTGAGCAGAGACCAGGCCGAGCAGCTGCTCGCCGATCCTTGGACCGCGGCGAGCAACTGGGACGTCTTGCCCGTGGGCGAGTCGGTGCCCGCCCGGGCCATCAAGGCGCTCGCGCCAGGCCTCGAAGTCGCGCTCGCCGCCGACACGCCCACGCCGGCTCCCGCCCCCACGCTCGCCGAGCTCGGCGAGCTTTCCAGCTCGAGCTACGACCTGTCGGTGAACCAGGCCGGCCAGCTCGGCATCCCGGTGATCGGCAGCGTCAGCGGCGGCGCGTCGCGGCGAGTCGTGGTGCTCGAATGGTCGCGCTTCAAGGAGTTCCCCGAAGCCGACGGCGGCATCGCGCGCTACGGCTTCACCGTGCGCTTCTGCCTGACGGTCAACAAGTGGAACGCCGACCTCAAGGTGTCGCTGCCCTTCCTCTCGGCGCAGGCCGAGCTCGGCAACATCCAGGCGACGTGGAAGATGGAGGTCCGCGGGCTCGCCGGCCCCAAGATCAACGCCGCGGTGATCCTGCCCCAGCCCCTCAGCGTCGAGACCTTCGTGATCGCGCGCCAGAGCCTCGAGACGATCGTCGCGGCGATCAACGACCCGACGACGAGCTACATCCCCGGCTTGATGATCTCGCGCACGCCGCCCGATACCGGCGAGCAGAAGCTGCGCAAGTCCGCGGTCGAGGCCTATGCGCTCTACGCGATCTACAAGGGCCGGCCCGAGCTGCGCGCCGAGAGCGACCTGCCGTCGAAGCAGCCGGGCGACGAGGATATCCTGCGCGGCGTCTACGAGCAGCTTGGCGTCGAGACCACCGGCGAGACGCCCGCGCAGAGCATCCGCGAGACCGCCAAGCGCATCCTCAACGGGCTGAGCGTCGGGACGTAACACCCTCCGCTTCACCCCCTGCCTGCTCCATTTCGTCACCGCATCGCCCCCGGCGCTTCCCTTCCGCGCCGCGGGGCGACAAGGTTATGCTTTCCGATCAAGCTTTCCGGGGGACCGACCATGACCGAACTCACTCGCCGCGAAGCGCTCGCCGCTGCCGCGCTCGCCGGCGTCGCCGCGGCGCTGCCCGCCTGGGCGCGCGCGCAGGATGCCGCCGCCGCGAGCAGCGGGCCGATGTGGGACCTCAGCGAAATCTACCCCGACGACGCGACCTGGGACGCGGCGCGCAAGCAGGTCCTCGCCGGGCTGCCGCGCATCGCCAGCTGGCAGGGCAAGCTCGGCACCAGCGCCGATGTCCTCGCCGAGGCGCTCGCCTACCAGTCCGACCTCGGCCGCACCGCGGGGCGGGTGTTCACCTACATCAGCCTCAAGGGCGACGAGGACGTCCGCGTCGCCGCCAACCAGGAGCGGCTCTCGCAGGCCCGCGACATGTTCACGGCGCTCGGCGAAGCGACCGCCTGGGTCGCGCCCGAGCTGCTGACGCTGGGCAAGGACAGGATCGAAGGCTTCATCGCCGCCAACGCCACGCTCAGGACGCGCTTCGACCACAGCCTGCGCGACACGCTGCGCGAGGCCGAGCACACGCTCTCGCCCGAAGGCGAGGCGCTGCTCGCGAGCGCGGGCTCGCCGCTGTCGGCGCCCGGCCAGATCGCCGGCCAGCTGCGCTCGTCGGACATTCCCTGGCCGACGGTGAAGCTCTCGACCGGCAAGGACGTCGTGCTCGACAGCCAGGGCTATACGCTCAACCGCGACGCCCCCAACCGCGAGGACCGCAAGCTGGTGTTCGACGCCTTCTGGACCGCGCACGGCAAGTTCCAGAACTCGTTCGGCGCGACCTATGGCGCCAAGATCCAGGGCGACATCTTCCGCGCCAAGGCGCGCAAATATCCGAGCTCGGTCGCCGCGGCGCTCTCGGGCAACAACATCCCCGAAGCCGTGTACCGCACGCTCGTCGCCGAGACCAACAAGGGCCTGCCCCAGCTCCACCGCTATTTCGAGTTGCGCCGCAAGATCCTCGGCCTGCCCGACATCCATTATTACGACATCTACCCGCCGCTGGTGCAGCTCGACCGCAGCTACACGCTCGACCAGATGCGCACGACGGTGCTCGCCGCGGTGGCGCCGCTGGGCCAGGACTATGTCGGCCGCATCGCCAAGGCGACCGCGGGCAAGTGGATGGATCCCTGGCCGCGCCCCGGCAAGCGCCCCGGCGCATACATGAACCCGGGTGCCTATGACGTACACCCCTATCTGCTGCTCAACCTCTCGAACCAATATGACGGGATGAGCACCTATGCGCACGAATGGGGCCATGCGCTCCACTCGCTGCTCGCCGATGCGACCCAGCCCTATGACAAGGCTGATTATCCCATCTTCCTCGCCGAGATCGCCTCGACGCTGAACGAGGAGCTGCTCGCAGCGTACATGCTGAAGAATGCCAAGACCAAGGAGGAGAAGCTCTTCTACCTCGGCCAGAAGATGGAGAACATGCGCGGCACCTATTTCCGCCAGACGATGTTCGCCGAGTTCGAGCTGCTCGGCCACGACGCCGCCGAGAAGGGCGAGGGCCTGTCTGGCAAGAAGTTCACCGCGATCTACCTCGACCTCTTGAAGCGCTACCACGGCCCGAACGTCGGCATCGATCCGGTCTACGCCAACGAATGGGCGTATATCCCGCACTTCTACAACAGCTTCTACGTCTATCAGTATGCGACGTGCATCTCGGCGGCGAGCTACTTCGCGCATGCGATCCTCACCGGCGGGCCCAAGGAGCGCGACAATTACCTGTCGGTCCTGAAGGCGGGCGGATCGGACTATCCGACCGAGATCCTCAAGCGCGCCGGCCTCGATATGGCCAGCCCTGCGCCGTACCAGGCAGTGATCGCGAGCTTCAAGGACACGCTCGACCAGGCCGAGGCGCTGCTGGCGTAGCGCCTCCTGTTCCCCTCCCTGCAAGGGAGGGGAGCGATCGTGGCAAGACCTAGCCCCTTCGCCGCGTCGGCGCGTGGAAGTCGGGCGGCTTGTCGGCGACCCAGGCGAGGAATTTCGCGATCCCGGGATGCGCGCGCAGCGCCTCGATGTCCGGATAACCCCGCGCGATCTCGGCATTGCCCAGTTGGGCATGGATCGTGCGGTGGCAGATCGGATGGAGCGCCACCGTCTCGCGCCCGCCTTCGCTCTTCGGACGGACGTGGTGCCATTCCGCGCGCCGCCCGATCGCGCGGCTGCACAGCGCGCAGGTCGCCGCCGCCCCGGCCATGCTCAGCCGAGCATCGCGGCGAGCCAGTCGTCGAGCTGCGCGTCGATCACGAGGTGCACGCGGTCGGTCTCGCCGCGATTGGCGGCGCGGTGGGGGTCGCTCAGCCGCAGGTACCAGGCCTCGCCCGCCCGCATCGTCACGGGCTCGCCGTTGAGGAAGAATTCGACCCCCGGGTTGGTCGTCACCGGCACATGGATTCGCGCCCAGCCGCGCTCGGCGGCGAGGTCGTTGTCCTCATGCTCCCTGATCACCGAGCCGGCGGCGAGCCGCATCAGCCGCACGCAGGTCACCGGGCAGCGGAAGACGGCGATCACGTCGCGGAAATAGGGCGTCTCGGCGAGCAGCGGCGTGTCGACGAACGCGGTCGCGCCCGGCGGCGAGTAGATCATCTGCACCGGATGGCTTGCGCCAGCATGCGCGCGCAGCGGCAGCGCGCTCCAGTCCCCCTCGTAGTTCTGGCGGACGAAATGCGCGATCCAGTCGTGGCGGGCGAGCCGGGCGAGGTCGGCGGCGAGCGCGTCCGGGTCGAAGGCGAGCGGCAGCCGGACGCGATCGGGATAGTGCCGTTCGCCGGATGCCGGTGCCGTGGCCAAGACCTGTCTCCTCGGGAGCGGAGCGTGACGCGTCGGGAGCGCGATTGCAATGTGCCGCGGGGCGAGTGAAAGTCCTGCCATGCCGCTCGAGCTTCCCGTGGCCGATTCCCCCCGCGAACGGTTCCGCGCCGCGCTGCTCGCCGATCCGCACGCCACGCGCGACCTGTTCGCTTTGCGCGAACCCGAGGAATTCGCCGCCGCGGCGAGCAGCTGGGCGGTAAGCCGAGGCATCGCGATCGACGCGGCCGAGCTCGCCGACCTGCCCGCACCCGCGCTCGCCGGCCATCCGCTCGGCGAGGTGCCGCTCCAGCCGGGCTGGCCGCCCGCGGGCTGGCTGCCGGTCCATTTCGCGATCGAAGCGATGGCGGTCGACTGGGCCTATTTCGGCGAGGACCTGCTCCGCCGCCCCTTCTACGCCGATGCGATCATCAAGGTGCGCGGCCACCAGCTCAACCGGCTCTTCCCCTATCGCACCGCGCTCGACGTGTTCCTCGCCGGCGCGCCCGCCGATCCGCCCGCGCCCGACGGCCTCATCTTCCACATGTCGCGCTGCGGCTCGACGCTGACTGCGCAGATGCTCGCCGCCTGCCCCGAAAACCGCGTCCTCTCCGAGCCCGCGCCGCTCGACACGATCGTCCAGCTGCCGCTGCTGATCGGCTGGCCCGATGGCGCCACCCAGGTCCGCCTCGTCCAGGCGATGGTTGCGGCGCTCGCCCAGGGCCGCGATCCGGCGGGCCGGCTCTTCCTCAAGCTCGATTCGTGGCACACGCTCGCGCTGCCGTTGTTCCGCGCCGCCTTTCCCGAAACGCCGTGGATCTATCTCTACCGCGAACCGGTCGAGGTGCTCGTCTCGCAGATGCGGATGCGCGGCGCGCAGACCGCGCCCGGGGTGCTCCCGCCGCAGCTGTTCGGCATCGGGCCCGAAGGCGAGACGCTCCCCGACGCCGACTATATCGCCCGCGTCCTCGCGCGCACCAGCGAGGCCGTGCTCCAGGGTTGGGGGCTCGGCGGCGGGATGCTCGTCGCCTATCCCGAGCTGCCGGATGCGATGGCCACGCGCATCCTGCCGCACTTCGGCGTCACCCCGGATGGCGGCATGATCGCCCGGATGCGGACAGCCGCCTCGCGCGATGCCAAGGCGCCGAACGCGACCTTCCAGGCCGACGCCGAAGCCAAGCGCCGCGAAGCCGGCGAAGCGGTGCTCGCCGCAGCGACCTGGCTCGATCCCGTCCACGCCCGGCTGGAGGCGATGCGGGCAGGCTAGATCCACCCCGGCGCGTGGACGACCTCGAGCTTCATCCCGTCGGGGTCCTCGAAGAACACCGCATAATAGTCGCCGGAATAGTCGGGATAATGCGCCGGCGGGTCGAGGACGGGCACCTTGTGCTCGACGAGCAGCGCATGGAGGCGGTCGACGTCGGCGCGGCTCTCCGCGCGCCAGGCGAGGTGGTGGAGGCCGGGGGCGTAGCGGCGGTGGCGATGTCCCACCTGCGCCGGATCGCACGGACGGAGGCCTATCGAGGCGCCGCGCCCCTCCTGTCCACGCAGGTCCCATTCGTAGCGGCCGTCGGTGGTGACCAGCGTGTAGCCGAGGAATTCGAGCACCAGCCCGTAGACGCGGCGCGACGCCTCGAGGTCGGTGACGTTGAGGTCGACGTGATGGACCGCGCCGCGGATGATCTCGGCCATGGCCGCGTTCCCTTCAGACCGTCCAGGCTCAGAACATCCCCGGCGCTTCGCGCTGCGCGGTCGTCGGCCGCGCCGGCATCAGCGGCTCGGGCCGGCTCGTCGTGCGCAGCGCCAGCGTGCTGGCATCGCCCGAAGCGATCGCCGAGCAGGTCCGCCCGCCGAGGAAGTCGAGCGCGACCTTGACCGAGGCCTCGTTGGGGTCGCCGAGCTGATAGTGATAATCGTCGCCCGCCGAGCAGGTCTTCTCCATCTTGGTCGCGAGCCCGTCGTAATAGTCGCCGACATGGTCGCGGTTCTCGACGCGGAAGGCGATGAGGCGCAGGCGGTCGTCGCACGCGCTCTTGTCGATCGCGATCTGGCCGACCGGCTTGCCATAGGTGTTGGTGCCCACCAGCGCGGCATTGGCGTGGAGGTAGGGCACGAAGCCGTTGATCACGAGCTCGCTCGCCGAAGCGGTGCCGCTCGTGCCGATGAAGGCGATCCGCGTCGGCGCGATCGATTGCGACTGCGGCGCGAAATAGCCGACGGTGTTGCTCGACGACTTTTCGGCGCGGAAGGTGGTGTAGTCGAACACGTCCGAGGCGGATCGGTTCGCGCCCATCAGGTCGCCGAACAGCTCGGCGATCGAGATGAGCCCGCCGCCATTGTAGCGCAGGTCGACGATCACGTCGGTGATGCCCTGCGCCTTGAAGGTGGCGAAGGCGCTGCGCAACGCCGGATCGGCGGTGGTGATGAAGGTGCGCAGGTTGACATAGCCCACCTTATGTCCGCCGTCGTCGATCACCTTGGCGCCGTAGCGCGAGGAGACGGGATCGAGGCTGTAGTCGGCCTTGGTGACGGTGACTTCGCGCACGCCGGCGCTGTCCGAGATGCGCAGCCGCCGCGCGGTGCCTGCGGTGCTGGGGCCGAGCGCGGCCACCACCGCGTCCGATCCGCCCGAGGCCATCAGCGAGGTGACCGTCTGCATGTCCGCCGCGCTGGTGCCGATCGCGAGGATCTCGGCGCCGCGGTCGATCCCGGCGGTCAGGGCGGGTGCGCCCTCGAAGCTCTCCATCACGAAGACGCGGCGCGCGGCGGTGTCGTAGCTCAGCCGGATGCCGAAGCCGGCGCTCGAACCCGAGGAATAATAGGCGTTCTCCTCGGCGATCGAGGTGATGTAGGTGAAATAGCGGTCCTTGTGCTGCGCGCGCGCGGTGGCGGTGAGCGCGTCGATATAGTCCTGCACCGTCGTGTAGGGCGAGGGATCGAGGCTGGCGGGCAGCGTCTCGGGGAAGAGATACCATTCCTTGAGCTGGGCGAAGGCCCAGTTCTGACGGTCGCGCAGCGTACAGCCCGCGGTGGTGGGCGTCGGCGTGGGGGTGCCACCGCCCGCGCTGCTGCCGCCGCCGGTCGAAATCGACCCCGCGCCGCCGCCGCATGCCGAAAGCATCGCCGCAAAGGCGAGCACCGATCCCGAACGCATCAGACGCACCCAATCTCTCCCAATCTCAATCGCTTGGCGACGAACATGCGCCGCCCGGCGCGCCCCTGCAAGAGGGTCAGCTGCGAAACGATGAAGATTGCGCCGGGCTTGGCGATGCCGGGCGCGCGGGCTAGGCGCTCGGGCGTGCCTCGCCCGAGCTATCTCATCGCGCTGGGATCGAACCTGCGCTCGCGCCACGGCTCGCCCGAGCGGACGATCGCGGCGGCGATCGCGGCGCTGGCCGGCGTGGTCGCGGTGTCGCCGATCCTGCGCACGCCGCCGCTGGGACCGTCGAACCGCCGCTTCGCCAATGCCGCGGCGCTGGTCGAGAGCGACGAGGCGCCGCCCGCGCTGCTCCGCCGGCTGAAGGCGATCGAGCGCGACTTCGGCCGGCGGCGTGGGGTGCGCTGGGGCGCGAGGGTGCTCGACCTCGACATCATCCTCTGGTCCGGGGGGCCGTGGCACGGCGAGGGCCTGGTCGTCCCGCACCCGGCGTTTCGCGAGCGCGGCTTCGTGCTCGAGCCGCTGCTGGCGGTGGCGCCCGAGTGGCGCGACCCGCTGACCGGGCTGAGCATCCGCCAGCTCGCCGCGCGGCTGCGGCGCGCCCGACGGCGTTGACCCGCGGCCTCCCCGCGCCTAGGGGGCCGGGCACTGGTGCGGGCTCGTAGCTCAGTCGGTAGAGCAACGGACTTTTAATCTGTAGGTCCCGGGTTCGAATCCCGGCGAGCCCACCAGTTTCCGGGACCGGCATTCGCTTCCGCGGCCTGCCTCGCGCTTGAGACGTGTAATACTATTTGGTACAAGCCGGCCCCACCAGACGGGAACGACGGCGATGGCGCGCAACACCTCAGTGACGATCGGCGATCACTTTACCGGCTTCATCAGCGAGCAGGTGCAGACGGGGCGCTACGGTTCGGCCAGCGATGTCGTGCGGGCAGGACTTCGGCTCCTCGAAGCGCACGAGGCGAGGGTGAAGGCGCTGCAGGACGCGCTGGTCGCCGGGGAGCAGTCCGGCGAGCCGCAGGCCTTCGACTTCGAGGCGTTCAAGGCCCGCAAGCGCGCCGAGCATGAGGGCGGATGAAGGCGCTCGCCTTCACGCCTGCCGCGGCGGCCGACATCGAGGCCATCTGGGATTACAGCGCGGCGACCTGGGGACCGGACCAGGCCGACCGCTACACCGATGCAATCCGCGACGCCTGCGAGGCGGCGGCAGCGGGGCGACGGCGGGGACGGCTCGCCGACGTGCGGCCCGGCTATCTGAAGCTCTCGACCGGCTCGCACATGATCTACTTCCGCGACCACGGCAGCCTGCTGGAGATCGTGCGCGTCCTGCACCTCAGGCAGGATGCGGAGCGCCACCTCGGCGGCTGATCACTGGCCCGCCAGATGCTGGTGGATCGACGCCACCACCTGCGCCCCGTCGCCCGCCGCCGCGGCGACGCGCTTGACCGATTCGGAGCGGACGTCGCCGATCGCGAAGATGCCGCGGACATTGGTCTCGAGCGGCAGGCGGCCGTGCGACGCTTCGCCGCCGGTGCGGATGAAGCCGCGCTGGTCGAGCGCGATGCCGGTGCCGTCGAGCCAGTCGCTGTTGGGCTCGGCGCCGATGAACAGGAACAGGTGGCGCGCCGGCACCGCCTTCTCGCCGTCGCTGCAGCGGCACACCACGGCGGTGAGCGAGCCTTCGCTCCCCTCGACACCCACCGGCGCCGCGCCTTCGATCAGCTCGATGTTGGGCTGCGACTTGATCCGGTCGATGAGGTAGCGCGACATGGTGTCGGCCAGCGGCCGGCGGACGACCATCGTCACCTTGGCGACTTTCCCTGCCAGGAAAACCGCCGCCTGCCCCGCCGAATTGCCGCCGCCGACGAGCATGACATGCTGGCCCGAGCACAGCCGCCCCTCGACCGGCGAGGCCCAGAAATGGACGTGCGAGCCTTCATAGGCCTCGATCCCGGGCACTTCGAGCCGGCGGTAGCGCGCGCCCGTGGCGATCACGATCGCGCGGGCGGCGGCGCGCTCGCCATTGGCCAGCACCACGACGTGGCGATGCGGCTCGCCCTCGTGGAGGTCGAGGCTGCCGGCCTCGTCGGGGATCGCCATCTCGACCCCGAACTTCTGCGCCTGGGTGAAGGCGCGCGCGGTCAGCGCCAGTCCCGAGATGCCGGTGGGAAAGCCGAGGAAATTCTCGATCCGCGCCGAGGCGCCCGCCTGGCCGCCGAAGGCGCGGCAATCGAGCGTGAGCACGCTCAGCCCCTCCGACCCCGCGTACACCGAGGCGGCGAGCCCGGCGGGGCCGGCACCGACGATGATCGCGTCATAGACCCTGTCCGGGTCGATCGCCGAGACCATCCCGAGGCAGCGCGCCAGCGCATTCTCGGGCGGACGGCGGAGCAGCTCGCCATTGGGGCAGAGCACGATCGGCAGGTCCTCGAGCTCGACGTGGAAGCGGTCGATCAGCGTCTGCGCGCAGCCGTCCGAGCCGGGGTCGAGGCGGACGTGGGGATGGCCGTTGCGCGCGAGGAAATTCTCGAGCTGGACGACATAGGCGTCGTCGGCCCGGCCGACGATCACCGGGCCCCCGCCGCCGACCTCGATCAGCCCGACGCGGCGCAGGATCAGCGCGCGCATGATCCGCTCGCCGAGATCCGCCTCGGCGATCAGCAGCGCGCGGAGGCGATCGGGCGAGACGACGAGCGCGTCGACGTCGCTCGCCGCCTCGGCGTCGACCAGCGACGGCCGATCGGAGAGCTGGGCGAGCTCGCCGAGGAAGGCGCCGGGGCCGTGCGTTACGATCAGCTCGGGCGCGCGGCCGGCATTGTGCTGGGTCACGTTCACCGCGCCGTCCAGGATCACGCTGATCCCCAGCCCCTTCTGCCCGGTGCGGAACAGCATCTTGCCCTTGGCGTAGCGCTGGGGCTCGGCGAAGCGGCGGACGCGGTCGATCTCCCCCGCGGTGAGCACGGGGAACATCTGCGCGCGGCGCGTGTCGATGACCGACGGGGCGGTGGCAGTGGCGACGTTCATGACTCTCCTGGGGATTCGAAACCTCGCCCCAGCATAGCGGCTCGCCGCGCGGCGCGAAGCCATACGGTAGTTTGATTCTTTCCGTCCCCGTGGCGCTCCACTTCGTCCCAGCTACGGCCAGCCGATGCGTCGCCGGGATCAAACGGACTTGATACTTTATATCATCCCCGGTACCGCAGCGCAGCATAGTCGCCAAAACCGAATCACAAGGATCCTCGATGCTCCGCAGCCTGTTGCTTGCCAGCGCCGCCGCCGTTCTCGCCACGCCCGCGCATGCCGACGACACGCCGCCCAATCCGCCTGCCGCGGCGACCGCGCCGGCCGATTCCGCGAGCGACGACAATGGCCAGCAGGCCAACCAGGGCAATGAGATCATCGTCACCGCGCCGATCGAGCACAGCGAGCAGGACGTGCTTGCCGGCACCTCGGTGGTGAGCGGCGAGGAGCTGACCCGCGACCTCAAGCCGACGATAGGCGAGACGCTGGAGCACCAGCCGGGCGTGTCCGCCACCTCGTTCGGCCCCAATGCCTCGCGCCCGATCCTGCGCGGCTTCCAGGGCGATCGCATCCGCGTGCTCTCCGACGGGATCGGCTCGATCGACGTGTCGAACACCTCGGCCGACCATGCGGTGATCATCGATCCGCTGCTCGCCGAGCGGATCGAAGTGCTGCGCGGCCCCTCGGCGCTGCTGTTCGGCTCGTCGGCAGTGGGCGGCGTGGTCAATGTGATCGACCGGCGCATTCCGCGCTCGGTGCCCGAGAAGGGCTATCGGCTCGACGGGATCGCGACCTATGGCTCGGCAGCGAACGAGCGTTCGGTGGCGGGCGCGGGCGACGCCGCGGTGGGCAGCCACTTCGTCGTCCATGCCGATGCGTCCTACACCAAGTCCGACGACCTCCATGTCGGCGGCTATGTGCTGACGCCGAGCGCACGCGCCGCGGCGCTCGCGGCCGCCGCCGGCCCGACCTTGCCCGACGATCCCGACTTCGCCGCCGCCGCCGCGCTCAAGGACAAGTTGCCCAACAGCGGCGGCGAGACCTGGACCGCGGGCGTCGGCGCCGCGCTGATCACCGACGGCGGCAACATCGGCGTCTCCTACAGCCATTACGACAGCCTCTACGGCGTGCCGATCCGCTATGCGACCGAGAGCGGGCAGGAGCAGGAAGCGCCGCGGCTCGACGTGGTCCAGAACCGCTATGATCTCCGCGCGGAGGTCGACACCGGCGACGGCATCCTCAAGCAGATTCGCCTGCGCGCAGCGGCGGCCGACTATCGCCACTATGAGCTCGAGGAAGACGGCGCGATCGGCACCGCCTTCTACAACAACGGCCTCGAAGGCCGCGTCGAGCTGGTCCAGGCCAAGCGCGGCGGCTGGTCGGGCGCGAGCGGGGTGCAGTTCTTCGACCGCAACTTCAACGTCGTCGGCGACGAGGCCTTCCTGCCGCGCAACGAGACGGTGCAGACCGGCTTCTTCACGCTCCAGCAGTTCGACTTCGGCGGACTCAAGGCCGAGGGCGGGCTGCGCTACGAGACCACGTCGCTCGACGCGAAGACGCTCGACGGCGACCTGCGCTTCTTCGGCGGCAAGCGCGACTTCCAGACGCTGTCGGGCTCGCTCGGCGCTTCCTACGGCATCGCCGACGGCTGGCGGATCGGCGTGAACCTGTCGCGCACCGCGCGCGCGCCTTCGGCCGAGGAGCTGTTCGCCAACGGGCCGCACGCGGGCACCGAATCCTACGTGCTCGGCAACCCCGACTTCCGCGTCGAGAAGAGCTGGGGCGTCGAAGCGACGCTCCACGGCCACAGCGACGTCTTCAACCTCGACGGCTCGGTCTATTACAACTGGTTCTCGAACTTCATCTACGACGCCCAGGTTTCGCAATCGGTGTGCGAGGCCGCGGCGGCGCCGAGCGGGCGTGACGTCGACCTGCCCTGCTTCCAGAACCTCCAGGCCGATGCGCGCTATTACGGCGCCGAGCTCGACCTCTCGGCCAAGGTCGCCGAGATCGGCGGCACGACGATCAACGTCGACGGCCTCGGCGATTATGTCCATGCCGAGATCAGCGGCGTCGGCCCGGCGCCGCGCATCCCGCCGCTGCGCGTGCTCGGCGGGATCGAGGCGCAGAGCGACAAGGTCAACGGCCGGCTGGAAGTCGAGCACGTCTTCGACCAGCACCGCCTCGCCGCCTTCGAGACGCCGACCGACGGCTATACGATGGTCAACGCCTCGGTCGCGCTGACGCCGTTCAACGGCAACCGCACGAGCTTCACGCTGAGCGCGAACAACCTCTTCGACGTCGATGCGCGGCGGCACTCGAGCTATCTGAAGGACTTCGCTCCGCTGGCGGGCCGCGACATCCGGCTGACGGTGCGGCTGGCGATCTGAGGCACTGCCATGCGGCGGATCGGGATCGACCGCCTTTGCGGCGAAGACGGTCTCCCCTTGCGCGCGCGCATTGCCTATAGCCGCGCGCGATGACCGAAGACGCTCTCGCCCGCATCGCCGCCGCGCTCGAACGCCTCGCGCCGCCGCCGCCCGCCGCGGCCGATCCGCACACGCACCCCGCCTATGTCTGGCGTGACGGCGCGCTGGCCGCGGCGCGCGCGTTCAAGCCGCTGCCGCTCGCGATGCTCCACGGCGTCGACACGCAGCGCGACGCGCTCGTCGGCAACCTCGATCGCCTCGCCGCCGGCCATGCCGCGCAGGACGTCCTGCTCTGGGGCGCGCGCGGCACCGGCAAGTCGGCGCTGGTCAAGGCGAGCGTCGCCGAGATCCAGGCGCGCGGCGGCAACATCGCGCTGGTCGAGGCGGTCACCACCCACCTCGACACGCTGCCCGAGCTGTTCGCCACGATCGCCAGAGCGCCGCGCGCCTACGCGATCTTCCTCGACGACCTCGGCTTCGACGCCGCTGCCGACGGCCGCGCGCTGCGCTCGCTGCTCGAGGGCGGCGCCGAGGCGCGGCCGGCCAACGCGCGGCTGATCGTCACGTCGAACCGCCGCCATTTGATCCCGCGCGACATCGCCGAACAGTCGAGCGCCATCAACCCTCGCGACTCGATCGACGACAGCCTCGCGCTCGCCGACCGTTTCGGGCTCAGCCTCGGCTTCCACGCGATCGACCAGGACACCTATGTCGCGATCGTCGGCCATTATGCCGAGGCGCACGGCCTCGCCTTCGACCCAGCCGAGGCGATCAACTGGGCAACGCGCCGCGGCAGCCGCTCGGGCCGTGTGGCATGGCAATATGTCGTCGACCTCGCGGGGCGAAACGGGAAGGCCCTCTAAAACCCTCTCCCCTCGGGGGAGAGGGTTAGTTATCCTAACCCCTCGACCATCTCCGCCAGCTCGAGCCAGCGCTCCTCCGCCGCGTCCTTCTCGGCGCGCGCCCTGGCGATCGCCTTGCCGAGCGTGTCGAACTTGCCCGGATCGCGGCTGTACAGCGCCGGGTCGGCCATCGCCGCTTCGTCGCGCGCGATCGCCGCGTCGAGCTCCTCGATCCGCTTGGGGAGCAGGTCGTAGTCGCGCTGGTCCTTGTAGCTGAGCTTGGCCGACCTGGGCCTGGCGACCTCCACCGCGGGCGCCGCCTTCGCCGCCGGCTTCCTCGCCTCCGCGCGCGGCCGCCGCTTGGCTTCCCAATCGGCATAGCCGCCGACCACGACGTCGACCGTCCCCGATCCGTCGAGCCCCAAGGTCACCGTCACCGTGCGATCGAGAAAGTCGCGATCGTGGCTCACGATCAGCACCGTGCCTTCATAGTCGGCGATCACTTCCTGGAGCAGGTCGAGCGTCTCGAGGTCGAGGTCGTTGGTCGGCTCGTCGAGCACCAGCAGGTTGCTCCGCCGCGCGAACTCGCGCGCGAGCAGCAGCCGCGAGCGCTCGCCGCCCGAGAGGCTGGCGATCTTGGCATCGGCCAGCCCGGGCTCGAACAGGAACTCCTTGAGATAGCCCTGGATGTGCTTCTGCGTGCCCAGCACGTCGATCCATTCACCCCCATCGGCGAGCACGTCGCGCACGGTCTTGGCCGGGTCCATGAGACTGCGCTGCTGGTCGATGATCACGCCGTCGAGCGTCTTGGCCAGCTTCACTTCGCCTTCGTCGGGCTGGAGCTCGCCGGTGAGCAGCTTGAGCAGCGTCGACTTGCCCGCACCGTTCGGGCCGACGATCCCGATCCGGTCGCCGCGCGTGACACGCAGCGTCAGGTCCTTGATGATCGTGCGGTCGCCATAGCGCTTGGTGACGTGTTTCGCGTCGATGACGGTCTTGGTCCGCACGTCGTCGGTGCCCGTCGCGAGCGCCGCGGCGCCCTGCGGCCCCTGCATCGCCGCGCGCTCGGCGCGCATCTCCTTGAGCTTGGCCAGCCGCCCCTGGTTGCGCCGCCGCCGCCCCGTCACCCCGCGCTGGAGCCAATGCTCCTCGATCTTGAGCTTGGCATCCAGCCGCGCGGCGTTGCGCGCTTCCTCGGCATAGACCTGGTCGGTCCACGCCTCGAACCCGCCGAAGCCGATCTCGGCGCGGCGGATCGTCCCGCGGTCGAGCCAGAAGGTCGACTTGGTGAGGCGCGTCAGGAAGGTGCGGTCGTGGCTGATCACCACGAAGGCGCCGGTGAAGCGGCCGAGCCAGCTCTCGAGCCAGTCGATCGCAGCGATGTCGAGGTGGTTGGTCGGCTCGTCGAGCAGCAGCACGTCGGGGTTCTGCGCCAGCGCCCTGGCAATTGCCGCGCGGCGACGCTCGCCGCCGCTCGCGGTCGAGGCCGAGCGCGAGAGGTCGATCCCCAGCTGCCCTGCGATCGATTCGGCCTCGTGCCGCGGCGGCGCATCGTCGCCGGCGAGGACATAGTCCATCAGCGTCGCGTGGCTGCGCAGGTCCGGCTCCTGCTCGAGCAGCACGACGCGCGTGCCGGGCACGATCGTCCGCCGCCCCTCGTCCGAATCGATCTGCCCGGCGATCAGCTTGAGCAAGGTGGTCTTGCCCGCGCCGTTGCGCCCGATCAGCGCGAGCCGGTCGCGCTCGCCGATATAGAGGTCGAGCCCGCGGAACAGCCAGCCCGAGCCCTGGATGAGCCCGAGGCCCTCGTACGATAAAATGGGTGCAGCCATGTCGGGCGGCTAGATGGCGGTGCGAGGCGCGGCAGGCAAGCGGTTCGATACAGGCTTTCCGCCTTCCCCCAAACCGTCACCCCGGCCTTGCGCCGGGGCCCACTCATCCTCGCCGGCCGAACGCCGATCTCTACTCCAGCCCTCGCCTCCGGGTGGGCCCCGGCACAAGGCCGGGGTGACGGTGGAGTGGAACATCGACAGGACTGAAGTCACGGCAGGTGTGCCCCCCAGGTTACACTGAGCTAACAGCCGCGTTCAGGGGCTATTCAATGCCCGGCCCCTATGCGAGACGCCATGGCAATGCTGGCGAACCTTGGATTGAGCCTCGCGCTGGCCGCAGCGGCGTCTCCCGCCGTGGCGAGCCCCGTGGCCGCGCCCGGTCCGCACGGCCGCTTCCAGGAGATGCAGTTCGTCCGCGCCTCGGTCCAGCGCAACCAGGACAATCTGTCGGCGCGCGAGATCGTCGAGCGCGTCAAGCCGCTGATGGGCGATGCGACCTACCTCGGCTTTCTCTATGATCCGGCCACGAACATTTACACGCTCAAATTCCTGCGCAATGGATCGGTGATCTGGGTGGATGTTGACGCCCGCACCGGCAGGGTCCTCCGGCGTTCGGGGAACTAGGGCGGGCAACGAAGTGAGACCGCGCTCACCCGCGCGCGAGAGGGAAAACAGCCAATGCGTCTCTTGATCGTCGAAGACGAACCCAACCTCGGCAACCAGCTCCGCAATGCGCTCGAAGGCGCGGGCTATGCCGTCGACCTCGCCCGCGACGGCGAGGAAGGCCATTATCTCGGTGCCAACGAGCAATATGACGCGGTCATCCTCGACCTCGGCCTGCCCGAGATCGACGGGCTGACCGTGCTCGACCGCTGGCGCAAGGAAGGCCGGGTGATGCCGGTGCTGGTGCTGACGGCGCGCGACAGCTGGTCGGACAAGGTCGCCGGGCTCGATGCCGGCGCCGACGATTATGTCGCCAAGCCGTTCCAGACCGAGGAGCTGATCGCTCGCCTGCGCGCGCTGATCCGCCGCGCCTCGGGCAATGCCTCGGCCGAGCTGATCGCCGGCGACATCCGCCTCGACACGCGCTCGGGCAAGGTCACCAAGGACGGCGAGCCGGTGAAGCTCACCGCGCAGGAATACAAGCTGCTCAGCTACCTGCTCCACCACAAGGGCAAGGTGGTCAGCCGCACCGAGCTGATCGAGCATATCTACGACCAGGACTTCGACCGCGATTCGAACACGATCGAAGTCTTCGTCACGCGCATCCGCAAGAAGCTCGGGCCCGACGTCATCACCACCATCCGGGGCCTCGGCTACAGCCTCGAGGAGCCCGCCGGGGTCGCCTGATGCGGCCGCTGGGAACCTCCTTCGGCAGGCTCGCGCGCAAGCTCCGCCGGTTCCCCGAGCCGGGCGCCGGCGAGTCCCCGGCCGAGTCGGCCCCGCCCGATCCCGCCGACCCGCCGGCACGCGCCTATGTGCGCGTCACCGGCTCCGTCAGCCGGCGCATGCTCGTCATCGCCACGGCGTGGATCATGCTGCTGCTGCTGGTCGGCGGCTTCACGCTCGACCGCGTCGTCACCAACGCGCTCACCCGCGGGTTCGACGACCAGCTCGAATATCTCATGAAGAAGATGCTGCTCTACGCCAATGTCGGGCCCGACGGCGAGGTGATGCTCGAGAACGCCTTCGCCGACCAGCGCTTCCTCGAGCCCTATTCGGGCGCCTATTGGCAGGTCACCGGCAAGGGCTATCCGCCCTTCACCTCGCAGTCGCTGTGGCTCGACCTCAAGCTCAAGGCCGACCACCGCCACAGCGACATGAAGCCGCATTTCTACGATTCGGACGAGTTCAAGGACGACCATCTCCGCGTGATCGAGCAGGACGTGCGGCTGCCGCGCTCGCCGGTGCTGTGGCGCTTCCAGATCGCCCAGTCGCGCGCCGAACTCGACCAGCAGATCGCCGAGTTCCGCCAGACGCTGATCTGGAGCTTCGTCGCCCTGGGCGTCGGCCTCGTCGCCATGGCCGCGCTCCAGGCCTGGTATGGCCTCAGGCCCTTGCGCAAGGTGCGGAGCGAGATCGCGCGGCTGCGCGCGGGCAAGGCCAAGCATATCGAAGGCGCGATGCCCGCCGACGTCGCGCCGATGGTCGAGGAGCTCAACGCGCTCATCACCCACAACGACCGCCAGGCCGAGGAAGCGCGCCGCCACGCCGGCAACCTCGCGCATGCGATCAAGACGCCGCTCAGCGTGATCATGAACGCCGCCGCCGCCGGGCAGGACGACCTGCCCGATACCGTCATCCGCGAGGCACGGACGATGCGCCGCCAGATGGACCACCACCTCGCGCGCGCGCGCGCGGTCGGCCGCCGCGGCACCGCGCACAGCCGCGCGCCGGTCTGGCCCTCGATCGAAGCGGTCGAGCGCGCGGTCGCCCGGCTCTACCCCGCCGTCCGCATCGACATCGACGGCGACAAGGAAGCGATGGCGCACATCGAGAAGCAGGACCTCGACGAGATCGTCGGCAACCTCGTCGAGAACGCGGCCAAATATGGCGGCGGCAGCGTGTTCGTGACGGTCAAGCGCCAGGCCGGCTTCGTCGAGATCATGGTCGAGGACGACGGCCGCGGCATCCCCGAGGCGGACCGCAACCGCATCTTCGACCGCGGTGTCCGGCTCGACACCGGCAAGCCCGGCACCGGCCTCGGCCTCGCGATCGTCCGCGACGTGGCCGAGATCTACGACGGCACCGTCGGGCTCGAGGAGAGCGAGGACCTTGGCGGGCTGATGGTGCGGCTCAGGCTGCCGGCGGCGAATTGATCTTCTCTGGCTCTCCCGCGCTTTCGCGGGAGGGACCGAGGAGGCTGCGACCGCACGCCGTTACAAATATCTCACTCCCTGCAACACGCCGAAATCCCCGCGCCACACTGCGCGGCGACAGGGAGGCGCTCGCCGAAGATTCGGGTCGCACCGCTTCCTACGACGGGCAACCTCCTCCCACCATCGCGACGACGCGCAGCGGCAGCGATTCTGCTTCGACCGGGCGGGCGCTCAACGCGCTGGCATGAGGTCGACGGCGCCGTCCGGGGGGACGGCGCCGATAGCCTTCATCACGTCCGCGGTGATCGCAAGGCTGCGCTTGCGTGCCTCGTGATCGTACATCGCGCTGGCGATCATCAGCTCGTCGACCTGGGTCCGCTCGACGAAGGCGGCGATCTCGCGCGCCACCTTCTCGCGTCCGCCGATCGCCGAGGCCGAGAGCACTTGCCCGAGGATCGCCTGGCCCTGCGCGCCCAGGCTCTCGCGGAAGCCCGCGACCGGCGGCGGCAGCTGGATCGACTGGCCGGTGCGGATCGCCACGAACGCCTGCTGCTGCGAACTCGCGAGCAGCTCGGCCTCCGCGTCGCTCTCGGCGGCGAAGACGTTGAACCCCGCCATGGCATAGGGCGCGTCGAGCACCTCGGAGGGCCGGAAGTTGCGGCGATAGACGTCGAGCGCTTCGTCGAGCAGCCCCGGCGCGAAATGCGAGGCGAAGGCGTAGGGCAACCCCAGCGCCGCGGCGAGCTGCGCGCCGAACAGGCTCGAGCCGAGGATCCACAGCTGCGGCCGCGCGCCTGCGCCGGGGATCGCGCGGATGCCGGTCTGGCCGTCGTCGGCGAAATAGCTCTGCAACTCGAGCACGTCCTGCGGGAAGGCGTGCTCATTGCCGTCGAGCGTCCGCCGGATCGCGCGGGCAACGCGCTGGTCCGATCCCGGCGCGCGGCCGAGGCCGAGGTCGATCCGTCCGGGGAACAGCGCGTCGAGCGTGCCGAACTGCTCGGCGATCACCAGGGGCGCGTGGTTGGGCAGCATGATCCCGCCCGCGCCGATCCGGATCGTGCGCGTCGCCTGGCCGAGGTGCGCGATCACCACCGAGGTCGCGGCGCTCGCGATCCCCGCCATGCCGTGGTGCTCGGCCACCCACACGCGCGTGAACCCCAGCGCCTCGGCATGCGCGGCGAGATCGGCGGCGTTGGCGAGCGCCTGGCCGGCGCTCCCGCCCTGGACGATGGGAACGAGGTCGAGCAGCGAATAGCGGGTCATGCACGCCAGATGGGGTGCGCCTAGCCGTTCCGCTAGAAGTCGAAGCTCAGCCGCACTGCCCCGCCGGTGTCGTTCGGCAGCGTCGCGTAATTGCCCGGGTCGGTACGCAGGAAGAGGTTGCCGCTCAGCTCGCCGCGCCACAGCGGCATGGCGTAGCGCATCTCATAGTCGAACTCGCGGCCCTCGGGCGTCAGGTTGAAGCGCGTGTCGCTCCACCGGGTGACGCTCGTGGTCCAATAGTCCCAGTCCTGCGGCAGCCGGAGGTCGAGCCCGCCGCTGACCACGCGAAGGGGTTGCGCGACGCGCAGCCCGAAGCTGTCGCCGCGGCGGAACAGCCCGTTCTTGCCGAGGTCCGCGGCGAAGCCGTTGGTGCGGATCAGCCCCGATCCCTGCACGCCCGCGCGCAGCTCGGCGATCGTCCAGCCCTGGCGCATCGACGCACCGAGCGACCAGCCGCCCCCGAAATCCTGCCGCGCGCCGAGGTCGACGAACCAGCTCGTCCCCCTGGCGGCGCCCAGCGCCGGCGCGAAGCGCGCGCCGAGCAGCGAATTGGCCTCGTCGAGCCGCGTCACCGACACACCGGTGCGCAGCCCCCCGAACCGCCGGTCGAGCCCCAGCGTCGCGCGGCTGTAGCCGAAGCGCTCGGGCCGCCAGCGCAGCGCGTCGAATTGCGTGTCGCGCCGGGTGAGCACATCGCCGCGCTCCATCGCCAGCGTCACGCCCCAGGGGCCGAATTGCTGGCGCACCGCCGCCGAGCCGCCGACATCGGCGTCGAAGCCCGAGTTGTTCGAAGGATCGCGCGCGACCAGGAACGCCGGATCGTCGCGCCCCGCGAGCCGCGCGGTCAGCGCGGTGCCGCTCTCCGAGGCGCCGATCGCGAATTGCGCGCGGCTGCCCAGCCGGCCGGTGATCGACGCGGCGAGCGCACGCGCCCGCTCGGCGTCGCCGCCGCTGATCGCGAGCCGCTCGATCGAGACCGAGCCGCGGGCCGGCACCAGCGTCACCGCCACGGTCACGCCCTTCACGCCCATGTCGAAGCTGCGCTGGCGCGAGGCCATCAGCTGCGGCAATCGCGTCTGCGGGGTCTCGTGGCGCACCGACGGCGCGAGGTCGACGGTGAAGGCGCGCGAGAAGCCATCGAGCATCACCGTGCCGAGCGGGCCCTGGCTCGCGTCGCCCATCGGCGCCGACAGCGCGGCGTTGACGTCGGTCGAGGCGGCGCGCGAGCCCGCGAGGCTCATCGTCCCCACCGGATCGAAGGCGCGGGTCAGGTCGAGCACCCCGCGGCCGTAGACCGAGTCCACGCCGCTCGCGCCGGCGTCGCGCGCAGTCATGTAGAGCAGGTTGACGATCTGCTGCCCCGTCATCGTCGGGAAGGCCTGGGCGAGCAGCGCGATCGCGCCGGCGATCTGCGGCGCCGAGAAGCTGGTGCCCGACCAGAGGAAGGCCGTGTTGGTCTGGTCGGGCGCGCGCACGCTCTCGCCGACCGCGGCGAGATAGACGTTCTGGCCCGTCCCCGCACGGTTGCTGAAGCTCGAGATCACGTCGCCGCCCGGCGTGCGCGTCGCATTGGCGCCGACCGATCCGGCGATGATCACCAGCCCGTGCGACACCGACGAATCGGTCGCGATCGCGGCGAGCGGATCGGGGTTGGCGTCGCCGTCGTTGCCCGCGGCGATCACGATGATGATCCCCGCCGAGGTCGCCTGGCTGATCGCGGTGCGCAGCGTCGAATTGGCCGCCGAGCCGCCGAGCGAGAGGTTGATCACCTTGACGCCCGCGACCCGCGCCGCGTCGATGCCCTGCGCGATCGCATTGTCGTTGAACTTGCACCCCGAATCGGGATCGCTCGCGGTCTCGGTCGCGCAGCTGCCCGGCGTGTCGGCCCGCATTGCGACGATCGTCGCATCGAAGGCGATGCCGTGCGTCCCCGCGTCGTTGCGCCGCCCGGCGATGGTGAAGGCGACCGCGGTGCCGTGCCCGCCCTCGTCGTCCAGCGTGCTGTTGCCCGCCACGTCGCGCGAGGCCGAGTCGATCCGGCACGCGCCGGTGCCGCCGACGCTCAGCGCGCAAGTGCCAAACTCGCCGCTCTGCAGGTCGATTCCCGAGTCGATCACGCCGACCTTCACCCCGCTGCCCGTGTCGCCCCGGTTGTACGCGACGAGCGCATTGGCCGAGACCGCACCCACCGTCGCGCGATATTCGGCGGTATCGTAGTTCACCGTCGGGGTCGGGGTGGGCGTCGGCGTAGGGGTGGGAGTCGGCGTCGGCGTGGGGGTCGGCGTGGCCGGCGGTGCGGGGGTGGTGTTCACCCCTCCGCCGCCACCGCAGGCCGAGAGGAGCAACAGGCTTCCGAATGCTGCCGACCGCTTCAGCTGCGCCACAAACCCCGTTCGCATGGGACACCTACCCTGACTGATCACGCGACGATCCCTAGACCCAGTCTGCTGAGCGATGGTTAACGATCCCCACCGCGCAATTCCTTGCCCGGGCGAGCCCGCGCCGATACAGCCCGCCCCGCCATGCTCGCGCCGCTGTCCCATGTCCGCAACTGGATCTTCGATCTCGACAATACGCTCTATCCGGCGAGCGCCAACCTCTTTGCGCGCGTCGACGTGCGGATGCGCCGCTACATCTCGGACCTGCTCGGCGTCGACGAGCCCGAGGCCGAGCGCATCCAGAAGGCCTATTTCTTCGATCACGGCACCACGCTGGCCGGGCTGATGGCGCACCACGGCGTCGATCCGCACCATTATCTCGATTTCGTCCACGACATCGGCATGGAAGTGCTGGAGCGCAACGAGCCGCTCGCCGCCGCGATTGCGCGGCTGCCGGGGCGCAAGCTGATCTTCACCAATGCCGACACCCCCTATGCCGAGCGCGTCCTCGCGCTGATCGGGCTGGCCGACAGCTTCGAGGCGATCCACGACGTCCATGCGACCGACTATCGCCCCAAGCCCGATCCGATCGCCTACCAGGGGCTCTGCGACGCTTATGGGCTCGATGCCGCGCAATCGCTGTTCGTCGAGGACCTCGCGCGCAACTTGCAACCCGCCAAGGCGATCGGCATGACCACCGTCTGGGTCGACAATGGCTCCGAACAGGCGCCGGGCGAGCGAGACCTCAGCTATATCGACTTCGTCACCGCCGACATCACCGGCTGGCTCCACGACATCATGAAGGAAGACGCGTGACCGACCTCCCCGCCACGATCGACGCCGCCTGGGAAGACCGCGCAAGCCTGAACCCCAGCACCGAAGGCGCGGTGCGCGAGGCGGTGGCCGAGGCGCTCGACCTGCTCGACAGCGGCGAAGCCCGGGTCGCCGAACCTGACGGCGAGGGCGGCTGGCGCGTCAACCAGTGGCTCAAGAAGGCGGTGCTCCTCTCGTTCCGGCTCAACGACAACCAGGTGATGCCCGGCCCCGGCGACGCCAACTGGTTCGACAAGGTGCCGTCGAAGTTCGCGCATTGGGGCGACAATGCCTTCCGCGCCGCGGGCTTCCGCGCGGTGCCTGGCGCGATCGTCCGCCACGGCGCGTTCATCGGGCGCAACGCGGTGCTGATGCCGAGCTTCGTCAACATCGGCGCGCATGTCGGCGAAGGCACGATGGTCGACACCTGGGCGACGGTCGGCAGCTGCGCGCAGATCGGCAAGGGGGTGCACCTCTCGGGCGGCGCCGGCATCGGCGGCGTGCTCGAGCCGCTCCAGGCCGATCCGGTGATCATCGGCGACGGCGCCTTCATCGGCGCGCGTGCCGAAGTCGCCGAGGGCGTGCGCGTCGGCGAAGGCGCGGTGCTCTCGATGGGCGTGTACCTCGGCGCCTCGACCAAGATCGTCGACCGCGCGACCGGCGAAGTCCATCGCGGCGTCGTCCCGCCCTATTCGGTGGTCGTCCCCGGCTCGCTGGGCGGCGGGGACGGCAAGCCGGCGCTCTATTGTGCGGTGATCGTCAAGACCGTCGACGCCCAGACCCGCGCCAAGACCGGGATCAACGAGTTGCTGCGGGATTAAGGCCGTGCGGCGGTGCGGCAGGGTCGTGCTGGCTTCACGACACCGGCGCCACGCTCGCCTCGTCACCCCGGCCTTGTGCCACCCAGTCACATCGGTTGTACTCTCGACTCCATTCCAGCCGTTGCCGTCCTGTGGGCCCGGGCACAAGGCCGGGGTGATGGTTTGGGAAAGGCCGTGGGCCTGATTTTCCGCTGTCCTACCGAGCGCCAATCTGGTTACGGATGAAACCATGATCGGCCTGCTCCCCTCGATTCCGACCCCCCGTGGCGCCTCCTCGTCCCCGGGTTTTTTCCGCATGATTGGTGTCAACCGTGTCAACCTGGCGGAGGCGCCGCGATGAGCGACGCGCCGATGACCTATGGCCGCTACCTGGCGCTCGACCAGATCCTCGCGGCCCAGCACCCGCTCTCGGACACGCACGACGAGCTGCTGTTCATCATCATCCACCAGACCAAGGAGCTCTGGCTCAAGCAGGTGATCGAGGAGCTCAAGCTCGCCAGGTCGCTCGTTCGAGGCGACGCGGCCGTGGAGGCGTACAAGAGCCTCGCTCGGGTGAGCCGCATCCAGGCGGTGATGACGCTCTCCTGGGAAGTCCTCACCACGATGACGCCCGCCGACTATACCAGCTTCCGCCACGTCCTCGGGCCGAGCTCGGGCTTCCAGTCGGACCAGTTCCGTGCGGTCGAGACCTTGCTCGGCGTGCGCGGCGGCGGGGTGCCCGGCGAGCTCACGCGGCAATTCGCCGCCGAACCGAGCCTGTGGGACGAAGCCAATGCCGCGCTCGCCCGCGCCGGCTTCGACTTGCCGCCCGAAGTCCTCGAGCGCGACTGGGCGCAGCCCTACCGGCCGCACCCCGCGGTCGAGGCCGCCTGGCTCGAGGTCTATCGTGACCCGCACAGATATTGGGAACTCTACCAGCTCGCCGAGAAGCTGGTCGACATCGACGATGCGCTCGCCACCTGGCGGCACAAGCATGTCCTCACCGTCAGCCGAGTGATCGGCGGCAAGCCGGGAACCGGCGGCACCCCGGGCGTCCCCTATCTCGAATCGACGCTCGCGAAGCGCGCCTTCCCCGAGCTCTGGTCGCTCCGGACCGCGCTGTGATGGTGCGGCACCGGCCCGCTCCCCCACCCGGCCTCCCAGCGGCAGCCTATTCTATGGGAGGCCGGGTGGGGGAGCGGGCCGGTGCCGCCGCCTCCGCGAAGGCGGAGGCCAACAAATGACCAGCTACAAGCACCTCTTCCAGCGCGCGATCGCCGCGGCGCCCGAGCGGCTCCACTTCGCCGCGCATAGCCACCACCTCTGGCCCGATGCCTCCTATGTCGGCCAGCTCGCCTATTGGGAGGACTCCGCCCGCCTCGCCGACCGCAAATGGGAGCGCGTGCTCGGCGAGATCTTCCCCGCCGGCCAGGCGCATGTCGCCAACGAGCTCAGGCTGCCCGACCCTTCGACCGTGGTGTTCGCGGCGAACACGCACGACTTCATCGTCCGCCTGCTCTCGGCCTGTCCGCGCCGGCCGGTGCGCGTGCTGTCGAGCGGCGGCGAATTCCACAGCTTCCGCCGCCAGGCCGCGCGCTGGATCGAGGGCGGCACGATCACGCTCGACAAGGTCGCGGTCGAGCCCGGTTTCTCCGACCGGCTCGTCGAGCAGGCGCGGACCGGGGATTATGACCTGATCTTCGTCAGCCAGATGATGTACGGCAGCGGCGCGGCGTTCACGCGGCTCGCCGACCTCGCGGCGCTCGCTTCGCCCGAGGGACCATGGGTGGTGGTCGACGGCTATCACGGCTTCATGGCGGTCGAGACCGATCTCTCCGCGGTGGCCGACAAGGTCTTCTACCTGACCGGCGGCTATAAATACGCGATGTCGGGCGAAGGCGTGGGGCTGATGCACGCGCCCGCGGGCTATGCGCTGCGCCCCGAAGTCACCGGCTGGTTCGCCGAGTTCGACGACCTGTCGCTGCCGCCCGGCACCTGCGGCTATCTCCCCGACGCGCGCCGCTTCATGGGCGCGACCTTCGACGCGACCGGGCTCTACCGCTTCGTCGCGGTGCGCGACATGCTCGGCGGCGAGGGGTTGAACACGGCAAGGATCAGCGCACATGTCGCAGGGCTGCGCGACCAGCTGCTCGCCGGGCTCGGCGCGACCCCGCTCGCCGAGGCGGCGCTGCTCAACCCGCCCGGCGACGGGCCCCGGGCGCGTTTCCTCGCCTTCGAGCATGGCCAGGCGCAGGCCTGGAAGAAATGGCTCGAGGCGCGCGACGTGATCACCGACGTCCGCGGCGACGTGCTCCGCATCGGCATCGGCCTGTACCACGACCCGCGCGATATCGACGCGCTGCTGGGGGAATTGGCCGGCTTGCCCTATTGATCCGGGAACCGCTCGACATGGATTTCCGCGTCGCGGCCGATATAGAGCGCGCGGCGGCCGGAGAAGGACACGATGTAGGCGGCGCAACCGGCCGAGGCAGCCGTTTCGCAAAAGCCTCGATAGCTGTAGCCGGGAACCAGCTGCTGCGCGTCCCGGATCGCGGCCTGGAGGCGCGCGGCGTCGAAGGCCGGCGCGACCGGCGTCGAGACGGCCCGCGCGGGCAGCTCGAGACTGTCGCCGTCGGGCAGATGATAGGTCGCGGTCGCGCGCCGGAAGTCGACCGCATAGCCTTCGAATCCGGCGTCGATCAGCGTTCCCACGATCTGCGGAAAGGTCATGCTGTTCCGGTCGGCGCCCTCGAGGCAGGCCCGGGCGATCATCCTCTGCCGCTCGTTCATCGATACTCCTTGCGCGATGTCGCTCATTCGATCGGAATCGCGGTCATGCCGCCGCGCGCGGCCAGTCGCTTCAGCAGCTGCTCGAGCGTCGCGCGCTCGGCCGGGGCGAGGCATTCGAAGAATGCCGCGTCATTGCCGTCGGCGAGCGCGGCCAGGTCGGGGACCAGCGCGATGCCGGAGCCGGTCAGTGCGAGCGTCTGGGCGCGGCCGTCGGTTGCGCTGGCCTCGCGCGCGACCAGCGATTTCGCGATCAGCCGGTCGGCGAGCTTGGTGATGGCGCCTCGCGTCATCCCCATCGCGTCGGCGACTCGACTGGGGGCCATCGGCGGCTGGTCGTAGAGCGTTCGCATCAGGCACCATTCGGCGACCGTCACATCCTTGTCGGCCAGCCGGGCGGCAAAGCCGTGCGAGACATGATTGGACACCATGCGCAGCCAGAAGCCGAGATGGGCGCTCAAATCTGCGGCGGGCGGAAGGGACGGCATGGCACTCGCTTCGGTTTCCCAGGAAACTACATCAATATGGTTTCCTTGTCAACAGAATGACGTGCCTCGCCGATGGAAGCGCGTCCGACTATTTCACCACCGGCAGCGTCACCAGGCTGCCGTCGCACACCTTCTGCGTCGCCTTGCGGTAATCCTCGGGCCTGGCCTTGTAGATGTTGGGGATGAAGGTCTGCGGGTTGCGATCGATCACCGGGAACCAGCTCGACTGGACCTGGACCATGATCCGGTGGCCCTTCTTGAAGACATGGTCGTGGTCGCGCAGCGGCACGTCCCAGGCGACCACCTTGTCGGGGACCAGCGGCGTCGCCTTCTCGAACGAGGCGAGGTAACGGCCGCGGCGGATCTCCATCGCGACCGGCAGCTCGTAACCGTTCAGCGACCTGGCATAGGCGCCGACCGGCGCCTGCGGCGGCGTCTCCACGTCCTCGGGATAGACGTCGATCAGCTTGACGACGAAGTCGCTGTCGGTGCCGCTGGTCGAGGCCATCAGCGTCGCGGTGATGGCACCGGTGACGGTCAGGTCGGCATCGAGCGGTTGGCTCGTCCAGCTCAGCACGTCGGGCCGGTCGTCCACGAAGCGTTGGTCTTCGGCTTCCCACCATTGCCAATCGGGCGTGGCATAGGTCGCCGACATCGGGTGCGGGCGGAACGGCACCGGGCGCGCGGGATCGGAGACATAGTCGCGGCACCCCTCCGAGCCTGCGGGCCGGCCGAAGCTCAGGCTGCCGTCGGCGCGCAGCCACAGCTTGGTCGCGACGGCATCGGCGAGCGGCCATTGGGCATAGGTCTTCCATGTCCACGAGCCCGACTGGAAGCTCTTGAGCGCATAGTCGGGCTTGGTGCCCTTGCCGTGCAGCCAATAGGCGAAGAAGGGCGCCTCGACCTGTTCCTGGAACTGGGTGCCGCTTTCGACGCCATAATCGATCCGGCCGAGGTTGCTCGCCGGGCGCCGCCAATAGCCGTGGCTCCACGGGCCCGCGACCATCAGCGCCAGGTGCTCGGGATCATCCTGCTTCTGCTTGTAGAAGATCTGCCAGCTGCCCCAGGGGTCCTCCTGGTCCCAGTAACCGGCGACGTTGAGTGTCGGCACGTTGGTACGCTTCAGGCTGTCGCTCCAGCGCTGCTTCTTCCAGTGATCGTCATAGTCGGGATGCTCGATCATCTCGGCGTAGCGCGGCACCCGGCCCTGGAGATACTTGGCCTCGATGTCCGCGGGCGAGCCCGCCTCGAGGAAGAACTGGTAGGTGTCGTGACGCGGATAGGGGAAGTCCCAGTCCTCCTTGTTCACCTGGAGGCTCGACACCCAGTCGGTCGCGTAGGTGAGCCGCATCGCACCCCACCGATGCAGGTCGTCGTTCATCCAATAGTCGATCCACGCCGCCTGCGGGCTCACGGCCTTGAGCGCCGGATGCGGTCGCGCCAGCGCGATCGCGGCGGCGAGGCCCGGGTACGAGACGCCCCACATGCCGACCTTGCCGTTGTTGCCGGGCAGGTGCTTCACCAGCCAGTCGATCGAATCATAGGCGTCGGTCGATTCGTCGGTCGCGCCCTTGCCCGTCCGGATCTCGGTCGAGAGCGTGAACGGCCCGCCTTCGGACTGGTAGCGCCCGCGCATATCCTGGGTAACGAAGATATAGCCGTCCTTCGCCAGCGCCGCCCAGTTGCGCGGCATGCTCGCCGGCGCCTGGTTCTGCGCGCCATAGGGAGTGCGGCTGAACAGGATCGGCAGCGGGCCCTTGGCGTCGCGCGGGATCAGGATGACGGTGTGGAGCTTCACCCCGTCGCGCATCGGGATCATCGCTTCCCGGAGCATGAAGGGCGACTGCGCCTGCGTCTCACGCGCCGGCGCGGGCGCCGCGGCCAGGGGGAGCACCGCCAGCGCGGCCAGGACCAACCAACGACGCATGCGCACCTCCCTCAACTGATCGCGACCCTCTTCAGAGCCGATGCTCGCCCTTCACCCAGCGCACCGTGCCCGAGCTCGCGCGCATCACCACGCTCTCGGTGGTCATCTTGGTCGCGAAGCGCTTCACCCCTTCGAGCAGCGAGCCGTCGGTCACCCCGGTCGCGGCGAAGATGCAGTCGCCCTTGGCCAGCTCGGTGAGGTCGTAGATCTTGTCGAGATCCTCGATGCCCCACTTCCGCGCGCGCGCCCGCTCGTCGTCGTTGCGGAAGAGGAGCTTGCCCTTGAACTGGCCGCCGACGCAGCGCAGCGCCGCGCAGGCGAGCACGCCCTCGGGCGCGCCGCCCGAACCCATGTAGACGTCGATCGTGGTGTCGGGGTTGGTCGTCGCGATCACGCCGGCCACGTCGCCGTCGCCGATCAGCATCACGCCGCAGCCGATCGCGCGCAGCTCGGCGATCAGCGCTTCGTGGCGCGGGCGATCGAGCACGCAGGCGATGATCTCGTTGGGCTCGACGCCCTTGGCCTTGGCGATCGCGCAGATGTTCTCGGTCGGCGTCTTCGCCAGGTCGATCACGCCCTCGGGATAGCCCGGGCCGACCGCGATCTTGTCCATATAGACGTCGGGCGCGTTGAGCAGGCAGCCCTTCTCCGCCACCGCGAGCACCGCCAGCGCATTGGGGCCGGCCTTGGCGCAGATCGTCGTGCCTTCGAGCGGATCGAGCGCGATGTCGATCGCCGGGCCCTTGCCCTGCGCCGCGCCGACCTTCTCGCCGATGTAGAGCATCGGCGCCTCGTCGCGCTCGCCTTCGCCGATCACTACCGTACCGTCGAGATAGAGCTTGTTGAGCGCCTCGCGCATCGCTTCCACCGCGGCCTGGTCGGCCGCCTTCTCGTCGCCGCGGCCGACCAGCGTCGAGGCGGCGATCGCGGCGGCTTCGGTCACGCGGACCATTTCGAGCACGAGGACGCGATCGAGGACGTGGCTGGCGCTCTGCATGGATTCGGGACCCCCCGCGGATTCTGGCTGATGGCGGTCGCGATAGGGGAGGCGGCGCAGCGGGGCAACCATCTCGTGGCACGGACGTTCATCGCGGCGAGCGGGCAGGTTGGGAGGCTTGTTCGTGATCGCATTGCTGTTGTTGCTCCAGAGTTCGCCGCAAGACGTCTCCGTGCCCGTCTTGCCCCATCTCACCGACCGGATGCCGCGCAGCTGCCGCGCGCTTCGCGGCTGCACCGCCGACACCGCCCGCCGTTTCCGCCTCGAGAGCGAGCCTGCGCGCGTCGACGACACGATGACGCGCGCGATGCAGGGCGTGTGGAAGCCTTGCGAGACCACCGGCGCGCCGAAGTGCCCCAGCAAGGGCCGGCTGATCTATCGTACCGATATCGATTGAGTCGTTTCGTCCCCGTCCGCATTTCCGCCACAAGCCTTTGGCAAGCCGGCGCTTCTCCTTGGGGGCAATGGAGGCGAACCGATGTTGATGCTGCTGCTCGCACTGGCCCAGGACGCCGGCGCCGCCCCGTCCCCCAATCGCGCCGACGCGATGATGACCTCGTACCGCACCCGGACCCGCGCCGACGTCCAGTGCCGCCGCAACGAGAATGACGACGAGATCGTCGTCTGCTCGCTACGCGACGCCGACAAATATCGCGTGCCGCTGGTCCCCGCCGCCAATGCGCGCAACTCGGTGCCGCTGCGCACCAGCGACCTGACGCGCGACTACAACCACCTCCCCTGCGGCCAGGGCGCGATCATCGCGCGCTGCGGCCCGGGCTTCGGGATGACCGTCTCGACCGACGGCCGCGGCGTGAAGCTGGTCGAGCGGCCGATCGCGCCCTAACCCGCCAGGATCGGCATCCACATCGGCTCGCCCAGCATGCTCGGCGAGTCCCGAAGCTGCGACAGCGCCGCGGCGACGCAGCGTTCCGGGCCCTCATGCGTGACGATCGCGACGAGCACGCTGCCGTCGGGATTGGCGCCGCGCTGGATCAGGCTCTCGATCGAGACGCCCGCGTCGCGCATCGCCGCGGCGATCTCGGCGAGCACCCCGACCCGGTCGGCCACCGTCAGCCGCAGATAGGCGCGGCTCGCCCGCTCGCCGCTGTCCGCAGGCTGCGGATGGCCGAGCGATTCGGCGGGCATCGCATAGGGCGGGCCATATTCGCCGCGCGCGATGTCGATCAGGTCGGCGACGACGGCGGAGGCCGTCGGGCCGTCGCCCGCGCCGGCGCCCTGGAAGAACAGCCGTCCGACGAAATTACCCTCGGCCACGACGGCGTTGAGCGAACCCAGCACATGGGCGAGCGGGTGGTCGAGCGGGACGAGGTGCGGATGGACGCGCTGGAACAGCCCCGCGCCGTCCGCCTGCGCCATGCCGACCAGCCGCACGCGGAAGCCGAGCGCCGCCGCTTCGGCGATGTCGGCCGCGATCACGTGGCGGATGCCGGTGATCGCCACTTCGCCGAAGCTCGGCTGCGTCCCGAACGCCAGGCTGGCGAGGATCGAGAGCTTGTGCGCCGCGTCGACCCCGTCGATGTCGAAGCTGGGATCGGCCTCGGCATAGCCCAGCCGCTGCGCTTCGCCGAGCACGTCGTCGAAGCTCCGGCCCTCGGCTTCCATCTTGGTCAGGATGAAGTTGCAGGTGCCGTTGAGCACGCCATAGACGCGCGCGATCTCGTTCGCCGCGGCGCCTTCGCGGAGCCCCTTGATCACCGGTACGCCGCCCGCGACCGCCGCCTCGAACTTGAGCGCGACGTCGGCGGCTTCGGCGAGCTTGGCGAGCTCGAGCCCGTGGTGCGCCATCATGGCCTTGTTGGCGGTGACGAAGTTCTTCGCGCTCGCCAGCGCCGCGCGCGCCATCGCCAGCGCCGGGCCGTCGGCACCGCCCACCAGCTCGACCACCACGTCCGCTTCCGCATGCTTGGCGAGCGCGACCGGATCGTCGACCCATAAGAAGCGGCCGATGTCGACGCCGCGGTCCTTGCCGCGGTCGCGCGCGCTGACCGCGACGACTTCGATCGGGCGGCCCGCGCGGCGCGCGATCAGCTCGCCGTTCGCATCGATCAGACGGATCACACCCGCGCCCACGGTCCCCAGACCGGCGAGCGCCACGCGAAGCGGAGAAGAACTGGCCATCGCACTCCGCCTAGAGGAAGCGGGCGCCCTCCCGCAAGCCGCGCCGGCAGTAGAGAATCCTTAAGCGCCGCAAGGCTAGATGGGCGCCAAGGAGGGCCGCGATGGAATTGACCACGTCTCGCTGGGGCGCCGTTCGCGTGGCGATCCTGCCGGCGATCTTCCTGTCCGCGATGGTCGCGACGATGCTCGAGGGCTCGCGCTTCGGCTCGCCCGCGATGCTCACTGTCCTCCTCGGCCTGCCGGCGCTCGGCTATCTGCTGCCGCCGCGCGTGCTCGCGCGGATCGATGGCCAGACCCTGTGGGTCGGCGCCAGGTCCGCGCGGATTCCCGACCTCGTCGGTATCCACACCCATACCATCCGGGTGAACTTCGTCCCCGCCAGCCGGACGATGATCTTCTCGTTCCGCTCGCGCGAGGGGAGCAGCTCGGGCGTGCGCAAGCTCAGCCTCTCGGTCCGCCGCGCTGCGGGCGGGCTCAAGGCGGCCGAGGCGTTCGCGGGGCTGGTCACCCAGGCGGCGGGCGGGCGCATCGTCCAGGCCGACACCGAACCCGAACCCGCCTTCGCCTCGCGCCGGGCCGCCGCCGTGTCCGAGCCGGAGGAGCACAACGACGGCTTCGACCCCGACGCGGTCATCGCGCGCTACATGCAGCAGAAGGCGAGCACCCAGCAGCCCGAACCCGCCGCGGGGCCTGCCCGCCCGAGCTTCGGCCGCAAGGGGCTCTAGCCCCATCCCGTCGATCGTCATGCCGAACGAGTTTCGGCAAGCCTACAGCCGTCATCCCGGCGAAAGCCGGGACCCAGGGCCGCGAGCGACGTACTCCACAACCCTGGGTCCCGGCTTTCGCCGGGATGACGATTTAGCAGGCAGCGTCCATCTCTCCCGACCTGCTTTCAAAGAGCGCAATCGATAACACGCCCAAGTTGTGAAGGATCTGAAATGGGACCCGCCGCCACCGCTATTTCTTGATCAGCCCGATCTCCACGAGCCGCTCGTGGAGATAATCGTGCGCAGTGATCGGCTCGGGATAGAGGTTCGGCCGGTCCTCGCTCATGCAGCCGGGCAGCGTCTTGATCAGGAAGTCCGGCGCCGGATGGAGGAAGAAGGGCATCGAATAGCGCGGGCTGCCGCGGCGCTCGAGCGGCGGATTGACCACGCGGTGCGTCGTCGAGGGCAGGACATGGTTGGTCAGCCGCTGGAGCATGTCGCCGACGTTGACCACCATGGCGCCTTCGGGCGGCTTCACCGGCAACCAGCTGCCATTCCTGTCGAGCAGCTGCAGCCCCGCTTCCTCGGCGCCGAGCAACAACGTGATCAGGTTGATGTCCTCGTGCGCGCCCGCGCGGACTTCGGGCGCTTCGGCGGGCACCGGCGGGTAGTGGAGCAGGCGCAGCACCGAATTGCCGTCGCGCACCGCAGGGTCGAACCAGTCGGTCGGCAGCCCGAGGTAGCGCGCGATCGCCGAGAGCAGCCGGTCGCCGGCATCGTCGAACGCCTGGAACAGCGCGAGGAAGGTCTCGCGGAAGCCCTCGGGCCGGTCGGGCCAGATGTTGGGCGCCATGTCGCTCTCGAAGCGATGGCCCGCCGCCAGCTCGCGGCCGATGTGCCAGAATTCCTTGAGGTCGACGTGCTCGGCGCCCTTCGCGATCTCGGTCTTGTACGGCGTATAGCCGCGCGCGCCGCCGCCGCCTTCGACGAAATAGCCGCGCTTCTCCTCCTCGGGCAGCGCGAAGAAGTCCTTGGTCATCGCCCAGGCGCGGTCGATCAGCGCCTGGGGCACGCCATGGTCGGCGATCATCGCGAAGCCGAAGCGCTGGAAGCTTTGGCCGAACGCCTGGGCGAAGCCCTCGGGGTCGGTGGCCTGGTCCTTCATCGAAACGAGCGGGACCTCGGCGAGGGGGGTATCGAGCATGAGTCCTCCGGGGACGGGTAGTCCCCAGTCTAGCCCCGCCCGGCCCCTTCAAACAAGCGCCGGGGTCGCAATCAGCTGTCGCCCTCGCCCGAGAAGTCGATCCGGCCCACCGTCTTGTCGGCGCCGTCGGCGGTGAGCGTGATGTGCATCCGCGCCTTGGCCTTGGTGCCGGCGAGCCCGTCGGGCGTATCGGTGACGGCATAGCCGTTCTTCACCAGCGCTTCGCGGTACCAGGCCTTGACCTTGTCGAGCGGCGCCGGCGCGTCGAACGCAGTGCCCAGCTGAGCGCTGTCGTTGCCCTCGCTGCCGCCGTCGCGGGCGTTGAGGCTGAAGCCGTGCATCGTCGAGCCCGGATAGAGCTTCACCCCGTCGAAATCGGTGTCTGCGCCGTCGACCGTCATGTTCGACTGGAGCGCGAAGCTGTTGCCGTCGATCGAGACCGAGGTGCCACAGGCGGCGAGAGCGAACAGCGGAAGCGCAGCGAGCAGGCGGAGCATCGGGAACCCTCATGTGTATTAATTGAGCAATACACTAATCCTCCGAAACGGTGCCGTCAAGCGTAGGGGCGTGACGCAGCCGCCCCGATGCGCCATGGGGAGCCGGCCATGGACCAGGCCACGCCCCATCTCAGCACGCAGAGCGCCGGCAAGGCGCCAATCGGCTTCGTCGAGTTCGTGGCGCTCACCGCCGCGCTGATGGCGCTGACCGCGCTCGGCATCGATTCGATGCTGCCGGCGCTGCCGGCGATCGGCGCGAGCCTCGCAGTCGATTCGGCGAACCACCGCCAGTTCGTGATCACGGCGTTCCTGATCGGCTTCGCCTGCGCGCAGCTGGCCTATGGGCCGCTATCGGATCGCTACGGCCGCCGCCCGGTGCTCGCCATCGCGCTGCTCGCCTATGTCGCGACCTGCGCGGCCGCGGCGATCTCGGGCAGCTTCGCGCTGCTGCTCGCGGCGCGCGCCGCGATGGGCGCCTCGGCGGCCGGCGCGCGGGTGATCACCGTCGCGATCGTGCGCGACTGCTTCAACGGCCGCGCGATGGCGCGGGTGATGAGCCTGGCGATGATCGTATTCATGGCCGCGCCGATCATCGCGCCGGCGTTCGGCTCGGCGATCCTGCTCGTCGGCAGCTGGCGGCTGATCTTCTGGGGCGTCGGCGGCGCGGGCGCGGCGGCGCTGCTCTGGTTCTGGCTGCGCCTGCCCGAGACGCTTTCCACCGAGGCGCGCCAGCCGCTCAACCCCGGCCGCATCGCCGCGGACTGCCTGCTGGTGCTGCGCGACCGCCACGCCGTCGGCTACACGCTCGCTTCGGCCGCGATGAGCGGCGCGCTGTTCGGCTTCGTCGGCTCGATCCAGCAGGTGATGACCGACGTGTTCCACGCCCCCCATCTGCTGATCCCGGTGTTCGGCAGCGTCGCCAGCACGATGGCGGTGGGGGCGCTGATCAATTCGCGGATCGTGATGCGCTACGGCATGCGCCCGATCTCGCACACCGCACTCGCCGCGATGATCGCGATCGCCGGCATCCACCTCGCGGTCACGCTCGCCGGGATCGAGACGATCTGGAGCTTCACCGCGCTCCAGGCGCTGATGATGGGCTGCTTCGGCCTCGTCGGCGCCAATTTCAGCGCGATGGCGATGGAGCGGATGGGCGCGATCGCCGGCACCGCCTCGAGCCTTCAGGGCTTCGTCACCACCTTCCTCGGCGCGGTGATCGGCGCGGTCATCGGCCAGCAGTTCGACGGCACCACCGTGCCGCTCTACGCCGGCTTCCTGCTTATGGGCGGACTCGCGATGATTGTGGTAGCGATCACCGAGCGCGGCCGACTCTTCCGGCCGAGCTGAACGGCCAGGGACGAGCGGTTTGTCGCACCGGCGGGAACGCCATGCGCGTGCCGCCGTTACCGGAGCGCAAAGGAGATCGAGCATGGGTGGTCATCGAGTGGGCGATCAGGGGCCGGACGACGACGGCTATGACGAGGAAGGCTATGACGAGAGCCAGCGCGCCGAGATCCTCGAGGCGACCACCGAAGGCCCGAGCGACGGCAACCTGCTGACCGACCTCGTCCCCGACATGGGCGATGCGGACGTCGACGACGAGGACGGGCTCGACATGGAGTCCGACGAACTCGGCGAGGAAGACGACGACGCCGAGCAATCGGACGAGGCCATCGCCGAGGACGAGCTCCAGGAGGAATTCGAGGACGACGATCTCGAGGACGACGACGACCTCGACGACCGCGACGAGGATGCGCTCGAGCCCTGAGGCTGATTGGCCCTGAGGCTTGATTTGGCCCGATCGACGGACCAGCATCGCGCACCTCTTCCCGGAGCGCGCGATGCCCACCGACTCTCGCCACGACGCCTATATCGATCGCGCCGCCGACTTCGCGAGACCGATCCTCGTCTGGCTGCGCGCGCGCATCCACGCCGCGGTGCCCGAAGTCGAGGAGACGATCAAATGGGGCATGCCCTCCTTCTACCTGAAGGGCCGCCCGCTCGCGACGATGGCGGCGTTCAAGGCGCATGCGACCTTCGGCTTCTGGAACCATGAAGCGCTGCTCAAGACCGAACGGCCCGATGCGATGGGCAGCTTCGGCCGGATCACGTCGCTCGCCGACCTGCCCTCCGCGCCCGAGCTCGAGGCGCTGATCAGGCGCGCCGCCGAGATCGCCGAATCGGGCGCGAAGCCCGCGCGCGCCAGGCCGCAGCCCAGGCCCGAGGCCGAAGTCCCCGACGAACTCGCCGAAGCGCTCGCCGCCGACGATGCCGCGGCCGAGACCTTCCGCAACTTCCCGCCGAGCTGCCGCCGCGAATATTGCGAATGGATCGCCGAGGCCAAACGCCCCGAGACCCGGGCGAAGCGCGTCGCCGAGGCGGTGGGCTGGATGCGCGAGGGCAAGCGGCGCAACTGGAAATACGAAAGCTGCTGAGCCGGAGCGGAACGGGACGGATCCTTCCTCCCCGTCACCCCGGCCTTGTGCCGGGGCCCACCGGGAGGCGAGCGATGGACAGGAGGCCAAAGGTCGGTCGGTTCGGCTGCGTGGGCCCCGGCACAAGGCCGGGGTGACGAAAAGGGGGCAGGCCATCCCTTGTCGCGCATCCACCCCCACCCTAGGTAACGCGTCCGTTCCGTTCCCCGGGGGGCCATCCCTTGTCAGCAATCCTGTCGGTCAACCAGGTCAGCAAGACCTATGCCTCGGGCCATCGCGCGCTCGACCATGTCGACCTCGAGATCAACCGCGGCGAGATCTTCGCGCTGCTCGGGCCCAACGGCGCGGGCAAGACCACGCTGATCTCGATCGTCTGCGGCATCGTCACCCCCAGCACCGGTACGATCCTGGTCGGCGGGCACGACGCGATCCGCCATCCTCGCGAGGCGCGCAGCCTGATCGGGCTGGTGCCGCAGGAGCTGGCGGTCGACATGTTCTCCACCGTCGCCTCGTCGCTGCGCTTCAGCCGCGGGCTGTTCGGCAAGGCGCCCGACGCCGCGCATATCGAGCGCGTGCTCACCGAGCTGTCGCTATGGGACAAGCGCGACGCGCAGATCCGCGAGCTCTCGGGCGGGATGAAGCGCCGCGTGCTCATCGCCAAGGCGCTCGCCCACCAGCCCGAGATCCTGTTCCTCGACGAGCCCACCGCCGGCGTCGACGTGTCGCTGCGCCGCGACATGTGGAAGCTGATCGGGTCGCTGCGCGAATCGGGCACCACGATCATCCTGACGACGCATTACATCGAGGAGGCCGAGGAAATGGCCGACCGGGTCGGCGTGATCGACAAGGGCAGGCTGCTCCTCGTCGAGGAGAAGGCGACGCTGATGAAGAAGCTCGGCAAGCGCGAGATGGACGTCTCGCTGGTCGAGCCGATGGCGGCGATCCCGGCCGAGCTCGCCGAATGGCACCTCAGCCTCGAGGACGAGGGCCATCGCCTGCGCTACGTGTTCGACGCCCAGGCCGAGCGCACCGGCATCCCCTCGCTGCTGCGCAAGCTCGGCGAGCTGGGTATCGCCTTCAAGGACCTCGACACCTCCAAGTCGAGCCTCGAGGACATCTTCGTCGACCTGGTGGAGAAGCGCTGATGACGGGCATCAACCTCCACGGTATCTGGGCGATCTATCGCTTCGAGATGGCGCGCACGCTGCGCACGCTCTGGCAGAGCATCGTCACGCCGGTGATCACGACGTCGCTCTATTTCATCGTCTTCGGCAGCGGCATGGGCAGCCGCATCCCGGCGATCAACGGCGTGCCCTATGGCAGCTTCCTCGTGCCGGGCCTCATCATGCTATCCCTGCTCACCCAGAGCGTCGCCAATGCCTCGATCGGCATCTATTTCCCCAAGTTCACCGGCACGATCTTCGAGCTGCTCTCGGCGCCGATCTCGGCGGTCGAGCTGGTCGTCGGCTATGTCGGCGCGGCGGCGACCAAGTCGGTGGTGATCGGGCTGATCATCCTCGCGACCTCGGTACTCTTCGTGCCGCTCCGTATCGACCATCCGCTCGCGATGCTCGCCTTCCTGCTGCTCACCTCGATCGCGTTCAGCCTGTTCGGCTTCATCATCGGCATCTGGGCCAAGGGGTTCGAGCAGCTGAACGTCGTCCCCGCGCTGGTCTTGACCCCGCTCACCTTCCTCGGCGGCGCCTTCTACCCGCTCTCGGGGCTGCCCCAGCCCTGGCACACGGTGAGCCTGTTCAATCCGATCGCCTATCTGGTCAGCGGCTTCCGCTGGGCGTTCTTCGGCGAGGTCGGCGACATCGACGTGCGCTGGAGCCTGGGCTTCACGCTCGGCTTCCTGATGCTGTGCCTCGGCGTGGTCTGGACGATCTTCCGGACGGGGTACCGCCTGAAGAGCTGAAGCGCCGCCGCTTGCAAAATAGGATTTCCGCTGCTTGGCTCGGCGCGCCGGGAGTTCCCGGCCGCTCCTTGAAACGCCTGCGGGCGACAGTGAACGATGACCTCCGGCTGCGGGAAGCGTCGCCCCGAAATCGCCGCGACGGGTTGCGACTCTTGTGACTTTTCGGCCCATCGCCGCGGCGACGGGTCGTGACTCTTGTGACTTTTGGCGCTGTCAGCCCTCGCCGCCGGGCGCCGCCTCGACCGGCGGCAGCCGCCAGTCGATCGGCTTCATGCCGCGGCTCTCGAGGAAGGCGTTTGCCTTGCTGAAGTGGCGCGAGCCGAAGAAGCCCGAATGCGCCGAGAGCGGCGAGGGGTGCGGCGCCTTGAGCACGAGGTGCCGCCCGCCGCGATCGATCGAGTCGACGAACGCCGCCTTCTTCTGCGCATGGCTGCCCCACAGCATGAACACCACCGGCTCGGGCCGCGCATTGACCAGCCGGATCACCGCGTCGGTGAACCGCTCCCAGCCGCGGCCCTGGTGCGAGGCGGCCATGCTCATCTGCACGGTGAGCACTGCGTTCAGGAGCAGCACCCCCTGCTGCGCCCAATGTTCGAGGAAGCCGTGCCGCGCCGGCACGATGCCGAGGTCGGTCTCGAGCTCCTTGTAGATGTTGACCAGACTTGGCGGCGTGCGCACGCCGGCGCGAACCGAGAAGCAGAGGCCGTGCGCCTGGCCAGGGCCGTGATAGGGGTCCTGGCCGAGGATCACGACGCGGACGTCCTCGAGCGGCGTCAGGTCGAGCGCGCGGAACCATTCGCTCCCCGCCGGGAAGATGCGCTTGCCCGCCGCCTTCTCGGCGACGAGGAACTGGCGGAGCGCCGCCATATACGGCGCCGCGAATTCCTCGCGCAGCGGTTCGAGCCAGCTCGGGTGCAGCTTCACGTCGCTCATGCCCCGCGGCATGCCGGATGCACGGCTAGGACGTCAATCGGGCGCCGGGGCACTCGCGCGCGAGCGGGCAGGCGGCGCAGCCCGGCGCCTCGGGCCGGCAGAGCGTCTGGCCCAGCCGCTTGGCGGCGACATGGAAGCGCAGGAAATCCTCGCCCGCCCAATCGTTCATCGCCGCGGTCACCGCTTCGCTCACCGCCCGCGCCTCGGCATGCGCGCCGACCAGCCCGAGCCGCGCCATCACGCGCAGCACATGGCTGTCGACGATGAACACCGGCCGGTCGAGCGTGCTTGCATTGAGCGTCGAGGCGGCGACCTTGCGCCCGACGCCCGGCAGCCGTTCCAGCCAGGCCAGCGCATCGTCGAGCGGCAGGTCGCCGAGGAAGTCGAGCGCAAAGTCCGGCCGCTCGCGCCCGATCCGGCGCAGCGCCGCGATCAGCCAGCCGGCCTTGGCCTCGGCGAAGGTGACGTCGGCGATCGCCTGCCGCACGCCCTCGACCGGCGCCTCGGCGAGCCGCGCCGCCGAGCGATAGCGGCTCCCCAGCCGGCGATAGGCCGCGAGCGACACCGCGTCGCGCGTCCGCCCGCTGATCAGCGACTTGACCAGTTGCCCCACCGGCTTCCGCCGCCGCGACAGCTCGACACCGGCGAGCAGCGGCGAAAGCGCCGCACGCCACCGCTCGATCTCGTTTCGGCCGCAGAAGTCGAAGCGCGCCTGCATGCGGCGTGCATAGAACATATCAAGAACATCTGCAATCCGCATGAATCCGTTGATCGTCCCCGTGGATCGCGGCATCATTCTGCAAAAGTCGTTTTCAAAGACGAAAAGGGGGGAGAGAATGTCGCTTCGTATTGCCATGGCGCTGGGGCTCGCCGCCGCGCCCTTCGCCTTCGCCACGCCGGCTGCCGCGCAGAGCGACGATGCCGCCGCGCAGCAGATGATCAACGATCCCAATCCGTCGACCTTCGCGGTCTGGGGCGTCAGCCCCGCGCCCAAGTCGGTGAAGGACGACAGCGTCCAGGGTGGGCGCTCGGTGCATGTGCCGACCACGGGCAACGGCAATCCCTGGGACGTGAGCGTCAACGTGCCGATCACCAAGCCGATCAAGGCCGGGGACAAGCTCACGCTGATGTACTACGCCAAGCTCGAGAAGCCGGCGGCGGGCGAGACGAGCGGGCAGATCACCGGCCAGATCCAGCTCAACAGCGCGCCCTATTCGGTGGTGATCGGCAGCACCGTCGACATCACCCCCGAGTGGAAGCTGTTCACCGTCGAGGGCCGCGCCGACAAGGATTATTCCCAGGGCAGCCTCAACGCGACCTTCCACATCAACCGCGGCAAGCACACCGTGGCGATGGGGCTGGTCGCGGCGTTCGACTACGGGCAGTGATGCGGGGCGGTAGGGACTACGTCCGTCGCGCCGTCAGCAGATAGTCCAGGCTCGTATCGTCCGAGAGGACGAAGCCGCGCGCGGGGGAGAAGCCCAGCCCCCGCACGTCGGCTACCTCCATACCCTCGGCCTCGAGCAGCTCGGTCAGCTCGTCGGGGCGGAGGAACTTGCGCCAGTCGTGCGTGCCCTTGGGAACCATGCCCGCGCCTTCGCCCACGGTGATCAGCGCAAGGTGCGAGAGCAAGGTACGGTTGGGGGTGGAGAGGATCATCAGCCCGCCCTCGGCCAGCGCACCCGCCAGGCCGGCGAGGAAGGCCGGTACGTCGGCGACATGCTCGACGACTTCCATCGACACCACCAGGTCGAACCGCCGCTCGCCGAGCGACTCCACGCCGCCGGCGATATACTCGATGTCGAGCCCGACCGCCTCGGCATGCGCCTGCGCCGCGCCGATGTTCTCCGGCGCCGCATCGACCCCCGTCGCCCTCGCCCCCAGGCGCGCGAGCGGCTCGGTGAGCAGCCCCGCGCCGCATCCGACGTCCAGCGCGGTCTTGCCGGCGAGCGGCGAAAAGCCGATCCCGTCGCCGCTCCAATGGAGGTCCACCGCTTCGCGCAGATAGGCGAGCCGCGCCGGATTCAGCCGGTGGAGCATCGCCGACGAGCCCTTGGGGTCCCACCAGTCCGCCGCGAGCTTGCCGAAATGCTCAGCTTCACGCGGGTCAATCGTAGCTTTGGTTGCCAATGCCATGTCCGGCTCCTATCAGGCGGCCCCGTCTCTCCCAAGTCCTCGGGGCAAAGCAACACCCATGGCACGTATCGTGATGAAGTTCGGCGGCACCTCGATGGCCGGGATCGAGCGCATCCGCAACGTCGCCAACCGCGTGAAGGCGGAATGGGAAGCGGGCAACCAGGTCGCGGTGGTCGTCTCGGCGATGGCGGGCGAGACCGACCGGCTCGTCGGCTTCTGCCGCGAAGCCTCGCCGCTCTACGACCCGAAGGAATATGACGTCGTCGTCGCTTCGGGCGAGCAGATCACCAGCGGGCTGCTCGCGATCACGCTCCAGGCGATCGGCGTGCCGGCGCGCAGCTGGCTGGGCTGGCAGCTGCCGATCAGGACCACCGCCGCGCACGCCTCGGCGCGGATCGAGGACATCGACACCGCCGCGCTCGACGCGAGCCTGGCGCGCGGCGAAGTCGCGGTGATCCCGGGCTTCCAGGGGATGACCGAGGAGCGGCGCGTCACCACGCTCGGCCGCGGCGGATCGGACACCAGCGCGGTAGCGGTGGCGGCGGCGATGCAGGCCGATCGCTGCGACATCTACACCGACGTGGACGGCGTCTACACCACCGATCCGCGCATCGTGCCCCGGGCACGCAAGCTCAAGCGCGTGACCTATGAGGAAATGCTCGAGCTCGCGAGCGTGGGGGCGAAGGTGCTCCAGACGCGCTCGGTGGGGCTCGCCATGAAGGAAGGGGTGCGCGTGCAGGTGCTCTCCTCCTTCATCGACGGACCGCCCGCATCGTCGCTGCCCGGCACGATGATCGTGGGCGAAGAGGAGATCGACGACATGGAACGCCAGCTCATCACCGGCATCGCGCACGACAAGAACGAAGCCAAGGTGACGCTCACCGAGGTCCCCGACCGGCCGGGCGCGGTGGCGGCGATCTTCAATCCGCTCGCCGACGCCAACATCAACGTCGACATGATCATCCAGAACATCGCGCATTCGGCAGGGTCGACCGACGTGACCTTCACCGTGCCGAGCGCGGAGCTGGCGCGCGCGATCGACGTGCTCAGCAAGGCGCAGGTGGCGATCGGCCACCGCGACCTGTTCCACGACACGCGGGTGGCGAAAATCTCGATCGTCGGCGTGGGGATGCGCAGCCATGCGGGCGTCGCGGCGACGATGTTCAAGACCCTGGGCGAACGCGGGATCAACATCCAGGCGATCACCACCAGCGAGATCAAGGTCTCGGTGCTGATCCACGAGGACGAGACCGAGCTCGCGGTGCGCGTGCTGCACACGGCCTATGGGCTGGACGCGGAAGACGAGGCGGCCTGAGGGGCTCATTGCTTGCCTAGCGCGGTCCGACGGCGCTAGGGCCTCGGCATGAACGACCTTTCCTCCATCGGCGCCGAGCGCCTGGGCCGGCGCATGGCGCGCGGGTGCGAGTTCCTCGGGACGCAAGTCGCGATCCTGGGCGGCGCGATGTCCTGGGTGTCGGAGCGCAACCTCGTCTCGGCGATCTCGAACGCGGGCGGCTTCGGCGTGATCGCGTGCGGCGCGATGACTCCCGAACTGCTCGATGCCGAGATCGCGGCGACCAAGGCGCTGACCGACAAGCCCTTCGGCGTCAATCTGATCACCATGCACCCGATGCTGTTCGATCTGATCGCGGTGTGCGCGAAGCACGGCGTCGGGCATGTCGTGCTCGCCGGCGGGCTGCCGCCGGCCGGCAGCCTCGACGCGATCAAGGCGAACGGGGCGAAGCTGATCTGCTTCGCGCCGGCGCTCAGCCTCGCCAAGAAGCTGATCCGCTCGGGCGTCGACGCGCTCGTCGTCGAGGGGATGGAAGCCGGCGGGCACATCGGCCCGGTCTCGACCAGCGTGCTCGCGCAGGAGATCCTTCCCGAAGTCGCCGAGCAGGTGCCGGTGTTCGTCGCGGGCGGGATCGGGCGCGGCGAGCTGATCGCGGGCTATCTCGACATGGGCGCCGCAGGCGTCCAGCTCGGCACGCGCTTCGCCGCGGCGACCGAGAGCATCGCGCATCCCAACTTCAAGAAGGCGTTCATCCGCGCCTCGGCGCGCGACGCGGTCGCCAGCGTGCAGATCGACCCGCGGCTTCCCGTCATCCCGGTGCGCGCGCTCAAGAACGCCGGCGGCGAGCTGTTCACCGCCAAGCAGCGCGAAGTCGCGCAGCTGCTCGACGAAGGCAAGGTCGAGATGGCCGAGGCCCAGCTCCAGATCGAGCATTACTGGGCCGGCGCGCTGCGCCGCGCGGTGATCGACGGCGACATCGAGCATGGCAGCGTGATGGCCGGCCAGTCGGTGGGGATGGTGACCAAGGAGGAGCCCGTCGCCACCATCCTCTCGACCTTGATGGCCGAGGCCGCGCACGCACTGGAAAAGCGCGCCGCCTGAGCCGCTTGCCCACGCCGTGCCGGGCGCGATACAGTCGCCCGCATGGCCGCGGCTATCGTCAAGGAGGCGGGCGTCAGGAGAGCGGTGGCGCCTTCATTGCGCTTGCGGGCGCTGGCACTGGTGCTGGCGCTGGCGGCGACGCTATTGCCGTTCGCGGTGCTGCTCCACGGGCTCTCGGTGAAGGCGATCGAAGCGATGCGCGAGCAACGCACGCTGATCGACTGGATTCCGCTCCCCCCGCCCGCGCCGCCGCCACCGCCGCCCGAGCGTCCCCAGCCCGTGCACCGCGCGACGCACCCGCATCCCGGCGCTCCCGCGCCCGCCGCCGCAGCCCCGCCGCCGGTACGGCCCGACGCGCCGGTGCAGGCGCCGATCGCGACCGCGCCGCCCGCCTCGCCACCCGCGCCGAGCGAGGGTTCCGGGGTCGCGGGTGACGGGGCCGGCAAGGGTGCCGGAACCGGCGTCGGCGGCCGCGGCGCCGGCGGGATCGGCGGCACCGGCAACGGCGGTCCGGCGCTGACCCAGGCGAGCTGGGTGAGCGAGCCCGGCACGCCCGAGCTCGCGCCCTACAACCCGGCGCGCGCCGCGCGCGATCGCGTCAACGGCCAGATCCTCCTCGCTTGCCGCGTGCTGCGCACCGGCAGCGTCACCAATTGCCGGGTCGAGCGCGAGGCTCCGAAAGGCTATGGCTTCGGCCGCGCCGCGCTCCAGGCCTCGGCGATCTTCCGCTTCCACCCGCCTACCCGCGACGGCGTGGCCCTGGAGGGCTGGATCGAGATCCCCGTCGCCTTCAACAACCGGCGCTAAGAGCCCGTTTGGAAATGCGCGGAAGAGCGCATTTCGAGACGGCACCAGCCCGCTCCCCCACCCGGCCTCCCATAGAA
>NZ_JAGHZV010000018.1 GCF_017745215.1 Sphingomonas sp.
GGCCGAAAAAAGGCAATCCCTGCTGTTTCAGCAAAGCTGAAACAGATGCGGCACCGGCCCGCTCCCCCACCCGGCCACCCAACGGAAGTTTATTCTATGGGTGGCCGGGTGGGGGAGCGGGCCGGTGCCGCATCTGTTTCAGCTTTGCTGAAACAGCAGGGATTGCCTTTTTTCGGCCCAACCGCTGCCCGAACATGCTCTAGGCGCGCTCCTCCGATTGGATTAGACCGCGCGCCGACGACTTTCTCCCGGTGAGGATCCTGATGCGTTTCGTGACCGCTGCCCTGGCCGCCCTGGCCGCACTTCTCGTTTCGTCGCCGGCAATGGCCCAAGGCGGCGGGCCCAAGCAGAAGCCCGAGCCGATCATCCTGGGCAACGTCAATGCCGCGCCCGACGCCTTCAAGGCGCCCGCGCCCGACGACGCGACGAATCAATGGGTACTCGACCTCTCCTCGGGCGGCCGCGTCGTGATCCTGCTGCGCCCGGACGTCGCGCCCAAGATGGTCGAGCGGATCAAGATCCTCACGCGCCAGCATTTCTACGACAACACCGTCTTCCACCGCGTCAACGACGCGCCCGAAGGCATGGCGCAGGGCGGCGACCCCAAGGGCGACGGCACCGGGGGGTCGGACCTGCCCAACGTCCCCGCCGAGTTCAGCCGCCTGCCGCACGTCCGCGGCGCCGTCTCGGCCGCGCGCGCCGAGGACAAGGACAGCGCGAACAGCCAGTTCTTCATCATGTTCGAGCCCAAGCTCTCGTTCGACGAGAACTACACCGTGTTCGGGCGCGTGATCTCGGGGATGCAATGGGTCGACGCGATCCAGCGCGGCGAGCCGCCCGCGAACCCGACCAAGATCCTCCACGCCTATATCGGCTCGGACAATCCGCCGGCCTATCAGGGCGAGGCGCCGGCCAAGGTGCTGCCCGCGGGCGAGAAGGAAGTGACGCTACCGGGCACGGCGCCGCCCAAGCCCTGACCCGAGGTTAGCAGGCGCCCTTCGGAGCGCCGCGATGCGATGAACGTCGACCTGTTCGATTTCGAGCTCCCGCCCGAGCGGATCGCGCTGCGCCCGGCCGCGCCGCGCGATTCGGCGCGGCTGCTGGTGCTCGAGGGCCAGGCGGTGCGCGACCTCCATGTCCACGACCTGCCCGCACAGCTCCGCCCCGGCGACTGCCTCGTCTTCAACGACACGCGCGTGATCCCCGCGCAGCTCCAGGGGCTCCGGGGGACCCGCGGGGACGGCGCACAGAGCGCAGCGGGGCCGAAGATCGGCGCGACGCTCCACAAGCGCGAGGGGCCGCGGCGCTGGCGCGCCTTCGTCCGCAACGCCAAACGGCTGCGCGAAGGCGACGAGATCGACTTCGGCGCCGGCGTCACCGCCATCGCCGCCGACCGCGCCGACGACGGGAGCTTCGCACTCGACTTCGCCGGCGACGAGCCGGTCGAGCTGCTGCTCGAGCGCGCCGGACACATGCCGCTGCCGCCGTACATCGCCTCGAAACGCCCGACCGACGCGCGCGATGCCGAGGATTACCAGACGATGTTCGCCGCCGAGCCCGGCGCGGTCGCGGCCCCCACCGCGGCGCTCCACTTCACTCCGGAGCTGGTCGAGGCGCTCGACGCCGCGCGCGTGGGGCATGCGACGCTGACGCTCCACGTCGGCGCGGGCACGTTCCTGCCGGTCAAGGCCGAGGACACCGACGCGCATCGCATGCACGCCGAATGGGGCCGCATCGACGCCGCCACTGCCGACCGGCTCAACGCCGTGCGCCACGCGGGCGGGCGGCTGATCGCGGTCGGCACCACCAGCCTCCGCCTGATCGAGAGCGCCTGCGGAGAGGACGGCGTGATCCGCCCGTTCGAGGGCGACACCGCGATCTTCATCATCCCCGGCTATCGCTTCCGCGGCGTCGACGGGCTCATCACCAACTTCCACCTGCCGCGCTCGACGCTGTTCATGCTGGTCTCGGCGCTGATGGGGCTGGAGCGGATGCAGGACGCCTATGCGCATGCGATCGCGGAAGGGTATCGCTTCTATTCCTACGGGGATGCGTCGCTGCTGCTGCCATAGTCCCCTTCCCGCCTAGTTCAGGCCACAGCATTTCTTGTATTTCTTGCCCGAACCGCAGGGACAGCGATCGTTTCGGCCGATCTTCCCTTCCGAGGGACGCCGATCATTCTCGAGCCGCCATTCGTGAAGCAATTGAACCCAATTCGCGAGGAAGACACCCACGTCGTCATGCGCAGCGATGAGTCCGGTCTCGTCGAGGCTCATCGTCCGGTTCGCGACCGCCACGAGCGTGACGATCCCGTCCAGCGCCGCTTTCGCGACGGCGTCTTCGCTGGCGCGCAGGCGGTTCCAACCTTTCGGCGCGAGCTTCAATGCGAGCGCGAAACCTTCGATCCAGAGCTCCCATAGCGATTCACCGTCTCTCGGATCGGTGTCCAGCAGGGGCACGTATTCGCCCGGGCGCCCAAGGCTCGCCACCGTGTCGTCATGGTGGCGCATGACGAGGGCGACGAAACGCTCGGCCTCCCCATCGGTCTCGAAGGGCGGCTCGCCTCCGTTCCATATGCGGGGGAGCCAATCGGACGGCGGGATCGGTTCGGGGCTGACGATCACGCCGGTCACGAAACCGTCGAGTTCCGAAAGCAGCATTCCCTCGTCGTCCAGTCCCAGCAACAGCGATTCGAGGTCGTCCAGATAATCGTTCACGAGTCGCTCCCGTCGATGGCGAGGCCATGATAGCAGCGCTCCTCGGCACTGCGACAAGCCGCGACATCTATGGCGCGCCCGCTACCGCGAGTCGCCATGCCTCGGACACAATACCGCGCTCTGTGATGGCGTCCTCGTGTGGAGATTCTTGCCTGATGCGTCCCCTGCTGCTGCTCGCCGGCCTGCTGGTCGCCACGCCCGCCTTCGCCCAATCGGGCCATCGGCTCCCGCGCGGCGACGCGCCGCCGCAGGACGCCCGCTCGCAGCAGCCCGCCGCGACGATCATCGCCGAGCCGGTCGCGATGATGATCGCCGCCTTCGATTCGGACGGCGACGCCAGGGTGACCCGCGCCGAGTTCGATGCGGGGCTGAGGCACGCCTGGGCCGGGGTCGGCGGCGGCTCGGCGGGCTATATCGGCTATTCGGACTGGGCGGCGACCTGGCTCGGCGACCGCAACGCGCTGCCCAGCCCGTTCGAGCTCGACACCAACGGCGACAACCGCATCACCTTCGACGAGCTGGCGGCGCGCTTCGACCTCTATTTCACGCGCTTCGACGCCAACAAGGACGGCGTGATCACCCGCAGCGAGCTGATCCAGATCCGCGCACCGGGGATGGGCCCGGGCGACCGCCGGGGCGGCGGGATGCGGCGGCGCGGCGGCTGGGGCGGCAGCCAGGGCGGCGGCGGAATGGGCCCGGGCGAATGATGTCCTAGCATCACATGCACTTGCCCCGCTAAGACAGCGGCGATGGCCGCGCATTCTCACGACCACCACGGGCACAGCCACGGGCACGGCCATAGCCATGCCCACGGCCATTCGCACGGGCACGGACACGTCCACGCTCCCGCCGACTTCGGCCGCGCCTTCGCGATCGGCACGGTGCTCAACCTCGGCTTCGTGCTGGTCGAGGGGCTCGCCGGCATGTGGATCGGCTCGATGGCGCTGCTCGCCGACGCGGGGCACAATCTCTCGGACGTGCTCGGGCTGCTGATCGCCTGGGGCGGCGCCGAGCTCGCCAAGCGGCCCGCATCGAAGCGCTTCACCTACGGCTATCGCGGCTCGACGATCCTCGCCGCGCTGTTCAACGCGGTGCTGCTGCTCGTCGCGGTCGGCGCGATCGCGCTCGAGGCGCGGCAGCGGCTCTCGTGGCAGCCGCAGGTGCCCGGCGGCACGATGATGATCGTCGCGGCGGTGGGCATCGTCATCAACCTCTCTACCGCGCTGCTCTTCGTCAGCGGGCGCAAGGGCGACGTCAACATCCGCGGCGCCTTCCTCCACATGGCGGCCGATGCGGCGGTCTCGGCCGGGGTGGTGATCGGCGGCGGGCTGATCCTGCTCACCGGCATGAGTTGGATCGACCCGATGATCAGCCTCGTGATCATCGTCGTGATCCTTTGGAGCACCTGGGGGCTGCTCAAGGAATCGCTCACCATGGCGATGCACGCGGTGCCCGCGGGGATCGATCCCGAGGCGGTCGAGGCGCTGCTCGAGGGCCTGCCCGGGGTTTGCCGCGTGCACGATCTCCATATCTGGCCTATGAGCACCACCGAAGCGGCGCTCACGGCGCACCTCGTGATGCCCGATGGTCATCCGGGTGACGCATTCCTGATGGACCTGCAGCAGCGGTTGGCGCACGATTTCGGAATCGAGCATACGACCGTGCAGATCGAATTGGGCGACGGGGCGGAATGCCGCATGACGCATGGCCATGAAGGGGCGGAAACGGGGAATGAACATGATCACGGCCACGCACATGGCTGAGACGGCGCCGGGCGCGCCGGGCCTGCGCGCGTCCGCCGCGGGGGAGCTCCCGCCGATTCGCCTGGTCATCTTCGATTTCGACGGCACGCTGTCGGACAGCGGCGACTGGTTCCTCTCGGTGGTCGACGAGCTGGCGGCGAAGTTCCGCTTCCGCACCGTCGCCGACCATGAGGTCGAGATGCTGCGGAACAAGAGCTCGCGCGAAGTGATCAACTATCTCGGCATCGCGCGCTGGAAGCTGCCGCTGATCGCGCGCTACGTCCGCCGGCTGGTCGGGCAGAACGCCGACCAGATCGAGCTCTTCCCCGGCACCCCCGACCTGCTCGAGCGGCTGCGCGCGAGCGGGGTCAAGATCGCGCTGGTGACGTCGAACTCCGAGGCCAATGCCCGCGCGATCCTGGGCGAGGAGAATGCCGCACGAATCGACTTCTTCGCCTGCGGCTCCTCGCTGTTCGGCAAGGCGCCCAAGTTCCGCCGCACGCTCAAGAAGCTCGGCATCGCCGCCGACGAGGTCCTTTCGGTCGGCGACGAGACGCGCGACATCGACGCGGCGCGCGAAGTGGGCATGCGCGTCGGCTCGGTGCTGTGGGGCTATGCCAGCGAGGACGTGCTTGCCGGCCTCGGCCCCGACGCGCTGTTCCGCACACCGCAGGACATCCTCGATTACGTCGAGGCGAATCGCTGAGGCACGACTCGCTCAGCCGAGCGAGCGAGACAGCCAGGCGACCGGGCCCGAGAGGATGAGCAGCGCGAGCACGAGCCCGTGCCACCAGCGCGCGCGGACGACGATCATCGAGACCATCACCGCCAGTACCGCCAGGTCCGGAATCCGCCCGCCGATCGCCAGCCGGCCGTCGCGAATCGCCGCCTCGACGATCGAGCGGCCCAGCGCCCAGGCGAGCGTCAGCGCGAACAGCGTCCAGATGAACCGCCGGTTCTCGGCATAATAGTCGCGGAGCGACAGCCCCGCCGCGGGAACCTCGTCGGGCAGCACCGCGCTGGTGAGCAGGAACAGCAGGATCAACTGGACGAGCACCGGCACGAAGGCGCCGATCGTCGTCGGCTTCTCGCTCGGTGCATAGAGCGACCACCAGATCATGATGTTGACCATCAGCACCGCCACGGCAGCGGCGAGCGCCGCCCAGTCCCACGTCACGCGCGCCCGGGCGCGCAACAGCCCCTTCAGGCTGACCAGAAGGTCGCTGATCGCCAGCCCGACGACGATCGAGGCGAGCACCAGCACATATTCATAGGGTCCCATCCGCATCCCCCATGCGTGTCCCGGCCAGCATGACGCGGCGGAGGGTTCAGCTCAACCGCATCATTACTTGACGTAGTCAACTAATCGACGCATCAATCCTGCATGACCCCTGCAATCGACTCGGCCGTCACCAGCTTCCGCGCCTTCAACCGCGTGCACACGCGCTTCGCCGGCGTGCTCACGCCGCGCTACATGGGGAGCGAGCTGAGCCTCGCCGAAGCGCGGATGCTCTACGAGATCGCCGTCCGCGACTCGGTGCTCGCCAGCGAATTGCAGGCGCTGCTCGACCTCGACGCGGGCTATGCGAGCCGCATCCTGCGCCGCTTCGAGGAGCGCGGCTGGATCGCGCGCGGGCGCGGCAGCGACGCAAGGCGCCGGCCGATCACGCTAACCGAGGCGGGCCGCGTTGCCTTCGAGTCGCTCGACGCCGCGACGCGCGCCGATGCCGAGCGCGCGCTCGGCGCGCTGGGCGAAGGCGGCAGCAGGGCGCTCGCCCAGGCGCTCGACACGGCGCGCACGCTGATGGAGGGCGCCGCGCTGCCCTGGACATTGCGCCCGTTCCGTGCCGGCGACATGGGGATGATCGCCGCGCGCCAGGCGATCCTCTACAACGAGGGCTATGACTGGGGCCGGGGCATGGAAGTGCTGCTCGGCGAAGTCGTCACCGCCTTCCTGCGCGACTTCCGGCCAGGCCGCGAGCAATGCTGGGTCGCGGAACGCGGCGGGCGGATGCTCGGCTCGGTGTTCCTCGTCGATGCGGGTGACGGGATCGCCAAGCTCCGGCTGCTTTATGTCGAGCCGGATGCGCGGGGGACCGGCATCGGCCAGGCGCTGGTCGCGACGTGCGTCGAGTTCGCGCGTGCGGCGGGCTATCGCAAGCTGACGCTCTGGACACACGCGGTGCTCACCAGCGCACGGCGCATCTACGCCGCGGCGGGCATGCGCCTGGTCTCGAGCGAGGTGCACGAAGCGTTCGGCAAGCCCGAGCTGGGCGAGACCTGGGAAATGGACCTTCAGGGCGAGTCGACATTCGGGGGCGAAAGCCGGCCGGCTCCGACCGGTTCGACAGCCGGGTTGCAAAATAGGAGTTGAGGCGCGAGCCTGGGTGCCGCTCTTTCGCATCGTCGATCCACACCAGAGTCCCTCCGGGGACCTTCGGGCATTCGTTCATGCCGAACGGCGTTTTTTCACATTATCGGTGTCAACCGTGTAAACTGTATTACGCTTCTATACCACCACTTGGGCGCCGAAGTGGAGCGCGAGCCACACCGTCGGGCTCGCCGTATGGGTCACCCAATGCCGCGCGCCGGCGGGGACCAGCAGGTGATCCCCCGGCGCCAGCCGCAGCTCGGGCCCGTCCTCGATCCGCAGCCCCGCCTCGCCGGCGAGCAGCAGCACCCATTCGTCCCAGCCCTGCACCATCGGCTCGGCTTCGGGGGTGGCCTGCCCCATCGACACGATCCGCTCGATCCGCACCCCCGGGCGCGCGAGCAGCTCGGTGAAGGCTTCGCCCGCGCGGGCATCGGGCAGGTCGGCGAGGAGATTGTCGGTCATGTCCTCCCTCGTAGCCCAATCCTCCCCCGGAGGGGGAGGGGGACCAGCCGCAGGCTGGTGGAGGGGGAGTTCAGCCTTGGCGACGTCGCTCGCGGAGACCCCTCTCCACCGCTTCGCGGTCCCCCTCTCCCTCCGGGAGAGGATTGGGCTGGTTTTTGGCGCCATCAGCGGGCAATGCCCCACGCCATGCCTCCCCGCTTCGACTTCACCATCCACGCGACCGACGGCAAGGCGCGGCTCGGGACCATCGCGATGCGCCGCGGCGAGATCCGCACGCCGGCCTTCATGCCCGTCGGCACCGCCGCCACGGTCAAGGCGGTCAAGCCCGCCGACGTGCGCGCCGCGGGCGCCGACATCCTGCTCGGCAACACCTATCACCTGATGCTCCGCCCCGGCGCCGAGCGCGTCCACCGGCTGGGCGGGCTGCACAGGTTCATGGGCTGGGACCGGCCGATCCTCACCGATTCGGGCGGCTACCAGGTGATGAGCCTCTCCGACCTCACCACCCGCGACGAGCAAGGCGTCTCGTTCAAGTCGCACCTCGACGGCTCGCGCCATATGCTGAGCCCCGAGCGATCGATGGAGATCCAGCGGCTGCTCGGCTCGGACATCGTGATGGCGTTCGACGAGCTCGTCCCCACCACCTCGACCCGCGACGTCCAGGCGCGCGCGATGGAGCGGTCGATGCGCTGGGCGCGCCGCTCGCGCGATGCTTTCGACGCCGGTGTCGAGCATGCGTCAGGCGCGGCGCTGTTCGGCATCCAGCAGGGCGCGCTCGACGCGCAGCTGCGGGGGGCGTCGGCCGAAGCGCTGCGCGAGATCGGGTTCGACGGCTATGCGGTCGGCGGGCTCGCGGTCGGCGAGGGCCAGGAAGCGATGTTCGGGGTGCTCGACTATGCCCCGGGCCAGCTCCCCGAGGACCGGCCGCGCTACCTGATGGGCGTGGGCAAGCCCGACGACATCGTCGGCGCGGTCGAGCGCGGGATCGACATGTTCGATTGCGTGCTGCCCACGCGCTCGGGCCGCACCGGCCAGGCCTTCACGCGCGCCGGGCCGATCAACATCCGCAACGCCAGGTTCGCCGAGGAGCAGGGCCCGCTCGACCCCGAATGCCCCTGCCCCGTCTGTGCGCAGTGGAGCCGCGCCTATCTCCATCACCTCGTCCGCGCGGGCGAGATCCTGGGGGCGATGCTGATGACCGAGCACAACCTCTGGTTCTACCAGACCCTGATGGCCGACCTGCGCGCGGCGATCGGCGAGGGCCGGCTCAAAGACTTCGCCGACGGCTTCCGCGCGCGCTATTGCCGCACGAGCGAAAGCGGCTAATCGAAGCGCACGACCAAGGGGGGACCGACGATGCTGTGGGTGCTGAGGCTGCTGACGCTGGTGGTGGGTGTGGGCACCGGCTGGCGCTTGCTCGACGGCGTGGCGCACAGCCCGGTGCTCAAATGGCCCGAGGCTTTTGCCGCCGTCGCGCTGGTCGTCTCGGCGATGCTCCCCAGAGGGACCGCGAACGGCGCGCTGATCGCGTCGAATTCCTTTGCGTTGGGGGTCTTCTCGCTGGTGCTGTCGGGCTATCTCGTACCCGGCCGGCCGGTCGATCCGCTGCTGATCGCGGCGATGGCGCTCAACCTCGCGAGCGTGCTGCTGCTGATCTCCAGGGGTGGCGGGCACTGAGGCTCGCCAACGAGAAAATTACGTTAACCATCAACTGTTTCGCCGCGGGACGCGCCCGAATCGCGTGGCGAATCCTTAAGCTCGATCGGCTATAAGCCTGCCCCGGGAGCGAATGGGCAGATGGTCTGGCGGCGGTTCACTCGGATGCAGGCGCGGGGCTTGCTGGCGGCAGCGATCGTCTCGCTGGTCGGCGCCGGCTTTTCCGCGCAGGCGCTCGGACCGCAGGCGAAGCGCGTCGCGGCGCCCGCGCCCGTGCCGCAGGGCTATGAAGCCGAGGAGCATTTCCCCGGCTCGGCCTATGACGATGTGATCGACGATGCCGAGGCGCCGAGCAGCGCTTCGGGGACGACCGGCACCGCCGAGCTGCCCGACCTGCCTGTGCCCGCCGACGCCGTGATCGACGCGAGCATCCAGCCCGCGCGGCCCTTTGCGCTCGCCGGCACCGCCACCGACCGCGCCCGCGCGCTCCAGTGCCTCACCGATGCGATCTATTACGAAGCCGCGCGCGAGCCCGACGACGGTCAGCGCGCGGTGGCGCAGGTGGTGCTCAACCGCGTCCGCCACCCGGCCTTCCCGCATACCGTCTGCGGCGTCGTCTTCCAGGGCTCCGAGCGGCGCGGCTGCCAGTTCAGCTTCGCCTGCGACGGCGCGATGGCCCGCGCGCCCGAGCGCCAGTACTGGGACCGCGCCGCGCGAGTCGCCGCCGCGGCGCTGGACGGCGGGGTGTTCGCGGCGGTCGGCACCGCGACGCACTATCACACCTACGCCGTCACCCCTTCGTGGAACCGCGCGCTGGTGATGACCGGCGCGTTCGGGGCGCATTTCTTCCATCGCTGGAAGGGCTATTGGGGCACGCTCGCGGCGTTCAGCAGCGCCTATCGCGGCGGCGAGCCGCTTCCGGGTCCGCACCCCAGCGCCGATCCCGCACCGGTCGCTGCGCCTGCGGCCGTCGTCGCACGGACCCGGCCCGCGACGACCACCCGCGACACGATCCAGCCCGCCTATGCCGACAGCGGCGACCCGCTCCCCGGCTACGCTCCCGCCCCCGCGACCGCGCGCGCGCAGGCGCCGGTCACCGACGATTCGCAGATCCTCGATCGCTGGAAGGACAGCGGCAAGCCGATCCGCTGAACCGGGCATAACCCAACTCCGTCGCCGGCCCGGAAAAGCGAAGGGCCCCGCCTTGCGGCGGAGCCCTTCCTGGTCGGCGGCGGCGGCCGATCAGCGGTGACGGCCGTGGCCGCGGGTGTCGCGGTCGCTCTTCTGGATGCGGATGCTGCGCTCGAGCGCGTCGAAGCGGCGGTCCAGGTCGGCGCGCTCGGCCATGGTCAGGCCGGGGCGCGACTGGCGATAGCGAGCCTCGAGCGCGGCGATCGCGCGGAACTGGCTGCGGAGGTTCGCCGCTTCGCTGCGCGTGAGCGCCCCAGAGCGGATGCCCTGGTTGATCTTGGCTTCGATCCGCGCCTGGCGCGCGTTGATGTTCTGCCACACGCCGCCCTGGAAGGCGGGGGCCGGCGAGAGCGGCGCGGCGGTCGCGGGAACCGCGGCGGCGACTGCGCTCAGGCTGGCGAGCAGGATTGCGATCTTCTTCATGGTGTCTCTCCTCATTGAACGGGGCCGCCCCTCGCGGCCTGGGACCTGTATGGAACGCGCCTGTCGCGCGCTTGTCCCATGTGCGTGGCTTTTGTGTCGCAAGCTGTGTCAGCTGCGAAACGTTCGTTCAGCTTTGTTAACGGCGCCTGCCAAACCACGATCATCGCGGCGAAAACCGGGTTGGCGGCTAATCGAGCGAAGTCACGCCGGCTCGATCAGCCGCTCGGCCTGCGCGCGCGCCTCGTCGGTGATCGTCGCGCCGGAGAGCATACGCGCGATCTCCTCGCGCCGTTGGCCGGCGTCGAGCGGAGTCACGCCGGTGCGCGTGACGAAGCCGTCGTGGCTCTTGGCGATCAGCAGATGCTGCGAGCCGCGCGCCGCGACCTGGGGGCTGTGCGTCACCACCAGCAGCTGCGCGGTACCCGCCAGCCGCGCGAGCCGCTCGCCGATCGCGCTCGCCACGGCGCCGCCGACGCCGCGGTCGATCTCGTCGAAGATCAGCGTCTTCGCCCCGCCCTCCTCGGCGAGCGCGACCTTCATCGCGAGGATGAAGCGCGACAGCTCGCCGCCCGATGCGATCTTCATCAGCGGCGCGAACGGCGCGCCCGGATTGGTCGAGACCAGGAACTCGACGCGGTCGATCCCGCCCGCGCCCCATTGCGCTTCGGGCAGCTGCTCGACCACGGTGCGGAAGCGCGCCGCGTCGAGCTTCAGCGGCTTGAGCTCGGCCGCCACCGCCAGGTCGAGCCGAGTCGCCGCTTCCACCCGCACCGCCGAGAGCGCCCGCGCCGCTTGCGTATAAGCGCGCCGCGTTTCCTCCACCGCCAGCTCGAGCCGCGCGACGCCCGCGCCGCCGTCCTCGATCCGCGCGAGCCTCGCCTCCAGCTCCTCCGCCAGCGCCGCCAGTTCGTCGGGCTGGACGCGGTGCTTGCGCGCCACGCCGCGCAGCTCGAACAGCCGGGTCTCGTCGGCCTCGAGCGCGGCGGGATCGAACGCCAGCGCCTCGGCCGCAGTGTCGACCTGCGCCTGCGCCTCGCCTGCCTCGGTGATCGCGCGGTCGAGCGCCGCGAGCGCTTCGCCCAGCGCTTCGTGATCGCCCGAGATGCGGTCGAGGATCCGCGCCGCCTGGCGCAGCTGCGCAAGCCCGCCGTCGGCGCCTTCGATCAGCTCGGCGACGGCCTGGAGCTCGCCCGAGATCTTCTCGCCGCGCTGCATGACCGCGCGCCGCTCGGCGAGCCGCTCCTCCTCGCCCGGCTCGGGCGCGAGGGTGCGCAGCTCGGCGACGGCGTGCTGGAGCCATTCGCGATCGCGCTCGGCGCTGTCCTGCTCGGCCCTGGCCGCGGCGAGCGCATCCTCGGCCTCGCGCCAGGTGCGATACACCCCCGCGACCGATTCGGCGTCGCTCCGCGCGAACGCGTCGAGCAAGGCGCGATGCCCGCGCGGGTTCAGTAGCCCGCGGTCGTCGTGCTGGCCGTGGATCTCGACGAGCTTGCCGCCCAGTTCGCGGAGGAGCGCCGCCGACGCCGGCTGGTCGTTGACGAAGGCGCGGCTGCCGCCATCGGCCTTGACGATGCGGCGGATGATCAGCGGCTCGCCGGGCTCGATCTCGATCCCGCTGTCGGCGACCGCCTCGGCGATGCCTGGCGGCGGATCGAAGGTGGCGGCGACGCTCGCCTGCGCCGCGCCCTGGCGGACGAGCGAGCTCTCGCCGCGCCCGCCGAGCGCGAGCCCGAGCGCGTCCAGCAGGATCGACTTGCCCGCCCCGGTCTCGCCGGTGAGCACGCCCAGGCCCGGCGCGAACTCGAGGTCGAGCGCCTCGATCAGCACCACGTCGCGGATGGAAAGCGCGGTCAGCATGCGCGCGCCGTTATTGCAGGAACGGAGGAAGAACGGAAGCGGGTGCCACAGCCCGCGTCCATTGCGCCTTCCTTCACTGCGCCTTGGGCACCGCCGCCAGCTTGTCCTGGTGCGCCTGCATCAGCTTGTACGCGCGCTGATACCAGTCCGAGCCCGGATAGTTGCTGCTTAGCACCGCCGCCGCCTTGTTGGCCTCCTCGGGCACGCCGAGCGCCAGATAGGTCTCGGTGAGCCGCATCAGCGCCTCGGGCGTGTGGGTGGTGGTCTGGTAGGTGTCGATCACGTTGCGGAAGCGCACGGTGGCGGCGAGCCACTGGCCGCGGCGCTCGTAGAAGCGGCCGACTTCCATCTCCTTGCCCGCCAGATGGTCGCGCACCAGATCGATCTTCAGCCGCGCATCGGCGGCGTAACGGGTGTTGGGATAGCGGCGCGTCAGCTCGCCGAGCGAATCGAGCGCCTGCTGGGTGATCTTCTGGTCGCGCGTGACGTCCTGGATCTGCTCGTAATAGCTGATGCCGACGAGATAATAGGCATAGGGCGCGTCGCGGTTGCCCGGGTGCACCGCGAGGAAGCGCTGCGCCGACTGGATCGCGTTCGAATAGTCCTTCGCGAGGTAGTAGCTGAACGCGCCCATCAGCTGCGCGCGGCGCGCCCACACCGAATAGGGGTGCTGGCGCTCGACTTCGTCGAACAGCGCGGCGGCGAGCTTGTACTGCTTCTTGTCGAGCCGGTCCTTGGCGGCGAGATAGAGCGTGCCCACGTCGCGCGCGACATAGGGCAGGTCCGCCCGCGCGCTCTTGCGCGAGCAGCCGGCGAGGGGAAGCGCGACGACGGCGATTGCCACCAGCGCAAGCGAACGAAAGCGGTATGCACGCATAGGTGCCTGTTCCTAACGAGTGAGCTCCCGGCCAACAACCGGAATCGCATTGCCGTTTGAGGGCGGATTCGAGGCGGTTTCGGGGCGGATCGCGCGACACGGCTTGTGCGTTGCGGTAGAAAGCAATCTCAAACCGGGAGTCGTCCGTTGACCGCTACGCTGCTCGCCACCCACCGCGTCGAGAAGCCCTGGGGCCGCCACCATCTCTGGCCGGGCTTCGCCGATCCTTCGGCCGAGGGAGATCCGGTGGGCGAGATCTGGTTCCAGAGCCCCGGCAACAGCACGCCCGACCTGCTGATCAAATATCTCTTCACCAGCGAGAAGCTCTCGGTCCAGGTCCATCCCAACGACGAGCAGGCGCATGCCGCCGGGCTGCCGCGCGGCAAGGACGAATGCTGGGTGATCCTGGCGGCCGAGCCCGATTCGACGATCGCGCTGGGCACCAAGGCGCCGGTCGACCGCGAGACGCTGCGCGCCGCTGCGCTCGACGGCTCGATCGAGGCGCTGCTCGACTGGAAGCAGGTGAAGGCGGGCGACTTCTTCTATTCGGGCTCGGGCACGATCCACGCGATCGGCGCGGGGATCACGCTGGTCGAAGTCCAGCAGAACAGCGAGACCACCTACCGGCTCTACGACTATGGCCGGCCGCGCGAGCTGCATCTCGACGAAGGCGTCGCCGTCTCCGAGCCGGTGCCCTATACACCGCATCCGATGCCCGGCCCGGTCGAGCCGGGGCGGACGATCCTGGTCGAGGGCCCCAAGTTCGTGCTCGAGCGCTGGGGGGGCGGCCACCGCAAGGTCGCGCTTCCGCAAGGCGTCGAGGGCTGGCTGGTGCCGCTCGCCGGCGAAGGCGTGGCCGATGGCGTCGCCTTCCGCGCAGGCGAGTGCCTGACGCTCGAAGGCGAGGCCGAGCTCGAGGCGGCGGTGGGCAGCGACCTGCTGTTCGCCTATCCGGGCGCGCGGCGACTATGAACCCGACATAACGACTCGTTCACGAAACCCTTGCCGCGGCGGGACGTTGGTTCGCCACTTCCCACAAGGACAGGAGAGAGTGATGCGAACCCGCCTGCTTGCCGCTGCCATGACCGCCGCGGTCATGATCCCGGCGCTGCCCGCGATGGCGCAGACGCCGCGTCAGGATTACAACCGCAACGTGCGCGATGCGCAGCGCGAGTGCGCGCGCGACCTGCGCAATGCCGACAATGCCCGCGAATATCGCCGCGAGCAGCAGGACTGCCGCGACGACGTCCGCGACGCGCAGCGCCAGTACAATCGCGACCGTCGCGACTGGAATCGCGATCGCCGCGACTGGCGCAGCTATCGCTATTACGACTGGAACCGCGGCGCGAACGGCGGCGCCTATTACGCCGACGATTTCTATCGCGACGGCCGCTATTACAGCGAGCGCCGCCTGACCCGGAACGACCGCATCTATCGCGGGCGCGACGGCCGCTATTACTGCCGCCGCTCGGATGGGACGACCGGCCTGATCGTCGGCGGCGTCGCCGGCGGACTGTTCGGCAACGCATTGTCGAACGGTCGCAATGCGACGATCGGCACGCTGCTGGGCGCGGCGCTCGGCGCGTCGGTCGGCTCGGCGATCGACCGCGGCAACGTCCGCTGCCGCTGAGCCCTCAAGGGCTGTGGAGAGGGAAGGGCTCGGCGCTTGCGCCGGGCCCTTTTCCTATCAGATGAAGCCGCCGGTGAAGAACAGGCGCAGCCCGCTGATCAGGATCACCAGGAGGTTGAGGTTGCGGCCCGAGGTCTTGCCCGAGACGACGCCCAACGCCGCGCCGATGATCGCGAGCGGCAGCGCGATCCAGTTGACCAGCGGCAGCAACGGAATCGGGAAGATGCCGATCAGCGCGATCAGGAAGGCAAGAGCGCCGACGAGGATCGAGAGGATGTTCACCATGCCCCCGATATGGCGCGCCGGGGGTGTGTTGGCAAGATAGAACGGCGGCGGCGGCGTACTTTGGCCGAACGCTATCTTAACCTTCCTCGGCGATGCTTGCCGCCACATGCGGGAGCGCCCTTCGATGATCCGCCGGACCGGTTTCCTGTCTCTCCTCCTGCCGCTCGCGCTCGCTGCGTGCGGCGGAAGCGACGAGAGCGCCGATGCGACCAGCAACGCCAACGCCGTCGATCCGGCGCTGGCGAGCGCGCTCCAGGGCCAGATCATGGTCGATCCGCAGCTGTCGCAGCAGTCGAACGGCCAGGCGGTACGCCCGGCGAGCGGCGCCTATTCGGCCGGCGTTCCCTCGGACAATGCCGCCGGAACGTCGGCGGCGGCCAACGACGGCCCGCTGATGAAGACCCCCGCCCCCACCACGGCCGACAAGGGCTGCACTGCCTGCTCGGCGGCGCGCGAGAGCGCCACGCTCGGCGGGCTCGCGGCGCGCCAGGCGGACAAGCGCACCTCGGGCTGCGCGGCGAACCTCCAATATTCGGCCGGCTGGGCGCAGCGCCTGCCGCGCGACCTGCCGCTCCATCCCCAGGCGCGAGTGACCGAGGCGGCGGGCACCGAGACCGGTGAATGTGCGCTGCGCGTGGTGAGCTTCTCGCTCCCCGTCGGCATGCAGGGCACACTGGACTGGTATTACACCAGGGCAGTGCGCGCCGGGTACACCGCCGAGCATCAGGTCGATGGCGACGAGCACATCCTCGGCGGCACGCGCGACCGCGACGGCGGGGCTTATGTGCTGTACCTCAGTTCGCGCGCCGACGGCGGGACCGACGTGGACCTGGTGGCGAACAACGGGATTTGAGGCTCCCATTCCCCTCCTGGAAGGGAGGGGAGTCGGACGTCACAACCATCCCGCCGTCTGCAGGACCAGCCACACGCCGATCACGATGAACAGCAGCGCCGCGAGGCCATGCACCAGCTTCATCGGGATCCGGTCGATCAGCATCTTCCCCGCCAGCACTGCGGGCACGTTCGCCAGCATCATCCCCAGCGTCGTTCCCGCGGTCACCGCGAGCGCGTCGTGGAAGCGCGCGCCCAGCGCGATCGTCGCGACCTGCGTCTTGTCGCCCATCTCAACGAGGAAGAAGGCCACCAAAGTCGTCACGAACGCGCCGAACCGCGCCGGCTTGGCCCCGCCGTCGTCGTCGAGCTTGTCGGGGATCAGCGTCCACAGCCCCATGGCGATGAACGACGCCGCGATGAGGTAGCGAAACCACGCGCCGTCGAGCAGCTTGCCAGCCTCGGCACCGATCAGCGCGGCGAGGAAATGGTTGACCAAGGTCGCGCAGAGGATGCCCAGGATGATCGGCACGGGCCGCTTGAAGCGCGTCGCGAGCACGATCGCGAGAAGCTGGGTCTTGTCGCCGATCTCGGCGAGCGCGACGATCGCGGTGGAGGTGAGCAATGCTTCCACGAGAGGTTCCTTCGGGCCGGGCAGGCGATGGACGCAACGGCATCTTGCCTCCCGCCCGGTGAACGGAGGCCCGATGCCGATGGTCTCACCCGGGCGGTTTCCCGCCCCTCCCGCGCCACGGCCTCTCGACCGAGCATGTTGACGCCGGGCCCCGCCGAAGCGGTGGCTACTCCCCAAGGGACAAGGCGCGGGTAGCAGCGGCTTGCGTCAACCGCAACCCTTCGGTCACATCGCGCTCCCCAACCGTCATCCCGGCGAAAGCCGGGACCCAGGGTTACAAAGGACATCGCTCGCGGCCCTGGGTCCCGGCTTTCGCCGGGATGACGGCAAGGAGCGAGCGCTCGCCTCCCTCGGGATGATTTGAACCCCCGGCCATTCCGCGCTACCGGCGGCGGATGCCCCACATCCTCCTCGTCATGCTCGGCGGCGCCCTCGGCTCCGCGGCGCGTTTCCTGACCGGCAAGCTGATGCTCGGCTGGCTCGGGCCGAACTACCCCTGGGGCACGCTCACCGTGAACCTCGCCGGCGGCATGCTGATGGGCGTGCTCGCCGGCAGCCTCGCGCGCTTCGGCCAGGGCGGCGAGAGCTGGCGGCTGCTGCTCGGCGTCGGCGTGCTCGGCGGCTTCACCACTTTCTCGGCCTTTTCGCTCGACGCGATGGTGATGATCGAGCGCGGCGACTGGATGACCGCGCTCGGCTATGCGCTGGTCTCGGTGATCGGCTCGCTGATCGCGCTCGCGCTCGGCCTCGCCGCCGTGAGGGCGGTCGCATGAGTAAGGACGAGACCGGCGTCCGCCAGTTCACCGTTGGCGCCGACGACGACGGCATCCGGCTCGACCGCTGGTTCAAGCGGCATCTCGAGGACGTCAGCTTCAACATCGTCTCGCGCTGGGCGCGCACCGGCCAGCTCCGCGTCGACGGCGCGCGCGCGCAGCCGGGCGACCGAGTGACCGCGGGCCAGGTGATCCGCGTCCCTCCGGCCGAAGCGCCCACGCCGGCGGCCAGGGCCAAGCCCCAGCGCGCGCCGCTCAGCGACGACCAGGTCACGTTCATGCGCGAGATGGTGATCCACAAGGACGCCGCGGCGCTGGTGCTCAACAAGCCGCCCGGCCTCGCGACGCAGGGCGGCACCAAGACGCATGATCACGTCGACGGCCTGCTCGACGCGCTCCAGTTCGAAGCCGAGGGGCGACCCAAGCTCGTCCACCGGCTCGACAAGGACACCTCGGGCGCGCTGCTCCTCGCCCGCTCGGCCCGCGCCGCGGCCTATTTCGCGAAGAGCTTCTCGGGCCGCACGGCCCGAAAAGTCTATTGGGCCCTCGTCGTCGGCGTGCCCGACATCGCCGATGGGGTGATCGACCTGCCGATCGGCAAGCAGCCGGGCACCGGCGGCGAGAAGATGCATGTCGACGAAAGCGAGAACGGCCAGCCCGCCCGCTCGCGCTACCGCGTGATCGAGCGCGCCGGCAACCGCGCCGCCTGGGTCGAGCTCCAGCCCTATACCGGGCGCACGCACCAGCTGCGCGTCCATATGGCGGCGATCGGCCATCCGATCGTTGGCGACGGCAAATACGGCGGGCAGGAGGCATTCCTGACCGGCGGGATCAGCCGCAAGATGCACCTCCACGCGCGGCGCATCCGCATCGACCATCCCGACGGGGGCAAGCTCGACGTCACCGCGCCGCTCCCCGGCCATATCGCCGAATCGCTGTCGACGCTGGGCTTCGAGGAAGCGCAGGGCGACGCGCTCCCCTTCGACGACGGCCCCACCCCGCCGACGCGCGAGCAGCAGAAGGCGCGCGCGCGCGCGCACGCCAAGACCGTCCGCAAGGAGCGCCGCGGCGAGCGGCGGAGCCGGGGCAAGGCGCGCTGAGGTTCCCGGCACCCCATTGTCGCGGCGCCTTCCCTGCCCTAGCAGCGCGGCAGCTGCGGGGGAGATCGGAGATGTCGAAACACCTCAGGATCGCGGGCCGCGTGCCCGCATGACCAACCGCCTCGCCGTGTTCGATTGCGACGGCACGCTCGTCGACAGCCAGGCGAACATCTGCCGGGCGATGGAGGCCGCCTTCGCCGAGGCCGGGTTCGAGCCACCCGAGCGCGCGGCGATTCGGCGGATCGTCGGGCTCAGCCTCGTCCCCGCGATCGCGCGGCTGCTGCCCGAAGGCGATCCCGCGCTCCACGAGGCGATGGCCGACTCGTACAAGCGCGCCTTCTTCGCGATGCGATCGAACGGCGCGCTCGACCCCGAGCCGCTGTTCGACGGGATCGCCGAGACGATCGCCGCGCTCGACGCCACGGGCTGGCTGCTCGGCATCGCGACGGGCAAGTCCGACCGCGGGCTGATCGCGATCCTCGAGCACCATGGCCTGCGCGCGCGCTTCGTCACGCTGCAGACCGCCGACCGGCATCCGTCGAAGCCGCACCCCTCGATGCTCGAGGCGGCGATCGCCGAGGCCGGTGCGACGCCCGACACCACCGCGATGATCGGCGACACCAGCTTCGACATCGCGATGGCGCGGGCCACCGGCGCGCATGCAATCGGCGTCGCATGGGGCTATCATGACCCGCATGAGCTGGCCGAAGCGGGCGCGGCGATGATCGCCGGGCATCCGCTCGATCTCGTCCGGCAGCTGGAGAGCCTATGACCACCCCCGAAGCGCAGGCGCGCAACCGCTATTTCGCGATGGCCGCCGTCAACATCGCCGCCACTGCAGGCGCCGTGCTCGGCCTCGTGATCGCCGGCCGCTCGTCGAGCTGGGAAGGCAGCGTGCTCGGCGGCGCGATCATCCTGTCGGCGCTCTATGTCATGGCCGTCGTGCCCCGCGCGATGGCACGCCGCTGGCGGACGCCGCCGGAGGCATGAGGCGCTTCTGGAAAGACATCGCCGTCGAGGAGACGGCGCACGGCCACGCATTGCGCCTCGACGGCCGGCTGGTGCGCACCCCCGGCCGCGCCGAACTCGCGCTGCCGACGCCGCAGCTCGCCGCGGCGATCGCGGGCGAGTGGCACGCAGTGGCGGAGACGATCGACCCGCGCGCGATGCCGCTCACCGGCCTCGCCAATGCCGCGATCGATCGCGTGGCGCCGGACCGCGCGCGCTTCGCCGCGAGCCTCGCGGCCTATGGCGAGAGCGACCTCACCTGCTACCGCGCCGCCGAGCCGCCGCCGTTGGTCGAGCGCCAGGCCGAGCATTGGGACCCGCTGCTCGACTGGGCGCGCGGCCGCTACGACGTGCATTTCGAGACGGTTGCGGGGGTGATCCACAAGCCCCAGCCGCCCGCGACGATCGCGCGGCTGGGCGAAGCGGTGGGCGTGCTCGACGCGTTCCACCTGGCGGGGCTGTCACCGCTGGTGACGGTCAGCGGCTCGCTGCTGATCGGGCTGGCGCTGCTCGAAGGCGCGGTGTCGCGGGACGTCGCCTGGGCCGCCGCGCTGGTCGACGAGGCCTGGCAGGCCGAGCAATGGGGCGAGGACGAGCTCGCGACGCTGGCGCGCGAGTCGAAGCGCGGGGAATTCGACGCGGGCGCGCGGTTCCTGGGGTTGCTCTGACACCCACCTCAGTCGTCATCCCGGCGAAAGCCGGGACCCAGGGCCGCAAGCGATGCCCTTCGTAACTCTGGGTCCCGGCTTTCGCCGGGATGACGGTTAGGCAGTGGCGCGTCCGGAACTCACCCCGACTTGGTCAGGCTCCGGATGAAGCCGATCAGCCCGGTCTGGCGCGAGCGCTTCAGCCGCTCTGCGTTCAGGATCGTGTGCACCGACGAATAGCATTCCTCGACGTCGTCGTTGACCAGGACATAGTCATAGCCGTCCCAGTGGCTGACTTCATTCTCGGCCCGCGCCATCCGCCGGTCGATCACCTCGGCGGTGTCGGTCGCGCGCTTGTCGAGCCGCTCGCGCAGCACCTTGAGCGACGGCGGCAGGATGAACACCCGCACCACGTCGCCGCCGGCGAGCTGGAACAGCTGCTGCGCGCCCTGCCAGTCGATATCGAACAGCACGTCGCGGCCCGAGGCGAGGATCTGGTCGACCTGCGCCTTGGGCGTGCCGTAGCGATGGTCGAAGACATGCGCCCATTCGAGGAACTCGTGGTTCGCGACCATCGCGCGAAACCCCTCGAGATCGGTGAAATGATAGTCGACGCCGTCCTTCTCGCCCGGGCGCGGCGCGCGGGTGGTGTAGGAGACCGACATCTCCAGCTGGTTGTCGGCGCCGAGCAGCTTGCGCGCGATCGTCGACTTGCCCGCACCCGACGGCGAGGACAGGACGAACAGCACGCCGCGGCGCTTGAAGCCATGCGGATCGGATTCGGTGCGCTGGGGCATGGGCGCTAGTGGCCCGGCAGCCAGGGGCCGTCAAGCGCCAGTCGCCGCGCGGGTGTCGCCTAACGATACCGCCGCTTGCGTCCGAACAACAGCCGGGCCACCAGCCATAGCAGTCCGCCGACGATCCAGCCGATCGGGCCGAGTCGCTTGAGCACGCGCTCGACGGCGACTCCGAGCGCCATGCCCTTCAGGCCGCCATGGCCATCGCGCCGATCGATCGAGCGGCCGATCAGCGCGCCCATGATCTTGCCGATCACGGCGCGGTCGCCGGCTGGAGCCTGGCCGAGACATAACGCGCGCCGAGCACCGCACCGCCCAGCAGCAGCGCCGCCGGCACCACGCGCTTGGCGACTTCCCAGGCGCCGACGCCGAGGATGGCGCCCATCGTGCCGCCCTCGCCGTCGCGACGGTCGATGCTGCGGCCGATCCAGCCTGCGATTGCGTCCCCGATCATGGTCTTCCTTCCCGAAACTGGTTCGGGAGAAAAGCGATCGAGAGGGGGGCGGGTTCCCTCAATCCTCCCCCAGCTTGCTGGGGGAGGGGGACCGCCGAAGGCGGTGGAGGGGCGCCGCGAAGCGGCGTTTGTCCTGAGCTTCGAGCGGGCCCCGCGCCTTCGGCGCGCCCCTCCACCACCGCCTTCGGCGGCGGTCCCCCTCCCCTGCTGTGCAGGGGAGGAATTGGACATCAGCGCCCGATCATCGTCTCCGCGCGGACGTATTTGTCGAACGTCGCTTCGTCGACGAGCCCGAGCGCGAGGCCGCTCTCCTTGAGCGTCAGCCCCTTCTCGTGCGCGTTCTTGGCGATCTTGGCGGCATTGTCGTAGCCGATCGCCGGCGCCAGCGCGGTCACCAGCATCAGCGAGCGGTCGACCAGCTCCTTGATCCGCGCCTCGTTGGCCTTGGCGCCGTCGACCGCGCGCTCGGCGAAGCTCACCATGCCGACCGACATCAGCTCGATCGAGCGCAGCACATTCGAGCCGATCAGCGGCTTGAACACGTTGAGCTCGAAATGGCCCTGCATGCCGCCCACCGTGACGGCCATATGGTTGCCGATCACCTGCGCCGCGACCATCGTCAGCGATTCGCTCTGGGTGGGGTTCACCTTGCCCGGCATGATCGAGCTGCCCGGCTCGTTCGCCGGCAGGTCGAGCTCGCCGAGGCCCGAGCGCGGGCCCGAGCCGAGCAGGCGGATGTCGTTGGCGATCTTGTTGAGCGACACCGCGAGCGTGTTGCAGACGCCCGAGAGGTTCACCAGCTGGTCCTTGGTCGCCAGCGCCTCGAACTTGTTGGGCGCGGTGACGAACGGGAGGCCGGTGATGTTGGCGATCTCGGCCGCGACGTCCTCGGCATAGCCCGGGGGCGAGTTGAGCCCGGTGCCGACCGCGGTGCCGCCGAGCGCGAGCTTGAAGATGTCGATCTCGAGCACCGAGGCGAAGCGCGCCTTCGCCGACTCGAGCATCGCGGCATAGCCCGAGAATTCCTGGCCGAGCGTCAGCGGCGTCGCATCCTGGAGGTGCGTGCGGCCGATCTTGACGATGTGATCCCAGGCCTCGACCTTCGCCTCGATCGAGGCGTGGAGCGTGGCGAGCGCAGGATAGAGCTTGAGCGTCACCGCGCGAGCCGCGGCGATGTGGAGCGCGGTGGGGAACGAATCGTTCGACGATTGCGCCATGTTGACGTGATCGTTCGGATGGATCGGCGACTTGCCGCCCTTCTTGCCGGTGAGGATCTCGTTGGCGCGGCCGGCGATGACTTCGTTGACGTTCATGTTGGTCTGGGTGCCGCTGCCGGTCTGCCAGATCACCAGCGGGAACTGGTCGTCGAGCTTGCCGTCGACGATCTCCTGCGCGACCTGGTCGATCACCTTGGCGATCTCGGGGTCGAGCCCGTGCTTGACGTTCACCCGCGCCGCGGCCTGCTTCACGATCGCCTGGGCATGGACGATGCCGAGCGGCATCCGCTCCATTGCGCCGAAGGGGAAATTCTCGATCGAGCGCTGGGTCTGCGCGCCCCAATAGGCGGCGGCAGGCACTTCGATCGCGCCGATCGAATCGGTTTCGGTGCGGGTATCGGTCACGGGGTCCTCCGGAAGGCGTTTCGCGCGCGCTCTAGGCGCAAGCGGGCCCGCAGGACAACCCGCCGGACGTGTTTGGAGTGCGCCTCACGGCGCATGGCGGTGCCGGCCCGCTCCCCCTCCCGGCCACCCAACGACAGTGTATTCTATGGGTGGCCGAGAGGGGGAGCGGGCTGGCGCCGCCTCAAAACGCGCTCTTCGCGCGTTTTCAAACAAACGCTCACTTCTTTCGCTTGAAGTCCACCGAGACGACGTTCGAGCCTTCGTCAGACCCGCCCTTGCCGGTGCTGCCGGTGCCCGGACCGTCGTTCTCCGCTTCCTCGACCGGATCGGGGCCGTCGGGACCCTCCTGCGCCTGGAAGCGCAGCTCGAAGTTCACCGCGGGATCGTGGAAGCCGGTGATCGCCGCGAAGGGAATCACCAGCGTTGCGGGCACCTGGTTGAAGCTCAGCCCCACCGAAAAGCGCTCGGCGTCGACGTTCAGGTCCCAGAAGCGATGCTGGAGGACGATCGTCATCTCGTCCGGGAAGCGCTCGATCAGCCGCTGCGGGATGTCGACGCCCGGCGCGTGCGTCTTGAAGGTGATGTAGAAATGGTGCCCGCCGGGCAGCCCGCCGGTCTTGGCGACCGAGCCGAGCACGCGCCCCACCACGGCGCGCAGGGCCTCCTGCACGATCTCGTCATAGGGAATCAGGCTGTCGGGTACGCTCGAGCTCATGTGTCTGGACTAGCGGGTCCTAGTCTGCGGTCAAGATTGCATGGACGCGGCGAACCGCTATGTGGGGCGCCGATGCGCACCGCGACCGTCAGCCGCAAGACGAGCGAGACCTCGATCGACGTCACCGTCAACCTCGACGGGACCGGCGTCTATACCGTCTCTACGGGCATCGGCTTCTTCGATCACATGCTCGAGCAGCTCTCGCGCCACTCGCTGATCGACCTCGACGTGAAGACCGTCGGCGACCTCCACATCGACCAGCACCACACGGTCGAAGACACGGGACTCGCGATCGGCGAAGCGGTGGCCAGGGCGCTCGGCGACAAGAAGGGCATTCGTCGCTACGCCGACGCGCTCTCGCCGATGGACGAGACGCTCACGCGAGTCGCGGTGGACATCTCCGGGCGGCCGTTCCTCGTGTTCAAGACCGAGTTCAGCCAGAAGCGGCTCGGCGAGATGGACACCGAGATGTTCGAGCATTGGTTCCACAGCTTCGCGCAGACCGCCGGGATCACGCTCCACGTCGAGACGCTCTACGGCTCGAACAACCACCATATCGCCGAAAGCGCGTTCAAGGGCCTCGCCCGCGCGCTGCGCCAGGCCGTCGAGATCGACCCGCGCAAGGCCGATGCCATCCCCTCCACCAAGGGCGTGCTGTGATGATCCTCGTGCTGCTGACCTACAAAGTCTCCGAAGCGACCATCCTCGAGCTGCGCCCGGCGCATCGCGACTGGCTGGCGGCGGGCATGGCCGAAGGGCGGCTGCTCGCAGCGGGGCGCAAGGTGCCGGTGACCGGCGGCATGTTCATGGTCCGCGGCACCGTCGACGAAGCGAAGGCCTGGATCGAGAGCGATCCCTTCCGCCTCGCGGGCGCGGCCGACTATGAATTCGTCGAGATCGAAGTGACGATGGCCGCGCCGGAGCTGGCCGCGCTCACCGCATGAGCATCGCGCTGATCGACTATGGCGCGGGCAATCTCCACTCGGTCCACAATGCGCTGAAGGCGGCGGGCGCGCGCGACGTCACGGTGACTGCCGATCCCGAGGTCGTGCTTCGCGCGGACCGAGTCGTGCTCCCCGGCGTCGGCGCCTTCGCGGCCTGCGCGGGCGGGCTGCGCGGCATCCCCGGCATGGTCGCGGCGATCGAGGAGCGCGTGCTCGAGCGCGGTGCGCCGTTCCTCGGCGTGTGCGTCGGCATGCAGCTGATGGCCGAGACCGGCGAGGAGTTCGGCACCCACCCCGGGCTCGGCTGGATCAAGGGGAGCGTGCGCGCGATTCGTCCGTCGGAGGCCGTGCGCGTGCCTCACATGGGCTGGAACGACGTCGTCCCCCTCGCCGATCATCCGCTGATCGAGCCCGGCGAGGCCTATTTCCTCCACAGCTTCGCCTTCGAAGGCGAGGACGTGCTTGCGACCACCGACCATGGCGGCGCGCTGACCGCCGCGATCGGCCGCGGCAACCTCGCCGGCGTCCAGTTCCACCCCGAGAAGAGCCAGCGCTACGGCATCGCGCTGCTGGAGAGGTTCCTGCAATGGCGGCCCTGAACCTTCTTAAATCCTCCCCCAGCTTGCTGGGGGAGGGGGACCATGCGAAGCATGGTGGAGGGGTGCCGCGAAGCGGCGCTTGTGCTGAACTGAAAGCGGCTCCCGCGCCTTCGGCGCGGCCCCTCCACCGCCTTCGGCGGTCCCCCTCCCCTGCTGCGCAGGGGAGGATTTAATGGCCTTGATCATCTTCCCCGCGATCGATCTCAAGGCCGGTCAGGTCGTGCGCCTGGCCGAGGGCGACATGGACCGCGCCACCGTCTATGGCGACGACCCCGCTGCACAGGCCGAGCTGTTCCGGAACGCCGGCGCCGAATGGCTCCACGTCGTCGACCTCGACGGCGCCTTCGCGGGCGAATCGGTCAACGGCCCGGCGGTCGCGGCCATCCTCGAGCGCTTCGGCGGCAAGGTCCAGCTCGGCGGCGGGATCCGCAACCGCGATTCGATCGAGCGCTGGCTCGACCTCGGCGTCGCGCGCGTGGTGATCGGCACCGCGGCGCTCGAGAACCCCGAGCTGGTCCACGCGGCGGCGCGCGACAATCGGGGGCGGATCGTGGTGGCGGTCGATGCGCGCGACGGCATGGTCGCGACACGCGGCTGGGCCGATGTGTCGAGCGTCAGCGTCACCGAACTGGCCAGGCGCTTCGAGGATGCGGGCGTCGCGGCGCTGCTGTTCACCGACGTCGGCCGCGACGGTCTGCTCAAGGGCTGCAACGTCGAGGCGACGGTGGCGCTCGCGAAGGCCGCGGGCATCCCGGTGATCGCCAGCGGCGGGGTGAGCGGGATCGAGGACATCCACGCGCTCGCGCCGCATGTCGCCGACGGGATCGAGGGCGTGATCACGGGCAGGGCGCTGTACGATGGGCGGCTCGACCTCGGCGAAGCGATCCGGGTGGCGGCGGCATGAGCGCGCATCTCGCCGCGCTGCTGATGCTCGCAGTCGTGATTCCGGGCGCGTTCATCACCCAGAGCGATTTCCGCCAGGGCCGCTCGCGCTTCTGGCTGTCGCCCAGCATCGTCAGGCAATGGCAGTTCGACCGGGCGGCGAGCCCGACGGGCTTCTGGGTTTCCACCGCGGTCAACGTCGCGCTGATCGCGCTGCTGGTCGTCGTCGGCATCCTCATCCTGATCCGGCCGGACCACATCGGATGACCGTCCGCGCGCGCGTCATCCCCTGCCTCGACGTCGCCGAAGGGCGCGTCGTGAAGGGCGTCAACTTCGTCGAGCTGCGCGACGCGGGCGATCCGGTCGAGCAGGCGCGCGCCTATGACGCGGCAGGGGCCGACGAGCTCTGCTTCCTCGACATCACCGCGAGCCATGAGGCGCGCGGCACGATCCTCGACGTGGTGCGGCGGACGGCCGAGGTGTGCTTCATGCCGCTCACCGTCGGCGGCGGCGTGCGCACGGTGGAGGATGCGCGTGCGCTGCTGCTCGCGGGGGCGGACAAGGTCGCGGTCAACTCGGCTGCGGTGGCGCGGCCCGAAGTGGTGGCGGAGATCGCGGACCGGATGGGCAGCCAGTGCGTCGTCGCCTCGGTCGATGCGCGGCGGATCGGCGAGGGCCGCTGGGAAGTCTTCACCCACGGCGGGCGGCGCGCGACGGGGATCGACGCAGTCTCGCATGCGCTGGGCCTCGCGCGGCTCGGCGCGGGCGAGCTGCTGGTCACCTCGATGGACCGCGACGGCACGCGCGACGGCTACGACCTCGAGTTGATCCGCACGATCGCCGACCAGGTGACCGTGCCGGTGGTGGCATCGGGCGGGGTGGGCAACCTTCGCCATCTTGTCGAGGGGATCGTGCAGGGCCATGCCTCGGCGGTGCTCGCCGCCTCAATCTTCCACTTCGGCGAAGCGAGCATCGCCGAAGCGCATGCGGCGCTGCGGGCGGCGGGGATCGCGGTTCGCTCTCAATAGCCGTTGAGATTTGCGGCCGTGACGCCCGAGACTTAACCAAATCGCCAGCCCCCTCGCCTATCCTCCCGCCATGCTCCGCATCGCCCTCGCCCTGCTGCTCGCCGCGCCCGCCATCGCCGAGGAGCCTGCACACACCGGTGTGGCGGGGCATCGCTCGATGCCCGAGCTCTCGGACCTCGCGCTCGCCGCGATCGCTGCGGGAGGCATCTGGTGGGTCCGCCGAGCGATGCGCGCGCGCTTCCGGCGCAGCCAGGAGGATTGACTTCGGACTCCGGCTCCCGCAGCCGGAGCGCCATGGACTCGCTCGCCGCCCTCGAAGCCGTCATCCGCGAACGCCGCGGCGCCGATCCGTCCGAATCCTACGTCGCCAAGCTCTTCCACCGCGGCCGCGGCAAGATCGCGCAGAAGCTCGGCGAGGAAGCGGTCGAGACCGTGATCGCCGCGATGGGCGACGATCCCGCAGCACTCACCGGCGAGGCGGCCGACCTCGTCTTCCACTTGCTCGTGCTGCTGGTCGACGCGGGCCTCAGCCTCGACGACGTCCGCGCCGAGCTCCTCCGCCGCGAGGGGCTGTCGGGCCTCGCCGAAAAGGCCGCGCGGACCGACCCGGACTGATCCTTCCAAGCGGAGATCCCGATGCCCATCGACGCCACCCAGCCGTACGACGACCAGAATGTCTTCGCGAAGATCCTGCGCGGCGAGATCCCGTCGAAGAAAGTGCATGAGGACGAGTTCGCGCTCGCCTTCCACGACATCAATCCGCAGGCGCCGCACCATATCCTGGTGATCCCCAAGGGGCCGTACGTCTCGTGGGACGATTTCAGCGCCAAGGCCTCGGACGCCGAGATCGCCGGCTTCGTCCGCGCGGTCGGGCAGGTCGCGCGAGACGCGGGCTTCGTCGCGCCGGGCTATCGGCTGCTCGCCAACGCCGGGCTCGACGGCCATCAGGAAGTGCCGCACCTCCACGTGCACATCTTCGCCGGCCGCCCGCTCGGGCCGATGCTGGCGCGCTAGGCGGCGCTCACGCGAGGCGGGCCACGCCCTCGTCGCGCGCCGCCTTTCGGAACAGCGCGGCCGAGACCAGCCAGATCGCGACGAAGGCGCCGTCGATCGCGAAGAGCCGGGGCTCGTGCCCGATCATGGCGAGCGCGGTCAGCGCCTGGGCGCCTGCGGTCGCCGCCATCGCCACGGCCATGCCCGCCGCGCGGAACCGCGCCGCCCCCGCCGCGCCGATCCCCACCGCAAGCACGCCCGCGAAGATCAGGTTCAGCGGGTCGGCCGGCTCGCCGATGAAGCCGACCGCGAGATTGGCCCAGACCAGCAGGAATGCCCCCGCCACCGCGACGGCAGCGCCCAGCCGATAGGCGGGATTGCCGCTCGCGCGCAGCGCCAGCTCAAGCGCGACGCCGGCCGCGAGGATCATCGTGCCGAAGACGAGGAAGTCCTCGACGCCCCAGTCCACCTCGCGCGTGACCTGCATCGCCGCCAGCGGCAATGCGAGAAGCCCCGCGGCGGCGCCCCAGCCCATCATTCTCCACCGATTCATGCCCAACCTCCGTGACCGAGCCTCACCCATGCCCGCGCGCGATGCACCCCTGATCCGCGCGCCGAGGAGAAACGGTGCAGCCCGCCTCGGCGCGCGCGGCGCTTAGCCTATTGCGCCTCCCCGTTTTGCGGCTAGGTTCGCTCGCCATTACCATTGCTACCGGGGCGCGGCCCCGGCCGAGGGGGATTCTTGATGGCATCAGCAGCACCCAAACGAGGCTTTCTAGCGCGGATGTTCGCGCGGAAATCGATTGCGCAGGTCCAGCGCGAGACCGAGTCCAGCGAGCTCAAGCGCACGCTCGGCAAGTGGAACCTGCTCCTGCTGGGCGTGGGCTGCATCATCGGCGCGGGCATCTTCGTACGGACCGGCAGCGCCGCGGCGCTCCATGCGGGCCCGGCGGTGCTGCTCTCCTTCGTCGTCGCGGGCATCGTCTGCGCCTTCGCCGGCCTCTGCTATGCCGAGCTCTCCTCGACGCTGCCGGTCTCCGGCTCGGCCTACACCTATGGCTACACCACGCTGGGCGAGTTCGTCGCCTGGATCATGGGCGCGCTGCTGCTCCTCGAATATGGCCTTGCCGCGTCGGTGGTCGCGGTCGGCTGGGCAGGCTATGTCGTCAGCCTGCTGAACGACTTCGGCCTCCACATCCCCGCGGCGCTGACCGGCCCCAGCGGCTATACGCTGATGAAGGACGGCGCCCCGGTGCTGGTCGACGGCCATACCGTCACCACCGTGTTCAACCTGCCCGCCTTCCTGATCTGCGTCGCGCTCGCCGCGCTGCTCGTGGTCGGCGTGTCCGAATCGGCCAAGGTCAACAACGTCATCGTCGCGATCAAGGTGGGGGTGCTCACGGCGTTCATCGTCGTCGGCGGGCTGATCGTGATCACCCATTTCGGCGAGCTCGCCGCGAAGAACTGGGTGCCCTTCATCCCCCCCGCGCAGGGCGACGGCAAGTTCGGCGTCGACGGCATCATGCGCGCCGCCTCGATCGTGTTCTTCGCCTATATCGGCTTCGAGGCGGTCTCGACCGCAGGCCAGGAATCGAAGGACCCGAAGCGCGACATGCCCTTCGGCATCATCGGCTCGCTGGTCGTCTGCACCGTGATCTACATGCTCGTCGCGGCGATCATGACGCTGCTGGTGCCCTACGCCTCGCTCAACGTGCCCGATCCGGTCGCGGTGGTGGTCGACCATTTCGGCCCGACCTGGGGCTGGCTCGCCAAGGTGATCAAGGTCGGCGCGATCGTCGGCCTCACCTCGGTGGTGCTCGTGCTGATGTACGCCCAGACGCGCATCTTCTACACGATGGCGCGCGACGGGCTGCTGCCCAAGGTGTTCAGCCACGTCCATCCGAAGTTCAAGACGCCGGCGCTCAACACCGTGCTGGTCGGCCTGATCACCGCGGTCGCCGCGGGCTTCTTCGACATCAACCTGCTCGGCGACGCCACCTCGGTCGGCACGCTCGCGGCCTTCGCGATCGTCTGCCTCTCGGTGATCTACCTGCGCCGCTCGGCGCCCGACCTGCCGCGCGGCTTCTCGGTGCCGCTCTATCCGGTGCTGCCGATCCTCGGCATCCTGTCGTGCGCCTATCTGATCTCGACCGTGCCGTGGAACGTGCTGCGCTTCTTCCTCATCTACATGGGGATCGCGGTGGTGCTCTACTTCGCCTATGGGTTCCATTTCTCGAACCTCCAGCATGGCGAGGGCCAGGATTCGGGTCCCGACATGGGCGAGTTCCCCGCGCCGGTGGGCGAGCAGCCCTGAGGCCGAGCGCTTCGGACAAAGCAAAAGGGCCGGGGTTTCCCCCGGCCCTTTTTTTGTCGGTTGCGAGAGGATCCGCTCAGCCCAGCCGTTCGGCGGCGAGCGCCTTCAGGTCCTTCTCGGCGCGGGCACCGTAGTGCTGGATGATCTCCCCCGCGCAGATCGCGCCCAGGCGGAGCGACTGTTCGACGCTCATCCCCTGCGCCTGGCCGTGGAGGAAGCCCGCGGCGAACAGGTCGCCGGCGCCCGTGGTGTCGACCACCTTCGAGACCGGCTCGGCCGGGACCTCGACACGCTCGGCGCCGACCAGCGCCATCGCGCCCTTCTCGCTGCGCGTCACCACCAGCACCGGCACCTTGCCGTGGATGTGCGCCACCGCCGCCTCGAATTCCTCATGCTCGCACAGCGCGAGCAGCTCGCTCTCGTTGGCGAAGAGGATGTCGATCAGCCCGTCCTCGATCAGCGTGCGGAAGTCGCCGCCGTGGCGCGAGATGCAGAAGACGTCGGACAAAGTGAAGGCGACCTTGCGCCCCGCCTCGCGCGCGACCTGGATCGCCTTGCGCATCGCGGCGCGCGGCTCCTCGGGGTCCCAGAGATAGCCTTCGAGATAGAGGATCGCGCCGCTGCGGATGAGGTCGAGGTCGAGCGCGCTCGCGGGGAGGAACTGCGAGGCGCCGAGGAAGGTGTTCATCGTCCGCTGCCCGTCGGGCGTGACGAAGATCAGGCAGCGCGCGGTGGTCGGCTCGCCCGCGCGCGTCGCGGTGCCGAAGTCGACGCCCGCCGCCCGGATGTCGTGCGCGAAGACTTCGCCGAGCTGGTCGTCCGCCACCTGGCCGATGAAGCCGCAGCGCCCGCCGAGCGCGGCGATCCCCGCGACGGTATTCGCCGCCGACCCGCCCGAGACTTCGCGGCCCGGACCCATCTTGGCATAGAGCGCATCGGCGTCGGCCGGCGAGAACATCAGCTGCATCGAGCCCTTGGTCATGCCTTCGGCGACGATGAAAGCGTCATCGGCCTGGGCCAGGATGTCGACGATCGCGTTGCCGATCGCGACGACGTCATAGGTGGGTGCGGCCAATTCTAAACTCCCCTTGGGTTGCGCGGACGCCCTAGGGACAGGCAAAGGAGAGCGCAATGATCCAGGCATTCTTCCTGTCGCTGGGCGACTTGTTCGACATGCGCGTGGCCGGCGTCTTCCTGAAGTCGCTGCTGCTCACCCTGCTGCTGTTCGCGGGTCTCGGCGTCGGGCTCTATTTCGGGCTGCACTGGGCGGCGGCGCAGGTCTTCGGTGCCGGCTACGGCAGCGGCGCCTTCGCCGACATCGTCACGATCGTGGTGATCATCTTCGCGCACTGGCTGCTCTTCCGCGCGATCGCGATCGCCGTGGTGGGGATCTTCGCCGACGAAGTGGTCGAGGCGGTCGAGAAGCGGCGCTATCCGGCCGCCTTCGCGAGCGTGCGCAAGGTCCCGTTCCACCGATCGCTCGCGATGGGGCTGCGCAGCGGGTTGCGCGCGATCGGCTACAACATCCTGTTCTCGCCGCTCTATCTCGTCGCCAATTTCGCCGCGCCGGTGGTGTTCTTCGTCGTAAACGCCTGGCTCCTCGGCAAGGATTTCGGCGACATGGTCGCCGTGCGTCACATGCCCGAAGCCGACCTGCCCCAGTGGCGCCGCCGCACGCGCCTCCGCCGGCTGGGCGTGGGCGCAGTCGGCACCGCGCTGCTGCTCGTGCCGGTGGTGAACCTGATCGCGCCGATCCTCGGCGCGGCGATGGCGGCGCATGCCTTTCACCAGGGACGGCGCGCTTGAGGCTGGCGCCCGCCCTGCCCGCGCTGCTGCTGCTCGCCAGCTGCGGCGAAGGCGAAGTCGCGCGGCCCGCGCACCTGCCGGCCCCGCCGGTCGCCGTGCCGGCGCGGGTGAGCGGCCCTTATGCCGAGGCGCCGCCGCGCGCCAACCCCGGCGTGATCCCCGGCCAGAGCGCCCGCGCGCTGATCGCCGCCTATGGCCAGCCGCGGCTCGACGTGCAGGAAGGCAAGGGCCGCAAGCTCCAGTTCGCCGGCAGCGCCTGCGTGCTCGACGTCTACCTCTACCCGCGTGGGCGCGGCGACGCGGTGGCGACGCATTACGACGCGCGGCTGCGTGACGGCCGCCCGGCCGAAGCCGGCGCGTGCATCGCGACGCTGGGCGGGCGCTGAACCGAGTTTATTGCTTCGGCGAAATGGCTTGCTACACCTTGCCCAGGGATTCCAGGGCCGGGGGGAATCGGTGACCAAAGCGAAGGCGATGCTCCTGGCCGCGGCGATGCTCGTTCCGCAGGCGGCGGGCGCTCAGCAACTGGCGGTGCTCGACCAGGAGGCGGCGGGCCGGCTCGAGCCCGGCGACGCCAGGGACCGTTTTGGCTCCTATCGCGACATTTGGAGCTTCGACGCCAAGCCCGGGATCGTCTACAAGATCGAGCTCCGCTCGACCGACTTCGACGCCGCGCTCGAGCTGCCCGCGAACGGGGCGTTCCAGGCCCCGCCGCGCGTCTATGACGACATCTTCGGCCAATCGAACCCCAATTCGATGGCGATGATGGTCCTGGCCAAGCCGGCGCGGGTGCAGATCGCCGTCGGCACCGTCGACGTTCCCGGCACCGGCGCCTATCGGCTGACGGTCTCGAACGCCGGGGCATGCGCGCAGATCCGCTCGCCCGAGACCTATGGCTGCCCGCCCGCACCGCCGCAAAAGGCGAAGACCCCCGCCGAGGTCGAGCAGGAGGCCGCCGCTCTGGTCGCGAAGGCGCAGGCCGAGGCGGCGAAGGGCAATGCCGATGGGATGACCGCCCTCGGCCTCTATTATCGCGGCGTGAAGAACGACCAGGTGCAGGCTGCTCAATGGCTCGAGCGCGGCTATGCCGCGGGCGACCAGCGCGCGGGCGCCGAGCTGGCGCGAATGCATTCGGACAGTTTCTACACCTTTCCCGGGCGCGATCCCGCGCGCGCCATCCAGATCTGGCGCTCGCTGGCGGCGAAGGGGAACGTCGAGGCGATGATGAAGCTCGCCAACGCCTATCGCTTCGGCCTCGACGTGCCGCTCGACGGCCCGGCGTCGCTCGGCTTCTACCAGCGCGCGGCGCAGGGCGGCAACGTGCAGGCGGCGCGGCTGCTCTCCAAGGTCTATCACGACAATTTCGAGCTGCCGGAGAAACCGCCGGAGGAATTTTCAGCCTCGGTCGAGCGCTGGAAGCGCGATATCGAGACGCGGCGCGCCAAACGCGGCAGCCCCAAGGACGCGCTGTATGTGGAGATCGATCTCTCGCAGTCGAGCTATTATCTGCGGCTCGCCGGGCTGAACGGCGACGGCAAAGCGGCGATCGATTATGCGTGGCGGCTCCACGACGGTGTCGGCTTGCCCAAGAGCGACGCATATGCGCTCAAATGGACACGCAAGGCGGCGCTTCGCGGCAATGAAGAGGCCAGGGAGATGCTCGCGGAGCTCAAATGAGCCATTCGTCTAGCACTGCCGGGTCGGTCTCGCCGGCGGCACGCGTCGCCCGCTCCGCTTCCGAACGGGCCGGATCGAGCCGCTTGAGTGCCCAGACTGCCGCGCCCCGGACCTCGGGCGCAGGATCGTCTAGCAGCCCCGCCACCACCGGGACGAGCGCCGCGCTGCCGCTGTTGCCCGCGGCGACCAGGCAATTGCGCACCATCCGGTCGCGGCCGATCCGCTTGATCGGCGAGCCGGAGAAGACCTGGCGGAACGCGGCCTCGTCCAGCGCCAGCAAGTCGCGAAGCTCCGGCGCGGCGAGCTCGGCGCGGGCTGCGAAGGCGAGGTTCGCCTGGGCAGCGCTGGCGAACTTGTTCCACGGGCAGACCGCCAGGCAATCGTCGCAACCGTAGATGCGGTTGCCGATCCCTTCGCGGAACTCGCGCGGGATCGCGCCCCTGTGCTCGATCGTGAGGTACGAGATGCAGCGCCGCGCATCGAGGCGGTAGGGCGCCGGGAAGGCGTCGGTCGGGCAGGCTCCCTGGCAGGCGGTGCAATTCCCGCAGCGATCGCGGCCGGGCGCGTCGGGAGCCAGGTCCAGCGTGGTATAGATCGCGCCGAGGAACAGCCAGCTGCCGTGGCTGCGGCTGACGAGGTTGGTGTGCTTGCCCTGCCAGCCCAGCCCCGCCGCCTCGGCGAGCGGCTTCTCCATCACCGGCGCCGTATCGACGAACACCTTCAAGGGCGCCGGCGCCGTCTCGGCGAGCCAGCGGCCGAGCGCCTTGAGCGCCTTCTTGACCACGTCGTGATAGTCCTGCCCCTGGGCATAGACCGAGATGCGGCCGCGCTCGCCGACCTCGGCCAGCGCCAGCGGATCGTGCGCGGGGGCATAGCTCATCCCGAGCGCGATCACCGAGCGGACCTCGGGCCAGAGGCCGGCGGGGCTCGCGCGGTGATCGGCGCGCTCCTCCATCCAGATCATCGAGCCGTGGCGGCCCTCCTCGAGCCATTGCCTCAGCCGCGCGCCCGTCGCCGGTGCGGCGTCGGCGCGCGCGATTCCGCACGCCGCGAATCCCAATTCGGCAGCTTTGGCCCGGATTAGGCCTTCCAATGGCTTGTCTTGCGCCACGCGCACCCGCTACCAGATCGCTCGTAACGGAGGGACCCTGTTTGAGCAGCGTATTGGCCGTCAGCGCCACGGGACTCGTCAAACGGTTCGGCGAGCGGCGCGTCGTGGATGGGGTCGACATCTCGGTCTCGCGTGGACAGATTTATGGCGTGCTCGGGCCCAACGGCGCGGGCAAGACCACGACGCTGCGCATGGTGCTCGGCATCATCGAGCCCGACGAGGGCCAGCGCGTGCTGCTCGGCCGCGAGCGCCCGCGCGAAGCCAGCGACCATGTCGGCTATCTCCCCGAGGAGCGCGGCCTCTATCCGGGGATGAAGGCGCGCGAAGCGATCGCCTTCATGGGCGCGCTGCGCGGGCTGCCCTGGTCGCAAGGACGGAAACGGGCCGTCGAGCTGATGGAGGCGGCGGGGCTGGGCCATGCCGTCGAGCAGAAGATCCGCAAGCTCTCCAAGGGCATGGCGCAGATCGTCCAGCTGCTCGGCTCGATCGTGCACGAGCCCGAGCTGCTCGTGCTCGACGAGCCCTTCTCGGGGCTCGATCCCGTGAACCAGGAGCGGCTCGAGGCGCTGATCCTCGCCCAGCGCGACCGCGGCGCGACCGTGCTCTTTTCCACCCATGTGATGGCGCATGCCGAGCGGCTGTGCGACCGGCTGTCGATCATCGCGGGCGGGCGGGTGCGCTTCGAAGGCACCGTCGACGATGCGCGCGCGACGCTGCCGCTCAAGGCGCGCTACACCCCGCACCATTCGGACGAAGGACTGCGCGCGCTGCTCCCCGCCGACGCGGAGGTCGATAACGGCGGGTGGCGCTTCACCGTGCCGGGCGAGGGGATCGAAGCGATGCTCGTGAAGCTGATCGACGCGGGCTACGGCATCTCGGGCCTGTCGATCGAGCGGCCGGGGCTGCACGACGCCTTCATGCGGATCGTCGGCCAGCAGGGCGGCGAGCCCGAAGCCGAGCCGGAGGAACTGGCATGAGCAACTTCCTGCGCTTCCTCCGCCAGACCCTCACCATCGCGCGGCGCGATTTCACCTCGACCGTGTTCACCCCGATGTTCCTGCTGTTCCTGCTGACCCCGGTGCTGATGATCGGCTTCGGCATCGTCGGCGGCCTTGCGGGCCAGTCGGCGGCGACCAGCGGCGAAGCGAACAAGCGCCTCGTCGTCATCGCCTCGCCCCGCGACGCGATGATCATCGCCGAGACCGACCGCCAGCTCCGGCTGATCTTCCCGTCGGGCGACGCGCCGCCGATCCTCCGCATCGATTCGCCCGGCGCCAACGTCTCGGCGCAGGCGCACGGCCTGTTCGGCAAGGACAAGCACGAAGTCTCCGCAGTGCTCTACGGCCCGCTCGAGCAGCCGGTGATCCTGCGCACCCCGCGCGCGGGCGCCGACGTGCGCTACCTCACCCAGCTCGCCGAACAGTCGCAGCGCGCGCGCAAGCTCGGCAGCACCGCGCGGCAGAGTGCGCCCGAGATCCAGGTCGTCCAGCAGGGCAGCGCCTCGGCGAGCGGCCGCGCCGGCATCGCCTATTTCGGCGTGATCGGCATCTTCGTGCTGACGCTGATGCTGTCGAGCCAAGCGGTCGGCACCATGGCCGAGGAGCGATCGAACAAGGTGATCGAAGTGCTCGCCGCCGCCGTGCCGCTCGAGAGCGTGTTCCTGGGCAAGCTGATCGGCATGTTCGGCTCGGCGGTGCTGTTCATCCTCTTCTGGGGGACGATGATCGCAAACCTGCCCCGGCTGCTGCCTCCCGAATTCGCGAGCGGGCTCAGCAATCTGACCCCGGCGATCGGCGTGCCGGCCTTCCCCCTCCTGTTCGTCGCCTATTTCACCATGTCGTACATGCTGCTGGGCGCAGTATTCCTGAGCCTCGGCGCGCTCGCCTCGACTCCGCGCGAGATCCAGCTGCTCGGCCTGCCGATGACGGTCTTCCAGTTCGCGCTGTTCGGGCTATCGACCTATTCGATCACGCACGAAGGGACCTGGGGCTCGATCGCCGCCAAGGTGCTGCCGTTCAGCTCGCCCTCGGCGATGGTGGGTTTCGCCGCCAATTCGGACTCGATCTGGCCGCACGTCGCCGCGCTCGGCTGGCAGGCCTTGTGGGTGGGGATCGTCGTGTCGCTGGGCGCCAGGACCTTCCGCCGCGGCGTGCTCAAGTCGGAAAGCCCCAAGCTGTGGCGCCGCAGACAGGCCGCCGCGCAATTGACATAAATGTCAATTAGCGCTTTCCTTCTCGGCAAAGGAGAGCGCGATGGCAACGCTTGCGAGTGAACCGGCCCCGGAAGCGCCAACCCCTGAGTCGGGCGTCGATCCCTATGACGTCACGCGCCCCGAGCTCTATCGCGACGACCGCTGGCACGAGCCCTTCGCCTGGCTGCGCGCCAATGCCCCGGTCTATCGCTGCGAGAACAGCGCGTTCGGCGCCTATTGGTCGGTCTCGGCCTACAAGCCGCTGGTCGAAGTCGAATCGCTGCCCGACATCTATTCGTCCGAGACCGGCATCGTCGTCGCCGACCTGCAGGAAGGCGACATCCGCATGCCGATGTTCATCGCGATGGACCGGCCCAAGCACACCGGCCAGCGCCGCACGATCGCGCCCGCCTTCACGCCCAGCGAGATGGTGCGGATGAGCACCGACATCCGCCAGCGCACCGCCGAAGTACTCGATTCGCTCCCCGTCGGGCAGGCGTTCGACTGGGTCGACAAGGTTTCGATCGAGCTGACCACCCAGATGCTCGCGATCCTGTTCGACTTCCCCTGGGAGGATCGGCGCAAGCTCACCTTCTGGTCCGACTGGGCGGGCGACATCGAGCTGTCGAAGGATCCCGAGAAAAAGGCCGAGCGCCTCCAGATCCTCTACGAATGTGCGGGCTATTTCACCCAGTTGTGGAAGGGCAAGGTGGGCAAGGAGCCGACCCCCGACCTCATCTCCATGATGATCCACTCGGACGCGATGTCCGAGATGGACGACATGGAGTTCCTGGGGAACCTGCTGCTGCTCATCGTCGGCGGCAACGACACGACGCGCAACTCGATGAGCGCCTATGCCTGGGGCCTCAGCCAGTTCCCCGAGGAGCGCGCCAAGCTCGAGGCCAATCCCGAGCTGATCGGCAATGCCTGCCAGGAGATCATCCGCTGGCAGACCCCGCTCGCGCACATGCGCCGCACCGCCAAGCAGGACGTCGAGCTGATGGGGCAGCAGATCCGCGAGGGCGACAAGCTCGCGCTCTGGTACATTTCGGCAAACCGCGACGAGAGCGTCTTCCCCAAGGCCGACCGGCTGATCGTCGACCGCGAGAATGCGCGGCGGCACGTCTCGTTCGGCCATGGCATCCATCGCTGCGTCGGCGCGCGGCTCGCCGAATTGCAGATCGGCATCCTGATGGAGGAAATGGCGAAGCGGCGCCTGCGCGTGAACGTGCTCGGCGAGCCCGAGCGCGTCGCCGCCTGCTTCGTCCACGGCTATCGCAAGATGTCCGCGGAGCTGACGCGCTACTGAGCGGCCGGGGCTTCCAACCGGGCGCTGGCGATCCCATCTCTGGCTGGGGTCGTGCAAATGGATGGAGTGACCATGATGCTCTTCAATCGCCGCAGCCTGCTCGGAGCCGCCGCTGGCGGCGCGGTCGCCGTGACGATCGGGTGCAGCTCCGGCGAAAGCCGGCCCCTGCCGAAGTTCGAGTTCACGCTCACCGACGCCGAATGGAAGAAGCGGCTGAGCCCCGAGGCCTATCGCGTGCTGCGCCAGGCGGCGACCGAATATCCCTTCACCAGCCCGCTCAACAAGGAGCATCGCACGGGCACCTTCTTGTGCGGCGGCTGCGCGCTGCCGCTGTTCGCGTCGAGCACCAAGTTCGACAGCGGAACAGGCTGGCCCAGCTTCTGGGCGCCACTCAGGAACGCCGTGATCACGCGGACCGATTCGAGCCTGGGGATGAGCCGCACCGAAGTGCTGTGCCGGCGCTGCGGCAGCCACCTGGGCCATGTCTTCGACGATGGCCCGCAGCCGACGGGGAAGCGCTATTGCATGAACGGCGTGGCGCTGACGTTCCGGCCGAAGGGGTAACTCCCGCGTTGCGCTGCCCCTGAACTGGGGCGTGTCGTCGAGTACAAGACGAGCATGAGCAGCCTTCAACCGTCATCCCGGCGAAAGCCGGAACCCAGGGCCGCGAGCGATGTCCTCTGTAACCCTGGGTCCCGGCTTTCGCCGGGATGACGGTTGGGAGAAGAGCCACTTCTGCACTTGATCACACGACCAAGTCGAACACGACGATCGATAGGTAATGGTGACGGGAGAGCTTATTCCCCCGCGTCCGCCGTCAGCAGCGAAGCGGTGTCGATCTCGAGCACCGGGCGGTGGAGGTTACCGAGCTTGGGCGCGACCACCGCGACCTGCCTGGCAGAGCCGCTGGCGAGCAGCTCGAGCGCGTTCGGGGCCTGCGGATAGATGAAGCCGTTGACCGGATACACCGAGCTGCCGAGCCCGCCGACCGGCGCGAACCAGACCTTGACCTGGCTCCAGTCGCCATCCGGCGAAACGTCGATCGCACGCACGTCATGCTCGATCCCGCCGGGACGCGACCAGTTGGCGTGGGTGAGCAGCACTTCGCGCTCGCTCAGCACCGCCGAGACCATCGCGACATGGCCGAGCGGCATCTTGCCGGTGCGCTGGAACGACATGACCGAGCCGACCACCGGGGTCTCGCCGCGCTCGTAGCGGCCCTCGGCCTGCGACCACCAGGTCCAGGCATTGCCGTAGATCTCGACGCCCGAGGCCTGGCGCGCAAACACGGCGCATTGCCAGAACTTCGCCTGCGCCGGAGTGGCCGCCATCAGGCAACAAGCCACCACCAGCGCGAAACGCGCTGCAAGAGCACGAAGATGCACTAAAAACCCCCGCCGGAACTATTCGGTGAAGCCTGATAAGCAGACCCGCACCCTCGATGTACACCCTTATGGGACGAACCGTTGCCTCGGGGCGGTGATTTCCGGAACCTTTTGACGAGTCGTGCCGCAAGGCCGACGAACCGTTGAGTCGGGTGCTTCGCCGCACGGCTCGGCGCCGGTTCTTCCCGAAAGGTTAATGCTGCACTGCGCGAATCATCCGCAATCAACCCTATCGGACGAACACCGAACGGATCACTCCTGAAATGACATTTTTGTGGCCCGGCTGCATCACCATCACAGGATTTCCCCAGGTGGGACTCGGTTCATCGCAACCATGTTGCGCCGCAGAATCGGATTTGGTCCTATAATGAACGTGGGCGAAATCACCGGTTAAGCGCCGTGTTAACCATATCGGCGCATGATCGTAGGTGGAGGTTTTCGATCGGGCGGGAGTGAGTTGATATGGGCGCGAGAATGAAGCCAGCCGAAGGTGCCATGACGCTGGCAGAAATGAAGGAGTTCGCGGGCTTTTCTGCTGCAACGCAGCGGTACGTCCGCCGGTCGCTCGACATCGGCCTGGAGCGCGACGACGCGCTGGCCCGCTGGTCGCGCGACGTGGTCGAGGCCGCCAGCATCCGGGCGCAGGCTCGCATCTACGAGCGCCTCCCCGAAATTCGCGCGCTGATCCCCGACGACAGCGGCCTCGACGCAGTCGAGCCCTTCCTGGCGCCGCTGATCACGATCACCGCCTTCGACCTCGGCCAGGGCCGGCTGACCAGCTTCTCGGCTTATCGCTTCCTCTACGAGCGGCTCGTCGGCGCGGAAGTCCGCCCCTGGCTGCCCGCAGCCTTCTGCTCGGCCGCAGCGCTGCCGCATCTCCATCCGGACCTGCGCCGCAAGCTGCTCCAGTCGATCAGCGAAGCAGCGGCCACGGCCTCGGGCTGGTCGAACCGCCAGCCGGCCTTCTATCCGCAGTGGGTCGAGAAGATCGACAACCAGTCGCTGCCGAACTGAATTCCTGAATAGCGCCCCTTCCCCCACGCGCCGGGGAGGGGCCTCCCCTCTCACTTGCAGAAGCGGAAGCCGAAGCGGCCCCATTCGCCCATGTCGAGGTGAAGGTGGTTGCGGTGCGCCGCATTATAGTCCGGCGACAAGGTCGTCGCGAAGATCCGGCAGCCGCCGTCGCGCACTTCGCGCAGGAACTCGGCCTTGCCGCCCTCCCCCTTCCAGTCGTCGAGCAGGCTGATCCGCGTCCCGTCGGCGAGGCGGAACGCCGCGACGTCGAGCGCATTGGCGCTGGCGTGCTCGCTCCACATGCCCGTCTTCTGGCCGTAGAGCCGGCGGCAATTATAGCTGCCGAGATGCTCGATCCGCGCGACGCGCCGGCCGAGATGCGCGAGCGCGGCGCGCTGGACCACGTCGCGCTCCCAGACCGCGACTGCCGCGGCGAGCGGGCAGGCGAGGATCGGCGCGTTGGGCGCGAAGCCCGCGCGGGACGTGCCGCCGAGCGCCAGCCGCCCGCCGTCCGCATAGCCGCAATGCTCGGCCGGCCGGATCGCCGCGACAGGCGCGAAGCCGGCGTCGATGACGCGCAGCAGGTGCTGGCATCGGGGATAGTCGTGCTGGAGCGCGACGAGCTTCGAGCGCGTGAACCAGCCCGGCGGCTGGCGGAGGTCGAGGTCGGTCCACGGCAGGTCCTGCGGCCGATCGCTGAGTTCGGCGAGCGCCAGGAGCGCCGCGGCTGCGAGCAGCAGAAGCCCGAACGCCGCCAGGATCAGGCGGCGCGCGAGCCTCATGCCCGCACGGCGCGATCGAGCCGTTCGGCAGTCACCGGATAGCCCAGCCCCTCGGGGATGCAAAGATGGTCGACGCCGTCGCGCGGCTCGATCCAGGGCGAGATGGTGCGTACCTCATGCGCTGCGGCGTCGGCGCGCGCTTCGTCGAAGCTCGCATAGCGCACGAGCCGCTCGAGGTTGCGGCGCGTGGGGTAGATGATCGTCGCGCGGCCGGCGTCGGCATCGTCGAGCACGGCCTGGGCGCTGGCCCAGAAGATGCGGGTGTTCTCGCTGCCGTCGGCGCTTGGCTCGGGCAGGTTCGTGGGCGCGGCGGCGAGGTAGAAGCGCGTGTCGAAGATGCGATGGAGCGAACCGCTCGGGGGCAGCCAGCGCGCATAGGGCACCAGCGCGTCGAGCCGCAGCCGGCCGCCGATCCGCGCCAAGACTTCGCCGAACGGCACGCCGTCGTGGAGCATCGCGCGCCCCTCGGGGATCGCGGCGGCGTCGCAGTCGCAGCCGATCGCGAGGCCGGCTTCCTCGAGCGTCTCGCGTACCGCGGCGATGCGTGCGGCATTGTCTTCGGCGTCGCCGGGGAGGTGTGCGGCAAGCGCATGGTCGCCGAGGTCGATCCGCCCGCCTGGGAACACCAGCGCGCCGCCGGCGAAGCGCATCGCCGCGGCGCGCTCCGCCATCAGCAGCTCAGGCGCGCCCGTGGTGGTTTCGCGCATCACCACCAAGGTGGCGGCGGGAATCGGCTGGTCGGAGTCGGACATGGAATCCATTTAGAACCAACCGTCATCCCGGCGAAAGCCGGGACCCAGGGCCACGAGCGATATCCCCTCCTACCCTGGGTCCCGGCTTTCGCCGGGATGACGCCGCCAAGGGGTCACCACCCCGAAACCTTCAGCCGCACCCGGCACAGCATGTCGCTCGAGGTGATGAACAGGCTCTTCCCGTCATCGCCGAAGTTGCAGTTCGCTGCGGCCTTGCCGGTCGAGATCAGCCCGAGCCGCTTGCCGTCGGCCGCGAGGATGTAGATGCCGCCCGGGCCGCTGGTGAAGATGTGGCCGGTGCGCGAGACTTCCATCCCGTCGGGCAGGCCCGGCAACTTCTGCGCGACTTCGGCCGAGAAATCCCCGAGCACCTTGGGCGTGTCGCTCACCCCGCCTTCGATATCGAGCGGATAGGCGAGCAGCACCGGCTTCTTGGGATCGGAAACCGTCACGTAGAGCGTCTGCTGGTCGGGCGAGACGCCGACGCCGTTGGGGCGGGTGAGATCCTTGTCGATCAGCTGGACCTCGCCCTGCGGATCGAGCCGGTAGACGCCGTTCCATGGCTGCTCCTTGAGCGGCGACTTGTCGCCCTCGGTGAGGCCATAGGGCGGATCGGTGAAGTAGATCGTGCCGTTGCCGTGGAGCGCGACGTCGTTGCAGCTGTTGAAGCGCTTGCCGTCATATTTGTCGGCGAGGATCGTCTTCTTCTTCGTCTTGAGATCCACCGCGGCGATCGCGCGGGTGCCGCTGTCGGCCATGATCAGCCGGCCCTTGGCGTCCATCGCCATGCCGTTCGACCCCGCCTCGCGCACCCCGTCGGGGATCGGCCCGGCGAGGCCGGAGGGCTTCATGAAGATCGTCTTCCCGCCCTTGGCGCTCCACTTGTACATCGTGTTGGCGGGGGGATCGGAGAAGAGCAGGTAGCCGCCCGCCTTCACCCACACCGGCCCCTCGGCCCATTGGATGCCGGTGGCGAGCACTTCGATCGGCGCGGCGCTGTCGAGGATCGCATCGAGCGCGGGATCGAGCCGGGTGATGCGCCCCACGGTCGCGGCGCGCGCGAGGCCCGGGACGAGGGGCAAGGCCGCCATGGCGCCCAGGCAGGCGCGGCGCGAAAGCTCAAACCGGTTCATGTCCCTTTTCCCCTCACACGAAATTCCACAAGAGCGACGCCATGCCGAGCATCACCAGCCCGGCCAGCGTGGCGCAGATCGTCCAGCTCCTCAACGTCTGCGCTTCGCTCAGCCCGAGATATTGCTTCACCAGCCAAAAGCCGGTGTCGTTGACATGGCTCGCGACCGAGGCGCCCGCGCCGAGCGCGACCGTCACCAGCGCGACTTGCCCCGCCGACAGCCCCGCGCCCGCGACCAGCGGCGCCGCGAGCCCCGCGCCGGTGACCATCGACACGGTCGCCGAACCCTGCGCCACGCGCACGAACGCCGAGAGCAGGAAGGCGAAGAGCAAGAGCGAGATGTTGGTCTGCGCCATCAGCTCCTTGATCTGCACGCCCGCGCCGCTTTCGATCAGCACTTCCTTGTAGGCGGCGCCCGCGCCGATGATGAGGACCATCACACCGGCGGGCTCGAGCGCGCGGGTCATGATGCTCGAGAGCGTCGCCCAGGGCGCGCCCTTGGTGGTGCGCAGCCAGAGCAGCACGAGCAGGCAGGCGATCACCAGCGCGACGAAGGGATGGCCGACGAACTCGAGCGTCGAGCGAACCGGCCCCTTGGCCATCGCCTGCCCCGCGACGGTGCCGAGGATGATGAGCGCGAGCGGCACCAGCATCGCGACGAGCGCGAACCAGAAGCCGACCGGTTTCGTCTGCGGCGCGCCCTCATCGAGCATCGGCGGCGGGGTCATGTCGCCCCAGCCGGGTGCCGAGTGCGCGATCCGCGCGTAGATCGGCCCTGCGACGATCGCGGCGGGGATGCCGCAGATCAGGCCATAGATCGCCATCAGCCCATAGTCGGTGTGGAGCAGCTCGGCGGCGGCGACCGGCCCCGGATGCGGCGGCAGCAGCGCGTGCATCGTCATCAGGCCAGCGAGCAAGGGAATCGCGAACCAGGTCACGCGCCGCCCGGCATCGACCGCGAGCGTCGCGACCAGCGGCGCGAGGATGATCAGTGCGACGTCGAAGAACAACGGGATGCCGACGACGATGCCGATCGCGAGCAGCGCCCAGGGCGCGCGCTTCTCGCCGAAAACGCCAAGCAGCCGATGCGCGATCGCGGTCACGCCGCCCGACGCCTCGAGCATTCCGCCGAGCAGCGCGCCGAGCCCGATCACCACCGCGACGAAGCCGAGCGCTTCGCCGGTGCCCTTCTTGATCGCCGCGATCACGCTCGCAGGCTCACCGCCGAAGGCGAGTCCGGTGCCTAGCGCGACGATCAGCAGCGCGAGGAAGGGCTGCAGCTTGAAGCGCAGCACCATGACGATGACGGCGGCGATGCTGACCGCGACGATCAGCAGCGTATGCCAGGGTTCCGGGATCATCCGCCCACCTCGATCGCGCGGCCCTCACGGGCGGAACGGTAGATCGCTTCGATCAGCAGCATGTCGCGCAGCCCCTCGTCGCCGCCGGCGCGCGGCTCGGCGCCGCTCCAGGCGCATTCGGCGAGGTGGTCCATCTGGCGCACCCATTGGTGGTTGGGCTCGACCTCGAGCGGCACTTCCTCGGTCTTGCCGGCGAGCCGCTGGAAGATGCGGTGGCCCTGGTAGGGCGTCGCGGGCTCCATCCCGATCCAGCCCTTGTTGCCCGTCGCGCGGAAGGCGTTGTGGCCCGAGCTGTAGCTGGAGACGCAGTTTGCGATCGCGCCCGAGGGAAAGAGCAGCTGGAAGTCGATCCGGTCCTCGACATTCTTGAAGCGCGGGTCGCTGCGGTCGGTCGATTCGGTCGCGCTCACGCGGATCGGCTCCTCACCGGCGAGGTAGCGCGCGGCATTGAGGCTGTAGATGCCGATGTCCATCAGCGAGCCGCCGCCCGACAGCGGCCGGTCCAGCCGCCACTGGCCCGGCGCCGCGTCGAAGCCGTGCTCGGCGGTGATCAGCCGGATCTTGCCGAAGCTCCCCGCCTTGATCGCTTCGACGCAGTGCAGGTTGTGCGCCTCGAAGTGGCAGCGATAGCCGATCATCAGCTTCTTGCCCGCTGCCTTGGCCGCCGCGATCATCTGGCGACACTCCTCCGGCGTGTTCGCCATCGGCTTCTCGCACATCACATGCTTGCCGGCCTTCGACGCGCGGACCGAATATTCGGCGTGCATGCTGTTCGGCAGGATGACGTAGACTGCGTCGATGTCCGGATTGTCGCGGATCGCATCGTAATTGGCGTAGCTGTACCGATGCGTCGTCGGGATGTTGTACTGCGCGCCGTATTTCTCGAGCTTGGCGGGGGTGCCGCTGACCAGGGCCACCAGCCGCGAATGCTCGCAGAGCGCGAGGCGCGGCATGATCTGGTTCACGGCATAATTGCCGAGCCCCACGACCGCATAGCCGAACTTCCTGCCCGGATCGGGCCGCGCGAACGCCGCAGAGGGGATCGCGCTCGCCACCATCCCTGCACCCAATCCGCGCAGCACGCCGCGGCGGCTATGGTCGTCCCAACCCATTGCACCCCTCCTCGCCTGCCCCGAGCGTCGGCGATTGACTCGCCGCCTCCCCCGAGGGCAACTGTTAGCGCTACCAGCAAAAGCCGTCGCGGCAAACCGCGACCAAAGGATAGCGCGGAGGAGAGGCAAGTCCATGATATACGGTGACCCCAAAACACGCCGGCAGACACTCGCGACGCTGCTCGCGCTCACGGCGACGGCGTGCAGCGGCGGCGGATCGGGCGGCGGCGGGGGCGGGACGATCGTCACGCCCACACCCACGCCTACGCCTACGCCGACCCCCACGCCGACTCCGACGCCCACGACCACCGCCGCCGACATCAAGGCGAGCGCGGCCGCCAAGCGCATGCGCTTCGGCTCGGCAGTCGCCTGGTCGGGCTCGGGCGCCGACGCGGCCTCTTACGCCAACCCCAATTACCAGGCGCTGCTCGACCATGACTGCGCGGTGCTCGTCGCCGAGAACGAGCTCAAATGGCAGTCGATCCAGCCGACCAATTCGGCGCCCGACTTCAGCAGGTTCGACGCATTGATCGGCTATGCCGAAGCGAAGGGCATGGCAATGCGTGGGCACAATCTCCTCTGGCACCAGGACCGCTGGCTGCCATCCTGGCTGGTCAGCTACGACTTTGGCGCGACCCCTGCCGCGCGCCAGGCCGAGGCGACGCGCATCCTCACCGAGCATGTCCAGGCGGTGGTGCGGCGCTACGGCACGCGGATCATGAGCTACGACGTGGTCAACGAAGCGGTCGACCCGAGCACCGGCGCGCTCTACGAAACGGCGGTCAGCCGCGCGATGGGCAGCCCCGAGGCCGTGCTCGACCTGATGTTCCACACCGCGCGCGCCGAGCATCCGACCGCGCAGCTGGTGTACAATGACTACATGGGCTTCGAGGGCGGCGACACGCATCGGAACGGCGTGCTCGCGCTGCTCCAGGGCTTCAAGACGCGCGGCGTGCCGGTCGATGCGCTCGGCATCCAGAGCCACCTCGGCATCTATTCCTCGACGCCGGTGGCGACGCTGGTCGCCAACCAGACGCCCGGATGGAAGGCCTTCGTCGATGCCGTGGTCGCGCTCGGCTACAAGATCCTGATCACCGAGCTCGACGTGAACGATTCGGGCTTGCCCGCGAACATCGCCCAGCGCGACCAGGGCGTCGCCGACTATGTCCGCGGCTATCTCGACCTGATGTTCGGCTATCCCCAGTTGAGCGACGTGCTCGTCTGGGGGATGTGCGACAAATACAGTTGGCTCCAGACCTTCTCCCCGCGCAGCGACGGCCAGCCGCTCCGCCCCTGCCCCTATGATCCGAGCTTCAAGGCAAAACCCATGCAGAACGCCATCGACGCCGCCTTCCGCGCCACCACGGCGCGCCCGTGAGAGGCTTGTGCGGCCGATCGCGGCGCTGCTCGCCGCCGCGCTGGGGCGGGTCTGCATTTGTCCATTCGGATCCGTGACAACCCGCCAGGGGAGGATCGACAAGGCCAAATGTCGATCCGTCCAAGGCCGCCCGAAGCCCGCTAGACCGGCAGCGTCACCAGCGCCTGGAGCCCGCCTTCGGGCCGGTTCTGCAAGATGATCTCGCCGCCATGTGCGCGCGCCACCGCCCGCGCGCTGGCGAGGCCGAGTCCCATGCCGCCGGTGTCGCGGTTGCGCGAGCGCTCGCCGCGGAACAGTGGCTCGAACACGCGATCGAGGTCCTCGGCGGGGATGCCGGGCCCTTCGTCGCGCACTTCGATCCGCACTTCGCCCGGCTCGCGGCCCAGCCGCACCTGCGCGCCGCCGGCATATTTGACGGCGTTGGAGATCAGGTTCGAGAGCATCGTCTTGAGCGCCGCCGAATGGCCGTCGATCACCATCGGATCGCCGGGCTCGAGCGACACCGCCGCGCCGCGGTCGGCGAGGTCGTCGGTCACGCTCTCGGTCAAGGAACGCAGATCGAGCGGACGGCGGCCGACCGGCAGGCTCATGTCGCGGACATAGGCAAGCGTCGCGGCGACCATCGCCTCCATGTCGCGGATGTCGCTCTCGCACGACTGGCGCAGCGCGACCGGCGCGCGCTCGAGCCGCAGCTCGAGTCGCATCAGCGGGGTGCGCAGGTCGTGCGCGAGCGCGCCGATCATCGTCGTGCGATCGTCGACATAGCGGTTGAGCCGCGCCTGCATCTTGTTGAACGACGCAGCGGCGTCGGCGATCTCGGCGGGGCCGGAGAGCGCCATCGGCGATGCGCGCGGATCGCGGCCCAGCCGCTCGGCGGCGGCGGCGAAGGCGCGGATCGGCTTGGCGAGCCGGTGCGCCAGCGCCCAGGCGAACGGCACGACCGCGAGCGCGGTGAACAACAGCCAGAGCAGCCCGAACCAGCGCCACAGCTCGAACTCGCGCGAGGCGGGGCGGATCGTCACCCAGCTGCCGTCAGGCCGCTTGTACGAAGCGACGAAGGCATCGAGCACGATGAAGGCGCGCGCCGCGGCGATGTCGCGAGGTGGCTGCGCGCGCGGCAGCGCGTTGCGCTCATAGGTCGGCGCGCGCTGCGGGAAGGGCGGGCGCTCGAAGCCGAAGTCCGATTGATCCGGCGGCACCTCAAGCGCCATCGCCAGGGCCGGGCGGGCACGTTCGGCGCGCGGCGCGAGGATCGAGCGGTCGATCTGCTGGTGCTCGGTGAAGACGAGCTGGCCGCTGGGATCGCGGCCTTCCTTGAGCACGCGCGCGATCTCGCCCATCGTATAGGCGCGCGGCGTCGGCGGCTGGACCGCGACGAGCAGCGCGAAGTTCAGCAGCTGAACCACCGCGACGCAGACGAGCATCAGCAGGAAGATGCGCAGGAAAAGCGGCGACGCGGCGTCGCCGGTGCCCCACGGCAGCTTCGCGCGCGCATTGTTCATGCGGTGCGCGCGGCCCGGATCACGCGCGCGCCACGCGCGGCACGAAGAGATAGCCTTCGTTGCGGACGGTGCGGATGATCTCGTCGCCGCCCGAGCGGAGCTTGCGGCGCAGGCGACTCACCTGCACGTCGATCGCGCGGTCATAGGCGTCCGAATCGGGCCCGCGCGCCGCGGCGAGCAGTGATTCGCGCGTCAGCACGCGGCGCGGCCGCTCGATGAACACGCGCAGCACCGCGAACTCACCGTCGGTGAGGCCAACCAGCACGCCCTCGGGATCGAACAGCTCGTGGCTGCCAAGGTCGATCTTCCAGCCCTCGAAACTATATTGCGTCCCCTCGGAGGGTCCGCCCGCGTTGCGCCGGCGCAGCGCCGCGCGCACCGTCGCGAGGATCTCGCGCGGGCTGCACGGTTTGGGAAGATAATGGTCGGCGCCGACCTCGAGCCCCAGGATCCGGTCATGCTCGTCGCCGAGCGCGCTGAGGAAGACGATCTCGGGCCCGTCGGCGCGCGCGATCCGGCGGCAGGCGGAGATGCCGTCCTCGCCGGGCATCATCACGTCGAGGATGATGAGGTCCACGCCGGTGCGCGCCAGGATCTGGTCCATCTCGCGCACGCTGGCGGCGGTCTCGACTCGATAGCCGCGCGCACCAAGGCTGCTGGCGAGAAGCTGGCGGATGTCGCGGTCGTCGTCGACGACGAGCAACGTGGCGGAGGGCTCGGCGGCGGGTTCGCTGGTCATCCAGTCGAGATCGCGCGCGAATGTGGCCGGGGTTTTTCCGGCCTCATTCTGCGCGCCGCTATTGCGATAAGGGGACGCTGACATGACGACTATTTAGGCCGTTCCTGCGCGGATTGCGACTCAGTCCGGATCCGACTCGGTCCCGGGCTGCGCCACGCCGGGACCGGAGCCGCCGGCGAGCGCCCGCCGCAGCGCCTCCTGGTCGAGCGCGCCTTCCCACTTCGCCACCACGATCGTCGCCACTGCATTGCCGACGAAATTGGTCAAGCTGCGGCATTCGCTCATGAATCGGTCGACGCCGAGGATCAGCGCCATCCCCGCGACCGGCAGCGACGGCACCGCGCCCAGCGTCGCGGCGAGCGTGATGAATCCCGCGCCGGTCACCCCCGCCGCGCCCTTCGAGCTCAGCATCGCGACGCCCAGCAGCTCGAGTTGCTCGAACAGGCTGAGGTGGATGCCGAGCGCCTGGGCGATGAACAGCGAGGCGAGCGTCATGTAGATGTTGGTGCCGTCGAGGTTGAACGAATAGCCCGTCGGCACCACCAGCCCCACCACCTGGCGGCTGCAGCCGGCGCGCTCCATCTTCTCGATCAGCGCGGGCAGCGCCGATTCGGACGAGGAGGTACCGAGCACGAGCAGAAGCTCGGCACGGAGGTACGCGAGCAGCCTGAGGATCGAGAAGCCGCAGGTCCAGGCGATCGCGCCGAGCACGACGAGCACGAAGAACAGCGAGGTCGCGTAGAACAGCCCGACCAGCGCGCCGAGGCTCCACAAGGTGGCGACGCCATATTTGCCGATGGTGAAGGCCATCGCGCCGAATGCGCCGAGCGGGGCGGCCCACATCACGATGCCGACGACGCGGAACATGATCTGCGCGACCCGCTCGAGCAGGTCGAGCACCGGCTCGGCGGGTTCGCCGACCAGCGCGAGCGCGATGCCGAACAGGATTGCGACGAGCAGCACCTGAAGCACCTGGCCCGACGTCAGCGCCGAGACGAAGGTCTCGGGGATGATCTCCCTGACGAAGTCCCAGAGGTGGCGCGCCTTCTCGACATATTCGGCGGTCGCCGCGGGATCGAGCGTCTTCGGGTCGACATGCATGCCGCTGCCCGGATGCAGCCCGTTGGCGACGACGAGGCCGATCACCAGCGCCAGCGTGGAGACCGCGAGGAAATAGCCGAACGCCTTGGCCGCGACGCGACCGACCGCCCCGATGTGGCGCATGCCCCCGATGCCGGTGACGATGGTGAGGAAGATCACCGGGGCGATCACCATCTTGACCAGCGAGATGAAGGCGTCGCCGATCGGCTTCAAGGACGCGCCGGTCGCGGGCCAGACCGTGCCGACCGTCACGCCCGCGGCGATTCCGAGGAGGACCCAGAAATAGAGATGGGCGTACCAGGGCTTCGGCTTCGCGGTGGTTGCCGTCGGTAGCGTCATCGATTCCCCTCCCTCGCCCCACACCCAACCGTCATCCCGGCGAAAGCCGGGACCCAGGGTTGCAGAGGACGTCGCTCGCGGCCCTGGGTCCCGGCTTTCGCCGGGATGACGACGGGGGACAAGCCTAAGCCGCCTGGAACAGCCACGCCACCCCGCAGCATCGCTCGTCCCGCCGCGGCACCGATTCATGCTGCACCACAGCAAAGAATCGCCCGCCGCGCTTGCGCTCGCTCCAAGGCGCGCTAAAGCCGAGGCGAATTCACTGTCCCCGGGGGTGCAGCGTGCGCATTACGATGATCGGAACGGGCTATGTCGGGCTGGTCTCCGGTGCCTGTTTCTCGGACTTCGGCCATGAAGTCGTCTGCGTCGACAAGGACGCGCGCAAGATCGAGCTGCTCCACCAGAACGTCATGCCGATCTACGAGCCCGGCCTCGCCGAGCTGGTGAGCAGCAACGTCCGCGCCGGGCGGCTCTCCTTCACCACCGACCTTGCCGAAGGCGTCAAGGACGCCGACGCGGTGTTCATCGCGGTGGGCACCCCCTCGCGCCGCGGCGACGGCCACGCCGACCTCTCCTATGTCTTCGCCGCCGCCGAGGAGATCGGCCGCGCGCTCACCAAGCCCTCGGTGATCGTCACCAAGTCGACCGTGCCCGTCGGCACCGGCGACGAAGTCGAGCGGATCCTCGCCGAAGTCGCTCCGAACAGCGGCGCCAAGGTCGTCTCCAACCCCGAGTTCCTGCGCGAAGGCGCCGCGATCGAGGACTTCAAGCGCCCAGACCGCGTCGTCGTCGGCACCGACGACGAGGGCGCGCGCCAGGTGATGCGCGAAGTCTATCGGCCGCTGTCGCTCAACCAGTCGGCGCCGATCCTGTTCACCGGCCGCCGCACTTCCGAGCTGATCAAATACGCGGCCAACGCCTTCCTGGCGGTCAAGATCACCTTCATCAACGAGATCGCCGATCTCTGCGAGATGGTCGGCGCCGACGTGCAGGAAGTGTCGCGTGGCATCGGGCTCGACAATCGCATCGGCTCGAAGTTCCTCCACGCCGGCCCGGGCTATGGCGGCTCGTGCTTCCCCAAGGACACGCTCGCGCTGCTCAAGACCGCGGCGGACAACGACACGCCGCTGCGCATCGTCGAGGCGACGGTGCAGGTGAACGACGCCCGCAAGCGCGCGATGGGCCGCAAGGTGATCAAGGCGATGGGCGGCGACGTCCGCGGCAAGACGATCGGCGTGCTGGGCCTCACCTTCAAGCCCAACACCGACGACATGCGCGACGCGCCGAGCCTCTCGGTGATCGCCGCGCTCCAGGACGCGGGCGCGACGATCAAGGCCTATGATCCCGAAGGCGCCGAGCAGGCGAGCAAGCTGCTCACCGACGTCGAGTTCACCAAGGGCCCCTACGAGACCGCCGAGGGCGCCGACGCGCTGGTGCTGGTGACCGAATGGGACGCGTTCCGCGCGCTGGACCTCGGCCGCATCGCACAGACGCTCAAGACGCCGCTGCTCGTCGACCTGCGAAACGTCTACCCGCCCGCCGAGGCCGAGCGCGCGGGGCTCAAGCTGGTGAGCATCGGCAAGGCGAGTCGCTGAGGCACGATCGAGCGGTCCGCGACCATCGGACCGGACGTTGCCTTGTGTATTATTTTGATAATACAGTTTACACGGTTGACACCAACCATGTGAAAAAATCCTGTTTGGGATAAGCTGACCCGCACGCGTCCCTCGATGGCGACAGGGGTGGATCGACGATGCGAAAGAGCTGCGACCAGGTTCGCGGCTCAATTCCTATTTTGCAACCCACCGACCGAGCCGGTCGCCGCCCGCCTTGAACGCCTTTCCAGCGAAAGCCGCGAGGAGGCGTTGTCGGCGGGATGAAGATCAGGCCCCGTAGAACCCGCGATACCAGTCCACGAACGCGCGCACGCCGTCCTCGACCGGTGTGCCCGGCACATAGCCCGTCAGTGCCTTCAGCAGCGCCGGATCGGCGAAGGTCATCGGCACGTCGCCGGGCTGCATGTCCATGAAGTTGACTTCGGCCTTGCGCCCCAGCGCCGCCTCGATCGTTGCCACGAACTCCATCAGCGGCGTCGGCTGGCCCCTGGCGATGTTGACCACGCGGCACGGCGCCACCGCCGACAGCGTATCCGCAACGCCGGGCAGCGCCACGCGATTCGCTTCGCCCGGCACCACGTCGACCAGCCGCACCACGGCCTCGACCAGGTCGGCGACATAGGTGAAGTCGCGCGCCATCTCGCCGTGCCCGTAGACGTCGATCGGCTCGCCCGCGAGCACCGCACGGACGAACTTGAACAGCGCCATGTCGGGCCGACCCCAGGGGCCATAGACGGTGAAGAAGCGGAACGAAGTCGTCGGCACGCCGAAGAGATGGGCATAGCTGTGCGCCATCGCCTCCATGCCCTTCTTGGTCGCGGCGTAGAGGCTCAGCGGCTCGTCGGCGCGGTGGGCCTCGGCGAAGGGAATCGATTCGTTGGCGCCATAGACCGACGAGGTCGACGCCAGCAGCAGGTGCTTCGGCTGGAGTTGGCGCGCGAGCTCGAGCACGGTCCAGGAGCCGAGCAGGTTGCTGTCGACATAGGTGCGCGGCGCTTCGATCGAGTAGCGCACCCCGGCCTGCGCGGCGAGGTGGATGATCACTTCGGGTTCGGCCAGCTCGGCCGCGCGATCGAGCGCCGCCTGATCCTCGAGCATGCCCTTCACGAAGCGAAAGTCGCCCGCCTCCGCCAGCCGCGCGAGCCGGGCCTCCTTCAACTCGACGTCATAATAGTCGGTGACGCCGTCGAAGCCGGTGACGGCATGGCCCGCGTCGAGCAGCCGCCGTGCCAGATGGTAGCCGATGAAGCCGGCGGTGCCGGTGATGAGGAAACGCATCTGCACCCCTGAGCGAAGTGCCCGCGGCATAAAGGGCGCTTGCGGGGGGAACAAGTCTTGAGGGCACAGCAGCTAGACTTGAAAGATCATCAACCGTCATTCCGGCGAAAGCCGGGGCCCAGGGTTATGAAGGACATCGCCCGCGACTCCTGGGTCCCGGCTTTCGCCGGGATGACGGGGTGGCTTCAATCGAATCGGGTTGGCACGCTCAACTTCTCCGCGCCTCCGCGCCTTTGCGCGACTCAAATTCCTCGCATCCTCGACGCGAGAAATGCCCGAATCAGTTGATGACGAGCTTGTCGCCCTTGAAGCTGACCGTGCCGAGCTGCGACAGCACGTTCTGGCCGAGCAGCGAGACCTTGAGCTCGGCCCCCGCCACCGCGACGTCGATGCGCGAGAGCTGGCGGCCCGCCGCTTCGATCGTGTCGAGCTTCGACCAGCGCATCGGCGCCGATCCGCCGGCGGTACGCATGCGATCCTCGGCGCCCAGCTTGTCGTCGAGGCCGAGCCGATTCGCATCGTCGCCGGTGAGCACCACGACCGACGCGCCCGTGTCGACCACGAAGCGCACGATCTCGCCGTTCACCTTGGCGTCGAGATAGAAGAGCCCGTCGGACGAACGGACGATCTCGCGGTGCGCGCCCTTGGGCTCGTCGAATTTGGTCTCGATCGGCGTGATGTTGGTCGCCGCGAGGTTCGCGTTGGGCCGCTGCACCGTGACCATGGCGGAGTTCACGCAGGTGCCCGCCAGGAAGCCGGCGGCGGCGATCGCGGTGACCACGGAGGTGTGAAGCACGGGTTGCATGCGGGCTTTTTGAAGCCGGCGAAGTAAAGACCGGGTTACCCACGATCTCCGAATCATCGCTAATGAAGCGTGAACCGTCCCCGGCAAAAGCAGCCGCGCGGGGAGCCGCCGTACCCGCGCCTCGATCCTCGCTGCCTGGAAAACGACCTTGAGCAAGACGCTCGAAAGCGCCGTACCCATTCGCCCGATCAGCGCCCCCCCGGACGCCCGCCGATCTTCAAACGCCACTGATTGTCCCGCGCCCCCTATGCCCCGGAGGATGCTAACGCGAACTCTGTTGCATGGTAAAGTCAGCCCGCGGCCGGAATCGCCTCCAGTTCGGATTTTAGCTTCTGGTTGTGGCGGAATTGCAAGACTGCGAACAACAGGCTGATCAGCCCGAAGATCGCGAACTGCGCCGCGACCGCCCAATAGCGCCAGCGCAGCGAATCACCCGAGCTGAACAGCATATAGTTGTTCACCGCGACGTTGCTGCCGCTGTTGGCGTAGAGCTGGGCGATCTCGCGCGGGAGCGCCCGCGCGGCGAGCACCCCGGTCGCCTTCGACGGGACCGGCGCGCCGTTCGTGCCGGGTGAAGGCACTTCGACGAAATAGCGCAGCGTCTCTTCCTGGCCGCCGCGCGCAACGATCGGCGCGATGTAGATCTCGCGGTGCGCGACCAGGATCTCGTCCTTCAATCGCGCGGCGCGGGCATAGTCGATCACGCCGGTGATCACCGCCGGCCCCTCGACCGGAGTCGCGTTCTTGCCGACGTCGATCGTGTGCGTCGGCCCGTCGGTCGGGTGCTGGAACATCATCCCCAGCGTCACGACCGCACCGACCAGCCCGAACAGCGACAAAGCCGAGAAGAGCGCTGCGAGCCGCGCGTTCGACGCGACGATTCGCTCGCCGGCGAGCGCGATGCGCTTCCGGTAGAAGATCAGCCGGATCGCGAGGATCAGCAGGAGCAGCGGCAGCAGCGAGAGCAGCACCAGGATCATGTAGGTCAGCGTCGGGTAATAGATGCTGATCTGCATGAACTCGCGCTCGCCGAGCTGGCCCATGATCCCGGTATAGCGGATCGTGTGCCACAGAAAGTATCCGATGGACACGGCAAGCCACAGCGTGAAGACGACGGCGGCGATGACTGCCAGGACGGGCAGAGCGCTACGGGAGAAGCTTCTACCCGTCATTGAGCAATGGCCATGGTAGAGCCCCCCGGTAAGCACATCCGATATGGAACATACCGGCATTTGCTGAAAACGGCAATGTCGTTACGCAAACGGTCTGCGGAAGCCGTTGCAAGCGGCTCAAAACCGGCCGTTTCGTAACGGGACGCACCCACCGGACCCGCGCCGCAGCAGCGCGAGCCTGCCATCAACGCATCAACGCTCGAGTGGTTTCAGCACGTACCAGACATAGACCAGGATCGCCGCGATGATCAGGTAGAAGAACAGCGCATAGCCGTGGTTGCCGACATAGTTGGCGACCGCGCAGCCGATCGTCGGCGGGGCGTAGTAGATCATCTTGTCGCGCGGCTTTTCCTGCGCGGAACGCTGCAAGAACAGCACGATGAGCCCGGCGAAGACGGCCACGCTCAGCCAATCGTAGATCGTTTCCATGGTTTTCCAGATTGGCTTTTTGTTGCGGCCCCACCCAAGTGACCGGAGCATAAAGGAAGATTCCGGGGCTCACAAGCTGGCTGGGCGCCGAAGCGTTGTCCCATGGCGGGCGCGGCGGTGGTGGTGGGGGTGGGTGGCGGACGATCCAGGCGGCACCGGCCGACTCGTCCAGCCGGTCGCCCGACGCCAATATTCTATGGGTGGCCGGGCGGGGAGCGGGCCGGTGCCGCCATGCGCCGCGAGGCGCATCGAAAGCCGCGCTCAGAATGCGTTCTTGTGGACCAGCACCCGGAAGGTCGCGAACAGGATCGCGATGTCGCGCTCGAGGCTCCAGTCGTTGAGGTATTCGAGGTCGGCCTGGAGGCGCTTGACCAGGTCGTCGCGATTGTTGGTCGCGCCGCGGAAGCCGCGAATCTGCGCGAGGCCGGTGATGCCGGGCTTGAGCGCGTGGCGGTGCCAGTAGCGCTGATCGACTTCCCAGAAGCGCTCGACCCCGGCGAGGCTGCCCAGCGCATGCGGGCGCGGGCCGACCAGGCTCATGCTGCCGTGGAGCACGTTGAACAGCTGCGGCAGCTCGTCGATGCTCGTCTTGCGGATGAAGCGGCCGACGCGGGTGATCCGGTCGTCGTCGCGCTGGGTCGACTTGCTGCCCTCGGCGTCGCACAGCTCGTTGCGCATCGAGCGGAACTTGAGCACATCGAACAGCCGGTTGCCGCCGCCCATCCGCTTCTGGCGGAACAGCACAGGGCCGGGGCTCTCGAGCTTGATCGCGATCGCGACGATCGCGAACAGCGGCATCAGCGCGATGATCATCGGCACGGTGACCGCCAGGTCCATCGCGCGCTTGAGCGCACGGTTGCGCACGTCGAGCGGCCCGGACGAGACGCGCAGCACGCACTGGCCGTTGTAGCGCGCGAGATAATAGGCGCCGACCTCGTCGAACTCGGGCGCCATCACATGGCCGTTGACGTCGGTGCCCTTGAGCAGCAGCGACCAGAAGGCGCGATCGGCCGGCTGGCAGGCGACGATGACATTGTCCGCGCCCTGGACGATCACGCCGAAGCGATCGAGCATCACCGGGTCGCGCAGGTCGGGGCGGATGCCGTATTCGGTCGCGTCGATGATCGGCGCGCCCTTGAACGAGGCGGGCGGCTCGACGCCGTCGACGATCATGATCTCGGTGCGCGGATTGTCGCCCACCGCGCGCTGCACGACGAACTTGAAGAGATAGCGCATGCCCGCGAGCAGTGCGCAGCCGATCGCGGTGCCGATGCCCAGGATCGCGCGCGACATGTCGGCCGCGACATGCGCGTAGAAGGCGACGAACAGCACGATCGAGGTCGCGACGACGAGCGCGACCAGCGCCTGCTTGATCCCGGTCTGGTAATCGACCAGCGCCTCGTAATCATAGGCGTAGCCGCTCATCGCGATGAACAGGTAGAGCGGGGTCACCAGCGCCGAGACGCCGAGCGGATCGGTGGTGACCGAATCGTCGACGCGGAAATTGCCGGCGATCCAGAAGGCCAGGAAGATGCACGCCAGGTCGAGCACGACGAGCGCGGCATAGAGCTGGAAGCGGCGCGTGCGCTTGGAAACGATCCCACGCGCTTCGAGCGCCTGGGGCAGTCCGTCCGCCGCGTTGAACTTACCGAACGAATTCATCCTTGCCCCCAAGGACGCCGCTAAAAGATGCCCAGACCCTCCCGGCCATGGACAGCGGCAGTCAACCGCGACTCGCAGGCTTAGAACACAATTTCTACAGGATCGTTAATCCAGCCACAACCTTTATGTGGCGGTGCACCATGATCCGCGACGGGACAAATATTAAGCATCCGCCGTGGGTTGGAGCATTAATTCAGATCAACCCGATGGCGATTGCCAGCCCAAACAGCGCAGCACCGAGCGCAGCATAGCCTGCAACAACCGAAATGGAGTGAATCGGATCGAAGCGCGGTGCCGGGTAGGCGATCGCCATCGCCTGCGCTTCGGGACGCGGCGTCTCGGCGAAGCGCGCATCGAGCAGCGCGATCAGGTCGCCGACCGGACCGCCGGCGCCGACCGCCGTAGAACTCGCTTCGCGCTCGGAGAGCACGGGCTCGGGCAGCTCGACCTGAATGCGCTTCTGCACTTGCATCATCTCACCCCGTCAGGCTGGCATTGGACTGACCTTCTAGGGCGCGATTCCTTTATATTTCCCTAGGGCGCCGATCCAAAAAGCCGGGCTTCTTCAACGCGCTGGCGTCTCGCCACGGCACGCGCGGGGCGGGCGCGGCGATTTTATATGCACTGCACAATCGCAAAGCGCCTCGACTATGCTATGCGCGAGGGACAGGGCATGGGCGCGGCCGGGGCGCGCCAGCGGAGGGCAGAGACAGCGATGCACGAGGCGGCCATACTCGTGGTGATCGTCAATTACCGGACGCCCGACCTCGCGGTCGACGCCGTCGCGTCGCTCGCCGACGAGGTCCGCGCGCGCGGCGACACGCAGGTCGTCGTGGTGGAGAACGGCTCGGGCGACGAGTCCGCCGCGGTGATCGCCGCCGCGATCGAGGCGCATGGCTTCGGCGACTGGTGCGCGCTGGTCGTCAGCGAGCGCAACGGCGGCTTCGCGGCGGGCAACAATGTCGGCATCCGCTGGTACCAGGACCGGCACGGCGGCGCGCTCCCCGCCCAAGTCTGGCTGGTCAATCCCGACACGCGCGCCGAGCCGGGCGCGCTCGGCGCCTTGGTCGACTTCATGGACGCGCACCCCCAGGTGGGCATCGCCGGCGGGCGCTGCCTCTGGGAGGACGGCAGCACGCGCTACACCGCCTTCCGCTTCCACTCGCCGCGCACCGAGCTGGTCTCGGCGGTCAATTTCGGGCCGGTCACCAAGCTGCTCGGCAAGGCCCAGGTCGCGCTGCCGATCCCCGAGGCGCCGCGTCGCGTCGACTGGGTCAGCGGCTCGAGCTTCATGGTCCGCCGCGCGGTGATCGAAGCGATCGGCGGGATGGACGAAGGCTATTTCCTTTATTTCGAGGAAGCCGATTACTGCGCCCGCGCGCAGGACGCCGGCTTCGAGGTGTGGACGGTCCCGGCCAGCGTGATCACCCATCTCGGCGGCAAGTCGACCGGCGTCACCGGCGCCAGCCGCACGCTCAACCGCCGCCCGCGCTACTGGTTCGCCTCGCGCGCGCGCTTCTTCATCGCCCGCTACGGCCGCGCGCGGACGCACCTCGCCAACCTGCTGTGGATCATCGGCTATCCGCTGGGGACGCTGATCGGCCGGGCGCGCGGGCGGCCGCGTGCCGACCCGCCGCGCTTCTGGCGCGACTTCATCACCAACTATTACGGCGCCGGCGGGCTGATGTACCGGCCTGCGGAGGGGGGCAAGTGACCAGCGAGCGTTGGCCGGATTTCGTGATCATCGGCGCGATGAAATGCGCCACCAGCACGCTGCACGTCCAGCTTGCCGCGCAACCCGGCTTCTGGATGTCGAACCCCAAGGAGCCCAACTTCTTCAGCGATCCCGAGCAATGGGCGAAGGGGCTCGACTGGTACAAGGGCCTGTTCGCCGGGGCGGGCGCGGTCGACCTCTGTGGCGAATCGAGCACGCACTATACGAAACTGCCGGACCTGCCCGACGCGCTGCCGCGCGTTGCCGAGTATCTGCCCGACGCGCGCTTCATCTATGTGATGCGCCATCCGATCGACCGGCTGGTGTCGCACTTCATCCACGGCTGGTCGAAGCGCGACATGGATGGGCCGATCGAGGATGCGGTGAAGCGCCATCCCGCGCTGGTCGACTATGGCCGCTATGCGATGCAGATCACGCCCTGGATCGAGCGCTTCGGGCAGGACAAGGTGCTGCCGGTGTTCTTCGAGCGGCTGACCGCGCATCCGCAGGCCGAGTTCGAGCGGATCTGCGCCTTCCTCGGCTATGCGGGCGCGCCCGTGTGGCGGCCCGACCTTCGCGACAATGTCTCCGAGCAGCGGATGCGCTCGAGCCCGCTGCGCGACGCGATCGTGAAGAACCCGCTCGCGACGTTCCTGCGCCGCACCTTCGTGCCGCAGGCGATGCGCGACAGGATCAAGTCGCAATGGCAGATGCGCGAGCGCCCCGAACTGAGCGCCGAAGCGCGCGCCGGCCTCGAGACGCTGTTCGATCCCGACCTGGCGCGGCTCGGCGCGATGCTCGGCACCCCGCTCAGCTGCGCGACCTTCAAGGAAACGGTCCGCGCCCGCTCGCTGGAGTGGGCGCGGAACTGAGCGGAAGCCTCAAGCCGTACCCGTCGGCCGCCGCGCCATTACCAGCTGCCGCCTGGGGCGCGGCGCAGCCTTGGGCCTGGCGGTTGCCACCCGCTTCGATGCAGGGTCCGACACCCAGCGCGCGGCGGCGAGCACGAGCATCAGCAGCATCGGCATGCGATCGATGTAGCTCATGAAGGAGAGCTGGACGATCACGGCAATCAGCCCGGCCACCGCAAAGGCCCATAGCGACGGGTCCTCGGTCTTCTTGGGCCTCGACTTCAGCAGGTTCCGGATCACCGCGAGCAGCGCCGCCAGGATCACGCCCAGGCCTGCGATGCCCGAGACGAGGTAGATCAGCAGATAGGTGTTCACCAAGTCGATGAGGCCGCCGTTCTCCTCGATGTCGGACATGTCGTCGAGGTTCTTCTTCAGGCTCGCGCCAAACCAGCGGTGCTTCGCACCTTCCTCGAGCCCGCGCTTGAGCAGCACTTCGCGATAGTCGAGGTACTTCACGCCGCCGCGCGTCTCCCCCGCGTTCAAGCCGATGAACGAGCTGGCGAACAGCGATTGCGACGCCGCGACCACGGCCAGTCCGCCCATCAGTCCCACGCCGACCGCGACGAAGACCGCGATCTTCGCGCGGCGCTGCGCCACGAGCAGCACGAGCAGCCCGAGCACGATCGCGACGAGGTTGCCGCGCGACTGGCAGGCGAGCACGCCGACCACCAGCGCGCCCATGATGCCCAGCCATACCAGCTCGGACTTGAACGCGCGCCGCGAGATCGCCGCGGCGAGGAAGGCGATGGTGAGGTAGCAGGCAAGCATCAGCGGCCCGCTCATCGTCGTCGAGGCGCGGAGCATGCCGCCGCGGACCATGAGGTTGTGCGACTGCATCGACCCCATCATGATCTGCCGCTTCATCAGGTCGAACACCGCCCAGCCCGACTTGGCCTCATAGACCGCATAGACCGAGAGGATCACGCCCGAGACGACGAGCGCGGCGAGCACCATGCGGAAATCGACCGCGCGCATCAGATTCTTGCGCAGCACGAAATAGGAGAGGACGACGAGCAGCTCGCTCACGCCCGCTCGCAGGAACTCGCTGACCGGCAGGCCGCGATTCTCGCCGATCCAGAAGGGGATCAGCATCGAAAGCACCAGCAGATCCTCGGCGCGCGGCTTCCATCCCGGCCCGCGCGACGCTCGGTAGCGCACGAACATGCAGAGGATCATGCCGATGTTCAGCGCGTCGATCGTGTCGACCTTGAACAGATAGGAGCCGCCCGCGGTGATGTGCCATTGGAGCGGCGGCAGCAGCCCGACGAAGAGGACGTATCGGCACAGCGCATCGGTGACGTTGGTCACGCTCGCCACGAATACGATGATCACCGCGAAGAAGAACAGCGGTGGCATCGGCGTGAGCGCCGCCGTCGCGAGCAGCACGAGGTACGAGAGCGCGAAGATCGGCCCGATGTACTTCCTCAGCTCATTTCCGGAGAACAGGTAAAGCGGAATATAGGCGATGAAGAACAGGATATAGATGAATATCAGTGGCTTGATGATAGCCTCCGTCGGTACTTCACGACACGCCCTGCGCCCGGACCGTCACTTCCCGAACCGGCCGTGCGACGAGCACGGCCCTGCGGCGCGGGAAGGTGGGCAGCTCCGGTGCGCAATGTCCCCCTTGAGTCGAAGCGAACGCCTAAGTGTAGCGCGGCGCGGGGTCAACGCAATGCGCGGCCCGCTGCCCCATCTGCCCCGCGACGAGGCAGATTTTGCATCGCAGCAGATTTTGACGCATTGCTGACAAAGTATCGGCGCACAGCAATCTCGGTTGCCTCCGGCGCGTTTGGGTTTTCCGGCCATGACGATTATACTGCCAGTATCGAGGCGGGGGCTGATCATCGGAGGCGCCGCGGGGGTCGCGGGCGTCGCCGCCTATCTCGCGCTGCCGATGCGCGGCGGCTCGGTCCAGGCCCAGCCCACACCGACGCTCGCCGATACGATCCTGCTTCGCGAGGCGCAGGACATCCGCGACGACCGCATCGGCTCCGGCATCTCGCCCGACGGCCGCGCGAAGCTGCCGCTCGGCCCGCACGGCAAGCGCTTCTGGCTCGACACGCAGAACGGCAACGACCACGCCAAGGGCAACAGCCCCGACGCTGCCTTCCGCACCGAGGCCAAGGCCTATGAACATTGGGGCGCCGGCGACCAGTTGATGATCGCGAGCGGATCGACGCTCACCACCCCGGCGCCCGACCTGCGCACGCTCGCGGCGTTCGACCGGCGCTTCCCCACCGTGATCCAGAGCTACGACCGCCGCCGCCCGGCCGACGAGAGCGGCCATGGCCTGCTCGCCAACCAGGTCGCCTATCGCGGCGAGAAGCCGATGGTCGGCGCCAACATGAAGTCCGACGGCAACCGCAACTTCGCGATCCGCGGCATCACCTTCGACCATGTCCAGACGCTCCAGCATCTCAAATACGGCTTCCACGTCGGGATCGACTGGCTGCTGGTCGAGCAATGCGCCTTCCTCGCCGCGAGCCTGACGCTCAATGCGCTGCGGCCGTGCGAGGGCCACATCATCCGGCAGTGCGCCTTCTTCGGCCAATGGGACCCGAGCGAGCGGCCGCAGGGGATCTTCACCAAGAAGGTCACGGGCACGACGATCGAGGACTGTGTCTTCTTCCACTGCGGCTGGCGCGACGGGCTCGAGCGCTCGGCGGCGAAGGAGCTGGGCGGGCCGACGATCTTCAACCACGGCCTCTATTGCGCGGTCGAATCGTCGGGGATGCTGCGCCGCTCGGTGTTCCTCTCGCCCTCGAGCCACGGCGCGCAGCTGCGCGGCGACTGGGCGAGCCACGACAATATCTTCATCGATTGCCCGCTCGCGCTCCAGCACGGCGGCGGGCGGCGCTATGCGCAGGAAGCGCCGAACGGCGTGACCGCGCATTGCTATCGCAACATCGTCACCGTCGCCGAGGACATCACGCCTTCGCTGCCGCGCGGCTTCGGCATCGAAGTGCTCAACACCAGGCCCGGCAGCCTGGTCGAGCAATGCCTCGTCGTCGGCCCCGGTACCCAGGTCTCCAAGCCGCGCAACGCCTTCGCCGCCTCGGCGCTGCCCGGGCCCGAATATGAGCCCAACCCGACGATCATCCAGTTCGCGCGCAACACCAATGCCTGGTCGAACCGCAAGATCACCCAGTCGCCCGGCGGCGACACCCCGCGCGTGCAGGTGACCGAGACCGCCAACCTCACGCCCGAGAGCAAGGCGAGCTTCGCCGATCCGACGCGCGACGGCATCACCGCCGCCCAGTCGCTCGGCATGGCGTCGCTCGATGCGCTCGGCCGCGCGATGGTCGCCGACCCGACCCAGCCCTGGGCGCAGAAGATCGCCGCGCACATCGGGCCGGGCTATGCGCCCAGCCCCAGGTCAGTCGCGCAGCTCCGCCTCGCCGACGGCAGCTTCGCCGGCGCGATCCTGCCCGACGGGCGCTGGAACGACGGGACGCGCGCCTGACGATGCGCGCGCCCAAGGACGCTTCCTCGGCGATCGATCCAGAGATCGGTCCAGAGATCGGTGTCGTCGCGATCGGCCGCAACGAAGGCGAGCGGCTGCGGCGCTGCCTCGCTTCGATCGCCGGCGTGGCGTCGCGCGTCTATGTCGATTCGGGCTCGACCGACGGCAGCGTCGAGATGGCGCGGGCCGGCGGCACGTCGGTGGTCGAGCTCGCCATCCCGCCCAAGTTCACTGCGGCGCGCGCGCGCAACGCCGGCGTCCGCCAGCTCGTCGAGGAGCGGCCCGACCTCGAGTTCGTCCAGCTGGTCGACGGCGATTGCGAGGTCCAGTCCGCGTGGATCGCCGCCGCCACCGCAGCGCTGCGCGCCGACCCGGGGCTCGCACTCGTCTTCGGCCGCCGCCGCGAGCGCTTTCCCGAAGCCTCGATCTACAATGCGCTGTGCGACGACGAGTGGAACCGCCCGGTCGGCCCCGCGCTGGTCTGCGGCGGCGACATCCTCTGCCGTGCCGAGGCGTTCCGGGCGGTCGGCGGCTATGACGAGACGCTGATCGCCGGCGAGGACCCCGATTTCGGCACCCGGCTGCGCGCCGCGGGCTGGAAGCTGCTCCGCATCGACGCAGAGATGACGCTCCACGATGCCGCGATCACCAGCTTCGGCCAATGGTGGCGCCGGGCGAAGCGCGCCGGCCATGCCTTCGCCGAGCTCGCGCACCGCCATCAGGGCCTGCGCGCGCCGAACTGGCGGGGCAAGTGCCGCAGCATCCTTGCCTGGGGGTTCGCGCTGCCGCTGGTGACGCTCGCGACCCTGGCGCTCGGCACCTTCCTCCACCCGATCTTCCTGCTCGCCACGCTCGGGCTGCTCGCGCTCTGGCCGCTCAACATGGTCCGCCTCGCCCGCTCGCGCCGCGACTTGCCGCGCAGGACCGCCAATGCCTGGGGCGTGCTGGTGATGGTCGCCAAATTCCCCGAACTGCTCGGGCTGATCCAGTTCCACCGCGGCCGGCTCTCGGGCCGGCGATCGGAGCTGATCGAATATAAATGATCCGTTTCATGTTGCATTGCGGCGGGACGGTCGACGGATGCAGCAAGCCGCGATATGGTGCGCGAAGAACAAGGGCCCGTTCCGGGCCCGAAAGCCGAATGGGGACTTTGGCTGCGCATGACTGAGCAGGAGCGCGAGGGCGGCGCGATCCTCTACATTGCTTCGCGACTGCCGGCGCTTTCGGAGACCTTCGTCTTCCGCGAGCTGCTCGGGCTGCGCGAACGCGGGCTGACGGTGCACGCCGCGAGCGTGCGCGCCTCCGATCCCTTTCCCTGGGACGAGCGGCTCGAGGCGCTGCGCCACGAAGCGACCGTGGTGTATGACCCGGCGACGACCCGGACGCTCCCGCTCGCGCTGTTCTGGCGCCCGGGCCTGACGCTCGCCGCGCTCGCCGATGCGGCGACGTCGGACCATCCCTCGATGGGCAGCCGCGCCAAGCACGCGCTCCAGGCGCTGATGGGGATCGGCGCGGCCTGGCGGCTGCGCAAGAAGAACATCCGCCAGGTCCATGCCCATATGGCGCACGTCCCCGCGACCGTGGGCCTCTACATCGCGCGCGCGCTCGGGGCGAAGTTCAGCTTCACCGGCCATGCCGCCGACCTGTTCGCCGATCGCGCCGGACTCGCCTTCAAGCTGCGCCGTGCAAGCTTCGTCTCGTGCATCAGCCATTGGCACCAGAGCTTCTACGGCGACGTCGCCGGGGTGGCGGCCGAGCGCCTGCCGGTGATCCGCTGCTCGGTGGCGCTTCCCGAGACGATCCGCCCCGAGGCGCGCGAAGTCGTCGTCGTCGCGCGGCTCGTGCCCAAGAAGGGCATCGACCTGCTGATCCGCGCCTTCGCCCAGGCCGAGCTTTCGGGCTGGCGGCTCGTCATCGCCGGCGACGGGCCGGAGCGCGCCGGCCTCGAAGCGCTCGCGCTCGAGCTGGGCATCGCCGAGCGCACCGAGTTCCGCGGCGCGCAGCCACACGCGAAGTGCCTCGAAGCGATCGCGGCGGGGGGCATCTTCGTCCTCCCCTGCCGCACCGCGACCAACGGCGACAAGGACGGCATCCCGGTCGTGCTGATGGAAGCGATGGCCGCGGGCCGCAGCGTCATCTCGGGCGACTTGCCCGCGATCCGCGAACTGATCGAGGACCAGGTCTCCGGCCTGCTCGTCCCGCCCGACGACGTCCCCGCGCTCGGCCGGGCGATCCGCCGGCTCGCCGGCGATGCGCCGCTTCGCCAGTCGCTCGCCGCCGCCGCGCGCGCGCGGATCGAAGAGGAATTCTGCGACGCGGTGAACCTCGACCGGCTCACCGGCGCCTTCGCCGAGGCCGCGGCATGAGCGCCGGCCGCGTCGCCTTCCTCGACACGCGCTTCGACACGCTGACCGCGCCCGAAGTCCGCAACTGGATCGCCGCGCGCGCGCCCGCGGACGGCTTCGCCTATGTCGTGACGCCCAACGTCGACCATATGGTCCGCCTCGCCAAGGCGCCGCCCGAAGTGCGCCGCGCCTATGACGAGGCCGGGCTGCTGGTGTGCGACAGCCGCGTGCTCGCCAGGCTCGCGAAATTCGCCGGGGTCGAGCTGAGCGTCGTGCCCGGCAGCGACCTGACCGCGCTGCTCTTCGCCGAAGTGATCCGCGCCGGCGACCGCATCTGCCTGATCGGCGGCGAGCCCGACCATCCCGCCAAGCTTGCCCAACGCTATCCGGGCGTCGAGATCGTCCAGCACCAGCCGCCGCACGGCCTTCGCACCAATGCCGCCGCGCGCGCCGACTGCGTCGACTTCGCCGCGGCCAACCCCGCGCGCCTGATCCTGCTCGCGGTGGGATCGCCGCAGCAGGAGATGCTCGCGCGCGAGATGGCCGAGAGCGGGCGCGTCACCGGCACGGCGCTGTGCATCGGCGCCTCGGTCGATTTCCTGGTCGGCGCGCAGCAGCGCGCGCCCGAGTGGGTGCAGAAGGCGAACCTCGAATGGGCGTGGCGGCTGCTCGGCAATCCGCGGCGGCTGGCGAAACGCTATCTGGTCGACGGGCCCGCGATCTTCCCGATGGTCTGGCGCTGGCGCGCGACGCAGCGGCGGCGCGCGTCATGAGCCGCGAGGAGCCGCGCATCACGATCGTGCACCTCGCGGTCGACTACAACACGCCGCAGCGCCCGCGCACGACCAGGGCGATCGAATGGACCATCGGCGAGCTCGGCGAGTTCGACAATGTCGTCGTCGCCTATCGCCGCACCACGCGCCGCGGGGAGCGGGAAACCGAAGTCGCTACCGACACGGTGAAGAAGCTCTACGACTTTCCGTTCTTCGGCCTCCCGCTCGGCCTCGGCCTCCACGGCGCGATGCGCGCGGCGGCGAAGCGGACGATCCGGCGGCTCGAGGCTGACGGCATCCGCCCGCGAATCGTCCACGCCCACAAGCTGACCTTCGAGGGGCTCGCGGGCTATTATGTCGCCCGCCATTTCGGCGTGCCGCTGCTCGTCTCGCTGCGCGGCGAAGTCGAGACCAAGGTGTTCCGCTTCAAGCCGCAGCTGCGCCCCTTCCTGCGCAAGGTGAGCCGGCGCGCGGCGGCGCTCTATTTCGTCTCGGCCTGGTTCCGCGACGAGTTCCGCCGCCATGTCCCCGGGCTCGAGACGCGCGAGCGGCTTCTGCCCAATATCGTGCGCAACATCGCGCCGGTGATCGACGTCCAGCCGGCGAACGACCGCTTCGTGACGGTGCTCGACCTCAACACCTGGAAGCGCAAGGGCGTGACCTGGCTGCTCGAAGGCTTCGCGCTGGCGCTCGCGCGAGAGCCGTCGCTCAAGCTCGACCTGATCGGCGGCGGCAGCGAGGAGTCGGTCGGGCTGGTGCGGAAGCTGATCGAGGAGCGCAAGCTCGGCGAGGCGGTCAGCCTGCTCGGGCCGATGCCCAACGCGCAAGTGCTCGCGCGCCTGCCCGCCTATCGCGCGCTGCTGCTGCCGAGCGTCAACGAGACCTTCGGCATGGTGTTCGTCGAGGCGCTGTTCGCGGGCATCCCGGTGCTCTTCACCGAAGGCACGGCGATCGACGGCTATCTGGGCGGGCTCGACGTCGGCCGCACCGTGCCGCCGCGCGATGCATCCGCGATCGCCGACGCGATCCTCGCGCTGTGGCAGGACCCCGAAGGCTATCGCGCGCGCATCGCCGCGGCGGGGCCGGCGCTGTTCGCGGCGTTCGATCCCGAAGCCTCGATCACGCGTTATCGCGACGACATCCGTGCCGCGGTGGCCGGCGCGCTGGTCGGGCAGGACTGATTCGCTCCGCCCCCTGAATCGTCATCCCGGCGAAAGCCGGGACCCAGGGTCAAGCAGGACATCGCCCGCGGCTCTGGATCCCGGCTTTCGCCGGGATGGCAGCTTTAGGTCCAAACCCCTGAAAATCCTCAGGAATAATAGGCCTCATACCCGCGGTTCGTGCCATAGCCGAAGCCATAGTCGTCGCCGCCGAAGCCGCCGCGATAGCGGTTGAGCACCGTGCCCAGGCACGGCGTCGGCTGGAGCAGGTCGATCGCGTCGCGCACCTGCTTGACGGTGTTCTTGCCCTCTTCGACCACGAAGATAAACGCGTCGATCTCGCGCAGCACGATCGCGCTGTCGTCGTTGGCGAAGGCCGGCGGCAAGTCGCAGATGCACACCATATTGTCGGGCAGGTTCTTCATCGCCTGCACCAGCGTACGCATCCGCGAGCCGGCGAGCAGCTCGGCCGAGCTGTGCTCGGTGGTGAACGCCGGAAAGATCGTCATCCGCGTGTCGGCGACTTCGCGCGCGGCGTCGCCGAGCGAGTTGATCTTGCCGAGCAGGAAGCTCTCGATCCCGAAACCCTCCTCGATCTCGAAGGTCTTGGCGATCGAGCCGCGGCGCAAGTCGAAGTCGAACAGCAGGGTGTGGATCGACGGGATGCGCGACAGCGACGCGGCGAGGTTCGACGCGACGAACGACTTGCCGACGTTCGGCGTCGCCGAGGTGACCCCCACGATCCGCCAATTGTTGTTCTGCATGATCTTGAGGACCTGCGAGCGCAACAGGTTGAACGGCCGCGACCGGCTGTCGTGGCTGTTGAACCCGAACACGCCGCGCGGCGACCAGTCGGCGCGGCTCAGCGTGCCGCCGCTCGCGCCGCCACCCAGCACGGACTCCGGAGAGACCGGACGCCCATTGTCAGGCGCTTCTTCCCAAACACTCGCCATAAACTTCGAACCTTCTCGCCCAAGGTATCCTGATCAGCCGTATGCCCGGCGACGACGGCCGAAGCGCGGCGGCTTTTTCTTCTTGAACCGCTTCTTCGAAAGCACCGGAATCACCGTCAGCGGCGGCTCGCCCGTCAGCCTCGTCAATTCCTTGCTGCTGCGGATCGGCCGGATCAGGATCTCGACCAGCATCGCCAGGATCAGGCCCAGCACCAGCCCGCCGCCGATCCCGCCGCCGATCAGCAGCGGCCGGTTGGGCGAGGTCGGGCGGTCCGGACGCGCCGGCGGCTCGATCAGCGACAGCCGCTCGCCGCGCTGCTCGTCGGCCATCTTCGAGTTGGAGCGTGCCGTCAGCAGCGAGCTGCTGACCTTGCCCAGATTGCCGCGGATCAGGTCGGCCTGCGCGGTGAGCTGCGCCACCTTCTGCTGGATCGCCGGCCCGCGCGCCGCCGCCGCCGCCGCGATCGCAGCGCGCGACTGTTCGGCATTCTGCGAACGGCGCAGCTCGGCGATCATCGTGTTGTTCGCCGCGATCTGCGCCTCGACCGTGCTCGAGGTCGTCTTGGCCTGATAGGATTGCGCCGCCTGGCGCGCCGCGGCAAGCCGGCTCTCGGCGAGCTTCACGTCGGGATGGTCGTCCGAATATTGCGCCCTGGCGGCGTTGAGCGCGGCCAGCGCCGAAACGACGCCGGGATCGCGATCGACCGCCGTCGCGCCGGTCTGCGCGCGGAGCTGCGCATTCTCGCGCTCGAGCGTGGCGATCTGGCCTTCATTGTTGGCGCCGCCGCCCAGATTCGGGATGGCGCCCGGCGCGAGCGCCTGGCCGTTGCTCCCGGCGAGCTGGTTGATCTGGCTCTCGACCGCCTGGAGCTGCTGCGTCAGCGTCGCTTCCTGGTCCTCGAGGAAGCGCACGCTGTTCTGCGCCTGCGCCTGGGTGGTCGCCGCGTCGAGCTTGAGCAGCCGGTCGACGAAGGTCTGCGCGACGAGCTGCGCAAGCGCCGGCCGCGGATAGTCGAAGGTCAGCGAGAAGGCGATCGACGCCGAGCCGCGCCGGTTCGGCCCGCCCTGGTCGATGTCGGCATCCACCGCAGTGATCGACGTCGCGGCGCGCATCTTCTCGACGAGCGCCGACAGCGGCTGCTCGCGGTTCGAGGCATTGTAGAGGTCGTGCGCCTGGATCAGCTCGACGAGGTCGGGCCGGCTGAGGATCTGCTCGCGGATCTTCGCCATGCGGCGATCGACTTCGCTTTCGCCGGTGGTCGGCTTGCGGTCGTCGTCGCTCGGCAGGTCCTGAGATTCGACCAGCAGCACCGCGCGCGACTGGTAGCTCGGCGGAATCACCAGCGACGCGACCACGCCCGCGATCGCGAGCAGGACCGTGGGAATGATCACGAGCCAGCGGCGTTCCCATATGATGATGGGAAGGCTGGAGAAAATACCGCTGGAGCCGTCGTCTTCGCTGTAACCGTAAGCCCCAGTCTCAGATTCCGCCATTATCTCGGATCCCCAAATCGATACGTCAGCCCGATCTGGCCGCCGTAATCGTCACCGCGCGTCGAGGTGCCCCCGAAGATCGCACGGTAGAACACCGACGACGAGACGTTCAGACGCTCGGTCACTTTCCGGTCATATCCGACCGAACCCATGAAATATTCGTTCCTGCCCGCCGGACCCAGACCCTTGCGCTCGGCATGGGTGTAGCTGCCGCGCGCATTGATCGAGCTGTGCTCGGTCAGCTGGTAGCGATAGGTCGCGTCGGCGATCGTCTGGTCGCGCGTGCCCGAGACCGCGGTCGGCAGCACCGCCTTGACCACGTTGACGCAGATCGACGAGCGCGTGACGTTGCGGCAGAGCGACAGGTTGCCCGACAGCGACTTGCTGGTGCCGCTCGTCATGTCGTCGTCGAGGAACGAGACGCCCACCGCGCCCTTCAGCGTCCACGACGCCGCGAGGTTGAACGAGCCCGTCGCCTGGAGCGAATAGACGCGCGTGTTGCCCCGCGCAGTATAGTCGGTGAGCGACGCCGATCCCTGGATGCCGACCTGGGCATGCTCCGAAACCTGGCGCATATAGCCCAGCGTGCTGCCGTAGCCGTTGTAGTTGCCCACGGTGCGCAGCCGCTTGAAGCGCACGACATCGCCGTGGAAGCTGACGTTGAGCTGGTCGCGCGCGGTCAGCGTCGCGGTCGCGCCGGCCTGGCCGTGGTACGAGCGGCGCCGGTCGCGCGAACCGAACAGGCTGAGGTCGTCACCGGTGGTCGGCACGCTCGGGTCGGTCGGGTCGATCGTCGCGAACGAATTGTACGAGCCGATCACGCCGTCGTCGAACGACAGCCGCGCGCGCGTGTTCAACCGTTCCGACGGCGTGCCGGCATAGTCGAGATAGCCGCTGTAGCTGTCGACCGTCGAATAGCGGCGGACATAGTGCTGGACCTGCACGTCGCCGCCGGCCGAGATCACGCTCCTGGCCGAATGCAGCTCGACACGGGGCTTCACGCCCACCGTGCCATAGGCCGAACCGGTGTTCTTGTTGCCCTGTCCGCCGAAGGGGTTTCCGGAATAGCCGCCGGTCGCATAGACGTCGGCCGAGACCCGCGTCTCGGTCTGCGCCATGGCGACGCCCGGGGCGATGAGGCACGCGGCGAGCGCCGCGCTGCTGCAGAGAGCGCGGCTCATGGCACCACCACCGAGTCACCGCTCTCGATCTGCGGGATCGCAGCGAGCTCGGCCGGCGTGGGGTTGCCCTTGAGGACGTCGGCGAGGCGGACCTTGATCACCACCAGCGCACTGCCCTGCTTGCGGATGATCGCGATGCCGTTCAGGTCGGCGAAGTCGCTCGGGCCGCCGGCCATGCCCAGCGCCTCGAGCGCGTTGACGTAGCGGCCGGGGGTGAAGGTGCCGGGGGTCCGGACCTTGCCCGCGACGAAGAACTGCATGGCAGGGACCTTCACCGAGACGGTCACGTGCGGCACCTGGTCGCGATATTGCGCGCGCAAGCCCTCGGTGATCAGCGCCTCGATCTCGCTCGGCAGCTTGTTGACCGCGTCGATCCGGCCGACCAGCGGGAAGGAGAAGGTGCCGTCGGGCAGGACCTTCACTTCGCGCTGCAGGCGCTCTTCGCCCCAGACATAGACTTCGAGCTCGTCGCCCGGGTTGATCCGATAGGCCTTAAGTGCTTCGGATTTCTGGGCTGGTGCCGCCTGACCCATGGCGGGCGCTGCCGCAGCTGCCGCCAGGGCAAGCCACGCACCCGCGCACAAGAACCCGCGTTTAGCCGACATGAGCATCCCCCATTCCCTGATCCACGGATCAGCCTAGACCAAATGCGCCCTTAGGCGCTACGGAAAAAGCGTAAATGCTGCTGCGTTGCGGCGAGATGTGCACCTCATGTCCAGTTCCGGGATGGCCCGGCGCAAGGCGTGCGGGCAAGGTGGGGACGGGAGGCGTCGATCAAGGACGTGGCAGAGCGGTTTCACTCGAAGGTTCACGCAAGGCTTCGCCTGGCGCGGGCGATGCTGCCGGTCGCGGCGCTGCTGCTCGGATCGGCGGCGCTGCAGGGCTGCGGCTCGAACGATGCCCAGGCCTCGTCCGAAGCGGCCGCGGCAGCGAACGACTTCCGCCAAGGCAATTATTCGCGCGCGGGCAACCACATCCGCAACGCGCTCGCGATCCGCGACGACATCAGCGAATATTGGATGCTGCTTGCCCGCATCAGCCTGGCGCAGGGCCGGATGGGCGCGGCGTTCAACGCCTATGAGAGCGTGCTCTCGCTCGACCGCGCCAATGTCGAGGCGCTGCGCGGCGCGTGCCGGCTCGGCGTCACCATGGGCGACCCCGAGAAGGTCGGTCGCTATGCCGATCAGCTGCTGCTGCTCAACCCCGACGATCCGCTGGGCCTGATCACCAAGGGTGGGCTCGCGCTGCGCGCCGGCGACCGTGCGGCGGCGCGGCAATATTCGGACCGGGTGCTGACCGCCAATCCCGCCGACATCGACGGGCTGATCCTGCGCAGCCGCCTGCTGCTGATCGAGCACAAGCTCAAGGACGCCGCGGTCACCCTCGAGGAATCGATCAAGACCGGCGGCGACCCCACCTCGCGCCTCGACCTCTTGACCGAAGTCTACTCCGCCGGGCGCGACCGCGCCGGCTTCGAGGACGCGACCAAGCGGCTGGCGCAGGCGCAGCCCGCCGACACCTCGATCCAGCTCCGCTATGCCGACATGCTCTACGACGCCGGCCGGCTCGACGAGGCGCGGACGACGGTCCATGCACTGATGAAGGTCGTGCCCGACGATGTCGTCGTGGCCAATTCGATCCTCGACCTCTGGCTCAAGCAGGGCAGCGACGCGCTCGACCTCGACAGGATCGTCCAGGACGCGCGCAGCGTCTCGCTCGAGATGCGCGCCGCCTATGGCCAGTTCGCGATCGACGCCGGGCACCCCGAGCTGGCAATCGCGATTCTCGCCGCGGATGCGGGCGGGCCCGCGGGCGCGCCGGGCGCCGCCGACGCCAAGGCGACCTATGCGCTTGCGATCGGCATGCGCGGCGAGACTGCCGAGGCGCAACGGCTCATCGCCCAGGCGCTCGGCGCCGACGGCACCAATCCGCGCGCCCTGCTCGCGCGCAGCCGCCTCTATGCCGGCACGGGCAAGCTCACCGAGGCGATCGCCGATGCGCGCCGCGTTCTCGCCGACGATTCCGCGAACGTCTCGGCGCGGATCCTGCTGAGCGACTATCTGCTCAAGCGTGGCGACGACCTGCTCGGCGCCAATGCCCTACGCGATGGGGTGCGCGAATCGCCGCAGGACTTGCGGATGACGCGGCGGCTGGTCGCCTATCTGATCCAGCAGGGCAAGAAGGAGGAAGCCGCGCGCGCGATCGGCGAACTGGCAGGGCAATTGCCGGTCAGCCTGCGCGTGCAACGGATGCAGGCGGAACTCTGCCCGAAGCTCGGCAGCACGAGCTGCAAGAGCCGTCCAACCGCGCCCGAACAGGCCGAGCCCGATACGCCCGACGAGACCGGCGGGGGCAGCAATGCGACGGCGCCGGCGGGCTGACCGGCAGCGCGGTCGCGGGCATCGGGTGGACTGATTCGTTCGGACTTCGATCAGGCGATCGCCGCGACGCTCGAGGCGATGCGCGGGCGGTGCTCGTCGAAGCCCGGGTGCAGGGGATGGCGCTTTATGGGCCCGAGACCGCCGGGCATTTCCCGCATCCCGAGCTCGGCTTCGTGCAGGCCACTCTGCTCGAGCTGCGCCTGGCCGACGGCGGGACGGTCCAAGTCTCGGCTGCGCAGGACGACGATCGCCGGTCGCTCTGGCCTCGGTTCGTTGCGGGAGACCGCCACCTGCTCGCCGATCGGGGCGAAGGCACCTTCCGGACCCGGCCGATGCCCGAATTCCCGACCGGCGACATCGCCAGGATTCGGATCGAGCTCGGCACCGAAGCCGATCTCCGGACGCTCCGGTTGACGATCGGCAAGCGCGAGGGTCTGCTTCGAGCGGGTGAAGTCTATGAGAACCGCGACGGCACGCTGACGTCGCCGATCAGGACGGGAGCGCACTCGTCTTCCTCGATGCCGAACGTTACTTGAAGACGCGGTTCAACCAGCCGGTTTATCGGAGGATCTGAGAGCCGGTTTGGAAATGCGCGGAAGAGCGCATTTCGAGACGGCACCAGCCCGCTCCCCCACCCGGCCTCCCATAGAATACTGCCGTTGGGAGGCCGGGT
>NZ_JAGHZV010000019.1 GCF_017745215.1 Sphingomonas sp.
CACGCTCGACAGGAGCAGGTTCCCGCTCCCCGCATCGACGTACACGCTCTCCCCGCCGCGGCCCGCCACCGCGCTCCCCAGCAACCCCCCAGACCCAAGCACCGACCCCGAGCCCCCGCCAAGCCCAGCACTCTTGCCCGTGATGATCGCTACCATCTCTTCCCCGCCCCCCTGACGCCGCCCTCGGCGCGTGATCAGGAAAGATCGGCGGGATCTGGCCGTTGTTTAGCGCGGGGCGAAACTTTCCGCCCTTGCCCGAGGGGCGTGCGTCGGAGAAAGCGCCAGGCCCGCTTCGTCACCGGCATCGCCGGCATCGATCGCGCATCCTAACCCTGGCTCGTGATCCTGAGTGCCCAGCGATCATAGCCGAGCGCTTCGACCCGTTCGAGAAGCGCTTGGGTCACCGCGGCCGCCGGCTGCGCGTCGCGGCTCAGCAACCAGAGATAGCGCCCGCTCGGTTCGCCGACGATCGACCAGTCGTAATCCTCGCCACGATCCAGGATCCAATAATCGCCGGTGTAGAGTGGGCCGAAGAAGGAGACCTTCAGCTTTGCGCCGGTCGCCTCGTCGGCGACGACGGCATGTCCCTGGGCAGCGACGCTTTCGCCCGTCTGGCGGCGGCGGCCCTTGTTGACGATGCGGATACGGCCGCTGGGCTCGAGCGAATAGTCCGCGGTCACGGCGTCGAGGCCCTTCTGGAACCGGTTCTCGTGCCGTGCGAGTTCGAACCAGGTGCCGAGATAGCGCGCGAGATCGACCGGCTTGGCGGGCTCGGGCACCCGGCGATTGATAACCGGCGGTCGCGACGTCCGCGAATAGAGGAAGAGGCCGCCGAGGGCCGCGGCGGCGACGCCGGTGGCGATCGTAATCGCAGTCGATTGCTTCATGCCACCATCTTGCGACGCGGCAGGCCGGAATGACAGCATTTCCTTGTGCGTGTCCCTCCGTACACGTTCCCTTGTACGACAATAATGCCATGCTCATGCCACCAACTCGCTCCGTGATCGGGATGCGACGGAGGCGCCCATGGCCGGGGCTCGGGGAAGGGGAGCGATCCGGCGAAGGCCGGGGATTCGTTCGATCGGAATCGATCTTCAGCGAAATGGCGGCGTGCGCCGGCGCGGATGCGCGGCGAACGATCGAGGCGAAGCGCCGCGCCGGCACGAAGGGGTGACGGGGCCGGCCACTGCCCGTCGCCGGTCAACCCCGCATCATTTCCAAGCGGATTCTCAGTCCTTGGCGTGGCGCGCGCCCAGCTCGTCCAGATAATTGTAGATCGTGAACTTCGTCGTCCCCAGCCGCTTCGCGACGCGTTCGACCGCGCCCCGGATCAGGAAGAGCCCGCGCTTCTGCATCCGGTCGACCGAGGACAGCTTCTCCGCCTTCGTCATTCGCGCCGTCGGCACGTCCTTGGGCTCGAGCGAGGTCTCGATGATGTCGACGATCAGTTCCTCGATGTTCTGCGAACGCGTCTCGGGCTGGAGCATGCTGGAGGAGGCGGGCATCAGCAGATCGGTGATGTCCTTGAGGATGCGCTCCCTGGTGCCCAGGTCCGAGTTGAGGCAGAAGGCCGCGATCGGTCCCTCGCCGTCATAGGCGACCACCGAGGACGACATCAGCGCGGCCCCTTCGCGGCTTTTCGATTCATAGCTGTCGAACACCAGGATCTGATGGTCGGACCCGCTGGGCCTGGCACTCACGATATCGAGCAGCGCCTTGTCGCCCGAAGGACCTGCGAGGACCGACTGGCCGATCCGCCGGCCGCTGACATGGCCGTTGAAGATCGACACGATCGAGGCTTCGGGATGGCGGAGGTCGTGGATGACGATCTCGGTCTGGCTGTCGACGATGGTCGAGACGGCTTCCGAGAGTTTCTTCATCAGCTCGAGGACGATCCCGTCCGAAACCTGCGTTCCGGCGGCGGTGTCGGAAGCGGGAGCCTTCGCCTTGGCGACGGGGCGGTCGCGCCGGACCGGGTTCTTCGATTCCCGGGCCGTTCCCACGCGCGGCGATTCGGTCGTCGTCGATGCCATAATTCTTCCCATATCCCCTGTTCCACTGCGTGCCGGAGTGGATGGCTGCGTCGCCGCCTCCCGACAGCGCCTCGCGAGAGAAGCCTCTTCCCAGCGCGGCGTCGCTAGCTAGCCAATGGCGTGGACCAATGGCCAGAAAATTCGGAGAAACATTCGAAATTTTGCTATATTTATTTTCCTGTTGAATTGATCAACAATATGTTGAATCAATGCGCCATGCTGCACGTGAACACACCGTTGCTCGAGGCGGACCGGTCCTACGCACGGGCAGGGGTTCCGCTCCTGCTCAAGATGGATGCGCTCCAGCCTTCTGGCAGCTTCAAGCTGCGGGGCGTCGGCCATGCCTGCGCGAAGGCGCGCGAGGCCGGCGCGGCCAGCATCGTCTGTCCCTCGGGCGGGAATGCCGGATTCTCCGCTGCCTATGCGGCGCGCAAGCTCGGGCTGCCGGCGATCATCGTCGTGCCGGAGACTACGTCGGCGGAAGTCCGCGACACCATCGCGCTGGTCGGCGCCGAAGTGATTGTCGCGGGCTCGGCGTTCGACGAGGCGCATGAGCACGCACGCGCGCTGGCCGACGCCGCCGGCGCGGCGCTGATCCATCCGTTCGACGATCCCTTGCTGTGGACAGGGCATGCGACGCTGATCGACGAGATCGTCGCAGCGGGCGAGCGTTTCGACGTCGTCGTGGCCAGCGTGGGCGGCGGCGGGCTGCTCGCCGGCATCGTCGAGGGATTGCGCCGCAACGGGCTGGGGGACGTGCCCGTGATCGCCGTCGAGACCGAGGGCGCGGCGAGCCTGCACCGCAGCATCGCCGAGAAGCGGCTGGTGACGCTGCCTGCCATCACCTCGATCGCCACGTCGCTGGGGGCCAAGCGCGTCGCGCCCCATGCGCTGGCGCTCGTCGACGAGCATCCGATCGTCAGCGTCACCGTCAGCGACGCCGAGGCGGTCGCCGCCTGCCTCAAGTTCGCCGATAGGTTCCGCGTCCTGGTCGAGCCGGCATGCGGGGCGGCGCTCGCCGTTGCCGACGTCCATGCCGGCCTGCTGGGGGCCTATCGCCGGCCGCTGATCGAAGTCTGCGGCGGAGTGGGCGCGTCGATCGGGAAGCTGACCGCGTGGCGCGACGCACTGTCGCCCTGACCCGCGGTGCCGGGCCGAACATCCTGTCGGATCACATGAGGGAATCGCTCCAAGATGGTGGACTTTTCGACGATCCCGCTGACGCCCGCGCGGCGCAGCGACAATCTGGTTCATATCTCCGGGCAGCTCGGCTTCGTCGGCCCCGGGCGCCTCATCGAGGGGGGGATTGCCGCGCAGACCCGGCAGACGCTCGAGAATATCCGCACGATCCTGCGCAAGGCGGGCGGCGATCTCGGCGACGTGGTGAAGACCACGGTATGGCTGACCGACAAATCGAATTTCTCGCCGTTCAACGAGGCCTATGCCGCCGTGTTCGACGGTTGCGAGCTACCGGCGCGCTCGACCGTGGTGACCGGGTTGCTGATCGATGGCGCGCTCGTCGAGATCGAGGCGCTCGCGCACCTGCCTCTCGCCGCCCCCCCGTCTCTGCCGGCCGGGAGCGACGATCCCGCCGCCTGACCCGATGTGCCTCCGTGGCCGGACGGACTTCGGCCGATGGTCTCAAGCGAGGATGTCCCCATGCGTAACTTCGTGCTGATCGGCCTTCCCGCCACGGCTGTCGCCGGTGCCGCGGTCATGGCGATGACGGGAACGCCGGCGATCTCCAGGGGCGGCCAGGGGGAGCGACTGGTCGTCGCCAACCTCGAGACGCTCTGCACGCCCGCGAGGATCGGCGAGGCACTGGGCGGCATGACTCCCAAGGTCGCGGTCCAGGAGATATCCGACGGGCCGAAGCTGCCGGGCGGCGCCAAATTCACGGCCGCCACCGCGCAGACGCCCGCCTATTGCCAGGTCACCGGCAGCTTCGTGACCAACGACGAGACGGGCAAGACCGCCAATTTCCTCGCGACGCTGCCGGCTGATTGGAACGGCAAATACCTGCAACTGGGCTGCGCGAACAATTGCGGCGAGATCCGTTTCATCAACAATCCGGCCGAGCCCGGCGTCACCCTGACCAGCCAGGGCTATCCCTTCGAGGCGATCGTCAAGGGCTATGCGATCTTCTCCACCGACGAAGGACACGCCGGCACGAGCTGGGGCAGCTGGGCGCTGAAGCCGTCGGGCCAGATCGACGACGATGCGATCGAGGATTTCTACGTCCGCGCCAGCCGCACGCTGGCGGTGATGGGCAAGCGCTTCACCGTGCAATTCTACCAGCTGGCGAGCGGAACCGCGCAGACGATCGCGCGCGCCTATTTCAGCGGCTGTTCGGGCGGCGGCCGCGACGCCTTCGTCGCGGCTTCGACCTATCCCGAGGAATTCGACGGCATCATCGCCGGCTCGCCCTATGCCAACCCGATGGCCGCCGCCTATCAGGCCGGCGGCGTGGCCTTCGCCCAGATCCGATCCGACGCCGCCGACCTGCCGGTCTCGCTGGTCAACCAGATCGATCCGATCGTGAAGGCGAAATGCGACGCGCTGGACGGCGTCCGCGACGGGCTCATCCAGAACCCGGCTGCCTGCAATTTCCGGCCCGAGCGCGATCTTCCGCGCTGCGACGGCAAGCGCGCGCGCACCCAATGTTTCAGCAGCGCGCAGATCGAGACGATCAGCACGTTGATGACCGCGGTGACCGACGAGGACGGCAAGGTCGTGCAGACCGGTTTCGGCGTGGGCGATCTCCACGCGGCTTTCAGGCTGCCCAGCCGCCCGCAGGACCTGGCCGCGCGCGATCCCTGGCCGACCGATGCGCGCCAGGACGGGCTGTTCGGAGTCGCCAACGGCAATCTCAGGATTCTCGCGCACCGGGGCGATCCGGACTTCGCCCTCCGCTCGCTCTTCGCCTTCCGCGCGGGCGGCGCGGGGGCAGTCACCGGCTATCGGGTCGTTGTCCCGAAGGCCGATGTCGCCATGGCCATGGCGGCGGCACGGCCCGGCATCGGCGACGTGCCCGAGAACGCCGACCGGCTGATCTCGCTGGATCGCAAGTTCCTGATCTGGCAGAATCTGGGAGACACTGTCCTGTCCCCCTTCGGCTCGATCAATTACTACAAGCGGCTCGCCGCGCGGCACGGCGGCTATGCGAAGCTGCAGGGCAACGTCCGGCTGTTCGCGCTGCCGGGCACCGATCATTGCAGCAAGGCCGGGCCCGGGCCCAACAATTTCGATGCGCTCGATGCGATGGAGCATTGGGTGGAGAAAGGCGAGGCGCCCGATGCCATCGTCGCGAGCCTGTACGATCCCGACAATTTCCAGTGGCGAGCCGGCACGCCGCCGCTGCGCACCATGCCCTTGTGCAAGTTCCCGACCATGGCGCGATACCACGGCCGCGGCGACATCAACGACGCGGCGAACTGGAGCTGTCCCGCGGGCGATCGGCGCATGCTGAAGGTCGGGGAGAGCGGCCGTCAGGCTGGCGTAGTCGAGTAGCGCGGGCCTGGCGGGAGAACGAGGCCCGCGCGGCTCGGGCAATAACCGCCGCTGCAAACCGGTCACGCCAAGGCACCGATGGCCACGCAACGAAATTAATTTGACACAAATTTTTAGCTAGCATACATTTTGTGTAGTTCTTCAATTTTTAGTTGAATCGACTCGAGGGCGGCGAGGATCTCGTTCGGATCCCGCGCCGCCCGAAAGCGGCGAGAGCCCGTTCGGATCGCACCGATTTGGAATGAAATAGAACCATAGACGACATCATATCAGAGATCGGGGGAGTAGTTCGATGAATATGCGCCATCGCAAGCATGCGATCCTCACGGGATCGACCGTCACCGCGATAATGATGCTCTTCGCTTTTCCTGCTTTCGCCCAGGAAAATACGTCCAACGATACTGACTCGGGGAACGACATCGTCGTCACGGCGCTGAAACGATCCACCAACATCCAGGAAACGCCGCTGGCGATCACGGCGGTGACGGGCGAGACGCTTGCCGACATGGGGATCACCGACAGTGCGCAGCTGTCGCGCGTCGCGCCGGGGCTGGTGTTTCGCGAGAACCCCAACGGCGGCGCCCGCGCAATCATCCGCAACGTACAGTCGGCCGGCGAGTCCACGGTCGGCGTCTATTATGACGAGACGCCGCTCGACGGATCGGTGGGCACCACCAACGATGCCGGCGGCGCGGCCCCCGAGGTCCGCCTGTTCGACGTCCAGCGTGTCGAGGCGCTGCGCGGGCCGCAGGGCACGCTCTACGGCGCCGGCTCGATGGCGGGCACGCTGCGGCTGATCTTCAACAAGCCCGCGCTCGACGATTACGAGGGCGCCGCGGCGCTCCAGGGCAACAGCATCGCTGGCGGCGAGCTCGGCTACGAGGCGCAGGGCATGGCCAATGTCCCGATCGTCAAGGGCGTGCTGGCCGTGCGGATCGTCGGCTTCTACCGCCAGCGCGGCGGCTGGCTGGAAAACAGCAAGCTGGGGCTCGAGGACTTCAACGACGGCACCAGCAAGGGCGGCCGCATCATGGTCCGCTTCCAGCCGACCGGCAATCTGACGCTGGACGGGCTCGCGACGATCCAGCGCACGCGCGGCTACAACAGCAACTGGTATTTCCCCTCCTATGCCGCAGGCGGCAAGCCCTATGACGCGAGCTATGCCTCGCTGCAGCCGGTCAAGGACGACCTCGACCTCTACAGCCTCACCGCCAAATGGGACGTCGGCTTCGCGACCGTGACGGGCGTGACGTCCTATATGGAGCGCGATCTCAAATTCAATTTCGACACCTCGGCCTTCTTCGCCAATTCCGCCGCCGCGGCGACGACGACCTCGGCCGGCTGCAAGGCCTATAACGCCACCGGCGGCGCCAATTGCACGCCCTCGCAGGTGGTCCTGTACCAGCAATATGCGCTCGGCATGTCGCCTTCGACGGCGTATCAGCCGCAGCTCACCAAGAGCTGGAGCGACGAGCTGCGGATCTCGGGCAACGGTTCGGGGCCGCTCAACTGGACGCTCGGCTTCTTCCACTCGGAGCGGAAGACCGACATCCTGTCGCAGGTCAATGCGGTCGATCCGGCCACGGGCCTGATGATCACGCCGACGCGGATCGCGCCGGTGACCGTGGGCGGCACGACCTATCCCGCCACCGTCTTCGTGAACCGCGGCGTGCAGGACAATCTCCGCCAGATCGCACTCTTTGCCGAGGCGAGCTACGACATCACCAGCCGGCTCGGCGTCACTGCCGGCGTGCGCTATTTCGATTACCACAAGCGCGTCGACACGGTCACGACGCTGGCCAACTATGTCGTGGGGGCGGTGCCGGTCCCGCCCGCCAGCGCCGCCGCGTCCGAGCATGGCGCCGTGTTCAAGTTCAACGCCAACTACAAGCTGACCAGCGACGTCCTCCTCTACGCCAACGCGGCGCAGGGCTTCCGCCCCGGCGGCGTGAACCAGATCATCGGGCTGCCCGACGCGCTGGTGCCGTACAAGTCCGACAGCCTCTGGAGCTACGAGATCGGCGCCAAGACCTCCTGGTTCGACCGGGCGCTCACGCTCAATGCCGACATCTTCCAGATCGATTGGAGCGACATGCAGGTGGCTGCGCAGACGCCCGCGCCGGCGGTGTTCAGCTTCATCACCAACGCGGGCAAGGTCCGGGTCCAGGGCGCCGAAGTGGAAGTTGGCGCGCGGCCGGTTCAGGGGCTGACGCTCCAGCTCTCCGGCTCGTACATCCTCGCGAAGCTGCGCGGGAACCAGGTCGCGCCGAACGGCATCATCGTCAGCGGTGCCGGGCTGAAAGGCGATTATGTGCCCTTCACCCCCAAGTTCAGCGGGCAGGCCTCGGTCGAATATCGCTATCCCGCCGCCGGCTCGATCCAGCCGTTCTTCCGCGCGGACCTGGCCTATGCCGGCGAATCCTGGACGCAGTTCCGCCGGACCAATGCCGCGCAGCAGCAGCTCCCCGACTATACGACGGTCGGCGTGCGGCTGGGCATCGACAAGGCCGACGACACATGGTCGTTGAGCCTGTTCGCCAACAACCTGTTCAACACGGTGGGCATCGTCAACAAGTCGACCTCCGCGCTCTACGGCAGCGTCGCGGCGGTCCGCGCCGTGTCGGTCCTGCCGCGCACGGTCGGCATCGACCTCCGGATGAAATTCTGACGCGGGCCGGCGCGGCGACGATCGCAACGAGGGACGAGACCATGATCAGACCGGCCATTTTCGGGATCGCCATCGCCGCTGTGCTCGGCTTGTCGCCGTGCGTCGCGAAGGCACAGGACCAGCCGTCCGGCGACTATCTGGCCGAGCTCAAGGTCGCGGCGCCCGATCGCTGGACGATCATCCATGCCGGCACGCTGATGGTCGATCCGGACAAGCCGCTGCAGCACGACGTCTCGATCGTCGTCCACAACGACCGGATCGACTCCGTCCGCGCAGGGAAGGTCGCCCCCGGGGCGCTCGCCGGAGTGCCGGCCGACAAGGCGGCCTATGTCGAGCTGGGCGACCGGTTCGTCATGGCCGGGATGATCGACGCGCACACCCATCTGGCCTTGACCCCGTCGCTGCTGAAGGCCGCGCAGAACGCCCGGATCAAGCTTCTCGGCGGGGCCACGACGGTGCGCGACGCGGGCAGCGTTCCCTCGGCGATCTTTCCGCTGAAGGAACTGATCGACAACGGCCTGGCCGTCGGGCCGCGGATCCTCGCCTCGGGCGCGCCGCTCTCGACCACCGGCGGGCACGGCGACATGCGCAACGGCAATTTCGCCGCGACGCTGAACGATCCCGATCCATGGGGCGGCGTGTGCGACGGCGTCGAGACCTGCCAGCACGTCGCCCGTCGCCAGATCGCGCTGGGCGCGGACAACATCAAGATCATGGCGACGGCCGGCGTGCTGGACGATTCAGACACGGGTCTCGACCAGCAATTCACCACCGATGAGCTGACCGCGATCGTCAAGACGGCGCATCTCATGAAGCGCAAGGTGCTGGCGCATGCGATCGGCAGGACCGGCATCGCCGCGGCTGTCACCGCGGGCGTCGATTCGATCGAGCATGGCAGCTTCATCGACGAGGAGACGGTGGCGATGATGAAGAAGCAGGGCACCTTCCTGGTCCCCGCGCTGCTGACCCCCGCAGTGGTGCTCGACCAGGTGCGGCATCCGAAACCGGGCGGCACGAGATGGAGCGACAATTCCGCGCGCAAGATCGAGCGACTGCCCGATGCCGACCCCGCCACCCAGGGCCGGCAGGTGCGGATGGCGCTGCGCTATGGCGTCAAGGTTGGGGCGGGCACCGACCTGCTCAATCCGATCGGCGAGGAACTCGTCATGCTCGTCCGCAAGGGTGGCATGTCGCCGCTCCAGGCGCTGAAGGCCGCGACGACCGACAATGCGCTGCTGCTCGGGATCGAGGACCAGGTGGGGACGGTCGAAGCCGGCAAGTCCGCCGATCTCGTCGCCTTCGACGGTAACCCGGTCGAGCGGATCGAAGACACGCTCCGGATCACCTTCATTATGGCACGAGGATCGCAGATCTCCGATCTGGGGTCTGTCGCCTATCCGGGCGCGAACTGACGAGGGCGCCTCGCGGTACGAGGCCCGAGCGTCAGAATATCCCCTCGAGCTCGGACCAGGGCGAGCCGCACAGCCAGCTGCGTGCCTTTTCGCGGAACGCCGGCGTTGCGGTAGTCGCGCAGCGCTCGAGCCAGGGCCGCGCTTCGTCGGCCCGGCCGGTCTCGAGCAGCAACCGGGCGTGGTTGAACTGGCCGCGGAAGTCGCCGCCCTGCGCCGCCAGCAGATAGCATTCGGCGGCCCGGGCCAGGTCGCGCTCGATCACGTCGCCATCCTCGTGGAAGCTGCCGACATAGTTGAACGATTTCGCGTGCCCCCTGGCGGCCGCCTTCCGGAACCAGGCCAATGCCGCCTTCCTGTCCCGGGCGAGGCCCGCGCCCAAGGCCAGCGCGGCTGCATAATTATACATGCCCCAGTCGAGCCCGCGTTCGGCGGCGACGCGGAAACACTCGGCGGCGCGGACCTTGTCCACCGACACGCCCCAGCCGAGATCGTAGCAGCGCCCGACCATGTTGAGCGCCATCAGATGGCCCTGCGCCGCCGCACGATTGAACCAGGCGAAGCCCTCGCGTTCGCGGCCCCGGTCGAGCAGCATCTGGCCATAGACCGCCGGCGCTTCGGCAAGGCCGGCCTCGGCGCCTTCGCGCACCAGCGCCTCGCGCGCCTCCGCCGAGCCGGAAAGCCGGGCGGCGATCGCGTCCGCCGAAAGCTGGCCGATGGTGTTGCTCACGGTGTCAGCGACGTTCTTGGATCATGCGCATTCGGCCGGGCGCTATCGCGCGTGGCGATGCATGTCAACGTTATTGCGAGCGACTCGCATCTTCCGAATCCGAAGCCTGGAACGGCGCCGAGCGGGTCTCGCCGGGAGATCGAGCGGAGAACAGCGGCAGTGTCGTCGTTTCCACAGGCGTCGCTTCGAAGCTCGAGACCGTCACGCCGACCAGCCGGATGCCGTGATCGGTGGGTAGCACCAGCCGGACTAGGTCACGGCTGGTGTCGCGAAGCTGCGACCGGCTGGCGACGATGGTCGGGAAGCTGCGGCTGCGCGTGACGATCCGGAAGTCGGCATATTTGATCTTTACCGTGACGGTCCGGCCGAAGGCGCCGGCCTTCTCGCACCATGCCCAGACCTCGTCCGCCATGCGCTCCACGCCGGCCTCGATCTCGGGCGGATCGGTCAGGTCGCGGCTGAAGGTCGTCTCCGAGCCCGAGGACTTGCGCTCGCGCGACGGATTGACCGGGCGGTCGTCCTCGCCGCGCGCGATGCCATGGTACCAGTCGGCCGCGCTTCCGAAATGCTCGCGCAGGAAAGCGATCGACTTGGCGCGGAGGTCGGCTCCGGTCTCGATTCCGAGGCGCTTCATCTTCGCCGCCGTAACCGGGCCGACGCCGTGGAAACGCTCGACCGGCAGTGTCTCGACCCAGGCCGCGCCCATCTCGGGCGTGACGGCGAATTGGCCGTTGGGCTTGCGCTGGTCCGAGGCGAGCTTGGCGAGGAACTTGTTGTAGGAGATGCCGGCGGAGGCCGTGAGCCCCGTCTCGGCGAAGATGCGCGCACGGATCGCCTTGGCGGTCGCCCAGGCGGTGGGAAGCGCCTGGCGGTTGTCCGTCACGTCGAGATAGGCCTCGTCGAGCGAGAGCGGCTGGATGAGGTCGGTGAACTCGGCGAAGATCGCGTGGATCTGGCTCGAGACCGCCCGGTAGACGTCGAAGCGCGGCGTGACGAAGATCAGGTCGGGGCAGCGCCGCAGCGCGGTGACCGAGGGCAGCGCCGAGCGTACGCCGAACGCGCGCGCCTCATAGCTGGCCGCGGCGACGACGCCCCGCGCGGCGGCATAGCCGACCGCCACGGGCTTGCCCCGGAGCGCGGGATCGTCGCGCTGCTCGACCGACGCATAGAAGGCGTCCATGTCGATATGGATGATCTTCCGGGTCACGCCGCACGGCATATCGCGGCGGGAACGGATTGGGAACGGGTGAGCGGCCGGCGGCCCTCGACGTCGCCCGCCATCACGCAGCGCAGCTCGGCGACCGGATCGTCGGCGGGCGGTGTGGAATGTCGAGCCAGCGCCCCGTCCGCTTGCAATGTAGGATTTCGGCTGGTTGGCTGGCGCAGCCGGAGATTCCGGCCGCTCTTTGAACTTCGAAAGGAGATCGACCCCGGATTTTCGGCGACGGGTTGTGACTCTTGTGACTCTTGGGGTTCCCGAAAGCGTCGCAGGCCGCCCGACTCGGACGGTCGTGCGACGCCTCAGCCGAACAGGAGTTTCGCCGCATTGCCCTTGAGGATCGGCTCGTGCAGCTCGGGCTTGAACCCGGCCTGGTCGAAGGCGGCGATCCATTTGTCGGGCGGGATCAGCGGGAAGTCCGATCCGAACAGGAATTTGTGGCCGAGCTGGCCGTTGGCGTACTTCACGATCTGCGGCGGGAAATATTTCGGGCTCCAGCCGCTGAGGTCGATGAAGACATTGGGCTTGTGCAGCGCCATCGACAGCGCTTCGTCGGTCCAGGGCCAGCTCGGATGCGCGAGGACGATGCGGATGTTGGGGAAGTCGACCGCGACGTCGTCGACGAGGATCGGCTGGCCGTATTTCAGCCGGATGCCGCCGCCGCCCTTCATGCCGGTGCCCATGCCCGAATGGCCGGTGTGGAAGATCGCCGGCAGGCCGTAGTGATCGATCACTTCGTAGAGCGGCCAGGCCATGCGGTCGCCCGGATCGAAGTTCTGGAGCGGCGGATGGAATTTGAACCCGCGGACGCCGTAATCTTCGATCAGCCGCCGCGCTTCGAGTGCGCCCGCCTTGCCCTTGTGCGGGTCGATCGACGCGAAGGCGAGCATGATGTCGCTGTTCTCGGCGGCGGCTTCGGCGATCTCCTCATTGGCGATGCGCTTGATGCCGGTGCCCGCCTCCATGTCGACGGTGAACATCACGAAGCCGATGTTGCGCTCGCGGTAATAGGCGATCGTCTCGGGGATCGAGGGGCGCTTGGCGTCGGCGCCGAAATAGATGTTCGCCGCCGCCTCGAACTCGGCCTGGATCGGGTCGAGCGGCTGGCGGCAGCTGTGCTCGGCATGGACGTGGACGTCGAGCGCTACGAGCTTGTCGAGGTCCATGGGGCTTGCTCCTAGTCGGCGAGGATCAGCGCATCGAGCGCGACGGCGCCCTGGCCACTAGGATGCACCACCACCGGGTTGAGGTCGATCTCGCGGATCGCCGGGGTGCCGAGCAGCAGCCGGCCGAGCGTCGCGACCAGCCTGGCCACCGCGTCGACGTCGAGCGCAGGGGAGCCGCGGAAGCCGTCGAGCAGCGCGCCGCTCTTGAGCTTGCGCAGCTCGGCGACGATCGCGTCATGGGGCAGGTCGGGCGCAAGCAGGCGGACGTCGTGGAGCAGTTCGGCCTGGACCCCGCCGAAGCCCGCGAGGATCACCGGCCCCCACTCCGGATCGCTGCGCGCGCCGACGATCAGCTCGATCCCGCGCGCGCCCATCGCCTCGACCAGCGCACCGTCGAGCGCGAGCGCCGCGTCATAGGCAGCGACATTGGCGAACAGCCGCTCCCAGCCCGCGGCGAGCGCGGCGTCGTCGGCGAGGTTGAGGATCACCCCGCCCGCATCGCTCTTGTGGCTGAGCGCCGCCGCCTGCGCCTTGAGCGCGACCGGATAGCCGACGCGCGCCGCGACCGCGCGCGCCTCGTCGAGCGTCGCCGCGAAGCCGCCGGCGGGGAAGGGGATGCCGAGCGGCGCGAGCAGTTGCTTCGCGCGATATTCGGGGATGGTGCCCGAGGGCAGCGCGATCGCCACCGGCTCGGCATCGCTCGCGCTCAGGTCGCGCCGGGCGAGGCGCGAGAGCTGGGCGAGCGCGCGGAAGGCGCGGTCGGGCGAGGGAAACCAGGGCACCCCGAGCGCGCGGAGCTGACGGATATAGTCGGGGTTGAACTGGGCGCCGTCGTCGAGGCCCGCGAACAGGATCGGCTTCTCGGGCGCCAGCGCGCGGATCGCGTCGATGATCGGCAGGAACTTGCGCGCGGCGGTGGTCTCGTCGGTCTGGATGATGCCGAGCACGACCGCGCCGAAGCGCTCGTCGGCGAGCAAAGGCTCGAGCGTGCGGCGGTAGAGATCGGGATCGACCAGCGCTTGCGCGGTCAGGTCCATCGGGTTGCTGACCGGGATGAAATCGGGGATCGCCGCGCGCATCCGCGCCTCGGTCTCGCCGCCGAGCATGGGGAGGTCGAGGCCGAGCCGCTCGCACAGGTCGAGGGTCAGCGCCTTGAACGCGCCGCTCTCGGTGAGCACGGCTGTGCCGCCCGCGCCGACGGTCCGGGCGCGCAAGGCGATGTCGGTGACGTCGCCGAGCTCCTCGAGCCCGTTGACGAGCACCACGCCGGCGCGCTCGACCTTGGCCCGCATCAGGGCGTAATCGCCCGCCATCGCGCCGGTGTGCGTCGCGGCGGACTCGCGCGCGGCGCTCGAGGTGCCGGGGTGGAGCAGCACGATCGTCTTGCCCGCTGCGCGTGCCTCGGCCGCGAGCGTGAGGAAGCGCGCTGGCTTGCGGAACTGCTCGACGATCATTGCGATCACGCGCGTGCTGGGGTCGCCGATGAGGTGCTCGACATAGTCCTCGACGCCGCTCGCGGCTTCGTTGCCGGTCGAGACCGAGAGCGAGATCGGCAGCCCCTTGGCCATCAGCGTGGTGCCGAGCACGACAGCCATCGCGCCCGATTGCGAGACGATGCCCACGCCTTCGCTCGCGATCGGGTGCGGCGGGGTCTCGACGAAGGTGAGGGGGACGCCCGCCACGAAATTGGTCATGCCGAGGCAGTTCGGCCCTTCGATCACCATGCCCGTTTCGTCGGCGATCCGCGCGAGTTCGCGCTGCGCGGCCAGGCCCTCCTCGCCACCCTCGGCGAAGCCCGCCGCGAAGATCACCGCCGCGCCGACGCCGCGCTCGGCCAGCTCGCGCACCGCGCCGAGCACCGCCGGGCCGGGGATGGCGAGCACTGCGGCGTCGACGCCCTCGGGCAGCTCGGCGATCGACTTGAAGCACGGGCGCTCGCCGATCGCGTCGCGCTTGGGGTTGATCAGGTGGATGTCGCCCTTGAAGCCGTGGCGGTCGAGATTGGCGAGCACCGAATTGCCCAGCGCGCCGGGGGTGGGTGAAGCGCCGACGATCGCCACCGAGCGCGGGGTGAGCAGGCGGGCGAGGTCGCGGGGCTTGGTGAGGGCGGTGGCGGTCATCGAGTAGTTCCTGAAGCGGAATGCGTTTGGCTGAAACCATCGCCGTCATCCCGGCGAGAGCCGGGACCCAGGGCCACGGGCGACGTCCTGGTTGGCCCTGGATCCCGGCTTTCGCCGGGATGACGAATCAGAATGGAATCATCTCTTCGCCGCCCTCGCGGGAGGGCCTTGGGCACATCACGCCTTCTGCTTCTTCTGCTTCGACGTATCGTAAGCCCCAAGCCCCGGCTTGTAGCTCTTCTCGTCGATGAACTGGCGGATGCCCTCCTTGCGGCCTTCGTTGTCGAAGCTGTTCGCGGCTTCCTGCGCGCGGACGAGATAGTCCTCGGCATCGTCGTAGCTCATCGTCGAGACGCGGCGGATCGCGTCCTTGGTCGCCTTGAGCGCCACCGGGTTCTTCTTGAGCAGCTCCTTCGCCACCGCGGTCACGCGCGCCTCGAGCTCGGTGAGCGGCAGCGCTTCGTTGACCAGCCCCCATTCGGCGGCGGTCCTGCCGTCGATGTTCTCGCCCATCATCGCGTGGTACATCGCCTTGCGGAAGGGCATCAGCTCCACCGCCACCTTGGTCGCGCCGCCGCCGGGGAGGATGCCCCAGTTGATCTCGCTGAGCCCGAACTTGGCTTCCTCAGCGGCGAAAGCGAGATCGCAGGCGAACAGCGGGCCATAGCCGCCGCCGAAGCACCATCCATTGACCATCGCAATCGTCGGCTTCTGGTACCAGCGCAGCCGCCGCCACCAGCCGTAGCTCTCGCGCTGCGCCTTGCGGGTGGAGCCGAGCCCATGCGCCTCCGTCTCACGGAAATATTCCTTGAGGTCCATGCCCGCGGTCCAGGCCGGGCCCTCGCCGGCGAGCACCAGCACGCCGACATCGTCGCGGAACTCGAGTTCGTCGAGCACTTCCATCATGTCGCGGTTGAGCGTCGGGCTCATCGCGTTGCGCTTGTCGGGGCGATTGAACTTCACCCAGGCGATGCGATCGACGACTTCATAGGCGACGACGCCGTTGGAACTGGTGTTGGTCATTTCATTCCTAACTTGACTGAAGATCAGATCGGGTAGTGCCCCGGCAGCGTCTCGATCGTGATCCAGCGCAGCTCGGTGAAGGCTTCGATCCCCGCCTTGCCGCCGAAACGGCCGTAGCCCGAGGCCTTGGTGCCGCCGAATGGCATCTGCGCCTCGTCGTGCACCGTGGGTCCGTTGACGTGACAGATGCCCGACTTGATCTGGCGAGCGACACGCAGGCCCCGCGCAGTGTCGCGCGTGAACACCGCGGCGGAAAGGCCGTATTCGGTGTCGTTGGCGAGCGCGATCGCCTCGGCCTCGTCGCGGGCTCGGGTGATGCCGACGACGGGGCCGAAGCTCTCGTCGCGGAACAGCTTCATCGTGGGGGTCACCTTGTCGATCACATGTGCGGGCATCAGTACCCCGTCCGCTTCGCCGCCGACCAACGTCTCGGCGCCCTGGGCCAGCGCATCCTCGATCAGCGCGCGGACGGTGCCGACGGTCTTGCGGTCGACCACCGCGCCGAGCGGGGTCGCGCCTTCGCGGGGATCGCCGACGGGCATGCCGCTCACCTTCTCCCTGAAGCGTCGCGCGAATTCGTCGGCGACGTTCTCGACCACGATGATCCGCTCGGTCGACATGCAGATCTGGCCCTGGTTCATGAACGCGCCGAACGCCGCGGCCTTCACCGCTTCGTCGAGATCGGCGTCGTCGAGCACGATCAGCGGCGCCTTGCCGCCCAGTTCGAGCAGCACCGGCTTGAGATGCTCCGCGGCGCGCCGCGCGATGATCTTGCCGACATGCGTCGAGCCGGTGAAGTTGATCCGCCGCACCGCGGGATGGTCGATCAGCGCGCCAACGATCTCGGCCGCGTCCTGGGGCGCGTTGGTGACGAGCTGGACCGCCCCTTCGGGCAGCCCCGCCACCTGGAACGCCTCGACGATCAGCGCGTGGGTGCGCGGGCATTGTTCGCTCGCCTTGAGCACCACGGTGTTGCCGCATGCGAGCGGCATCGCGATCGCGCGGACGCCGAGGATGATCGGCGCATTCCACGGCGCGATGCCGAGCATCACGCCCACCGGCTCGCGCAGCGCCATCGCGATGCAGCCTGGCTTGTCCGAGGGGATGACTTCGCCGCCGATCTGGGTGGTCATGCTCGCGGCTTCGCGGACGATGCCGGCGGCGAGCATCAGGTTGAACCCGGCCCAGCCCTTGGTCGCGCCGATCTCGCCCATCATCGCTTCGATGAATTGCGGCGCGCGGGCTTCGAGCTCGGTCGCCGCCTTCATCAGCGCGGCCCGGCGGGCGTTGGGTCCGAGCGCCGACCAGGCGGGGAAGGCGGCCTCGGCGGCCTCGCAGGCGGCATTGGCATCGGCGATGGTGGCGGCGGGCGAGGTGCTCGCGACATTGCCGGTGACCGGATCGAGCCGATCGAACGTCCGCTCGGAAATCAGGGTTGCCATTCGTCCCTCTCCTTTAATTGTTATGTGCTATAGCATAACAATTGGAGTGCGCAAGAGGGTCAGGCGAGGTCCTCGTCGGCAAAGGTCTCGGTGGTGACCTGCGCCTGCGCCGAGGCGGGGTAGCGCCCGCCGCGAACCGCGCCGGGAGCGAAGATGCACTCGACTTCGGCGAGGGCGTCCGCGGGCAGCGCGATGCTCGCCGCAGCGATGTTCTGCTCGAGATGCTCGATCCGAGTCGTGCCGGGGATCGGCACGACGTGGGGCGCGCGGGCGAGTAGCCAAGCGAGCGAGAGCTGGGCAGGCGCGATACCCAGGCGCGCGGCGAGCGTTTCGAAATCAGCTACTGCCTGGAGGTTGTGGCGGAGGTTGTCACCCGTGAAGCGCGGCATGCCGAGGCGGATGTCGCCCGGTACATAGCCGTCGTCGCGCGCACCGCCTGCGAGCATTCCCCTCGCGACGGGCGAGAAGGCGACGAAGCCGATGCCCAGCTCGGCGCAGGCAGCGAGCACGGCGATCTCGGGGTTGCGGACGACGGGTGAATATTCGGTCTGTACCGCGGCGATCGGGTGGACGGCGTGCGCGCGGCGGACCATCTCGGCGGACATTTCCGAAAGCCCGATCGCGCCGATCTTGCCCGCTTCCCTCGCGCGGACCAGCGCGCCGACCGACTCCTCGATCGGCACTGCCGGGTCGGGGCGGTGGAGGTACATCAACTCGATATGGTCGGTCTCGAGCCGCTCGAGCGAAGCCTCGACCGAACGGGTGATCGCTTCCGGCGAGCCGTCGAGGATGCGCTTGCCATCGCGAATCGCGAGCACGCATTTGCTCGCCAGCGTGAACTCGGCGCGGCGATGCCCTACTGCACTCGCCAGCAGCCGCTCGTTGCCGCCGCCGCCGTAGAGCGCGGCGGTGTCGAGCATCGTCACGCCCAGGTCGAGCGCATGGTTGAGCAGCCGCGCGCCGTCCTCGGGCGAGGGCGGCACGCCATAGGCATGGCTGAGGTTCATGCACCCCAGCGAAATGGCGGAAACGGCGAACGGACCGATCCGGCGCTCGGGCAGGTTCAAAGCGGCAATCCCACGTAATTCTCGGCGATCGCCCGCTGCATTGCCTCGGATGAGGCGACATAGTCCAGCTCCGCCATCTGCATGCGATGCTCGAAGCTGCCGTCCTCGGGAAAGCGGTGCATCAGCTTGGTGAGGTACCAGCTGAACCGCTCGGCCTTCCAGATCCGCGCCAGCGCCTTGGCCTCATAGCCGTCGAGAGCGCTTTCATCGCCGGCCGAGAAAAAGGCGATGAGCGCCTGGGCGAGATAGGCGACGTCCGAGGCGGCGAGGTTGAGCCCCTTGGCGCCGGTCGGCGGCACGATATGGGCTGCGTCGCCGGCGAGGAACAGCCGGCCGTGGCGCATCGTCTCGAACACATAGGAGCGCAGCGGCGCGATCGACATCTCGAGCGCCGGCCCGCGCGTCACGCCGAACTCGGAGATCGGATCGAAGCGTGCCGCCAGCTCGTCCCACAGGCGCGCTTCGGGCCAGTCCTCGACGGTCTCGGTGAGCGGCACCTGGATGTAATAGCGGCTGCGCGTCTTCGAGCGCATCGAGGCAAGCGCGAAGCCGCGCGCGCCGTTCGAATAGATCAGTTCGGGATGGCAGGGCGGCACGTCGGCGAGGATGCCGAGCCAGCCGAACGGATATTCGCGCTCGAACTCGCGGACGCGCGCCGCCGGGATCGTCTTGCGGGAGGGGCCGTGGAAGCCGTCGCAGCCGGCGATGAAGTCCGCGTCGAGGCGCTGTTCGACGCCGCCCTGCGTGTAGGTGAGGTAGGGCGCATCGCTCTCCAGGTCGTGGAGCGCGACGTCCTTGGCCTCATAGACGATGTCGAGCCCGCGGCCGGGGGCGGCCTCCATCAGGTCGCGCGTCACTTCGGTCTGGCCGTAGACGACGACATGCTTGCCGGTGAGCCGGGTGATCTCGATGCGGATCAGCCGTTCGCCGTCGGCAAGGTTGAAGCCTTCCTCCCGCAAGCCCTGGGCCCTGAGCCCGGCATCGATGCCGAGCTGCGTCATTAGATCGGTGGTGACGGTCTCGAGCACGCCCGCGCGGATGCGGCCGAGGACATAGTCGGCCGATTGCCGCTCGACGATCACGCAGCCTATCCCCGCGGCGCGCAGGAGGTGGCCGAGCAGCAGGCCCGAGGGACCGCTGCCGATGATCGCGACCTGGGTCTTCACGATATCCTCCGCTTCGGATGCCTCACTGCACAAACTGCCTTTCGAGCGCGTCGAGCACGCGGTAGCAGGGCATGACCTGCGCGACGCTCGCATTGGGCTCGCGGCCTTCGCGGATCGCCGCGACAAATTCGCGGTCCTGCAGCTCGATGCCGTTCGACGACACCGCGACGCCCGAGAGATCGACCGGCTCTTCCTTGCCGGTGACGAGATCGTCGTAGCGCGCGATCCAGGTGCCGTTGTCGCAGATGTAGCGGAAGAAGGTGCCGAGCGGCCCGTCGTTGTTGAAGCTGAGCGACAGCGTGCAGATCGCGCCGCTCTCGCTCTTGAGCTGGATCGACATGTCCATCGCGATGCCGAGCTCGGGGTGGATCGGCCCCTCGATCGCATTGGCCTGGACGATCGCGCCGGCCTGATAGGCGAACAGGTCCACCGTGTGCGCGGCATGGTGCCAGAGGAGGTGATCGGTCCACGACCGCGGCTCGCCCTTGGCGTTCATGTTCCTGCGGCGGAAGAAATAGGTCTGGACGTCCATCTGCTGGACCGCGAGGTCGCCGGCGATGATCTTGTCGTGGATGAACTGGTGGCTCGGGTTGAACCGCCGCGTGTGCCCGACCATCGCGACGAGGCCGGTCTCCTGGCTCTTCGCGAGCACCGCCTCGCCGTCGGCCAGGCTGTCGCAGAGCGGGATCTCGACCTGGACATGCTTGCCCGCGTCCATGCACTGGATCGCCTGCGCGGCGTGCATCTGGGTCGGCGTAGCGAGGATCACCGCATCGAGGCCCGGCTGCTCTAGCGCCTCGGCGAGCTCGGTGCAGGCGTGCGGGATGCCGTATTTGGCCGCCACCGCCTGGGTCGGCTCGAGCCGGCGACCGACCACCGAAATGACCTCCACCCCGTCGATCTGCCTGCAGGCGTCGAGGTGCTTCTCTCCAAAGGCGCCGGCACCGGCGAGGGCGATCTTCATCCTTGCTTCCTTCTCTGGCCCCTCCCCTTCAGGGGAGGGGTTGGGGTTGGGCATGTCCACGGGCAGGTCGGTCTCGGTGAGACCCACAGGCCCCACCCCAACCCCTCCCCTGAAGGGGAGGGGCTTAGAAGTTCACATCGGCTCCAGCACGATATGCCCCACGGCGGTGTTGCTCGCGGGGACATGATAATGGCGGTGAAGGCAGCGCGTGGTTCGCCCGAGCGCACCGCGCATGATCAGCCACATCACCATCTCGATCCCCTCCGAACCGGTCTCGCGGAGATATTCGATGTGGGGGATGTGGCGAAGCGCGTCCGACGAGCCGACCAGCCCGTCGAGGAAGCGATTGTCCCACTCGCGGTTGATCAGCCCGGCGCGGGGCCCCTGGAGCTGGTGGCTCATGCCGCCCGTCCCCCAGACCTGGACGTTCAAGTCGTCAGGGAAGCTCTCGACCGCCTTGCGGATGGCTTCGCCCAGCGCCCAGCAGCGATTGCCCGAGGGCGGGGGGTAGGTGACGACGTTGACCGCGAGCGGGATCACCTTGCAGGGCCAGGCCTGCGGCTGCCCGAACATCAGCGACAGGGGCACGGTGAGGCCGTGGTCGACGTCCATCTCGTTGATGATCGTCATGTCGAACTCGTCGAGGATCAGGCTCTGGGCGATATGCCAGGCGAGGTCGGGATGCCCCTCGACCACCGGCACCTTGCGCGGCCCCCAGCCTTCGTCAGCGGGCTTGTACGCCTCGCCGCATCCGATCGCGAAGGTCGGGATGATCTTCATGTCGAAGGCGGAGGCATGGTCGTTGTAGACCAGGATCACGACATCGGGCTTCTGAGCCGCCTCCCATTCGCGCGTCCAGTCGTAGCCGGCGAGCACCGGCTCCCAATAGGGCTCGGCACGCTTGTCGAAGTCGATCGCCACGCCGAGCGCCGGGATGTGGCTCGACGCTACGCCTGCGGTGATGCGGGCCACTAACGCTGCTCCTTCTTCGAGCGCAGGCCCTCGGGCGAGCGGCCGCCGGCGATCATCATCGCGGAATAATCCTCCAGGCTCATGCCAGACATGGTGCTGACCGCCTGGAGGAAGCTCTGCCCGTCGGTCGAGAAGACCTTCGACAGGAAGTAGATGTTGCCGCCCAGTTCGAGCATCCGGTTGTAGTCGCGTGCGAGCACCGCCGCCTTCTGCTCGGGGGTGAGCTTCCAGCCGTCGAGATAAGCGGCCTCGTCGGCCTTCCAGCGCTCGCGGTTCTCGGGCTTCATCAGGCTCATCGCGAACTGGTTGAGGTGATAGCCCTGCCGAGCTCGCGCCGCGGTGAACACGCGCGTGCCGGGGATGTCGTCGAACTCGGCGAGATAGGCGTGGATGTCCCTGGGCCCCTCGGTCATGCCACGGGCTCCTGCGCGCGGATCAACCGCGTGATGATCTGGCGCGCGCGCACGCCGCCTTGGTCGATGCTGTAGGCGTTGAGCTTCAGGCCCGGATTGGCGAGGATCGCGCGCTGCTGTGCCTCGAGGATCTCCTTGTCCTCGGCGAAGACGCCGCCCTGCTGCTGCTTGAAGCGCGCGGTGAACCCCGTGTCCGCGACGTCGAAGCTGCGCGCCATCCCCCAGAAATAGTGCATGCTCGTCTCGGTCTCGGGAGTCATGCAGTCGATCACCATGCCGCGCACGCCCTGGTCGTGCCGCTCGAGCGTGGCGCCGGCGCCCACCGGCGCCACGCCGACGTCGATCATCACCGCCGAGGGCGGCACGAACTCGCAGACCTGCCAGCGGTCGACCGGGCCGTCCTGCTTCAAGGCGCCGCGCCAGAAGGGCGGGGCATCGATCCCCGGCATCCACCGCGCGACATAGGCGCGGTCGCCCTCGACGCGCGCTTCGATCGGCGCCTCCATCAGCTCGGGCTGGCCGATCGAGCCGGCGTGGACGTGGGTCTCGTGCGTGAGGTCCATGAGGTTGTCGATCATCAGCCGATAGTCCGCGGCGACATGATAATAGCCGCCGTCGAAGGTCCAGCCCTCGGCCGAGCAAGGCCATAGGTCGGGGATCAGCGCAGGGTCGGCGCTGGCCTTGTCGCCCACCCAGACCCAGACGAAACGATGCCGCTCGGCGACGGCGAAGGTCTCCGCGCAGATGCGCCTGTTCACCGCTTCGGCCTTGAGCGGCATCTCCTCGGCGACGCCGTCCGGGCCGAGCTTGAGCCCATGGTATTTGCAGCGGATCGAATCGCCCTCACGCAGCCCCATCGAGAGCGGCAGCATCCGGTGCGGGCAGGCATCGCGCATCGCCACGACGCTGCGGTCGAGCTTGCGGTATAGCATCATCGGGACGCCGCAGATCGTGCGGGCGAGCGGCGCGCGGTCAACCTCGGAATCCCAGGCGGCGACGTACCAGGCGTTGGGGACCCAGCTCGTCATGTTCTTGCTCCGGGGAGATCGCGGGCGTTCACAGGCCGCGCGCCTTGAGCTGGGCGTCGAGTCGAGGGAAGACGCGCCGGGCATTGGCCTCGAAGATCGCGTGGCGCGCCGCGTCGCCGATCTCGAGCGCGTCGACGTAGCGCTTGGTGTCGTCGAAATAATGGCCCGTCGTCGGATCGATCCCGCGCACCGCGCCGACCATCTCGCTGCCGAACAGGATGTTCCTGGTCTCGATCACGTCCGCCAGCAGATCGATGCCGGGCTGGTGGTAGACGCAGGTGTCGAAGAAGACATTGTTCATCAGGTGCGTGTCGAGCGCGGGCTTCTTGAGCATGTCGGCCAGTCCCCGATAACGGCCCCAATGATAGGGCACTGCGCCGCCGCCGTGCGGGATGATGAAGCGCAGGGTCGGGAAGTCAGCGAACAGGTCGCCTTCGAGCAGCTGCATGAAGGCGATCGTGTCCGCGGCGATGTAATAGCCGCCGGTCGCGTGCATCGCCGGGTTGCAGCTGCCCGAGACGTGGATCATCGCCGGCACGTCGAGTTCGACCATCTTCTCGTAGAAGGGATACCAGTAGCGATCGGTGAGCGGCGGATGGGTGAAGTGGCCGCCGCCGGGATCGGGGTTCAGGTTGCAGCCGATGAAGCCGAGCCTGGTCACGCAGCGCTCGAGCTCGGCGATCGAGGCGGCCATGTCCGCCTTGGGGCTCTGCGGGAGCATGCAGACGCCGGCGAAGGTCTCGGGAAACAGCCCGACCACCCGCGCGATCAGGTCGTTGCAGCGGCGCGCCCATTCCTTGGCCACGGCTTCGTCGCCGACGTGGGGGGCCATGGCCGAGGCGCGGGGACTGAAGATCGTCAGGTCGGCGCCGCGCTCCTGGATCAGGCGGAGCTGGTTGGCTTCGATCGTCTCGCGGATCTCGTCGTCGGAGATGTCGGGATAGGGCGGGGCAGGCTCGCCGGCCTTGAACGCCGCCTTCTGCGTCTCGCGCCACGTGTCGTGCGCCTTGGGGAGCACGGTGTAATGGCCGTGGCAATCGATGATCAGGCTCATGCGGCCCTCTCCTGCTTGAGGCGCGCGAGCATCGCGAGCTTGGCGTCGAGGCTCCCCGGTGGCGAGAGCAGGCCCAGCTCGCCCAGGTCGCGCTGGCGCTGGACGGTGCCGCGCGACATCGCGCTGCCGGTGCCGAGCCCGTCGAGCGTGCGGACGACCTCCTCCATCTCGGCGGCGCGGCGCAGGCCGTGGACCAGCATGCGATCGAGGTTGTAATTCGCGCGCTCGTTCCAAGGGCGCGGCTTCTCGCTCGCGTCGAGCGAGGCGAGCACGTCGCCGCGAACCCCTGCGGCCTCGGCGGCGAGCAGGCATTCGGCGGTGAGCGCCTCCAGCCCCTTGACCATCACCGATCTTATCATCTTGACCGCCGACGCCGCGCCGACCGGCCCCTCGACGCGGCGGACGCGCGTGAAGCCGATCGTACCGAGCAGCGCGATCGCTTCGAGCGCATGCGGCCCGCTGACGAGCAGGGGAACCTCACGTCGCGCCGGGTTGACCGGCGCCATCACCGCGACGTCGGCATAGCGGCCGCCGGCAGCTTCGATCGCCGCGGCGGCGGCGCGCTTGGTCTCGGGGGAGACGCTGTTCATGTCGAGCCAGAGCGCGCGTCTGGAGAGGTGCGGCGCGCAATCGCGGGCGGCGGGAAGGGCTTGGTCGGCAGTGACCAGCGAGAGCACGCCCGCCGCGCCTTGGACCGCCTCTGCCGCGCTTTCCATGCCGGCGACGTCATGATCGCGATAGGCGGCAAGCATTGTGTCACGCTCGCGGGGGCTCGCGGTCTTCAGGTCATAGGCCGTGAAGCGAATGTCGGACGCGCGCTCCGTCGCGAAGGCGCGGCCGGCCTCGCCGAATCCGATGATCGCTACCTGGCTCTCCATGGATGATCGACTGGAGCGACGCGGCGGTGCGAGCCAATCGGTTTTCGCGGATGGCTATTGGTTTTCCGGAATTCCGGATAGCTGCCTGACCAGATGGAGGAAATGCGCCTGTGCCGGGGTGGGGCGCCAGCCTTCGCGCGTGCTGACGCCGATGATGCGGTTGCTGTCGTCGAGCGGCGGGCCGATCGTGCGGAGCACGCCCGACGCGACTTCGAGCGCGACCTGATCGGGCGAGAGCAGGGTGAGGAAATCGCTCTCGCGCAGCACTTCGCGGATCACCATCACCGATCCGCATTCGATCGGCGCCGGCGGCGGCGCGCGGCCGGCGAACAGCCGCTCCCATTGCGCGCGCAGCGGCGTGCTCGCCTGGCCGACGATCCAGGGATAGCGCGCCAGCGCGTCGAGGTCGGGCGCGGCCTCCGGCGCAAGCGGGTGCTGCGCGCGTGCGACTACGGCGAGGCGATCGGTGAGCAGGGGGAATTGGTCGAGCCCGGCGGGCGGGCGATCTCTAAGGGCACCGATCGTCAAGTCGAGCACGCCGTCGAGCAGCGGGTCGATCAGTTCGCGCCACGAGCCTTCGACCACGTCGATGCGGACGCGCGGATAGTCGGCGGTGAAGCGGGCGATCGCGCGCGGCACGATCATCGCGCGCGACAGCGGCATCGCGCCGATGGTGAGGCTGCCGACCTCGAGGCTGCCCTCGCTGCGGATCTCGGCGATGGCGGCGCCGAGCTCGACGCCGGCGAGCCGCACCCCTCGCGCAAGCCGGTTGCCGCGCACGGTGAGCGCGACGCCGCGGCCGCGGCGCTCGGCGAGGGGGTGGCCGCAGATCTGCTCGAGTTCGCGCACCGCGCGGTGGAGTGCGGGCTGCGAGAGCCCGGTCGCGTCGGCGGCGCGCGCGAAGCCGCTGGCATCGGCGAGTGCCAGGAAGGCGCGGAGCTGGGTGCTGGTCATCAGCAGTTCGGGTCGGTTGAACCCGCGCCCGCTCGATCGGACCGCGCCGGCGAGATGCGCGATCGCGGCGTCGACGCGGACGGAGAGCGTGGTGCCGGCGGGGGTGGCGGTCATGCCGTCGGCGTGGCGCTCGAACAGCGGGGCGCCGAGCCGCTGCTCGAGCTTGGCGACGCCCTGGGTCAGCGCCGGCTGCGAGAGTCCGACGGCCTCGGCCGCGGCGCTCATGCTGCCCTGCGCGACGATCGCCGAGACCGCGCGCAGATGGCGGAGGTTGAGATCGAAGGGCCCGGCCATCGTGCCCTTCTATCGCAAAATCTTATTGCTGTCCCGCAACTCGAATTGCCGGTGTCCCGCGCAGGGGCCTAGCTCGGCGCGAACGCATGGAGACGAGCATGGCCGGGAGAGTGATCCAGAACATCGTGCGCGCCGAAGCGGCGGTGATCGACGGGCTGGGACACGCCGGCGTCGCGACGGTCCATGAGGCACAGGGCCGGACCGGGCTGCTCGCGCCGTACCTGCGTCCGATCTATCCAGGCGCGCGGATCGCGGGCTCGGCGGTCACCATCTCCGCGCCGCCGGGCGACAATTGGATGGTGCATGTCGCGATCGAGCAGCTCGGGCCGGGCGATATTCTGGTGCTCGCGCCGACTTCGCCCTGCTTCGACGGCTATTTCGGCGACCTGCTCGCGACTTCGGCGATGGCGCGCGGATGCCGGGGGCTGGTGATCGACGCGGGGGTACGCGACGTTCGCGACCTGACCGCGATGGACTTTCCGGTCTGGTCGAGAGCGGTATTCGCGCAGGGGACGGTGAAGGCGACATTGGGGTCGGTCAATGTGCCGATCGTCTGCGCCGGTGCGGCGATCGAAGCGGGCGACGTGATCGTCGCGGACGACGACGGGGTGTGCGTGGTTCGTCGCGAGGATGCCGCCGCGGTGCTCGGGAAGGCACAGGCGCGCGAGGCAGCCGAGGAAGCCAAGCGCAAGCGGCTCGCGGCGGGCGAGCTGGGGCTCGACATCTACGACATGCGCGGGAAGCTCGAGGCGATGGGGCTGCGCTATGAGTGACGGCGTGCGCTGCATGTGGATGCGCGGCGGCACGTCGAAAGGCGGCTTTTTCCTTGCCGACGACCTGCCGCAGGATCCCGCCGCGCGCGACGCCTTGCTGCTGCGGGTGATGGGCTCGCCCGATCCGCGCCAGATCGACGGGATGGGCGGGGCCGATCCGCTGACATCGAAGGTCGCGGTGGTCAGCAAGTCCGAGCGCGAGGGCGTCGACGTCGACTATCTCTTCCTTCAGGTGTTCGTCGATCAGGCGATCGTCGCCGACAGCCAGAATTGCGGCAACATGCTCGCCGGCGTCGGGCCCTTCGCGATCGAGCGCGGGCTGATCGCTGCCCGAGACGGCGAGACGCGCGTCGCGATCTTCATGGAGAACACGGGGCAAGTCGCGGTCGCAACGGTGCGGACGCCGGGTGGGGTAGTGACCTATGCCGGCGATGCCTCGATCAGCGGCATGCCGGGCACCGCCGCGCCGATCCCGCTCGCCTTTCGCGACACCGCCGGATCGAGCTGCGGGGCGCTGCTGCCGACCGGCAATGGCGTCGACAGGATCGACGGGGTCGCCTGCACGCTGATCGACAACGGCATGCCCTGCGTGGTGATCGCCGCGGCCGACATGGGCATCACCGGCTATGAGGACCGCGAGACGCTCGATGCCGATGCGGCGATGAAGGCCAGGGTCGAGGCCGTCCGGCTCAAGGCGGGGCCGCTGATGAACCTGGGCGACGTCGCCGAGAAGTCGGTGCCCAAGATGATGCTCGTCGCGCCGCCGCGAGAGGGCGGTGCGATCGCGGTCCGTTCTCTGATCCCGCACCGGGTCCATGCCTCGATCGGCGTGCTCGGGGCGGTGAGCGTCGCGACCGCCTGCCTGGTCGAGGGTTCGCCCGCGGCGGCGCTCGCCCGCGTCCCCGAGGGGCGGAGCAAGACGCTTGGGGTCGAGCACCCCAGCGGCGTCACCGAATGCGTGGTGACGGTCGACGCGGCCGGCCGGCCGGTCGAGGCGGGGATGCTGCGCACCGCGCGCAAGCTGATGGACGGGGAAGTCTTCGCATGAGCGACGTGATCGACGCCGACGGCCGCATCCGCAGCTGGCACGCCAACCCCAGCAAGCCGCGCTACGTGCCGCCCGCGGGCGCGATCGACGCGCATTGCCATGTCTTCGGACCCGCGGCCGACTTCCCGTTCAGCGCCAAGGCCAAGTACCTCCCGCAGGACGCCGGGCCCGAGGCACTGTTCGCGCTGCGCGAGCGGCTGGGCTTCGCGCGCAACGTCATCGTCCAGGCGAGCTGCCACGGTACCGACAATCGCGCGACGCTGCACGGGATCGCGATCTCGAACGGCAGCTGCCGCGGGGTCGCGGTAGTCGACCCGGCGATTGCAGACGAGGAACTGGATGCGCTGCACGCCGGCGGCATCCGCGGGGTGCGGTTCAACTTTCTCAAGCGGCTGGTCGACGATGCGCCCAAGGACCGGTTCCTCGACGTCGCGCATCGCATCCAGCGCCTCGGCTGGCACACGGTCGTGTACTTCGAGGCCGACATCCTCGAGGAGCTGCGTCCCTTCCTCGCCGCGATCCCGACGGCGATCGTGATCGACCATATGGGCCGCCCCGACGTCCGGCAGGGCCCCGACGGCGCGGACATGAAGGCGTTCCGCGCGCTGCTCGACAGCCGCGACGACATCTGGACCAAGGTTACCTGCCCCGACCGGCTGGATGCTGCGGGGCCGCCCTATGCCGATTTCGTCCGTTCGGTCCGTCCGCTGGTCGAGGCCTATCCCGACCGCGTGCTCTGGGGCACCGACTGGCCGCACCCCAACATGGAGACGGTGCTTCCCGACGACGGGCTGATCGTCGACGTGATCCCCGAGATCGCGGGGACCGAGGCGCTGCGGCAAAAGTTGCTCGTCGACAATCCGATGCGGCTCTACTGGCCGGAGGAAGGCTGAAGCTCTCTCCAAATTCGCCGTCACCCCGGCCTTGTGCCGGGGGCCACCCAGTCACCGCGGCAGACCTGAAGCTTCTATCCCAGCCCTCGCCCCCTGGTGGGCCCCGGCACAAGGCCGGGGTGACGGTTTTGGACGCCGGTTCGGATTGTTGGACCGGTTGACACGGTTGACACCAATCATGTCGAAAAACCTTCCTTGGATTCAGCCGATCGAAAACCGCTCTCGGTGCACGTCACGATGAGAAAGAGCGCCCCCGACGCTCGCAGCCGGATTCCAACATTGCAATGCCGAACCCGCCTCAGGCCAGCGGACGCACATAGGCGCGGTAGACCTTGTCGAGCGCGCGGATCAGCACCTCGCGCTCCTCGGGAGTGAGCGCGGCGAGGCCGATGTGCTCGACGTGGAGCATGTTGTCGACGAGCGTCGCGACCGCTTCCTCCCCCGCCGGGGTGATCAGCAGCTGGTAGCGGCGGCGATCGGTGCCCGAGCGCTCGCGCACCGTCCAGTCGCGGCGCTCGAGGTCGTCGATCAGCGAGACGATCACCGACTTGTCCATGCCGATCTCGCGCGCGAGATCGGTCTGCGAGATGCCCGGATTGGCGCGGATGATCTCGAGCGCGCTGAACATGCCCGAGCGCAGGTCCCAGCGCTTCGAACGGTCCTGGAAATCGCGCGAGAGCTGGTTCTGCACGCGCCGCAGCCGGAAGCCCAGCGCCTCGCCGAGCCGGCCCAGCAGGATGCCGTCGCGCTGCTTCGCGGCCCTAGCCATTCCCGATCGCGTGGCCTCCATGCCGGTGGTGGACCCAGGGCGCTATCGCAGAACGCCGGCCCGCGCAACGTCAGGGGCAGTTCCGGAAACAGTTGAATGAATCTATGGTTATATGTAATAACATGTTTGCCGGCCCGATAGACGGCGCGGCAGAGCGAGGGGATGTTGGAAGAGCCGGAAGGGGAGAAGGCGCCGCCGAATCGGCTGACGCGCATCGTCGAGGTGATCGGCGCCGCCGCCTTGCTGGTGGCAGTGGCGACCGATGCGATCGCGGTCGCCGGGCGGCACCTCGGCTTCGCGCTGCTCGGCTCGATCGAGCTGTTCCAGATGGCCGCGCTCGCTGCGACGTCGGCGGCGATCGTGCTGACCACGCTCGCCGGGCGCCACGCCGCGGTGCATGTGCTGGTCGACCATGTCTCGCCGGGGGTGCGCCGGGCGATCCTCTCCGCCGGCCATGCCGCGAGCGCGCTGGCGTTCGCGCTGCTGCTCGCCGGATCGATCTGGATCGCGATCGACTTGTGGCCGACGCATGAGATGACCGAGCTGCTCGGCCTGCCGCTGCGCTGGTTCCGGCTGATCTGGATCGCCGCGGCGGGGATCATCGCCGGGCTGTTCCTCGTCAAGTTCTGGCGCGAGGCGCGCGGATGACGCCCGAGCTTGTCGGCATCCTCGGCTTCGTGTCGCTGCTGCTCGTGCTGCTCGGCGGCATCCCGATCGGCGCGGCGCTCGCGCTGGTCGGGATGGCGGGGCTCGCGCTGATCATTTCGCCCGAGGCGGCGCTGATCAAGGCAGGTGTCGTCTCGTTCGACACGCTCTCGCGCTACGAGCTCGGCGTGCTGCCGCTGTTCATGCTGATGGCGCAGCTCTGCTTCGCCGCGGGGGCGAGCCGCGACTTCTTCGAGCTGGCCTCGCGGCTGATCGGGCACCGCCGCGGCGGGCTCGCGATCGCGTCGATCGGCGGCTGCGCGGGGTTCGGCGCGATCAGCGGGTCGAGCCTCGCGACGGTCGCGACGGTAAGCGCGGTCGCGCTGCCCGAGATGCGGCGCCAGGGCTACAAGCCGGGCTTCGCGACGGGGACCCTCGCGGCCGGCGGCACGCTCGGCTCGCTGACCCCGCCGAGCGGGGCGCTGATCGTCTATGGGATCATCGCCGAGCAATCGATCGGCAAGCTCTTCGCCGCGGCGATCGCGCCGGTGGTGACGCAGGCGCTGTTCTATGTCGTCGCGATCGTGCTGCTCTGCCGGCTGGACCCCGCCAAGGGCCCCGCGGCGCCGCGCGCGAGCTGGGCCGAGCGGCGCGAGGCGATGCTGCGCATCCTCGACATCGGGCTGCTCGTGGGCTTCGTCGTCGGCGGGCTGGTGGTGGGCTGGTTCACCCCCACCGAAGCCGCGTCGATCGGCTGCGTCGGCGCGCTGCTGCTCTGCGCCTTCCGCCGCAAGCTCACCGTCAAGGCACTCCACGGCGCGCTGGTCGAGACGCTCAAGACCACGGGCATGATCTATGTGATCGTGATCGGCGCGATCCTCTTCTCGACCTTCGTCAGCGTCACCGGCATCCCCGAGCATCTCGCGAGCTTCGTCCATGGCGACGGCGCCAACCCGCTGCTCGCGGTGATCGCGATGGCGGCGGTGCTGCTGCTGCTCGGCTCCTTCCTCGACGGGCTGGCGCTGATGCTGCTGACGATCCCCCTGTTCCTGCCGGTGGTCGGCGGGCTGGGGCTCAGCCCGATCTGGTTCGGCATCTTCCTGGTGCGGACGATGGAGATCGGCTTCGTCCATCCGCCGCTGGGGTTCAACGTCTATGTCATCCATTCGATGGCGCGCGACATCTCGCTGGGGACGATCTTCCGCGGGATCGTGCCGTTCCTGCTCAGCGATTTCCTCCATCTGGCGCTTCTGATCGCCGTGCCCGGGCTCGCGCTGTGGCTGCCGGAGCTGCTCAAATGACGCGCCTTTCCGCCTTGCTGCTCCTGTTCCTGCTCGCCGCCTGCGGAGCCAGGCCCGAGCCCGGGGTGCGCGTGCTGAGCTACGCCAGCCCTTACCCTGCGACGCACACCTTCAGCCGCGCCGACATCGTCTGGATGAAGTTCATCGAGACCGAATCGGGCGGGCGCATCCGCATCCGGGCCTATTGGGGCGGGGCGCTGCTCAGCTCGAACGAGAATATGGTCGAGATCCGCCACGGCGTCGCCGACATCGGGATGATCACGCCGATGTATGCGCGCAGCGCACACCTCCAGCGCAGCCAGCCGAGCTTCTACAGCGGGATCGGCAGCATCCGCGACCAGATCGCCATCTACCGCTGCGTCGCCGAGCAATTCCCCGAGATGGACGCCGACATGCCCGGGCTCCACGTGCTCGCGGTGCAGGGCGGCGGCTTCCCCGGCATCCTGACGCGCGGGCGCCCGGTGCGCAGCCTCGAGGACCTGCGCGGGCTCAGGCTGCGCGCGCAGGAGGATACCGCGGCGGTGCTCGAGGCGCTGGGTGCGGACCCGGTCAACCTATCGATGGCCGAAGTCTATCCCGCGATGGCCAAGGGGGTGATCGATGGCGTGGTGGCGCCCCCCGACGCGCTGCGCGCGATGCACCTCGCCGAGGTCGGGCGCTATTATTCGACCTTGCGCATCCCGCGCGGCGCCTATCCGGCGCGGGCGATGAGCGAGCGGGTGTGGCGCTCGCTGAGCCCCGCGGACCAGGCGCTGTTCACCCGCGGCGAGGCGGTGTGGGAAGCGGCGCTCGCCGAGGGGATCGAGAAGGCGACCGAGGCGGGCGCGCAATATGCCCGCGACGCCGGAGTGGCGTTCATCGATCCGGCGCCGGGCGCGCAGGACCGGTTCGACGCGCTCTACCGCGACAATTCGATGCGGCTCGCCCGGCGGCTGTCGCGCTTCGGCGTCGACGGCGAGGCGATCGCCAACCGCGCCGCCGCGCTCGTCGCCGAGCGGCGGGCGGGGCGCACCCTGACGTGTGGAGGCATGCGATGAGCGGGGCGCTCGCGGGCGTGAAGATCGCCGATTTCAGCTGGGTCGGCGCAGGGCCGCGCGCGACCAAGGACTTGGCCGATCACGGCGCGACGGTGGTCAAGGTCGAGAGCCGCAAGCGCCTCGACCTCGGCCGGCTGAGCCCGCCGTTCAAGAACGGCAAGCGCGATCCCGATGGTTCGGCCTTCTTCGCGATCACCAACACCAGCAAGCTCGGGGTGACGATCAACCTCTCCGATCCGCGCGGGATCGACGTGGCGAAGAAGCTCGTCGCCTGGGCCGATGTCGTGGTCGAGAATTTCGGCAAGGGCTTCATGGAGCGGATCGGGCTGGGGTTCGACGTGCTGAGGGCGCTTAGGCCCGATCTCATCTATCTGTCGGTGAGCGTCGCGGGGCGCGAGGGGCCGATGTCGGATCTGCGCGGCTATGGCAATTCGGCGGCGGCGCTGTCGGGGCTGGCGGCGCTGTCGGGCTGGCCCGACCGCGAGCCGCACATGCCGCCGTTCGCTTATGGCGACGTGGTCGCGCCGATGTTCGCGACGGTGGCGGTGCTCGCCGCGCTCGAGCATCGCCGCGTGACGGGCGAGGGGAGCCGGCTCGACGTGTCGCAGGTCGAGCCCTTGGTCCATGTGCTCGGCGACGTGATCGCGCGGGCGCAGATCGAGGGATTCGCCAAGCCGGTGCCGCATGGCGTCTATCCGGCGCGCGGGCACGACCAGTGGATCGCGATCGACGTGCGCGACGAGGCCGGGCGGGCGCGGCTTGAGGCGATGGCGGGGGACGATCTCGCGGCGTGGACCACGGGGCAGGACAAGCACATCCTCGCCGAGCGGCTCCAGCAGGCGGGGATCGCCGCCGAAGCGGTGGCGGATGGGCGCGACGTGTTCAGCGATCCCGAGCTGGTGCTCGGCAGCCATTTCGTGCCGATCTCGCATCCGGTGCTGGGGACATGCGACATGCCCGGACCGCCGGCGGATTTCTCGGCTTCGGAAGTGGTCGTCGGCCCGCCGCCGCGGCTGGGGGAGCACAACCACCAGGTCTTCGTCGAGATGCTCGGGATCGATGCTGGCGAGATCGCCGCGCTCGCGGAAGCGGGAGTGCTGTCGTGATGCTGGGGCATCTCAAGGTGGTCGACCTGACCTGTGGGCTCGGCGGCTATGCCGGGGTGATGCTCGCCGAGCTGGGCGCGGCAGTGACGCTGGTCGAGTGGTGCCCGCCGCAGGGCGACGCAGCGGAAGTGGCGATGGACCGGCGGGGGAAGCGCGTGGTGGCGCTCGACCTGGAAGGCGCTCGCGAGCTGGTCGCCGGAGCGGACATCCTGTTGCGCGGACCCGAGGCGTTCGAGGCCGACGTCGGCACGCACCCCGCGCTGATCGACGTCGCGATCCTCGCCTTCGAGCCCGGTCGCGCCAACGCCGCTCGCCACGCCACCGACCTCACGCTGATGGCGCGCTCGGGCCTCGTCGCGATCGGCGGAGACCCGGACCGCGCGCCGCTGAACCTCCCCGGCCGCCAGGCCTGGGCGCTCGCCGGCATCCAGGGCGCGATCGCCGCGCTAACCGCGCTCCACGCCCGCGCCGCGAGCGGGGCGGGGCAACGCGTCCAGGTCTATGCCTATCGCTCGGCAGTGCTCGCCAATTACCGCGAGCCGCTCACCTGGGGCTGGACCGGGCGGATCGGCGCGCGGACGGGCAACCTGCTCGTGCGCGGCAAGTCGGGCGTGCGGCAGATCTGGCAGGCGGCCGACGGGCATGTCACCTGGGCGCTGGTCGACAATCCGCCGATGATGCGTGCCTTCGTCGCCCAGATGGGCGCGATGGCGGGCGAGCTCGCGCAAGTCGACTGGGACGCGATTCTCGTCGCCGACATGCCGCAGGAGACGCTCCGGCGCTGGGAGGGGCTGGTCGCCGCCTGGCTCGCGACGATGAGCCGCACCGAGCTCACCCGGCTTTCCAACGCCCACGGCATGGGCCTCTCGGCGATCGACGGCGTCGGCGACGTCCTCGCCAGCGAGCATCTCGCCGCGCGCGGGCTGTGGCGCGACGCCGAGATCGACGGGCATGCGGTGAAGCTGCCCGGCCCCCTGTTCCTCCGGAGCCCTGCATGACCAGACCCGCGCTCGACGGCATCCGCGTCGTCGACTTCTCCAAATTCCTCCCCGGGCCCTATTGCACCTGGATGCTTGCCGACCTCGGCGCCGACGTGATCCGCATCGAGCATCCGCGCGAGCTGGCGAAGCAGGCGAAGGTGTTCGGCTGGGACCGTCTCAGCGACGCCGAGCGCGCCCGCATCCGCGCGCAGGACATCTTCGCGCGCGGCAAGAGGTCGATGCTGCTCGATCCCGGCGCCGAGGAGTCGCGGCCGGCGATCGAAGCGCTGCTGCGCACCGCCGACGTGCTGGTCGAGGACTACCGCCCCGGCGTGCTCGCCTCGATGGGCTGGAGCTATGACGCGGTCGCGGCGATCAACCCGCGGCTGGTCTATTGCTCGGTGAGCCTCTGCGGCCAGACCGGCCCCTATCGTGACAAGCCCGGCCATGATCCGGTCGCGCTGGCGGTATCGGGCGCGCTGTCGCGGATCGGCGAGAACCCCGAGCGGCCCGGCTCGGCAGGGGTGCCCGTCGCCGACCTGCTCAGCGGCTCGAACGCCGTGATCGGCATCCTCGCCGCGCTCCACGCCCGCGCGGCGACGGGCCGGGGCCAGCAGGTCGACATCGCGATGTCGGACAGCGCCATGGCGCTGATCGCGCCGGTGATCTCGCGCAACCCGGATCCGACCAAGGCCTCGCCGCGCGGCCGCGCGCGCGCCGATTGCGGCATCTACGTTTGCGCCGACGGCGGCTTCCTCGTCACCACCGACATGGAGCCGCGCTATTGGGAGCGGTTCTGCGAGGCGATGGGGCGGAGCGACTTCATCCCGCTCCAGAACGACGCCGCGCGCCGGCCCGAGATCGTCGCGTGGCTCGAGGCGCGCTTCGCCGAGCAGCCGCGCGACCATTGGCTTGCGCTGCTGGGCGCGGCCGACACGCAATTCGCCGCGATCAACAGCGTCGAGGAAGCGCTCGCCGATCCGCACAACCGCGCGCGCGGCATGGCGATCGAGGTGCCGCACGAGACCGGCTCGCTCCGCCACATCGGCTCGCCGATCCACCTTTCCGAAACCCCGCCCGTCGCTCCGCGCCCCGCGCAGCCGGCCGGGGCCGACACCGCGGCGATTCTCGCCGAACTGGGACTTTTGACCGAATGACCGATCTTCCCCGCCCGCTCGAAGGCCTGCGCGTGATCGACCTCACCCGCGCGCTCGCGGGCCCCTATGCCACGCTGCTGCTCGCCGGGCTCGGCGCCGAAGTGATCAAGGTCGAGGACCCCAAGGGGGGCGACCTCGCGCGTGACAACAGCCCCTATGTCGGGCGCGACGGGATCACGATCGAGCGCCAGCATGCCGACGACCTCTCGGTCTCGCACCTGACGCGCGCGCGAGGCAAGCAGGGGGTCGCGCTCAACCTCAAGCACCCCGAAGCGCGCAACGTGTTCGCCGATCTCGTCCGCACCGCCGACATCGTCGTCGAGAACTTCACCGCGGGCACCGCCGACCGGCTGGGCGTGGGCTATGAGGCGGCCCGCGCCGCCAACCCCCGCGTGATCTACTGCTCGCTCAGCGGCTTCGGCGCCGACCAGCCCGAGGGCGGCAAGGCGATGGACGTGATCATCCAGGCGCTCTCGGGCGCGATGTACACGAGCGGCGATGCCGACCACCCCCCAGTCAGGATGGGTATTCCGGTGGCGGACATGCTCGCACCGGTGTTCGCGGTGATCGGCATCCTCTCGGCCGTCCACCAGCGCGAGCGGAGCGGGGAGGGGCAGCATGTCGACATCTCGATGCTGGGCGCGCTCACCTCGTTCGTCGCGATCGAGAATTGGGCGGCGATGCGCGCGGTCGACATGCCGGCTCGCACCGGGCTGACGGTGCAGCGGCTCTCGCCGTTCGGCGTGTTCGCCTGCGTCGATGGCTATATCGCGCTGGTTGCGGTGCACCACAAGCTGGCGCTCGGCCTGTTCGAGGCGATGGGCCGGCCCGAGCTGATCGAGGACCCTCGCTTCGCCACGCGCGACGGGCGCGTCGCCAACGCCAATACGCTCGAGGCGCTGATCACCGCCTGGTCGTGCATGCTGCCGGTGAGTGAAGTGGTCGCGCGGCTCGAGGCGAAGGGGGTGCCGGTGGCGCCGGTGCGCCATCCCGAGGAAGCTTTGGTCGACCCGCGCGTGCTGGCACGCGAGGAGACCAATGCCGTGTCGCACCCCGATTATGCCAGCTCGGTCGAGCTGCGCACCGCGGGCATCCCGATCCGCTTCTCGCGCGCGCGCGCGGGGTTCGACGCGGTGCTGCCGGTGCGGATCGGCGAGCATAACCGCCAAGTGTTCGGCGACCTGCTCGGCTATGATCCGGCGCGACTGGCGGCGCTCGCCGACCAAGGCGTGATCGCGTGACGGCCGGAGAGGCGCTTGCCGCTTTCCGGGCGGCCGCGGCCGATCCGGGCGCGGTGGCGGCGCAGGTTCGTGGCGAACGGCGAGTCGTGTGGATGCTGGGCAGCGACTTGCCGTACGAGCTGGTCGAGGCGTTCGGCCAGCATCCGGTGCGGCTGGTGCCCGACCGGCGGATCGACACGCAAGCGATCGACGCGCTGGTCAACGCCGAGACCATGGGTGTGCGAGGCCGGGCGCTGCTCGCGGCGATCGTCGCGCTGCCGCGCGAGGATGCGTTGCTGATCTCGCACGCCGATTCCGAGCAGCCCCAGATCTTCGCGACGCTGCGCGAGCTGGCGCGGACGGGCGCGATCGCGAAGCCGGACGTCCACTTCCTCGACTTGCTGACGATCGATCGCCCGGCAACGCGGACGTACAACCGTGCCAGGATCGAGCAAGCGGCAGCGTGGCTGGGCGGCGCGGCCGATTGGACCGGCGCCTTCGAGGCGGGGAATCGCCGTAGGGCGCTCCTGCGCGACGTGCTCGGCCTGCGCGCCGAGGGTCGGCTGAGCGGAACCGATGCGCATGCGATCCTGGCGGGCGCGGCAGTGCTGCCGTCGCCGGAATGCTGCGCAGCACTCGAAGCGATCCGCGACCTGCCCCGCCGCGAAGGACGCCGCTTCCTGCTGAGCGGCTCGGACATCGAGGATATCGCGGTCGTCGAGGCGATCGAAGCCGCCGGGCTGCTGATCCTCGGCGAGAACCACGGCTGGGGCGAGCTCCGCGCGCGCCGCGACCTCCACGCCGCCGGCGATCCGATCAACGCGCTCGCCGCAACCACGCTCGCGCCGCGCTCGGGGCCGTTCTCGAACGCCGCCCGACGTGCCGGGAGCCTTGCCGTCCGGGCCGAGGCACTCGATGTCGAGGGGGTGCTCCACCTGCGTATCGCCAATGACGACAGCGCGCCCTGGGAGGTCGCCGCGCTGCGCGAGGCGCTGGGCGATCGGCCGCTGTTCCTCGCCGAGGACCCGATCACGCCCGAACGCATTGCCGCGGCCCTGGCCGGCGAGACGCCCGCGCACGAGGCCCCTTTCGAAGCGCCGCAACGCGGCACCCCGCGTCCCGCACGCAGCCGCAAGTCGCTGGACGCGATCGCGCGTTTCGGCGCCTATCAGCGCGAGTGGTTCGCAACCGTGCGAGCGCAGGCGGCCAATTGCGAGCCGTTCGCAGCGGTCAACGCCAACGCCCCCCAGGAAATCCTCCGTGCGCTGGGCGTGCCGTTCGTGGTCAACCAGTGGTGGGCCTCGATCGTCGCCGCCAAGCAGCAGTCGGCTCGCTACGCCGCGCTGCTCCGCGCGCATGACCTGCCGGGCGACGTCGAGGCGTACAGCGCGCAGGGCATCGCCGCGCTGTTCGAGGAGGATGCCGAACGGGCACCCTGGGGCGGGCTGCCAAGGCCCGATCTGCTCGGCGCGGTGCTGATCACCGACGCCACCGCGCGCATCTTCGAGGCCTGGGCCGAACGCTCGGGCGCGCTGCTCCAATCCTATGAGCGCAGCATCGAGAGCCGCTGGGACATCCCGATCGACTGGTGGGACGGGCTCGCCGACGGCTGGGACGACCTGATCGAGCCCGAGCGGCTCGACCTGTTCGAGGCCGGCTTGCGCGAGGCGATCGGCCAGATCGAGGCGCTGACCGGGCGGACGCTCGACCCCGCGCGGCTCGAGCACATCATGGACCTCGTCAACGCGCAACAGCGCCATTACCGCGCGACGCGCGACCTGGTCGCGCGAACCGTGCCCGCGCCGGTGAGCGTGGTCGACACCATGCCGGCGACGATGGTGCCGCAATGGCATCGCGGCACCGAATGGGCGCGCGACGCGGCGCAGGCCTTCCACGACGAAGTCGCCGCGCGCGCGGCCGCCGGGGAGGCGGCGTGCCCGAACGAACGCATCCGGCTGATGTTCGTCGGACGCGGGTTGTGGAGCGACATGGGCTTCTACCAGCGATGGGAGGAGAGCCATGGCGCGGTGTTCGTCTGCTCGATGTATCTGAGCCTCGCCGCCGACGGCTACATCCGCGAGCATCACGGCGGCAACCTGGTCCGGGCGCTCGCGGCGCGGTTCGTGACGATGGGCGACGAGCTGCGCATGCCGAGCTGGGCGGGGGCGTGGCACGTCAAGGAAGCGCGGCTCCACCAGTGCGACGGCGCGGTGGCGCTCTCCGACGCCGATCCGCTGGTGATCCGCGCACTGCGCGAGGCGGGGATCGCGGTGCTCGAGCTGGGGATGGACAATTATGTCCGCGACGAAGCGGCCGAGGCGGATCTGGACGCGCGGGTCGTGGCGTTCCTCGAGGGTCCGGCGGGCGAAGCGAGCAGGAAACGATTGGACGATTGAAAGCGCTTGCATCGCGCGCTAGCGAAGGTCCGGAGAGGAACGACGCATGGCAGTGATCCTGGCAACCGGCGACATCGCCCCCGACCGCGAGCATCCCGACGAGTGCTTCGCCGCGACGCGCGACCTGCTGGCCGGCGCCGACCTCGCGTTCGGCCAGCTCGAGACCAGCTTCGCCGAGCGCGGCACGCGGCTGCCCCAGGCGCGCCACGCGGTGCTGACCAGGCCCGAGGCGGCCGCCGCAGTGGGCCGGGCGGGCTATGACGTGATCTCCTTCGCGGGCAACCACTGCCTCGACTGGGGCAATAACGCGATGTTCGAGACCGTCGCCAACCTCGAGGCCGCGGGCGTCACGGTGGTGGGCGTGGGGCGCAACATCGCCGAGGCGCGTGCGCCGGCGATCACGGTGCTCGGGGACGGCACCCGCGTCGCAGTGCTCGCCTATTCGTCGATCCTGCCGATGTCATACTGGGCCGACGAGCGCCGCCCCGGCTGCGCGCCGATGCGGGCACATACGATCTACGAGCAGATCGAGCACGACCAGCCGGGCACGCCACCGCGCATCCACAGCTATCCGCACCGCGACGATCTCGCCGCGATGGAGGCGGACATCCGCGCCGCGCGCGAGGTGGCCGACGTGGTGCTGGTCTCGCACCATTGGGGCATCCACTTCGTCCGCGCGACGATCGCCGACTATCAGCGCGACGTCGCGCGCGCGGCGATCGCGGCGGGAGCGGACGCGATCCTCGGCCACCATGCCCATATCCTCAAGGGCATGGAGCTGATCGACGGCAAGCCGGTCTATTATTCGCTGTGCAACTTCGCCTGCGACCTGCGGATGGATCCCGTCCATGCCGCGAGCAAGAGCTTCAAGGAAATCCAGTCGCTGGCCGAGGACTGGGTGCCCGATTTCGACAGCCTCTACAATTTCCCCGCCGCCGCGCGCATGTCGATGATCGCGCGGCTCGAGGTGAAGGAGGGGCGGATCGTGGAAGCGGGGTTCCTGCCCCTGTGGATCGATCGCGACGCGGTGCCGCGGGTGCTCGCGCCCGACGATGCGCGCTTCGGCGAGACGGTCGACTATATGGCCGCGGTCACCGCCGAAGCCGGGCTCAACGCGCGCTATCGGGTGGCGGGCGACCGCGTGGTGGTGGAAGCGGCATGACCCGCCGCGCGGCTGGGCGGCTGTCGCTCGAATGGATCGTGCTGCTCTATTTCCTGAGCTACCTCCCCAACATCGTCCTCACCAAGCTGGTCACCTCGATTCCGCACGCCGGGCTCGGCCGCCCGCTGACGGGCCTCGAGACGCTGCCCGCCTCGCTGATCCTCAGCCTGGTGCTGACCTACGCCTTCATCTGGCTCTCGGGCTGGCACCGCGACGCGCACCATCTCCCCGGCACGGGGCTGCCGGTGCCGACCTGGGCGACCTTCCTTTCGGGCATCGGCACTGCGCTGGTGCTGTTCACCGTGCCCTTGTCCTTCACCTTCCAGGGGGTGAGCATTCCCTTCATCCAGCTGCTGATGCGCGGCGACATCCTGATCATCGCGCCGCTGGTCGACCTGATCTTCGGCCGGCGGGTGCGCTGGTGGAGCTGGGTGGCGCTGTTCATGGTCGCGGTGGCGCTGGGCTTCGTGGTGCAGCAGCGCGGCGGGTTCGACCTGCCGCCGCTCGCGATCCTGACGGTGGTGCTCTACACGATCGGCTATTTCCTGCGGCTGGCGGTGATGACGCGCGTCTCGAAGAGCGGCGATCCGGCCTCGGTGCGGCGCTATTTCGTCGAGGAGAAGATCATCGCGCTGCCGCTCTCGGTGGTCGCGCTCGCGGCGGTCGCGGCGTCGGGGCTGGGCGGACAGGCAGGCGAGCTCGGCTGGGGCTTCCTCGCGGTATGGAGCGATCCCGTCATCTGGTGGCTGGTCGGCATCGGCCTCACGCTGACGATCATCTCGGTGTTCGCGGCGATCATCCTGCTCGATCCGGCGGAGAACAGCTATTGCGTGCCGATGGAGCGCGCGTCGAGCCTGGTGGCGGGGATCGCGGCGGCCTATCTGCTCCACTGGATCTGGGGACTGAAGGCACCGACGTTGGCCGAGACGATCGGCGCGGCGGTGCTGATCGGGGCGATCGTGCTGCTGTCGGTGGCGCCGCGGGTGGCGAGGGGGCGAACCATCAAGGAATAAACCCCAACCGTCATCCCGGCGAAAGCCGGGACCCAGGGCCACCAGCGACGTCCTCTGCAACCCTGGGCCCGGGCTTTCGCCGGGGTGACGCGTAAAAAACTAGGCGCTCTCGCGCTCGATCAGCCGGAACCCGACATCGATGTGCCGTTCCGCGATCGTCTCGCCCGCGGCGCGGCGGCGCAGCACGTTGACCGCCTCGCGCCCGATCCGCGCGCCGTCGATGTCGACGGTGGTGATCGTCGGGCGCATCTCGGCGGCGATCGCGAGGTTGCCGAAGCCGACCACCGCCAGCTCGTCGGGCACCTTCACCCCCGCCGCCATCGCCTCGACCAGCAGCCCTTGCGCCAGCCAGTCCGAGCTGCACACCACCACGTCGGGCGCCGTCCCCAGCTCGCGCATCGCGCGGAACGCGGCGCGGCCGTGCCCGAAGCGCGTCTGGCTGGCGAACATCTGCTCGGTCGGCGTCTCGCCGCCCGCCGCGGTCCAGTCGTCGATGAAGCCCTGGCGCCGCTCCATCGCGCGCGTGCCCGACGCACTCAGCAGGTGCGGCCGGCGATAGCCGCGCCCGCGCAGGAAGCGCGCGACGTCCGCCCCCACCGCATGATGCGAGAAGCCCACCGCGACGTCGATCGGCTCGGGCGGCAGGCCCCAGGTCTCGATCACCGTCGCGTTGCGGCCGATCAGCAGGTCGCGCGACGGCTTGTCGGAGAGGATGCCGGTCAGGATGATCGCGTCCGCCCGCCGCGAAAGCGCGGCCGAGATCAGCTGCGGCATGCGGGCGTTCTCGATGCCGGTGAGCCCCAGCATCACGCTGTGCCCGTCGATCGACAGCTCCTCGACCATCGCCTCGACCGTCGCGTTGAAGATCGACTGCGCGACGTCGGGCACCAGCACCGCGACCAGCCGGCTCTTTGCCGAGGCGAGGCCGCCCGCGACCAGATCGGGCACATAGCCCGTCGCTTCGATCGCGGCGCGGATGCGCTCGCCCGTGGCGGTCGCGACGATGCCGGGGTTGTTGAGGAAGCGCGAGACGGTCGCGGCCGAAACCCCCGCCTGCCGCGCCACATCGTCGAGTTTGGGAATGCCCCGCTTCATCCGGTTGAATGCTAGGGCCAGCGGATCGGCACGAAAAGCCATTGCAAGCGCTTTCATAAAGCCATAATCCCCCAGGCATGCAAGATTTCGATCCGCTCCTGCCCGAAGACTTCGACAGCGCGCACCGCGACTATGCTCGGCTGCGCGCCGAATGCCCCGTCGCGCATAGCGAGGCGTGGGGCGGCTTCTGGGCGCTGATGAAGCACGCCGACGTCGCGGCGGCGGCGGCGGACAGCGCGACCTTCATCACCTCGAAGCAGAATGTCGTGCCCGCCGTTGCCTTCACCGGGCGGCGGCCGCCGCTCCACCTCGACCCGCCCGAGCACACCCCCTATCGCCGCGCGCTCGCGCCGCTGCTCACCGAACGCAAGGTCGCGCGCTTCGAGCCGATCGTGCGCGGCATCTGCCGCGAGCTGCTCGATGCGATGGCGGCGAAGGGTGGCGGCGACATCTGCGAGGAATTCGGTGCGCGCATGCCGATCCGCGTCTTCGCGCATTGGATGAACCTGCCGCCCGAGCGGATAAACGAGCTCGCCGAGGTGGGGAAGCGCTACAATATCGCGGTCCAGTCGAACGACATGGCGTCGACCAAGGAGACCAGCCTGCTGCTCTACGACATGGCGCGGCGGCTGGTGGCCGAGCGCAAGGCCGAGCCGCTCGACCCGGAGCTCGACGCGACCAGCGCCTTGCTGGCGACGCGCGTCGACGGCGAGGCGCTGCCCGACGAGATGATCGTGGGAACGATCCGCCAGGTGCTGGTGGTGGGGATCATCGCGCCGACGGTGCTGATCGGCTCGATCGCGGTGCATCTGTCGCGCGACCAGGACCTGCAGGCGCAGCTCCGCGCCGACCCGTCACTGATCCCCGCGGCGATGGACGAGTTCTTCCGGCTCTACACCCCCTATCGCGGCTTCGCGCGCACGCCGACGCACGACGTGACGCTGCACGGGCGGACGATCCCCGCGGGCGAGCCGGTCGCGCTAGTCTATGCCTCGGCCAATCGCGACGAGGATGTGTTCGAGGACGGCGCGAGCTTTCGCCTGCACCGGCCCAACATGAAGGATTCGCTCCACTTCGGGCGCGGCACGCACATGTGCGTCGGCGCGGCGCTGGCGCGGCTCGAGATGGTGGTGGCGCTCGAGACGATGCTCGAGCGGCTGCCGCGATTCGAGCTCGACGGCGAACCGCTGCCGACGCGCTTTCCCGAGATCGGCGGGCTGCGAGTGATGCTGAAATTTGGGTAAGACCCCAGCTCAAGGTCGTCATCCCGGCAAAAGCCGGGAACCAGGAGTCGCGAGCGCTGTCTTTTGTAACCCTGGGTCCCGGCTGTCGCCGGGATGACGGTCTGGGGCTGGGCAGGCCGGAACATGGATATCGCTCTACGCGGTCGGGCCCTGGTCCGCCGCGGGCCGGCGAGTGGCGGGGCGGCGTTCCAGCGTCTCGGTGCTCGTTTGCGTCTCGGTGCGGCCGCCGGGCGGGGTGATCGTCGTCCTGGTCAGCCGGGTCCGGCGGCGCACCTGCCCGGCGGCGTCGGTCAGGAAGGTGATCGTGATCGTGCCCGCGATCTGCTCCTTGGCATGCGCCTGGAGCGCGGTCTCCAGCGTGACCGGCTTCCGGTTGATCTCGGCCACGGCGACGTCCGTCTCGGCCCGCTCGCGGCGCACTGTCTCGGGGTCGATCGCCAGCTCGACCTTGAAGATCGCGCGGCCCGAGGAATCCTGCGTCCTCACCAGCGCCGCCGCGGCGCGGGCGCCGGGATCGCGGAACGGCGCGCCGTCGCGAAGCTCGCCGGGGCGAAGGTCATAGGTCTCGAGCAGGCGGATTACCGACTTGGGATCGCATTCGATGCGATAGGCGGTCCAGCTGAAGCCCCAATGGCCGCAGGCGGCGCGCGTGAGGCCGCCCCAGGCGAGCCATTTGTCGACCCGCGCCGCGAGCTCGGCTTCGTTGAGCAGCTGCATCGGGCCGTTCGCCGGCTTGAGCACGCGGACCGGGAACTGCCAGTTGCGCGCGCGATCGTCCTCGCTGGTGCCTGGCGGCAGGTCGTATTCGAGGATCAGCCCGCCGTCGCGCACTGCGATCACGCGCTCCTGCAGGCTGTCCTGGTCGTGGGTGCTGCCGGTGGAGCCTTCGCTTTCCGTCTGCGTGTCGTGCACGCTGACGAGCTCATAGGTGTCGCCCGGCTGGTCGGTTTGGGCCGGCAGCCAGAATGCCAGGATCATCGCCGCCAGCCGCATCATCGAGCCCCCCACACACATGCCTCCCCGAGGTTTCCCGGCACAGTCGGTTGAATCATGGCTCGAAGGCAAGCGTCACGCACCGGAAACATCCGGTGATCCGTCCCCGAGGGGGCGGAAGCCCGCGGTCCGGCCGGCTTGCAATGTAGGAATTCGCCTGCTTGGCTGGCGCGGCTGGAGCAGGCCGGCCGCGGTTCGAGCTTGAGAGGGACAGGCACCGGAATTTGGGCGACGGGGTGTGACTCTTGTGACTTTTCAGTCGCGCTTCCGGCCCCGACTCGGCGCGTGGCGAATGCCGGTCCGGCTAGGCGGGGCTCAGCGCCAGCGCGTCGCCCTGCGCGGTGATGCGTGTCGCGAGACCTTCGGCTTGGGTGACCTCGATGAGGTAGCTCAGAATCCGTTCGAACTCCGGCGTTCCCGGTGCAGCGGGCCGGGGCGCGCTGTCGTCGCCGATCCAGCAGGGGAGGAAGTCGACGCTCGCGAGTTTCCGGTCCTCGATCCGCAGCCGCGCGATGCCGGTGACCCGCGTCTCCTCCGGGAGCATGTAGCTCGCGTCCATGCTCCAGCTCGGGTTGAGGCTGACGAGGTGGCGGAAACTCTCGGTGCGTGTGATCGCCGGGTCCCAGACGTGCGGCTGCTCGATCGCGAAATTGCCGAGGCTGTAGAAGATCGGCTTGCCGCGGTGGAAGCCGATGCCCTTCATCAGGTGCGGGTGGTGGCCGAGGATCGCGTCGGCGCCCGCCTCGATCGCGGCATGCGCGACTTCGGGCTGATATTCAGCGAGCGTGCCGCGGACCATGTGGATGCCCCAGTGGAGCGAGACGAGGACGATATCGGCCGCGGCGCGCGCAGCGCGGATCGCGTCGATCAGCCTCGCGAGGTCGCTGCGGTCGGCATGGCTGCGGATGCGCGCAGGCGTGCCGGGCTGGTCGTGCTCGATCTGCTCGTAGAAGGTATGCGCGCGCATCGGGGCGCAGCCGGCGCGGTCCGCGCTTGCGGCATAGCCTTCGGGAAGGATCGAGCTCGCCGCGACCAGCGCGATCCTTGTGTCGCCGATCTGGGTGTACGCGGGGTGCCAGGCCTCGGCGAGTGTCGTGCCCGCGCCCGCGAGCGCCACGCCCGCCTCGGCCATATGGGCCAGCGTGTCGCCGAACCCCTCATAGCCCCAGTCGAGGCAATGGTTGCCCGCGAAGGACATCATGGTGAACCCCGCCTCGCGCAGCGCCGGCGCGAGCGCGGACGGCGTGCGCATCGCGAGCCGGGCGTTGGGCGCCATCGCGCCGCGATCGGTCACCACCGTCTCGAGCTGGCCGAACACCGCGGGTGCCGCCGAGAACAAGGGCCGCACGCTCGCGAACATCGAGGCGAGGTCCGCGCGCTTGGCGCCGACGTCCCCCGTCGCGAGCAGGTCGAAGCCGCTCACGCCGCCTCGCCGCGCCGGACCGCGACGCCGCGCAGCACGAGGACGATCGCGGCGCCGGTAAGCAGGAAGCCCGCGAGCAGCAGCGTGGGCGCCCAGAAGCCGCCGCTCGCCTCGCGCACGCCGCCGACGAGCCAGGGCACGACAAGTCCGCCCGAGCTGCCGGTGATGTTGATCGCCACCGCGCCGACCGCGAAGGTGGCGGGGGTGAACATCCGCGTCGGCAGCGCCCAGAAGGCGCCCTGCGCCGCGCCGAGGCAGAAGCCGGCGACGAACAGCGCCGCCAGCCCCGCGAAGCTCGCGCCCGCAGCCGCGGCGGCGATGATTGCGATCGCCATGCCCATTGCGGGGATGGCAATGTGCCAGAAGCGCTCGCCGCTTCGGTCCGAGCTGGTCGCGCCGATGTAGATCCCCGCCGCGTTTGCTGCCCAGGGCAGCGCGTTGATCAGCCCGATCTCGAGCGGCGGCAGGTTGGCGAGCGACTTCACCATCTGCGGCAACCAGAAGATGATGCCGTAGGAGCCCGCGAGCAGGCAGAACCACAGCGCCGCCGAGGCCCAGACGAGCGGCCGGGCGAGCACCGACCAGTCGTTCCGCCGCGCGGTCTCCTGGCGGTTGGCGGCGTTCTGCGAGAGCCAGCGCTTCTCCTCCGCGGTGAGCCAGCGCGCCCGGTCGGGCGTGTCGGCGAACCAGAACCAGGCGATCACGGCGAAGAGCAGCGTCGGCAGCGCCTCGCCGAGGAACATCCAGCGCCACGATTCGAGCCCGAACGGCGCCGCCATGCCGAGCAGCAGCCCCGAGAGCGGGCCGCCGATCACCACCGAGATCGGGATCGCCAGCATGGGCATCGCGAAGGTGGTGGCGCGCTCGCGCTCGGTGGCGAACTGGCTGAGGTAAAGCACGATCCCCGGCGCGAGCCCGCCCTCGGCGAAGCCGAGCAGCACGCGCAGCACATAGAATTCGACATGGTTGTCGATGAACGCCATCGCCGCCGCACAGCCACCCCAGAGCAAGGCGCAGCCCGCCAGCCAGTGGTGGAAGCCGATCCGCTGGAGCAGCAGCACGCTCGGATATTGCCCCGTCAGGAACCCCGCGAAGAGGATTCCCGCGCCGAAGCCGTACTGGCTCGGCGAGAAGCCGAGGTCGGCGTTCATGTGGAGCGCGGCGAAGCTCACGTTCACCCGGTCGATCGAGCTCAGCAGCATGAAGAAGATCGTCGGCACGATCAGCCGCCAGCGGATCTTGGATCCCATGGCCTGGGGTGCGGCAAGCATCGACATCCTCTCCCTTTTCATCTCGACAGGCGCAGCGCGCATGCGGCATCAAGCCACAAACGAAAGCGCTTTCATAGGGGCGGATGATGGATTCGGCGAGCGGATTGAGCGCGAGGATCGCGGCGCACGTCGCGGATTTCCCGGCGGAGGCGCTGCCTAGGAGCACGCTCCACGCGGCGAAACGCGCGCTGCTCGACGGGCTCGGGGTGATGCTCGCGGCGAGTGGCGAGAGCCCCGAGGTGCGGCCGTTCGTCGCTTATGCCGCGGCGAACGGCGAGGGGCGGGCGTCGATCCTCGGCCACGGCCTGCGCGTCTCCGCCGAGATGGCGGCCTTCGCCAACGGCGCGATGGCGCATGCGCTCGACTTCGAGGACGCCTTCGATGCCGCGCCGAGCCACCCCGATGCGGCGCTGCTCCCCGCGGCGCTGGCAATCGCCGAGGCGCATGGCCCGGTGCATGGCCGCGACCTGCTCGCGGCGATCGCGGTGGGGTGCGACCTCGTCTGCCGGCTGGGCCTGAGTCTCCGCCGCGAGATGGAGGCGGGGGGCTGGTATCCGCCGCCGATCCTGGGCGCGTTCGGCGCAGTCGCGGCGGCGGCTCGGCTGCGGCGGCTCGATGCCGGACAGGCGCGCGACGCCTTCTCGCTGATGCTGTGCCAGGCGGTGATGCCGGGCGAGATCAAATACAGCCGCGACACGGTGATCCGGGCGATCCGCGAGGCCTTCCCGGCGCAGGCGGCCGTCAAGGCGGCGGCGCTGGCGAGGGCAGGGGTGCGCGGGTTCGAAGCGCCGTTCGAGGGCAAGGCGGGCTTCTTCCGCCTCTTCGCCGAGAGCCAGTTCGATCCCGCCGCGATCCTCGATGGCCTGGGCGAGCATTTCTGGATCGAGCAACTCACCCTCAAGCGCTGGCCCGCCTGCCGGGGCACGCATGCCTATATCGAAGCGGTGCAGGCCCTCCGCGCGACACACGGCCTCGCGCCCGAGCAGATCGCCCGGATCACTGCGATCGGCGGCGACGTCCAGCGCATGCTCGTCGAGCCCGCCGAGCAGAAGCGCTCGCCCGCCACCGTGATCGACGCCAAATTCTCGATACCCTACACCATCGCTGCCGCCCTTCTCGATCCCGAAGTGACGCTCGAGAGCTTTGCCCCTGACCTGCTCGCCGACCCCGAGCGGCGGCGCCTCGCGGCACTGGTCGACTATGAGCAACGTCCCGATTGGGGGCGCGATCGCGCCGCCTCCGGGGGCCTGCGCGTCCAGCTCCGCGACGGGCGCACACTGAAATATTGGGTCGAGATTGCAGCCGGCCATCCCAGCGCTCCGCTCTCGGACGAGGCGCTCACCGCCAAGTTCCTCGACTGCGCCGCCCGTGCGAATCGCCCGTTCGCGCCCGGCGAGGCCGAAGCGCTTGCCGCCGCGATCTGGTCGCTCGACACCGCCCGTGACAGCGGAGCCACACTCGTTCCGATTTAGTTATGTCACATAATGAAAACGCTTGCAGTCTGCCGGGCGGATGATAACAGAGGCGGTACGGAAGAGGCGCGGGAAAGCGCCCATAACCCTTGGGAGGGACTGAATGCGCAAGATCGCAATGCGTTCGATGATGTTCGCCGGCGCCGCCGGGCTGGCCCTGGCGTTCCCCGCCATCGCTTCGGCCCAGGATGCCGCGGCGCAGGACAAGGTGGGGAGCGCGTCGCAGCCTCCCGCCGGGATGGAGCAGGAGAGCAGCGAGGGCGGCCTCACCGAGATCGTCGTCACCGCCGAGCGCCGCAACCAGAGCCTGCAGCAGGTGCCGATCTCGGCCACCGTGCTCGACGCGACCGAGATCTCGCGCAAGGGCGTCAACAGCGTCGCCGACGTGCAGCAGATCGCGCCGTCGGTGGCGATCAACACCTTCAACCGCTCGACCTTCATCAACATCCGCGGCGTGGGCATCGCCCAGTCGGCGCCGACCTCGAACCCTGGCGTCGCCTATTATATCGACGGCCAGCTGATCCCGCACGAGCAGTTCATCGGCCAGAGCTTCTACGACATCGGCACGATCGAAGTGCTGCGCGGGCCGCAGGGCACGCTCACTGGCCAGAACTCGACCGGCGGCGCGATCTACGTCCGCACGCCCGAGCCGGAATATGACAACATCTCGGGCTATCTCGACGGCAGCTACGGCTCGTTCAAGGCGCTGAAGGTCGTCGGCGCGCTCAACGTACCGTTCAGCGACAATATCGCGGTCCGCGTCGCGGGCGTGCGCGACCGGCGCGACAGCTTCACCACCAACATCGCGCGCGCCGACAGCCAGCCGGGCGACCTCGATCTCTGGGCGGGCCGCGTGAACCTCGCAGTGCGCTCGTCGGACGAAGCGATCCGCGGCAACATCCGCTTCGACTATTTCAAGTCCAAGTCGGACAACAATGCCGTCAAGCGCCGCAACGACACGGTTTCCACCGATCCCTTCACGATCGAGGAGGATGCGCGCTCGTTCCAGAACCAGGACGGCTTCCGCCTCTCGGGCGAGACCAAGATCGCGGTGGCGAGCGGCGTCGATTTCCGCACGCTCGTCGCCTACCAGAAGCTCAACACCTACGACCAGACCGACGGCGACCGCACCGCCACCGCGCTGCCGCGTCCGCCCGCGGGGAACGTCGGCCGGATCAGCTACGCCTCGACCAAGTTCGACACCTTCATGGCCGAGGCGAACCTGCTCTCCTCGGGGCAGCACCAGTTCAACTGGGTGGTCGGCGCCTTCTACCTCGACGAGACGGTGAAGCTGCTCCAGCTGCGCGACAACAACCACACCACCGAGCTGGTCAGCTCGACCTCGACGACGCGCACCAAGGCCGACAACACCACCAAATCGGTGTTCGGCCAGGTCAATCTCTTCCTGAGCGACGCGTTCGAAGTGGTTGCCGGCGCGCGCTATTCCGACGACCAGCAGGTCTATGACCGCTTCATGGTCGCCAATGCCGTGCCGGTCACCGGCGCGATCGGGGTGCAGCATTCGACCAAGGTCACCGGCAAGGTCGGCCTCAACTATCACTTCGGCCGCAATCTGCTCTACGTCACCGCGTCGCAGGGCTACAAGGCGGGCGGCGTCAACCTCACCGTCGGCACCCCCAACTTCGGGCCCGAGACCAACCGCGTCTACGAAGCCGGCTTCAAGACGCAGTGGCTCGACAATCGGCTGCGCGTGAACGGCGACGTCTATTATTCCGATTATCAGGACATCCAGCTCTCGAGCCTGCTCGGCTCGCTGCCGATCACGCAGAATGCCGCGGCGGGGCGGTCCTATGGCGCCGAGCTCGAGATCACCGGCCAGTTCGGCGGGCTCGGGTTCAATGCCGGCGCGGGCTATCTCCACGCGCGCTTCCACGGCAACAGCTGCATCACCGACACCAACGCCGCGGGCACCGATCCGGGCTGCCCGACCAACTTGCGCTTCGTGCCCGACGGCCGCGTGCTGCCCTTCTCGCCCGAGTGGACGCTCAACGCCGGCGTGCAATATGAAGTGGTGCTCGGCGGCAGCGGCAATTCGATCACGCCGCGCGTGCAATGGTCGCACCTCTCCGAGCAGGTCGCGACGCCGTTCCCGACGTTCAACACGATCGTGCCGGGCCGCGACGTCTTCGATGCGCGGGTGACGCTGCAGATCGCCGAGAACTACAAGCTCGAGGGCTTCGTCAACAATTTCACCGACAAGCTCTACATCGCGTCGCAGATCCAGAGCTCGTCGAGCGCCGATGGCGGCATCATCTATGGGGCACCGCGTACCTATGGGGTCCGAGCCGTCGTCAAATTCTGAGGTGCCTGGGATGAGGGGCCGGTTGCGCAGGCGCGCGGCCGGCCTGGCATTCGCCGGCGCGGGCCTGCTGCTCGCGGCGAGCGTCGCGGCGCAATCCTATGAAGCCGGGGACAGCTGGTGGGCGCCGGGGAGCGAACGCGTCTTCCCGGCGAGCGCCGACTATCCGAACGGACAGGGGACGCTGCGCGTGCTGCTCACCGGCGGGCCGATGGCGACGAAGGGCCATCCCTTCTTCACTGCGGTGGGCCCGAACGGCCGCGCCTGCATCACCTGCCACCAGCCCGCCGATGCGATGAGCCTCTCCGCCGCGACCGCGCAGAAGCGCTGGGACGCGACGGCAGGCAGGGACCCGCTGTTCGCGGCCTATGACGGCTCGAACTGCCCGACGCTTCCCCAGAATCAGCGCGTTTCGCACTCGCTGCTGCTCGACCATGGCCTGATCCGCATCCAGCGCCCCTGGCCCGCGCGCGACTTGCAGGGGCGGGTGGTCAAGGCCGACTTCGACATCGCGGTGGTGCGCGATCCCTGGGGGTGCAATTCGGGCGCCTATGGGCCGGCGAAAGGGAAAATCTCGGTCTATCGCCGCCCGCGCCCGGTCGCGAACCTGAAGTATCTGCTCGCGGTCGGCTTCGCCTATGATCCCAAGCAGGGGATGCCGCTGCCGCTCGACCCCGAGAGCGGCAAGCCGATGTCGGGCAACCTCATGGCCGACGGGCGCGCGGGGACGCTCAATGCCCAGATGCGCGACGCCGCCGCGACCCACCTCGAGCTGCTCAAGCATTTCGATGCGGCGGACATGGCGCGGATCGTCGACTTCGAGAGCCGGGTGTTCGCCGCGCAGCAAGTCGACGCCGCGGGGACGATGACCGATACCGGCGGGGCCGAGGGTGGGCCGGGCAAGCTCGCGCGCTCGGAGCCCGGCCAGCTCGGCAGCATCGGCAAGCCGGTGTGGAGCGAGTTCGAAGGCTGGGAGAAGCCCGATCCGGCGCTCACCCCCGCGCAGAACGCCTTCCGCGCCTCGGTCGCGCGCGGAGCGAAGGTGTTCCGCGACAAGACCTTCCTGATCAGCGACAGCGCCGGGATCAACTCGCCGATCGGCTTCGGCAATCCGGTGCGCAACAGCTGCGTCTTCTGCCACAACATGTCGCAGATGGGGAACGACGTCGCGCCCGGGCAGGTGGACCTGGGGACGACGACGCAGCCCTTCGCCGATCCGATGCCGTGGCTGCCGCTGTTCCGCATCACCTGCCGCGGCAAGCCGCACCCGCATTACGGGCGCGTGATCTACACCTATGACCCCGGCTATGCGCTCACCACTGGCCGCTGCGCCGACGTCGGCAAGATCACCCTCCAGTCGCTGCGCGGGCTCGCGGCGCGGGCGCCCTATTTCTCGAACGGGCTGGCGAAGGACCTGCGCGGGATCGTCGATTATTACGAGCGCCGCTACAGGATCGGCTATTCGGAGCAGGACAAGCAGGATCTCGTCAATCTGATGAGCGTGCTGTGATGCGCGCTGCGCTGCTCCTCGCGCTGCTTATGGGCCAGTCGGCGCCCGAGGCGCTGCGCTTCGTCACCTGCCCGGTCTATCGCGATGCGGATTCGGGGAAGAAGTCGGGCTGCTGGCTCGCCGAGGATCCGGCGACGGGGTTGCGCTACGACGTCAGCCTCGCGCCGTCGAAGCCCGACTGGAACCATGAGGTGCTCGTCGAGGGCCGCCCCTCCGCCGATCCGGCGCAACCCTGCGGCAGCCCGGTGCTCGATGCGGTGCGCACCTCGATCCTGCCGGGCAGCTGCACCCGCCAGATGCTCCCGGCGGAAGGCTTCCCCGGTCGCAGGTTCTTGCTCCCCAAGCGCAACGTCCGCCCGCTCTCGGAGGCGCGCGCGGTGCCGCCCGGCCCCTATGCCCCGCGCACCTTCCATCTGCTCTTCGACTTCGACCAGTCGTTCCTGATCTACCAATATGACGATTACCTGCTCGATCAGGCGATCACCTGGATCCGCGCCGCCCAGCCGCGCGCGATCGCGGTGACCGGCTATGCCGCGACCACCCCCGCGCTCGTCTCGGGCCGGAAGCTCGCCGAGAGCCCGGCGATCGCGCGCGAGCGGGCCGAGAAGATCGCCGAGGCGCTGGTCCGGCTCGGCATCGACCGCAAGCGCATCACCGTTCGCTGGAAGACCGCCGCCCAGCCGCTCGACATCCCCGAGGCCGATGGGCTCGCCGAGCCCTCGCGCCGCCGCGTCGACATCGCGGTGACGCCCTGACCGCGCGACGCCCGCGGCACCGCATCGGCCTGCTCGCCGCGGTGACCGCGCTGGGCTCGCTCGCGATCCACATGTTCGTGCCGGCCATGCCCGCGGCGGTGGTATCGCTCGCCACCACGCCCGCGGCGGTGCAGCTCGCGCTGACGCTCTACATGGCGGGGCTCGCCGCCGGCCAGCTTGCGACCGGGCCGATGGCCGACCGGATCGGGCGGCGGCCGGTGATGATCGGCGGCGTGGTGCTCTTCGTCGCCGGATCGGCATTGTGCTGGACTGCCTCGTCGATCGCGGCGCTGCTCGGCGGGCGGCTGCTCCAGGCGCTGGGCGCGTCGAGCAGCCTCGTCTCGGGCCGCGCGATGATCGGCGATTCGACCGATGCCAGCGGTACGCGCGACATGGCGCTGGTGAGCGCGATCATCCTGCTCTCGCCGATGTTCGCGCCGATCCTGGGCGCGTTCGTCGCGGCCGCGGCGGGCTGGCGCGCGATCTTCGCTGTCCTCGCGCTGGCCGGCGCCGTGGTCGGCGTCGCGATCCTGCTCTGGCTCCCCGAGACGATGGCGCGCCGGACCGGCCCGCGCGCGCATTTCGCTGCCGACTGGGCGGCGGTGGCGCGCGACCGCAGCTTCCTCGCCAGTCTCGCGCTCGCGGTGCTGCTGGGCGGCGGGCTCTATGTCTTCCTCTCGGCTTCGCCCTTCCTGTTCCTCGAGACCTATCATGTCGCGCGGACCGATCTCGGTTGGTGCTACGGCCTCGTCGCCTCGGGGGCGGCGGGTGGCGCGCTGACCGCGAGCTGGCTCGCCACGCGCCTCGATACCCGGCGGACGATCCAGGCCGCGACCCTGCTCTGCGCCGTCGCCGCGTTCGCGCTGCTGCTCGGCGCGCTGCAAGGAATCCACCATGTCGCGGCGCTGGTGGTGCCGATGATGGCCTATGCCTTCGGCGGCGGGGTGGTGATGCCCAATGCGATGATGGCCGCGCTCGCCGGCCTGCGCGACCGGCTGGGCACCGCGGTAAGCCTCTACGGCGCGATGCAGATGGGCGGCAGCGCGCTCGCCACCGTCGCGGTGGCGCTCTTCCCCTCGCACGACCCGCGGCTCCCCGTGCTGCTGATCACCGCGCTCGCGCTGATCGCGGCAGTCTTCAGCCGGCTGGACTTCGGCGCAATTGTTGTAGAACATAGCGACTAAGCGCGAACCGGCGCGAAGGGGAGGAAGGCATGACCGATCCGCGGGACATCATCGACCAGCGGCCGATGTCACGGTTCCAATGGGGCGTGGTGGCGATCATGGTTGGCCTCAACGCGCTCGACGGTTTCGACGTGCTGTCGATCAGCTTCGCTTCGCCGGGGATCGCGAAGGCCTGGGGGATCGACCGCGCGGCGCTCGGCGTGGTGCTGTCGATGGAGCTGATCGGCATGTCGATCGGCTCGATCCTGCTCGGGGGCCTGGCCGATCGGATGGGGCGGCGGCGCACCATCCTCGGCTGCCTGCTGGTGATGGCGGCGGGCATGTACCTCGCCTCGACCGCGCACGACGTGACGACGCTCTCGGCGTGGCGCGTGCTCACCGGCCTCGGTATCGGCGGGATGCTCGCGGCGACCAATGCGGCGGTCGCCGAAGTCTCCAACGCGGCGCGTCGCAACCTCTGCGTGGTGCTGATGGCGGGCGGCTATCCGGTCGGCGCGATCATCGGTGGGTCGATCGCCGCCGAACTGCTCAAGCGGTTCGACTGGCCGGCGGTGTTCGAGTTCGGCGCGATCGCGACGCTCTGCTTTGTACCGATCGTGCTGTTCTTCGCGCCCGAATCGATCGCCTTCGAGATGCAGCGGCCGGGCGAGCGGACGCTGGCTCGCGTCAACCGTACGCTCGCCCGCATGGGCCATGGCGCGATCGAGGCGCTGCCCTCGATGACGCGGGCACCTGCCAGGCTGCCGCTCGCTGCGCTCTTCTCGCCTGCGCTGGCGCGGACTACGCTGCTGCTCACGCTCGCCTATCTCGCGCACATCATGACGTTCTATTTCATCCTCAAATGGATCCCGAAGATCGTCGTCGACATGGGCTTCGCGCCTGCGGCGGCCGCGGGCGTGCTCGTCTGGGCCAATGTCGGCGGGGCGAGCGGGTCGCTGGTGCTCGGGCTGCTGACCACGAAGGTGCGGCTGCGCACCTTGGCAGTGGCGGCGATGGCGGCATCGGCAGTGCTGATCGGCATTTTCGGGCGCGGCCAGGCGGACCTGACCGAGCTCGCGCTGGTCGCTGCCGCGGCGGGCTTCTTCACCAACGCGGGCGTGGTCAGCCTCTACGGCCTGCTGGCGCAATCCTTCCCTACCGACGTTCGCGCGACCGCGACTGGGTTCGCGATCGGCGTCGGGCGCGGCGGCTCGGCTTTGGCGCCGGCGCTTGCTGGATTCCTGTTCGCCGCGGGCTATGGGTTGCAACTCGTCGCGATCCTGATGGCGCTGGGATCGGTGATCGCGCTGCTTGCGTTGCTCGCGCTGCGCGATAAGCCGGTGTGACAGGGAGACAGGATTTGGCGTCACGGCCCATCGAGACGGAGAATGACGGAGTCGAGCTCGGCGTGCTTACCGAGCTGGTCGGCTATCACCTGCGGCGTGCGTCGAGCGCCTTCGGCGGCGATTTCTCGCGCGCGCTGTCTGGCACCGGCATGCGCCAGGTGCTGTTCGGCATCCTTTCGGTGGTCGACGCCAATCCGGGGATCAACCAGGGCGCTGCCGGCCGCGTGCTCGGCATCCAGCGCGCCAACATGGTCGCGCTGATCAACGAGCTGGTCGACGACGGGTGGATCGAGCGCAAGGTCGCCGCCGAGGATCGCCGCGCCTTCGCGCTCACCATGACGGCGGCGGGCAAGGCCAAGCTTGGCGAATGCCTCGCGCTGATCCGCGCGCACGAGGAGGAGATGCTCGGCGACCTGACCGCCGCCGACCGCAACCGGCTGATCGCGCTGCTCTCGAAGATCGAGGCGAAGGAACGCTAGGCGCTACGGCCAGGTGAAGGCGAAGCGCAGCGTCGAGGTCACCGATCGGCTCGGCACGGTGATGTGCCCCTCGCCGGCATAGACTTCGGAACGCAGCCGCAGGCCATGGGCCGAGAGCGGCTCCATCCGCTTGACGAAGGCCTCGGCGTCCCAGCGCTCGAGCGGCGTCTCCTCGCGCTCGCCACAGACCACCATCAGCCGCGCGACCCTGTCGATCCTGCCTGCCTCGAGCGCCGCGACGAAGGCGCGCTCCTCCTTCTGCATCTCGCGATCGTGCCAGAACAGCGAGGGGCTGGCGGCGATGATCGCATGGAAGGCGCCGGGCCGGGTGAACAGCGCGTGCACCGCGAGCAGCCCGCCGAGCGAATGGCCGAACAGCGCCTGGCGGTCGGCATTGATCGTGTAGCGGCGGTTGACCTCGGTGCGCAGCTTGCCGGTCAGATAATCGAGGAACTTGTCCCAGCCGCCGTTGGCGACCTTGCTGAAGCTCGCGTCCCAGGGCGCGGGCGGCGGGCCGCCGGTGAAGTCGAGCAGGCGGCGGACGTCATAGGGCTGGTCGGTCTTGAAGCCGACGCCGACGATGATCGTCTTGCTGAGGTCCGATTGCTCCATCGACAGGATCCGGCGCGTCTCGGCGAAGCCCGCGAACATCGCATTGCCGTCGAGCACATAGAGCACCGGATAGCCGCCCGCGGGTGCCGGAGCTTTCGGCCTGGAGACGAAGATCTGATAGGGGTATCCGTCGTCGCCCGGCAGTTCCCAGGTCTCGGTCTCGGGAAGGACATAGCCGGGCGCGGCGGTGGGCGCCGGCGCGGTTTGCGCGGAGGCGGACGTGGCGATCGCAAGTGCGAGCGCGGCGAGCTTGAGCTTCATCCCCGGCTTCCTTTCGCGTCCTGGGTCTTGTGCGTCGTTAGGCTGAAGCGCGCCTGCGCCGTGCCGGTGCTCGAGACGAGATCGGCGACGTAGCGCCCCACCGCCGGGCCGTGCTTGAAGCCGTGCCCGCTGCCGCCGCCGACGATCCAGGCGTTGGTCCAGGCGGGGTGGCGGTCGATCAGCAGGTCGCCATTGTCGCTGTTCTCATATTGGCAGACTTCGGACGAGGCGAGCGGTCGCTCGGCGAGGCCGGGGAAGCGGTGCGCGAGATAGGCGCGGACATCGGCCAGCCCCTGATCGGTGATGCGGCGGTCGACGCCGTCGGGATCATAGCGGGGGCCATGCGCATCGAGCGCGATCTTGAATCCGCGCGCCTCGATGTCGGGGAAGCCGTAATGGAGGTCCGGATCGCCGGCATCGACCCAGGCCGGGAGGTGCGGCGGCGCGAAGCGCGTGTCGCCGGGCTCGGGGGCGAAGTAGAAGACTTCCTGGCGCGTCGGCACGATCCGGCTCGCCACCACGTCGGGGAAGAGCCTGGGCAGCCACGGCCCGCAGGCGAAGACGAAGCGGCCGGCGCTCAGCGTCTCGCCGCCGGTGCCGGTGATCGCGGGCAGCGAGACGCCCCCGGCGCGCGGCGGTTCGACCGCGAAGGGGCGGAAGCTGCCGCCCGCCTTCACGAAGTCCGCCACCAGCGTCTGGACGCCCCGCCGTGCCATCAGCGCGCCCATCGTCGGCTGCATCACGCCAACCGCGACGTCGGCGAAGTTCATTTGCGGCCAGCGCTTCGCCAGCTCGGCTTGGCCGAGCTTCTCGATCGGAATGCCGAGGCCGCGCTGGAGCGCGATGCTCGCGTTGATCCTGGGCGTGTCCTTCGGGTAGATGTAGAGCGCGCCGACGGGGTGGAAGATCGGGCTCTCGTGGCGCTGCGACAGCGCATGCCACTCCGCCAGCGAATCCCACGCCCAGCGCGTGTAGAGCGGCTCGCCGCCATATTCGGTGCGGATCAGCCGCGTCTCGCCGCCCGAAGATGCCCGCGAATGCGCCGCACCCCAGGCGTCCACGAGCAGCACCCGGTCTCCGCGGCGCTGAAGGTTCCACGCCGTCCACGCCCCGAACACGCCTGCGCCGACCACGATCACGTCCCATCCGTGCCCGGGCCGGGCGCGGGCAGGGGCGGCGGTGGCGAGCGTACCCGCAGTCGCCAGCCCGCCCAGCATCGTACGCCGCGAGACCTCGCTCAAGGCGCCTTGTCCGCATCGGGGTGCGCCGCGCGCCAGGCGTCGAGCCGGGCGAGCCACTGCGCAGCGGTGATCGGCCCCTGCGCCCTGGTCTCGCTGTGCTCGGCGACGTTCTGGCGCACCTCGAGCCAGAAGGCGGGCCCGGTCTTGAGGTGGAGTTCCTCGGCCTTCCTGTCCATCGTCGCCTGCTGCGCGGGGGTGACGGGCATTCTGGGATAGGGCTTGAACAGCAGCACGTCCCAGCCTTCGCCGTCCTCATGGACGAAGAGCTGCGTCGCCGGCTGGCCGCCCGCCTGCGAGACCACGTCCCACGCCGCGAGCTTGCGGAGGAACGCCTCCTGCCGCCCGGGGGCGAGGCGGAAGACTTCGAACATGGCCTCGGGGAACGGCTCGTCGGCGGGCGCGACGGGCGTGGTCCAGGCGATCGACGGCGCGAGCACGCCGAGCAGGAGCAGCGACTTCAAGATCGGATGCTTCATCGAACCTCTCCCTGAAAGGCCTTGCGAAGGATTAGCCGCGCGCGCGATGGCGCCGGCAAGTGGGTTACCCATTTTCCCCGGGCACCTACCCGGCGCCGCGGCGGACGCCGAGGAACCGGTAGTTGCGGTGCCAGTCGCCGTCGTACCAGATGAGGTCGAGCGTCCGTTCCTCGCCGTCGAACCACAGGACGGGCACGCTGAGCTTGCCGTCGATCTCGACCACCGAGCCTAGCCCGACCACCGGATGGCGCCGCTGCGCTTCGGGAAAGGCCTCGCCGAACGCGAGGATATCGCCGGTCTCGGCGGGCTCGAAGCCTGCTGCGCGGATTTCGCGGATCGCGTCCTCGGACGAGAGGCTGCGGCGGAAGTGGAAGATCTCCAGCGCCTTCTCGCCGACCTGCGCGTCGGTGACGGGGAAGCGTTGCTCGGTGAGGTCGGGATTGCGCCAGCCATAATCGCCGCGCGCGACACGGTCCTCGAAGGCCAGGCCGGCCGGAACCGAGAGCGCCGAGCCGATCGACGCGGGCGCCTCGAGCCGCAACGCGAGCTCGCCCGAGATCACGCGCAGCACCGCGTCGCGGCCGCCTGCCTTCTCGATCAGCTGGTCGATCTGCTCGTCGGTCAAGGCTTGCACGGCAACGGTCATGGCGGCTCCGATCAAAGGTCGACGACACGGCCGGCGGATCGCTCGATCGCGGCGCGGTGGACGAGGTTGGCGACGACGAGGTCCTCGATCGCATGGCCCATCGCCTTGTAGACGGTGACCTCTGCGGCGGCTCGGCGGCCCGGCCGGAGCCCGAGCAGCAGCTCGCCGAGCTCGGTTCCCCGGCCGGGATCGATCCCGCGGAGCTCGGCGCAGCCGGCGGGTGGCGGCGCGAACGCGATCCGGGCCTCGACGAAGAGCGTGTGCGCGGCGGCGATCGCCGGGTCGAGCTCGCCGCCCGGCGGGGCGTAGCCGACCGAGCTGATATGCTGCCCGGGCTGGACCCAGTCCGCCAGGACCAACGGCTCGGCGGATTGTGAGCAGAGGCAGATGATGTCCGACGCGCGGACCGCTGCCTCGATGCTGTCGGCTACCACGACGCGATCGTCGCGCGCGGCGAAGGCCTCGGCGCTCGCCCGGCTGCGCGAGGCGACGAACACCGTCTCCAGCTCGAAGTGGCGCGACATCAGCTCGAGGTGCGCCCGGCCCTGCACCCCCGCGCCGAGGATCGTCATCACGCGCGATTCCGGCCGCGCGAGCAGTTTCGCCGCGAGCGTCGCCGCACCGGCGGTGCGCATCGCAGTGACATGCTCGGCGTCGAGCAGCGCGGAGACCGCGCCGGTCGCCGGGTCCATCAGCACGATCAGCCCTTGGTGCGAGGGGAGGCCGGCCGCGGCGTTCCCAGGGAAGATCGACACCAGCTTGGTGCCGAACTGCAGTTCCGGCACGAACCCCGGCATCGTCAGCAGCGACCCCTTGTCGCCCGCCGACAGCGCGCTCCGCGCCGGCGCATCCACGCGCGGATCCGCGCTGATCGCCCTGAACCCCTCTGCCAGCGCGGCGAGCAGCGCGTCGGCGTCGAGCAGCCGCTCGACGTCGTGCCGGGCGAGCAGCAGCGCCATCAGTCGAAGATCTGCCGCGGCATGTAGAAGGAGACGACGTAATTCGGCATGTCGACGATCTCGTTGATGCGGAGATCGCCCGCGACGCTGCACAGCATATAGGCGTCGACCGCGCTCAGCCCGTGCAGCCGCGCCAGCCGGTCGATCATCCCGCGCACCGCGTCGCGGCTCGCCTCGCGCAGGTCGGGGCCGATGCCCATCGTCGCTTCATAGCCGCGGCCGTCGACGTGGCGCGTCACCGGCTCGTGCGTGACGAAGCGCGGGAAGCGCAGGCCTTCGCCCTTCACCAGGTCGAGCTTCACCGTCACGCCCATCGGCGATTCGATCGCGGTGCCGCAGACCTCGCCGTCGCCCTGCGCGCAATGCGGGTCGCCGATCGAGAAGAGCGCGCCCGGAACCTCGACGGGGAGGTAGACGTCGACCCCGGCGACCAGGTCGCGCAGGTCCATGTTCCCGCCGGTGCGACGGGGCGGCAGCGTGCTGAACTCGCCTGGCGCGGCCTGCTCGACCGCCATGATCCCGCAGAAGGGTCGGAGCGGTATCCTGGCGACCGACGAGAAGAGCGTCGGCGCGGCCAGGCTCCGGTCGTAATGCCAGATGTTGAGCGCCGGATCGGGGAATTCGTCGGCGAGCAGCCCGAAGCCGGGGATCAGCGCGGTCCAGCCCCAGCCGCTGCCGGCGAACTCGAGCACGCTGATCTTGAGCGCGTCGCCCGGCTCGGCGCCGTCGACGTGGATCGGGCCGACTGCCGGATTGACGTTGCCGAAGTCGAGCGTCTCGATGTCCGCCACGGTCGAGCTGGCGGACAATTGCCCGCAGACCGTGTCGATCTCCTCGAAGGTGACGACGTCGCCCGGCGCGACGGTGCGCGCGGGCGGATGCGCGTTGCAGAAGCTGAGGTGCTGCTGGGCGGCGTGGATGGTGTGGCACTTCGCATGCGTCATCGGCGTCTCCCTCACTCGGCGTCGTCGGAACGGCCGCGCGCCACCACGCGGCCGCCGCCGCGCCACCCGCGCGGATAGGTGATCGAATAGACTTCGAGGTCCCAGCCGCCGTCGCGCCAATAGGTGTCCATCGCCCAGAGCGCGCCGCGCACGTCGGCGACGTAGAAGAAGAACCAGCGCGTGCGGTCGGCCTGCTTGAGGAAGGCATGGGCCTGGGCGAGCGCGACCCGGGCGCTCCCTTCGCCGCCGAGAGCCGCGAAGATCGGTCCGTCGACGCTGCCTTTCAGCAAGGTGCAGGGACGGAGCACCGTGGCGGGCACCGCTTCCTCGACGAGGTCGAGGAAGTGGCTCGCGAAATCCTCGCCGATGTAGCTGATCGGCAACTCGCCGTCGCGGTTGACCACGAATGTCTCGCGCACGACGAAGCGCTCGGTCCCCGGCACCGCGACCGGCGCGCCGACGCCGAGCAGGTCGTCGACCACTTCGCGCGGCGCTTCCAGCACATCGCCGGGCTCGCCGACCACCCATTCGCCCGACAGCAATTTCTCGACGCCGCGCAGGCCGCCGACCCGATGGATCAGCGCTTCGGTCTGGTCGGCGTCGAGGTCGTCCACTTGCATGCGTCGCTCGCTCCTGGCGCCGGGGCCGGCGCCGAAATCCTGGGTTGCCGCGCCGCTCACTGGAGCAGCAGGTCTTCGTGGAAGGCGCTGAACGGCCGGCTGGGGTGGCGGATCTGGATCTCGAGCACCCACAGCCCGGCGCTCGGTGCATAGTCCGCTTCGAGCAGCGCACCGTCGTGGACGACGGCGTGGGGGAAGTCCGAGAGCCGGTGCCCGCCCAATTCGAGGTTGAGCGCCCAGCCGAGCCGTCCGGCCTCGCGCTCCGCGAAGCGATAGAGCTCGAGGCCGCTCAGCCCGTCGGCCAGCCAGCGCGTGCGGGTGGTGTCGAACACTGCCTTCACGTCGCGCGCGGCGCGGTGCATCTCGGGGTCGCGGCCGACGACGAAGGTTTCGCCGGCGTCACCCTCATGGCCTTGCCAGACCGGGCCGATATCGAGGAAGAAGATGTCCTCTTGGCCGAGCACCACGCCGGGCTCGGAAGGCTCCCCGAACTGCTTGAGCGTGTTGATCCCGAAGCGGACGTGCGGGGCGTGCCAGCCGCGCAGCATGCCTCGCTCCTTGAGCGTGCGCTTGAGCAGCGCGAGCGCGTCCGCCTCGGCCATCCCCGGCACGATCGCGCCGGCGACCTCGTGGATCAGCGCGCGGGTGCGATCGCGCGTCTCTAGCAGCAGTGCACGGTCGAACCGCGCTCCGCTGCGTTCCTGCTCGATCTTCAGGGGCTCCAAGTGCCTGCTCCGCTGGCGTCGTCACTGCCGGGAAACGCTGCGATCCGGGGCTCGGGCTTTCAATGACAAAAGGGGTATCGACTCATGCCTGCCGCCGGTGCGAATCCGGGACGCGAGGCGGACCGGACGGCGCCTCGAGCCCTTGCCGGGCCGTCATGGAATTGTATTGTGACGGCATAGAAGCCCGGGTCGGGACAGGACATGTCGCGTCTGACACTCTCTCAGCTGACCGCCTTCCTGAAGCTCGCGGAGACCGCCAGCTTCCGGGATGCCGCGACGCAGCTCGGTGTCTCGCAGCCGGCGCTCAGCCGCACGATCCAGCACATCGAGACGCGCGTCGGCGTCCGCCTGTTCGACCGCGACACGCGCACCGTGACGCTCACGCCCGCGGGCGAGCGGCTCCACCCGCTCGCGATCCGGCTGCTCGAGGATTATGAGACGGTCTTCCGCGAGCTCCACGAGTTCGTCGAGGGGCGCGAGGGCGTGATCCGCATCGCCGGGCTGCCTTCGGTCGCCTCGGCGCTGCTGCCGCCGGCGATCCAGAGCTTCCAGGCACGCTATCCCGCGGTGCGCATCGAAATCTGGGAAGACGTCGGCGACCAGGTCCACAATGCCGTGCGCGAGCGCCGCGCCGACATGGGCATCGCCCCGCCGCCCGACCTCGCCGGCGACCTGCGCTACCAGGAATTGCTCAAGGACAGGCTCGTGCTGGTCTGCCGCCATGACGATCCGCTTGCGGAGGGAATCGAGCATCCCTGGTCGGTGTTCGCCGATCGCCGCTTCATCACCATGTCGCAGGAGACCGGGCTGCGGCGGATGGTCGAGAGCGGGATCGCCCAGGCGGGCGTGCCGGTCGAGCGGCTGTTCAACTGCAGCGCCGCGACCACCGCCGCGGCGCTGGTGGTCGCGGGGCAGGGGCTCTCGGCGCTGACCCGGCTGACCATGGCGCAGATCGCCTCGCCCGCGCTCGCCTGGCGGCCGCTGGTCGATCCGGTGGTGGCGCGCTCGATCGGGATCGTGCGGCACAAGGGGCGCTCGCTGTCGCCTGCCGCCCAGGCCTTCGTGCGCGAGCTCGAGCGCCAGGCACGGATCATCCGGATGAGCGAGGAATCCCCCGCGCCGCCGACGCTGGGGCTGGTCCAGATCGCCTAGGCGGCGGGCAGCGGTCGGCCCCTCAGCTTGAGTACCGCGAGATACGCCACCGCCGCCAGGATCGTCGCGTCGAGCGCGGGGATCGTCGTCAGCGTGAAGCGCTCGCTCGGCACCAGCAGCACCGCCGCGAGCGAGCCGACCCACACCCCGACCGCTTCCCAGCGGACCGGCGGCAGCCGGCGGATCGAGGCCTGGGGATCGGTGCCGCGGAAGAGCGTGAAAGCGTCGATGACGTAGATCGCCGCGATCGGCGGGACGATCAGGCTCAGGAACACGAGGAAGGGGATGAAATGGTCGATGATCCCCATCAGCGCGAACGCCGTGCCGATCACGGCGCCGAGCAGCGTGAACACCCAGCCGCGCACCTTGGGGAAGGTGGCGCCCAACGCGAGGCCGGCGGAATAGAGGTTGGCGGCGTTGACCGTCAGCATCGGGGTGGCGAGCAGGAAGAGCAGCGGCGTGCCGAGGCCGAGCGAGACGATGAGCTTCGCGACGCTCGTCTCGCCGGTGGCCAGCGCTGGCAGGGCGGCGGTGGTCATCATCAGCGGCGTCGCGATCGGGAAGGACAGCGCCATGCTCACGATCGAGCCGCGCTCGGTGCGGATGTAGCGCGAGAGGTCGGGCATGGTCACCACCGCGACCATATAGGCGCCGATCACCGAGGTGACCGCGATGCCGAAGCGCATCGGCACCGGTGGGGTGGGCGAGGGTGCGAGCACCAGCCCGTGGCGCTGGACCGCCACAAAGGCGACCGCGACGAAGATCACGCCGAGCAGCGGCACCACGACCAGCGCGAGCCGTTCGAGCGCGCGGATGCCGACGATCGTCGAGCCCGCCGCGAGCAGGCTTCCGGCGATGACGAAGGCGGCAAAGCTCTCGGGCAGATGGTTGATCTTCGCCGCCTCGGCCATCGCCTCGCCGATGAAGGCCGCGTTGATCCCGAAGGCGCAATATTGGATCAGCGCGAGGACGATGTTGATCAGCGCCGCTCCCTGCACGCCGAACGAGCGCCGGACGAGGAGATAGGTCGAAAGCCGCGTGCGCACGCTCACCACTGCGGTGAAGCAACAGCCGGCGCACAGGATCAGCGCCGCGAGGAAGGCTGCGCCGACCGCGCTGCCGAGCCCCAGCGCCAGCGCATTCTGCGCGCCGTTGAGGAAGTCGGGCTGGCCGATCGAAAAGCTCGCGACGATCAGTGCGACGCGCCAGCCCGCCATCGTCTCGCCCGCCGGAACCGGGCTGTGCGAATATTGGTCGCTGCTCTCCGCCGTCACTGATCTTCCCATCGGTTGAGCCGCTCGATCGGCACATAGGGCTCGGCATAGCCGAAGGCGGCCGGGCCGACGAAGGACAATGCCCGCGCCTCGCGGAGCATCGGCGGAGCGGCGGCGCCCACCACCCTGACGCGCTGGCCGTATTTCAGCCGATCGGTGGTGATGCTGTCGGCGGTCTCGCGGTCCATTACCGTGATCAGGTCGGGCACCGTCGCGACGACCGCGCCGTCCCGCCGCGCGATGAGGTTTTCGTTCTGGAAGTCGAGTTCCATTCGGCTCCCGTCGCCGAATCCCTCGATCACCACGCGGCCCATCGCGAACCCGCCGTGCGTCTCGCGCTCGAGGTCGGTGATCTTGCCGTCGAACAGGATTCCCGCGAAGGGATAGAGCCCGGTCGCGCGCAGCGCCGCGAACATCGCCTCGAACGGATCGTCACCGCGCACCTGCGCCTCGCGGATCGCCGCGCCGATCGCGATCGCGCTCGAAAGGCTGCGCGGTACGGCATGCTCTTTCGCCTGGCGGCCGGTCAGCGGATATTCGGTCATGTGGGCATCGCCGCCCATCGCGATCGAGAGCTGTCGCGCGATCCGCTCGTGGAGCAGGTTGTCCGCCGTCTCGATCACCGCGATCGAGCCGCCGGCATCGGTCATCACCGAAGGGCAGGCGTGCAGCCCGTGGATGCCGAACACCGACATCTGCGATTCGGGAAACGCCCGCGCCATCCCGTCGGCGTCGACCACCGGCATGCCGATTCCGGCGGCGGCGAGCAGCGGGGCGAGGCCGTTGCCGCCGCCGATCTCGATCGGCAGCACCGCGTCGATCCGGCGGCCCATCAGCTGCTCGAGCCGGCGCAGCCCGCTCGTGGCTTCATGGCCGTTGGGCAGCTTCTCGGTCGAGACCGTCGGCGCGCCGATCCAGCCGCAGGGCACGACCAGCGCATCGTCGGCCAGCGCGTCGAGCGAGATCAGCTCGAACGGCCCGTGCCGGGCGATCTGCGCCTCGCCGATCAGCTGGTTGTAATAGGGATCGCCGCCCCCGCCCGAGCCGAGGAAGGCGGCGCCGCGGGCGAGGTCGGCGAGCGCGAGGGTATCGATGCGCAAGGATGGAGCTCCCGCCACAAAGGCGGATGCGCGGCCGAAGGGGTGGCCGCGCATCCGGTTCAGAAGCGGTAGGAGAGCGACGCGGTGAAGCTGCGCGGTGCCGCGTACTGGCTGATGCCGTACACACCGTAGACGAGGCTGGCGTAGTAGAGCTTGTCGGTGACGTTGCGCACCACGATCGAGGCGCGGATGTTGTCGACCACGTCGACGCCCGCCATCAGGTCGAGGACCGCATAGGCCGGCTGGACGGTCGTGATCGTGTCGACCTTGCTCTGCCAGCGCAGCTGCGCGCCGAACGACAGCTTGTTGAGTGCGGGGATGGTGTAGGTCGTCGAGGCCTTGATCGACTGGCGGGGAATGAACAGCCGCGTGTCCGCGCCCGCCTGGTCCTTCAGGCTCAGCGTGGTGAAGCCGCCGCTCACGTCCCAGTTCGGCGTGATCCGACCGGCGACCTCGAACTCGAAGCCCTTGGCGGTGGTGTCGACGCCTTCATAGGCGAAGAAGGTGCCATAGACCGGATCGGGCACCTGGCTGACGTAGCTCGCCAGGCCGTTCTGCTGCGTCTTGAACACCGTCGCGCTGAGGTACAGCCGCTTGTCCAGCAGGTTGGCCTTGAGCCCCGCCTCCATGTTGGTGCCCTCGACCGGCTTCAGCTGGACGTGGTTCACGTCATATTCGACCTGCGGCATGAAGATCGAGGTGTAGCTTGCATAGGCGGTGAGGAACGAAGTGAGGTCGAACAGCACGCCGGCATAGGGATTGAGCTTGCTGCGGCTGGTGTCGACCACCTGGCCGTAGTTGAACCCGCTGCTGTCCAGCCTGGCCCAGCTCGCGCCGGCGACGAGGTGAAGCCGGTCGGTGAAGTTGATCTGCGACGCGGCATAAGCGCGCAACAGCTTGTCGGTCTGGTCCTGCGCCAGCGCCTTGGGGTTGTAGGTCGGCAGCGGGATGTCCCAGCGGTTCGGCCCGTTGAAGTCGGGGAACACCACTGCGCCCAGCCCGAAGCCCGTATCGACCGCGCGGCCCTGATATTGGAGCTGGTGGCTGTGCGCATAGGAGAGGCCGAACGTCAGCTTGTGCTCCTGCCCGAACGCCCGCACGACGCCGCTCGCATAGAGATCGCCGAGCACGCGGTTGTTGTTGGTCTCGAACTCCGAGGTGTCGGCCAGGTAGAAGCCGGTGGCCTTGTCGGGCGGCAGCGACGGATTGAGGATGCGCGGCGCATCGAGATAGTTGCGATAGGTGAGCACGCCCTTGATCGTCCAGTCGCTGCCCAGCGCATAGGCGAGCTCGCCATAGGCCTGGTGCTCGGTGGTCGGCCAGGTCGCCCAGCGCGGCGCCGAATTGGCCGAGCGGGCGTAGTTGATCGGCGTGCCGTCCGAATAATAGAGCCAGAGGCCGATCCAGCTCGCCGCCTGGCTGTCATGGTCCTGGCGGTTGTAGCCGGCGGTCAGCGTGAGGTTCGGCGTGATCCTGCCCGAGAGGACGATGCCGATCACGTCGCGATTGTAGTTGTAGCGGTCGAGATAGCTGTCGCTCTCCTCGTGCGCGCCGATCACGCGGATGCCCCAATCGTCGCCGATCGGCACCGAGACGTCGCCTTCGACCCGCCACTTGTTCCACGATCCGAAATAGGCCGAGGCATTGGCGTGGAGCGTGTCCGACGGGCGCTTGCGGACATAGTTGATCGTCGCGGACGGATTGCCGATGCCCGTGGTCAGGCCATTGGCGCCGCGAATGATGTCGATGCGCTCGTAGAGGAAGCTGTCGGTGTCGCCGTATGCATAGTTCTGGATCAGCGGCAGGCCGATCCCGTCGATCTGGAAGTTGGTGACGTCGAAGCCGCGCGCGTTGAAGGTGGTGCGATCGGTCTCGGCGCGCTCGACGTTGACGCCCACCGCCTGGTCGAGCAGGTCCTTGATGCTGGTCAGCGCATAGTCCTGGATGCGCTTCTGATCGATGATCGTCACCGACTGCGGCGTTTCCATGAACTTGAGCGGCAGCCCGGTTGAGGTGGTGACGGGCGCGTTGATGCCGGTGACGATGATCTCGTCCGAGGCCGACGCCTGCACTTCGTCCTGGCCGCCCTCCGGGCCGTCGGCGGCCCAGGCCGGCGTGGCGCACGCAATGGCCAGCGCCAGCGCCGACGCGGCGAGCAGGCCGCGCGAAGGACCATGATCAACTTGCTTCATTGCCGACCCCCTTGTCGTTCGCGATCGAGCCGCGGACCAGGGTCGCGACGCTTCGCTTCGATTGCACTTCTTGCGGCCGGCCGGCCCGGTCCGGGCGGCCTTTGGCTCGAGGGGCAGGCTGCGGTTTGGGGGGCGCCACTGGCAATGACAATGAGGCTATCGCGTCATAACCGCGATACGGCGTCTTCGTCGAAGCCGAGGCCGGTCAGCCCCTCGGTGCCGTCGCGACCCGGATCGCTTCTGGGACGTCGATATGGTCTAGCGCCGCCGTATCGCCACGCCTTCGATCTCGATCAGATAACCGTAATGGAGCTCGGGCACCGGCACGATCGCGCGGGCAGGGCGATGCTCGCCCATCCGCCGGGCGTAGAGCCGGTTGAAGCGCGGCCAGTTGTCGATGCCGACGACATAGACGGTGACCTTCGCCACATCCTCCGGCCCCGCGCCTGCCGCTGCGGCGACGGCGAGGAAATTGTCGAGCGCGATCATAGCCTGCGCCTCGAAGTCGCGGTCGGCGGTGTGGCTGCCGTCGGGCAGGATCGGCAGCTGCCCGGAGATGAAGACGAGGTCTCCGCACGCCATCGCGGCGCTGTAATGGCCCCCCGGCGGCGCGGTATCGGGGCAGGCGATGGGTTTCAGCGAGTCGGCCATGCCGCCTCTTACGCCACTTCCTGTGACGAGAAGATCCAATCGGCCGCATCTGCGCCCGGGTCCGGACGCAGATGCCGGGCGAGTGCTTGTCCCAGCCCGGAGCGGCCCCTCGTTATTTTTGCTGCGCCGAAGCGAAAAGCTCGGTTATACCAATGGCTACCGGCCGGGGGGTCGATCAACTGCAAGCGGGGTGGGAGATGCCGGGAGCCTTGAGTGCTAGAATCCTCCGACACGCTGGATCGCCGCCAGCTCGTCTCTGCCCTTCGTAGCCTGAGACGCGGCGATTTCTCCGTTCGGCTGCCGGATGATCTGCCAGGCGCCGACGGCGAGATCGCGATGCTGTTCAACGAGGTGGTGAACCTCGAGGAGCAGATGACCAACGAGTTCGAGCGGCTCTCGCGAGTCGTCGGCAAGGAAGGCAAGATCACCCAGCGCGGCCATGTCCGCGGCGCCACCGGCGGCTGGGAAGTGAAGCTGCGCGCGCTCAACGAGCTGATCGAGGACATGGTCCAGCCGACCGCCGAGGTCGCGCGCGTGATCGGTGCGGTGGCGAAGGGCGACCTCTCGCAGTCGATGGCGGTCGAGATCGACGGGCGACGGCTGCAAGGCGAATTCCTGCGCATCGGCAAGGTCGTGAACACCATGGTGGAGCAGCTCGCCTCCTTCGCCTCGGAAGTGACGCGCGTGGCGCGCGAGGTGGGCACCGAGGGCAAGCTGGGCGGTCAGGCGCGCGTGAAGGGCGTCGCGGGCACCTGGAAGGACCTCACCGACAACGTCAACGCGATGGCGACCAACCTCACCGGCCAGGTGCGCAACATCGCCGAAGTGACCACCGCGGTGGCCTCGGGCGACCTCTCGAAGAAGATCACCGTGGAAGTGAAGGGCGAGATCCTCGAGCTCAAGAACACGATCAACACGATGGTGGACCAGCTCAATTCCTTCGCGTCGGAAGTGACGCGCGTGGCGCGCGAGGTCGGCACCGAGGGCAAGCTCGGCGGCCAGGCC
>NZ_JAGHZV010000001.1 GCF_017745215.1 Sphingomonas sp.
AAAACCCGCAGGCAGGAACGCCTCCGCAAATCCTCGCTGCTCCATCCCACACCTCCGATGCTCCCTCCCATCGAATCAGATCACACATCGATAGTCACCCTCTTTCGCAGAGACCTCGCTTTCGCCGGGGTGACGAGCTGGGAATTGGGAAACCGACTCAAGCCGCTTTGCGCATCGTTCCCGCGAGCAGCTCATATTCGTCGGCCTCGTCGTCGATGCCGAGCGTGCGGTAGAGCATCGCGAGGTTGCCCGCCGCGAGCCAGCTGCCGCATCCCGGCACCGAGCCCTCGAGCGCGGGCTGCTCGCCGATGTCGATGCAGCGTTTCCACGCGCCTTCGACAACCGGTAGGAAATCGTCCATCGCCCGCGCGGGCTCGCGGCTCGCGCATTCAAGATAGACGTCGGCCACCGCGAAATAGAAGTCGGGCGAGCCGCTCCACCGAACCTGTTCCTCATCGGCCAGCGCCAGCGCCTCGGGCAGCCGGTCCGCCTGCTTGAGCGCGCGCAAGGCCGAGACCACCGCGCTGTGGCGGAACACCGCGCCGGGTGCGGCGAGCCGGCAGGCCTGGAGCAGCGGATCCGCCGCTTCGGCCGAACGTCCGCGGACGAGCAGCTCGCGGCCGAGCTGGTGCCAGAGATAGGCGTCGCCCGGATGATCGGCGAGCTCGGCGCGGAGCAGCGCTTCATTGCGCCCGTCCTTGCGCGCCAACTGGTCCTCGGCATAGCCGTCGTGGTGGAGCTCGACGCCGATCGGCTGCTGCGGCAGCGCCGAGACCGGCTGCTCGTGCACGCGACCGGCGTAGCGTACACCGCGCGGCAGCACGCGGGGCACGAAGCGCCGCGCCGCCCCGCCCTCGCCGACGCCCTGGTTGACGATGCTCACGCAGCCGACGAAGCGCGCCGGCGACACCGAGGCGGGCGGGAGCGTCTCGGGGCCCAGCGCTTCGAACCCGCCTGCCAGCCAGTCGTCGGCGTCGAGCACCAGGTTCCAGTCCGCGTCCGAATGGTCGAGCGCGGCGTTGCGCGCCACCGAGAAATCGTCGCACCAGGTGAAGCGATGGACCTCCGCGCCGCAACGCTCGGCAATCGCGATGGTGTCGTCGACCGAGCCGGTGTCGAGCACGATCATCGTGTCGACATGTGGCCGCACGCTCTCGATGCAGCGCGCGATGCAGCGCGCCTCGTCACGAACGATCATCACCAGCGCCAGTCGAGCCATCGCCACCTTCCGCAAGCCACAGGCCCCGAACGGGGGGCGATCCGGATTCATTATAGGGCGCTCGCGCCCCTGTTCCGCACGGGCGCCTCGATCAGTGGCATTGCGCGACAGCTTGTCGCAAAAGGCCGCGATAGCCGGGAAGGGCGAGGGCCAACGCCTCGGCTTCGTCGGGCGTGAACCAGCCGATCGCCGCATGTTCCTCGGGGCATCGGTTGGCCGGTATCCCTTCCCAGGCCCGGAGCAGCCAAAGTCCCAGGCTGAACTCCAGCGTTTCGTCGACGATGCGGGTCAAGGGGGGCTCGCGGGGCTCGGGCACCTCGATCCCGAGCTCCTCGGCCAGTTCCCGGCGCAGCGCCGCGCCTTGGCGCTCACCGGGCTCGACGTGACCGCCGGGCAGGTCCCACACGCCGGGAAAGGAGCGTCGCGTCGCACTCCTCAGGCAGAGCAGCACCTTGCCATCTCGCACCAGCATGCCGGCGACTTGCAACCGGAGCATCGCTCTCTCCCCTCGACCCCAAAACAAAGACCCCGCCGATCGCTCGGCGGGGTCCTGTGTTCAGGCGCTGCGCGACGGATCAGGCCGTCGCGAGCTTGCCTTCGCGGCGACGGGTGCGAAGCACGCCGCCGACCATGCCGAAGCCGAGGATCATCATCGCCCAGGTCTGCGGCTCGGGCACCGAGGCCGCGAGATACTGGTTGATGAAGCCCTGGTAGGGCTTGAGCCAGGTGTCGCCCGAGATCTCGCCGACCGACGAGTTGGTGCAGCCCTGGATGTTGGCGTTGATGCCGGTGGTGCCGCCGGCGCCATACGGGTCGATGCTGTTCTGGCCCGCGAAGCCGCCGCAATAGCCGTTGCTGCGGAAGGCGTCGCCGGTGATGCCGAACGACGTCACGGCAACGAGCTGGCCGTTGATGAAGATCGGACCGCCCGAGTCACCCGGCGACGAGTTGCTCTCACCGGTGACGCCCGCCTGGCGCGCCGCGACGCCGAGGAGGCGGCCGAACGCGTCATGGTTGGTGGTGCCGTCGTCGAAGTCCGAGAGCAGGATGTTCTCGGACCAGCCGGTGACCAGATCGCCATAATATTCGTACAGGTTCTTGCCGACGCGCTGGTCATAGTCGTCGGTCACCCCGCCGGTACCGGTGCCACGCGGGCCGCCGACGGTGCCGGTGCCGACGCGCGTGAACAGGCCCATCGGATCGCCCTGGTAGATCGAATAGACGTCGTGGCCGCTCGTCTGGTTCGAGAGCGTGAACATCGCCACGTCGTTACCCTCGGTGACGTCGCCGGTGTAGTTCGGATTCACCGCCCAGTTCTTGACCGTCAGCACGGTCGTCGCCTCGCCGTAGGACGGCAGGAAGTAGTAGACGGCGGTGACAGGGTCGTAGTTGCCGTCCTCGTCGGTATCCGAAAGGCAGTGCGCCGCCGTGACGACAACCTTGTTCGAAACGAGCGAGCCGGTGCAGAGCGCGCCGAAGCCGGTGGTCGCGGTCGAGGCGAACTCGACGAACAAGCTGCCGACGCCGGTGTACGAGCCGTTGGTCTTGTTCGCCGCAACGCCCGCGGCGGTGGTGTAGGTCATCGTCGGCGTCACGCGGACGTTTTCCGAGAGCGTCAGGTCCGACGCCGAGGCCGGCGCGGCCGCTGCGAGCGCCAGCGCGGCGCCCATCACTGCATGTAACTTTCTGACCATGTAGCAGTCCCCCTAAGACCGGGGCGGGGCACGCTGATCCGATATGGCAGAGCCCCCCGCCCGATGAACGAAAGATGACTGAATCGTTAATCACGTCAAGCCGGAAAACCGCTGCAAAATGCTCAAATCGTCATGGACTTAGCCATTATCCTTCACAGCGCGGCGGTATCGCGCTGAGCAGCTGCACAATCGCGCGGCGGCGACTCGCGCGTTTCTGCGATTCTGCGGGGGCTTTCGCGGAAGCGATGCGCGAAAGCCACAGGCCGGAGATTTCGAGGCCATTTGCGCACAATCCCAAATCGGGACAGCGGATTCGGGCCAGCACGCCCGCGACTCAGCGACCGAGCGCTGCCATTTCCTGCGCTTCGCCGAGGATCAGGCTCGCGCCCGCGACGCTGGGATGATGGTGGTCGAAATAGAGCGGCACGCCGCGGTGCAGCACAGCGCAGCTGCGCGCGTCGCAGAGCACGGCTGCGGGATCGATGTAGCTGAGCCCCCGCGCGCGCCAATGGTTTGCGACGCGCGCGATCCGCTCTTCGGCCGGGGTGATGTCGGCTCGGTTGCGGCCGGTGGCGCCGTCGAGCCGGCCGAGCGAGGCGAGGCGCGCGAGGTGGCGCGGCACGTCCCATTGGTTGGGCGGCACCGGGCCGATCAGCACGACGTGGCGCCCTGCCTCGATCAGCGTCTGGATGGTGGCGTCGAGCTGCGCCATCGTGCGCGGCGCGGCGTAGAGCGGGCTCTCCCAGAAGCCGGCGAGATAGATGGTCGAGAGCCGAGGGTCGGCGAGGATCGCGTCGAGCACCGCCTGGTTCGAGCGCGTGCAGCTCGGATCGGTGGGCGACTGGTAGCCGATCACCGGCGGACAGCTCGAATGCGTCCGCTCGATCAGCGAGGCGCCGCGCGCCTCGGCCATGCGCGAGAGGACATAGGCGAATTCGACGCCGTGGCTGTCACCCCAGACCAGCGCGGTCGGCTGGGTGTTGGGCGCGCCGAGCACGCAGGGCTCGAGGCCCCGGCCGTCGGTGTCGTGGCAACGCGCGCGATAGGGGCTGAAATCGTCCTTCGCCGCCGCCATCCGCCCAACCTCGGGGCCGAAGCGCTGCGGCCAGGGTCCGAGCACCACCAGTGCGAGCGCGACGGCGCAGACGCTCGCCATGCCGGCGGCGCTCGCGGCGAAGATCGTCGGGCGCGAGAAACGTCCGGGCGCGCGGAACGGCGCCTCGACGAAGCGCCACGAGAGCCAGGCGAGGAGGAAGCTCGCGGCGATCACCGCGAGCTGGAGCCAGCCCGCGAGCCGCGCCTCGGTCGCATATTCGGTGAAGACGATCAGCGGCCAATGCCAGAGGTAGAGCGAATAGGAGATGAGCCCGACCCAACGCAGCGGGCCGAGGCCGAGCAGCTTGCCCGTCGCGGTGCCCGGCGCGGCATGGATCAGCGCCGCGGCGCCGAGCACGGGGGCAAGCGCGGTCATGCCGGGGAAGGTCGTGAAGCGGTCGTAGACGAAGATCGGGACGAGCAGCGCGGCAAGCCCCGCTGCTGCCAGCCCCTCGCGCAGCCAGCGCGCGCGGATCGCGGGGATGGCGCCGAGCGCGACGAGGCCGCCGGCGAACAGCTCCCAGGCGCGCGGCGGAAGCAGGTAGAAGGCGATGCCCGAGCTGTCGCCCTGCGTCGCCACAGCGAGCGCGAAGGAAGCGAGCGCGGTGCCGGCGACCAGGGGGATGCGCCACAGCGGCAGCCAGCGCCCGACTGCGATCAGCAGCAGCGGGAAGAAGATGTAGAATTGCTCCTCGATCGCGAGGCTCCAGCTGTGGAGCAGCGGCATCGCCTCGGCGCCGATCTGGAAATAGCCGGTCTCATGGAAGAACAGCAGGTTCGAGGCGAAGAGCGTCGCGGCGAGCGCCGATCGGGGGACGCCCTCGAAGTCGCCGGGGAGGTAGAGCCAGGCGGCGAGGCCGAGCACCGCGACGATCATCGGCAGCAGTGCAGGAAGGATGCGCCGCGCGCGCCGCTCGTAGAAGTGGAGGATCGAGAAACGGTGCTCGTCGATCTCGCGCGCGATGATGCGGGTGATCAGATAGCCCGAGATGACGAAGAACACGTCGACGCCCACGAAGCCGCCGGTGATGCCGGGCAGGTGGGCGTGATAGGCGAGCACCGGCAGGATCGCGAGCGCGCGAAGCCCGTCGATGTCCGGCCGATATCCTTCCGCCTTGGCCACGCTGCGCTCCGCCTTCGCGTTGAGCTGGGAGCCTAAGGGGGGAAGCGATAACTTCGGGTTACCGGTCGGCCCACCACACATAGCCGTCATCCCGGCGAAAGCCGGGACCCAGGGCAAAGCAGGACGTCGGTCGTGGCCCTGGGTCCCGGCTTTCGCCGGGATGACGGTTGGACGTCTGGGGAGGCTTCATCCCGCAACCGTGCAGGTCAGCGCGAGCAGTTCGCGTTCCACCGCCGCGTCGATCACCATCATCACCACGCGCCCCCCGCGGTCGGTGACTTCGAACTTGTGGACATCGGTCGTGTTCGCCCGGCAGTCGGCGCTGCCTTCGAACACTGTGTCGCTGCCGTCGGCCAGCACGTAGCGCAGGGTGAAGTGGCGGTCGTCGCCCTCGGCGTCGATGTGCGCCGCGTCGATCCAATAGGGCTGGCCTTCTATCAGCAGTTCCCAGTCAGGATCCTCCGCGCGCATCGCCAGCAGCAGCGCGAGGGCGGCGGCGAACATCGTCAGCCCGCGAGCGGCGCCTGGCAGACATAGTCGAGCATCGCCTTGCCCGAGGGATCGTCGTCGACCGTCTCGGGAGCGCCGGCCATGTTCGGCGCCTCGGTCTTCTTGCCGCCGGCGATCTGATAGCCGTGGAGCACTTGGACGGTGCGCGCGGCGCAATCGGCGCGCAGGTCGAACAGCGCGGTGTTGGCGTCGCCCTGCTTCGACAGGCGCATCGTGTAGAGCCGGCCCCCGCCGTCGGCCTTGATCGACTTGGTGTCGATGCCGACGAGGAAGCCGTCCTGGCTGGTCATCAGATGCCAGCCGTCGGCCGAGTCCTGCGCCGTGGCGGCCGCGGGAAGCGCGAGCGCGGCTGCCGCCGCCACGGTGAGGATCAGCTTCATCTCGACTCCTGTCCGCGGGCGACCTCAGGCCGCCAGCTTGCGCAGCACATACTGCAGGATGCCGCCGTTGAGGAAATACTCAAGCTCGTTGACGGTATCGATGCGGCAGCGGGTCGTGAAGGTCTCGGTGGTGCCGTCCTCGCGCGTGACGGTGACCTCGACCTCCTGACGCGGGCGCAGGCCCGAGACGTCGGTGATGGTGTAGAGGTCCGAGCCCTTGAGCTTGAGCGACTCGCGGCTCAGCCCCTCGGCGAACTGCAGCGGCAGCACGCCCATGCCGACGAGGTTCGAGCGGTGGATGCGCTCGAAGCTCTCGGCGATCACGGCGCGGACGCCGAGCAGGTTGGTGCCCTTCGCCGCCCAGTCGCGCGACGAGCCGGTGCCGTATTCCTTGCCGGCGATCACCACCAGCGGCGTGCCGTCGGCCTTGTGGCGCATCGCCGCGTCGTAGATCGGCATCACCTGGCCGCCGTAACGCGTCATGCCGCCCTCGACGCCGGGGACCATCTCGTTCTTGATGCGGATGTTGGCGAAGGTGCCGCGCATCATGATGTCATGGTTGCCGCGGCGCGCGCCGTAGGAGTTGAAGTCCTTCTTCGAAACCTGGTGCTCCTGGAGGAAGATGCCCGCGGGGCTGTCCGCCTTGATGCTGCCGGCGGGCGAGATGTGGTCGGTTGTGATCGAATCGCCGAGGATCGCGAGCGGCTTGGCCTCGACGATGTCGGTGACCGGCGCGGGGACCATCGTCATGCCCTCGAAGTACGGCGGGTTGGCGATGTAGGTCGAGCCGGCGGGCCAGCGATAGGTGTCCGAGCCCTCGACGACGATGCCCGACCAGTGCCTGTCGCCCTGGTAGACGTTCGAATAGCGCGCGCGGAACATCGCATTGTCGATGTTCGCGTCCATCACCGCCTGGACTTCGTCGTTGGTCGGCCAGACGTCCTTGAGGAACACGGGGCCGTCGGTGCCTTCGCCGAGCGGCGTCTCGTACATGTCCTCGGTGACGGTGCCCTTGATCGCATAGGCGACGACCAGCGGCGGCGAGGCGAGGAAGTTGGCGCGCACGTCGGGGCTCACGCGGCCCTCGAAGTTGCGGTTGCCCGAGAGCACCGAGGCGGCGACGATGTCGTTGCCGTTGATCGCGGCCGAGATCGGGTCCGAGAGCGGGCCCGAATTGCCGATGCAGGTGGTGCAGCCATAGCCCACCAGGTTGAAGCCGATCGCGTCGAGATCGTCCGACAGCCCGGCCTTGTCGAGATAGTCGGTGACCACCTGCGATCCCGGCGCGAGCGAGGTCTTGACCCAGGGCTTGCGCGTCAGGCCCAGCGCACGCGCCTTGCGCGCGACCAGGCCGGCGGCGATCAGCACCGAGGGGTTCGAGGTGTTGGTGCAGCTGGTGATCGCGGCGATCACCACGTCGCCGTCGCCGATGTCATGGTCGGCGCCATCGACCGCGACGCGCGCGGGCTGCTCTTTCTTATAGACCTTGGTCAGGTCGCCGTTGAACACTTCGTCGACGCTGTCGAGGCTGACGCGGTCCTGCGGGCGCTTCGGGCCGGCGAGGCTGGGGCGCACGGTGCCCATGTCGAGCTCGAGCGTGTCGGTGAAGATCGGGTCGGGCGCGTCGGCCTCGCGCCACATGCCCTGCGCCTTGCAGTACGCCTCGACGAGCGCGATCGTCTCCTCGGGGCGGCCCGAGAGGCGCAGATAGTCCATCGTGCGCTCGTCGATCGGAAAGAAGCCGCAGGTCGCGCCATATTCGGGCGCCATGTTGCCGATTGTCGCGCGGTCGGCGAGCGTCATCGAGGCGAGCCCGGGGCCGTAGAATTCGACGAAGCGGCCGACCACGCCCTTGGCGCGCAGCATCTGGGTGACGGTGAGCACCAGGTCGGTCGCGGTGATGCCTTCCTGCAGCGCGCCGGTGAGCTTGAAGCCGACGACCTCGGGGATGAGCATCGACACCGGCTGGCCGAGCATCGCCGCCTCGGCCTCGATCCCGCCGACGCCCCAGCCGAGCACGCCCATGCCGTTGACCATAGTGGTGTGGCTGTCGGTGCCCACCAGCGTGTCGGGATAGGCGACCAGCCCGCCGTCGGCGCCCGCCGACGACCAGATGCCGCGGCCGATGTACTCGAGGTTCACCTGGTGGCAGATGCCGGTGCCCGGCGGCACCACCGAGAAATTGTCGAGCGCCTTCGAGCCCCATTTCAGGAACTCGTAGCGCTCGCCGTTGCGCTGGTATTCGAGCTCGACGTTATCCTCGAACGCCTTGGGCGTGCCGAACTCGTCGACCATCACCGAGTGATCGATGACGAGGTGGACGGGGACCTGCGGGTTGATCTTGGCCGCGTCGCCGCCCAGCTTGGTGATCGCGTCACGCATCGCCGCGAGGTCGACCACGCAGGGCACGCCGGTGAAGTCCTGCATCAGCACGCGGGCGGGACGATACTGGATCTCGCGGTTCGAGCGCGCGTCCTTCTGCCAGTCGACGATCGCCTGGGCATCGTCGGTGGTGACGGTGGTACCGTCCTCAAAGCGGAGCATGTTCTCGAGCAGCACCTTCATGCTGAACGGCAGGCGGCTGATGTCGCCGAGCTTCTTCGCGGCCTTGGCGAGCGAATAATAGCTGTAGCGCTGGCCGCCCACGTCGAGCGTGTCGCGGGTTCCGAGGCTGTCCTGTCCAGTGGCAGTCATGTGGCGCGGGGTCCTTTCCCTGTTTTGGCGCCGGCTGGCTCGGGGAGGCGGACGGGGCTGGCGAGCGGCGTTGGGTCGCGGAGCCTGGAGGGCCCCGCCGCCACCCGAAGCCCCCGCGCGGGCCGCGCCGGGTGCTGCGAATGCGAAGAGTCGCGAGGGCCGTTAGCGCGGTTTGGGGGGGAGGGGAAGGGGAGGGGGCGGGATATGATGGATGGGGGCTTGGAACCGTCCGCCGGTGCGTCCATTGGTGCCGCGAACCGAGCGGAGGATCGAAGCATGACGGGTCTGGGTCGAGTGGCGGCGCTGGCGCTGGCAGGCGCGTCGCTGATGGGCTGCGCGGGCGCGCATGAGGCCGGCGCGCCGCAGAGTGGCGGACGCTACATGGCCGGGCATTTCCGCGCCGAAGCCGTGCTCCACACCGCCGACGGCGCCGAGGCGGGCAGGGCCGTGGCGCAGGAGAAGGATGGGGCGCTGCTGGTGACCGTCGAGGTCAAGGGCCTGCCCGCGGGGGTGCACGGCGTGCACATCCACACCACGGGCAAGTGCGAGGCGCCGGGCTTCACCACCGCGGGCGGTCACTGGAACCCGGGCGCCAAGCAGCACGGCATGGACAATCCGATGGGGATGCACGCCGGCGACCTGCCCAACCTCACCGTCAAGGCCGACGGCACGGGCAAGCTGAGCTTCACCGTCCACGGCGGCAGCTATGAGCAATTGCTCGACGAGGACGGCGCGGCGTTCGTGGTGCACGGCGGGCCCGACGACCTCAAGAGCGATCCCGCCGGCAACAGCGGGCCGCGGATCGCCTGCGGGGTGTTCGGAGCGGTCTGAGCCAGCGCGAAGGAGGATTGTCGATGCGCCCGCCGTCGCTGCTGTTCGTGTGCCTGGGGAACATCTGCCGCTCGCCGCTGGCCGAAGCGGCGTTCCGCGAGGCGGCGGAGCGCGCCGGGTTCGCGGCCGAGGCGGATTCGGCGGGGACGGGCGAATGGCACGTTGGCCACGCGCCCGATCCGCGCTCGCAGGCGGTCGCACTTGCGAGCGGGATCGACATCTCGGGCTACAAGGCGCGGCGGGTGCGCGGCGACGACTTCACGCGGTTCGATCATATCCTGGCGCTCGACCCGCAGAACCTGCGCGACCTGCACGCGATCGCCCCGCCCGGGACGACGGCGAAGCTCTCGCTGCTGCTCGACCATGTGCCCGGCCGGATGGGGCAGGGCGTGCGCGACCCCTATTACGGCACCGAGCGCGACTTCGAGACGGTATGGGCGGAGTGTCGGGCAGCGGCCGACGGGCTGGTGGCGATGCTGAGCGAGTAGGCGGTCGACGTCAGGCGCGGACTGCGCCGAGACCCTCGGCGATGCCGGGGAGCCAGAACTTCGTGAAGAAGAAGGTTGCGAGCGCGACGAAGCCGGTGGCGGCGAGGAGGAGCACCGCGGCGCCGAAGCGGAGCGCGCTGCCCTGCGGCGCGAGGCGCGCGCGGAGCCAGGCCTCGGCGACGAGCAGGTTTGGGACATAGAAGAAGAACGCCATCACCTCGTCGAACCAGCCGCTGAACTGGCTGGTGTGGCCGAGCTTGCCGACGGCGAGAAACCAGAAGCCATATTCGATCCGGTAGAGCCACGAGCCGACCGCAAGCGCGAAGAGGCGGACCGCCCAGGCGCGGTGGATCTCGATGCGGCGCGCGCGGGCGTGGACGTAGGTCAGCGCGGCGCAGGCGACCATCAGCGCGCCGTAGAGGCCGAAGCCGAGGTCCATCGGCGCACCGCCGATCGTGCCCTTGGTCAGGATGAAGGTGAGCCCGCCCGCGCCGGCGATTGCCGCGGCGAAAACGTAGAGCCGGCCGAGCCAGCGGTGGACCGCAGGCGTGTTGCGGCGGATCGCGCCGATCAGCTGGACGGGGCCGAGCAGCAGCAGGATCCCGCCCGTGATGAAATGCGCGCCGATCGCGACGGTGGAGAGCAGATTGGCGGGGTCGTGGAGCGCGGGGAGCGATTCGTTCCAGCGCTCGGGCGCGCCGGCCGCGGCGAACCCGCCGAAGAAGGCGAGGATGTAGAGTCCGAACAACGCCGCGCTCAGCCAGACGGTCGCCGCGAGCAGCGTCGCCGTGGCGTTGAGGAATCGAACCGAGCCTGTCGGACGCAAAGTCAAAGCGGTCCCCGCGATCGTTGCCATCGCCGAATCCCCTCCCCTTATTTTCATTGCGGCATGGCAATGAATGCCGCGTTCGGCAACTCCCCCTATCGCAGCGGATAGCGCCCAACGGCCTCGTAGCTCGCGCCTTCGCGGCCGAGGCGGCTTTCGAACAGCAGGAAGTGGCCGACCGCGAAGGGCGGGCTCGCCAGGCCGGCGTGGTCGGCGAGGAAGCGGCTGGTGGCGCCGGCGGCGGCGTTCATCCGGGCGAGCGTGACGTGCGGGAGATAGGTGCGGCGCTCGGGCTCGAGGCCGAGGCGGACGAGCGCCTGGTCGATCTTCTTGTGCAGCCCCTCGAGCGGCGCATGCGGCCGGACCCCCGCCCAGACCGCATTGGGCCGCCCGCGCGTGTCGAACTCGCCGACGCCGTGGAGCTCGAGCTCGAAGGGCGGGCAATGGACGTTGGAGAGCGCGAGCGCGACGTCCTCGGCGACCCGGCGCTCGACCTCTCCGACGAAGCGGAGCGTGACGTGCAGCTGGGCGTCGGTCTGCCAGCGCGCGCCGGGGATGCCGCCCATGAGAGCGAGGAGCCGCTGGCGGATCTCCGCAGGCGGGCGCAAACCGACGAACAGGCGATGCATTCGCCGGCGATTAGAGGCTTTTGGCGCCCGAGCCTATCCCCGGCGCCACGCACGCGGGCCTCGTGCTTTGGTTTACCCTGGTTTTGCTTGAAAAGCCCAGCGTGGAGGGCGATATTCAGCGGTGCCGGGCAATGGGCCCGGGCAAAGGAGTTTCGTGATGGCAAACGGGTACGATCCCCGGTTCGGCGGCGCCCGGGTTGCGGCGGGCAGCCGCACCGAAGCGGCAGCATATGACGCCGGACTGCGCGCCTATATGCTCTCGGTCTACAACTACATGGCGTCGGGCGTGCTGCTCACCGGCATCGTTGCGATGCTGTTCGCGCGCACCGGCTGGATTCAGACGCTGTTCGCGCACGACGAGCTGGGTCGGATCAGCGGCATGTCCGCGCTCGGCTGGATCGTCACGCTCGCGCCGCTCGGCATCGTGCTGACGATGAGCTTCGGCTTCCAGCGGCTCGCGGCGGGCACGCTGCAGCTGCTGTTCTGGGCCTATGCCTTCCTCGTCGGCCTGTCGCTCTCGACGCTGTTCCTGGCGTATACCGAAACCTCGATCGCGCAGGCCTTCTTCGCGACCGCCGCGGGCTTCGCCGGGCTGAGCCTGTGGGGCTACACCACCAAGCGCGACCTGTCGGGCTTCGGCACCTTCCTGGTGATGGGGCTGTTCGGGCTGATCGTGGCGATGCTGCTCAACGCCTTCATATTCCGCTCGGGCCAGTTCTCGCTGGTGCTGAGCGCGCTCGGCGTGCTGATCTTCGCGGGGCTGACCGCCTATGACACGCAGAAGATCAAGTCGATCTACGACCATGTCGCGGGCACCGAGATGCAGGGCAAGGTCGTCATCATGGGCGCGCTGAACCTGTACCTGGACTTCATCAACATGTTCCTGTTCCTGCTGCGCCTGTTCGGCAGCTCGCGGAACTGAGATAGGCGGCCGGCAACGGCGGCTTGCGAACGGCCCGGCGGAAACGCCGGGCCGTTTCGCTTTTCGGGGAACGGGGGCCGGGGTCCACTCGTTTCAGAGGGGCAACTTTTTGCGGAGCCCCACCATGGACGCCAACACAGTTCAGATCGACGCCGCGCCCGACGAGGGCGTCAAGCCCCCGGTGCACTCGGCCGATGCGGGCACCGACACGTCGATCGCCGAGCGCCTCGAGCGCAACCCCTCGAGCCCTGAGGCGCGCCTCGACCGCGCGCTCGACGAATCGATGGACGCCTCGGACCCGCCCGCCTCGACCCAGCCGGTGCATTCGAACTCGGGCGACCTGCCCGAAAGTTCGGGCTACGACCCCAAGGCCGAAGCGAAGCTCGCCCGCGCCAAGCAGCACGGGCCGATCGGCCGCCTGCTTGCCAAGATCGGCCTCGGCTGAGGCGTGGCGGCGGCACGCGGCGGCGCCACCGGGTGGCGCGCCAACATCGTGCTCTATGCGGCATTGCTGGCGAACCTCGGGATCGCGCTCGCCAAATTCGCGGCGGCCGCGTTCACGGGCTCGTCGGCGATGCTCACCGAAGGCGTGCACAGCCTCGTCGACACCGGCAACCAGTTGCTGCTGCTCTATGGCCAGTGGCGTTCGGGCCGGCCGCCCGACAAGGACCATCCGTTCGGCTATGGCCGCGAGCTCTATTTCTGGAGCTTCGTCGTCGCGATCCTGATCTTCGGGCTGGGTGCGGGTGTGTCGGTCTATGAAGGCTGGCAGCATTATCGCCACCCCGAGCCGATGGCGAACCCGGCGGTGAACTATGCCGTGCTCGGCATCGCCTTCGTGCTCGAGGGGGGCAGCTGGGCGATCGCGATGCGCGAGTTCGCCAAGGCCAAGGGCGATTGCGGCTGGTGGCAGGCGATCCGCGAGTCGAAGGACCCGGCGGGGTTCATCGTGCTGTTCGAGGATTCGGCGGCGCTGCTTGGGCTCGTGGTCGCGGCGGCAGGCGTCTGGGCGAGCCAGGCCTGGCGCGATCCGCGGATCGACGGCATGGCCTCGATCATGATCGGGCTGATCCTCGCGGGCGTGGCGACGCTGCTCGCGCGCGAATCCAAGGGTCTGCTGATCGGTGAACGCGCCGACGGCGGGGTGATCGACCGGGTCCGCGAGATCGTTGCGGGCGAGCCGGGGATCGTCCACGTCAACCACATCCGCACCGTCCACACCGCACCCGACCGGATCTTCGTGGCGATCAGCGCCGACTTCGAGGATGCGATGACGATGGGCGTGGGCGAATCGCTGATCGAGACGATCGAGCACCGGCTGAAGGCCGCGGTGCCGGCGATCTCGTCGGTCTACATCCGGCCCGAGAAGCGCGAGGACGCCGAGCCCGTGGCGGTGATGGGTTAGCCCCGCGCCTCCCCCGGCGCCTCGACTGCGTGGCGGCGCTGGAGCGCGCGCTCGACGATCCAGCAGAGCAGCGCCCAGACCGCACCGGCGCACCAGCCCGCGGCGACGTCACTCGGCCAGTGCACGCCGAGCCAGATGCGCGAAAACCCGACGAGCATCGTCAGCAGGATCGCGATGCCGATCAGATAGGCGCGGACCGCGCCGCGCTCCTGCGCGCGGGCGAGCAGCGCGCCGAGGGTCAAGTAGACGATCGCGCTGTTGGTCGCGTGGCCGCTCGGGAAGCTCAGGCCGACCGCGTCGACGAGGTGCGGCACGACGTCGGGGCGCGGGCGCTCGAAGACCAGCTTGAGGCCCACCGCGTAAAGCGACCCGCCGACGATTGCGAACGCGACCGACATCGCGGTGGCGGGCTTGCGCGCGGCGAACAGGAAGCCGGTGCTCGCGAGCGTGACCAGCGCGAGCACGGTCACGCCGCCAAGCGCGGTCACGTCGACGAACGCCTGGGTGAGCCAGGCAGGGCCGACCGGCACCGCCGGATCGGCGGCGGTGCGCAGCCCGCGCAGGATATGCCGGTCGATCGCGAGCGTCTCGCCCTCGGTGACCTCGGAGGCAAACTTGAGGAAGCCGAGCGCCAGTGCCGCCGTGCCGAGGAAGCCCGCAAGCATCGCCCCGTCCTCGCGGAGGAAGCGGGGCAGGGGCAGTCTGGCGAAGATGGCAGTAATCTCAGTGTTCATCGCTGCATCCGTCGGTCACAGGCCAACGCATGACCGAAACCGCGCGATCCGCAACCAAGATTCCCGCGCTCACCTTGGGCTTCTGGCTCGTCAAGGTCCTCGCGACGACGCTGGGCGAGACCGGCGGCGACACGGTGAGCATGACGCTGGACCTCGGCTATCTCGCCGGCACTGCGATCTTCATCGGGCCGTTGGTGCTGCTCGTCTGGGCGCAGATCGCCGCCAAGCGCTTCCACCCCTTCCTCTATTGGGCGACGATCGTGGCCTCGACCACCGCGGGCACGACGATGGCCGATTACGCGACGCGCTCGCTCGGGATCGGCTATCCGGGCGGGTCGCTGCTGCTGCTCGGCTGCGTGCTCGTGTTGCTCGCGGCATGGCGGGCGGTGCTCGGCTCGGTGTCGGTCGACACGGTGAGAGAACCGCGCGCCGAGGCCTTCTACTGGCTGACGATCGCCTTCTCGCAGACGCTGGGCACGGCGCTGGGCGACTGGGTCGCCGATCTCGACGGGGTGGGCTATTCGGGCACGGCGCTGATCTTCGGCGCGGCGCTCGCTCTGGTCGCCGCGGCCTATTTCAGGACGCGCGCGAGCCGCGTCGCGCTGTTCTGGCTGGCGTTCGTGCTGACCCGGCCGCTCGGCGCGGCGGTGGGCGACTGTCTCGACAAGCCGCTCGACAAGGGCGGGCTCGACTTCAGCCGCCCGATCGCGAGCGCGATCCTGGCGGCGGCGATCGTCGCGCTGGTCCTGCTGCTGCCCCGGCGCGCGGGGGCGCATGCGGCGCGCTAGTCCGGCATCTCGCAGCCGGCCGCGAGCACGCCAGGGTCCGGCGTCCAGCCGTTTTCCAAGCGGCGGAAATGGAAGCAGTCGCGCCGCAGCTGCCTCGGGCGGCCGCCATAATCGACCGTGCCGGTGAACCGGCAGGCGACCCGAGGCTCGCGGCTTTCGCCCGGCGGCGCGGGCGCGCAGCGCATCGACTGGACATGGACCGCCCTCGCCGAGAACAGACACTCGCCGATGTCGTCGGGATCGTTGTTGTAGTGGCAGGTGTGGGCGTCGAGCAGCGCCGTTTCGGCCTCGGCTTGCGAGGGCAGCGGGGCAGGCGCGGTCTGGGCGCTCGTGGCGAGCGCGATCAGCGCGGCGCAGATCCGCAGCCCCGCCACGGCTATTTCCTCAGCACGTCGAGCGCCGCCGCGGTCATCGCTTCGGTGGCGGTGCCGATCACGGCGTCGGCCTGGGGCGCCCAGAACGGGCTGTGGAGCGAAGGAAGCGCGCGCTTGCCGGCGACCGACTCGTTCCACTGATCCCTGGGCACGCCGCCGACCCAGAAGATGCTGCTCTGGATCGACTTGTCGGCCAGCCAGTAGCGGCCGAAATCCTCGCCCGCCATCGAGGCGGCGACCGTCGTCACCCGGTCCTTGCCGAAGCGCTTCTCGAACAGGCCGGTGAGACGGCCGGTGAAGGGCTCGGTGTTGAAGGTCGAGGGCGTGCTGCCGCCGCGCACGGTGACCACGGGCATGAGGTCGTCGGGCATCCCCGCGGCGACCGCCTCGCCCTTCGCGATCCGCGCGATGCCGTCGAGCAGGTGCTGGCGGACCTCGGGGCTGTAGCTGCGCACCGTGATCAGCATCGTCACTTCGTTCGAGATGATGTTGTGCTTCGAGCCGCCGTGGATCGCGCCGACGGTGACCACCGCGGCATCCTGCGGGTCGGTCTCGCGGCTCACCAGCGTCTGCAGCGTGGTGACGATGCGCGCGGCGAGCACGATCGGGTCCTTGGTGGTGTGCGGATAGGCGCCGTGGCCGCCGACCCCCTTCACCACGAGATCGACCGAATCGACGTTGGCGAGGACGAAGCCCGGCTTCATCCCGATCGTGCCCGCGGGCAGGCTCGCGCTGTCGTGGAACGCCATGGCGTAGTCGGGCTTGGGGAAGCGCGTGAACAGCCCGTCCTGGAGCATCGCCAGCGCACCCTTGCTGATCTCCTCGGCGGGCTGGGCGATCATCACCAGCGTGCCGTGCCACTGCGACTTCATCGCCGCGAGGTTGCGCACCGTGCCGATCCAGCTCGCCATGTGGGTGTCGTGGCCGCAGGCGTGCATCACGCCCGAGTCGATCCCCTCGTCGGTGGTGACTCGCACCTTGGAAGCGAAGGGCAGGCCCGTCTCCTCGGTGACCGGCAGGCCGTCCATGTCGGCGCGGATCAGCAGCGTCGGGCCCGCGCCATTGCGCAGCACCGCGACCACGCCGGTGCCGCCGACGCCTTCGGTCACTTCGAAGCCCGCCTTGCGCGCCTCGTCGGCGAGGATCTTCGCGCTGCGCGTCTCGTGGAGGCCGAGTTCGGGGTTGGCGTGGAAGTCGCGGTAGAACTCCAGCAACGCCGGCAGCTCGCGCTGGGTGGCGTCGTGGACCGAGTCGGCGGAAGCAGGCGAAGCGGTCATGGCGATCACCGTGGCGAGCAAAAGGGTGCGGAGCATCGGGCGTCCCTGTGGTGGGAACGCCAGCTTGGCGGGGGCGGCGGCGAAGCGCAAGGGAGGTAGCCCGAGAGGGAACTCCATCGCCCCTGTCCCGTTTCCGATACCGCCTCCCGCTTGGCACGGGCCCCGACTCGGGGTATAACGCAGCCGTTATCGACGAACGCGCCGCGCACCGCTTGACACTGGTGCGGCGGCTGCATATGTCGCGCTTCTTCCGAACCCCCGCCATCGGCAGCGCTTCCAGGCGCATGCCGCTTTCGTGCGTTCGGATCAACGCTGAGAGATGGAGCGGGCTGCCATGCGGCGCTCCGTGGAGCTGGGAGACTAAGTACATGGCACGTATTGCGGGTGTTAATATCCCGACCAACAAGCGCGTTCTGATCGCGCTCCAATATATCCACGGCATTGGCCCGGCCAAGGCCAAGGAACTCACCGAGAAGCTGGGCATCGCGCCCGAGCGCCGCGTGCAGGACCTGTCCGACCAGGAAGTGCTGCAGATCCGCGAAGCGATCGACGCTTCATACACCGTCGAGGGCGACCTTCGCCGCCAGACGGCGATGAACATCAAGCGCCTGATGGATCTCGCCTGCTACCGTGGTCTTCGCCACCGCAAGGGCCTGCCCGTCCGCGGTCAGCGCACGCATACCAATGCGCGCACTCGCAAGGGCAAGGCGAAGCCGATCGCCGGCAAGAAGAAGTAAGGGGCGCTGAGACATGGCACGTGAACCGCAGCGCATCAAACGGCGCGAACGCAAGAACATCACCGCAGGCGTCGCGCATGTGAACGCCAGCTTCAACAACACGATGATCACCATCACCGATGCGCAGGGCAATGCGATCAGCTGGTCTTCGGCCGGCATGATGGGCTTCAAGGGGAGCCGCAAGTCGACGCCCTATGCCGCGCAGGTCGCCGCCGAGGATGCGGGCCGCAAGGCCGCCGAGCACGGCGTGCGCACCCTCGAGGTGGAAGTGAAGGGTCCGGGTTCGGGCCGCGAGTCGGCGCTGCGCGCGCTGCAGGCGGTTGGGTTCCAGATCACGTCGATCCGTGACGTGACGCCGATCCCGCACAACGGCGTGCGCCCCTCGAAGCGCCGCCGCGTCTGATCATCGCATCCGTTCCGGCTGGGGCGCCTTGGGGGGCGTCCCGGTGCCGGAACCATTATCCGGCGGGCTCCCCCGGCCTGCCCAACATGAGGAAAGCCCGTGTCGGTCAACGCTAAGAACTGGCAGGAACTCAAGAAGCCGAACGGCCTCGAAAAGAAGCCCGGTGGCGATCCCAAGCGCAAGTCCAGCTTCGTCGCCGAGCCGCTCGAGCGCGGCTTCGGCCTGACGCTCGGCAACGCGCTGCGCCGCGTGCTGCTCTCGTCGCTCCAGGGCGCCGCAGTCACCTCGATCAAGATCGAGAACGTCCTTCACGAATTCTCCTCGCTCGCGGGCGTGCGCGAAGACGTGACGGACATGGTGCTCAACGTGAAGCAGATCGCGCTCAAGATGCAGGGCGAGGGGCCGAAGCGCCTCCAGCTCAGCGCGACGGGCCCGGCCGAAGTCAAGGCCGGCGACATCGCGGTCTCGGGCGACATCGAAGTGATGAACCCCGACCTGGTGATCTGCCACCTGGACGATGGCGCGACGCTCAACATGGAGCTCACCGCCGACACCGGCAAGGGCTATGTCCCCGCCGCGTCGAACCGTCCGGCCGACGCGCCGATCGGGCTGATCCCGGTCGACGCGCTCTACTCGCCGGTGCGCCAGGTGAGCTACAAGGTCGAGAACACCCGCGTCGGCCAGGAGCTCGATTACGACAAGCTCACGCTGACGATCGAGACCGACGGCACCGTCACCCCGGAGGACGCGCTCGCCTATGCCGCGCGCATCCTGCAGGACCAGCTGGCGCTGTTCGTGCACTTCGACGATTCGGCGGTCACCCGCGCGGCGCCGATCGGCATGGCGGCGGCTGCTCCGGCGGCTGAGGGCGCTTCGGGCGATGCCGCGCAGATCAATCGTTACCTGCTCAAGAAGGTCGACGAGCTCGAGCTGTCGGTGCGTTCGGCGAACTGCCTGAAGAACGACAACATCATCTACATCGGCGACCTCGTCCAGAAGACCGAGGCCGAGATGCTCCGCACCCCGAACTTCGGCCGCAAGTCCTTGAACGAGATCAAGGAAGTGCTGTCGTCGATGGGGCTGCGCCTCGGGATGGAGATCCCGGGCTGGCCGCCGGAGAACATCGAAGAGATGGCGAAGAAGCTCGAGCAGGAGATCATGGGCTAAGCCCGGATTTCAAGCGAAGGAACAAGGAAGGGCCGTCCCGCTTGGGGTGGCCCTTTTTTTGGTTTCCCCGCGCCGGAATGGCGGCGATTGGGCTTTACCGCCGGCGGACGCAGGCGCAGGCTGGGCCGTCCAAAGGGGAGACGGGCGATGACCGTGGCATGGCGTTGGGCGAAGCTGGTGGTTGCGGTGGGCATAGCGACGCTGGGCGCCGGCGCGGCGATGGCGTCCGATCCGGGCTATCTGCCCGACAAGTCGATCGAGGCCGACCTCGGCTATTCGGTGCCGCCGCCGCCCGACAACAAGTCGGAGATGGGGCGGCTCGATCTCGCGATGGTCGAGATGGCGCAGACACGCGATCCCGCCGCCTATGACGAGGCCTATCGCGACGCCGGCGCCTACAGCTTCGACCGGCTGATCGGGCGGTTCAGTCCTGCCGCCGGGACCGAGCTTTCGGTCGAGACCAGCCCGATCCTCGCGCACATTCTGAAGCTCGTGCTCAACGACACCGGGGCCTATGCCTCGCTTGCCAAGAACGCGGGGCCGCGTGCGCGTCCCTATGTCGAGAACCCTGACATCGTGCCCTGCGCCACCGATTACCTGCGCGCAAGCGACGGCCGCTCCTATCCCTCCGGTCACTCGACCAACGGCTATGCGGCAGCGCTGGTGCTCGCCGAGGTTATGCCCGCCCGCGCCTCGAAGCTGCTGGCGCGTGGCATCCGCTATGGCGACAATCGCGTGGTGTGTGGCGTGCATCATCCGATCGACGTCCAGCAGGGCAGGCTGCTGGCGATCGCGATCTTCGCCAAGCTGAAGCTGGACCCGGCGTTCCGCGAGGATGTGGCATGCGCGCGCCAGGCCTATGACCGGTCGCTGGCGGGGACCGAGGCGCGCAAGCCGCTCGATCCCAGCTGCGCCGCGCTCGACGCCAAATATCGCGCCGAGCTCAAGCTGCCCACGAAGCCTTGACTTTCGCCGTCGAATCCGCTTGAGGCCCACGCTTCACGCAAACGTGACACGGCTTTGGGCGGTGGCCCCAATTCACCGCCTGGCTGGGCTTACCTGATACGGAGCCCCGACGAACGAAGGAAGATGACATGCGTCACAAGTACGGCGGCCGCAAGCTGCAGCGGACCTCGGCCCACCGTCTCGCGATGTTCCGCAACATGGCGGCCGCACTGATCAAGCACGAGCAGATCACCACCACCGTCGCCAAGGCGAAGGAGCTTCGCCCGTACGTCGAGAAGCTGGTGACTCTCGCCAAGAAGGGCGGCCTCTCGAACCGCCGGCTCGCGCACGCCCGCCTGCTCGACGACGCTCAGCTGGTGAAGCTGTTCGACGTGCTCGCGTCGCGCTACGCCGACCGCAACGGCGGCTACACCCGCATCATCAAGACCGGCCCGCGCGCTTCGGACGCGTCGCCGATGGCGATCATCGAGTTCGTCGACCGCGACGTCGACGCGAAGGGCCAGGATTCGGGTCCGGTGATGACCGACGAGGATTTCGAAGCCGCCGCCTGATCGGCAGCATCGATCCCAGGATAGCGGAGGGCCGGGGCGCAAGCTCCGGCCCTTTTGCTTTGGGACAAATGCTCGTTTCGGGGCCGAAAGAAATCCTAAGCTTTGGCGGGACGCGCCAACCCCCATCTACAGCTCATCGCGTTAAACTGCCGGAAATCGCGGCTTTCGGGCATCTGGCACAAGCTGTGCAGTGCAACTCGTGCTGCAATTCATGCAGTTGCGATAGTGTAACGAGTCCGCCAAGCGGCGCGCTCGCAGGGAGACAGACAATGAAGAGGCGTGCGTCCGCGCTGTATCGACGGACCGAAACTTACCACCGCGGCCGCAACGGCTGGCTCGCCGCCGCCGTGGCGCTGATCTTCGCCTCGGCGCCGCTCGCCGTGTTGCTGTGGGTGATCCCGCAGACCGGGCTGGGCATCGCCTGAGGGCAACGCGCGTCGGTCTGCGGCGCGTTGCGGCGAGCGAGGCGCCGCCGCTTGCAATGTAGGATTTCGCCTGCTTGGCTGACGCGGCTGGGACAATCCGGCCGCTCTTTGAACCAGGTAGCGATCAGGCACTGGAATCCCGGTGACGGGTTGTGACTCTTGTGACTTTTCGATCGTCGATCCTGCTGCGACTCGGCTCCCCGGGGGGCGGTGCCCACCGGGCGCCGCCTCCCGGCCGCTACCACCATGGAGCAGTGGGGCGTGGCTTGACTTGAACGGCGGCGATCGCGCCCTACGATGCCCCACCCCACCGGAGGCCCTGGATGCTCGCACGATCCGCGTTGATTTTGTCTTTGCTCGTCGCCACGTCGCCGATCCACGCCCAATCCGCTCCAGCGAGTGCCACGATGCCCCAGATCGCCTATCCCCGGACGCGCCGGGTCGACCAGGTCGACGAGATCTTCGGAGAGAAGGTCGCCGATCCCTATCGCTGGCTCGAGAATGACGTGCGGAACGACACCGAGGTGCGCGGCTGGGTGGATGCCGAGAACCAGGTCACCGAGGCCTATCTCGCGACGCTGCCCGGGCGCGACTGGTTCCGCGGCCGCATCAAGGCGCTGTTCGATTACGAGCGCTTCGGGCTGCCGGTGCGCAAGGGCGGGCATTATTTCTACGCCCATAACAGCGGGCTGCAGAACCAGGCGGTGCTGTTCGTGCGGGACAGTCTCGACGGGCCGGGGCGTGTGCTGATCGATCCCAACGGCTGGTCGGCCGACGGCGCCACCGCGCTCGCCGAATGGCTGCCGAGCGAGGACGGCAAGTATCTCGCCTATTCGATCCAGGACGGCGGCACCGACTGGCGCACCGTCCGCGTGCTCGAGGTCGCGACCGGCAAGCTGCTCGAAGACAAGGTCGAATGGGCCAAGTACACGATGGGCGTGGCCTGGGCGAAGGATGGATCGGGCTTCTTCTACTCGCGCTATCCCGAGCCGCCGGCGGACGCCAAGTTCCAGGCGCTGGCCGAGAACCACAGGGTCTATTTCCACAAGCTCGGCACCGCCCAGGCCGTCGACCGGCTGGTCTATGCGACGCCCGACTCGCCCAGGCTCAGCCATTATGCCGGCATCACCGACGACGGCCGCTACTTGGTGATCAGCACCACCGAAGGCACCGACAACAAGAACATGGTGCACGTCATCGACCTGGCCGATCCGTCGTGGACCGCGAAGACCGTGATCGGCGGCCTCGAGAACGACTGGAGCGCGGTCGGCAACCAGGGCTCGACGCTCTATTTCTCGACCAATGCGGGCGCGCCGCGCAACCGCATCGTCGCGATCGACCTGAACTCCAAGGACCTCGCGCCGCGCGAGATCGTGCCCGAGAGTCCGGGCACGCTGACCGCGAGCTCGATCGTCGGCGGGCGGCTGGTGCTCGAATATCTGGTCGACGCCAAGAGCGAGGTCCGCCGCTACCGGCTGGACGGCAGCGCCGACGGCGTGGTGGCGCTGCCGGGGATCGGCTCGGTCTCGGGCTTCGGCGGCGACGAGGACGACCCCGAGACCTTCTTCGCCTTCACCAGCTTCAACACGCCGACCGCGATCTACCGCTACGACGTGGCGAGCGGCGCGGCGACGCCCTGGGCCGTCTCCAAGGTGGCGTTCAACCCCGACGACTATGCGGTCGAGCAGCGCTTCTTCGCGTCGAAGGACGGGACCAGGGTGCCGATGTTCGTGGTGCGCAAGAAGACCACGACCGGCCCGGCGCCGACGCTGATGTGGGGCTATGGCGGGTTCAACATCAGCTACACGCCGAGCTTCTCGGCCTCGCGGCCCGCCTGGCTCGAGCAGGGCGGGGTGTTCGTGCTGGTCAACCTGCGCGGCGGCGGCGAATATGGCAAGGCGTGGCACGACGCCGGTCGGCTGTCGCGCAAGCAGAACGTGTTCGACGACTTCATCGCGGCGGGCGAGTATCTCATCGCGCAGGGGATCACCGGCAAGGACCAGCTCGCGATCCAGGGCGGCTCGAACGGCGGGCTGCTGGTCGGCGCAGTGGTCAACCAGCGTCCCGACCTGTTCGCCGCGGCGATGCCCGCGGTTGGGGTGATGGACATGGTCCGCTTCGATCGCTGGACCGCGGGACGCTATTGGGTGGACGATTATGGCTACCCCTCGAAGGAAGCCGATTTCCGCACGCTCTACGCCTATTCGCCGTATCACAATGTGAAGGGCGGCCGCGACTATCCGGCGATCCTCGCGACCACCGCCGACACCGACGACCGCGTGGTGCCGGGCCACACGTTCAAATACGCCGCGGCGCTCCAGGCGGCGGCGATCGGGCCCAAGCCGCACCTCGTCCGCATCGAGACGCGCGCGGGCCACGGCTCGGGTAAGCCGACCGACAAGATCATCGAGGAAGCCGCCGACCTCTGGGCCTTCGCGGCCAAGTGGACGGGGCTGGAGGTGAGGCCGCGCTGAGGCGGGCGCTGCTGGCGTCCAGTGCCTTTACACCGCCGGGCACCCTCTCTATCCGCCGCCCATGACGCACCACGCCGACTCCATCCTCATCGTCGATTTCGGAAGCCAAGTGACTCAGCTGATCGCGCGGCGCGTGCGCGAGGCGGGTGTCTATTGCGAGATCGCGCCCTTCACCACCGCCGCCGAAGCCTTCGAGCGCATGGCGCCCAAGGGCGTCATCCTCTCGGGCTCGCCCGCCTCGGTGCTCGACGAGGGCAGCCCGCGGGTGCCGCAGGAAATCTTCGACAGCGGCTTGCCCGTGCTCGGCATCTGCTACGGCCAGCAGGTGATGATGCACCAGCTGGGCGGCACGGTGCGGCTTGGCGATTCGGGCGAGTTCGGTCTCGCCTATATCGAGATCGAGGACCGCTGCGTGCTGTTCGACGGCCTGTGGAACGAAGGCGAGCACCACCAGGTGTGGATGAGCCACGGCGACAAGGTGACCGAGCTCGCGCCCGGCTTCCGTTCGGTCGCGGTAAGCCCGGGCTCGCCCTATGCGGTCGTCGCCGACGACAAGCGGCGCTACTACGCCACCCAGTTCCATCCCGAAGTCGTCCACACTCCCGACGGCGCGCGCTTCCTCGCGAACTTCGTCCGCCACGTCTGCGGGCTCACCGGCGAGTGGACGATGGCCGAGTTCCGCCAGGCCAAGATCGCCGAGATCCGCGAGCAGGTGGGCGTCGGTCCGAATGGGGGCCGCGTGATATGCGGGCTTTCGGGCGGCGTCGACAGCGCGGTCGCCGCGGTGCTGATCCACGAGGCGATCGGCGAGCAGCTCACTTGCGTGTTCGTCGACCATGGCCTGATGCGCAGCGGCGAAGCCGAGCAGGTCGTCTCGCTGTTCCGCGGGCACTACAACATCCCGCTCGTCCATGTGAACGCCGAGACGCTGTTCCTGAGCGGGCTCGAAGGCGTCACCGATCCCGAAGCCAAGCGCAAGTTCATCGGCAAGACCTTCATCGACGTGTTCGAGGACGAGGCGAGGAAGATCGGCGGCGCCGAGTTCCTCGCGCAGGGCACGCTCTACCCCGACGTGATCGAGAGCGTGAGCTTCACCGGCGGCCCCTCGGTGACGATCAAGAGCCACCACAATGTCGGCGGCCTGCCCGAGCGGATGAACATGAAGCTCGTCGAGCCGCTGCGCGAGCTGTTCAAGGACGAGGTCCGCGCGCTGGGTCGCGAGCTGGGGCTGCCCGCGGCGTTCGTCGGGCGGCATCCCTTCCCGGGGCCGGGGCTTGCGATCCGCATCCCGGGCGAAGTCACCAAGGAACGCTGCGACATCCTGCGCAAGGCCGATGCGATCTACCTCGAGGAGATCCGCAACGCCGGGCTCTACGATGCGATCTGGCAGGCCTTCGCGGTGCTGCTGCCGGTGCGCACCGTCGGCGTGATGGGCGACGGGCGGACCTATGATTCGGTGCTGGCGCTGCGTGCGGTCACCTCGACCGACGGGATGACCGCGGTGGCCTATCACTTCCCCGGCGAGTTCCTCGCACGCTGCGCGACGCGGATCGTCAACGAAGTCCGCGGGGTGAACCGCGTGGTGTACGACTATACCTCGAAGCCGCCGGGCACGATCGAATGGGAGTGACCAGCCGGACGGCGTCGTGCAGCTGCAGGCAGTTGCGCGCGACGTGTGAGGGCGATCCCGTCCGCGTCTCGATCTGCCACTGCCTCGAATGCCAGAAGCGCACCGGCAGCGTGTTCGCGATGCAGGCCCGCTACCCGCGCGACGCCGTGACGGTCGAGGGCGGGTCGGGCATGTGGCAGCGCACCGGTGAGAGCGGCAGCACCGCGACCTTCCACTTCTGCCCGACCTGCAGCGCGATCGTCTATTGGGACATGGACGCGCTGCCCGACTTCGTCGCGGTGCCGGTAGGCGCCTTCGCCGACCCGAGCTTCCCGCCGCCGATGGTCTCGGTCTACGAGAACCGCAGCCACGCGTGGGTATTCGCCGCCGGCGAACTGCCGATGGAGCATGACTAGCCCGCCCATTGCCACGTCCGCGCAAACTGTGACAGGGGTAGCCGGATCGGCAACGGCAGGGAGAGCGCGCATGATCAGGGGCTTGGCGGCAACCACGGCGCTCGCGCTGCTCGCCGGCTGCAATGTCGAGACAAGCTCGAGCGGCAGCGGCATGACCAACGTCACCACCGTCGTCGACACCGACAATGGCTCGGCGCCCGCCACCGGTGCGCCCGCGCAGGGCAAGCCGCAATTCCTGCTTGCCGAGGACGGCATCTGGGTGACGCTGCCCGACAAGCGTAACCAGCGCGCGAGCTTCGGCGCGGCGCGCGACATCGCGGTGCAGATCGTCGGGGGCGCGCTGGGAGCCCCGACGGCGCAGGGCACCAACTCCGAATGCGGCGCCGGGCCGCTCGACAATGTCGATTTCGCAGGCGGGCTGACGCTGTTCTTCCAGGACGGCAAGTTCGTCGGCTGGAATGTCGACGGACGTGACGGCAGCCCGCACAGGCTGCCCAACGGCACCGGCATCGGCGCGACGCTCGCCCAGCTGCGCGACAAGGGCGACGTCGCGGTGCAGGACACCTCGCTCGGCACCGAGATCACGATGGGCGAAGTCGGCGGGCTGGTGACCGGCAACACGCCCGAGGGCAAGCTCACCGACTTCTGGGCCGGCACCACCTGCGCCTTCCGGTGATCGAGGCGGCGACTGCGGATGACTGCGAGGCCGTGGTGGCGCTGTGGGAGGCCTGCGGGCTCACCCGCCCGTGGAACGATCCGCGTGCCGACTTCGCGCTGGCGCTGGGCGGCCCGGCCTCGGCGGTGCTCGTCGCGCGCGGCGAGGGCGGGGCGCTCGCGGGCAGCGTGATGACCGGGTTCGACGGACACCGCGGCTGGGTCTATTATCTCGCGGTGGCGGATGCGGCGCGCCGACGGGGGTTGGGCCGCGCACTGATGGCGGCCGCCGAGGCCTGGCTCCGCGAGCGCGGCGCGCCCAAGCTCCAGCTGATGGTGCGCGAGGACAATGAAGCGGCGCTGGGCTTCTACGAGGCGCTGGGGCTCGAGCGGCAGAAGGTGGTGACGCTGGGGCGGTTTCTTGCCAAGGACGCGCCATGACGACGATCACTCTCCACGGCATCAAGAACTGCGACACGGTGAAGAAGGCGCGCGCCTGGCTGGACGGGCAGGGCATCGCCTACGCCTTCCACGACTACAAGACCCAGGGCGCGGACGCGGCGCGGATCGAGCGCTGGATCGCGCTCAAGGGCTGGGAGCCGCTGCTCAACCGCGCCGGCACGACCTTCCGCGCGCTGCCCGACGCCGACAAGCAGGCCATCGACCAGGCCAAGGCGGTGCGGCTGATGCTTGCCCAGCCCTCGATGATCAAGCGGCCGGTTGTGGAATTCCCTGGCGGCGTGCTCGTCGGGTTCAAGCCCGAGGAATGGGCGCGGGCGCTGCTCTGACGCGTCAGTGGAGCCGCGCGGCGATCCGCGCTATCCTCCCCGCCTCAACAGGGGAGGAAAGGCCATGGGGAAGCCGCCCGTCTGGTACTGGATCGTCGCCGCGCTGCTGCTCCTCTGGGGGCTCGCCGGCTGCCTCGCGGTCTATGCGCACATCGCCTATGGGCCCGCGATGGACCCGAAGGCGACCGACTGGGACCGCGCCTATTACGCCGCGCTGCCGGGCTGGTTCGTCTGGGACTTCGTGCTCGCCGTCGGCGGCGGGCTGCTCGGTGCGGTCGCGCTGCTGCTGCGCTCGCGCTGGGCGACCCTGCTCGCGCTGCTCTCGGTGGCCGGGGTGGTGATCCAGTTCGGCTATGTCTTCGGCATGACCGGCCTGCTCGCCCACAAGGGCGCGGCGGCGACGGTACCGTTCCCGGCCTTCATCCTCGCCGTCGCGCTGTTCGAATGGTGGTTCGCGAGGCTCGCGTCCCGCCGCGGCTGGGCACGCTGAAGTCGACTCGAAGAGTCACAAGAGTCACGACCCGTCGCCGCCATTCGGGGCGCGATCGTGACGAACATGGCCCACCGGGCCGCATGTGCCATCCCTTGCTGGAACGATTTCAAAGAGCGGCCGAGGAGGCCCCGGCGCGCCCAGCGAAGCAGTCGAAATCCTACATTGCAAGGCGCGAAGTCATTCCTCGACCCATTGGAAGACCTCCTCCAGCGGCTTGCCGAACACCTTGGCGATGCGGAACGCGGCCTCGAGCGTGGGGGAATATTTGCCCTGCTCGATCGCGGCGATCGTCTGGCGGGTGACGCCGATCCGTTCGCCGAGTTCGGCCTGGGTCATTTCCCCGGCGAGGAAGCGCAGCGTGCGGATCTGGTTGGCGAGGTGCGCGCGCTCAGCCATGCCAGCCTCTCCGATAGCTCAGCAGCACGACCGCGAGCTGGACGCCCTGCGCGATCACCAGCGCGAGCAGCGCGGTCTGGATGATCTTCCACGCCGGCTCGGTGAAGGGCATCACCACGCCGACGAGGATCATCTCCACCATCAGCACATAATAGGCGATGCTCGCGCCGCGCCGCGCGATCGCCTTGTCGCGCTCGTCGGCCGGCTGGTTGGCTTCGCGGGTCGCGGTGACGGCGATGACGATCATGCCGACGATCACCGCGACTGCCTGCGCGACGGTGACCGCGCCGAAGGTGACGATGATCTCCATGTTCGTCGGCGGCGCGGGGCGCAGGCCCATCAGCGTGAAATAGGTTGTGTAGGCGATGACCATGCAGACCAGGGTCAGCCAGGCCGTCTTCTCGCGGAATGCCATCGAAACTTGTCCTCGTGGTTGGTTTACGCGACTCAATGTAAAAGATATAGAACATTGAGTCAAGAATAATGGTCATTATGTGCGTGACAAAGCACATGAGAGAGACAGCGCCTGCAACCGCCCCACCCGGCGTTGCACTGGCGCGCATGGGACCGCGGGGCTAGGAAGCGCGGCTCCAGGGAGAGGAAGCGGGAAGCGCCATGTCCACCTATACGATCGATACCGCCACCAGCCGCGCCAACCCCACGCCGGCGCCGATGAAGCGGCTCACCGTGCCCGCGATCCGCAAGCGCAAGGCCGCGATCCGCGACGGGGCCGAGCCGATCGTGATGCTCACCGCCTATACCGTGCGGATGGCGCAGCTGCTCGACCCGCATTGCGACATCCTGCTCGTCGGCGACAGCCTGGGCCAGGTGATCTACGGCCTGCCCTCCACCGTGCCCGTCACGCTCGAGATGATGGCGGCGCATGGCGCGGCGGTGGTGCGCGGCAGCTATCACGCGCTGGTCGCGATCGACATGCCGTTCGGCAGCTATGAGGCGTCGCCCGAACAGGCCTTCGCCAGCGCCGCACGGCTGATGAAGGAGACCGGCGCCGCCGCGGTGAAGCTCGAGGGCGGCGCGGCGATGGCGCCGACGGTCAGGTTCCTCTCCGAGCGGGGCATTCCGGTGATCGGCCATGTCGGGCTCACCCCCCAGGCGATCAACAACCTCGGCGGCTATGGCGCGCGCGGGCGCAGCGACGCCGAGGCGCACAAGATCATGACCGACGCCCAGGCGATCGACGAGGCGGGGGCGTTCGCGATCGTGGTCGAGGGCGTGGTCGAATCGCTCGGGGTCGAGATCACCGGCGCGGTGACTTGTCCCACGATCGGAATCGGCGCCTCGGCGCAATGCGACGGGCAGGTGCTGGTGGCGGAGGACATGCTCGGGCTGTTCGAGCGCACGCCGCGCTTCGTGAAGCGGTTCGACGATCTCGCTGGCCGCATTTCCGCCGCGGTTGCGACCTATGCCGCCGACGTCCGGTCGCGGTCCTTCCCGGGGCCCGAGCAGGTCTATCCGGCACGCGACTGACGGGCCCAAACGCCGCTTTCCCTCGCGCGGGACCGCGGCTAAGGTCCGCGCCCGCACTGCCACCCTATGGAGCTTGTCTTGGCGCGTCCCCCTGCATCCACTCCCGACGAGGCCTTTCTTCGCGAAGTCGACGAACGGCTGAGGGAGGACCAGCTTCTCACCTTCGCGCGCAAATGGGGCAAGTGGATCGCCGCGGCGATCGTCGTCGGCATCCTCGCGTTCGCCGCCTATCTGCTGGTCCAGTCGAACACCAAGGGCACTGCGGATACGCAGGGCGAGCAGTTCGACGAAGCGCTGCGCGCCTATGGCACCGCCGACGCCGCCAAGTCCGACGCGATCCTGGGCAAGCTCGCGGCCAATTCGAACCCGGGCTATCGCACCGCGGCGCGCTTCGGCCAGGCCAATGCGCTGGTCGACAAGAAGGATCTGAAGGGCGCCGCGGCCAAGTTCGCCGAGATCGCCAAGGATCCGAACGTCGCCAAGCCGATGCGCGACCTGGCGCTGATCCGCCAGACCGTGGCGGAATTCGATACGCTCAAGCCCGAGGCGGTGGTCGACCGGCTCAAGGAACTGGCGGTGCCCGAATCGCCATGGTTCGGCACGGCAGGCGAACTGACCGCCGAGGCCTATCTCCGGATGGGCAAGCGCGACCTGGCGGGGCGGCTGTTCGCCAAGATCGCGAAGAGCGAGACCGCCCCCGACTCAATGAAGGCGCGCACGGCGCAGATGGCGTCGCTGCTCGGCGTCGAAGTCACTCAGGAAAAGAAGACGCAATGAACATCAGGGTGAGGATGGTTGCCGCCGTCGCGGTGCTCGCGATTTCCGGTACGATGCTGGGCGGGTGCAGCGTGCTGAAGGGCAGCGGCGCGCGAAAGACGCCGGTGCTCGGCCAGCGCGTGCCGATCCTGGCGTCCGAGAACGACATCGTGCCGGACAAGGTGCTGGCCGGCAACGACGTGCTGGTGCCCGCGGCCGAAGCGAATGCCGATTGGGGCCAGCCGGGCGGCAACGCCGCCAAGTCGATGGGCCATGTCGCGCTCGGGGAGTCGCTGAGCCGCGCCTGGACCGTGAACATCCCGGGCAGCAACAAGCGCGAGCGGCTGGCGTCGGCGCCGGTGGTCTCGGGCAACAAGCTGTTCGCGATGGACGTCGACGGCAGCGTCCACGCCTTCGCGGCCGACAGCGGCGCGCGGCTGTGGGAAGTGTCGACCGTCAAGGACAAGGAGAACCGGACCGCGCGCTTCGGCGGCGGCGTGAGCGCCGAGGAAGGCCGCGTCTATGCGACCAACGGCCTGGGCGACGTGGTGGCGCTCGACGCCGCCAACGGCTCCGAGCTGTGGCGCGCGCGGCCCGGCGGCCCGCTGCGCGGCGCGCCGACGGTGGCCAACGGCAGCGTCTATGCCGTCTCGCAGGACAACCAGCTCTTCGCGCTCGACGCTTCCAACGGCACCGTCCAGTGGACCGGCTCGGGCAGCCTCGAATCGCAGGGCGTGTTCGGCGCCGCCGCGCCGGCCGCGGCGCAGGGCACGATCGTCGCGGGCTTCTCCTCGGGCGAGCTCAACGCCTATCGCTACGAGAACGGCCGTGGCCTCTGGTCCGACGTGCTGTCGCGTTCGAGCATCTCGACCTCGGTGTCGTCGCTGTCGGACATCGACGCCGAGCCGGTGATCGAGCAGGGTCGCGTCTATGCCGTCGGCCAGGGCGGCCGCATGGTGGCGATGGACATCCTCAGCGGCAACCGCATGTGGGAGCAGAACATCGCCGGCATCTCCACCCCCTGGGTGGCGGGCGAGTGGATCTTCGTGGTGACCGACGACGCGCGGCTGATCTGCCTCGCGCGCGGCAGCGGCAAGGTGCGCTGGATCGCGCAGCTCAAGCATTACAAGAACACCAAGAAATCCAAGGGCCTGATCGAATGGTTCGGCCCGGTGCTTGCCGGCGGGCGGCTGGTGCTGGTCAATTCGGAAGGGCAGATCGTCTCGGCCTCGGTCGCCGACGGCAGCCTGACCGGCGCGATCGAAGCCAAGGGCGATTTCATGCTGGCGCCGATCGTGGCGAACAACACGCTCTATCTGCTCGACGAAAAGGGGCAGATCTCGGCCTGGCGCTGAGAAGCGACCGGTTCGCGCCTAAAGTCGTCATCCCGGCGAAAGCCGGGACCCAGGGCCGCGGGCGACGTCCTGCTTGGCCCTGGGTCCCGGCTTTCGCCGGGATGACGCTTGTTTTGGAGCGTTACCGCGCTAGAAGCCCGCTCCCTTTCTTTGCCTGCCTTCCCAAACCTCTCTAAGAAGCCTGTCCATGCCCCTGCCCGTTGTCGCCATCATCGGACGCCCGAACGTGGGCAAGTCGACGCTGTTCAACCGGCTGGTCGGCAAGAGGCTGGCGCTCGTCGACGACACGCCGGGCGTCACCCGCGACCGGCGCGAAGGCGATGCGACGCTGATCGGGCTCGACTTCCGCGTGATCGACACCGCCGGCTTCGAGGACGAGGATGCGGCGACGCTCCCCGGGCGGATGCGCCAGCAGACCGAGAGCGCTGTTCGCGCCGCCGACGTCGCGCTGTTCCTGGTCGACGCGCGTGCCGGCGTGACGCCGCTCGACGAGGAAGTCGCGCGCTGGCTGCGCGCCGCCGACACGCCGGTGGTGCTCGCCGCCAACAAGGCCGAGGGCCGCGCGGGCGAGGCGGGGGTGATCGAAGCGTCGGCGCTGGGCTTCGGCGATCCGGTGCAGCTTTCCGCCGAGCATGGCGAGGGCATGGGCGACCTGTTCGAGGCGCTGCTCCCCTATATCGACCGGCCCGAGGACGAGGCCGGCGAGGAGGAGGAAGAGGCCGAGGGCCCGCTCAAGCTCGCGATCGTCGGGCGGCCCAATGCAGGCAAGTCGACGCTGATCAACAAGCTGCTGCGCGAGGACCGGCTGATCACCGGCCCCGAGGCAGGGATCACGCGCGATTCGATCGCAGTCGACTGGGAGTGGCTCGACGCGAGCGGCGAGCCGCATGCCGTCCGGCTGATCGACACCGCGGGGATGCGCAAGAAGGCCAAGGTGACCGACAAGCTCGAGAAGCTCTCGGTCGCCGATGCGCTGCGCGCGGTGGACTTCGCCGAAGTGGTGGTGCTGCTGCTCGACGCGACCAAGGGGCTCGAGGTGCAGGACCTCAAGATCGCCGACCGCGTGCTCCAGGAAGGCCGCGCGCTGGTGATCGCGCTCAACAAATGGGACGTCGCCGAGAATGCGTCGTCGCTGTTCAACGGGGTCAAGGCGGCGCTGGAGGAAGGGCTGTCGCAGGCCAAGGGCGTGCCGCTGCTGACCGTGTCCGCCTCGACGGGCAAGGGGCTCGACGTGCTGATGAAGGTCGCGTTCGAGACGCGCGAGGCCTGGTCGCGGCGCATCACCACGGGGCAGCTCAACCGCTGGTTCGAGCGCGCGCTCGAGGCGAACCCGCCGCCCGCGCCCGGCGGCAAGCGAATCAAGCCGCGCTACGTCACCCAGAACAAGAGCCGGCCGCCGAGCTTCATCCTGTTCGGCACGCGCGTCGACCTGCTGCCGATGAGCTACCAGCGCTATCTGATCAACGGGTTGCGCAAGGAATTCGGCTTCGGCGCGGTGCCGGTGCGGCTGACGATGCGGCCGTCGCGCAATCCGTTCGATCGCGACAAGGGCTGAGCGCTGCGCGTGGCGCGGATCGACGCCCGCGGGATGCGCTGCCCCTGGCCGGCGATCCGCGCCGCCAAGGCGCTGCGCGAGCATCCCGGCGAGCCGGTCGAAGTGCTCGCCGACGACCCCGCCGCGGCGCGCGAGCTGGGGCTGCTCGCCGAGCGCATGGGTCGGCGGATCGAGGCGGATGATTTCCGCTTTCGCTTGCTTCCCTAGGGCGCCCGTCAACTGAGCGTTTACTTTCCGGGATTAGGTTTTTGCCCATACCTCCAGGAGGTTGGAGCAGGCTATGCAGTTGGGACAGGAGAGCGGGCCGCTGATCAATTGGCGTGCCTTCTCACAAGCCCGGACCGAACTCGGCGCCAATTTCGCGCGCATCCTCAGCTATTTCCGCGAGGATGGCGTGAAGTCGGTCGAGCAGATCGAAGCGGCGATGCGCGCGCATAATTCGGCGGCGCTGGTCCTCCCCGCGCATACGCTGAAGGGCGAATCGCGCCAGTTCGGCGCGGACCCGCTCGCCGACCTCGCCGAGCAGATCGAAGTGACTGCGCGCACCTGCGTCGAGCGCCAGGACACGCCCGAGAGCGCGCTGGCCTATGTCGCGCAGCTGCGCCCGCTGTTCGAGGAAACGCTCCGCCTGATCGACCGCGAGACCAACCCGCTGGTCGAGCGCCGTCCCCAGTTCGGCCGGCGCCCGGCGGCCTGAGGGGCCGGGGGCCTGCTTATCACACAGTCATCCCGGCGAAAGCCGGGACACAGGGCATCACGCAACGTCGCTCGTGACCCTGGATCACGGCTTTCGCCGGGATGACCGTTGTGAATGGCTGAGACGCGGTCGGCGGATCGAGCGCCTCAATCCTCTTCCTGCGCCTTGGAGTTCAGCTGGATGTAGTTCTGCACGCCCATGCGAGCGATCATCTCGAACTGCTTCTCGAGCGTGTCGACATGCTCCTCCTCGCTCTCGAGGATGTCGCTGAACAAGTCGCGCGAGCCATAGTCGCGGACCTTCTCGCAATATTCGATCGCGTCGCGCAGCACGACGATCGCTTCCATCTCGAGCTCCAGATCGGCGCGGAGCACTTCCTCGACCGTTTCGCCCACACGAAGGCGCCCGAGCAGCTGGAAATTGGGCAGCCCTTCGAGGAACAGGATGCGGTCGGCCAGGCGGTCCGCGTGCTTCATCTCGTCGATCGATTCGTGGCGCTCGAACTCGGCGAGCTTCTTGAGGCCCCAATTGTCGAGCATGCGGTAGTGCAACCAATATTGGTTGATCGCGGTCAGCTCGTTCTTGAGCACCTCGTTGAGATAGTCGAGAACGCGGACATCGCCCTTCATGATCGCTGGCCCCTCATCGCTTGAAGGGGCGGAGTCTAGGCGCGAACGGACGGTAGGAACAGCCTGAAAATGGCTGATTTCTGCGGTTTTCAGCTGTTGCGAATGCTAGGCAGCAGCGCGTTCCTGGGCGATGATCTCGCGCGCGAACGGCACGCACTGGCCGCACTTCGCACGCCGCCCGAGCGCTGAATAGGCCTGGCAGGCGCTCTCGGCACCGTCACGTGCCGCCTGCCGGACCTCGCTCTCCCGAATTGCATTGCAAACGCAAACGACCATGGATTCCTCGCTCTATGCAAGCCCTAATGGCGCTATTGAGAGTGATTCGCAAGGGATATTGAGAGGCACTCGCAATCCCGCCTCGTCCCCGCGAGGGACGGTTCACCTCTCGACAGGATCATCGCGCGCAGCCTAGCCTCGCGCGATGATCCTGCCGATGCTCCTGCTGGCGCTTGCCGCGGACTGCCCTGCCGAAGACCCGACCGGAGCGATCCCCGGCGATGCCGAGAATTATCCGGTCACCGAGCCGGTCGAACCCGGCTGGTGCCGGGAGGGGATCGATCTTTACGCGGCAACCGGCCCGCGATCGACGCCGCTGGCCAAGCTCGAGGTGGTCAACGAGGGCGGCGAGCGCGCCTCCAACTGGTACCAGCCCGAGCCGTGGCAGGCGCCCGCCGGCTGGGTGCCGCTTGCGACGCGCGAAGCGCGCGCGCCCGACAATGGCGCCTTCCACGACATCCTCATCCAATATCATCAAGGTTGGGTGGAAGTGACGCCCAACCCGGCATGGCGTGTCGGCAACGCCGTCTGCTCGACCGAGACGGGCCCCACCTATGCCTATCGCACCGATCCCGCTGCCGAGCTGGAAGCGGTACGGCGCGAGGCGGCCGTCCGGCTTGGCGATCCGCCGACGGCCGATCCCGCGACGCCTTGCGTCACGGTGATCCGCGACGGCGAAGGCGGCTATCGGCTGCGCTTCCACGATTCGCAGGGCCGAAGCGCGGAGGACGTCGACGATTTCTACGAGGGCGCGGAGGTGCGCATCGTCCCGCGATAGGCCCGGCTCAGGCGGCGCCGCGGATCGGCTGGAGCCGGGCGCGGGCGAGGCTGCGCCAGAGCCATTCGAGCGGGCCGTAGCGGAAGCGCGCGAGCCAGGGCTTGGACCAGAGCAGGATCGCCGTCCAGACGAGCGGCACGACCAGGTAGAGCTGGGCACGGCTCAGATGGCCGAACCAGCCGAGGCCATAGCCGTAGAAGAGCGTCGTGCAGATCACGCTGGTCGCGAGATAGTTGGTGAAGGCCATCCGCCCCGCCGCGGCGAGGCGCAGCGTGAGCGCGCCGCCGGGCCGCGCGAGCAGCAGGATCAGGCAGGCCCAGCCGAAGATCATCAGCGGCCGCACCAGCGCCTCGAGCAGCAGCACGACGATCGCGACCGGGAGCAGCGCGAATTGCGCGGCGATCAGCCAGGCGGCCATCGCGGCGGTGAGCGGCAGGCCGATGCCGAAGCCGAGCTTGAGCCCCCGGCGATAGGCGCCGCGCACCCACTCGCCGCTCGCAAAGCCGCTGCGCAGCGCCGCCATGCCGAAGCACATGTAGGCCAGCGTCTCGGCGCCGGCGTTGGCGAGGAGGCGGATCGGGATGTCCCAGTCGGTCAGGCGGTCGGCGAGGATCGCTGGATAGGTGCCGCGGTACAGCGCGAGCTCCTGCGCGATCGCGGCGGGGGTGGGCGTGCCGAGGTAGCGGTTCCATTCGGCGAGCGCGGGCGCGGCCCGGGGTCCGGGGTCGGCGAGCGCCTCCGCGATGCCATAGGGCGTCGCGGCGGCGGCGAAGGCCGAGACGAGCACCAGCGCGATGCCGAGCGCGAGCAGCCGCTCGGGTTCCATCCGGCGGCATGCCCAAGCGATCATGCCGACGAGCGCGTAGAGCGCGAGGATGTCGCCGCGCCAGATGAGGAGCAGGTGGAGGTAGCCGAAGGCGAGCAGCCAGAGCATTCGCGCGAAATGGGTGCGTGCGGCGCTGCGCCCCTCGGCCTCGGCGCGCTCGATGACGAGCAGCATCGACGCGCCGAACAGGCAGGAGAAGAGCCCGCGCATCTTGCCGTCGAAGAGCAGGAAGTTGACCAGCCACACCGCGAGGTCGGCGCCGTGCCAGCCGCCATAGGCGCGCGGGTTGGTATAGGCCGCCTGGGGCATGGCGAAGTCGACGATGTTGAGGAGCAGGATGCCGAGCACCGCCACGCCGCGGACGATGTCGAGCGTGGGGATACGGGCGGCGGACATTGGCGCTGGTCTAGGGGAGAATGGAGGCATTGCTCAACTCGTCATCCGGCGAGGGCCGGGGCCCAGGGCATCCTCATCGACTGTTCCTCGTCGTGCTGAACGTGTTTCAGTATCCAATCCACCTCTTGGCGGCATCGCTGGTGGAGCGTTGGACCCGGAAGCAAGGGCGTGTCATCAATCGCCGAACGGGTTTCGGCATTCCTGCACCGTCGTCCCGGCGAAAGCCGGGACCCAGGGTTACGGAGGGCATCGCTCGCGGCCCTGGGTCCCGGCTTCCGCCGGGATGACGGCTCCGGACTACCGCTTCGAGACCCAGCCGATCGTCAGGCCGACCAGCACGACATGCGCGAAGAGCTGGAGGAGGATCTCGACCGGATTGGGGCTGGGGAAGGGCGCGCCGAAGCGCAGCGGCAGGACGAGGCCATACATCACCAGCCACAGGATCACGCCGTAGATCGCGCCGCCGACCAGGCTGTGCGCCCGGAGCCAGCTGCTGCGCTCGCGGACGAACATGAACACTGCCGCCATCACGCCCATGATCGCGAAATGGACGACGAGGCCGACCACCGAACCGAGGTCGCCCCATTTGCTCGCGCCCGGAAAAGGCCCGCTGGCGACGCTGCGCAGCATCTCGGCGACCGCGCGGCCCTTGGCGTTCGCGGTGATCGCCGCCATGCCGATATCGAGCAGCCCCGCCGCCGCCGTGGCGTAGGAAATCCGCTTGCCGATGCTCCAGTTGTTCATCGTCTCGCTCCCCAACCTTCGGCGGCCAGCTTAGAGCCAGCTGAGGATCTGCTCCAGCGGCTTCTTGCGCATCGCATGTTCGGGGATGACCGCCTCGGGTGCGGCATGGCCGGCGATCACGAGCATCACCGGGCGCTCGTCGTCGGGGCGGCGGCAGAGGCGGTTGAGGAACTTCATCGGGTTGGGCGTATGGGTGAGCGTCGCGACGCCCGCCTCATGGAGCGCGGCGAGCAGCAGCCCGCAGGCGATGCACACACTCTCGAGGACGTAATAATTCTGCGCCGCCGCGGCCGGATCGAGCCCGCCGCGGCGCTGCGCGAAGGCGGCGATCACCCAGGGCGCGTCCTCGAGATAGGGCTTGTCGGGGCCCGTCCCGAGCGGCGCGAGCGCGCGCAGCCATTCCTCGCCGGCGCGGCCGCCGTAGAAGCGGCGCTCCTCCTCCTCGGCGGCGACGCGCAACGCGGCCTTGGCCTCGGGGGTGGAGAGCACCGCGAAATGCCAGGGCTGGTGGTTGGCGCCACTCGGCGCGCTGCCCGCGGCGCGGATCGCCGCCTCGATCACGCCCTGCGGCACCGGATCGGACAGGAAAGCGCGGCAGCTGCGCCGCATCGCCATCCGCGTCGCAAAGGCCTGGGCGCGGACGATGCGCTCCTCGTCGGCCAGCGGCGGATAGGGCTGCCAGGGAAGCGCAGGCGCTTCGGGATCGCTCACCGAAGCTCCTTGCGGATCACCAGCTTGAGACCGGACCAGATGTCGTCGACCGCGCAGACCTTGACGTCGACGAGCCCCGTCGGGAGCGCGACTTCGCGGATCACGTCCTCGGTGATGTCGGTTTCGACCCTGGACGCCTTCTTGGGCCAGGAGACCCAGATGAAGCCGTTGGGTGCGATCAGCCGGTGCAGCGCCTGGACCTCGCGCTCGAGGTCGGCGCGCGCAGTGACGAAGATGTGCGCGGCCTGGAGCCCGTCCGACGCGCTCGCCTGCTCGTCGACGTTGAGCCCGACGGGATCGATCTCGGCGTGGACGCTCTCGGGCATGTGGTGGAACCAGACGCGCATGCCGCGCTCGAAGCCGAGCTTCGCGGCGAGGGGAGTTCCCGAATAGCCTGCAGTCATGCCGTCCCTCCGAGCAGCAGTTTAGCGGCGCGCACGCCTGCCTTCCAGCAAGTACAAGTCCGTAGCTACGTTGATTTGGATCAGGCGGACGCCATCAAACCCAGACCGCCAGCCTGACGTTGAGCCTGTTATCATTTGCGAGACAGGATTTCCTCCTCCAAGCGTCATCCCGGCGAAAGCCGGGACCCAGGGCCGCGAGCGACGTCCTCTGTAACCCTGGGTCCCGGCTTTCGCCGGGATGACGGCTGAAGGGGAGGCGTTCTCCAACGGATGACAGGCCCTTGTTCCAGGGGTCATGCCGTACGTTGGAAGCGGTTCAGGCCACTTCGCCCCTCATCAGCGCGGGGAAAAAGCCTTCGTGCGCGGCGCGGAGCTCGTCGAGGCCGACGCAGCAATCCTTGTCCTCCAGCTCGAAGATCAGCCGGTCCTTGATCGTGCGGCCGATCGGATCGGCGACGAGGCCGGCGCGATCGGCGGCGACGAGGAAGTCGGCGAGGCAATTGTCGCAGACGGTGACGACGTAGAGTCCCTGGTCCTCGCCGAAGAAGCTGCCCGCGACGCCGAAGGGCTGCGGCTGGTCGACGATCGCGCCGATGCCCGAGGCGAGCGCCATCTCGGCGATCGCGACCGCGAGCCCGCCGTCCGAGACGTCGTGGCACGCGGTGATCGCGCCACCGGCGATCGCCTGGCGGACGAAGGCGCCGGCGCGGCGCTCGGCCATCAGGTCGACCGGCGGCGGCGGGCCTTCCTCGCGGCCGTGGAGCTCGCGCAGCCACAGCGACTGGCCGAGGTGGCCCGAGCGCTCGCCGAGCGCGACGATGATGTCGCCGGTGCCCTTGAAGGCGATGGTGCAGCTCTTGGTCCAGTCCTTGAGCAGGCCGATCGCGCCGATCGCGGGGGTGGGCAGGATCGCCGAGCCGCCGCCGGTGGCCTTGGACTCGTTGTAGAGGCTGACGTTGCCCGAGACGATCGGGAAGTCGAGCGCGCGGCAGGCCTCGCTCATCCCTTCGAGGCAGCCGACGATCTGGCCCATGATCTCGGGGCGCTGCGGGTTGGCGAAGTTGAGGCAGTTGGTGACCGCGAGCGGCTGCGCGCCGACCGCGGAAAGGTTGCGCCAGGCTTCGGCGATGGCCTGCTTGCCACCCTCGACCGGGTCGGCGAAGCAATAGCGCGGGGTGCAGTCGGTGGTGATCGCGAGGCCCTTGTCGGTGCCGTGGACGCGGACCACCGCGGCGTCGCCGCCCGGGCGCTGGACGGTGTCGGCGCCGACCATGTGGTCGTACTGCTCCCAGATCCAGCGGCGGCTGGCGAGGTCGGGGGTGGCCATCAGCTTGAGCAGGTCGGCGGCGGGATCGTCGGACTCGGGGACGTCGGCCAGCTCGGCGGGCGGCGGCGTGGGGACGTGCGGGCGGTCGTAGAGCGGCGCTTCGTCGGCGAGGGGGGCGAGCGGGATGTCGGCGACGGTGTCGCCCTTCCACTTGAGCACCATCCGGCCGGTGTCTGTCACATGGCCGATGACGGCGAAGTCGAGCTCCCATTTGCGGAAGATCGCCTCCGCGAACGCCTCGCGGCCGGGCTTGAGCACCATGAGCATGCGCTCCTGGCTCTCCGAGAGCATCATCTCATAGGGCGTCATGCCCGTCTCGCGCTGGGGGACGTCGTCCATGACGAGTTCGATACCGACGCCGCCCTTCGACGCCATCTCGACCGAGGAACTGGTGAGCCCCGCCGCGCCCATGTCCTGGATCGCGACGATCGCGTCCGATGACATCAGCTCGAGGCAGGCCTCGATCAGCAGCTTCTCGGTGAAGGGATCGCCGACCTGGACGGTGGGGCGCTTCTCCTCGCTGTCCTCGCCGAAATCGGCGCTCGCCATGGTGGCGCCGTGGATGCCATCGCGGCCGGTCTTCGAGCCGACGTAGACGATCGGGTTGCCGACCCCGCTCGCGGCCGAATAGAAGATCTTGTCGGTGTCGGCGATGCCGACAGTCATCGCGTTGACGAGGATGTTGCCGTCATAGGCCTTGTGGAAGTTCACTTCGCCGCCGACCGTGGGGACGCCGACGCAGTTGCCGTAGCCGCCGATGCCGTGGACGACGCCCGCGATCAGGTGGCGCATCTTGGGATGGTCGGGCCGGCCGAAGCGCAGCGCGTTCATGTTGGCGATCGGGCGCGCGCCCATGGTGAAGACGTCGCGCAGGATGCCGCCCACACCCGTCGCCGCGCCCTGGTAGGGCTCGATGTACGAGGGGTGGTTGTGGCTCTCCATCTTGAAGATCGCCGCCTGGCCGTCGCCGATGTCGACCACGCCGGCATTCTCGCCGGGGCCGCAGATCACCTGGGGGCCGGTGGTGGGGAGCTTCTTCAGGTGGATGCGCGAGCTCTTGTAGCTGCAATGCTCGGACCACATCACCGAGAAGATGCCGAGCTCGACGAGGTTGGGCTCGCGACCCATGGCGTGAAGCACGCGCTCATATTCCTCGGGGGAGAGGCCGTGCTCGGCGACGGTTTCGGGGGTGATCGCAGTCATGGCCCGTGCCCTTAGCGAGGCAGGCGCGGAGGGGCTAGTCCCGGTGACCCCGGCATGGATTCTTGCTAGGCTGGTGCGATGGACCGGCGGACACTCCTGGGGATGACGGCGGGCGGGCTCGTCGCGGCCTGCGGGGGCGTGCGGCGCGAGCCGGTGTATCGCTGGACGCGACTGACCGAGGCGGCAGGCTTCCCGGGCTCGTACAACTTCCCCGTCCATGTCTCGACCGACCGGCGCTTCGTGGCACTCCATCCCGAGGGTACCTGGTCCTCGCGCGACGGGCGGGTGTGGATGAAGGAGGGCATGCCACCCAGTGGGACGAACAGCGCCTATCTGCCGCTCGTCCAGCACGGCGAAGGCGCCTGGGCGATCGGGCAACTCCAGGGCGACTATCGCGGCTTCCGAATCGATCCGCTGGTCAAACGGACGCTCGACTATCGCGGCTGGACCGATCTCGGGCGTAGCGACGCGCTGCCCAAGCTGGTCTTCGCGGCCTGCGCTAGCTTCGGCGGCCATCTCTGGCTGCTCGGCGGGTTCGACGGGCGGCGCGAGACCAACGGGGTGTGGCGCTCGGTGAACGGGCTGCGCTGGGAGCGGGTGCTCGCCGAGGCGCCCTGGTCGCCGCGGGCGGCCGCCAAGGCAGTGGCGTTCGACGGGCGGCTGTGGCTGCTCGGCGGCGGGGTGATCGACGGCGCGCAGGCGAACGACGCCTGGTCGAGCGGCGACGGGCGCGAGTGGCGGCGCGACGTGGCGGTGCTTGCCGATCCAGCGCCGAGCGGGTTCACGCCGCAGGTGTTCGACCGGCGGCTGTGGCTGGTCGCGGCGAACCGTGCGGGCGGGTTCGGCAGCGCGATGCTCGTGCTGGGGGAGGGGCGGAGCTTCGACCGGGTCGAAGCTCCGTGGAGCCCGCGCGGCGGCGTCGCGACCTGGGTGGCGGACGGGCGGATGTACCTCACCGGCGGTAAATATTCCGAGCAGAGCGAAGGCGAGCCGCGCTTCATTTATTCGAACGACGTGTGGATGATGACGCGCACCGGATAGCGCTTGCCAAATCTCAACGAATCGAGTGCAATAGGGGTGCAAGACCAAGTGCTTGCCGGAGTATCGCGTGGCTCATCGCTGGATCCTTCCCGCTCATTTCAGCGAGGCTGACGCATTCGCGCCGGTTGCCGCGCTACCCGCCGCCTTCCAGTGCGACCTCGCCGACGACGCGCTCACCTGGGCCTTCGGCGTCTACGACATCTTCGGCATCCCCCGCGGCGAGCGGGTCGACCGGCGCGAAGTCGTCGAGATGTACACCCAGGAGTCGCGCGAACTGCTCGACCGGCTGCGCAGCGAAGCGATCGCGAGCTGCGGCAGCTTCACCTTCGAGGCGCAGATCCGCCGGACGGACGGTGCGCTGCGCTGGATGCGCGTCTCGGCCGACGTCGCCTCGATGAACGGCCGCGCGACGGTCCTCTATGGCGTGAAGCAGGACATCACGGCCGAAGTGGCGCGAGGGGCGGACGGGTAGGACCGCCCACGGATTGGTTTCGGGCTGCGACAGCCGCCAGGCCTCAACTCAACCCCAGATATGCCGGCGCCGAGAGCACCGTGCCGGCCAGCGCGATCGGCACGCCGGCGGGCGTGGTGATCGAGACGGTCATGTGCCCGTCGCCGTCGAAGCTGACGCTGGTCGAGGCGGTCGTGCTGTCGAGATAATAGGGCCAGAGCCCGCTGTCGGCATTGGCCTGGATCGTCGCCTGGTCGTCCGAATCGAATTCGGCCTGCGACGTGTAGGTCACCGCGATCTGGTCGGCGACGATCAGGTTCGCGACGAAGCGCGGCATCGTGCCGTCGGCGCCGAAGGTCGAGTTCCAGCTGATCGGCGAGCTCGGATTCCAGGGGTTCTTGCCCGGATTGTTGTAGGCCGTCGCCATCGCGGTCGAGAGATACCAGCTGGACGGCGTCGGCGCGAAGTTCAGCAGATGGCCGAAGGACAAGCTCATGCTCAGCGCCGCGGCGGCGAACTGGCCCGCGATGCCGTCGATCGCCGGGCTTTCCGTCCATAGCCCCCAGAAGTCGCTCGCGGGCGGCGCGGGAGTGGTGACGGGGAAGCTCACCGTCGGCGCGGCGGCGAGCAGGCCCGTCATGGTGTCATAGCCGATCGACCAGCCGGGCGGGTTCGAGCCCCAGGCGGCGAGGTTCTTCTTCGCGACCGCGACCGGGTCGAGCGGGTTGCGGCCGGGGATCAGCGAATTGATCATGTCGCTGTAGGCCGAGAAGAATTCGGAGCCCGTCGGCGCCATGATCTGCGACGTGTCGGGGATCTGGTTGAACCAGTCCCAGAGGCCCTGGTCGCCGCCGGTGATCGGCGTAGCGGGCTGGAGCACCTGGCCGGTGGTCGTCGCCAGGCCGATCGCGCGAAACTCACGCTCGAGGAACAGCGATTGCAGCTCGTCGAAGGTCGGCATGGCCCTCTCCGCGACATGAGTGAAGATAAGATGGAGGCGGCCGGCAGGGGGAAGCCTGCCGGCCGCTCCTTCGGCGCGCACGGGGAGCGCGCGCCGCGGCCGAGGCTCAGCTCGGCTCGAGGACGCGCTCGCGTGCCGACTGTTCGAACAGCGTCCTGGTGAGGAACTTCGCCGCCTCGACTTCGCTGCCGAGATAGCCAGCGGCCGATTCGACGATCGCGCCGATGACCACCGGCACGCCGGCGTCGCTGGTGATGGAGACCGTCAGATTGCCCTGCGCGTTGAAGCTCGCATAGGTCGACGAGCCGCTCGAGCCGCTGCTCGAGTAGAACGGCCAGAGGCCCGCGCTCGAATTGTTGCGGATCTCGGTCTGCTCGGTCTCGGTGTAGCTCGCCACCGACTGGACGAGGATCTCCATCTTGTTGGCGATCAGCAGCGTCGTGGTGAAGCGCTGCATGTTGCCGTTGGTGCCGAAGGTGTTGTCCCAGTTGATCGTCGAGTTCGGATCCCAGGGCGCCGCGTTCGGATTGTGGTAGGCGAGGCCCAGCGCCGCCGAGGAGAACCAGATGCCCGGGCTCGTCGTGAACGGCAGGACGTTCGCGAACGACGCCTGCAGCGACACGCCGCTCGACGCGAACTTCTGGCTGATCGTCGAGGACGAGCTGCTGCCGCCCCACAGGCCGAAGAAGCCGCCGGTCGAGCCGTTGGTCCAGGTCTTGGAGACGTCGGTCTGCCAATTGCCCTGCGCGACGTTGAAGCTGCGCGACGGCGCCGACATCAGCAGCTGGACCATGGTGTTGTAGTCGATCGAGAAGGTGATCGGCTGGGTGCCGGCCGGCTGATAGGGCATTGCGTTGTTCTGCGCGACGAAGATCGGGTCGAGGTTGTCGCGGTTGAGCGCGATCGCGCCCTGGCGCGCGACGGTCTGGCACGGCGTCGAGCCATAGGCCCAGAGCTGGAAGTCCTGCCCGGTCGGGCCGACCTGGTTCTTGCTGCGCGCGGTCGCCCAATTGCCGTAGCAGGCGTCGCCCACGGTCTTCGGGAAGAGCTCATTCGCCGGCTGCAGCGCCGAGAGCACGCCCTGATAGTCGGCCGAGAATTTGTTGCCGCCCGCGCCGAGCGCGATGTTCATGTTGAGCGTCGCCGGCGGGATGATGTCGAGATAATTCCAGAGCCGGCCATCGGCGCCAGCGCCGCCGACGAGGGGCGGAGACGGCTGGACGACCTGGAAGGGCGTCGTCGTCTCATAGCCGAGCCCCGCCGCGAGGGCATTGTAAAAGCCGTTTTGCAGCTGATCGAAACTGACCGGATTTGCCATGGTGCTACTCCCGCTTCGCTGAGGACGCCGAAAGGCACTCGCGGACTCGGTCGAGTTCGCGTTGTCTTCGGCGAGACTGAGTTTGCCGACAATATGTCTTCAGATATCTTTCAATATCGTCGGCGATTTCGTCGTCAGCAAACAATTGACGCGACTTGACGAAATCGCAGTGTTGGCGACCGTTATCTTATCGTGATTCAGGACGTAAAAAAGACAAGTTAATAGGGTGAATCTTATGGATTCACGCTTAAGGTTTATGCAATTTTAAGAATAAAAAACGTAATTCAACGCGCCACTTCATCTCGATGCATGCCTGTGACGCATCGCAGCAAAACTTCATATTCGATTGAGTCGTTACTTGCATCAGACCTATGGTCGGCGTGCCGAAGGGTCAACAACTATTGATTCCAGAGTCGTGACTTATCAACAGTGTGACGCCGACATGACGTTCGCTTGGCTGTTCACGACAGCCGATGCGGATGCCTAGAGGATTTCGCGGACCTTCTCGGGCGGGCGGCCGAGGCGGACGCCCTTTTCGGTCTCGACCAGCGGGCGCTCGATCAGGATCGGATCGGCGACCATCGCGTCGAGGATCGCCTCGTCGGAGGCATGCTTGAGCGCCTTGGCGCCGTCCTCGGCCTTGCGGAGCCCCTCGCGCGGGGCGAGCCCGGCGCGGGCATAGAGCGCGGCGAGCGTCTCGCGGGTAGGCGGGTGCTTGAGATACTCGATCACCTCGACCTCGACGCCGGGCGCGTCCTGGAGGATCGCGAGCGTCTCGCGCGACTTGGAGCAGCGCGGATTGTGCCAGAGGGTCGCCTTCATGCGCGCTCCTCTAAGCGGGCGGGCGCGTGGGGCCAAGTCCCGGCGGGACGGGATTATTGTTCCACATCGGCGGCAACGGCTCCGCGCCATTGACGGTGCCGGTGCGCGCCGACAGGATCGCGGGAAACGAGAACGGGGTCGCGCTTCAATCCGGATCCGCTGCGGCGGGGGGGAGACGGTCGATGCGCGCGCGGGTTCGGACTATCCTGGTCATCGGCATGATGCTCGCGCTCACGGCCTGCGCGACGCAGGGCGCGGTGCTGTCGACCGGCGTCGGCGCGATCCGCACCAGCGCGACCGCGGCGAACGCCGAGACCGAGACGGTCTTCGGCGAGATCAATGCCGCGCACCGCGACGACGTGATCGCCTTGCTGCTCGCCCAGCGCGCGCGGCCCAGCGAAGCGGCGTTCGCGCCGGCGATCGCACCCGAGACCGCGGGCCGCTGGGCAGCGGCGTTCGACGGCGTCGACAACTATCTGGCGGCGCTGCAGGACTTGGTCGACCCCAAGCGCTCGACGGCGGTCACCGACAATCTCAAGGGTGTCGGCGAGGCGCTGCAGAGCCCGACCTTCGGCGCCAAGATCCCGCCCGAGGCGGTGAGCCTGTTCGCGAGCTTCGGCGGTGCGATCGTCCAGGCGGCGGCCGAGGGCAAGGCATTGGCGATCATGCGCCGCACCGATCCCGAGTTCCGCGCGCTGATGACGGGGCTGGCAGGGCTGGTCGGCGAGCCCGGCGCGACCTCGCGGCCCGGCACGCTGCGCGCGATGGTCGACGATCATTGGGCGGGGTTGCTGAGCGGCGTCGAGACGGCGTTCGTCGGCGTCGCGAACGGCACCGAGGACGAGCGCAAGCCGCTGCTCGTCAGCTACGGCACGCTGATCGACGAGCGCCAGGCCTATCGCGAGCGGCTCGCGCGGCTGCGCACCGCGCTGCTCGCGATGGCCGAGGCGCATTCCGAAGCGGCCAAGGGAAGCGCCGGCGGCACCTTCTACTGGATCGAGCAGATCAACGGCTATTTCCAGAAGGCGCGCGAGGACGCAAAGGGGGGAGAAGGCTGATGGACGAACTCGAAGCCCTTGCCACGCAGCTGCGCGCGCTGCGCGAGTCGCTGCGCGGGCAGATCGCCCAGACCGACGACGTCGCGACGGCCAACAAGCTCCAGGCGCAGGTGCTCGAAGTCAATTCGCGCATCCAGTCGATCAATTCGGTGATCTTCGCGGCGAATACCGCGCAAGTGACGCAGCACCTCGACGCGATCAACGACGCCACCAAGGAGATCGGCGAAGCGATCGCGGACATCCAGCAGATCGCCGACGTGATCGGCGCGGTGAAGAACCTGCTCGGGATCGTCGACGGGGTGATCGGCCTGCTGACCTGAGACGGGTCGCGCGTCAGAGCCCGATGCGGCAGGTCGGCGATCTTCTAAGGTTCGTTTCCCCGCACCCCAATGGTCACCCCGGCCTTGTGCCCGGGCCCACCGATCGGCGAGCGATGGAAAGGAAGCGGAAGGGCAACCGGCGCCGCGCCGTGGGCCCGGCACAAGGCCGGGGTGACGGCGACGGGACGGATCAGCCCTCCTGCTTGGCCAGCCACTCCTCGAGCCACTTGATCGTGTAGTTGCCCGCCTGGAAGTCGGGGTCGTCGAGCAGCGCCTGGTGGAGCGGGATGGTGGTCTTCATCCCTTCGATCACATATTCCTCGAGCGCGCGGCGCAGGCGCCGGAGCGCGCCCTGGCGCGTGGTGCCGTAGACGATCAGCTTGGCGATCATGCTGTCGTAATAGGGCGGCACCTTGTAGCCCGCGTAGAGCCCGCTATCAACGCGGACGTTCATCCCGCCCGGCGCATGGTACTGCTTCACCAGCCCGGGCGAGGGCGCGAAGGTGCGCGGGTCCTCGGCGTTGATCCGGCACTCGATCGCATGGCCGCGGAACTGGACGTCCTGCTGGCGGAGCGTCAGCGGATGCCCCTCGGCGATGCGGATCTGCTCGCGGACGAGGTCGAGCCCGGTGATCATCTCGGTCACCGGATGCTCGACCTGGAGCCGGGTGTTCATCTCGATGAAGTAGAACTCGCCGGCTTCCCACAGGAATTCGATCGTGCCCGCGCCGCGATAGCCCATGTCGGCCATCGCCCTGGCGCAGACGCCGCCGATCCGCTCGCGCTCCTCGGAGGAGAGCACCGGCGAAGGCGCTTCCTCGAGCACCTTCTGGTGGCGGCGCTGGAGCGAGCAGTCGCGCTCGCCGAGGTGTATCGCATTGCCGTTGCCGTCGCCGAATATCTGCACTTCGATGTGGCGCGGGTTGCCGAGGTATTTCTCGAGATAGACGGTGGCGTCGCCGAAGGCGGCCTTGGCCTCGCTGCCCGCCTGAAGCATCTGCGCCTCGAGGTCGGCGGGGTTGGTGACGACCTTCATCCCGCGGCCGCCGCCGCCCGATGCCGCCTTGATGATCACCGGATAGCCCGCGGCCTCGGCGATCTTCTTGGCTTCCTCGACGTCGCTGATCGCGCCGTCCGAGCCGGGGACGAGCGGCAGGCCGAGCTTGCCCGCGGTGCGCTTGGCCTCGATCTTGTCGCCCATCGTGCGGATGTGCTCGGGCTTGGGGCCGACGAAGATCAGCCCGTGCGCCTCGACGATCTCGGCGAACTTGGCGTTCTCCGAGAGGAAGCCATAGCCCGGGTGGATCGCATCGGCGCCCGAGATTTCGGCGGCGGCGATGATCCGCGGGATGTTGAGATAGCTCTCGGCCGCGGGCGGCGGGCCGATGCAGATCGCTTCGTCGGCGAGGCGGACGTGCATCGCATCGGTGTCGGCGGTGGAGTGCACCGCGACCGTCTTGATCCCCATCTCGTGGCAGGCGCGATGGATGCGCAGCGCGATCTCGCCGCGATTGGCGATCAGGAGCTTCTTGATCTCGGGCATGTTCTTTTCCTAGGCGGCACCGGCCCGCTCCCCCGCCCGGCCACCCAGCGGCAGTATCTTATGGGTGGCCGGGTGGGGGAGCGGGCCGGTGCGGCGCAACACTCAGGCTTACTCGACGACGACGAGTGGCTGGTCGTATTCGACCGGGCGGCCGTTCTCGACCAGGATCGCCGTCACCGTGCCCGCGGACGGGGCGGGGATCGGGTTCATCGTCTTCATCGCCTCGATGATCAGCAGCGTCTCGCCCGCCGCGACCTTCTGGCCGACCGCGATGAACGGCTTGGCGTCGGGATTGGGCGAGAGATAGGCGGTGCCGACCATCGGCGACTTGACGGCGTTGGCGGTGCTGGGCGCGGCAGGCGCGGCCTCGGCCGGCGCTGCGGCGGCAGCCGCAACGGGAGCAGGTGCAGCGGCGACGGGGGCCGCAACGGCGGCGGGCAGCGCAGCCACGGTCACTTCGCGGGCGACTCGCACGCGGCGCTCGCCGTCCTGCACCTCGACCTCGGTCAGCTGCGTCTCGTCGAGCACCGCGGCCAGCTGGCGCACCAGATCGATATCGATCCGCATCGCGCCCATATCATTGTTATCGGCCATAGACCCTTCTGTACGATGAAACCGCGCCCTCTGTCAGAGTCGCGCGGCGGCTTCAAGCGCCAGCATATAGGAAAGCGCCCCGAACCCTGCGATGGTTCCTCGGGCGGCACGACCCACGATGCTGGTGTGGCGATACTCCTCCCGGGCTTGCGGGTTGGAGAGATGGACCTCGATCACCGGCGTCTTGATCGAGCGCGCGGCGTCGTAGAGCGCGAGGCTGGTGTGGGTATAGGCGCCGGCGTTGAGCAGGATCGCCCTGGCGCCCGTTGCCTGCGCCTCGTGCATCCAGTCGATGAGGTGCCCCTCGTGATTCGACTGGCGCATGTCGATCGCCAGGTCCAGCTCGCGCGCCCGGTCCTCGAGCATGCCGGCGATGTCGTCGAGCGTGTCGTGGCCGTAGATCTCGGGCTCGCGCAGGCCGAGGAGATTGAGATTGGGTCCGTTGAGGACGAAGATCGTCTCGGTCATCTTTTGTTTTTGGCCCCGTTGCGGCTGCTCCTATCGCATTCGCGGCCCGCAAGCGCAACGTTCGCCGCTTGCGGTTGCCCCGCGGCGCCGCGGCTCTCTATATGCGCGGCCATGCACAGCGACGGAACGATCTCGATCACGGTCAACGGCGAGCACCGCCGGGTGATGGCCGGCCTCACCATCCTCCAGCTCGCGGAAGAGATCGGCCTGGTGCCGGAGAAGCTCGCGGTCGAGCGCAACCTCGAAGTGGTGCCGCGCTCGACGCTGGGCCAGGTGATCGTCGAGGATGGCGACGAGCTGGAGATCGTCCACTTTGTCGGAGGCGGCGATCACGGAACGGCGGTTGCGGACGACAGCTGGTCCGTCGCGGGCAAGACCTTCCGCTCGCGGCTGATCGTCGGCACCGGCAAGTACAAGGATTTCGCGCAGAACGCCGCGGCAGTGGAGGCCTCGGGTGCCGAGATCGTCACCGTCGCAGTGCGCCGGGTGAACGTCAGCGACCCCAAGGCGCCGATGCTCACCGACTATATCGATCCGAAGAAGATCACCTACCTCCCCAACACCGCGGGCTGCTTCGACGCCGAGAGTGCGATCCGCACGCTGCGGCTGGCGCGCGAGGCGGGGGGCTGGGAACTGGTGAAGCTCGAAGTGCTCGGCGAGGCGCGCACGCTCTATCCCGACATGGTCGAGACGCTGCGCGCGACCGAGGTGCTGGCGAACGAAGGCTTCCAGCCGATGGTCTATTGCGTCGACGATCCGATCGCCGCCAAGCAGCTCGAGGATGCGGGCGCTGTCGCGATCATGCCGCTCGGCGCGCCGATCGGGTCGGGGCTGGGCATCCAGAACCAGGTGACGATCCGGCTGATCGTCGAGGGCGCCAAGGTGCCGGTGCTGGTCGACGCCGGTGTGGGCAGCGCGAGCGATGCGGCGGTGGCGATGGAGCTCGGCTGCGACGGCGTGCTGATGAACACCGCGATCGCCGAGGCCAAGGACCCTATCATGATGGCGGCGGCGATGAAGGCCGCGGTCGAGGCCGGGCGGCTCTCCTATCGCGCCGGGCGCATGGGCAAGCGGCGCTACGCCGACCCGTCGAGCCCGCTGGCCGGGCTGATCTGATGCGCGGCCCCGCGCTTGCCCTTGCGCTGCTGGCGCTGGCGGGTTGCGGGCAATCGGGCAAGGATCCGGCGCCGGTCTCGACTGCAAGTGCCGGGGCCGAACTGGTGACGCTTCGGGCAGTGGACGGGGTGAAGGTATTCGGCGCCTTCGTGCCCGCCAGGGACAAGCCGCGCGCGCTGGTGCTCCTCTTCCACCAGACGGGGTCGAGCAAGACCGAATATGCCGACATCCAGCTGCGGCTCGCGAACGCGGGCTATTCGTCGCTCGCGATCGACCAGCGCTCGGGCGGCGGGATGTACGGGCCGAACGAGACCGTCGCCGAGCTGGGGCACGAGGGCAGCTATCTCGAGGCGAAGCGCGACCTCGAGGCGGCGCTGGCCTGGGCGCAGGGCAAGCGGCTGCCGGTGGTGCTCTGGGGATCGAGCTATTCGGCATCGCTGGTGTTCCTCGTCGCAGCCGAACATGCCGGAAAGGTCGCGGCGCTGCTCGCCTTCTCCCCGGACGAATATTTCGACGGCAGGCCGCCGGTGAAGCCTGCCGCGGCGAAGCTGGCGATCCCGGTGTTCGTGACCTCGGCCGAGGACCCGAAGGAAATCGCCGCGGCCAGGGCGCTGCTCGACGCGGTGCCGGCGAAGGCGAAGGTGCAGTTCGTGCCGGCGAAGGGCGGGGTGCACGGCTCGTCGACCTTGCGCTCGGATCGCAATCCGCAGGGGGCCGGGCTGGTGTGGGAGGCGGTGCTGGAGTTTCTGAAGAAGGCGGTGGAATAGCAGCCCCAACCACGGCTTTGGGTTATCGGATCTTCCGCGCCAGCCACACGCTGCGCCCGCCGGCGTTCGGGTCCTCGGGCGCGAAGGCGACTTCGGCCAGGCCGGTGCGCGCGAACACCGCGCGATAGTCGGCGGGGTCGAGACTCGCGTGGAACAGCGGGTCGCCGAACTGCTCGCCCATCGCGACGCCGTGCGCAGGCCCGGTGTTGAACATCATCATTCCGCCCACCGCGAGCCATCCCGCCATCCGCTCGAGCGTCGCCGCCTGGTCGCCGGCGGGCAGATGGAAGAAGCTGTCCCAGGCGAGCACGCCATCGAAGCGCCGTTCGAAGCTCACGCTGCGCATGTCGCCGCGCAGCCATTGGTGGCGCGGGAAGCGGATGCGCGCGAGGCCGAGCATCGTCTCAGATGCGTCGACGCCGGTGACGGCATAGCCCTTGTCAACGAGGAAGCGCGCGACCGGCTCACCTGCGCCGCAACCGAGGTCGAGCACCTCGCCGCCGCGGCGCACGCCGATCAGGAAGCGATCGAACCAGGCGCGCTCGACGAAGCGTTCGCGGCGCGCGCGGTCGAAGGCGTCGGCGTGGCGCTCATAATGGTCGGCGATGCGGTCGGGCATCCTTCATCCCTCCCGTGGAACCATGGCCGACCGTAACCCGTTGATAAGGCCGAACCCCATTCCCTTTATCGAGGAGCCTATCATGGGTGAGCTGACCGACAAGATCAAAGGAAACGTCGACGAGATCGCCGGCAAGATGAAGCAGCACAGCGACGATCCTGACACGCGCGACGAAGGCGCTGCCCAGGAAGCCAAGGGCAAGGGCGAGCAGCTGATCGGCAAGGTCAAGGGCGCGCTCGGCGACGACATCTGAGCCGTCCAACCCCGCGAGCCGGGTCGCAAGAAGCGGGTCGCACTGGGTCGCAAAGGGGCCGTCCGGCAACGGGCGGCCCCAATCAATTCGGGGTCATTCGGGGACGTAGAAAACCCAGAGGCCGTTCTCGAGCTCGCTCGCGGCGAAGCGTGCCATGCCGGTATATTTGCCGCCGATCTCGCAGATCATGCAGCGGGCGTTCTCGCCGGGGCGGAACGGGTTCGGCAGATAGACGGTCTGCCCGTTGATCCAGCGCCACTTCTCGCGCCAGACGTCGACGCCCTCGATCCGATAGCGATCGTTGCGCGGTCCGATATGATGTTCGCGCCAGCCAAGCATGGCGGTCCAACTCCCTCGAAAGCCCTCCAGCTTCCATAATAGGACAGGCGTCCGCCCCGGTTCCGCGACACCCGGCAATTTTTTCCTATCGGTTGCGAAACGGACTATGCTGCGCGCCCTGAGCAGGGGGAGGTTCGATGAAGCCCGATCTCGAGACGCCCGAGGGACGCGCCGCCTATCGCGCCGAGCTGCGCCGAGTCGCGCGCGGTTGGCGCTGGCCGGGGCTGGCGATCGTCGCGCTCGCCGCGGTGGGGTTCGTCTGGGCGAGCCGGCTGCACCGGCCGCTGTTCGCCAGCAAGCTGGGGCTCGCGACCGTTGCGGCGATGGTGGTGGGGTGGACGCTGGTGATCGTCGGCATCACGCTGCGCACGCGCTACCACGCGCGGCGGATGCAGGGCTGGCCGGGCGACTGAGCCTGCGCGGGGCAGTGTCGAAAATTCGTCACCGAAATGGCGTAACCTGCGCGGACGGGTCGCTTTCCGTGACAGACTGGGCGCCGCTCAAGATGGGCCGAGCGCGCATGCGATGGGATTCGCCCGTGGGACGGCCTAATACCGTCTTCAACGTGGGCCGGAAGGGACGATTCCGGTCGAGCGAGATGGGGTCGACATGCCGTATTCGTCTGCAGCCCTGGCCGAGGAATCGGTCCTGCCTTTCGCGCCGCACGAACTGGCGCCCTTCGATACGCGGCGGCTGCCGCTCGCGCTCAGATCGGCGCGCACCGCCCGCCGGCTGAGCCTGGCCGACATCGCCGCCGAGACGCGGATCGGGATGCGCTTCCTCGAGGCGATCGAGGCGGCGCGCTTTGGCGAGTTTCGCAGCGCGATCCACGCGGTCGGCTTCGCGCGCGCCTTCGCCCGCGCGGTCGGCGTCGACGAGCAATGGGCTGCGCGGGCGATGCGCGAGGAGATCGCGCTCTGCCAGGCGAAACCGGCGCGCTAGGCCCCGCGGATTCCGGCGATCGTTGCCGCCGGAGTGATCTGCTCGACGTCGGTCTTCAAGTGGAGCAGGCGCACGCCCGTCTCAGCCAGCGCGCGCTGGAGGGCGGGCGCGAAGTCGGCGGTGCTCTCCACCGTCTCGGCCCAGCCGCCATAGGCGCGGGCAAGCGCAGCGAAATCGGGATTGTGCAGCGTCGTGCCCGACAGGCGCGCGGGGTAGTTGCGCTCCTGGTGCATGCGGATCGTGCCGTACGCGCCATTGTCGACGAGGATCACGATCAGGTTGGCGCCGTGCTGGACCGCGGTGGCGAGTTCCTGGCCGTTCATCAGGAAGTCGCCGTCGCCCGCCACCGCGACGACCTGGCGGCCGGGCGCGCGCAAGGCTGCTGCGACCGCGGCGGGCACGCCATAGCCCATCGCGCCGGCGGTGGGGGCGAGCTGGGTCGGCTGGGGGCCGTAGCGCCAATAGCGGTGCCACCAGCCCGAGAAATTGCCCGCGCCGTTGCAGATGATCGTGTCCGCCGGCAGCGCCTCGCGCATCGCGAGCACGCAGGGGCCGAGGTCGAGCTTCACCCCGTCGCGGGGCCTGGGGGTCGACCAGTCCAGCCACTCGGCATGCGCTTCGGCGCCCGCACCAACGTGCGGAACCACGCCCTGCCAATGGCCGACGGATGATGCGAATTCGTCGATGCTCGCGCAGATCGCGAGGTCCGTGCGATAGACGCGATCGAGCTCCGACGGATCGGGGTGGACGTGCACCAGCGTCTGCCCGGGGTGATCGGGCGTGACGAGCGTGTAGCCGTCGGTCGTCGCCTCGCCCAGCCGCGCGCCGACGACCAGGAGCAGGTCGGCCCGCTTCACGCGATCGACGAGCTTCGGGTTCGGGCCATAGCCGAGGTTGCCCGCCCAGACCGGCGACTGGTTGTCGATCGCGTCCTGCCGGCGGAACGCGCCCGCGACGGGGATGCCCGAGCGCTCGGCGAACTGCTGGAAATATTGGCCCGCCCGTGGCGTCCAGCCCGCGCCGCCGACGATGGCGATGGGCGACTTCGCCTTCTTGAGGAGACCGGCCAGCGCGGCGCCTGCATGCTCGGCCTGCTCGACCTTCTCCAGCCTGGGCCGGTCCACTGCCTCGACCACGTCGGTGAGCATGTCCTCGGGCAGCGCGATCACCACCGGGCCGGGGCGGCCCGACTGCGCGACGTTCCACGCGCGGGCGATGTACTCGGGGATGCGCGCGGCATCCTCGATCCGCGTCGCCCATTTCGCGAGCGGCGCGAACATCGCGGGGAGGTCGACTTCCTGGAAGCCCTCGCGGTCGCGCATGCTGCGGTCGACGTCGCCGATGAAGAACAGCATCGGCTGCGAGTCCTGCATCGCGACATGGACGCCGATCGAGCCGTTGGTCGCGCCGGGGCCGCGGGTGACGAAGCAGACGCCGGGCTTGCCGGTCATCGCCGCGTCGGCGCAGGCCATGAACGCCGCGCCGCCTTCCTGGCGGCACGTGACGAGGTCGATCTCCGGCACGTCGTGGAGTGCGTCGAGCACCGCGAGGAAGCTCTCGCCGGGGACGTGGAAGATGCGGTCGCAGCCCTGCGCGACCAGATTGTCGACGAGGATGCGGCCGCCGGTTCGTTTCGCTGTCATGCCCGGCCTCCTAGCGGTTCGCGGAGGCCGGGCCAACAGCCGGCGTCACTGTGCGAAGGCGGCCTTCATCGCGAGCTCGGCGGCCAGGCCGTTGAGCTTCTCGAAGCTCTGGCGCCAGCCGGCCTCCATCCCGCCGAGCGCGGGGAGCAGCGCATCGGACACATGCTTGACCACCGTCTCGAAGGTCATCCTGGTCCGGCCGTCGGGCAGGTCCTCGAATACCGCGGTCGAGACATGGTCGATCCCCCAGCGCCCGTCCTCGCCCTGGAAGGCGCGCGCCGAGAAGACCATCCGTTCGGGCGGGGACAGCTCGATCCACTCGCCATGGACCGGGTTGATGCCGAAGGGCCCGGGCCCCTGCATGTGGATTTCCCACGCCCCGCCGACGCGCGGATCGGATTCGGCGACCGGATTGGTGAAGCCGTGCGGGCTCCACCAGCGCTTCATATGCTCGGCGTGGGTCATGCATTCGAACACCAGTGCGCGCGGCGCATCGAATTCGCGGACGATCTGCACCCGATAGCCGGGGCCAAGCGGCGTGTCGGTGGTCATGGCCTGGGTTCCTTCTGCTGGATCTGCTGGAGATACTGGTCGAGCCGGTCGAACTGGCCCTCCCAGAAGCGGCGGTATTCCTCGAGCCAGTCGCGCGCGGCCTTGAGCGCCTCGGGGTTGAGGCGGGCGGGGCGCTGCTGGGCGTTGCGGCTGCGCGCGATCAGCCCGGCGCGTTCGAGCACCTTGAGGTGCTTGGTGATCGCGGGGCCGCTGATCGCGAAGGGCTGCGCGAGCTCGCCGACGGTCGCTTCGCCATCGGCGAGCCGGGCGAGGATCGCGCGCCGTGTCGGGTCCGCGAGCGCGGCGAAGGTGGCGGAGAGCGGGTCACTGGGCGTCATTATTTTGCCAATCAGTTAATTAGCCAATTGGTTATATTCATTCGCACGGCGAGTCAAGCCGGGGGTCGCGGCGGGGTTTGCGGCTTCGGATTATTGGATGCGCGTGACCTTGAACCCGCGTGCGGCGAGTTCCTGCTGGAGGCTTCCCGCGCCGGCGAGATGGCCGGCGCCCACCGCGACGAAGATCCTGCCGGGCGTCGCCATCCGCGCCTTGATCCAGTCGGCCCAGCGCCGGTTGCGCGCGTGGAGCAGCTTCTCGGCGAGCTCGGGCGAATCCTTGAGCTCGGCGTTGACCAGCGCACCGAGCTTGTCGGCGTCGCCGCGGCTCCAGGCCTCGGCGGCGGCGCGCGCATCGGCGGGCAGCTGCGGAATGCGGTCGACCGTGCGGACGAGCAGCGCGTCCTGCGCCGGTTGCGAGAGCCCGGCGAAATAGCCGAATTGCTGCTCGGCGGTCTCGAGCCCTGCGACGGGCTTGCCGTGCGCGCCGGCATCCCCGGTGAGCACGGATTCCACGCCCGCGGCGGGCTTGAGTCTCGCCCGATCGAGCGCCTCGACCGAGAGGTTGAGCGCGAGGTACCAGGGGGCGAGGCGATCGGTGATTTCCGGATTGCCCCCGCCCTGCTCGATCGCCGCGCGGATCTTCGCCAGTTCGGCGGGCGGAAAGCGCTGCGAGAGCCTGGGGCCCTTGTCGAGCGCCAGGGTGGCGACGATCCGGCTCATCTGTGCGCCCGACACGCCCGTGATCTCGAGCACCAGCTGGTCGCTGGCGTCGAACGCCTTGCGCACGTCGCCGTTGAGCCAGCGGATGCCGGGCTCGAGCACATGCACCGTGCCGAACAGATAGATCGTCGTATCGGCGTCCCTGACCACCCAGAGCGCAGGGTGCGCGTCCCTGGGCGCCGGCGCGAACAGCGGCTTGTCGCAGCTCGAGAGCGCCAGCATCGCCAGCAGGAGGAGCAGCCATCGCGTGACCATGGTGGGCGCTATTGCACGCGTTCGACGCGCACGCCACGCCTGCGCAGCAGGTCGATCACCGATCCGGGGCCGACGAAATGCCCCGCCCCGGCCGCGAACAGGATCGTCCCCGGCCGCGCCATCTCCTTGCCGAGCAGCGTCTCCACCCAGGCGGCGTTGCGCTGCGCGAGCAAGGGATCGGCGAGCTTGGCCTGGGGATCGAGCTCCTGCGGCACGATCTTGAGCGGCGAATCGTCGCCGACTTCGCCCTGCGCCCAGGCATGCGCGGGCGCGTCGAGCTCGGCGCGGCTGCGATCGGGCGCGGCGACCGCCGCCTCGAGCATCAGCCGCTGCGCCGATTCGGGCACGGCGTTGATGTTGGTGACGACCTGCTTGGCCTGCTCGATCGCTTCGATCGGCCGGCCGGTGGCGCGGAAATGCTTCTCCAGCCAGTCGTCGGCGCCATCGCTCGGCATGTCGCCGACCAGCAGGTCGCGGATATAGCCCACGCCCATCGCGGCGATCCAGGTCGGCATCCTGTCCATCTCCGCCACCGTCTCGGGCGGGAGCAGCGCCTGGAGCGCGGCGAGCTTGCCGCGGAAGCGGTGCGACACGCGATCGAGCAGCGGCGGCATCGCCGCGACCGTGTCGGGCGCGATGCCTTCGCGGAAGGTCACGTCATGGTCCTGCTCGTCGACCGATTCGAGAAGGAGCAGGTTCGCGCGCACCACCACGCCCTCGAGCACCGGGTTGCGCCAGCGAAAGCCGGGCGGCAGGCTGTGGACCGTACCGAACAGGTAGATCGTCGTGTCCGCGTCGCCGATCTTCCAGATCGCCGGGTGCGGCTCGTAGTTCTGCGAGGCGCGGACGCGGGCGATCTCGGCCCAGAGCGCGGCTTCGCGCTTGTCCTCGCTCTCGGAACGGACGAGCTTGCCCGACAGCGTCAGCCGGTCGTCGGCGGGATAGGCGGCATAGGGGAGCTTGGGCGCGACGTCGGGCGTGGCGGACTGGGCGGCGCCCATCGCGGTCTGCGCCAGAATCGCGAGCGCAAGCACCAGCTTCGTGGTGCGAGAGCAGGTTCCCCCCGGCTGCCCGATTCTCCGCATCGGGCCAAGGAGACATTAACCATTTCGGGGTGTCAACGCCCGGCATTGACCCTTTGGGGCGGCTGCGCCAAAGCGGCGCGGATTTCGCTCATCAGGTGCCCTTTTGCCACACCCGCTCAGCTTCCAGCGCATGATCCTGACGCTCCACGATTATTGGAGCCAGCGCGGCTGCCTGATCCTCCAGCCCTATGACATGCGGATGGGCGCGGGCACCTTCCACACCGCGACGACCCTGCGCGCGCTCGGCCCCGATCCGTGGAACGCCGCCTTCGTCCAGCCCTGCCGCCGCCCGACCGACGGCCGCTATGGCGAGAACCCCAACCGGCTCCAGCACTACTACCAGTATCAGGTGATCCTGAAGCCGAGCCCACCCGACCTGCAGGAGCTGTACCTCGGCAGCCTCGAAGCGATCGGAATCGATTTCGCCAAGCACGACATCCGCTTCGTCGAGGACGATTGGGAATCGCCGACGCTCGGCGCCTGGGGGCTGGGCTGGGAAGTCTGGTGCGACGGGATGGAAGTCACCCAGTTCACCTATTTCCAGCAGATGGGCGGATTCGACTGCAAGCCGGTGGCGGGCGAGCTGACCTACGGGCTCGAGCGGCTGGCGATGTACATCCAGAACAAGGACTCGGTGTACGACCTCGCGTTCAACGATCCCGGCAATGGGCACGCGTTCACCTACGGCGACGTCTTCCTCGAGAACGAACGCGAGATGTCGAAATGGAATTTCGAGATCGCGGACACCGAGACGCTGTTCGACCTGTTCAGGAAGGCCGCGGCGGAGTGCGAGAACTGCCTGAGCCACGACCTGCCGATCCCCGCCTATGAGCAGGCGATCGAAGCGAGCCACATCTTCAACCTGCTCAACGCGCGCGGGGTGATCTCGGTCGCCGAGCGCCAGGCGTATATCGGCCGGGTGCGCGACCTGGCGAAGGGCAGCTGCGCGGCGTGGATGGCGAAGAACGGGTGGGAAGCATGACCGACTTCCTACTCGAGCTCCGCTCCGAGGAAATCCCAGCGCGGATGCAGGCGTCCGCGCGCGCGGCCCTCAAGCTGCTGTTCGGCAAGGCGCTGGCCGAGGCCGGGATCTTCGGCATCGAGACGCAGGAATATGCGACGCCCCGGCGGCTCGCGCTGATCGCGCGCGGGCTGCCCGAGGCGACCGCCGCCGTCGCCGAGGAGGTCAAGGGCCCGCGCACCTCGGCGCCCGAGCAGGCGCTCGAAGGGTTCCTGCGCAAGACCGGGCTCGCCAGGGAGCAACTCGTCGAGCGCGACGGTGTGTGGTTCGCGGTGATCGACCGGCCCGGGCGTGCGACGACCGCCGTGCTCGCCGAGATCATCCCGCCGCTGATCCGCGCCTTCCCCTGGCCCAAGTCGATGCGCTGGGGCGAAGCTTCGCTCTCCACCGAGAGCCTGCGCTGGGTGCGGCCGCTGCAGGGGATCGTCGCGCTGTTCGGCAGCGAGGTGGTGCCGTGCGAGATCGCCGGCGTGACGAGCGGGCGGACGACGGCGGGGCATCGCTTCCTTCACCGCGGGCTGGTGACGATCGAGTCGGTCGAGACCTATGTCGATGCGCTGCTCGACGCGCATGTCCGCGTGGTCGACGACGAGCGCCGCGCGCTGATCCGTGAGGGTGCGGCGGCGCTGGCGGCCGAGGCCGGGCTGGTGCTGGTCGAGGACGAGGGGCTGGTGGCGGAGAACGCCGGGCTCACCGAATGGCCGGTGCCGTTGCTCGGGCGGTTCGACGCGGATTTCCTGAGCGTGCCGCCCGAAGTGATCCAGCTCACCGCGCGCGTGAACCAGAAGTATTTCGTCTGTCGGGACCGCGAGGGGAAGCTCGCCAACGCCTTCATCTGCGTGGCGAACATTGCCGCGGACGACGACGGCGCCAAGATCATCGAGGGCAACCGCAAGGTGCTGGCGGCACGGCTGAGCGATGCGCGTTTCTTCTACGAGACGGACCGGAAGGTGCCGCTCGAGGAGCAGGCGAAGAAGCTCGAGAAGATCGTCTTCCACGAGAAGCTGGGGACGGTGGCCGACAAGGTCGAGCGCGTGGCGAAGCTGGCGCGGTGGTTGGTGGAGGAGGATATCATAAAGCCCCTCCCCTTCAGGGGAGGGGTTGGGGTGGGGCCTGTGGGTCTCACCGAGACCGGCGTGCTCGCGGACAGCCCCCACCCCAACCCCTCCCCTGAAGGGGAGGGGCTAGGCAAGGCTGCGCTGGCGGACCTCGCCGAACGCGCCGCGCGGCTGGCGAAGGCGGACCTCGTCACCGGGATGGTCGGCGAGTTCCCCGAACTGCAGGGGCTGATGGGCGGCTATTACGCCGCCGCGCAAGGCGAGGATGCCGCGGTCGCCGAAGCCATCCGCGATCATTACAAGCCGGTGGGGCAGGGGGATGACGTGCCCACCGCGCCGGTGACGGTGGCGGTCAGTCTGGCGGACAAGCTGGATACCATCGTGAGCTTCTTCGGCGCCGGCATGGAGCCGACCGGATCACGTGATCCCTTCGCGCTTCGTCGTGCGGCATTGGGCATTATCGGACTGATTTTCGACAATCGGCTCCGATTCTCCCTCAGCAGTGCGATGCAAGCGGCCGGCACTCCTCACATTGAGGGGCGACTGCATCATCTGATGTCGTTGCTGCCGATGTCGATGGATGACATTTATGAGCGTCGGGCTGAAGCAGGCGGTTCGCGAAAATCTCCGATCTTTCTCGCAGATGAGACTACCAAAACTGTTGAGATCGAACTGCTAACCAACCGCGTTACTGTTATCGGGGAAGCTGCAGAGCTTTACTGGCAATTGCACGGCTTTGGATTCGCTCGAGGCCAGAATGCCTTTGCCAGCAAACTCCTCGACTTCTTCGCCGACCGTCTCAAGGTCCAGCAGCGCGAGGCGGGCGTCCGCCACGACCTCATCGACGCCGTCTTCGCGCTCGGCGGCGAGGACGACCTTGTCCGCCTGCTCGCGCGCGTCCATGCGCTCCAGGCGTTCGTCGGCACCGAGGACGGCGCCAACCTGCTCGCCGGCTACAAGCGCGCCGCGAACATCCTGAAAAAGGAATCCTTCGACGGCACCGACGTCGGCGTCGGCGCGGACATCTACGAGGCCGAGCCCGCCGAATCGGCGCTGATCGAAGCGCTGAACGATGCCGAGCCCAAAGCCGAAGCCGCCGTCGACGCCGAGGATTTCGAAGGCGCCATGGCCGCGCTCGCAGGGCTGCGCGGGCCGATCGATGCCTTCTTCGACCAGGTCACCGTCAACGATTCCGATTCCGCCAAGCGCACCGCCAGGCTGGCGCTGCTCGCGCGGATGCGTGACGCAGTGCACAAGGTCGCGGATTTCTCGCGGATCGAGGGTTAGGGAGCCCTGTCCCATCGCCGATTCGCTCCCGAACTGCTCAGGATCAGGGCGAAGGGTCCCCGAATGGGGCAGGGGACGGGCAAGCGGGCGAGCGACTGACAACGTGGTCAGGCTTTCCTTTCTCTTCGCAACTGCGGTAGGCGTTCCGCCTCCCCAGGGCGGCAATCTCCACCAGAAGGAAAGCGCATGACGCAGCACGTGTACCGGTTCGGCGGCGGGGTTTCGGACGGCGGAGCGGGCGACAAGAACCTCCTGGGCGGCAAGGGGGCGAACCTTGCCGAAATGGCCTCGATCGGGTTGCCGGTGCCGCCGGGCTTCACCATCTCCACCCCCGTCTGCGCGCTCTATTACGACGAAGGCGAGAGCTTCCCCGACAGCCTGAAGGCCGAAGTCGCCGCGGGCATCGCGCATATCGAAGCGATCACCGGTAAGACCTTCGGCGATGCGGCCGATCCGCTGCTTGTCTCGGTGCGCTCGGGCGCGCGCGTGTCGATGCCCGGGATGATGGACACCGTCCTCAACCTCGGGCTCAACGATGCGACCGTCGAGGGGCTCGCCGCCACGAGCGGCGACGCGCGTTTCGCCTGGGACAGCTACCGCCGCTTCATCCAGATGTATTCGGACGTGGTGCTCGGGCTCGACCACCACCGCTTCGAGGACGCGCTCGAGATCGCCAAGGAGGACCGCGGCTATTATCTCGACACCGACCTCACCGCCGCCGACTGGCAGGCGCTGGTCGCCGAATACAAGAAGCTCGTCGAGGAGCTGTGGGAGAAGCCTTTCCCGCAGGACGTCCACGACCAGCTCTGGGGCGCGATCGGCGCGGTGTTCGGATCGTGGCAGTCCGAGCGCGCCAAGGTCTATCGCCGGCTCAATTCGATCCCGGGCGACTGGGGGACGGCGGTCAACGTCCAGGCGATGGTGTTCGGCAACATGGGCGACACCTCGGCGACGGGCGTGGCGTTCACGCGTGATCCCTCGACCGGCGACAACGCCTATTACGGGGAGTTCCTGATCAACGCGCAGGGCGAGGACGTCGTCGCGGGCATCCGCACGCCGCAGTATCTCACGCTTGCCGCGCGCGAGAAGGCGGGGGCCAAGCCCGCGTCGATGGAAGAGGCGATGCCCGAGGTCTATGGCCAGCTGGCGCAGGTCTTCGACACGCTCGAGACTCATTATCGCGACATGCAGGACATCGAGTTCACGGTCGAGCGCGCCAAGCTGTGGATGCTCCAGACCCGCTCGGGCAAGCGCACCGCCAAGGCCGCGCTCAAGATCGCGGTCGACATGGCCAGCGAAGGGCTGATCACGCGCGAGGAAGCGATCCTGCGCGTCGACCCGTCGGCGCTCGACCAGCTGCTCCACCCGACGCTGGATCCTTCGGCGGTGCGCGACGTGCTGACCAAAGGCTTGCCCGCCTCGCCGGGCGCGGCTTCGGGCAAGGTGGTGTTCGACGCCGACACCGCCGAGCGCTGGGCGGCGGCGAGCGAGAAGGTGATCCTCGTCCGCGTCGAGACCAGCCCCGAGGACATCCACGGCATGCACGCGGCGCAGGGCATCCTCACCGCGCGCGGCGGCATGACCAGCCACGCCGCGGTGGTGGCGCGCGGCATGGGCCGGCCCTGCGTCTCGGGCGCGGGCACGCTGGCGATCAACGCGCGCGAGAAGCTGTTCCGCGTCGGCCAGCGCGAAGTGCGCGAGGGCGATATCATCACCATCGACGGTGCGAGCGGCGAAGTGATGCTCGGCGCGGTGCCGACGGTTCAGCCCGAGCTCGCGGGCGATTTCGGCACGCTGATGGTCTGGGCCGACGAGGTCCGCCGCCTCAAGGTGCGCACCAACGCCGAGACCCCGCTCGACTGCCGCACCGCGCGCGAGTTCGGCGCCGAGGGCATCGGGCTGTGCCGCACCGAGCATATGTTCTTCGACAGCGCGCGGATCACCGCGGTGCGCCAGATGATCCTCGCGAGCGACGAGGCCGGGCGGCGTGCCGCGCTCGAGAAGCTGCTGCCCGAGCAGCGCAAGGATTTCGTCGAGATCTTCGAGGTGATGGCGGGGTTGCCCTGCACCATCCGCCTGCTCGATCCGCCGCTCCACGAGTTCCTGCCGCATGAGGAGAGCGAGTTCGAGGAAGTGGCCGAGGCCGCGGGGATCGATGTCGAGACGCTCAAGCGCCGCGCCGCCGAGCTGCACGAGTTCAACCCCATGCTCGGCCATCGCGGCTGCCGGTTGGGCGTGACCTATCCCGAGATCTACGAGATGCAGGCGCGCGCGATCTTCGAGGCGGCGTGCATCGTCGCGGAGAATTCGGGCGAGGCGCCGATCCCCGAAGTGATGATCCCGCTGGTCGCGACGCGCAAGGAGCTCGCGCTGATGAAGGCGCTGGTCGACAATGCCGCCGCCGAGGTGTTCGCCGAGAAGGATCGGACGATCGACTATCTCGTCGGCACGATGATCGAGCTGCCGCGCGCGGCGCTGATGGCGGGCGAGATCGCCGAGGTGGGCGCCTTCTTCAGCTTCGGCACCAACGACCTGACCCAGACCACGCTGGGCGTGAGCCGCGACGATGCGGCGCGGTTCCTGACGACCTATGTCGAGAAGGGCATCTACGCGCGCGATCCGTTCGTAAGCCTCGACGTCGAGGGCGTGGGCCAGCTGATCACGCTGGCGGCCGAGCGCGGGCGCGCGGCACGGCCGGGGATCAAGCTGGGCATCTGCGGCGAGCATGGCGGCGATCCGGCGAGCATCGCCTTCTGCGAGGCGACGGGGCTCGATTACGTCTCGGCCTCGCCCTATCGCGTGCCGATCGCGCGGCTGGCGGCGGCGCAGGCGGCGCTCAGGACGAAGTGATCGCGCTGCTGCCTCTGGCCGTGGTTCCGCTGGCGCTTCCCGAGAGCGCGTTCGAGCGCATTGCGCGGCTCGATGCCGACCTGCGCGCCGATCCGAGCGCGACCGCGGTGCTGGGCCGCTGGTGCGCGGCGTTGAAGCTCGCCGATCCGCCGACGGTGGTGGCGGTGGTCGATCGTGGCGCTGCGGTCGCGCCCGATGCGGCGACGCGCGCGCGGCTGGGGGTGGGGGCGGCCGAGCCCGTGGTCTATCGCCGCGTGCGGCTGACCTGCGGCGGGGTGACGCTCTCCGAGGCGGAGAATTGGTACGTGCCGTCGCGGCTGACCCCGGCGATGAACGCGGCGCTCACCGGGGACACGCCGTTCGGGACGGTGATCAAGCCTTTGAAGCCGACCCGCAGGACGCTCGCGGTCGAGCGGCTGTGGGACGGGCAGGGGGCGGTGCCGCAGGCGGTGCTGCGGCACAATGCGCTGGTGATCGGTGGCGATGGCCGGGCGCTGGCCGAGGTGCGCGAGACGTATCAGCGGGGGTTGGTGGCCCCCTGACCGTCATCCCGGCGAAAGCCGGGACCCAGGGTTACGGAAGACGTCGCTCGCGTCTCTGGATCCCGGCCTTCGCCGGGATGACGGTTGGAAGGAGAGGAAAGGGATATCCCCTGGCCCTCACCCGAACCGCTTCGAATGCTCGTCTTCCTTGCCGACTCGCAGCAGCGCGGCCTGTTCGCGCCATTGCTGCTCGGCGATCGCGCCCTTGGCCATGTCGAGCCGCTGCTCGAGCGCGCCCTCGTCCTCGGGGGTCATCTTCTCGATCTCGCGATAGGTCTTGATGCCGAGCTCGTTGAGCCGCTTCTCGCGCGCCGGATCGACCCCCTTGATCCGCGAGAGATTGTCGCGCCCCCAGCCGAACCAGCCGCGCCAGCCCTGGCCGGGCTCGACATCGGCGGCAACGGCCGGCGCCGCCGCGACCGCAGCCGCCGCGACGGGCGCCGCAGCGGCTGCCGATTCGGCCTGCTTCCTGAGCGTCTCGCACTCGGCCTCGAGCTCGCGGATGCGGCGATTCGCTTCCTTGAGGTCGAGCTCGGCCTGGTGGCGGTAGCTGGCGTGGGCGACTTCCTCGTCCTCGAACTGCTCGCGCCAGCGCTTCCCCGCGGAAGCGCTGCCGAGCCCGAGAAACCAGCCACCGATCAGCGTGAGCGCCAGCGCAACCCATTGGGTCAGCGTCTGGAACGGCAGGTCCTGCATGAAGTCATCCCCCCGGAAGAACTCTTTCGGGGCAATTTACCTTGAGCCGCGGCGACGCGCCACCGGAAGAATCGGGGGCGAAATCATTTGCTGATGAAGGCGTCGTTGATCGAGCAGCTCGCAGGGCCGAGGATGACGATGAACAGCACCGGCAGGATGAAGAGGATCAGCGGCACGGTCATGATCGCGGGCAGGCGCGCGGCCTTTTCCTCGGCGCGCATCATGCGCTCGTTGCGGAACTCGGCCGAGAGCACGCGCAGCGCCGAGGCGAGCGGCGTGCCGTATTTCTCGGTCTGAATCATGGTGGTTACCACGCCGCGGATCGAGTCGAGGTCGACGCGGTTGGCGAGATTCTCGAAGGCCTGGCGGCGCTCGGTGAGGAAGCCCAGCTCGATCGCGGTGAGCGAGAATTCCTCGCCCAGTTCCGGATAGGCCTTGCCCAGCTCGCGCGAGACGCGGCTGAACGCTGCGTCCACGGTGAGTCCCGCTTCGGCACAGATCACGAGCAGGTCGAGCGCGTCGGGCAGGCCCTTGCGGATCGCGTGGCTGCGCTTCTGGATCTTGTTCTTGAGGAAGATGTCCGGCGCCTTGTAGGCGAGGATGAAGCTGCCCGCGACGAGGCCGTACGCCTTGATCGGCGTCCAGTCCTTGAACATCTCGGTGCCGTAGACGAGGTAGACCATCAGGCTGCCGAACACGATCGGCAGCACGAGGCGCCCGAAGATCACCGCGACCGCCCATTCCTTCTGGCGGATGCCCGCCTGGAGCAGCTTGGTCTGCGCGACCTTGAGCTGGCTGTCCTGGAGCACCTTCAGCGACTGGAGCAGGCTGCGCATCCGGTCCGCCGATTCGTTCTTCTGGACCAGCTTGGCGCGGCGCTTCGAGGTCGAGGCGGTGATGCCGGCCTTGAGCTGTTCGCGCCGGTCGTTGAGCGCCTTGACGCGCTTCGCCATCGGGTCGCGCACCGTGGTGGCGGCGTAGATCGCGATCAGCACCGCGAACGCCGCGACGGCCGAGAGCAGCGTGGCGACCCACAGCACGTCGACGCCCAGGATGGTCGGACCGGAGGAGGGGGGCGTGGTCATCGTCAGATCTCGAAGTTGACCATCTTGGCCATGATGAAGGCGCCGATGCCCATCCACACCAGCCCGCCGCCGCCGGCGACCATCAGCCGCTCATCCTGGAAGAAGTGCATCATGTAGTTGTTGTTGATGAACCAGACGAGGCCGAACACGATGAAGGGCAGCGCGCCGACGATCAGCGCCGAGGCCTTGGATTCCGACGACATCGCCTTGATCTTGAGCTTCATCTGGCTGCGCTTGCGCAGCACGTCGGCGAGGTTGGCGAGCGTTTCCGCCAGGTTGCCGCCGGTCTCGCGCTGGATTGCGATGGTGATCACGAAGAACTGGAACTCGGGCGTGCCGAGCCGGTCCGAGGTCTCCTGAAGCGCCTGGTCGAGCGTCTTGCCGATCTTCATCTTGTCTGAGACCGCGCGGAATTCCTCGCCGACCGGGCCGTCGACTTCGGAGCCGACGACGGTCATCGTCTCGGTGATCGGCAGGCCCGAACGCAGGCCGCGGACGAGCAGCTCGATCGCGTCGGGAAACTTGGCGGTGAACTTGGCGATGCGGCGCTTGACGAAGAAGCCCACCACCCAGTGCGGAATGCCCGCGCCGATCGCGAGGCCGAGGAACAGCGCGAGCCAGATCGGCGCACCCTGGAACCACAGCGCGAAGGCCGGAACGAGGAACAGCCCGAGCGTGGCGAGGCCGTATTGCCCCACGGTCCAGGGCTTGCCGGTCATCGCGAGGCGCTTCTTCAGCAGCGCGGGATTGGGGAGCAGCCGGCCGGCGACGCTGTCCATCCGCGTCGCGCGCGCGGCGGAGACGCGGCGGATCTGCGCTTCCATCGCGGCCGCGCCGGTGGGATTGCCGTTGTGGCGCTCGCGCAGCCCCGAGAGGCGGCGCGCGCCGGCGCGCTGCGCATTGGGGCCCGAGAAGGCGAAGACCATCAACGCCAGAACCGTGAAGGCGCCGCCGCCGAGCATCAGATACGGCAACAGGTCCATGCCGTTCACTTACTCCACTTCGCCAATGCCCTTGCCGTGACGGATAGGGCCCAAATCCTTACTTCTTCTTGTTCATCTTCAGCTTGAGGTCGCCGAGCTTGCCGAGCAGCGAGCCGTTGGCGCCCTTGTCGCCGCCCTTGCCGGGGACGCCCTTCGAAGCCGGCGCGTCGTCACCCGAATCGGTGATCGCGACGATCTTCGCGGCGAGATCGGCGAGCGGACCCAGCGCCTTCACGCTCTTGCCGGCCTCCGCCATCGGCTTGCCGAGCTTGGCGGCCTGCGCGGCGGTCTTCTGCTCATAGGGCAGGACGAAATCGATCTTGCGCTCGATCGAGCCCTCGAAGTCCTTGCGGCTGATCTCGAGCATCGCCGTCTGGGCGGGCACGCGGTTGGCGAGCACCAGCACCTTGGTCTGCGGCGCGTTCGACTTGAACCAGCTGAGGATGCGGATCGCGTCGCGCGCGGCGGCGAGCGTGAGCTCGGTCACCACCACTGCGACCTGAACGTCGGTGATCAGGTGCGGGTGGAGCACCAGCATGTTGCGCGGGAGGTCGACCACGGTGCATTCGAACGCGGTGCGGATCTCTTCCTGCAGCTGGTAGAAGGCTGCGCCGTCGGTGAGCACCGGCGAGTTGATCGGCGCTTCGGCCGAGAGCACCGCGAGCATGTCCGACGCCTTGACCATCGCCCGCTCGATGAACAGCCCGTCGATGCGGCTGGGGTTCTCGATCGCGTCGGTGAGGCCGCGGCCGGGCTCGAGGTCGAGCGCGAGCGCGCCGGTGCCGAAATGGACGTCGAGGTCGAGCAGCGCGGTGGTGCGCTTCTGCTTGTCGCTGAGCAGCCACGCGAGCGAGGTCGCGATCGTCGAGGCGCCGGCGCCGCCGCGCGTGCCGATGACGGCGACCGAGCAATGCGGCCGGTCCGAGCCCGCCTCGGCGGCCTTGGGCGCAGTGAGCGCAGCCTGGGCCTGGGCGAAGCACTCGCGCAGCACATCGGGGTTGAGCGGCTTCAGCAGATAGTCGTGGATGCCGCTCGCGAGCAGGTCGCGATAGAGGCGCACGTCGTTGACCTGGCCCGAGGCGATCACCACCGTGCCCGGCTCGCAGACCTCGGCGAGGGCATTGATGTCGTTGAGCGGATCGCCAGATTCGGAGAGGTCGACGAACAGGATGTTCGGGCTCGCCGAGACCGAGAGCGTCTGCACCGCGTTGCGCAGCCCGCCCTTGTTGACCTTCTCGGGGCTCCAGCCGAGCTCGACCGCGATCGGGCGCAGCGCCTCGGCGGTCGTCTCGTCGCAGACGAAGGCGACGAATGGCTCGCGATGGCCGGTGCGGCCGGGATTGAAGGGCGCGTTCATCTTAGTTGCTTCCCCCGCCGGTGCTCTCGGCCTTGACCGCCGTGCCGCCGCCGCCGGTCGGCGCCGCGCTCCGCCACACGCCGATCGCCTTGCCCGCCGCGGCGGGATCGGTGGTCGGCGAGCCGGGCACGCCGCGGACCAGGTCGGCCGGCGAAGCGACCATCGCCGCAAGGTTCTTGTTGGTCGCGCAGCCGAAGTTCGAGCTCGTGCTCGCCTGGTAATCGGGCTGGTAGACGCGCGAATAATCGGGGCAGTTCGGCACGCTCGCGGTCGAGCGCGTCAGCACGACGCGCACCGTGCCGGGCGCGACATTGCCTGCCGTCACCGGCGCGCGGTTCGCGAGCATCAGGCCGTAGCGGTTGACCTCGGCGGCGATCTGGTCGCGCCCGGTGGTGCCGTCCGCGCCGTCCTCGATCGAGACGGTGTCGCCGTAGCGCAGGTTCAGCGCCTTGAGCCAGCCGGCGAGCCGCTCGCTCTCGCCGGGGGCCAGCGAATAGCCCGCGGTGTTGAGATCGAGCGCGAAATCGCTGCGCTGGACGACCGGCTGATAGACCGATTCGACGCCGCCATTGTAGGTGCCGCAGCCGCTCAGCAGCGCGGCGGGGGCGAGGAGCAGGGGAAGGGCGAGGCGCTTCAGCATCATGGGACTCCTCACACGCATCACTGGCCGAAGCCCGGCGCGGCGCTCGCGACGGTCTTCTTCTTTTCCTGGGGCTTGGACGGCACCGTCGCCTTGGCGGGCTGCGGCACGTCCTGGCGTGGCGCGGGCTGCTCGGGCTGGGGTTGCGGCACGATCGCCTGCTGCACCGCCGGCTGGCCGGGCTGCTGCGGAACCGGGTTGAACGCACCGACCGCAGGCTGCGCATCGGGGTTCGCCATCCGCGGCGTGGGCCGCGGGTCGACGCCGCCGCCGGGCTTGCTGCCGGTGAGCGCGCCACCGAGCAGGCGCTGGGCGTCGTCGGGCGCGCGATAGCCGTCGGTGGGCAGCGCGATCTCGCTCGCGTTGACCGGCTTCACCAGATACGGCGTGATCACGATGACCAGCTCGGTTTCGTTGCGCTGGAAGGCGTTCGAGCGGAACAGCGCGCCGAGCACCGGCATGTCGCCGACGCCGGGGGTCTTGTCGAAGCTGTTGTCGTGGCTGTTCGAGAGCAGGCCCGCGATCATGAAGCTCTCGCCCGAGCCGAGCTCGACCGAGGTCTCCGCGCGTCGCGTGGTCAGCGCCGGGATCGTCGTGCCGTTGAGCTCGACCGCGCCCGCCGCCGAGAGCTGCGAGACTTCGGGGCGCACGCGCATCGAGATGCGGCCGTCCGAGAGCACGGTCGGCGTGAAGGCGAGGCTGACGCCATATTGTTTGTACTCGACCGAGACCGCGCCATAGCCCTGGCTGATCGGGATCGGGATCTCGCCGCCCGCGAGGAAGGTCGCTGTCTCGCCCGAAAGCGCGGTGAGGTTGGGCTGCGACAGCGTCGTCACCTGGCCGGTGCGTTCGCCGAGATCGAGCGCCTGGAGCACGTTGAGGCCGAGCAGCTTGCCCGCCATGCCGATCGTGCTGCGCTGGCTTCCCGACGTGAAGGTGTAGTTGGTCGCGCCGGTGGTCGAATCGGTGGTGATCGTCCCCGGATTGCGGCCGGACGCGACGCTGAACAGGAAGCCGCCCGTGGTGTCGCGCGTCAGCAGGTTCGAGCCGATGTTCTTGACGAAGCTGCGGCTCACCTCGGCGAAGCGCACCTGGAGGTTGACCTGGAGCGGCGTCGCGGTGCGCAGGCGGTTGATCACGCCCATCTTGAGCTGCGCGGTGGGCGACGAAGCGTCGATCCCCGGGTTGAGGATCGCCGTCACCAGCCGCTGCGCCTGCGCCACGTCGTCGGGCGTCGCGACCGTGCCGGTGAGCACCGCGATCTGGCCGACGGTGGTCACCTTGATGTCCGCGTCGGGCATCGCGACCTTGAGCATCTTGTCGACCGAGGTGATGTTCTGGCTGACCAGCACCTTGGTCGAATAGACGACCTTGCCGCCCGCGGTCGTCGCGAAGACGGTCGCTTCGCCGAAGTTCTTGCCGAACAGATAGATCTGGCGCTGGTTGCTGACATAGACGTCGGCGGCGTCGGGGTTCGACGTCCAGACGCTGGTCACCGGCTGCGGCAGCGTGATGAGCTCGCCTTCGCCGGTCGAGAGCAACACCTGGCGCGTCGGGCGCTCGCTGCCCACGGGCAGCTCGGCGACGCCGGCGCGCTGGCGGCTGCTGCTCTGCTGGGCCTGCGCCATGACGGGCGCGAGGAGCAGGGCGGCGATCGATGCCGCGCCGGTGGCGCGAGCGATGAACGAGTGGGTACGCATCAGTTCTTCCCCCCGACCGGAACGACCGTCTCGGCGTTGCCGCGCGCAACCTTCACCACCGGACCCATGGGTGCGGCGCCGCCCGGATAGGCGGGGTTGCCCGGCTGGCCGGGCATGCCGGTGTCCTTGGGCTTGCCGGGCACGGTGCGGCGCTGGAAGCGCGACACGTCCGCGCCCGTGGCGTAGGTCTGGCTGCCCGCCGACGGCCGCGCGCTCGCCTGGGCGAGCATCGCCTTCTCGGCCTTGGGGTCGTCGGGCACGTTGACGTCGCCGTTGGCGATCGCTTCCTCGAGCTCGCCCTGGTTGTCGGCGATCGAGCGCAGCGACAGCGAGAGCTTGCCGACGTCCTGCATCACCGCGATCTGTTCGGCGATCTTGGGCGTCGCTTCGATCGTGACCATCGAATAGGTGTTCACGATCGTGTTGCCCTTGTCGTCCTTCTGCTGGTCGGTGCGCTGGTCGGTGGCGAGCACGCGGACGTTGCGCAGCACGGTCTCGGAGGCGTGGAGCGGCGGGCCGTCGCCGCCGCCGGGGACGTCCTGGGTGAGGATGAGGTCGACGCGGTCGCCCGGGAAGACGAAGCCGGCGACCGCACTCTTGGTGTCGACCGGGAAGGTCACCGCGCGCATGCCGGGGCTGAGCGCCGCGGCGAGGAAGCCGCGGTCACCGGGCTTGACCAGCGCGCCCTGGGTGAGCGGCTGGCCGGCGGGGATCGCGAAGCGGACGACGGTGCCCTGCAGCGTCTTCTGGTCGGTCTCGCCCTTCTTGTAATAGGCGCCCTCGATCATCTCGTTCGGCCAGGGGACGAACTTCATCGATTCGGGGTCGAGGATCGTGCCGATCGGCAGCGGCTTGGTCGCGACGAGCACCTCGGTGGTGTTCTGCGCGGCCTGCTGCGGCTGCACCGCGGCGTTGGCCGTGGGCGCGGGCGCGCCGACCATGAGGCTGCGCGCCATGAAGGCCGTGATCGCGGCGACGACGAGCGCGCCTACGAGGAGTATGAGCTTGCGTGCATCCATTGCGCTCAGGCCTTTTCAAAACCGACGGGCCGGGTTGATCCGGCGTTAGGCAATCACCCGAAATGGTTAAAAAGCGGTTCGCGAAGTGCGATCAGCCCGGCGATCGCGATCGCCACCCCGTAGGGAATCTCTGGTGTTTCAGGGTTTTTCCTGAGGTGCTTCTCGATCACCATGACCAGCGTCAGCAGCCCGCCGGCGATCGACATGACCACCAGCAGCCACACGAGCGGCACCACCGGGAACCACAAAGCCAGCGCGCCGATCAGCTTGACGTCGCCCCCGCCCATCTGGCCGATCGCGAAGGCGCCCGCGAAGAAGGCGAAGACGAGCAGCGCGACTCCGAACTGGAGCGCCATGTCCGGCCAGAAGTGAAGCCCGTTCGCCACCCACCAGAGTGGCGCCATCAGCGCGATCAAGCCGTTCTTCCAATTGGCGATTTCGCGCGTGCGCGCATCCTGGATGCCGGCCGAGACCAGCAGCAGCGCAAGCGCGCCGACCAGAAAAAAGGCGATCAGATTCCCCATCCCCGCCTATTTTCTAGACGGAAGCGCTTTCCAAAACGTAACCAAGCGCCATGACCGCCCCCGAATCGGTGCGCCGCTCGCTTCCCGCCGGCGCGCAGCTCCACCAATGGACGGCGCCCGACGGCTGGCCGCTCCGCGCCTTCGCCTGGCCCGCCGACACCGCGAGTCCCCGAGGTTCGATCCTGTTCCAGGGGGGACGCGGCGACATCTTCGAGAAGTATCTCGAGCTGTTCCACCATTGGCACGGCCAGGGCTGGACGATCACCTCGTTCGACTGGCGCGGGCAGGGCGGCTCGGGGAGGCTGACCGACGCGGCCGATTGCGGGCACATCCAGGACTTCGCGCAGTACATCGACGACTTCCGCGCCTTCTACGCCGAATGGGCCGCGGCGACGCCGGGGCCGCACGTCGTGTTCGGCCATTCGATGGGCGGGCACCTCGTGCTGCGCGCGCTGGTCGAGGGCGTGGCGAGGCCCGACGCGGTGGTGCTGGTCGCGCCGATGCTCGGCTTCCACGCGATCGGCGGCGCCTGGATCGGCGAGAAGCTCGCCAACCTGCTCGGCAACGTCGGCGACAGCAGCCGCCCGGCGTGGAAGACCAACGAGAAGCCCTACACCACCGAATCGCGCTTCAACCTGCTAACCCACGACCCCGACCGCTATTCGGACGAGCTCTGGTGGAAGGAGCAGCATCCCGAGCTCGCGACCGGGTCGCCCAGCTGGAACTGGGTGATCCAGGGCTTCAAGTCGAACCGCGAGCTGCGCAATTCGCCGAAGCTCAAGACGATGGACGTGCCGGTGCTGATGCTGATCGCCGAGGCCGACGGGCTGGTCGATCCCAAGGCCGCGGCGGCGATCGGCGCCAGGTTGCCCGATGCGCGGATGGTGCGCTTCGGCAAGGAGAGCGCGCACGAAATCCTGCGCGAGGGCGACAAGGTGCGCAATCGGGCGATCGGCGAGATCGACCTCTTCCTGCAGGCGCGGGCCCAGCGGAAGTGAGCCGTTTCGACATTGCGATCGTCGGCGGCGGCATCGCCGGCGCGAGCCTGGCGGCCGAGCTGGCGGGGCAGGCGAAGGTCGCGGTGCTCGAGATGGAGTCGCAGCCCGGCTATCATTCGACCGGGCGCAGCGCCGCCTTCTGGTCCGAGACTTATGGCGGGCCCTTCGTCCAGCCGCTGACCACCGCCTCGGGGCCGCTGCTCGAGGGGTATCTCGAGCCTTTGGGCTCGCTCCACATCGCGCGGGGCGACGAGCGTGCCGCCGTCGATTCCGAGCTTGCGGCCTTTTCCGAGAGCGGGGTGCAGCTGGACCTCGTCGATCCGCGCGAGCGCATCCCCGGGCTTAGGGAGCAATGGACGCTCGGCATCTGGGAGCCGAGCTGCGCCTATATCGACGTCGGCGGGCTCCACGGCAGCTACCTCAAGGCCGCGCGCCGGGCGGGCGCCGAGATCCGCACCGATGCCGAGCTGCTCTCCGCGCGCCGCGAGAACGGGCTCTGGCGGCTCGAGACGCGTTGCGGGGTGGTCGAGGCCGAGGTGCTGGTCGATGCCGCGGGTGCCTGGGCCGATCCGGTGGCGGTGCTGGCGGGCGCGCGGCCGCTCGGCATCCAGCCCTATCGCCGCACCATGGTCCAGCTCGCGACCGACCCCGCGCCGCCCGCCGACCTGCCGCATGTCGGGCACCTCACCGGCAGCTTCTACTTCAAGCCCGAGGCGGGCGGGCGGCTGTGGCTGAGCCCGCACGACGAGACGCCGACCGATCCCTGCGACGCGCAGCCCGAGGACCTCGACGTCGCGATCGCGATCGACCGGTTCGAGCAGGTGGTCGACTGGCGCGTGGCGAAGCTCGAGCATCGCTGGGCGGGCCTCAGGAGCTTCGCGCCCGACCGGCTGCCGGTCTATGGCTTCGACCCGGACGTGCCCGGCTTCTTCTGGTGCGCGGGGCAGGGCGGCTTCGGCATCCAGACCGCGCCCGCCGCCGCCAAGCTCGCCGCCGCGCTGGTCACCGGCGCGAGCCCGCACCCGTCCGTCGCAGCGATCGATCCGGCCCGCTATTCGCCCGCGCGCTTCTGAGCCGTGTCAGTTGGGGACCGGCGGCGGGATGCATCCGCCGCGCACCCCCTGCTTGCCGCTACGTCAAGCGCGGATTCTGCGAAACCCGCGGATTTCCGCGGGTTTTTCGCGATTCGCCCTCGTCAAATCGCGCGCTTGGGCATAGGATTGCGCCCATGACCGGCACTGCCATCCCGCATGACTTCAAGGTCGACGTCTCGCCCGACGACATCGACTTCATGGGGCATGTGAACAACGCCAGCTATCTGAAGTGGGTGCAGGCCGCGGTGATCAGCCACTGGCAGAAGCTCGCGCCTGCCGAGGCGATCGCCGAGCATCTCTGGGTCGCGCTCAAGCACGAGATCACCTATCGCCGGCCCGCCTTCCTCGACGACGATGTCGTGGCGACGGTGCTGCTCGAGAAGGTCCAGGGCGCGCGCGCCTTCTACGAGACGGTGATCCGCCGCGGCGGCGAAGTGCTCGCCGAGGTCAAGTCGAGCTGGTGCTGCGTCGACGCCGAGACGCTCAGGCCTTCGCGGCTGGCGAAGGACGTGATCGACCGGTTCTTCGTGAAGGGGGAGTAGGGCCCGACCCCTGCGCTTCCGGCATGCTGAACTTGGGCGTGCCATCGTCCGGAAGACGCACGTGATTTTCCTCTACCCGTCATCCCGGCGAAAGCCGGGACCCAGGGCCGCGAGCGACGTCCTTTGTAACCCTGGGTCCCGGCTTTCGCCGGGATGACGGGCTTAGGGGACGGTCACTCTGTCCTCACCCCCTCGATCGGCGCCAGGATCAGCGTGATCCGGTCGTGTCCCACGGCGAGCTCCAGCGTCTGGCCCGCGACGACGTCGATCGGCTCGGGGAAGGCGTGGAGGATCTGCAGCCAGCCGCCGTCGGTATAGCCGTCGGGGTGGTTGTCGAAGCGGATGCCCTCGGCGAGGTCGATGTCCATCCACTGCACGATCCCCACCGCGCGGCCGCTGGCGGTCACCGGCACGCTCAAGCGCGCCAGCGTTGCGTCGTGCTTCTTCGCGGTGAGGTCGAGCCGGACCAGCGCGACGTCGTCGGACAGTCGCTGCCATGCGGTCATCGTGCCGTGGATCGGCAGCCGCAGCGGCGCGAAGGCGGTGAAGGCGGACAAGTCGAAGCCCGAGACGTCGCCGACGAAAGCGTATTCGGCGAGCGTCTCGCTCGCGACGAGGCAGCCGATCGCGCTCGCGGCGCGGGGGATGACGATGGCGCCGGGCGCGAGCAGCCGGCGATGCGCATCCTCGAAGGTGTCGAGCACCTTCTCGGTGAGCAGGTCGCTCGACAGGATCTCGGAGACGAGGATATCGGCGCGGGCATCGAGGTCGGTGCCGATCTCGAGCTCGGTCGAGGGCTTGCCGAGGATCTCGATCCGCTCGGCATAGCCGTTGTCCGCGACGATCCGGCGCGCCATGTCGGCGATGATCGGCTCCATCTCGCAGGCCGTCACCCGCGCTGCGCCGGCGCGCGCCGCCATCAGCGAGAGAAGGCCGCTGCCCGCGCCGATGTCGAGCACGCGCGCCTCGGTGCCGGTCTGGGCGATGGCCGCCTTGATCGCCGCTTCGAACGCGTCGTTGCGGCGGACGTCGTTCATCATCGGGATATGCCAGAAGGGCACGCTGTCGGCGCCCAGCCGGCGTATCTGGTGGCGGATGTGGAGGTTGCCGGGCTGGAGTTCGAGCGCGCGGCGGAAATGGCGGATCGCCTCGGCCTTCTCGCCGGCGTCGGCCAGCACCACGCCCAGGTTGCTCGCGGCGATCGGGTTGGACGGGTCGGCGAGGCACGCCTGGCGCAGCGGCTCGATCGCCTCGCGCGTCCGCCCCAGCCAGTGGAGCGTCAGGCCCTTCTCGTGAAGCGCGACCGCGTGGCCGGGCTCGATCGCGAGCAGCTGGTCCCACAGGATCAGCGCCTGCTCGGGCTTGCCGAGCCGGCCCAGCACGCCCGCGAGCAAGGGCAGCACCTCGGCGGTGCGATAGTTGCGCGCGAGCACCTCGCGGTACATCGCCTCGGCTTCGGCGAGGTCGCCGCGCTCGTGCAGCGCCATCGCTGCGGCGAGCGCCTCGCGCGCATCGACCGGCGCTTCGACGGTTTCGGGATCAGCCATGTAAGGGTGCCATCGTGTTTACGCCGCCAGCGCCGCGTCGCTCGCGAGCTTGTCGGCGCGTTCGTTGTCGGGGTGGCCTGCGTGGCCCTTCACCCACACCCATTTGATCTGGTGCGGCTTCGAGGCGGCGAGCAGCTCCTGCCACAGCTCGGCGTTCTTCACCGGCTTCCTGTCGGCGGTCTTCCAGCCGTTCTTCTGCCACCCGTGGATCCATTTGGTGAGGCCGTCCATCACATAGCGGCTGTCGGTCGAGAGCGTAACGCGGCAGGGGCGCTTGAGTGCCTCCAGCCCGCGGATCGCGGCCATCAGCTCCATGCGGTTGTTGGTGGTGTGCTTCTCCGAGCCCGAGAGCTCGCGCTCGGTGGTGCCCATGCGCAGCACGACGCCCCAGCCGCCCTTGCCGGGGTTGCCCTTGCAGGCGCCGTCGGTGGCCATCTCGACATGCGATAGGGAGAGTTCGGTCATGCGAAGAGCCTCTGCCCGTTCTCCGCGTAGAAATCGAGCCGGCGGCGATAGGCGAGGGGATCCTTGCGCGTCACCATCGCGTCAGCCGGGGTGTTGAGCCAGTCCCAGGCGCGGCTGAGGAAGAAGCGCAGCGCCGCACCCTCGGCGAGGATCGGCAGCGCGGCCTGCTCCTCGGGGGTAAGGCCGAAGCTCGCGCGATAGCCCCGGAGCAGCGCGGCGCCGATCGCGGGGTCGTAGGCGCGGCCCTGCGCGTCGAACGCCCAGGCGCCGTGCATCACCGCGAGGTCGTAGGCGCGGACGTCGGTGCAGGCGAAGTAGAAGTCGATCAGGCCGGTCACCCGGTCGCCGAGCATCAGGACATTGTCGGGGAAGAGATCGGCGTGGACCGCGCTGGTCGCGAGCCCGCGCGGCCAGGCGGCGAGGATGCGGTCGACCGCGGCCCGGGCGTGGTCGAACAGGCCGGGCTCGATCGCGTCGAGGTCGCGGCCGCAGCGCGCGAGCTGCGCGGCCCAGGTGTCGACGCCCATCGAATTGACGCGGTGGCCGGTGAAGTCGGCGAGGCTCGCGTGCATCCGGCCCATCGCTTCGGCGGCGGCATGCGCCTGGGCAGGCGTGGGGTGCGTGACCGAGACGCCCTGGAGGAACTGGATCAGGCACGCGGGGCGGCCGGCGAGCTCATGGATCACGCGGCCGTCGCGGTCGGGGATGGCGGGGGGCACGGGGTTGCCGCGGGTGGCGAGATGCTCGAGCAACGCCATGAAATAGGGCAGGTCCCCGGCGGCGACGCGCTTCTCGTAGAGCGTGAGGATGAAGCGCGCCTTGGTGGTGTCGACGAGATAGTTCGAATTCTCGACGCCCTCGGCGATGCCCTTGGCCGAGACGAGTTCGCCGGCGTCGAACTTCGTGAGGAAGTCGGCGAGCGCCTCGGCTGAAACTTGTGTGTAGACCGCCATCCCTTGCCCCCAAAATACCAACCGTCATCCCGGCGAAGCCGGGACCCAGGGTCACGAGCGACGTCGCCTGCGGCCCTGGGTCCCGGCTTTCGCCGGGATGACGAAGATAGCAAGGGGATGGATAGCAAGGGGATGCATCAGGCCGCTTCGAGCCCGCGGGGGAGCTTGAAGACGATGTTCTCGTCCACCGTCTCGACTTCGCGTTCGCTGACGTCGAAGCGCTCGCCGATCCGATCGACCAGCTCGCGCACCAGCAGCTCCGGCGCCGAGGCGCCCGCGGTGATGCCCACGGCCTTGACGCCATCGAGCCAGGCGAAGTCGAGGTCGGCGGCGCGCTGGATCAGCCGCGCGGGCGTGCCGAACCGCTCGGCGACTTCGACCAGCCGCAGCGAGTTCGAGCTGTTCGGCGCGCCGATCACCAGCACCAGGTCGACCTGCGGCGCGATCGCCTTGACCGCGCCCTGGCGGTTCGAGGTGGCGTAGCAGATGTCGTCGGCGCCCGGCGCCTGGATCGCGGGGAAGCGGCGCTTGAGCACCTCGAGCACCGCGGCGGTGTCGTCGACCGAGAGCGTGGTCTGGGTGAGGAAGGCGAGGTTGCCCGGATCGGCGGGCGCCAGCGCCTCGGCATCGTCGGCGGTCTCGATCAGCGTCATCGCGCCTGCGGGGACCTGGCCGAAGGTGCCGGTCACCTCGGGATGGCCGGCGTGCCCCACGAACAGGATGTGCTTGCCCGCCGCGACCAGCCGCTCGGCCTGGCGATGGACCTTGGAGACGAGCGGGCACGTCGCGTCGAGATAGGAGAGCCCGCGCTCGGCCGCCTTGGCGGGCACCGCCTTGGGCACGCCGTGCGCCGAGAAGACCACCGGCACGTCGTCGGGCACCTGGTCGAGCTCCTCGACGAAGATCGCGCCCTTGGCCTTCAGGCTGTCGACGACGAACTTGTTGTGGACGATCTCGTGGCGGACATAGACCGGCGGGCCGTATTTCTCGATCGCCAGCTCGACGATGCGAATCGCACGGTCGACACCCGCGCAGAAGCCCCGCGGAGCGGCGATGAGCAAGTCGATGGACGGCCTTATTCCGGACATGCCGCGTCCCTACGCGATTGCTTGCACCGGCGGAAGGCGCTTCCTATGGTGCGTCCGTTTCCGGGCCGGGGCTCAACGCCGCTGGCCCGTTTGTCTTGTGAAAGGTTGCCTCGTGACACCCGCCAAGCTTGCTCTTCCGCTCCTCGGCCTCGCGCTCCTCGCCGGATGCAAGCAGACCGGCGACATCGCCGTGGACGGCGGAGTGGGCATCACGTCGGTGCGCTCGGCGTGCCCGCGCGTCGCGGTGCCGATGGGCACGGGCGACGTCACGCTGTTCGACCCGGCCGACAGCCGCGAGGCGCAGGCGATCGACGTCGAGGCGACGCTCACCAATGTCGCGGCGAGCTGCGCCGACGGCCAGGGCGCGCAGGTGCTCACCACGGTCAATTTCGCGGTCCTCGCCAATCGCCGCGACGCGGGCCCTGCGCGCGACGTGACCTTGCCCTATTTCGTCACGCTGGTGCGCGGCGGCTCGTCGGTGGTCGCCAAGAGCGTCGGCCATGTGACGATCCACTTCGACGCCGGCCAGACGCGCGCGAGCGCGACCGGGACCGGCAGCGCGCAGGTCGCGCGTTCTGCGGCGACGCTGCCCGAGGACGTGCGCCGCCGCCTCACCCGCAAGCGCAAGGCGGGCAATGAGGACGCGGCGATGGACCCGCTGTCCGATCCCTCGATTCGCGACGCGGTCCGCTCGGCGACCTTCGAGGCGCTGGTCGGCTTCCAGCTGACCGACGACCAGCTGAAGTACAACGTCACGCGCTGACGTCTCCGAATTTCCAGAACCGTCATCCCGGCGAAAGCCGGGACCCAGGAGTCGCGGGCGATTCCCTGGTGGCTCTGGGTCCCGGCTTTCGCCGGGATGACGACTTGGGCGGCTGCACGTTGTGCAACTGCACAATCGCCGGTTGACTCGCCTCCCTCCGCCCGCCAAGTCTGGCTGCGTCGATGGTGGTTCGCCGCCATGGGCACGCGCGGGAGAGACCCCGGACCTGATCCGGGGCGCCGAAGGAGCAACCGCCCCGGAATCTCTCAGGCACAAGGGACCGCGCGCGCACGACACTCTGGAAAGCGCTGCTCCGGCAAGGGGCGGCCACCGAAGGGGTAACCGCGGACCCGGTCCGTGGGAAAGCTCTCAGGTTTCCGTGACAGAGGGGGCGACTGGCCGGATCGCGTCGACAGGCGCCGTGCGGATGGTCGAGTCCCTCGAATGTCCGGAGCGCCGCGATGAGCCACGAAGCCGAAACCCAGGATCCCGAGATCGAGCTGCAGGCGCTGCCCCTCGACGCCTGGCACCGCGTCCGCGGCGGCCGGATGGTGCCCTTCGCGGGCTATCACATGCCGGTCCAGTACGAAGGCATCATGGCCGAGCACCTCTGGACGCGCGAGCATGCCGGGCTGTTCGACGTCAGCCACATGGGCCAGCTGCTGTTCAGCGGCGAGGACGCCGACAAGTCGCTCGAAACCTTGCTCCCCGGCGAGATCCAGGCCCTCGGCGAGGGGCGGATGCGCTATTCGCTGCTGCTCGCCGAAAACGGCGGCATCCATGACGATTTGATGGTCACGCGCCTCCCCGCAGCCAATGCCTTCGAGGCGGGGGCGCGAGACTTCTACATGGTCGTCAACGGCGCGACGAAGTGGGACGACATCGGCGTGTTCCGCGAGCTGCTGCCCGACGAGGTGGGCATGAGCCATCTCGACGAGCAGGCGCTGCTCGCGCTCCAGGGACCTGAGGCAGTGACCGCGCTCGAACGCGTGGTGCCGGGCGTCTCCGGCCTCGTGTTCATGACCGCGGCCGCGTTCGAATGGCAGGGCAACCCGATCTGGGTCAGCCGCTCGGGCTATACCGGCGAGGACGGGTTCGAGATATCGATTCCCGGCGAAGCGGCCGAAGCCTTTGCCGACGCGCTGTGCGCGCAACCCGAGGTCAAGCCGATCGGCCTCGGCGCGCGCGATTCGCTGCGGCTCGAGGCGGGGCTGCCGCTCTACGGCCACGACCTCGACCTCGACACCACCCCGGTCGCCGCCGACCTCGGCTTCGCGCTCTCGAAGCGCCGCCGCGAGCAGGGCGGCTTCGCGGGCGCCGAGCGCATCCTGATGGAGCTCCGCGACGGCGCGATCCAGAAGCGCGTCGGCCTGATCGTCGAGGGCCGCCAGCCCGTGCGCGAAGGCGCGATGGTGCTCGACGGCGACGAGAACGAAGTCGGCAAGGTCACCTCGGGCGGGTTCGCGCCGTCGGTGCAGCAGCCGATCGCCATGGCCTATGTGCCGCTCGCGCTCGCGACGCCGGGCACGCGCGTCACGCTCGCGCAGCGCGGCAAGATTCATCACGGGGAAGTCGTGGCGATGCCCTTCGTCCCCCATCGCTACGTCCGAAAGGGAGCCTGACATGAGCCGTTATTTCACCGAGGACCATGAGTGGATCGACGTCGACGGCGACATCGGCACGGTGGGCATCACCGACTATGCTCAGAGCCAGCTCGGCGACATCGTGTTCGTCGAGGTGCCCGAGGAGGGCAAGGAAGTCGGCAAGGGCGACGACGCCGCGGTGGTCGAAAGCGTGAAGGCGGCGTCGGACGTCTATTCGCCGGTCTCGGGCACGGTGCTCGAAGGCAATGCCGACCTCGCCGACAACCCCGCGCTGGTCAACGAGGACCCCGAGGGCGAGGGCTGGTTCTTCAAGCTGACGCTGAGCGATACCAGCGAGCTCGACGGGCTGATGGACGAGACCAAGTACCAGGCGTTCGTCAGCAAGCTGTGACCTAAAAGCCCCTCCCCTTCAGGGGAGGGGTTGGGGTGGGGGCTGTCCACGGGCACGTCGGTCTCGGTGAGACCCACAGGCCCCACCCCCAACCCCTCCCCTGAAGGGGAGGGGCTTCGGAGAATTGATGGAATGCGCTACTTACCCCTGACCCAGACCGACCGCGAGGCGATGCTCGCGACGATCGGCGCCAAGTCGATCGATGACCTGTTCGTCGACGTCCCCGAGGCCGCAGTGCTCGACGGGCCGATCCACGGCCTGCCGCCCCACGCGAGCGAGCTCGCGGTCGAGCGCCACATGTCGGCGCTGGCGAAGAAGAACCTCGCCGCCGGCGACGCGCCCTTTTTCCTCGGCTGCGGCGCCTATCGCCACCATGTGCCGGCCTCGGTCGATCATCTCATCCAGCGCGGCGAGTTCCTCACCGCCTATACGCCCTACCAGCCCGAGATCGCGCAGGGCACGCTGCAGATGATGTTCGAGTTCCAGTCGCAAGTGGCGCGGCTGCTCGGCTGCGACGTGGCGAACGCCTCGATGTACGACGGCTCGACCGCGTGCTGGGAAGCGATCGTGATGGCGCGGCGCGTGACGAAGCGCGGCAAGGCGATCCTCTCGAGCGGGCTCCATCCGCACTATGTCTCGGTCGCGAAGACGATGGCGAAGTTCACCGGCGACCAGCTGGTGACTGCGCTGCCGACGCTCTCGCCCGAGCCCGACACGCTCGACCTGATCAACGCGATCGACGCCGAGACCTCGTGCGTCGTCGTCCAATATCCCGACATCCTCGGCCGCATCGAGGACATGAGCGCGCTCGCCGAGGCCTGCCACGCCAACAAGGCGCTGCTCGTCGCAGTGGTGACCGAGCCGGTGGCGCTGGGCGCGATCCGGTCACCCGGCGAGATGGGCGCGGACATCGTCGTGGGCGAGGGCCAGTCGATCGGAGTCGGCCTCCAGTTCGGCGGGCCCTATGTCGGCCTCTTCGCCTGCTCGGAGAAGCTGGTGCGCCAGATGCCCGGCCGCTTGTGCGGCGAGACCGTCGATGCCGAGGGCAAGCGCGGTTTCGTGCTCACCCTCTCGACCCGCGAGCAGCATATCCGCCGCGAGAAGGCGACGTCGAACATCTGCACCAGCTCGGTGCTGTGCGCGCTCGCCTGGTCGATCCACATGACGCTGCTCGGCGAGAAGGGCCTGCGTCGGCTCGCCGAGGCCAACCATGTCGCCGCCAGCGCCGCCGCAGACCGGCTCGCCGAAGTCGACGGGGTCGAGCTGGTGACCGACCGTTTCTTCAACGAATTCACGCTGAAGCTTTCGAAGGAGGCCCGCCCCGTGGTGCGCGAGCTTGCCGACAAGGGCATCCTGGCCGGCGTCTCGCTCGGCCGGCTCTATCCGGGCGCGACCGACCTGGCCAACGGCCTCGTCATCGCGGTGACCGAGACGACCACCGAGGAGGACGTCGAGACGCTTGCCTCCGCGCTCGAGGAGGTGCTGGCATGACGATCAACCAGAGCGGCTGGCGCCCCACCACCCCGCAAGCAGGCACGGGCAGCGACGAGACCTTCACCGGCAACCGCGCGCTGATGCTCGAGGAGCCGCTGATCTTCGAGATCGGCGGGCCCGACACCACCGGCGTCGACTTCGCCGAGGCGCCTTCGGGCAAGTCGCGGCTCGGCGGGCTCGAGCGCGCTGCGCCGATCGGCCTGCCGGGGCTGAGCGAGCCCGAGACGGTGCGCCACTATACGCGGCTCAGCCGACAGAATTACGCGATCGACCTGGGGCTTTTCCCGCTCGGCTCGTGCACGATGAAGCACAATCCGCGCCTCAACGAGCGGATGGCGCGGCTGCCCGGCTTCGCCGACGTCCACCCGCTCGCGCCGGTCGACACAGTGCTGGGCGCGCTGGAAGTCATCCACCAGCTCGCGCACTGGCTGGTGACGCTCACCGGCATGCACAGCGTCGCGATGAGCCCCAAGGCCGGCGCGCATGGCGAGCTCTGCGGCATCCTCGCGATCCGCGGTGCACTCGAGGCGATGGGGCAGGGGCACCGCAAGGTGCTGCTCGTCCCCGAGAGCGCGCACGGCACCAACCCCGCCACCGCGGCGTTCGCGGGCTTCAGCGTCGAGGACATTCCCGCCACCGACGAGGGGCGCGTGAACCTCGAGGCGCTCAAGATGCGGCTCGGGCCCGATGTCGCCGGCGTGATGATCACCAACCCCAACACCTGCGGCCTGTTCGAGCGCGAGATGCGCGCGATCTCGGACGCGGTGCATGCGGCGGGCGGCTTCGTCTATTGCGACGGCGCCAATTTCAACGCGATCGTCGGCCGCGTGCGCCCGGGCGACCTCGGCATCGATGCGATGCACATCAACCTGCACAAGACCTTCTCGACTCCGCACGGCGGCGGCGGGCCGGGCTCGGGGCCGGTGGTGTTCTCCGAGGCGCTGTCGCCCTTCGCGCCCTTGCCCTTCGTCGAGAAGACCGAGGAGGGCTTCCGGTTGGTGGAAGAGGAGACGGCCGAGGAACATCATGCCGACAGCTTCGGCCGGATGGTGGCCTTCCACGGCCAGATGGGGATGTTCACCCGCGCGCTGACGTACATCCTCAGCCACGGCGCCGATGGCCTCCGCCAGGTCGCCGAGGATTCGGTGCTCAACGCCAATTACATCCTGCGCGCGATGGAGGACGTGCTCGACGCGCCGTTCGGCAAGTCGGGGCCGTGCATGCACGAGGCGATCTTCTCCGATGCGGGCTTCCCCGAGGGCTTCTCGACGATCGATGTCGCCAAGGCGCTGATCGACGAGGGCTTCCACCCGATGACGATGTACTTCCCGCTGGTGGTGCACGGCGCAATGCTGGTCGAGCCGACCGAGACCGAGTCGAAGGCAAGCCTCGACCAGTTCATCGGCGCGTTCCGCTCGGTGGCGGCGCGCGCGAAGAACGGCGACCCGGCGCTCAAGACCGCGCCGCACTTCGCCCCGCGGCGCCGGCTGGACGAGACGCTGGCGGCGCGCAAGCCGGTGCTGGCGTGGAAGGATCCGGTTGCGGCTGAGGCGGCGGAATAGTCGTTCCGGTCGCCTCATCCCCGACCGTCATCCCGGCGAAAGCCGGGACCCAGGGTTGCAAAGGACGTTGCTCGCGGCCCTGGGTCCCGGCTTTCGCCGGGATGACGTCAGACGGGGAGTCCGTTCAACAAGTGACGACACACCCAAGTTCAGGGTGACGGTCTATCGATGAGATGGATCGAGGCTAAACCCGCTCGATGAACTCGGGCGGCACCGCGTCCGCCAGCCACACCCCGTTGCTCGACAGCCGGAACACCGCTCCGCCGCGCGCCATCGCGCCGGCCGCCACGCGCAGGATCACCGGCGCCCCGCGCCGCTCGCCGACCCTGGTCGCGGTCGCGACGTCGGGCGAGAGATGGACATGGTGCCGCGCCATCGGCTTCAGCCCTTCGCCCAGGATCGCGTCGAGGAAACGTTCGACCGTGCCGTGGAACAGGAACTCGGGCGGCTCGGTCACCGGCCAGTCGAGGTCGACCGCGACCGAATGGCCCTGGCGCGCGCGGATCCAGGCGCCGTCGTCGGACAGCTCGAAGCGGCTCTTGTCGCTCTCGGCGACGGTGCGCCGGAGGTCCTCGATCCGGTCGGTCAGCCGCTCGCGTCCCAGCGCCGCCATCACGTCGTTCACCGGCGCCCAGCCGGCGTCGTCGAGCACCAGCCCGCCTGCCTCGGGGGCGTGGCGGAGCCAATAGGACAGGGTCTTCGAAAGTTCCTTGCTCATGGGACCAGGCTCCGGCGCGCCGGTCGGCTCGGCGCGGATTGCAAAATAGGATTTCGTGCGCTTCGCTCGCCGGCATGACGCCGAACCGCACTCTTTCCGCGCGCCGATTGCCTGTTTCGCCGGAAGCAGGGCCGGATTTCCCGCGACGGGTCGTGACTCTTGTGACTCTTGGGCCCGATCGGCGGCGGCGACTCGGCTCAGATCCAGCGGCGCACGTTCGCCTTGTATTGGCGATACGGCTCGCCGAAGCGCGATTCCAGGTAGCGTTCCTCGCGCTCGATCACTTCGCGCTCGATCACGAAGATCAGCGGGATCAGGCAGAGCAGTGCCACCAGGCTGTTCAGCACGATCGCGCAGCCTGCGTAGACCAGCGCCATGCCGAGATACATCGGGTTGCGCGTCCAGCGGTAGACGCCGTCGGTGACGAAGGCGGTGCTGCGCTTCCACGGCCGCGTCGCGGTGCCGGCCTTGCGGAACAGGCCGGCGGCGGTGAGCAGGATCGCGAAGCCCGCGACGATGCCGATCCAGCCGAGGTCGCGCAGTCCCCAGCCGCGCAGCGGGATGCCCGGCTGGCCGAGCAGCTTGCCCAGCGCCCAGCCCACGACGAGCGTGCCGATGAACGCCACCGGCGGCGGAAAACGCACGCCCGCACTGTCCCGATCGATGTCCATTCGTCCCTCCCGGTCTCCCGCCGCGACCATGGCGCGGGCGGTGCGATTCCGCAACGACGCGCGCGCGGCAAATCCCGCTTGCATCCAGTGTGGCGCCAAAGCAAGACACCGGCATGACCCACACGCCGCCGAACCAATGGATCACCTTCGCCGTGACGGCGATCATCATCGCGATCGTGCTGGCGATCCGCCTGCCGCGGATGATGCGGCTGCGCCCGCTCAAGCCCGAGATGCTGTGGATCGTGCCCGGCATCTACCTGGTGATCGTGAGCTTCGTCTTCTGGAGCCAGCCGCTGCGCAGCCCGCTCGGCTGGGGGTTGTGCGCGCTCGGGCTGGCCGCCGGCGCGGCGTTCGGTTGGCAGCGCGGACGGCTGACGCACATCAGCGTCCATCCCGAGGACGGGACGCTGATGCAGAAGGCTTCGCCCGCCGCGGTGATCTTCCTCGTCGCGCTGATCCTGATCCGCAACGGCGCGCGCCAGTTCGCGGTCTATGAGGGCGGCGGTCCCGAAGTCGCGATCCTCGCGACCGACGTGCTGCTGGTGTTTGCTTTGGGGATGCTCACGGTGCAGCGCATCGAGATGTACCTTCGCGCGCGCAGGCTGCTGGATCGAGCGCGGCCGGCATGAGGCGCCACGCGCCCGCGACCGAGCGCAACCGCGAGCCGATCGCCGAGGTGCTGGCGGCGGCGCTGCCCGCTGCCGGCCTCGTGCTCGAAGTCGCGAGCGGCACCGGCGAGCATTGCGCCTGGTTCGCCGAACGCTTTCCGGCGCTGGACTGGCAGCCGAGCGATCCCGGCGCCGAGGACCGCGCCTCGATCACCGACTGGTGCGAAGGGCTGGCCAACGTCCTGCCGCCGCTCGCGCTCGACGCTTCGGCGGAGGCCTGGCCGATCGACCGGGCGGACGCGATCCTCTGCATCAACATGGTCCACATCAGCCCCTGGGCGGCGACGCTCGGGCTGCTCGCAGGTGCGCGGCGGCTGCTCGCGCCCGGCGCGCCGCTGATCCTCTACGGCCCCTATCGCGAGGCGGGCGTGCCCACCGCGCCGTCGAACGAAGCCTTCGAGCTGTGGCTCAAGGACAAGAGCCCCGGCTACGGCCTGCGTTTCGTCGAGGACGTGACCGCCGCGGCCAAGGGCTTCGCGCCGGCCGAGCGGGTGGCGATGCCCGCCAACAACCTCATGCTGCTGTATCGGCGCCAGTGACGCTGTGGACCGGCTGCGCGTTCTTGTGTTCGCGCCAGGCGATGTAGAGCCCGCTCGCGATGATGATCGGCGCGCCGATCCAGGTGTAAGGCGTCGGCCACACGCTGAAGAACAGCCAGCCGTAGAGCGTCGCCCAGACCAGGCCCGAATAGTCCATCGGCACCGCGGTCGACACCGGGGCGTAGCGCAGCGCGCCGGTGAGCGCGAGCTGGCCGACGCCGCCGATCAGCCCGACGCCGATCAGCAGCGCCCAGGTCTCGAACGGGTGGACGCGCAGGTCGGTGAGGTAGAAGGCGCCGAGCGGGGGGACCGAGAGCAGCGAGAACCAGAACACCGTCGTCCCGGCGCTCTCGGTGCGGCCGAGCTGGCGCAGCAGGATCGCGATGATCGCGACGAACAGCGCCGCAGTGAGACCCACTCCGAGCCCGAGCAGCGGGAAGTTGTTCCCCTGCGGCTGCGCGACGATCACCACGCCGACGAAGCCGACCGCGACCGCCGCCCAGCGGTGCCAGCGGATATGCTCGTGGAGCACCAGCGCGCCGAGGATCGTCGCGAAGATCGGCACGGTGAACTGGAGCGTCGTCGCTTCGGCGAGCGGCAGCAGCAGGATGCCGCCGAAGTTGAACACCATGCCGACCAGCCCGACGATCGTGCGGGTGACGTGCGCGCCCAGCCGCGGGGTGCGGATCGCGCCGAGCCCGTCGCCTATCGCGAGCCAGGCGACCACCACCGGCACCGCGGCGAGCTGGCGGAAGAACATGATCTCGATGAGGTTCGCGCCATGCGCCTCGGCGAGCTTGATGACCGCCGACATGCTCGACAGGCAGAAGACCGCGAAGAGGCGCAGCGCGAGGCCGTGGAGTACGCGGTCCTGGGTGGGCATCGGCGCTCGCTAGGCGGTTGCGCCCGGCAGCACAACCTTGGCCCGGCTAGATATTTCCCATCAGGAGACTGGCGTAGACATGGTCGCCCACCGCTTCGGGCAGGCGGCGGAGCGCACGCAGCCGCTTGAGCCCGAGATCGCATTGCCGGGCGGGCGGCATCCCGTCGATCCGGTTGAGGAAGGCGAGGTCGCGGTCGCTCATCCCTTCGGCGAGCATCGCTTCGTCGAAGGCGGTCGCGTCGGGCCCGTCGACGGCGCCGAAGCGCCGCTGGGCGGGGTGGTCATGGCCGGCGGCGATGGCGATCCGATACTGCGCCTGCAGCGCCTCGAGCCGCTTCGTCGCCTCGGCATCCTCGAAGATCGGGTCGGATGGCCGCTCGGTCACGTAAGAGGCGCAGTCCGGGATCGAAGCCGTCTGCAGCCGCTCGACCAGCGCGATCTCGGCGTCGCGATAGCGGGCGAGCTCGGTGTGCGGCGCCTGGGTCAGCACGACGCGATCGAACGGGGTCGACAAGGGGATCTGCTCGCCCTCGGGGACCGGAGGGGCGGGCACCGGCTCGGGAACCTGGACTTGCTCCTGCGGCATCATCCGCGCGAGCATCGGCGCCGCGGCGACCATGCCCGCGAGCAGCGCGAGCAGCCCCGCGAACGAGAGCCAGAACAGCCAGGCGGGATCGCCGCGTTGCTCCATCGAACCGCTTCCGCCTATTCGGTGCCGTTGCGCGAGAGGAGGAACGCCGACACCGCGTCCGACCGGTCGGGCGGCAGCTTCTGGATCGCGCGGAAGAATTCGATCCCCGTCTGGCACTGCGCCATCTCAGGGAGCATCGCGAAGCCGCGGCCCGAGAGCAGCGCGTCGACTTCGGCTTCGGAGACGCCCTCGCTTTGCATCGACTTGGCGATGGTGCGCCAGACGCTCATGTCGGGCTCGCGGATCACGCGGCCGGCGGGCTTGTCGCGACCCGCGGCATAGGCCTCCCAGGCAGCGATCCGCATATCGTCAAGCGCGTCGGTCGAAAGGTCGGTGCGGTCGGTGATGGTCACCCGGCCGGTCGCGACATAGCGCGCGCAGAGCTCCGGGTCCTTCTCGTGGAAATATTGGACCAGCCGGATTTCGGCGGCGCGGAATGCCGCGAGCGGATCGTGCGGCGCCTGCATCAGCTGCGCGCGGTGCCGTGCCTCGGCCTGGGCGAGCGCCTGGCGGATCACCGGGGCCAGCATCGGCTCGGGCGTGCCCTGGCGCAGCGCATTGGCGGCGACCATCACGATCTGGCTGAAATCCTCGGGGAAGGTCCGCTTGACGGTGCGGTAGACGTCTCCGCTCTCGCCGTCCTCGAGCAGCATCTTCTCGACGCGCACTTCGGGCGAGGGCGGTGCGGGCGCGAGCTTGGCGATCATCGGCGCCGCCGCGATCACCCCGCCGATCAGCGCCAGCAGGCCGACGAGCGACAGCCAGAACAACCACGCCGGATCTTCGCCACGTGCCGCCATTGTCTTTCCCCCCAATAGTCAGAACAGGTTAGTCGTGCCGCGGGCGCTTGGGAATGGCAATCCTTGCTCGCCCGGGGCGCGGACGCTAATCGCGCGGCCATGATCAAACATGCCCTCAGCGTCACGCGTGACCAGGATTTCGCGCAATGGTATCAGGCCGTGATCTCGGAGGCCGACATGGCCGAGGAGAGCGGCGTGCGCGGCTGCATGGTCATCCGGCCGTGGGGCTATGGCATCTGGGAGCGCATCCAGCGCCTGCTCGATGACCGCATCAGGGCCACGGGCCACGAGAATTGCTATTTTCCGCTGTTCATCCCGCTGTCCTATTTCGAGAAGGAGGCCGAGCATGTCGACGGCTTCGCCAAGGAGATGGCGGTCGTCACGCACCACCGGCTGATCCAGAAGGACGGCAAGCTGGTTCCCGATCCCGAAGCGAAGCTCGAGGAGCCGCTGGTCGTGCGTCCCACCTCGGAGACGGTGATCGGCGCGGCCTTCTCGCGCTGGGTGCAGAGCTGGCGCGACCTGCCGGTGCTGATCAACCAATGGGCGAACGTCGTGCGCTGGGAGATGCGCACGCGGATGTTCCTGCGCACCGCCGAATTCCTCTGGCAGGAGGGCCATACCGCGCATGCCAGCGTCGAGGAGGCGCGGGTCGAGACGATGCGCATGCTCGAAGTCTATCGCGAGTTCGCCGAGGAATGCGTCGCCATGCCGGTGATCGCGGGCGAGAAGCCCGAGAACGAGCGCTTCCCCGGCGCGGTCTCGACCTATTCGATCGAAGCGATGATGCAGGACGGCAAGGCGCTGCAGGCGGGCACCTCGCACTTCCTCGGCACCACCTTCAGCCAGGCGCAGAACATCCGCTTCCAGAATGCCCAGGGCGAGCTGGAACTCGCCCAGACCACGAGCTGGGGCATGTCGACGCGGATGATCGGCGGGCTGATCATGACGCACGGCGACGACGATGGCCTGCGCGTGCCGCCGCGGATCGCGCCCTGGCAGGTGGTGATCGTGCCGATGCTGCGCGACCAGCCCGAGGACGAAGCGATCGTCGACTATTGCAAGTCGCTCCAGGCCGAGCTGGCCAGGCTCACAGCGCTGGGCGAGCCGGTGCGCGCGTTGCTCGACCTCAAGGCGATCAAGTCGACCAACAAGCGCTGGGGCTGGATCAAGAAGGGAGCGCCGATCGTGATCGAGGTCGGCGGGCGCGACGTCGCGGGCGGCAACGTCTCGGTGATCCGCCGCGACCGGCTCTATCGTGAGGACGGCAAGCTCGACAGCAGCATCCAGCCGCGCGCCGACTTCGTGCTCGAAGCCGCGGCGATCCTCGAGAGCATCCAGCAGTCGCTGTTCCTCGAGGCGAGCGAGCGGATGCGCGCGAACATCACCACCGGCGTCACCGAGTTCGACGCGCTGGCGGCGCTGTTCGACGAGCGCGTGAAGTTCCCGGGCTGGGTCGAAGTCAATTGGGCCAAGCCGAGCGGCGCGGAGCTCGACCAGGTGGTCGAGCGGCTGAAGGCGCACAAGCTCACGTTCCGCAACGTGCCGAACGATGCGGCGCCGGCGGAAGGCGCGTGCCTCTTCACCGGGCGGCCCGCGGTCGAGCGGATCCTCGTCGCGCGCTCCTATTGAGCCCGATTGAGCCGATGCCGGTCCGCAGCCTGTTCGCGTCGCTGGTCTACCAGGAGCCGCTGGGTGATGACGATCTGATCGGCGAGCTCGAGGCCTCGTGCCTCCAGCTCGCCGAGGACGACCTCGCCGGGCGGCGCTGGTGCAAGGCGAACGGCTATCGCGGCTATACGAGCTATGCCTCGCTGGACGACTTGGCCGTGCGCGACCCGGCGTTCGCCGATCTCAAGCGGCTGCTCGACAGGCACGTCGCGCGTTTCGCCGAGGCCTGCGCCTTCGATCTCGCCGGCAGGAAGCTCAAGCTAGACAGCCTGTGGGTCAATGTGCTCGACGGCAAGGGCGGACACAGCGGGCATATCCATCCGCACAGCGTCGTCTCGGGCACGCTCTATGTCGCGCTGCCGGCGGGTTCGCGCGGGCTCAAGCTCGAGGACCCGCGGCTCGCGATGATGATGGCCGCGCCGACGCGCCGGCTGGACGCACCCGAGCATCTCCAGCCCTTCGTCGAAGTCTCGCCCGAGCCGGGGACGGTGCTGCTCTGGGAGAGCTGGCTCCGCCACGAGGTTCCGCCGGGCGAGGCCAAGGCGAAGCGCGTGAGCGTGAGCTTCAACTATCGCTGGTGAGCCATGCCCCGGACCGATCAGACCGAGATCAAGCTGAGGATCGTCATCGAGCAGCCGGTGCCCGGCGTGCTCCACAGCCTCCAGTCGAAGGACGACGCGCCGCTCGACCCGAAGCGCTCGAAGGCGGGCGAGCCGCTGGCGTTCGAGTTTCCGGTCCGCATCGGGCCAGGGCCGAAGTTCTTCGGCGACCAGGTGCGGCGCGAAGGGTCCGAGCGGCGATTCGTCTATATCCGCATCGGCCAGTCGGCGGGCGATGCGGCCTCGCCCTGGTCGCGGCGGATGAAGATCGACATCCATGACATCGCGCAGGACCTGCTCGATCGCGCGATGCGCGGGGGCGTCATCGAGACGGTTGTGAACGGCACCGCCAAGGACGGAACGCCCGCCTGCGCGTCGCTCAAGCCGACGGGCCGGCGCTTCGTCGAGCTCAGCTGACCGGCAGGCCCCGCGTCAGCGCGACGATCGCGATGCCGAGCAGCAGCGTCCCCGCCGCGCCCGAGAGCAGCCGCGACGGCACGCGCCGCGCGAGCAGCGCGCCGAGCGGCGCCGCGGCGACGCCGCCCAGCAGCAACCCCAGCGTCGCGGTGGTGAAGGCGAGCGCGCCCATCGTCGCGATGAACATCAGCGAGACCGCGACCGTCACAAAGAACTCGCTCACGTCAACGGTGCCGACCACCTTGGCGGGATTGGTCCCCTGGATCAGCAGGTTTCCGGTGACGATCGGCCCCCAGGCGCCGCCGCCCGCCGCGTCGAGCAGCCCGCCGATAAAGCCGAGCGGCTGCACCAGCCGCGGCGCTGCCTCCGAGCGCGCGCGCCGCCGCCCGCGCCAGATCAGCGCCACGCCGATCAGCCCGAGATAGGCGAGCACGATCGGGCGCGTGAACGCCGCGTCCGCCACGGTGATGATCGTCACGCCGATCGCGCCGCCCAGGATGCCGGGCAACACCAGCTTGGCGAACAGTCGCCAGTCGACGTTGCGGTACCAGATGTGGCTCGCCGCCGAGGCGCCGCTGGCGAAGCCCTCGGCCGTATGGACGCTGCTCGTCGCGACCGCGGGGGGCTGGCCGAGCAGCAGCATCACCGCGTTGGAGATCACGCCGAACCCCATGCCGAGCGACCCGTCGATCAGCTGCGCGAGGAAGCCCGCCGCGGCGAAGGGGAGGAGCGTCACCAGGTCGAACTGCCAGAGCGAGGCATCGAGCCGGCCGTTGACCGCGACGCTGTAGACCAGCAGCGCGGCATAGCCGATCAGCAGCCAGCTGCAGATCACCCCCACGGCGATGACCTGGGCCGTGCTGACGTTGAGCGGGGTCGAGCGAGTCATCGTGTCTCCGGGCGAGAATCGGGGTCGCGTCGGATAATATACACTAAATCAGTGGGAATAAACTCCGGTCGCCACGGAATCGGTCCCGAAGCGGATTAAACCACGTCCGCGGAAAGAAGTCAGGGCTCGATCGTGATGCGGATGCCGCCCGCGACCATCGGCCGCGCGCCGCGATCGCCGCCGGGGGCGAGGACGAGCTGGAGGTCGGGCTGGAGCGTCAGCCACTTGGCCGGCTTGTCCGAATAGGTCAGCTCGAACGCCGTCTCGGCCCGCGCCGCACGCACGCCGCCATCCCGCAGGTTCGCGCGATACCCCGAGGCGACATAGCCCTGGTTCATGCCGAAGGAGAGCTGGCTGTCCGGCCGGCTCTCCCACAGCTTGGTGACGAGCACGCCCGCCTGCCAGCCGCCCTTGAACGGCGTGGTCTGGCCATCCGAGATGCCGAGCCGGACGAAGGCGGCGGCGGCGCGCGGCTTGTCGGGGTCGTTGAGCGGCTTCTCGGCGATCAGATAGGCGCCGTGCGCGTGGCGCTGGATCGGATCGCCCAAGCCGTCGACCTCGCGGACGTCGTCCTGGCGGTCGGTGTAGGTCCAGCCGCCGACGCCGAGCTTGCCGGCGTCGCCCTGGAAGCCGGCCTCGACGATCGCGAGCCCGCCGTTGCGGAAGTGGAAGTCGACCCCGCCGGGATCGCCGAGCGTCCCCGCCTTGGCGCCGAGCAGGGCGGCGCGGACGTAGCCCGCCTTGCCGACCTGGGTGTCGACGCGCACCGCAAGCGCGGTCGACGGAAAGATCGAGGGGCCGTTGGGCCCTGTCGCGGCAATCTCCGATCCCACGCCGAACGCCGGCGCGATCAGCAGCCCGGCGCTGTCGTTCGAATAGAATTCGCTGTTGAGATCGTAGAGTCCCACGCGCACGCTCGTGCGGCCGATCTTCTGCTCCACCCACGCCTCGAACAGGCGGAGGTGCGCATGCGCGACTTCGATGTTGTCGATACCCTGCAGCGTCGCGGCGGTGTCGTTCGGGCGGCCGCCGACATTGTCGAGCACATAGACGTGCACGCTGCCGCCCTGCCAGCCGGCGAGCTTGTCGAGGTCGGCGTCGGCGGTGAGGTCGAGGTTGTTGAGCCAATAGGCGCGCGCCTTGCCGGCCGGGGCGCTCGTGGCGATCGCGTCCATCGTCTCGACCGCGGCGAGCTCGATCGGCTTGTCGTCGTCCTCGGCGAGCGCCGGCGACGCGACGAAGCCGAGCAGCGAAACGGCAATGATGCGACAGATACGCATGGTAAACACCCTGACTATGGTCTTCGCTTCATAGAAGGCCGCCATGGTTAGCGGTGGATTCACCATCGGTTTTGCGTCGCGGCGCGGATGCACGACTTTCGGCTGCGCAACGAACGTCCTTTGCTTTCCGTGACTTGCCCGGAGCGGTTCGGAAGCCAGGGGTTTCCGGCGTTGCGGCGCCGGAACATTAAACGCTCCGTCGTTGCACGGAGCGCATTTGCCGCATCCTATAATGCAGCGAGCGGAGAGGCCCGGTGGCGGACCTCCCGGCAGTAGGGAACTCGCGTACAATGACTCTCGGATCGATCCAAGGCGCCGGCAAAGACGTGTCGCTCAATCGCGCCAGCCGGGTCGCCAGCTTCGCGCTGCTTGGGCTGATGCTGCTGTGCGGCCTCACCGGCATCGGCGCGGCCTGGCTCCAGAGCTCGGCGCTCAACGGCCAGAGCAAGGCGAGCGCGCTGCTCGCCAACCACGAAGAAGCCGACATGATGCACGATGCGATCCGCAGCGACGTGCTCGCCGCCTTCCAGGCGCAGGACCCCGCGAGCGGGATCAAGCGCGCCGACGTCGAAGCCGATTTCAAGGAGCATCTCGACACGCTGCGCAAGCGCATCGCGGCCGACGGCGAGTATACCGGCTCGGCCGAAGTCGCAGCGGTGACGTCCAAGCTCGTCGAGCCGATGAACGGCTATGCCGACGGCGCCAAGGCGATCATGGAGCAGATCTGGCAGGACCCGATCGCCGCCAAGAGCCACCTCAACGAATTCTTCGCGGTCTTCCGCACGCTCGAGACGTCGATGGCCGAAGCCACCGACGCCATCACCAGCAACGCCGAGAAGTCGACGGCGCAGGCCGAGCTGATCGGCCGCATCGCGATGGGCCTGCTGCTGGTCACGCTGCTCGCGGGCATCGCGGGCACCGTCACGCTGATCCGCCTCGTGCGCAGCCGCGTGATCCAGCCGATCGAATCGCTCGCCGGCACGATGCGCAAGCTCGGCAGCGGCGACCTCAACGCCGACGTCACCGGCGCCGATCGCGGCGACGAGCTCGGCGACATGGCCAAGGCGATGCTCGCCTTCCGCGACCAGCTCGCCGCGGCCGAGGCCGCCAAGCAGGCGCAGGTGCAGCAGATCGTCACCGGCTTCGGCGCCGCGCTCGGCCAGCTCGCCGGCGGTGACCTCACCGCGCGGATCGATGCCGAGATGTCGGGCCCCTTCGCGCGGCTCAAGAGCGACTTCAACGACGCGGCGACCAGCCTGCGCGACCTGATCGGATCGGTCACCGAGCGCGCGGGCAACATTCGCCAGGGCTCGAGCGAGATCGCCCAGGCCAGCGAGGACCTCGCGCGCCGCACCGAGACCAATGCCTCGAACCTCGAGCGCGCCGCCAATGCGCTGCGCGAGATCGACGAGCGCATCAAGGCGACCGCGCGCGCCTCGGCCACCACGGTCGAGCGTGCGGACCGCACCATCTCAGTGGTCGGCACCGGCCGCTCGCTCGCCGGAGAGGCCGTCGACTCGATGAGCCGCGTCTCGGCGAGCGCCGAAGGCATCGATGCGGTGATCGAGGGCCTCGACAAGATCGCGTTCCAGACGCGCGTGCTTGCGATGAACGCCGCGGTCGAGGCTGGTCGCGCCGGCGAGGCGGGCCGCGGCTTCGCGGTCGTCGCCGACCTTGTCTCGGCACTCGCGATGCGCGCCGAGGAGGAATCGAAGCGCGCCCGCGACCAGCTCACCGTCACCCAGGCCGACATCGTCAGCGCGGTGGAAGCCGTGCGCAACGTCGACGGCGCCTTCGCCGACATCTCGTCGAACGTCGACGAGGTCCATGCGCTGCTCGAGCGGATGGCGAGCGACAACCAGGCACAGTCGACCGCGATCTCCGAGCTCAACACCACCGTCACGACAATGGACCAGTCGACGCAGCAGAACGCTGCGATGGTCGAGGAGACTTCGGCGGCCGCGCGCAATCTCACCGACGAGGCGCAGCAGCTCGACAGCGAGGCCGGCCAGTTCCGCGTCGGCAACGCCCAGCGCCGCGCTTCGCCCGCGCCTGCGCCGCGGGCTGCCAAGCTGCCCGACCTTTCGGCGCGCGCGGTTCGCCCGCTGCCGACCGCGGCGGTGACTGCGCTGACGCCGCCCGCGGCGGACGACTGGACCAGCTTCTGAAATTTGCCCGGGCCGGGCGCCCCGCCGTGATCCGGCGAGTGCGCCCGGCCATCCTCTCACTTCGTTAGCCCCTCCCCTTCAGGGGAGGGGCTTGCATGCTCCAGCGTTCAACCTGATCGAAGCCGAGGCTAACTCGGCAGGCGGGTGAGCTCGCGCATCAGCTCGCGTGAAATCGGTTCGGCGAAGCGGCAGCCGATCTGCTCGCCGTCGTTCCACACCACGGTGGCGGGAACGGCGACCTCGCCTTCGAAGCTCAGCCAGAGATTCGTGCCTTCGTCATGGCGCGCGCGGCAGATCAGCCGGCAGCCATAGACCGAGACGTCGTGGAGCTGGGCCGAGGTCGCGCGGCCGCCGCGGCGCTGCACCGTCGCGGACTTGAGCAGCACCAGCCGCCGCGGGGCGCCGCGCAACTCGATCGAAGCGGGTGCGACGGTGCGATAGGCCGTCAATCTGGTCGCCATCCTACCCCCAATCCTGGGGGCAAGTTGAACATCAAAGACTTACAGCTCGCTTAAACGCCGTCGTTAACGGCAAGCGCGGCGCTAACCTTCCTGGCATCCGCGCCGTGGAGCCCCAGCTTGCTGCGCCGCCAGAGCACGTCCTCAGCATCGCGAGCCCATTCGCGGTCGCGCATCCAGCGGACTTCGAGCTCGGTCAGGCCCGCGCCCAGGTCCGCGCCGAGGCCCGCTTCATCCTCGACGCTTTCGAGCATCTCGCCGAGCCGGTCGCCATAGGCGTGCGCCATCCGCCGCGCGCGCGCCGCGCCAAGGAAGGGCCAGCGCGCCTCGATTTCGCGGAGAAAGGCCTCGAAGTCCGCGATCGCGCCACCGGGGAAGACGCGTGCGCGGGTGCGCGGCGTCGGTTCGACGCTGAGTAAAGGTCCAATCTTCTCAATTGCTTCCTCGGCGAGTGCGCGCGCCGTGGTGATCTTGCCGCCGAACACCGAGAGCAGCGGTGGGCCCGCATGATCGACTTCGAGCAGATAGTCGCGCGTCACCGATTGCGCCTTGGCGGAGCCGTCGTCGTGCAGCGGGCGCACGCCCGACCAGCGCCAGGCGACGTCGTCGGGCGCGACCTGGCGCACGAAATAACGGTTCGCAGCAGCGCAGAGATAATCGACTTCCTCTTGCGAACAGTTCGCATCTTCGGGGTGTTCGACCGCGATGTCGGTGGTGCCGATCTCGGTGAATCCGTCCTCATAAGGGATTGCAAACACGATCCTTCTGTCCGGCTGCTGGAAGATATAGGCATGGTCGCTGTCGAACAGCCGCGGCACCACGATGTGGCTGCCTTTCACCAGACGGACTTGCGAACGAGTCGCAACTTCGAGCTTATCGAGAATAATTCGCACCCACGGGCCGGCGGCGTTGGCCAGCGCGCGCGCCTCGACCGCGCGTCCGTCGGACAATTCGGCACGCCAGAGCCCGTTTTCGCGGCGCGCCGACAGCAATTCGGTCCGCGTCGCGATTTCCGCCCCGTTCGCGGCGGCGTCGAGCGCGTTCGCCAGCGTCAGCCGCGCATCGTCGACCCGGGCGTCCGAATAGACGAAGCCGCGATGATCGCCCGACAGCGGATCGGCGAACGCCATATCGCTCGCGCGCAGGCCCCGCGAGCGCGGCAGCGAGGATCTGCCGGCGAGCAGGTCGTAGAGCAGCAGTCCCGCGCGCACCATCCACCAGGGCCTCAGCGCATGCGCATGCGGCAGCACGAAGGTGAGCGGGCGGATCAGGTGCGGTGCCGCCGCGAGCATCCGCTCGCGCTCGTGCAACGCCTCGCGCACCAGGCGGAACTCAAAGGTCTCAAGATAGCGCAGCCCGCCGTGGATCAGCTTGGTCGAGGCCGAGCTGGTGTGGCTGGCGAGGTCGTCCTTCTCGACGAGCAGCACCTTCAGGCCGTTCAGCGCTGCCTCGCGTGCGATCGCGCAGCCGTTGATCCCGCCGCCGATGATCAGGAGGTCGTACGCCACCTGCACGGCATAGCGGGCGCCCCGGCGTTGCGGAAGCTCAGCTCGCGCGTTGCGGCGCCCAGTTCACCTTGCCCGTCTCTAGGTCGTAGATCGCCGGCACGATCTTGAGGTGACCGTCCTCCAGCTTGGGATGGAGCACCGGCTGGTTCGGGTCCTTGAGAGTGTCGGTCACCCGGAAGACGTTCTCGATCGTGGTGGCGTCGGTCCAGGTGGCGCTGCCGCGGCGCGTACGCGTCCAGACAGCGGCGGAAACGAGCGGCAGCACCATGCCTTCCAGGCTGCCCGGAAGCGGCTTGCCGGTCTCGGCGATTCCCGTCGCCGCTTCGGCCGCGCCGCATCTGGTGTGGCCGAGCACGACGATCAGCGGCACGCAGACGTTGCCCACGGCATATTCGAGGCTGCCGAGCGCCTGCGGGTTGGCGACGGTGGTGCCGGCGTTGCGCACGACGAACAGTTCGCCGAGCCCGGCCTGGAAGACCTGCTCGGGCGCGGCGCGGCTGTCCGAGCAGCAGAGGATCGCCGCGAAGGGCGTCTGCTTCACCGCGATCGTCCGGCGGCGCGTGTCGCTCATGTCATAGTCGCGCGGCTTCGCGTTGTTGGCGAAATAGTCGTTTCCTTTCCGAAGCTTGTCGAGCGCTTCGTCGGGTGTGCACGGCGGTTCGCAATCCGCCGCCCGGCCTCGCGCCGGAAGCATTGCCGTCAGCGCGAGCGTGCTGCCCGCCCCGATCAGCGATCGTCTGGAAACCTGCATCGCACTCCCCCTCGAGCGCCGCCTTTGTCCCCGCGCCTTATATGCGAATCGTTGCAGGCTCGCCACGAGATGGAGTTGGATTGGACGCAATTTATCCCTATCTCGGGGCCCAATGACAAAAGCAAAACAGCAAGCAGGGCTGCCCACGCGGCAGCAGATCATCGATTTCATCACCAACGCAGACACTCCGGCCGGCAAGCGCGAGATTGCGCGCGCCTTCGGGCTCCACGGCCAGGAGAAGATCGCGCTCAAGGCGCTGCTCAAGGACATGGCCGACGAAGGCCTGATCGACAGCGCCCCCGGCCGCGCCTTCCACAAGATGGGCGGGCTCCCCAAGGTCACCGTGCTCCGCGTCACCGATGCCGACGGCGACACCGTCTGGGCGGTGCCCGAGCGCTGGGAGGCCGAGGGCGTCCCCGTGCCTAGGCTGCGCGTCCGCGAGCGCGGCAAGCGCTCGACGCTGGCGCCGGGCGACCGCATCCTCGCGCGCACCGAGGAGGCGGGGAAGGGCTGGATCGCCCATCCCATGAAGAAGCTCGCGCGCGGCGAGGCGCTGATGCTCGGCGTGCTCCATGCCGAGGGCGGCAAGCTCTGGCTCAAGGGCGTCGAGAAGAAGGAGCGGCGCGACTTCCTCGTCTCGGATGCAGGCGGCGCCGAGCCGGGCGACCTCGTCCTCGCCGAGAAGACCGGCCGCCCGCCGCGGATCACCGCCAAGGTCACCGAACGGCTCGGCGATCCCTTCGCGCCGCGCAGCTTCTCGCTGATCGCGATCCACAAGCACGGCATCCCCGACGTCTTTTCGGACGACACGATCGACGAAGCGAAGCAGGTCGCCAAGCAGCCGCTCGGCATGGACCGCGAGGACCTTCGCCACTTGCCGATCGTCGCGATCGATCCCGCCGACGCGCGCGACCATGACGACGCCGTCTGGGCCGCGCCCGACGACGACGCCAGGAATCCCGGCGGCTGGAAGGCGATCGTCGCGATCGCCGACGTGAGCTTCTACGTCCGCCCCGGCTCGGCGCTCGACCGCGAGGCACGGCGGCGCGGCAATTCGGTCTATTTCCCCGACCGCGTCGTGCCGATGCTGCCCGAGCTGCTCTCGGCCGACGTCTGCTCGCTGAAGGAAGGGCAGGACCGCGCGGCGCTGGTCTGTCATCTCCAGGTCTCGGCCAAAGGCGAGCTCAAGAGCTGGCGCTTCACGCGCGCGGTGATCCGCGTCGCGGCGAACATCGCCTATGAAGATGCGCAAGCGGCGATCGAGCGGGTCCGCGAGCCGCGCACCGACGTCGCTTCGTCGCCCTGCTCGCTCGACGAGCGCGACCTGGGCGCGCCGCCGGTCGATCCCGAGTTGGTGCGCACCGCGCTGCTGCCGCTCTGGGGCTGCTGGGAAGCGCTGAGCGCCGCGCGTGCCAAGCGCGAGCCGCTCGACCTCGACCTTCCCGAACGCCGCGTGGTGCTCGACGAGAGGGGACGCATCCTCTCGGTCGCCCCGCGCGAGCGGCTCGACGCGCACAAGCTGATCGAGGATTACATGATCGCGGCCAACGTCGCCGCGGCCAAGGCGCTGGAATCGAAGAAGGCGCCGGTGATGTACCGCATCCACGAGCCGCCCGCGCGCGAGAAGCTCGCGGCGCTCAGGGACTATCTCAAGACCTTTGGCGTCGAGTTCGCGCTGGGCCAGGTGATCCGCCCCGCGACCTTCAACCACATCCTCAAGCGCGTCGGCGAGGCCGACTACCGCGAGGAGGTGATGCAGCAGGTGCTGCGGACCCAGACCCAGGCCTACTACGGCCCCCAGAACGCCGGCCATTTCGGGCTGGCGCTCGGCAGCTATGCGCACTTCACCTCGCCGATCCGGCGCTACGCCGACCTCGTCGTCCACCGTGCGCTCACCGAGGCGTACAAGCTCGGCTCCGGCGGGCTCACCGCCGAGGAGGCCGGCTCGATGGAGCGGATCGGCGAGTCGATCTCGAGCCTCGAACGCCGCGCGATGGAGGCCGAACGCGAGACCGTCGACCGCTATGTCGCCGCCTATCTGTCGGACCATGTCGGCCAGGTGATGCCGGCGCGGATCACCGGCGTGCAGAGCTTCGGCTTCTTCGCGACGGTGGACGGCGTCGGCGGCGACGGGCTGGTGCCCGCGCGCGACCTCGGCACCGAATATTTCCGCTACGACGAAGCGGGCCAGCGGCTGGTCGGCGAAGCGAGCGGCGAGGAGTTCGCGCTGGGCCAGCGGCTCGAGCTCAGGCTGGTCGAGGCCAATCCGGTCTCGGGCGCGCTCCGTTTCGAACTGCCCGACGGCAAGGGCAGCGCCGGCGGCAGTCCCCGCCCGCGCGGCCCCAAGGGGCCCAAGCGCGTGATCAAGCGCCGTGGCCGCCCGGCGAACATCCGCCATCAGGGCCGCAAGTGATTTGACGCCGCCCGGCGCCGGCCGCATGCTGGCGCCATGGTTCTCGGGGGAGTTCAAATGTCGTTGATTCGCTTGCTCGCGCCGCTCGCGCTCCTGCTCACGCCTGCTGTCGCGCTGGCGCAGGACGCCAACCAGACGCCCACCCAGGCCGTGGCGCAGGGGATGCAGCCGCTGGTCGGCCAGATGTTCGAGGGCGGGATCAAGATCCATGCGGTCGCCGCCGAGAGCGACGTGCTCGTCGTCACCGTCGACGCGACCCAGGGCTGGAGCGGCCTGTCGCGCGATGAGGCGGTCCAGTCCTTCCTCGGCGGCTTCTGCGGCGGAAGCGACAACAGCGACTTCTTCAAGGCCAATGGCCTTCGGATCGACACGCTCGATCGCGGCGCGAGCCTGACGAAGGGCCAAGTGCTCCGCGCCTGCCCGCCCAAGGCGAAATAAGCGATGGCGACCGCCGCCGCAGCAGCCGGTGCCGCGCGGGCTCGCCGGCAGATCATCGCCTATTTTCACGCGACGCATGCGATCGGCGCCGAGGATGCGGTCGCCTATCAGCCGCAGCGCTTCGTCGAGCAGCGCGTGTTCGACCGGATGCTTCGCTCCGGCGTGGTGCGCCAGGCGGGCGAGGGACGCTACTGGCTAGACCTCGACGCGCTGAGGGCCGAGGAGGAGCGGCGCCGGCGAATCATGGTGCCGGTGCTGATCGCGGTCAGCGTGGCGATGGCGGTGATCCTGGTGTTGTTCTACCGCTAGGGTCGATCGAAGTTCGGCCGGCGTTGCCGAGTCGCTGCGTGCTCGACGGCCCAAGAGTCACAAGAGTCACAACCCGTCGCCGGGATTCCAGTGCCTGATTGCTGCCAGGTTCAAAGAGCGGCCGGATTGTTCCAGCCGCGCCAGCCAAGCAGGCGAAATCCTACATTGCAAGCCGGGCTGTCCGGACGCCGTTTCGCCGACGGAGTCTCCGGCGTCGTCGCCTGGCATCGCGCTCCCCAAGGCCGATCCGGCCTGATCACTCGACCGAGAAACGCAGCCCCGCCTTGGCCTCGAGCCGCTTCACCAGCGGCGGCGCCATGATCGCACCCGGGGTGAACACCCCGCCCGGCCCCGAGACCTCCTCGACCAGGCAGAGCGCCGCCTCGGCGATCATCTTGCTCGTCGAACCATAGCCCGGGTCGCGATCGCCGGTGACGGTAGCAGTCACGCGCTTGCCGTCGGGCATCTCGGCGACGAAGAGAATCTCGTAGAGCCCCGCCTCGCGCTCTTCCTTGGTCGGGCCTTCGCCCGGCTTGGGGCCGCCGTCGCCCTGGCCGATCTGGGGCAGCCTGGCGATCGCTTCCGCCGCGGCCTTGCCGAGCTCGCCCAGGCCCGGGGCGATCATCATCTCGTCATACTGGAAGTCGGTGCCATAGGGATGGCCGGCCAGCGCATTGGTGCGATGGACGTTCTTGGTGTTGATCACCGCCATCACGAAGGGCGCGACCCAGGCGCCGACTGCCTCGTCATAATGGGGCAGCGCGCCATTGGGCTGGTGCGGGCCGGCGAAGCCCGGCGTGAGCGCGAAGGGATCGAGCAGCAGCTTGAGGATCGAGGGATCGCGCGCCGCCGCGGCCATGCTCGCCTTGGCGCTCGCCGCGGTGCCGCCCGAGAAGGTGCCCTTCATCTGCTTGATCCGGCCGCGGACGCGCGGCGCCGGCGCGCCGAACCGCTCGATCGCCGCCTGTTCGGCCACCCAGACGCCGAGGTCGAAGGGGATCGAATCGAAGCCGCAGGAGAAGACGATCCGCGCGCCGCTCGCCCTGGCCGCGGCGTCGTATTTGTCGATCATCTGGCGCATCCACGCCGGCTCGCCGCAGAGGTCGACATAGCCGGTGCCCGCTTCGACGCAGGCGGCAAGGATCGGCTCGCCGTAGAGCTGGTACGGCCCGACGGTGGTGATGACGCAGCGCGTTCGCCCCACGAGCGCGAGCAGCGCGGCGGGATCGTCGGCATTAGCAGTGAGCAGGGGGATGTCGGCGGGCGCGCCGATCTCGTCGCGGACCTGCTGGAGCTTGGTGAGCGAGCGCCCCGCCATCGCCCACTTCAGGCCGCCCGGATAGGTCGCGGCGAGATATTCGGCGACGAGGCGGCCGGTATAGCCGGTGGCGCCATAGACGATGATGTCGAACTCAGCCATTGCGGCCCCTCTCCCGTGGTTGGAGAGGGCATACCCGAAATTCTAAATTTCACAACGCCGAGTCGCGCTGTTGGCGAAGCGGCGTTCTTCGGCGGTGGGATTCACAAGCCTATCCCTAGATATGGTCGCGCCAGCCCAATGGCCGCCTCCGCTTGCAAGCCAGGCTGCTAAGACCGGCGGCGGCGACATCCCGCGGGCATCGGGCAGCCATCGATCCAGACAGCGCGACTCCCGCCCGCCCGATGCCGCCGGTCTCGATGTTCGAGCCAGTGACGTGCGTCTCGGTCCACGGATGCGGACGGCCGTTCCCCCAGTCGCCCGCCAACAGGAAGGAACGATGGGATGAACACACGCAATGCCAGGAAGCTGGTCGGTCTGCTCGCCGCCACGGTTGCCTTCTACGTCCCCGCCCAGGCCTTCGCGGCGCCCGGCGGCGAAACCGGTCACGGCGCGGCCACCGCCGAGCGCTCAGGCACCACCGCGACGCGGCACCAGCCCGGCGCGAGCACGCCGGCGATCCCGCTCGGCGCCGATTCCGCGACGCTCGGCCAGCCCGACGACGACAGCGCGATCCGCCCCTTCAGCTTCCACGCCCCCGACGAAGCGCTCGCCGACCTCCGTAGCCGCATCCGCGCGACCAAATGGCCCGAGCGCGAGACGGTGAGCGATCCCAGCCAGGGCGTCCAGCTCGCGACGCTCCAGAAGCTCGCGGCCTATTGGGGCAGCAAGGACTATGACTGGCGCAAGGCCGAGGCGCGGCTGAACGCGCTGCCGCAGTTCACCACCCGGATCGACGGGCTCAACATCCACTTCATCCACGTCCGCTCGAAGGTGAAGGGCGCGCTGCCGGTGATCATCACCCATGGCTGGCCGGGATCGATCCTCGAGCAGATCAAGATCATCGACCTGCTCACCAACCCCATGGCGCACGGCGGCACCGAGGCTGACGCGTTCGACGTGATCATCCCCTCGCTCCCCGGCTACGGCTTCTCGGAGAAGCCGGGCGCGACCGGCTGGGACCCGCAGCGCGTCGCGCGCGCCTGGGTCGTGCTGATGCAGCGGCTCGGCTACACGCGCTACGTCGCGCAGGGCGGCGACTGGGGCAATGCGGTGACCGAGCAGATGGCGCTGCTCCAGCCGCCGGGGCTGATCGGCATCCACACCAACATGCCGGCGACCTTGCCCGACGCGGTGTCGACCGCGCTCCAGTTCGGCCAGCCGGCGCCCGCCGGGCTCTCGGCCGAGGAGAAGGCGGCGTGGGACCAGCTCGACTATTTCTACAAGCACGGCCTCGGCTATGCGCAGGAAATGGCGAACCGCCCGCAGACGCTCTATGCGATCGCGGATTCGCCGGTGGGTCTCGCCGCCTGGATGATCGACCATGACGAGCGCAGCTACGAGCTGATCGCGCGCGTGTTCGACGGCCAGCCGGAAGGGCTGACGCGCGACGACATCCTCGACAACATCACGCTCTACTGGCTGACCAACACCGCGGTCTCCTCGGCGCGGCTCTATTGGGAGAGCAAGCTGGCGTTCTTCGCGCCCAAGGGGATCCAGATCCCGGTGGCGCTCAGCATCTATCCCGACGAGCTCTATTCGGCGCCGCGCAGCTGGGCGGAAAAGGCCTATCCCAAGCTGATCTACTACAACCGGCTGCCCAAGGGCGGGCATTTCGCCGCCTGGGAGCAGCCAGACTTTTTCGCCTCGGAGCTGCGCAACGCCTTCCGCTCGTTGCGCTGATCGACGGAGAAGGGGAAGGGGCGGCGCTTGCCCGCCGCCCTTGCATCGCTCGCGGCGGATATCCCGCGCAGCGATCCGGTTCTATGACCGTCGCGCTACGGAGAAGGCGATGGTCTGGGACTTGCGGCGCGCGCTGCTGAAGAAGGAAGAGGTCGAGTCCGCGCGGCTGATGGACTTCGAGTTCCGCCTGCGCGCGCGGTCGCTCCGGACGCTGGGCGAGGCGCTGGGGCTCCATTCCGCCGAACTGGCGCGGCGCAGCGTGGTCGAGTCCGACGCGGCGATCCTCCAGGCACTGTCCGACGAGGGCAGGGGATCGGTGGAGACGCTCGCCGCGACGCTTGCGGAGTGCCGCGAGGCGGTGCGGCGCGAGCTGATCGCCGAGCGCGGGGATCCGACACCAAACCGGTTGGCATAGCGACCCGGGTGGTCGCTTGACGATAAATTCTACATATGTAGAGTTAACACATGCCACGCGCTTCCCGTCGATTCTCGCCCCAGACGCTGATCGTGCTCGAGCTGCTTGCCCGAGCGGGTGGCGAATGGACCTATGGCCTGGAAATCGCCCGCGCCACGGGGCTCAAGTCCGGCAGCCTCTATCCGATCCTCGTGCGGCTCGCGGAGCGCGGCCTGCTCGAGAGCAGCTGGCAGGACTCGGAGATGCCCGGGCGACCGCGGCGCCACGCCTATCGCATCACCGCCGCCGGCCGGACGGCGTTGCGCGAGGTTGCGCAGCCCGGTTCGCCAGCGGTGCTTCGGGAGGCGCTGCGATGAACGCGACTCCCCTGGCCGACTGGCTGATGCGATGCGTCGCCGCACGGCCCGCGCCGGGCAAGGCCGACTGGGCCGAGGCGATGGCACAGGAATATGCGCTGCTCGAGAGCGGGCGGCTGGGGTGGGCAATCGGTTGCATGGAGGCGACGATGGTGTGGAACCTGCGCGAGAATGCGGTCTATCTGCTGGTGCTGGTGGCGCTGCCGCTGCTGCTCTATTGGATCGACACGCAGCTGTTCACGGTGTTCGCGATGCACAACCGCGAGCTGCTGATATGGAGCGTGCGCGAAGGACTGGCGCCGTCGCTGCTGCTGCCCTTGCCGTTCGCGGTGGCGCTCGGCGCCTGGCGGCCGGATCGGATCGTGACGACCACGCTGCTGGGCGGGCTGTTGCTCCACCAGATCGGCAATTCGATCTACAACAGCCTGGCGATGGATACGCCCTTCCTCAGCTGGTGGGGCCCGCAGGCGACGCTCTACATGGCGCCGCCGCTGATCGGGCTGATCGCGTCGCTCTCGGTCTGGTATTGGGGCGGGATGCTCGGCCGGCGGCTGGCTATGCGGCTTCGTTGAACTGGAGCGACGCCAGCCGGGCGTAGAGCCCGCCGCGCGCGACGAGTTCGGCGTGGGTGCCGGTCTCGACGATGCGGCCTTCGTCCATCACGATGATCCGCCCGGCCGCGCGCACGGTGGCGAGGCGGTGCGCGATCACCAGCGTGGTGCGGTTCGCCATCAGCCGGTCGAGCGCGTCCTGGACGAGGCGCTCGCTCTCGGCATCGAGCGCCGACGTGGCTTCGTCGAGCAGCAGGATCGGCGCGTCGCGGAGGAGCGCGCGCGCGATCGCGATGCGCTGGCGCTGTCCGCCCGAGAGCCGCGCGCCTGCCTCGCCGAGGAAGGTGTCGAGCCCCTGCGGCAGGTCGCGCAGGAACTCGGCGGCATTGGCGGCCTCGGCGGCGGCCCAGATCGCGTCGTCGGGCGCGTCCCAGCGGCCGTAGCGCAGGTTGTCGCGCGCCGAGGCGGCGAAGATCACTGTCTCCTGCGGCACGATCGCCATGCGCGCGCGGACCTCGGCCGGGTCGGCGGCGCGGACGTCGACGCCGTCGACGCGGATCGCGCCCTGCTCGGGGTCGTAGAAGCGCTGGGCGAGCTGGAACAAGGTCGACTTGCCCGCGCCCGAGGGGCCGACCACCGCGACGGTCTCGCCCGGGCGCACCTCGAGCGAGAAGTCGGCGAGGGCCGAGACTTCGGGGCGCGTGGGATAGTGGAAGGTCACCTGGTCGAAGGCGATCGAGCCGAGCGGCGGCTGGGGCAGCGCGACGGGGTTGGCCGGGGCCGCGATGTCGGGCTCCTCGCGCAGCATCTCGGCGAGCCGGCTCGCGGCGCCCGAGGCGCGGAGCAGGTCGCCATAGACTTCGGTGAGCGCGCCGAACGAGCCCGCGACGAGCCCCGCGGTGATCACGAAGGCGATCACCGATCCGCCCGAGATCCGCCCCTGCGCCACGCCCGCGACGGCGTCCCAGACGATCAGCACCAGCGCAGTGAACAGCAGCCAGATCACCAGCGCAGTCATCACCGCGCGCAGCGAGAAGCGGCGCTGGCTCGCGGCGAAGGTCTGCGCGACGGCCTGGTCGAACCGCTCGGCCTCGCGCTTCTCCTGCCCGAAGGCCTGGACGATGCGCATCGCGCTGAAGGTCTCGGACGCGAGCGATCCAATGCTCGCCACCTTGTCCTGGCTGTTGCGCGAGAGCTGGCGGACGCGGCCGCCGAGCCACATGATCGGCAGCACCGCGGCAGGGATGCCGACGATGAGGTAGACCGCCAGCCGCGCGTCGAGCCAGAACATGTAGAAGACCCCGCCCGCGCCGGTGAGCAGGTTCCTGAGCGCGATCGAGACAGTGCTGCCGACGACCTGCTCGACCACCGCGGTGTCCGAGGTGAGGCGCGAGGCGATCTCCGAGGGGCGGTTCTCCTCGAACCATTTGGGCGGCAGCCGCAGCAGGTTGCGCTGCACCGCGAGGCGCATGTCGGCGACAGTGCGCTCGCCGATCCAGGAGACGAAGTAGAAGCGAACCGCGGTCGCCAGCGCGAGGACGACGACGACGAGCAGCAGGCGCTCGAAATAGCGGCTGATCGTGCCCGGGTCGGCGTGCTCGGCGAAGCCCTTGTCGGCGATCAGCTTGAACATCGCGGGCACGTAGAGCGTCGCGACCGAGGAGAGGGTGAGCGCGAGCGTCGCGAGCGTCAGGTGCAGCGGATAGCGGCGGGTGAAATTCCAGATCACCAGCAGGTTGCTGAGCTTGCGCTTGGGCGGCGCGGGCGCGTCGGGCGCGGGCAGTGCTTCTTCGGCCATGGCTGGGGCGGACCTAGCGCGGAAGCGCGGGCGATGGAACTGGCCATTCGTGCCCGGAACGAGATGCTGGTACGCCGCCGCGCCGATGGTGCGCCGCACGCATACCCGCCCCGCCAATTTCGTGCCGAAATGCGACGTGTCGCGCGGCCCGCGCCCGGCGACTCGCGAAGAAACAGGGGCTTCGCATCGCCATACCCAAATCGGGAACTACCGGACCCCCACGTAGAGCTACGGCGTTGCGCCGCACAACGCGGGCGCTATATGTCCCAGACCGCCGCCGTGCGAGGGGGGTGACGGTGGAAGGAAACCGATGCTCTACGATGCCTATGAGATCCAGCGTTCCTGGCTGGCCGGCGCCAGCGCCATCGCCAACATCAGCGCGGGGCTGCTGAACAATCCCTCCAATCCCTTCGCCTATTTCGGCGGCGGCTCGGTGCTCGCCTCGGCGCTCGAAGTCTTCGCGCACGCCTCGGCGCCGCGCGGCAAGCCCGAGTTCGGCATCACCAAGGTGACCGTCGACGGCCGCGAGGTCGAGGTCCAGGAGCAGATCGAGGCGCGCAAGCCCTTCGGCCAGCTGCGCCACTTCGTGCGCAAGGGCGTCGAGGGCGGCCCCAGGCTGCTGATCGTGGCACCGATGTCCGGCCACTATGCCACGCTGCTGCGCGGCACCGTCGAGCGCATGCTGTCGAGCGCCGACGTCTACATCACCGACTGGCGCGACGCGAAGCTGGCGCCGCTGAGCGCGGGCCGCTTCGACCTCGACGACTATATCGACTATATCACCGGCTTCCTCGAGCATATCGGCCCGGGCGCGCACATGCTCGCGGTCTGCCAGCCGTCGGTGCCGTGCTATGCCGCAGTCGCGCTGATGAGCGCGGACAACCACCCGGCGCTGCCGCGCACGCTCACCATGATGGGCGGCCCGATCGACACGCGCGAGGCGCCGACCGCAGTCAACACGCTCGCGACCGAGCGGCCGCACGCCTGGTTCGAGCAGAATGTCATCGCGACGGTACCGGCGACCTATCCGGGCGCGGGGCGCAAGGTCTATCCGGGCTTCCTCCAGCTCGCCGGCTTCATGACGATGAACCTCGGCGACCACATGATCAGCCATTGGGAGATGTTCAAGCATCTCGTGGCCGGCGACGACGAGAGCGCCGAATCGACGATGGCCTTCTACGAGGAATATCGCTCGGTCTGCGACATGACTGCGGAGTTCTACCTCCAGACGATCGCCACGGTGTTCCAGCGCCACGCGCTGCCCAAGGGCGAGATGACTCACCGCGGGCGCGCAGTCGATCCGGCGGCGATCACCAAGGTGGGGCTGCTCGCGATCGAAGGCGAGCGGGACGACATCTCAGGCATCGGCCAGACCAAGGCAGCGCTGACGCTCGCGACAGCGCTTCCGGAAGCCGACAAGCGCTACCTGCTCGCCGAGGGCGTGGGGCATTACGGCATCTTCAACGGCTCCAAGTGGCGCGGGCGCATCGCGCCGGTGGTGGAGCAGTGGATCGCCTCGCACGGGGGGTGAGGGTTCTCCCGACCCTTTTCGAAGCCGTCATGCTGAACTTGGGTGTGTCATCAATTGCCGAAGGGGTTTCGGCATTCCTACAGCTGTCATCCCGGCGAAAGCCGGGACCCAGGGCCGCGAGCGATTCCTTCTGTAACCCTGGGTCCCGGCTTTCGCCGGGATGACGATTAAGGAGGCAAGGCCCCTCCCTCCCGAGCTGCTTTGACGGTTATGGTGGGGCCGGGCGCCCCGCCTCAATCCCAATCCACCGAGACCAGCGACCACACCGCCCAGGCCGCGAGCAGCCAGATCGCCGCGACGATCGCGATTCCCCAGAGCGACACCGGCCGCTCCGCCGCGATCTCGGCGGCGGCGCGGTGCTCGGCCATCACGTCCTTCGGCACCAGCCGCTCGAACAGCCAGATGCCGAGCGGGATCAGCACGGCATCGTCGACCAGCCCGAGTACAGGAATGAAATCGGGGATCAGGTCGATCGGCGACAGCGCATAGGCCGCGATCAGCAGCCCGACGAACTTTGCCGCGATCGGCGTGCGCCGGTCGCGCGCGGCGAGCCAGACGGCATGCGCCTCGACGCGGATTCGGTGGGCGAGGCTGGGTCCGCTCATGCCCCGCGGGAATCGCCCGGCACCGCGCGCGGGTCAAGCCGGGAGCGCAACGGGTGGAACCAAGCAGCGAGTTGAGCTATTATGGTCGGTCTGTTGCGTAGGGAGATCGTGCCATGCCGATCAAGGATCTCGCTGGGCCCTCGGTGCCCGCGATGCGTACGCAGGAATCGATGATGCGCCTGCTTGTGCGCCTCGATCCTGAACTCGACTGGTGGCCGCGCTGGCGTGCGCGACACTTCGGACCGGCCGTCGCCGCGACTGCCCCTCTGGTGCGCAAGAGCAAGAAGGCGCAGCGACTCGCGGACCGTTTCTCGAAGATCACCAATTTTCCGCAGGCGCGCCGAACGACCTGAACGGGTCCGCCGGGGGGCTTCCATCAGCGATGTCCTCAGCCAAGGCGATGCCGCTGCATCGCCGCCGGTGAAGCGTTGCATGCGAAGAGGCGGGCGGATTTCTCCGCCCGCCGCGCGCCCTACAGCGCGGTCTCGACGTGGCGGCCGACTTCGCTGCCGTCGATCTTGGCGCCGACCAGCATCTTGAAGAAGCCGAGCGCGGATTCGTCGCCTTCCCAGATTTCGGCGTCCCTGAGCTCGAAGCGCAGCATCATCAGGTTGGGGTCGTTGCGCCCTCCCTTGAACCATGCCTCGGTCATGTTGGACCAGTAGCGGTCGATCACCGCCGGGTCGGTCTCCTCGACGAGCGTGCCCGAGATGCAGGCGAAGATCTTGTGATCCTTGGAGACATATTGCGCCATCGCAGGTCCGCCGCGGGCGAGGCGGTTGTCCTTCTGGGTGTAGAACCAGAATTTCCCCTCGACCTCGTCGTCGAGGTTGGCGGTCATCGGCTGGGCATGGTCGTCGCTGCCGTCGAGCTTGACCATGAGGAAGGGGCTGGCCGCCATCTTCTTCCACATGCGCTCGGTTACTTCGCGGACATCGGTCATCGTTCTCTCCTGTCTGGGGGCGGAGAGAGAACGAGCGGTTCAGCCTTGGGTTTCAGGCGTTTCCGTAAGCCGCGGCGGCGCCGAGCAACTCGAGGTCGTTGCGGTTGACCAGCGCCACAGGGACTTCGCCGAGCTGGCGGCGGAAGGCGGCCTTGCCTTCCATCCGGCGGCGGAAGCCGGGGTCGCAGAGTTGCGGGTGCAGCGCACGGCTGATCGCGCCGGTGAGAAAGATGCCGTCCCACGCGCCGAACGCCATGGCGAGGTCGCCTGCGAAGGCGCCGAGATGCTCGACCCACATCCGCACTACGCGCGTGCACACGGGATCGCGGCCGACGCCCCGCGTCACGTCCTCTGGCTTGGGCAGCTTCTTGCCGCCGCTGAGCGCCTCATAGGCGAGCAGCAGCCCGGGCGCGCTCACCAGCATCTCGACGTCGACCTGGTGGGCGCGCGCGACGCAATAATCGGCGAAGGCCTTCTCGTCGGCGGTGACCGGCGCGAAGCTCATATGGCCTGCCTCGCTCTGCACAGGCACGAGCTTGCCGCCCGCGGTGATCAGTGCGGCGACGCCGAGACCCGTGCCCGACCCGATCACGACATAATTGCCGCCCGCTTCGACCGGGCGCAGCGACGGGCCGGGCAGGGTGGTGAAGGCCGAGCTCGGCAGCGTTGTCAGCGCCAGCGCATTGGCGGCGCATTCGTTGAGTGCGCGCGGCCGCTCGCGAAGCACCGCCTCGACGCCCGAGAGCGAGATGTACCAGCGGCTGCCGGTCAGGTTGATGAGGTCGCCGCGCGCCGCGCCCGCGACCGCGAGCACGCTGGGGAGGCGCGCATCCTGCAGGCCGAGGTCGCTCAGATAGGTGACGAGCGCGCTGGTGAAGGTGGGGTGTTCGGCGGTCATGAACTTGCGCACGTCGCGCGGGGCCAGGCCCTGCTCGCCGCCGGTCAATCCAAATCTGACCGATTGGCGGCCAATGTCGGCCACCAACGCCAATCCCTCGCGCATCGGCGAGTCCCCTCCTCGTTTTTGCCCTTATGCCCCTTAGGCCTTGTGATAACGCTAACAGCCAGGGGTTAAAGAACAATAGCGAAATGAAACCTGCCGTTTCGTGCAGGTCGGATCGTTAATCGCACAAGACGATTAGCAGTTCCTTGGCGCCGAACTAAGGGATCGCGCGAGGATTACGGCCGAAGCGGTCCGCACTCGCGGCGGGACCGATCAGGGCGATCGCCCAGAGTGCGAAGACCACGGCGAGGAAGCCGAGGTCGACGAGCACGCCAACGCCCGTAAGCGCCGGCTTCGCGTGCCAGATGCCGACGTTCAAGCTGGGGCCGACGTCGCTTTGCGGCACCAGAAAGGCCGCAATCGACGTGGGGATCATCAGAAGGACCGGAGCGACGCCCCAGAGGCCTGGCCGGCCGAGGTCCTGCGCCCGGCGGTAGAAGAGCGCCGGGAGGGGCAGATAGGTCAGCAATTCCCAGGCAGCGGAGAACGGCTCATAAGCCGGACCGTCGCGCCAGGGCAGGAACATGCCGTGACCGAGCATATAGACGATCAGGAAGGCGATGACTTCGCTACGCGTCGAACGGCCCTCGAACCGCAGCCAGTCGCGAAACGGTTTGAGGCCAAGTGCGATCCCGCGGAGGAAAGGCGCGGCTGTCATTTCCCGCAGCATGCGCCTCTCCTCCGGTCCGATCAAGTCACAGGACCTCGAACAGCCCCGCGGCGCCCTGGCCGCCGCCGATGCACATCGTCACCACGACGTACTTCGCGCCGCGGCGCTTGCCTTCGATCAGCGCATGGCCGGTCATGCGCGCGCCCGACATGCCATAGGGGTGGCCGATCGCGATCGAGCCGCCATCGACGTTGAGCAGCTCGTTGGGGATGCCCAGCACATCGGCGCAATAGAGCACCTGCACCGCGAAGGCTTCGTTGAGCTCCCACAGGCCGATGTCGTCCATCTTGAGGTTGAAGCGCTCGAGCAGCTTGGGGATCGCGTAGATCGGGCCGATGCCCATCTCGTCGGGCTTGGTGCCCGCCACCGCCATGCCGACGTAGCGGCCCAGCGGCTGGAGCCCGCGCTTCGAGGCGACGCTTTCCTCCATCAGCACCGCGGCCGAGGCGCCGTCCGAGAGCTGGCTGGCGTTGCCCGCGGTGATCACGCCGCCGGGGATCACCGGCTGGAGCGCCTGCAGCCCCTCGAGCGTGGTCTCGGGGCGGTTGCCCTCGTCCTTGGTCAGCGTCACGTCCTTCTGGGTGACTTCCTTGGTCTCCTTGTTGGTGACGTTCATCACGGCGGAGACGGGGATGATCTCGTCGTCGAACTTGCCCGCGGCCTGGGCGGCGGCGGTGCGCTGCTGCGACTGGAGCGAATATTCGTCCTGACGCTCGCGGCTGATGTTGTAGCGCTTCGCAACCACTTCGGCGGTCTGCAGCATCGGCATGTAGACGTCGGGGTGCATCGCGATCAGCTCGGGATCGCCGGCGAAGCGCATCTGCGGGGTCTGGACGAGGCTGATGCTCTCCACGCCGCCGCCGACGGTGATGTCCATCTCGTCGACGATGATCTGCTTGGCGGCGGTGGCGATCGCCATCAGGCCCGAGGCGCACTGGCGGTCGACCGACATGCCCGCGACCGAGACCGGCAGGCCGGCGCGCAGCAGCACCTGGCGCGCGATGTTGGTCGCCTGGTGGCCCTGCTGGAGCGCGGCGCCGTAGATCACGTCGTCGACTTCGCCGCCCTCGACCTTGGCGCGCTTGAGCGCTTCCTCGAGCGGCTTGGCGCCCAGCGTCTGCGGCGGCAGCGCGTTGAAGGCGCCGCGATAGGCGCGGCCGATCGGCGTGCGGGCCGTGGAGACGATCACTGCGGAGCGGGACATCGGTGGTTCCTTCGTTCTTGGTTGGGGACCTTCCCCGGGGAGTTTCAGACGTAGATCAGCGCAATCCATTCGGCGACGAGCGCGGGCTTGGTCTCGCCTTCGATCTCGAGCGTATATTCGGTCACCTGCTCCCAGACGCCGGGCTTGCGCTCGGTGAAGCGGAGCAGGGTGAAGCGGCCGCGCACGCGCCTGCCTGATCGGACGGGGGTCATGAAGCGGACTTTGTTGCCGCCATAGTTCACGCCCATCTTGGCGCTGGCGATCTTGGGCGTGCAGTCGGCCGCGAGCATCGGCATCAGCGAGAGCGAGAGGAAGCCGTGCGCGATCGTGCCGCCGAAGGGCGTCTGCGCCGCGAGCTCGGGGTTCACGTGGATGAACTGGTGGTCGCCGGTTGCCTCGGCGAATTTGTCGATCATCGCCTGGGTGACTTCCACCCAGTCCGACACGACCTCGACGCCGACCTGCGCCGCGCGTTCCTCGATGCTGACCGCTGCCAATCCGCTCATTCGCTCGCACCCCCACCCTCAGGATTTTCTCCCTCTAGTGAGCGACGCGGGGGTCCTGCAAGCCTTGCCGACCCGGATTTTGAAAATCCCGCGCGACGTAGCGTTCGTCCGAGGCTTGGGCCTGCGCGATTCCGAACCCGAGTTTCGAAATGCGAGTCCGGCGTTCCGCGACTCGCGACGGCGCCGACCCGTTCCGGTGCGGCTTTTGCTTGACGCGCGAGGCGTTTAGCTTCCGAATGCCGCCTGTTCGCGACTCCATCGCGACAGGGGGCACAGGATGAGGACTGGAATTCGGAGCGCCACGGCGCTGGCGATGGTGCTTGCTTTGGGGGCGCCGACGGCGGCCTGGGCGGATCCCAAGCCGGCGGCGGACCATGTGAGCGCCAGGGACGAAGCGCCCGCGGGCAAGGGCGTTCCGCCCGAACTGCTCGCGCTCGAGAAGAACCTGCACCCCCAGCGCGGCGACGTGCGCATCGACGCCGCCAAGGCGGTGCTCCATTTGGGCGACGCCTATTATTTCCTCCCCGCCGACGAGGCGAAGCGCGTGCTCACCCAGGTCTGGGGCAATCCGCCCGACGCGGTGACCGACGTGCTCGGGCTGGTGCTGCCCAAGGACGCGACGATCTTCGAGAATGTCTGGGGCGCGGTGGTCACGTATCGCGACACCGGCCATGTCTCGGACGCCGATGCGAACGGCCAGGATTATAACAAGGTGCTCGCCGACATGCGCTCGGGCGAAGCGGCGGACAATGCCGAGCGGCGCGAGAAGGGCTATCAGACGATCACCCTGGTCGGCTGGGCGCAGGCGCCGTCCTACGACGCGGCCAGCCACTCGCTGATCTGGGCGCGCGAGCTCGCCGGCGAGGGCGAGCCGGTGCACACGCTCAACTATGACGTGCGGCTGCTCGGGCGGACGGGCGTGCTGAGCCTCAACATGATCGCGTCGATGGATTCGCTCGCGCAGGTGCGCGGCGCGGCGGCGACCTTCGGCGGGGCCGTGACCTTCGAGAAGGGCGCGACCTATGCAGACTATGATTCCTCGACCGACAAGACCGCCGAATATGGCTTGGCGGGGCTGGTCGCGGGCGGCGCCGCGGTGGCGGTGGCGCAGAAGCTGGGGCTGCTCGCGATCGTGCTCAAGTTCGGCAAGCTGATCCTGATCGGCGTGGCCGCGGGCGGTGCCGCGGTGTGGGCGGCGGTGAAGCGCTTCTTCGGCGGCGGGCGCCGGGATGAGGATACGATCTGAAGGGGGCCGCGCATCCAACCAAAGCGTCATCCCAGCTTTCGCCGGGATGACGAAGGAGGAAGGGCCGTGACGGTCGTAGACGTAATTATGCGGCGCTTGGCCCCTTCCCAGGCCCGCCCCCGCGGGCGAGCTCGGCGAGCAGCGTCTCGATCGCCCAGCTGCAGGCCGCGGCGGCGCCTTCCGGACCCAGCTCCCATTGGTCGCGCATCTCGAGCCAGGCATAGCCGCAGCCCATATATTGCAGCGCCGCAATCGCCTCGGTGCGCGCGGGCTCGGCAAGGTGCGCGGTCTGTTCGGCAAAGAGCGCGCGGAAGGTTTCGACGCGCTTGGTCGTCATCACGTTGCGCATCGCGCGGCCTTCGGGGCTCGCCATGGTGACGGTCATCGCCTCGGCATTGCTCTCGAACTTGCCGAACCGTTCCGGCATCAGGCCGACGAAGTCGTGGAGCGTGCTCGGCATCCCGCCGGGCGGGCCGAGCCGCTCCCAGGCCGCGGCGCGCAGCGAGGACTGGTCGGGGAAATAGCGGTAGACGGTGCGACGCGAGAGGCCCGCGCGCTCGGCGACGCGGTCGTGGTTGAGCTGCTCGCCGGCGGCGATCAGCGCGATCAGCGCATCGACGGTGCGCTCGCGCGTGCTGGGGTTGTCGGGAGCCTCGGGCTTGGCCGGGTCGGCGAGGAGGAACTTTCGGTTACGCATGACGCCTTACATAGAGTCGGCACAAAAAGTGTCAAACTTTGCTTGACACATTTTGTGCCACGCGTATTGGGAAGGCAACACACGAATCAGGGAGTTCGAGGAAATGCTGTTCCATGTGTCGGTCGATGCCGAGGATCCGAAGCGCGTCGCGGGCGTGATCGCCGAGCTCTGGGACGGCGTGGCACTGCCCTTCCCGCCGGTGATCGAGGGTTGCTGGGTGGCGATGGCGGGCGACGACCGCCGTACCACGGTGGAAGTCTATCCGCGCGGCACCGAACTGGTCGAAGCCGAGGGCGACGCCGACGGCTATGGCGTGATCGGCGTGCGCAACCCGCGCTCGGCGACGCACCTGGCAGTGGCGACCAACCTCGGCATCGAGCAGGTGCTCGCGATCGCCGCGCGCGAGGGCTGGCCGGTGAAGTATCGCAAGCGCGGCGGGATCTTCGGGGTGCTCGAGCTCTGGGCCGAAGGCACGCGGATGATCGAAGTGCTGACCCCCGAGATGCAGGCCGAATACCACGCCGGGCTGACGGTGGAGAATTGGCAGGGGTTTCTGAAGGCGGTGGGGGTGGTGGCCTGAACGGCGCGCCCGTCCTGTCGAAGCAGAGTCCCCAAATTGGGCGTGTCATCGATCGCGAGACGCGCTTCCCCCTCAACCGTCATCCCGGCGAAAGCCGGGACCCAGGGTTACGAAGGACGTCGCTCGCGGCCCTGGGTCCCGGCTTTCGCCGGGATGACGGTTGAGGAGCGCCCAAACCTTCCCCCTGTCGATGACGCGCCCAAGTCCGGCATGACGGGGTGGTCGGATGAGAGGATCAGTCCTCCGCCGGCGGTGGCGCCGCCGCTTCGACCGGATTGGGCGACACCAGATTCACCTGCGTCCGATAGGCGAAGGCAATCCCGGCCCCGCGCAGCCGCTTGAGGATCGCGGCGATCACGCGGTCGTGCACCCCCGCCGGGAAATCCATGCCTTCGGACTCATATTCCACGTCGCAGGCGATGCCGTTTTCGTTGAACCCGTTCACGCCGCCGTGGACGAGCTTGTAGCCCTGCTCCTCCACGGCCTCGCGCATCAATGCGGGGAGCCGCTCGACGGTCTCGGGCGGCGTGTCGTAGCCGATGGTGAAGCCGTATTTGATCCGGTTACGGATGCGGTTGCTCGCGTTGACGATCTCGTTATCGAGCAGCTTGCGGTTCGAGACGATCCGTTCCTCGCCGGTCGGCATGCGCAGCCGGGTGGACTTGAGCCCGATCCCCTCGACCACGCCTTCGCTCGCGCCGAACTTGATGGTGTCGCCGAGACGGAAGGGCCGGTCGAAGATGATCGAGAGCGCCGCGATCAGGTCGCCGAAGATGCCCTGCGCGGCGAGGCCGATCGCGATGCCGCCGACGCCGAGGCCCGCGACCAGGCCGGTGACGTTCACCCCGAGGTTGGACAGCACCATCACCAGCGCGATCGCGAACAGGGTCAGCGTGGTGAGCAGCCGGATGATGCCGAGCGCGCTCGACAGGCCGACGGCGGGATCCTCGCCGCGGGTGCGGTGCTCGACCATGCCGAGGATGATCTCGCGCGCCCACACCGCGCCCTGGAACACCGCGGCGATGGTGAAGAGGAAGTGGATGATCGTCTCGACCACCGGCGGCGCGCCGGCGAAGCCCTTCACCAGCCGGATCGCCGTCATGACGATGAAGAAATTGCCCGTCCTGGCGACGGCGCGGCCGATGATCGAATACCAGTTGGCGACGCCCTCGCCCTTGCGGCAGAGGCGCATCCCCCAACCGCGGACGAAGTGCAGCAGGAAGAATACTCCGACCGCGACGGCGGTGGCGACGAGGATGTTGAGCCAATGATCCTGGATCCACTGGCTCGCGTCGGTGACGAAATCGCGCGCCTGCACTCGAAGATCGGCGCTGCTGGTCGGAAACGCGATGCTGTTGTTCATGCTGCCTTTCGGTGGTGGTGGTCGTCCGCGCCTTCGAGCAGGGCGATCAGCCCGCGCTCGTACCGGCTGAGGTAGCGTGTCGCGCGCGGCAAGTGGAGAGCCTTGCGGAACGCTGCCTGCGCGTCGCGATCCTTGGCGAGCGCGACCAGCTGCGGATGGACATAGGATTTGCGCGCGATCGCGGGCGTGTTGCCCAGCGCTTCGGTGACGGGCTCGAGCATCGTGTTGAGGCCGATATGGCCGTCGGCGCCGGCCAGCGCCTCATAGGCGAGCACGCTCGCCCCCCAGGTGCGGAAATGCTTGGCCGTGAATTCCTCGCCGGTCGCCTCGCGGATGTACGTGTTAACGTCGCTCGACGTGACGGGGTGGGCCTCGCCGGCATCGTCGAGCCAGCGGAAGAGATGCTGGCCGGGCAGGTCCTGGCAGCGCTTGACGAAGCGGCTGAGGCTCTTGTCGGTGATCGTCAGCACGCGCAGCTTGCCCGACTTGGCGCGGAACTGGAGGCGCAGCGTCTGGCCGCGCAGCGTCGCGTGGCGCTTGCGGAGCGTGGTGGCGCCGAAGCTCTTGTTGGCCTGGACATATTGTTCGTTGCCGACGCGGATGCTGCCGCGGTCGAGCAGCCGCACCACCGCAGCGACGGCCTTGTTCTTGCAGAGGCCGCGCAACGCGAGATCGGCCTCGACCCGCGCGCGCAATCGGGGGAGCGCTTCGCCGAAGCCGGCGCAGCGCTCGTACTTCGCGGCTTCCTGGGCTTCGCGGAAATCGGCGTGATAGCGATATTGCTTGCGGCCCTTGGCATCGATCCCGGTCGCCTGGATATGGCCGCTGGCGCGCGGGCAGAACCAGGCGTGGGTATAGGCCGGGGGCAGGCCGACGGCGTTCAGCCGGTCGATCTCGTCGCGGTCGGTGACACGGCTGCCGTCGGGCGCCCAATAGCTCCAGTGCTTGCCCTGCTTGCGGCGGGTGATCCCGGGCTGGCTGTCGTCGCAATAATGGATCGGCATCTCGACCGGGGCTCCCTCGCTATGCCCCTGAGAATGCGCGGTCCCTAGGTTCGTTCCGACTTCAGCGGGGCAGGGGTCGCGGCCGCGGCGAGGCTGAGGCGATTGATCCAGCGCTGTGCCGGGCGCTCTATCCGGTGGTATAGCCCCGCCGAGGCGAGCAGCACGAGGACGACGAAGAGGCCGAACTGGAGCCAGCTCATCTCGTGCGCGTGGATGAAGGCGAGTTTGTAGCCCATCCACAGCATCCAATGGCCGAGATAGGTGGCATAGCTGATCTCGCCGAGATAGTGGACCGGGGTCCATTCGAGGACATTGCCGCGCATCCCTGAAGTGAGCGCGAGCAGCAGCACGAGCGCGGCGAAGGCGAGCGGGAGCGCGGCGGTCTGCGGGAGCAGGCCGGTGAGCCAGGCGGCGGGCAGCGCGGCCATCACGACGAGGGCGCCGAGCGCGGGAAGGGCGGGGCGGCCGCGCCAGCGGTCCCAGAGCGCGCAGACGATCGTGCCGAGCGCGAACTCGCCGAGGCAGCGCAGCACGCCGATCGAGGTGAGGGCCTGGCCCAGCACCGTCGCGCGATTGAACGCGAAGATCGCATGGAGCGCTGCGGCGAAGCCCAGCATCGCGGCGAGCAGCACCGGCGTGGGGAGGCGGCGCCAGTCGACTGCGATGACGAGCAGCGGGAAGAGGAGATATGCAGCAAGCTCGCACGAGATCGACCAGGCGGGGACGTTCCAGGTCAGCCGGTCGGGGGTGAAACCCCAGTTCTGGAGCAGCAGGATGTGCAGCGGCAGCTCGGCGGGCGGATATTGCGCCCAGTCGGCACGATCGAGGCTTGCAAGCGCGAGCGCATAGACCAGCGCGATGGCGAGCATGAACAAGTGCAGCGGCCAGACGCGCGCGACGCGGCGGCGCAGGAAGTCGGGCGCGCCGGCCAGGCCCTGCGCGCGGAGGCGGTCGGCATAGGTCAGCCAGATCACGAAGCCCGAGAGCACGAAGAAGAAGTCGACCGCGAGATAGCCGTAGGACAGCGGCCCCGCCGGCCCGCCGACGCCCTGCATCATGAAGCGCAAGTGGAACAGCACCACCAGCCACGCCGCGATGCCGCGCGCGCCGGTGAGGGCCTTGAGTTCGGGCCTTGGGCTCATCCTGCCGGAGCCAGCTGGGAACGCTTGCTGCGCATCGGCCGCCAGGAAGCCGCAGCGCGGCGGCGGGCGCAATAGCCGTCGAGCCCGATCTGCGCGCCGATCAGCATGTAGATGAACGGCTGGAAGGCGATCGCGATGAACGCGGCCCCCAGTAGGTAGACGATATGCCCGTTCTGCAGCGCCGCGGCGAGCGGGGCGATCCACGCTTCCTCGCCCTCGGCGCGCTTGTAGCGCTGGCGCAGCACTTCCATGCGGAACAGCCCCGCCACGTTGATCACCAGCCACAGCCCGAGCCCGAAATAGCCCTGCTCGCCCAGCATCTCGAAATAGGCGCTGTGATAGGCGCGCGCGCTGTCGACCTCGAGCGTGCGCTCGACCGTGACGTTGTTGCCCTCGCCGGTCTGGGTGACCTTCTCATACTGGATGTGGTTCTGGCGATAGGCCTCGAAGCCGCCGCCCATCGGGTGCGTCTTCACATAGTCCATCGTCCAGTTCCACACGGCCACCCGCGTCGAGGCGGAGCTGTCGCCCTGGTAGGTCTGGATCGTCCCCATCCGCTCCAGGAAAGCCTGGGGTAGGAACGGGATCACCCCGACGGTGAGCGCCGCCGCCGCACCGATGTAGAGCAGCGGCCGCTTGACTTCGCGCAGCATCAGCACCGCGAGCAGGCCGATGCAGAGGAGGCCGGTGCGCGTCGAGGTGCCCACCGGGATCAGCATGCAGGCGAAGATCAGGGCATAGGCGAAGGCCTTCACCTTCCAGTCGGGCGTGAAGATCGTGCCGTGCTTGGTGAACCACAGGATGATGGGCACGATGCAGATCGCCACGGTCGAGATGGTGCTGCCCTCGTAGAGCCCCGAATTGTTGTTGATCATCAGGTCGAGCTCGCCATAGCCGCCGCCGCCGAGCGCGGTCTTGATCCCGCCGGTGATGATGATCGACCCCGCCGAGAGGATCATGAAGAGCAGCAGCGCCTCGATGCGCAGCCGCGTCTTCAGCGTGAAGGGCAGGAAGATCGCGAAGGCCAGCGCCTTCCACACCCATTCCCATTTGCCTTGGGCATCGACGGGAAAGTCGGCGTGGCTGGTGGTCCAGGCGCAATAGCCGAGCATGACGAGCATCAGCCATTGGCGTGGGGCCATGCTGAGCCCCTTCTTGTCGTCGGCGATCGCCCAGCCGCCGAGCGTCAGCACCGCGGCGATCATCGAGATCGGCACCGAGTTCAGCAGGACATAGGTCAGTCGCTGCGGCGAGACGATGTCGATATAGGCGTAGACGAGCACGAACAGGAACGGCCGCTTGAAGCCGAACGCGAACATCGCCGCGAGGAAGGCGAGGAAGGGCAGGTCATGCATCGCCGCGGCCCCATCGGCGCTTGGGGGGGGGCTTGTCGGCGGGGTCGGAGGCGGCGTCCTCGCGGTCGAGGTCGGGGCGGCGCAGCAGCAGGATGGCCGCGAGCAGCATCAGGCCATGCGTGAGCGCCAGGGAGAAATTGTCGATCATCGGCCCGCGGTTCGCATTCTCTTTCTTCGTCATCCCGGCGAAAGCCGGGACCCAGGGCCACAAGGGGCATCGCCCGCGACTCCTGGGTCCCGGCTTTCGCCGGGATGACGGATGGGGTTTGCTTACCCGTTCGGGGGTCTACCAGCGCGCAGTTGACGTGCCGTTAAGACTGGCGTGGCATGCACGATCCCGCGATGCGCGTGCTCCACATCCTCGATCACGGCCTGCCGCTGCACAGCGGCTATGCCTTCCGCACCCGCGCGATCCTGAAGGCGCAGATCGCGCGCGGCTGGGAGGTCGCCGCGGTGACCGGCCCCCGCCAGGGCGCATCGGCCGCGCAGGCCGAAGTGCTCGACGGGCTGACCTTCCACCGCACCCAACCCGTCAAGGCCACGCTGCCGGTCCTTTCCGAGCTTCGCGAAGTCGCTGCGTTCGCGCGACGGATACGCGAGGTCGCCGAAGCGTTTCGGCCAGACGTGCTCCATGCCCATTCGCCTGTCCTCGACGCGATGGCCGCCCGGCGCGCCGCGCGCCGGCTGGGGCTGCCGCTCGTCTACGAGATCCGCGCCTTCTGGGAAGACGCCGCGGTGGGCAATGGCGAGGGCCGCGAAGGCTCGTGGAAATACCGGCTCACCCGCGCGCTCGAGACGCGAGCGGTGCGCGAGGCCGATGCCGTCGCGGTGATCTGCGAGGGGTTGCGCAGCGACCTGGTCGCGCGCGGGATCGACCCCGCCAAGATCTTCGTCTCGCCCAACGGCGTCGACATGGGCATGTTCGGCGAGCCGGCACCGCGCGACGAAGCCTTGGCCCGCGAGCTCGGGCTCGACGGCGCCGAGACGATCGGCTTCATCGGCAGCTTCTACGATTACGAGGGCCTCGACGACCTGATCGCCGCGATGCCGCGGCTCGTCGCCGAGCGGCCCGACATGCACCTGATCCTCGTCGGCGGCGGGCCGATGGACGAAGCGCTGCGTCGCGCCGCCGCCGTCTCGCCGGTGAGCGGGCGCATCCACTTCATCGGCCGCGTGCCGCACGGCGAAGTCGAGCGCTGGTACGGCCTGATCGACGTGCTGGTCTATCCGCGCAAGGCGATGCGGCTGACCGAGCTGGTGACGCCGCTCAAACCCCTCGAAGCGATGGCGCAGCGCCGCCTCGTCGCGGCGTCGGACGTCGGCGGGCACCGCGAGCTGATCCGCGACGGCGACACCGGCACGCTGTTCCGCCCCGACGATCCCGAGGCGCTGGCCGCCTCGATCGCCGGCCTCTTCGCCGAGCGCGAGCTCTGGGAGGCCCGGCGCGAACGCGCGCGCGCCTATGTCGAGAGCGAACGAAATTGGGCCGTCAACGTCGCCCGGTATGATTCTGTTTACCAAAAGCTGGCCAATATGCCGGCGATGATCGAGTCCGCTGTCCGTACGGTGAAGGCATGAACCTGCCCGTCGCCCCGCTCGCCGGTGCGGCGCTGGGCGGCGCGGTTGCGGCTGCCGCGCTGGTGCTGCCGGCGGCGACGCTCGAATCGGTGGTGAGCGGCAGCGGATTGCCCTCGATCCTCGCCGCGGCCGAGCCGCCGCTGGGGATGACCGCGCGGCTCGCGGTCGCGGGCGGATCGGGTGCGCTGGTCGCGCTGGTCTCCTGGTTCGGGCTGTTCCTGCTGCTCGGCACGCGCGGGCTCAGCCTGGGCGAGCGGCAGCCCGGGCACGTCCCGGTGATCCGCCGCGCCGATGCGCATCCCGATGCCCCGCCGCGCGCGCCGCTCCTCGCGACGCGCGACTTGGGCACGCCGTTCCTCGAAGTTCCGGTCGGCAAGCCGCTGACCGCGGGCGACAAGCCCGTCCATGGCGACGGCCAGCTTTACAGGACCGTGCATCTCGACGCGAAGGGGTTCGAGCCGCAGTTCGACATGCCCGAGGCGGAGCCCGCCACCGAGGCGCCGCCCGCCGAGCAGGACCTGCCCGTCAACCTCGACCAGCCGCTCGCTGCCTTCGATCCGAGCGCGATCCCGGAGGCGCCGATGCCGCCGCCGGTCGCGCCGACGCCGCTGCGCCGCCCGGCGCGCCCGATGACCTTCGACTCGCACGAGCGGTTCGAGACCTTCGAGCTGATGCCGCCGGTCCGCCCGGTCCGCACCGGCCCGCGCCCGGTGCCGAGCTTCCCCGAGCCGGCCGAGCTGCCGCCGCGCGAGGACGCGATCGCGCGCCCCGAGACCGATGCCACCATCCACGCGCTGCTCGACCGGCTCGAGCGCGGCGTCGCCCGCCGCGGCCTCTCGGCGCCCGAGCCCACCCCGCGCGAGACCGAGCGCGGGCTGGAGGAAGCGCTCGTCACGTTGCGCAACCTCGCCAAGCGAGCCTGAGGACCGGTAGCGATCCGGATTTCGACGGTATTCCGATACCGGAAAGTCACAAGAGTCACGACCCGTCGCGCGAATTTCCGCTAGCGCACTTCCACCGTCAGCACTTCGATCTCCGCACGCACGGCCTCGCCCTGGCGCCGCGCGCTCATCACCGTCAGGTCAGCGACCAGATGGCCGCTGAGCGCGAATTCGGCTTCGGGCAGCGCGGCGAGCCAGGCGTCGAGTGCGTCCGAAGCCTCGCCCTCGATCGCGAACATATGCCGCGCGCCTGAGAAGGTGACGCTCGCCCAGCGTGTCCAGTCCGCCGCGGCGAGGCGCACCGGGCAGCCCGCGCGCGCCGCGCTGTCCAGCAGAGCGCGCTGGAGCAAGGTCGCCGCGTCGGGGCCCCTGCTCATTGACCGATACTCGCCGACGTCTCCGCTTGGGCGGCGAGGAACGCCTCGATCCGCTGGACCGTCCGCGCGCGCGGCTCGCGTCCGTTGCGAAGGTCGCCCACGAGACGCGGATCGTTGACTGCCAGCCGCCCGAATTTGGTGGGCGGCATGTCGGTCTTCCGCAGGAACTTCTCCACCTTGCGCAGCACCATCTGAACCTCCGAGTCGCAAATTATGTTCTCGAAATGTTCCGTCATTTCCTACTTGTCTAGGAAAAATCCTACGGCTATGGACCGAATATGGACACGGCTGCGCAACGGGCCGCGCTGGCGGCGCTGATCGCCGAGCATGGCGCGAGCTATGCCCGGCTCTCGCGGCTGCTCGGGCGCAACGACGCCTACCTCCAGCAGTTCGTCACGCGCGGGTCGCCGCGCGAGCTGGCCGAGCGCGACCGGGCGCTGCTCGCGCGCTATTTCGGCGTGCCCGAGGTGCGGCTGGGCGGGCCCGAGCCGGCGGGGCTGGTCGAAGTGGCGCGGCTCGACGTCGGGGCTTCGGCGGGGCCGGGCGGGTTGGTCGACAGCGAGGCGCGGCGGCGGCCGGGGGGCTTTTCGCCCGAGCTGCTCCGCGCGCTTGGGGTGCGGCCTGAGGCGGCGTCGATGATCCGCGTCGCCGGCGACTCGATGCTGCCGACACTCGAGGACGGCGACGAGATCCTCGTCGACCGCGACCGCCGCAGGATCGAGAGCGACGGCATCCATGTCGCGCGGATCGACGGCGAGCTGGTGGTGAAGCGGCTGCGTCCCACGGTGGGCGGAGTCGAGGTGGTCAGCGACAATCCGGACTATCCGGTGCGGGTGTATGCGTTGCGCGACGTGGAGGTGATCGGGCGGGTGGTATGGCTGGGGCGGGCGCTGGGGTGAGGGGTGATCCCTTCCAGTCGTCATCCCGGCGAAAGCCGGGACCCAGGGTCAAGCAATGCATCGCTCGTGGCCCTGGGTCCCGGCTTTCGCCGGGATGACGACTGAGAGACCGTTTGGAAATGCGCCTCACGGCGCATGGCGGTGCCGGCCCGCTCCCCCTCCCGGCCACCCAACGACAGTGTATTCTATGGGTGGCCGGGAGGGGGAGCGGGCTGGCACCGCCTCGAAACTCGCTCTTTCGCGAGTTTCCAAACAGCCTCTGAGGACTGATTCCACCATCTCAGAGCGGGGCGCGCTTCCCCCCGGCTGCGCGCCCCGCCCCTCGCACGTCAGCGCTTGCCGGTGCGGAAGCTGATCGACAGGCCGTAGAAGCGCGGCTCGCCCGCGATGAAGGTCGGCAGGCCCAGCGCGTCGCCGGTGTTGCCCGCGTCCTTGATGTACTTCTTGTCGAACAGGTTGGTGACGTACGCCTCGACGCGGATGCGGCCGTCGTGGAATTCGGCGCCGAGCCGCGCGTCGACGGTGGCATAGCCGTTCTGATACTCGTCCTGCACCGTGTCCGGGATCAGGTTCTTCACCTGCAGCGCCGGGATGTCGTTGTCGTCGTCGAAGAACACCTTCGACTGCCACATCAGCGTCGGCGTGAAGTCGACCTTCACATCGTCGGTCACCGGCGCCTTGAACTGCGCGCCGATCGACGCGCTGTGATCGGGCGAGAGGCGGAAGTGGTTGCCCTCGCGGATGCCGTTGTCGAAGCGGCTGTGGTTATAGGCATAGGTGCCGAAGACGTTGACCCAGTCGCTCGGCGTCCAGCGGATCTGGCCCTCGAAGCCATAGCTCTTGGCCTTGCCGGCGTTCACGGTCACGAAGGTCGTGCCGATCTGCTCGGTCGTCTGGAAGTTCGAGTAGCGATAGTAGAAGACCGAGCCGTCGGCGAAGAGCGTGCGGTCGGCGAGCGCGGTCTTCACGCCGGCCTCGTAGCTGTCGACCGTCTCGGCGGGCAGCACTTCGAACGACGCCGCACCGCCGGGCGCCGCGGGGCCGCCCACGCTCAGGATCTCGGGACGGCGGCCGCGCGCATAGGTGGCGTAGAGGCTCGCGTCGGTGCCCATCGCGTAGCGCGCGGTGGCGCGCCAGGTGAAGCCGTCGTCGGTGTGGCCCGCATCGTAGCGCGTGCCGTTGGCGCCGGTCGGCTGGACGCCGAGGCCGAACAGCGGCACCGGATAGCCGGCCGAGGGCGGGATGCTCGCGGCGCCCGGCACCGCCAGCGCCGCGAGCAGCTGGGTGCGCGTCGCCGCCGGCTGCGAGAGCGCGCCGATGAAGCCGCCGAGGATCGAGCGGCCGTTCTGCACCGCCGAGCTGAAGCCGGTGGTCTTGTCGTCATGGCTCCAGCGGATGCCGCCGCCGACTTCGAACGAATCGGTGACATGGAAAGTCACGTCGCCGAACAGGTCCCAGCTCTGGGTGTGCGCGAAGTTGGTGCTGGTCTCCAGGTGGCTCGCCTTGAGGTTCGCGGCGATCGCCTGCGCCTGCGCGGTCGGCAGCACCAGCGCATTGACCTGCGCGAGCGTGAGCCCGGTCGCATTGGCGATCACGCCCTGGAGCAGCTGGCCGGTATAGGCGGTGTTCGAGAACAGCGCGATCGGCGCGGGCTGGTCGGCCGGGCGGCCGGGGATCGCGCCGCCGCCGTTGAGCGTGCCGGTGAGCCGCGCAAGGGCCACGCGCTCGTCGAACTGCGAGGGCGTGCGCTGCGAGCCGTTCTCGCGGAAATAGGTGCCGCCCGCGAACGCCGTGATCCGGTCGTTCGAGTAGGTCAGGCGGAGCGTCGCCATCGTCTGGTCGCCCCGGGCGTCCTCGGCCGCGGTCAGCGCGGGGAGCGAGATGCCGTCGGCGTCGAAGATCTCGGTGCCGGCGAACTCGCGGTACGAGCCGATGGCGTTGAGCGAGAGCCCGCCGCCAAGGTCATAGTCGGCGATCGCCTTGACGTCCCACACGCTGCGGTCGAGCCCGAGCGGCTTGTCGCCCTCGAAGCCCTGGCCCGCGACCAGCGCCGCGCCCGAATTGCGGCCGCGGTCGCCGAGCACCACGCCGGTGGTCGGGTCGGTCGGCAGATAGGCGATCGACTTGAACGAGGTGCCGTTGGCTTCGTCATGCTCGTAGTTGCCGATGACGTCGAGCGTCAGCGCGCCGGGGTTCCAGCGCAGCGAGCCGCGCACCGCCTGGCCCTTGCTGCTGTTATAGTCGCCGCCGCCGAGCAGGTTCTCGACATAGCCGTTGCGCTCCTTGAGCCGGCCCGCGACGCGCATCGCCAGGTCGTCGGCGAGCGGCACGTTGAGCGTGCCGTCGAGGCGGAAGGCGTCGTAATTGCCGTAGGAAGCATAGGCATAGGCGTAGACGTCCTTCGGGTCCGCCTTGGCCTGGATGAGGTTCACCGCGCCGATCAGCGCGCCGCGGCCGTAGAGCGTCGACTGCGGGCCCTTGGCGATCTCGACGCGGTCCATGTCGAACAGCTCGACATAGGAGCCGCGCGACTTGGAGATCGACACGCCGTCCTCGAACACCGAGACGCGCGGCTCGTTGTACGCGCTACCCGAGTCCGAGGTGATGCCGCGCATCACGAAGCCGGGGTTGTTCGGCGACTGGTTCTGCACGTCGAAGCCGGGGACGAAGGCGCCGAGCTTGTCGAACTCGGTGATGCCCAGATCGTCGAGGAACTGGCCGTTGTAGGCGGTGAGCGCGAAGGGGACTTCGATCGGATTCTGCTTCACCAGCTGCGCGGTGACGACGATCTCGCCGCCGTCCTCGCCGGACTGCGGGGCAGGCCGGTCGGGCGCGTCCTGCGCTGCGGCAGGGACGGCGATGAGGGCAAGCGGGCTGGCGAGCGCAAGCAGCGCGGAACGGATGGTCATGGGGTTCCCCTTATGATGCTGGAATCGACGCGTCGGTCCGCGCGCCCTTGGCCCCGCCGTTACGCGGTCGCGTTACAGCTTCGTTGCATTGCAGCAACGGCACGATGACAGCGCGCGGGTGTGGCAAACAGGTTGCACCTTGCAACGCGCAGCCGGGGCGGCCATCTAGCCGCCATACCCGAACTTCGAACGGAGAGGCGCGTGCGCAGCTATCCCAGGCATTACATCGGCGGTCAGTGGGTCGAGAGCGAGGGCGGCAAGTCGCACGACGTGATCAACCCGGCGACCGAGGAGCCGTGCACCACGATCACGCTGGGCACCGAGGCCGACGTCGACAAGGCCGTGGCCGCGGCGCGGACCGCGTTCGAGAGCTGGTCGCGCACCAGCGTCGAGGAGCGGATCGCGGTGATCGAGCGGATCCTGGCGGAGTATAAGGCGCGCGCGGGCGACATGGCCGAGGCGATCAGCCTCGAGATGGGCGCGCCGATCGCACTGGCCAAGACCGCGCAGGTCGGCTCGGGGATCGGCCACTTCATGGCGGCGATCAAGGCGCTCCAGGACTTCGCGTTCGAGGAGCAGATCGGCAACAGCCTGGTGGTGCACGAGCCGATCGGCGTGGTCGGCATGATCACGCCGTGGAACTGGCCGCTCAACCAGATCGTCTCGAAGGTCGCGCCCGCGCTGGCGGCGGGCTGCACGATGATCCTCAAGCCGAGCGAGGAAGCGCCGAGCTGCGCCGCGATCTTCGCCGAGGTGCTCGACAAGGCGGGGGTGCCCGCGGGCGTGTTCAACCTCGTCAACGGCGACGGGCCCGGCGTGGGCACCGCGCTGTCGAAGCACAAGGGCGTCGACATGGTGAGCTTCACCGGCTCGACGCGCGCGGGCGTGCTCGTGGCGAAGAATGCCGCCGACACGGTCAAGCGCGTCCACCAGGAACTGGGCGGCAAGTCGCCCTCGCTGCTGCTCCAGGGCGGCGATGCGGCGCAGGCGGTGCAGCGGACTTTGGGCAGCGTGCTGATGAACTCGGGCCAGAGCTGCATCGCGCCGACGCGGCTGCTGGTCCCCAAGGACAAGGCGGCCGAGGTCGCGACGCTCGCCGCGCAGGTGATGCAGGCGACCCAGGCGGGTGATCCCGCCGAGGACGGCCGCCACATCGGCCCGCTGGTCAACAAGGCGCAGTGGGACAAGGTCCAGGGGCTGATCGCCAAGGGCATGGAGGAAGGCGCGAAGCTCGAGGCGGGCGGCCCCGGCCGGCCCGACGGGCTGGAGACCGGCTATTTCGTCAAGCCGACCTTGTTCAGCCATGTCACCAACGAAATGACGATCGCGCGCGAGGAGATCTTCGGCCCGGTGGTGACGATCATCCCCTATGAGGACGAAGAGGATGCCGTGCGCATCGCCAACGACACCGACTATGGGCTGTCCGCGGTGGTGTTCGGCGATGCCGAGGCGGTGAACCGCGTCGCTCCGCGGCTGCGCGCGGGCATGGTCTACGTCAACGGCGGCCAGCCCAACCCCGAGCTGCCGTTCGGCGGCTACAAGCAATCGGGCAACGGCCGCGAGCACGGCAAGTTCGGGCTGGCGGAGTATCTCGAGGTGAAGTCGCTGGTGGGGGCGCTCGCTTAACCTGTCCCTTCAACCGTCATCCCGGCGAAAGCCGGGACCCAGGGTCAAGCAGGACGCCGCTCGTGGCCCTGGGTCCCGGCTTTCGCCGGGATGACGACTTGTCGGACGGGGGCGCTCAAGCCCGCATCTGGATGCACAGCCCATAGCCGTCGCGATCGCGGAAATAGAGCTGCTTCATCCCATAGCCCGTCACCACCGGCGGATCGCATTCCACGCCGTTCGACACCAGCCATAGGTGCGCGGCGTCGACGTCGGGCGAGCCCATGTAGAGGCAGATGTCGCCAAGCCGCTCGGCGCGCATCGGGTCGCGGATCGGCGGGCGTTCGCCTGCGTCGTAGAGCGTGTTGAGCATCAGTTCGGCCGAGCCGCGCCTCAGCCAGCACCAGTGGAAGAACCGCCCCTCCGCCGCCTCGACCTCGGGCGAATGCTCCACCATCTCGAAGCCCAGCACGTCGCGGTAGAAGGCCACTGCCTCGGGCATGTCGAACACCTGCAGCAGCGGCACGAGTCCGTCGAGTTGCAGCGCCATCGCGATCCTCCTTCGCCCGCGGCCTAACACATCACCGCACCGGCCACACCCAGAGGATCAGTGGGGTCCCCACCAGCAGCACCAGCAGCGAGAGCGGCGCGCCCAGCCTGGCATAGTCGCCGAACCGATAGCCGCCGGCGCCCATCACCAGCGTGTTGCACTGGTGCCCGATCGGGGTGAGGAAGTCGCAGCCCGCGCCCACCGCGGTCGCCATCAGGAAGGCGTCGGGGCGGTAATGGAGGTTGGTCGCGAACGACGCGGCGATCGGCGCCATCACGAGCACCGTCGCGGCATTGTTGAGGAAGGGCGTCACCGCCATCGCCGCGGCGAGCACCAGCGCGACCGCGCCCCAGGGCGGCAAGGTCGCGGCGACATGGCCCAGCCAGGTGCCGGCGATGTCGGTCACACCGGTCTGGTGGAGCGAGTCGCTCACCGGGATCAGCGCGCCGAGCATGATCAGGATCGGCCATTCGATATGCGCATAGGCCTCGCGCACGGGCAGCGCGCCGGTGACCATCACCAGCGCCGCTGCGCCGAAGAAGGCGATGGCGACGGGCACCAGGCCGGTCGCGGTCGCCGCCATCGCCAGCGCGAGGATCGCGAGCGGCAGCACGGTCTTGCGAGCGCTGCCCAGCCGGATCGTCCGCTCGGCGAGCGGCAGGCAGCGGAACTCGGCGAGCCGCTCGAACAGCAGGTCGAACGCGCCCTGGAGCACGATCACGTCGCCCGCGCGCAGCCGGATCTCGCCGAGGCGCTTGTCGAGCCGCGTGCCCTGGCGCGAGACCGCGATCAGGTTGACCCCGAACTGCTCGTGCAGCCCGAGCCGGCCCGCGGTGCGGCCGACCAGCGGGCTGTCGGCCGAGATCACCGCTTCGATCACGCCGCTCTCGCCGCCCGCCGCAGTGGCGGCGTCGCGGTGCTGGCCCTCGAGCAGCAGACCGTCATGCGCGATCGCGCGGTCGAGGTCGTCGGGGGCGCCCTGGAGGATCAGCACGTCGCCTTCGTGGAGCCGGGCATTGTGTGTGCCCTTGCGCCGCTCGCCGTCGCGCAGGATCGCGGTGACCGCGACCTCGCCGTCATGGCGCTTGCGGAAGGCGGCGACGGTCTCGCCGATCGCCACCGAGTTCGCGGGGATCGCCGCTTCGGTGACGAAGTCCTGCCCCTCCAGCGCTTCGCCTGCGGTCAGCGGCGCGCGGCGGTCGCGCGGCAGCAGGCGGTAGCCGAAGCGCAGGAACACCAGCCCGACCAGCGTGAGGCCCAGCCCGACGGGGGCATAATCGAACATGTGGAACGGCGTGCCGATCATCTCCTCGCGCACGCGGCTGACGATGATGTTGGGCGAGGTGCCGATCAGCGTGACGAGGCCGCCGAGCAGCGAGGCGAACGACATCGGCATCAGGAACACCGCGGCGTTGGTGTTCGATCGCTTGGCCATCTGGATCGCCACCGGCATCATCATCGCGAGCGCGCCGATGTTTTTGACCAGCGCCGAGGCGAAGCCGACCGAGGCGGCAAGCAGCAGCAACTGCGAGCGGACGCGGGTGACATGGTGCTGGAGGAACAGCATCGCGCGCTCGATCACGCCCGAGCGCTGGACGGCGCCCGACAGCACCAGCGCCGAGCCGACGATGATCACGATATCGTCGGAGAAGCCCTTGAATGCGTCGGCGGGCTTGACCACGCCCAGCGCCAGCGCGGCGAGCAGCGCGAGCATCGCGACGAGGTCGTATCGAAGCTTTCCCCAGAGGAAGAGCGCCATCATGGCGCCGAGTACGCAAAGCGACAGAATCTGGGGAGTGGTCATCGGGCCTCGCTTGGTGTCGAGGCTCTCAACTCGCCGGGGTGGTTTCGGCTCCGTGCCGCTTTAAGGCGATTCCACTGGATCGATGCTATTCGGGCGTGTCATCGATTGTGCTCTTGAATCGTCATCCCGGCGAAAGCCGGGACCCAGGGTTGCAGAGGACGTCGCGCGCGGCCCTGGGTGCCGGCTTTCGCCAGGATGACGTCGGGGGGTAGCCCGTTCCACCAGTGATGACACACCTAAGTTCAGCATGACGAAGTCCGGGGAGATGTGTCCGCTCTTAGTGGATCGTCCCCACCGCGCGGCCTATCGACATCAGCACGATCAGCCGCTCGATCTGGCGCCAGCGGCAGAAGTGGAGGTGGTTGCCCAGGTTGCGGCTGTGATCGGCGCGCGCCGCCGCTTCGAAGCCTGCATCGTCGCCGAACTTGAGCATCAACTCGGCCGCGTCCTTCACGTCGCCGCGGTCGGAGAGATAGGGCATATATTCCATTCGACTGGCTCCAGGCGGGCATTGCGCGCACCCTTCCAGACTCAAGCCGCGTGCCAGACTCGCGAGTTGCGCCGATCCGGCCCGACACGAGGATGAATCCCCCGGAAACCATGGGCTTGGCGGCGTCCCATCTGTCCCGCCACGGGGCAGTGGCGTCCCGGCTCGGGACATGGCAGAGGACGCCATGGCTTCGACACCTCCCCCCCGCACGCCGATGGCCGGCGGGCTGATCCTCGCGGTCGCGATCCTCGCCGGCGCCTTCATCGGCGCGGCGGAGAACCAGGCGACGATCGGGCTGATTCTCGGCACGGCTGCGGGCGCGGCGCTCGCGCTGGCGGTCTGGCTCGTCGACCGGATGCGCCGCGGCTGAAGCTCAGCCGGGCACGACCTGGTAGATTTCGCCATCGATGCCGACGATGAAGAGGTTGCCGGTGCTGTCCTCGCCGAACGAAACGATGTTGTCGAGCGTGCCCGCATCGGGCGCGAAGTCGGGATTGCGGCGCTCGTAGTTGGCGGACGGATAGAGCGAGCCCTGGACGAGCGAAGTCGCGGCGCTGGGAATCGTCCAGATGTTGCCGCTGATATAGTCGGCGAAGACATAGCTGCCGACCAGCGACGCCACCGGGCCGCGGTAGACATAGCCGCCGATAATCGTGCTGCCCTGCTTGGGCCCGGTGCCGTGGAGATATTCGGAGACCGGCGCGGTGAGCCCGGCGGGCGCGGTGCCGGTATAGGGCTGGGTGCCCTCGAGATAATGCCAGCCGAAGTTGAGGCCGGGCTGGTCGGGGCGGAGCACGTCGATCTCCTCGACCGCGCCTTGCCCGACGTCGCCGATATAGAGCCGCCCGTCGGGGCCGAAGCTGTTGCGGAATGGGTTCCGGAGGCCGAGCGCGAAGACATAAGGGTCGCCGCCGCCCGCGACGAAGGGATTGCCCGGCGCCGGGCTGATCGCCCCTGCCGCGCTCACCGCCATGCGCAGGATCTTGCCGAGGCGGACGTTGGGGTTCTGCGCGTTGTTGGGCGGATCGCCCGCGCCGCCTCCGTCGCCGGTCGCGGCGTAGAGCAGCCCGTCGGGCCCGAAGGCGATCCAGCCGCCATTGTGGTTGCTCTGGCCAGGATGCGGGATCGTCATCAGCACGGTGGGTGCCGCAGCGACCGTGCCGTCGATCGTGTAGCGGCGCAGCTCGATCGAGCCGTCGGTGGCGGTGGCGTAGACCACTGCGCGCTGGCTGGTCGCGAAATCGGGGAAGGGCGCGATGCCGAGCAGCCCGCGCTCGCTGTCGGTCGAGAGATTGCCGACGGTGAGGAGCAGTGTCTTCGCGCCGGTGGAAGGGGTGAGGCGATAGACGTTGCCGGTCTTCTCGAGCACGAACACATCGGTGCTGCCGGGGATGGCGGTGACGTCGACGGGCTGAGTGAAGCCGGTCGCGACGCGCTTGACCGCAATGCCCTCCCGGCTGTTGGTGACGGTCACCTGCAGGTTGAGCGTGGTCGAGAGGCTGGCGTCGGCGGCCTTGAGCTGGACCTCGTAGAGGTTGTCGCCATTGGCGTCGGTGGGGAGCTCGAAATTGGGGGCGGGGGTGAAGGCAAGTGCGCCCGCCGTGGTGATGCTGAAGCGCGCAGCATCGGCGCCGCCGGTGATCGAGAAGGTGATCGGGTCGCCGTTCGCGTCGGTGGCGGTCGCCTGATAGGCAGCGACGGTGTTCTCGGCCACGGTCGCGGTAGTCGCCGACGTGAAGGCGGGCGCGGAGTTGGTGGGCGTGGGGGTCCCACCACCGCCGCCGCCGCCCCCGCCGAGGCTCCCGCTGCCTCCCGAACAGGCCGCCAGCAGCGCGAACGGGATCAGCGAGGTGGCGGTACGCATCGGCGGGAACTCCCTTTCCGATGCGCAACGAGAGGTGGGGGCATCCGTTCCGGGCGAATCGAAGCGAATGCGGTGGTAAGGGTTGGCAGACGACGCGACCCTGCGCCCCTCAACCGTCATCCCGACGAAAGCCGGGACCCAGGGTTACGGAGGACATCGCGCGTGGCCCTGGGTCCCGGCTTTCGCCGGGATGACGGTTGGGACTTAATCTGACTCCCTACCAGACGTGCACGCGCTCCGCAGGCGCGATCCAGAGCTTGTCGCCTTCCTTCACCCCGAATGCCGCAACCCATTCGTCCATGTTGCGGACGATCCCGTTCACCCGGAATTCCTCGGGGCTGTGCGGGTTGGAGAGCAGTTGCGAGCGCAGCGAATCCTCGCGCGCCTTGCCCTGCCAGCTCTGCGCATAGGCGATAAAGAAGCGCTGGTCGCCGGTATAGCCGTCGATCACCGCGGGCTCGCCGTGGCGCGCGACGTAGCGGCGATAGGCGGCATAGGCGACTTCGAGCCCGCCGAGGTCCGCCAGGTTCTCGCCGAGCGTCAGCTGGCCCTTGATGTGGACCCCCGGGATCGGCTCATAGCTGTCGAACTGCTTGACCAGCGCCTGGGCATGCGCGGTGTAGCGATCGGCGGCGTCCTTGGTCCACCAGTCGCGCAGCTTGCCCGCGGCGTCGTACTGGCGGCCCTCGTCGTCGAAGCCATGGCCCATCTCATGGCCGATCGTCGCGCCCGTCTCGCCATAGTTGACCGCGGGATCAGCGGCGGGATCGAAGAAGGGCGGCTGGAGCTGCGCGGCGGGGAAGGTCACCTGGTTGAGCACCGGGTTGTAATAGGCGTTCACCGTCTGCGGGGTCATGTCCCACAGTTCGCGGTCGACCGGCTTGTCGAGGCGCGAGAGCGCGAGGTTCCACTCGAACCGGTCCGACGCCATGTCGTTGGCGAGCGGATCGGTGCGGCTCACCTGGAACGCGGAATAGTCGATGTACTTCACCGGGTGGCCGAGGCGTGGCTCGAAGCTGGCGAGCTTGGCGAGCGCTTCCTTGCGCGTCGGCTCGTCCATCCACGCCGCGCCCTTGATCTTCTCGGCATAGGCGGCGCGCAGGTCCTCGACGAGCTCCTTGGCGAGCGCATCGGCGTCGGGTTTCCAGTGCCGGTCAGCGTAGATCTTGCCGATCGCTTCGCCGAGGTTGGCATCGAGCATGCGGACGCCGCGCTTCCAGCGGGGCGCCTGCGACGGCACGCCGGCGAGCGTCTTCGAATAGAAGCCGAAGCGCGCATCGTCGAACGCCTTGGGCAGGAAGGTGGCGTGGTCGCTGATGAAGTGGAAGGCCAGCCAGTCCTTCCAGGTCGCGAGCGGCACGTCGGCAAGGCGCTTGCCCGCGGCGGCGACGGCGCTCTTCTCGCGCACCACCACCGTCGGCATCTTGCCGAGCCCGACATGCTCGAGCGTCGCGGTCCATTCGAACTGCGGCGCGAAGGCCGCGAGCTGGGCGCGGCTCATCGGATTGTAGGTCGCCTGCGGGTCGCGCTGCTGCTCGGGCGTCCACTGGTCCCTGGCGATGCTCGTCTCGAGCGCGAGGATCGCATCGGCCTTGGCATCGCCGCCGGGGATGCCGGCCAGCGCGAACATCGTCGCGACATAGGCGCGATAGGCCTTGCGATAGGCGTCGTACTTCTCGCCGGGGAGGAGGTAATAGTCGCGCGTCGGCAGGCCGAGGCGCGACTGGCCGGCGAGCACGGTATAGTGCGTCGGGTCCTTCTCGTCGGCGTCGACGCCGATGCCGACCGGCGAGGCATAGCCCGGCTCGGCCATCAGCATCACGAGGTCGTGGCGCGTCTTCACGCCGTCGATCCGCGCGAGATAGGGCCCGAGCGGGGCGAGCCCGCGTGCCTCGATCCCGGCCTCGTCCATCCAGGCGGCGTAGAAGTCGCCGACCTGGTGCATCACCGGGTCGCCGGGGTTCGCGCCGATGCCCTCGACGAGCGCGCGGACCTCGATCTCAGTCTCGTCGGGCAGGTCGTAATTGTAGCCGGCGCGCGACTTGTCCGCGGCGATCTCGGTGTTCTTGAGCCAGCTGCCCTCGGCGTAGCGGAAGAAATCGTCGCCGGGCTTCACCGACTTGTCCATCGAGCCGTAGTCGACGCCCCAGGTGCCGTATCTGGGCTTGGGCGCGGCGGTAGGGTCGGCCGAGGGAACGGACTGGGCGAGAGCGGCCGAGGACACGCCGAGCAGCAGCGCGAGACCGAGAGTTTTGAGATGCATGGATGGAACCTCCGGAAATGCCGCCGACGCTAGCACTCGCGCGATGCGGCGAGCAATTGAGCGCTTTCGCAAGTGGGACGAATTGGTGCGTCGCGATAACTTGGTCCGTTTCGGGCGCAACCCCGGTCGAGCCGGCTGCCGATATTGCTAGCCTTCAGGTTCGACCGTTCCGACGTGAGCGGGCCGGCAGGAAGTCGTCGTGCGGGGGCAATGTCAATGTCCGAGATGAAGGAGCGGATTGAAACGCTCAGTCCGCGGCAGCTCGAGATTCTGCGTTATGTCGCGGCGCGATTGAGCAGCAAGGAGATTGCCCAGCGGCTTGGCGTGAGCCCCGCGACCGTCGACAGCCATGTTGCGGCCGCGGTGCAGCGGATGGGGGTCACCTCAAGACGCGAGGCGGCCAATGCGCTGCTTCGCTGGGAAGGCGATGCGCTACCCTCCACCACCTTCGAGGGCCACCATGGTGGAGACCCTGGTGAGAATTCGCTACCCAATCCCGAACCATTGCCCGACGTTGACGGGTGGTCCATTCGAAGGGGCGAGGGTAGCGAGGGCGGAGTTCCACCTCCGTCTGCGCCACCCTCTTCGGGGCGCGGAGGAATGGGCGCGGTCGTCCTGCGATATTTGCTCGACGGCTTCTATATTAGCCTGTTCTTCGCCGTCATGTCGGCGGTCGCGCTGGGCGCACATCTGGTGCTGGTGCAATGCGAACACAGTCGGATCGATCCGGTCGTGCTCTTCATCCTTCGAGGGGTCAGCTATGTGCTGGCGGGTCTCGACGGCGTCGGCGTGATATCGGCCACGGGCTTGCTGATCTATCGCTTCGTCCGCGCCGTCATGAGGTCGGACGATGACGATGAAAAAGATTAATGAGGTCGGTGTCGGCCGCGCGCGCGATACGATCGGACAGATGGCCCGCCAGGAGTTTTGGGTCGTTGCCAAGTCCTTCTTTGCGCCGGTGTACGGCACGATATTGGTGCTCAGGCAACTCATGCGGTGGACCAATCGCATCGACGAACGTCCGCGTCGCTACGAGCAAATCTCTCCGGCCGAATGATCTTCAAAAATGCAAAAGGGCGTCCGGACCGCAGTCCGGACGCCCCTTCGAATGCAGTGCCGATCGACGCGATCAGCTGCTGTAGTACATGTCGTACTCGACCGGGCTCGGGGTCATCTCCCAGCGGGCGACGTCCTCGTACTTGAGCTCGATGTAGGCTTCGATCTGGTCGCGGGTGAAGACGTCGCCCTTGAGCAGGAAGTCCATGTCCGCGGTCAGCGCCTCGAGCGCTTCGCGCAGCGAGCCGCACACCGTCGGCACCTGCGAGAGCTCGGCCGGCGGCAGGTCGTACAGGTTCTTGTCCATCGGGTCGCCCGGATGGATGCGGTTCTGGATGCCGTCGAGGCCAGCCATCAGCAGCGCGGCATAGGCGAGGTACGGGTTCGCCATCGCGTCCGGGAAGCGGAACTCGACGCGCTTCGCCTTGGCGCCCGCGCCATAGGGGATGCGGCACGAGGCCGAGCGGTTGCGCGACGAATAGGCCAGCAGCACCGGCGCCTCGTACCCCGGCACCAGCCGCTTGTAGCTGTTGGTGGTCGGGTTGGTGAAGGCGTTGAGCGCCTTGGCGTGCTTGATGACGCCGCCGATGTAGTAGAGGCACATCTCGCTCAGGCCCGCATAGCCGTTGCCCGCGAACAGCGGCGTGCCGGCGTTCCAGATCGACATGTGGGTGTGCATGCCCGAGCCGTTGTCCTCCTTGATCGGCTTGGGCATGAAGGTGACCGACTTGCCATAGGCGTTGGCGACCATCCAGCAGACGTACTTGTAGATCTGCATGCGGTCGGCGGTCTCGACGAGCGTGCCGAAGGTGAGGCCGAGCTCGTGCTGCGCGGCGGCCACCTCGTGGTGGTGCTTGTCGCAGGGGAGGCCCATCTCCATCATCGTCGAGACCATCTCGCCGCGGATGTCGGTGGCGCTGTCGACCGGCGCGACCGGGAAATAGCCGCCCTTGGCACGTGGGCGGTGGCCAAGGTTGCCCGCCTCATAGCTGGTGCCGGTGTTGGTCGGCAGCTCGATGTCGTTGATCGAGTAGTAGCTGGTCGCGTAGCTCGTCTCGAACTTCACGTCGTCGAACATGAAGAACTCGGCCTCGGGGCCGACATAGACGGTGTCGCCCAGGCCGGTCGCCTTGAGGTAGGCCTCGGCGCGCTTGGCGGTCGAGCGCGGGTCGCGGGCATAGAGCTCGCCGGTCGACGGCTCGACGATGTCGCAGAAGACGATCAGCATCGGCGTCGCCGAGAAGGGATCGACATAGACGGCGTCGAGGTCCGGCTTGAGGATCATGTCGGACTCGTTGATCGCCTTCCAGCCCGCGATCGACGACCCGTCGAACATCAGGCCGTCGGTGAGCTCGTCCTCGCCGATCACCTTCGACACCATGGTGAGGTGCTGCCACTTGCCCTTGGGATCGGTGAACCGAAGATCGACCCACTCGATCTCCTGGTCCTTGATCATCTTGAGGACGTCACTGGCCGAATTCGCCATTCCTATGCCCTTTCCCTTTCGTTCAATTGCCCCCCGAATCGGGCAATGAAATTTCAGACTCGCGACCTGACCATCCAAAAATTGCTGCGATGCGTCAAATGGCGTTTTCGTTACGCTCGCCGGTGCGGATGCGCAGCGCGGTCTCGACCGGCATGACGAAGATCTTGCCGTCGCCGATGCGCCCGGTGGCGGCCGCGGCGGCCACCGCCTCGACCACGCGCTCGGCGAGCGCATCCTCGACCACGACCTCGAGCTTCACCTTGGGCAGGAAGTCGACGACATATTCGGCGCCGCGGTAAAGCTCGGTGTGTCCCTTCTGGCGGCCGAAGCCCTTGGCCTCGGTAACGGTGATGCCCGAGACGCCGACTTCGTGCAGCGCCTCCTTCACCTCATCAAGCTTGAACGGCTTGATGATGGCCTCGATCTTCTTCACGCTATCCTATCCTTCGCTTTGATGAGAGCCCCTGCGGCGCCACTGGCAACAAGCGTGCCAGAGCGGGACTCACGCTAATCCTTGGGAGGGCGCGGGCGCAACGGTTAACGCGTGCCTAGAATTTGGGCAGCAATGCGGCGCCTGCCTGATCGGGGGGCAGGGCCGCGGTCGGCGCGGCGGGGAGTTTCTCACGATGGTCTTCAGGCCATTTCCGAATTTGTTGCGCTTGGTGCGCCGAGGCACAGCGCGTAAAGTGCGGCATCTCAGGAAGGCGGCGGGGCAAGCACTCTCCATGCGCTGGGCGCGTGTGGAAAGGTGATGTCGCGCGCAATCTTGGAAATTCATTAAAAATTAGAACAATTTCCGAGTCGAAGCGAATTGACACAAGAATAGTTTCGTGGCGTATCGGAGATAATTCGAATCCAATCGGAAATATATGGGGAGCAATTCGAGATCTTCGGAGCGCTTAATCGATATATCGTCGCTGATCATAATGAAGTTTTGATTGTTTGATTTTATACTATGGGATTCATGTCGCGGCTTTCACGGGGCGACCCCCGGGGCCGGGCATGGGCCAAGCTGGCGCCGCGGGGACCCGCCCTCACTCTCGCCCGCGACGCCCTAGTCAGCGCCACACCCCCCGGCGCTGCAAACGCGCCCGTCGATCGCCCTCCCGGCGGCGATCGGCGGGCGTAGGGCGTTTCACGGTCTTCAGGTCACCCTCTTCAAGGTCGACGGCAAGTCGCGGCGACTGCTCGCGATTTTCTGCGCGACTGGTTCTAGGATGTGGAACGGCATCCGTTTCGCTTCGTTTCCTGCATGAGAGTGCAGGAGTCGAGGGCGGTCGTGAAACGGGCGTTCAGGATGGATACGCCGGCGGAGATCCACCGGGCGCTGGGCCTGGAGGAAGCCGAGGAGCGCGGCGTGTGGGAAGTGGTGGTCGCGCGCGGGCCGCTGGTGATCATGGCGCACGGCCTGGTCGCGATCGATCCCGATGGCGATGCCGGCTGCTGGATCACCAGCGCCGAGGGCTCGCTGACTCCGCGCCAAGCCAGCGCGGCACTGCTCGACTGGGAGCGGCCGCCGCGGCGCCTGGTGGCATCGTAAGTCAGTAGGGCGGGCGGTCGAGGCCCTTGGGGCTCTTGGTGAAGATCTCGCAGCCGTCTTCGGTGATCCCGATCGAATGCTCGAACTGCGCCGAGAGCGAGCGGTCGCGCGTGACCGCGGTCCAGCCGTCGTCGAGCAGCTTCACGTCGGGACGGCCGATGTTGATCATCGGCTCGATCGTGAAGAACATACCCGGCCTGAGCTCGGGCCCGGTGCCCGGGCGGCCGACGTGGACGACCTCGGGCGCGTCGTGGAAGACCTGGCCGAGCCCATGCCCGCAGAAATCGCGGACCACGCCGAAGCGGTGCGCCTCGGCATGGCGCTGGATCGCGTGGCTGATGTCGCCGAGGTGGTTGCCGGGCCTGGCCTGCTCGATCCCGAGCATCAGCGACTCATAGGTGACGTCGACGAGGCGGCGCGCCTTGAGCGGCACGTCGCCGACCAGGAACATGCGGCTGGTGTCGCCGTGCCAGCCGTCGACCATCGGCGTCACGTCGATGTTGACGATGTCGCCATCCTTGAGCGTGCGCTCGGAGGGGATGCCGTGGCAGACGACATGGTTGATCGAGATGCAGCAGCTGTGGGTATAGCCGCGATAGCCGAGCGTGGCGGGCACGCCGCCGCCGGCGAAGCTCATCTGGCGGACGATGTCGTCGAGCTCGGCGGTCGACACGCCGGGGCGGACGTGCGGCACCAGCGCGTCGAGGATCTCGGCGGCGAGGCGCCCGGCGCGGCGCATCCCCTCGAAGCCTTCGGGCCCGTGGAGCTTGATCGCGCCGGTGCGCACGAGCGGCGTCTCGCCGGTGACGGCAACATATTCGGTCATCGCCGCGATATAGGCGTTTGCGCAGGGCTTTGCGAGTAGCTACGGATTCGCCGCAATGGCTGAGGAGCGGATCTGGACGGCGGCGCTGGTGGTGATCGGCGACGAGATTCTCTCGGGCCGCACCCAGGACCGGAACGTCGCGCAGCTCGCCACCTGGCTCAACGCGCAGGGCATCCGCCTCGCCGAGGTGCGGATCGTGCCCGACGTGGAGGCGGCGATCGTCGAGGCGCTGAATGCGCTGCGCATCCGCAACGACTATTGCTTCACCACCGGCGGGATCGGGCCGACGCACGACGACATCACGGTGGACGCGGTGGCGGCGGCGCTGGGCGTCCCCGTGGTGATCCACCCCGAGGCGCGCGCTGCGCTGGAGCGCTATTACGAGACGCGCGGCGGGATCACCGACACGCGGCTCAGGATGGCGCGCGTGCCCGAGGGCGCCGAGCTGATCCCCAACCGCATGTCGGGTGCGCCGGGGATCCGGGTGGGCGACCGTCTCTTTGTCCTCGCAGGGGTGCCGCATATCGCCGCGCAGATGCTCGACGCGCTGACCGGCACGCTCGAGGGCGGGTTGCCCTTGGTGTCGCACACCGTGGGCTGCTGGGTGCCCGAGAGCGAGATCGCCGAGCTGCTCGCGCGGACCGAGCGCGCGTTCGAGGGCGTGGCGATCGGCAGCTATCCGCTGTTCCGCGAAGGCAGGGTGGGGGCGAACTTCGTGATCCGCGCGACGTCGCAGGCGGTGGTGGATGCGTGCGCGGCGGCGTTGACGGCGGCGCTGGTCGAGGCCGGGCGCGAGGCGGTGGACGGGGGAATCTGAGCCCAAGACCGTCATCCCGGCTTTCGCCGGGATGACGGTTGAACTCGGAAAATGAGCACGCCCCGACCGTGGTTCCCCTCCCGCAAGCAAGCGGGAGGGGAACTGGGAGCGGCCGCCCTCGTATCCCCCCGCGGGGGCGCTCAGAACTGGCTCAGAACTCGGTGCCGGCGCGGACCCCGAAGGTGCGCGGGCGGACGTAGACGATATAGGGCCGCTGGCCACAGCTTCCGCATTCCTCGAAGCGCGAAAGCTGGCCGCGCTCGTCCCAGACATTGCTGACGAAGGCCTCCAGCGAGACCTTGCCGATGTCCGCACCGAAGGCGAGGTCGAGCGTGGTGAAGGGCTGGAGCCGGCCCGACGCCGCGGCCGGATTGTAGTAGCTCGTCGGGTCCGCGGCGATGGCGGGATCGGTCGGGTCGTGCAGCGCGAGGATGAACACCTTGCTGCGCAGGTCCGACGCTGCCGAGCCCTGATAGGCGAGCACGCCCTGGGCGTGGAGCTTGGTCGGCCCCGTATCCCATTCGTAGCGCGCGGTCGCACTCGCCTTGAACTTGGGCGTGATCGGCAGGCGCGTGCCCGCGACCGCCGAGATATAGTTGATCTCGCCGCCCGGCCCCGTCGCCGTGCAGGCCAGCGTCGGGTCGTCATAGCCGCAGAGGTTCCGCCGCGTCTTCGCATCGGTGTAGGAGCCCGACGCGGTGAGGGTGAAGCCGCCGGCGTGGTAGTTGGTGTCGAGCTCGATGCCGCGGATGCGGGCGTCGGGGCCGTTGTGGATCTCGGTGAAGCTGTTCTGGCCGAGGAAGGAGAATTGGAACTTCTTCCAATCCTCCTGGTAGATCGCGCCGTTGAAGCGGAAGCCGGGCGCCAGCGTGGTCTTCCAGCCGATCTCGTAGTTGGTCAGGAAATCTGCCTGATAGGGTTGGATCGTCGCGCGCCGGTTGATGCCGCCGGGGCGGTAGCCGCGCGACCAGGTGGCGTAGAGGAGATAGTTGTCGGCGGGCTTCCAGGTGAGGTTCAGGCGATGGAGGAAGCCGGTATCCTTGGTGCGCTTGGGCACGGCCTTGCCGTTCACCACGTCGGCGAGGTTGGTGCATGGGCTGCCGTCGACCGTGGCGGGGAGCAGCGCCTCGGTGCGGCCCTGCAACTGCGCGTCGCGCAGCGTCAGCCCCTCGGTGGTGTAGCAGCCGCCGACGCCGGTGAACGTGCTCCACACCGGGTTGGGCACCGTCGCCTTGGTGATCTGGTTGAACGCCGGATCGCGGCCGAAGCCGAAGAAGCCGATCAGCGAATTGTCGTATTTGTAGAGCCGCCCGCCCGCGGTGAGCGTCAGGTTCGGCGTGAAGTCGTAGCTCGCCTCGCCGAACGCGGCATAGTCCTTGTCGACGCGGTGCTGCTGGGTGAGCCACAGCGTGCCGGGGATGCCGTTCACCGACAGCTCGGGGGCGAGGTTGGCGACGCGATAGTCCTGGTGGATCGCGTTGCTCTGCCGCTGGAAGAACAGGCCGGCGACGATGCGGAACGGCGCGTCCGCTGGCGAAGCGAGGCGGAGCTCCTGGCTCATCTTCTTGAAATGGTCGGTGCCCAGCACGTTCTGGCGGGGATCGATCGTGTTGCCCGAGGCATTGAGGAAATATTGGTAGCCCGCGATGCCTCCGACCGAGGAATAGAGCTGGTCATAGGCCTCTGCATAGTCGGTATAGTCGCTCGACGAGCTGTCCTTGCGGTCGAGATACGCACCGGCATAGGTAACATCCCAGCTGCCGATCTTGCCCTCGATGGTGAGCGCGCCCTGGACGAAACGGTCCTTGCGCCATTCGGGGTAGAAATGCTGGACCTTGAGGTCGCCGAGGCTGGGGTCGCTGCCGAAGAAGCCGTGGCTGCGCGAGTCCTGGTAGAGCACGGTGGGCGTGACGGTCCAGTTTTCGTCGAGGTCGACCTTCAGCGCGGCGCGGCCGCCCCAGGTCTCGACGTCGTTGTAGTTCTTCTCGACATAGGCGTTGTTGTTGACCGTGATCCCGCCCAGGAAGCTGCGCGTGCCGGGCACATTGTCGATGAAGCCCGCGTCCTTCTGGTAGAAGCCGACGACGCGCAGCGCGACCGACTCGCTGAACGGCGTGTTGATCACGCCTTCCAGCCGGCCGCCGATCCCGCCCTTGTTCACGGCGTTCACTTCGCCGTCGACGCGGCCGTAGAAACCCGAGGCGTCGGGCTTGTTGGTGATGATGCGGATCGTGCCCGCCTCGGACGAAGCGCCGTAGAGCGTTCCCTGCGGTCCCGAGAGGCTCTCGATCCGGGCGACGTCGTAGATATGGATGTCGAGCGTGCCGCCGATCGTCGTTACCGGCTGCTCGTCGAGATAGGTGCCGACCTGCGGCAGCGAGCCCGAGTGGTTGCCCTCGGCGCCGCCCGCGGTCGCGGCGACGCCGCGCATATACACCGTCGTCACGCCCGGCTGGACGGTGAGGAAGCTGACCGACGAGAGCTGCTTCGTGTAATCCTGGAAGTTGGTGATGTTGAGCTCGTCGAGCTTCTCGGTGCCCAGCGCCTTGATGCTGATCGGCACGTCCTGGAGGTTTTCCTCGCGTTTCTGCGCGGTGACGATGATCTCGTCGCCGTCGCTGCCGGCGGCCGTCGCGGTATCGTCCTGGGCAAGGGCGGGGGTGGCGAAGGCCGCCGACGCGAGCAGCGCGGCGATCAGCGCACTGCGGGACGAGATCTTCATGCGAGCGTCTCCCGGCAAGAGAATTACGCCCGGGAGACTGTTCGCGCCCGAAAGGATCGTCAATTGTTGCACGAGTGTTCAAAACACTTCGCACGTGCAGCGTGACAGTTTTGCAACGCTTGCGTGACGATCCCCGGAAAATGCTCAGAAATCAGGCACTGAGGGATAGTTGCTGAGCACATCGCCAAGCGCGACCTTGAGTGGGTCGAGCCAGGGCTCGAAAGGTTGCCACGCTTCGGTGCCTTCGCGGAAGATCGGCTGGCGGACCTGCTCGGAAGAGGGCGTGCGCACCGCGCGCTCGGTCTTGTGGAACTCGAGGCAGGCGGGCTCGAAGGCCAGCCCCATCGCGGCGAGCAGCGCGCGGACCTCCGCCTCGGTATCCTCGACCATCGCCTCGTAGAAGACGCGGTGGACCAGCCCCGGACGCACCGCGTCGACATGCGCCATCAGTCGCACATAGTCGCGGTAGTAGCGGCCCATGTCGTCGAGGGCATAGCTGAACCCCTGGCCGCGGGCGAAATGCTGCTTGAAGTTGGAGAAGCAGCAGCCGAGCGGATGGCGGCGCGCATCGATGATCTTCGCGCGCGGCAGGATCAGGTGGATCAGCGGGAGGTGCGCCCAATTATTGGGCAGCTTGTCGATGAAATAGGGCCGGTCGGTCTGGCGCTGGACCGCGGCGCGGCGGAGATACTCCTCGCCCATCGCGCGCAGCTCGCCGGGCGGAAGCGCCGCGGCGCCCGCGGGATAGTCCTCGATTCGCCGCGCGAGCATCGGCGCTTCGGCGAGCTCGGTGGTGCCTTCGACCTGGCTGTGGCTCGACAGGATCTGCTCGATCAGCGTCGAGCCCGCGCGCGGCATGCCGAGGATGAAGATCGGGTCGGGCGCGGGGCAGCCCTGGCCGGCGCGCGCGTCGAGGAAGTCGCGCGTGAAGGTGGCGATCGAGCGGTCGACGAAGGCCTGGGTCTCGTCGGGCTCGTAGCGGACCCTGGTGCGGCGGAGGCGATTGCCGGCATCATAGTGGCGGAAGGCGGCTTCGGCCTGGCGGCGGTCCTCCAGCGCCTTGCCGAGCGCAAAGTCGAGGTGGAAACGATCTTCGTCGGAAAGGTCGGCGCGGGCGAGGCCGGCCTCCATCGCGGCGAGGTCGGCATCGTCGAACTTCACGGTCTTGAGGTTGGCGAGGCTCCACCACGCCTCGCCGAGCGCGGGGGCCAGCGCGATCGCTCGGCGATAGGCCGCGACGCCCTCGGCGAGGCGGCCGACGGTCTTGAGCATATGGCCGAAGCTCATCCAGACGCGCGGCTGGTCGGGCGCGGACTCGAGTACCGCCTCGTAGAGCGCGATCGCCTCGTCGAAGCCGCCGATCCGGCCGAGCGCGGCGGCCTTGAGGTTGGCGTGGCCGACATTGTCGGGGTCCTCGCCGAGCACGCGGTCGAGCTCGTCGAGCGCTTCGGACGGGCGGTTGAGGCGATAGAGCACGAGCGCGAGGTTGGCGCGCGCCGCGGTGAAGCCGGGCGAAAGCTCGATTGCGCGGCGGAGCAGGTTCTCGGCATCCTTGTAGCGGCCGATCCGCCCGGCGAGCTCGGCGAGCATGCGGATCGCGGCGACGTCGAACGGGTCGGCCTTGAGGTGCTGCTTGAGCAAGGGCTCGGCGTCGTGGAGCCGGTTGTCGTAGAGCGCGAGCGCGGCTTCCATCAGGCGCGGGTGATAGGACGCGGGGAGGGCGGCGGATTGCATCGTCGACGTGCTAGAGCGAAACGATCTCGATTGGAATCGTCATCCCGGCGAAAGCCGGGACCCAGGGCAGCGAGCGATGTCCTGCTTGGCCCTGGGTCCCGGCTTTCGCCGGGATGACGGCCGGGATTTGGCTGAAGCCGGGCGAATGATGAAGCGCCGTTGTTCGAGGCTCAATCGAACGATCTTGATTTTATCCGGAATTACCTCGACCCTGCTGATCTTCCTGAATGATTTGGGGATTCATCATGGACACCATGGCTCTGCTCTTTGCGCTCTTCATGGGATTCTCGCCCGAGTCCACCATTACGGACCGGTGCCCGGAGGGCGGCGGTAACTGTTGATCCGGGGGACCTGCCGGCCGGGCTATCGCATCTTCTGGATTCGTGGTTCACTCCGCCCTTGAGGGGGAGCAGCCATGACGACAGACAAGCGGCCGTTCGGATTCTGGACCGCCACCGCGCTGGTCGTGGGCGGGATGATCGGATCGGGCATCTTCATGATGCCGGCCGCGCTTGCGCCGTTCGGCTGGACGGGAAGCGTCGCCTGGGTGGTGAGCGTGGTCGGCGCGCTCGCCATCGCCTATACGCTCGGGCGGCTCGCGCAGGAAATGCCGGGGGCGAGCGGCGCGGTGGCGATCGCGGGCGCGGCGCTGGGCGAGCTGCCGGGCGTGCTGATCGGCTGGAGCTATTGGATTTCGGTGTGGTGCGCGAATGCGGCGATCGCGATCGCCGCGGCGAGCTATCTCGCCGCGCTGGTGCCCGCGCTAAACGCCAAACCGCTCACCGGCGCGCTGACGTCGGTCGCGCTGCTGTGGCTGCTGACGCTGCTCAACCTCGCCGGCGCGCGGCGGGCGGGGCAGTTCCAGGTTGTGACCACCATCCTCAAGATCGTGCCGCTTATCGCTGTGGTGGCGATCGCCGCCTGGCTTGGCGCGAGGGGCGGCGCGCAGCTTCCCGCGGTGCCCCCGTCGGCCACGCTGTTCGGTGGGCTGGCGGCGGCAGTGACACTGACGCTATTCCCGCTGGTCGGCTTCGAAGCAGCGGCGATCGCGGCCGAGCGCGTGCAGGAGCCGGGCCGGACCGTGCTGCGCGCCTCGATGGCGGGAACGGCGGTGACCGGGCTGCTCTATATTCTCGTCTGCTCGGCGATCGTGCTGCTGCTGCCGACGACGGCGGTGGCCGAATCGCCGGCGCCCTTCGCGTTGTTCGTCCGCACCTTCTGGGGCGGCGCGGCGTCGGACGCGATCGCGGCGTTTGCGGCGATCGCGGCGATCGGCGCGCTCAACGGCTGGGTGCTGATCCAGGGCGAGGTGCCGCTCGGCATGGCGCGCGCGGGCCTGCTCCCGCGCTGGTTCGCCCGAGTCTCGTCGCGCGACGTGCCCATGCGCGTGCTGCTGCTGTCGTCGGGGCTGGCGAGCGTGCTGATCCTTACCACGTCGAGCCCGAACCTGGGCGGGATCTTCCAGTTCGCGGCGCTGCTGACGACCTGCAGTTCGCTGTGGCTGTACATCGCGATCTGCGCGGCGGCGCTGATGCGGCGCACCGCGGTGCCCGCCGCGCTGGTCGGACTCGCCTTCTCGCTCTTCGCCTTCTACGGCGCGGGCTGGCAGGCGGCGGGGCTCAGCGTGGCGCTGATGCTCACCGCCGTGCCGCTGTACCTGTTCGAGCTACGACGCCCGGCGGAACAGTCCGCCCAGGAAGCTGCGATCCCTTAGGATCTCGTGCGCGGCATTGTGCCCCGGCGCGCCGGTGACGCCGCCACCGGGGTGCGTACCCGATCCGCACATGTAGAGCCCCTTGATCGGGCCGCGATAGTCGCCGTGGCCGAGCATCGGCCGCGCCGACCAGAGCTGGTCGAGCGTCATATGGCCGTGCATGATGTCGCCGCCGATCAGCCCGAACTTGCGCTCGAGGTCGAGCGGCGAATGGATCTGCACGCCGAGGATCGACTTGCGGAAATTGGGCGCGTGCTTCGTCACCGTGTCGATGATCACGTCGGCGGCCTTTTCGCGCTCGTCGTCCCAGCTGCGCCCGTCGGGCAGGGTGGGGGCGAATTGCTGGCAGAAGAGCGAGGCGATGTGCATCCCCGGCGGCGCGAGGGTGTCGTCGACGCTGGTGGGGAGCTTCATCTCGACGATCGGCTCGTCGGACCAGCCCTTGGCCTTCGCGTCGACGAAGGCCTTGTCCATATAGTCGAGCGTCGGCGAGATGATGATGCCGGCGGTGTGGTGCTCGGCCTTCTCGGTACCGGGGAGCACGGTGAAATCGGGCAGTTCGGAGAGCGCGACGTTCATCCGGAAGGTGCCCGATCCGGCCTTGTAGCCGTCCATCCGCCGCGCGAACTCGGGGGCAAGGTCGCTGCGGTCGATCAGCTGGCGGTAGAGCAGCGCGGGGCCGACATTGGCGGCGACGATGTCCGCCGCGATCTCCTCGCCGCTCTCGAGCCGCACGCCCGCGACCTTGCCGCCGTCGACCAGCACCTTGGCGACCGGGCTCTCCAAGCTGATCTCGACGCCGGCCTCGCGCGCGGCCTCGGCCATATATTGGGTGATCGCGCCCATCCCGCCGACGCTGTGGCCCCACATGCCCTTCTTGCCGTTCACTTCGCCGAAGACGTGGTGGAGCAGGACGTATGCCGAGCCCGGCGTGTCGGGGCTGGCATAGTTGCCGACCACCGCGTCGAAGCCGAAGGCGGCCTGGATATAGGGGTTCTCGTACCAGCCCTCGAGGAAGCTGCGCGCGGACTTGACGAACAGGTCCATCACGTCGCGCTGCGCCTCGATGTCCATCCCCGCGAGGCGCCGGCCCTGCGAGGCGGCGGCGAGGAGCGCGCGCAGCCCGCCGCCGGCGTTGGGCGGGGTGCGCAGCGCCATGTCGCGGAGGACTTCGGCGACGCGCTCGAGCGCTTCCTCGTACTTCGGGAAGGTCTCGGCGTCCTTCTGGCTGAAGCGCGCGAACTCGGCCTGGGTGCGCGCCATGCCGCCGCCGAGCTTGAGATAGCCGCCCTCGTGCGGAAAGAAGTTGCTGATCGTCCGCTCGATGATCCGCCAGCCGCGCTCGTGGAGGCGCATGTCCTTGATCACCTTGGGGCGGAGCAGGCTGACCGTGTAGCTCGCGGTCGAGTTGCGGAAGCCGGGGTGGAATTCCTCGGTCACCGCCGCGCCGCCGACGATGCCGCGCCGCTCGAGCACGCGGACCTTCATGCCGGCGCGCGCGAGGTAGAAGGCGCAGACGAGGCCGTTATGGCCCCCGCCGAGGATCAGGGCGTCGTATTTCTGGGTCATTGGTCCTCCGCGCGGGGCATGAGCAAGCGTTGTTGAAGCAGCGCACGCAAGTCGCGGCGGCCGTCGGCAATCAGCTGGACGGTTACCATGGTGCCGGCGACGGTGTAGATCAGGCGGTAAGGCGGGAGGACGAGTTGCCGCACGTTCAACCGCCCGCCCGCCTCGGCTTCCGCGGGAATGCTTCCACGAAGCGGGAAGGTTTCGAGCGAAGCGGCGCGTTCCATCAGGGCATCGATCAGCTTGTTCGCGGCCTCGCGCGCATCATGCTCGACCAGATAATCCCGGATGCCCTGGAGGTCTGCCTCCGCGAGCGCGGTGATCTGGATCGTGTAGCGCTGCTCGGTCATTCGGCCTCGTTCAGTTTCTGCTTCATCTCGGCGAGCACTTCGCGGAATGGCCGCGTCCGCCCCGCAGCGACATCCTGCTGACCCAGCGCGAGCAATTGCAGCAGCGCCAGTGTCTCCTGCGTCTCCTCATAGGATTTGACATCCATCAGCACGGCCTTGGCGCGACCGTTCTGCGTGATGATCACGGGGTTCCGCGTCTCGGCGATCTCGTCGAGGATGCCCGCCGCGTTCGCCTTGATGTCGCTGATCGGCTTGATCTGAGTGGAATAGCGCATGAGAATCTCCGGGCTGAATGTGGACCACATATAGCCTGAATAAGGCCTTCAGTCCACAACCCGGGGCCGCCGCGACCAGCCCGCGGGCGGGGGCACATGCTGCCGCGCCTCGGGGATCGCCTCGCGGATCTTGCGGGCGAAGCTCCTCAGGCACACTTCGCTGCGGCCCAGCGGGCCGACCGCATAGCTCTGCGACGCCATGCCCTTCTGGACGTTGGTGATCAACCAGGTGTCCTCGGCATTGACCATGCGGTTGATCCGCCAGTTTGCGTAGCGGACCAGTTTCATCTCACGCCTGTCATCGGGCAGCGCGAAGGCCATCTCGCGCAGCACGCAGGTCGTCGGCGAGAGCGGCAGCCACTGCATGAAGTCGATCTGGTCCGAATAGATGTCGAACGCCTGGTTGGGCCAGAGCTTGTAGTAGAGCCAGAGCTTCTGGTTTTCCTCCGGCAGGTGCGGCGCATGGGGGAGGTTCCGGCGGTAGAAATCCTCCCAGAGGTTGCCGGGGCGGTCGCTCAGATAGCCCGACATCTTGTCGACCCAGGGCTGCGCCTCGATCGCATAGCTCTTGCCGAACAGCCGGGTGAGCCCAGGGTGCGCGACCGGGATGTGGAGCCCGTCGGAATAATTGTCGCCGACATTCTTCCAGTTCACTGCGCGCGGGCGCAGCCGCACGGGGGAGATCGTCCGCATCTCGTTGAATCGGTACGGATCGATCTCCGCCTCATAGGGTGCCATCATGGCTGCGACCGAAGGGCCACCCGCGTCCTCCAGGCGGACGAAGACGAAGCCGCGCCAGATCTCCACGTCGACCGGCGCGAGGCCGTGCTTCGAAGTGTCCAGCGCGGGATAGTCGGACTTCATCGGCACGCCCGAGAGACGTCCATCGGCCTCATAGGTCCAGGCGTGATAGGGGCAGACGAGCTTCTTCGCACAGCCGACCGGCCCTTCGACCAGCCGCATCGCGCGGTGGCGGCAGACGTTGGTGAAGGCGCGGATCTGGCCGTCGGTGCCGCGGATCGCGATCACGCTTTCACCGATATAGTCGAGCGTGTGATAGTCGCCCGCGCCGGGGATGTCGCTCTCGTGGCAGACGATCTGCCACGAGGGGCGGATCACGCGCGCGACCTCGACTTCGTAATATTCGGGATCGGTGTAGAGCCAGCCGGGCAGGCTGAAATCATCGTCCGGATCGACGTTCGCATCGGCAAAGCTGTGCGCCATGGCCCGGACCCTTCTGCTACTGTTGTACGAGTGTACAACAAAGCCGGGCTTTGCGCAAGCCGATCGCGTGGTAGATAGCGGGGTGATGGGGCGTAACTTCACGCGAGCGGAACCCGATGCGCGGCGGCAGAGCCTGATCGAGGCAGCGGCGCGCGTGCTCGCGGCGCGAGGGAGCTCGGGGGCGTCGGTGCGGACGATCTGTGCCGAGGCGGGTGTGTCGCCGGGGCTGCTGCGGCACTATTTCGACGGGATCGATGCGCTGATCGCCGACACCTATCGCTGGACCGGCGAGCGCGTGAACCGCGCGCTGGAGGCAGCGGTGGCAGAAGCGGGCGCCGATCCGCGAGCACGCCTCGTCGCCTATATCACCGCGAGCTTCCGCCCGCCGATCGCCGATGCCGAGCTGCTCGCGACCTGGATCGCCTTCTGGAGCCTCGCCAAGGCGCGGCCCGAGATGGGCGAGCTCCATGCCGAGCTCTATGCCGGATACCGGCGCGGCGCGGAGGCGCTGCTCGCCGAGTGCGGCGTGGCGGCGGCGAAGGTGCGGCTGGCCGCGGTGGCGCTGACCGCTCTGGTCGACGGGCTGTGGCTCGAGCTGTGCCTCGCGCCCGGGGAGTTCAGCCCCGACGAGGCGAGCGCCATCGCCGGGGCCTGGGTGGAAGCCACGATCCGCTAGCGCGTCACTTCGCCAGCGTGGTCAGCAACGTCTTGTAGTAGACGATCGACGGCGAGATCTCGCTGAGCGGCGTGCGCTCGTTCAGCCCGTGCGAGAAGCTGTCGCTGCCCTTCATGAAGATCGGGCTCACGCCATAGCTCGGCACGCCGCGCGCGCGGAAGTGCATCGAATCGCTCGCGCCCGACGCCATCGACGGCACCACCGGAATCCCCGGATAGCGCGCGTGGATCGCCTTGGTGACCAGCGCCATCAGATCGGGGCGCAGCGGCGACGCCGGGCTGGCGATCGAGCCGGTGTCGACCTCGACGATCTTCATCTCGGGATCGCCGACCACCTGCGCGAGCGTCGCCTGCACGTCCTTGACCGGCGTGCCCGGGAAGATCCGGCAGTTGACGTTCGCCGTCGCGCGCTGGGGAAGCGCGTTGCGGGCGTGGCCGGCATCGACCATCGTCGCGACGCAGGTCGTGCCGATCTGGCCGACGAAGCCCGGCGCGGCGCGCAGCACCGACAGCGCCTGCGGATCGGTCTGGTCGGCGAGGAAGCGCCGAATCGCCTCGGCGATCTCGGGCGGCGCGCCTTCGGCCGAAGCGGCGAGGCTCGCCCGGGTGATCTCGTTGACCTGGCCTGGGAATTTATAATCGCCGATCTTGGTCAGCGCCGCCGACAGCTGGTAGATCGCGTTCACCGGGCGCGGCGCGCTCGAATGGCCGCCGGCATTGGTGTAGGTCAGCTCGAAATCGGCATAGGTCTTCTCGGCGCCGTCGATCCCGAAGCCGAGCGGCTTGCCGTCCTCGCCCATCGCGCCGCCGCCGCCGTCGATGTTCAGCAGCAGCTCGCCGTCATGATACTGCTCGGCGAGCGCGGCGGTGGTCTTCATGTCGGTCTCCTCGTCGCCCGACGCGAGGAGGAGGATGTCGCGGCCCGGCTTGAAGCCCTCGCGCTTGAGCTGGATCAGCGTCGCGATCATCGTCGACAGGTCGTATTTCATGTCGGTCGCGCCGCGGCCGAAGATATAGCCGTTCTCGATCACCGGGGTGAAGGGATCGCGCTCCCAGTCCTTGGGGTTGGCGGCGACCACGTCCATGTGGCCCGAGAGGTAGAGCGGCTTCGCGCCGCCTTTGGCCTTGCCGGTGCCGCGGTATCGCGCAACCAGATAGGCGGTGTCGCCCAGCTTGGTCACGGTCACGTCCTCCTCGGCGAAGCCGCCGGCGACGAGCTCGGACTTGAGGTAGGTCGCATAGTCGAAGGTCTGGTTGGCGGGCCCCTCGACCGTCTTGAAGGCGATGCCGTGCTTGAGCAGGTCGAGCGCCTGCGCCTCGGCCTGGGGGTTGGGGCCCGGTGCGGGCGTCTGGGCTTGTGCGGCTGCGGGCAGCGTCAGGCAGGCGGTGGCGAGGAAAGCTGCGAACAGGCGCCGGGCCATGGTTGTCTCCTTGTTGAACGGGCGTAAAACTAACCGGGCTACCGGCGTAATCAATGGGGGACGGGCGATGATGCGGTTGTTGGCGGCTGGGGTTGCTGCGGTGTTGCTGGGGCTGGCGGCGAAGCCCGCCGCGGTCGCGCAGGCGCCGCGCGCGGCGGAAGCGCCGGCGGTGCGCTACGTCCATGCCGGCAAGCTCGTCGACGTGCTGCAGGGCAAGGTGCTTGCCGACCAGCTGATCCGTATCGAGGGCGACCGGATCGCCGCGGTGAGCCCGTGGAAGGGCGCGCCCAGGGACGGGCCGGTCACCGACTGGTCGGACAAGACCGTGCTCCCTGGCCTCATCGACGCGCACACCCATCTCGCCGACTTTCCCGAGGGCGGGCCGGGCGAACTGCTCCAGCATTCGCCGCAGGAAGCCGCGTTCGTCGGCGCCAGGCACGCGCGGGAGACGCTGATGGCGGGGTTCACCACGGTGCACGACGTCGGCTGCTATCGTGGGCTCACCGATGTCGCCCTGAGGGACGCGATCAACGCCGGCTGGGTGCCGGGGCCGCGGATGAACGTCGTCGGCGCCTATATCACCGTGCCGGGCGGCGGCGGCGACGTGACCGGCTTCGCGCCCGACGTGAAGATCCCCTTCGACATGCAATATGGCGTTATCCGCAACCCCGGGGAAGCGCGCGAGAAGGTGCGCTGGCTGTTCCAGCACCATGTCGACACGATCAAGCTGATCGCGACGGGGGCGGTGCTCGCGGTGGGCAGCGAGCCCGGGCGGCTCGAGCTGAGCGAAGCCGAGATGCGCGCGGCGGTGGAGGAAGCCGCGGCGAACGGCAGCTACGCGACCGCGCATGCGCATGGCGCCGAGGGGATCAAGGCGGCGATGCGCGCGGGGGTGCGCTCGATCGAGCATGCCTCGCTGATCGACGCCGAGGGGATCGCCATGGCCAAGGCCAGGGGCGTGTGGCTGGTGATGGACATCTACGACGGCGACTGGATCGACGAGGAGGGCCGCCGCGCGGGCTGGCCGGCGGAGTATCTCCGCAAGAACCTCGAGACTACCGAGGCGCAGCGCGAGGGCTTCCGCGCCGCGGTGAAGGCCGGAGTGAAGATCGCCTATGGCACCGATGCCGGGGTCTATCCGCACGGGCTGAACGCGCGGCAGTTCGCGTACATGGTGCGCTATGGGATGACGCCGATGCAGGCGATCCAGGCGGCGACGTCGGTCGCGGCCGAGCTGCTGCGCTGGGACCGCGACGTGGGCGCGGTGGCGCCGGGCCGATACGCGGATTTGGTCGCGGTGGACGGGGATCCGCTCAAGGACATCAGGCTGCTCGAGCATGTCGCGCACGTGATGAAGGGCGGGGCGGTGGCGAAGTGACGCTTCGAGAGGCAGCGTCAACGCGACCGCCAGGCCATTGGTGTATTGCCGAGGTAATGCAGTTTACACGGTTGACACCGTTCATGTGGAAAAACGCCGCTCGGGATAAACGCGTGCGCATGTCCTGGGACGGACGCTGAGGCGGGATCGACAATGTGAAAGAGCGGCGAGGAGCCTCGTACCGCAACTCCAATTTTGCAACCCGCGGATCGAGCCGGTCGAAGCCGGCCGGATCTTGCCGCGGAACGTCCCGGGCCTAGGGGGCCGGATCCTGGTGCGCGCCCGCCAGCCACCGCGCCACGGCCGCGGCATATTCCCGCGCATCGCCCGCCGCTTCGGCGTCGTCCAGGATCGCCCGCCCCGGCGCCTCCGACACGAAGCTCGGGCAGCCCATGGCGGGGTTCCAGTTATAGTCGCACAGATGGTGGAACGAGCCCTCGGCCACCACGCGGCCCTTGCCGGGCTCGTCGACCGCGACGACGAGGTTGAACGGCCGGCCCGTCACCTGGCTGCGCCCCTGCGCCACCACCTGGCCGAAGCCCGCGAGCGCCTCCGGCACGCCCACCGTGCCTTCGTGCGGATGCGAGGGGAGGGTGCGGATCGGCGTGCCGTCGGCGCGACGCATCACCGGATGGTCGGCCGCCTCGATCTGCTGGAAGTCGCCGTTCGCGCCCGAATGATAGTTGGGCCAGGTGATGTATGCCGTTTCGACGTCGTCGATGCACTGGCGCGCGACATCGGCCTCGGGATTGACCTTCTGGAAATGCTGGAGCTCGCCGATCGGACCGAGCCGTGTCAGGCAGGCGCCGAGGTTCATATGGTCGCGCGACAGCATCACCCCGCCGCCCGCCGCACGGAAAGCATCGATCGCGGCGCAGTCGTCCTCGGTGAGCGCGCCGGTGTCGTCGACCGCGAACAGCCAGAGCTGGTCCCAGCCGCCCAGCGCCGCAAGGTCGCGATCGTTGCCTTGTGCGTCTTCGTCGCGGTCGCGCGGGGTCACCGCGTAGAGCGGCGTGCCCGTCGCGTCTGCCTGCGCCGCCAGGTGCGCGGCGAGCAGCGAGAAGCGACCGATGTGCCAATCGTCCTCGGTGGCCGGGATCGTCGTCTTGAGGAGGATGCGCGTCGCCATGGCCGGGCATATCGGCCTCGTATTCGCGTGCCGCAAGCCACCCGATGGTGTAGCGCGACCCCGACTTCCGCTCGAATAATAGTCGGACTAATTATGGGGTCAAGAAAGCCGGGCGCGGCGTCGAGCATCCGGGGATCGGCGCGCGGTCGGGTCGTTGGAGGAAGATAGGGCTGGAGCGGGTGAAGGGAATCGAACCCTCGTCGTAAGCTTGGGAAGCTTCTGCTCTGCCATTGAGCTACACCCGCAATCTCAAAGCCTTAGATACCCCCGCATCCGCGCTAGTCTCTGATTAGGCTCCGAAACGTCACCTCCCTCATATCCGCCCGGAGCCTGAGGGCAAGAGGGTTCGTGCGCGTTCTGCATATGGGGCGCGGCGTAAGCCGTTCAGTCGCGCACTTATCGCGAGAGCGCTTTCGCCCGAGCCCATTAGCTAGTTAGAACCGAGGGAAGCGCCTGCGTACGGATCATAGGGCGCAGTAGGGGCTGCGGGGCGGAACGAAGCTTCCTGAGGCAGCGGTTTCGCGGCCATCGATTCGCCTTGCGAAAGAGCGCGAATACCTGCGGCGATCGTCGTCGCACCGAAAATGAGAAAGCAGCCGGCGACGATCGACGCGCCGTGCCGGAGGGGAATGCGACCCGTCAACAGCATGAGGCCGACAGAAGCCAGGCAGACGATCGCGATCGTGGTGGCCAAGGTGCCAAGCAGCGTTCCCTGCAGCCACTCCGCCGCCGCGGCGATGGCGCTTGAGCCGGCCGGATCGGCAAGGGAGGCAGAAAAGACGGTCATTTACACCCGATAGCGGGACTTGGTCGGAGCGACCAGAGTCGGCCGGATAGCGCGCCACCAACTCACATCTGCACGAAATCGTATTTCCGAAACGGATTTAAATATCCGCCATCGCTCGGCTTGAAGCCCGCATCGACGTGGGTATGGTGTCCAGGTCGTTCGAGATTCGAATGAATTTCGTCCTGCCCATCTGGGATGCGACGCGGGCGTCGATAGGGTCACTGGCCGGGGGGCTATGCGCAGGGTTCACACAACGCTTTTCGCGTCGACGGCGGTCGTCGCGCTCATCGGGGCGGCTGCGGCGCGCGCGGACGAGACGGTGGTCTACGTCTATGACTCGCTCGGCCGGCTGGTGACCACCCAGACGACCGGGACGGTCAACGCGGGCGAGACCAAGTCGATCTGCTACGACCGGGCGGGGAACCGGCTGCGTTACAAGGACAGTCCCTCGGGCGTGGTGGCGGCGTGCCTGCCGCTCGCGCCGGTACCGTCGCCCAGCCCACTGCCGACGCCAACCCCGTCCCCGACGCCAACCCCGACACCCACGCCGACCCCACCGCCCGACGATCCAGGCGACGGCGGCGGCTGCCACTGGGTCGGTGCGACCCTTGTCTGCGAATAGCCGCGCGACACCGCGATCAACGCCAATCCTCCAGTCAGGGAAGTCCGCATGGTTCTCGCTGCCGGTAGAAGCCGCCTCCAATCCCTGCGCACGCTCCTCGCGCCGATCGCGATCGTGTTGTCGTTCTGCGCAAGTGGCGCGAGCGCGCAGATGCAGGCGCGCTACGTGACGGCACCACCGCCCGAGCAATATACGATCTCGCCCGGCGGGGTGGACATGCGCTCGGGGCACTATGTCTACCGCGAGACAGACCTCTCGGCCGGCGGCGGCGAAGGCTCGGCCGGGATCGGGCTCAAGCGGCTCGAAGTGAACGGCATCCCCGGCCATGTGCCGCCCTTCGCCAGCCAGACGCACAATTGGGACATCACCCTCACAGAACGGCGCCGCAATCTCATATCGGGCTCGCTGGTCAGCACCGGCGAATCGAAGTTCGAAGTCTTCATCTCGGTGGACGGCAGGACCGAGACGTTCAACGCGGTCTCGCCCACGGCCGATATGCTGCAGGCCTCGCGCACGAAGACCGCGCGGCTGACCAACACCGGCACGCGCGGCGCCGGAAACGAAGTCTATACCTATACGGCCTCCGATGGCACGATCGTCGTCTTCCGGCCGTTCGGCCTGAGCGGCGCGGCGGACTGCTCCGACGTCGTTCGATGCGCCTATGCCTCGGAGATCACCTCCCCCGATGGCACCAAATACACACTGCAATATGAGACGCGGACCACCGGCAACCGCGCGCGGTTGAAGAGCGTCACGAGCAGCCGCGGCTATCTGATCCTGTTCGACTATGAGAATGCGAACTGGAACCTCGTCACCAAGGCCTGCCTCTACAATCTCGCCGCCTCGGCAGCCCCGAGCGATAGCCACTGCTCGTCGTCGGCGCTCTCGACGACCAGCTACGGCTATACGAGCTACGGTGGCCAGCCCAAGCTCGCGAGCGCACAGGATGCGGGCGGCAAGACCTGGAGCTTCGCCTATGCGGCGGGCACGATCGGCGCCAAGACCTATCAGAAGATCAGCTATACCCGGCCGGACGAGACCACGCCATGGCTGGTCAACTGGACCGCGCCGCAGCCCAACGGCTTCCTCGTCGACGAGGATGTGACCTGGAAGCAGGAGTTCGCGGACGGGCGAAGCTGGACCTATCAGTTCGACTATAGCCCGACCTCGTTCGGCAAGCCGATCGACGCGCCGGATTATACGATCGCGGGCGGCACCTACCAGGACAACGCCGGCCGCACGACGTCGGTGAAGTTCGACTTCCCCGAAGTTCCCTATTCGCTCAACGCCGAAGCTCCGAGCCCGGGGACGGGACAGATTCTCTCCTATTATCTCACTCACCCCGGCTTCGAGCTGGTGCTGGTGGCGTCGCCGAGCGCGTCCGGCGGCTATGAGATCGACATGAATGCCACGACGCAGCGATCGGGGTTCATCGCCACGATGATCGGGCGCGATATCCTGAGCGAAGTGCAATGCTATGATTGCGGCGGGTCGTCCGGATACAAGTACAACGTATCCTACCAGATCACGCCCGGGCCCGCGACTGTGACGGATCCGTTGGGCCGTACCACGACCTTCGACTATTGCGACCCGACGGTTTCGTTTCCCGAGTACGAGCCCTTCACCTGCCTCTCGATCGGCCTGGTCCAGTCCTGGACCGACCCCGAAGGGATCAAGACCGAATACACCTATTCGGGGACGCGCCGCACCAAGGTGCGCCGCATTCCGAAACCGGGCTCGAGCGCGCCGATCCTCGAGGAGAATGCGACCTATCCGCTGCCCTGCGACACGCTGAAGGTCTGCCAGCAGCCGCTCACCGTCACCGACGCGAACGGCAACACCACCACCTACACCTACGACGCCAACCACGGCGGCGTGCTGACCGAAGTCGGGCCCACTGTGAACGGCGTCGCGCCCGCAAAGAAATATGGCTATGTCCAGCGCTACGCCTGGGTGCGCAATTCGAGCGGCGGCTACAGCCAGTCGAGCGCAGCGCAGTGGCTGCTGAGCGAAGTCCGCAGCTGCCGGACCAGCGCGCTCAACCTGGCCGCCGGCACCTGCGCGGCCGGCGCCTCGGACCTCGTGGTCACCAGCTATGACTATGGGCCGGACTCAGGGCCCAACAACCTGCTGCTCCGCGGCACGGTGGTTACGGCCGACGGGACGAACCTGCGCAGCTGCTACGGCTATGACGCGCTCGGCAACAAGATCAGCGAGACCGCGCCCCGCGCCGGCCTGACGGTGTGCCCGTGATGGCCGGGCTTCGCACCATAGCGGCGTGGATTGCCGCATCCGCCGCCATGCTGGCGCCCGTCGCGGCCTTGGCCCAGGCATCGCCCTCGGCATTCACCAGCGCGACGCGATACGACGCCAACCGCCAGGTGACCGGCACGATCGCGCCCGATCCCGACGATACGGGTCCGATCCACTTCGCCGCGGTGCGCAACAGCTATGACTCGCGCGGCCGGCTGATCCGGGTCGAGACGGGCGAGCTGGCGGCCTGGCAGTCCGAGTCGGTCGCGCCGGCGAGTTGGACCGGCTTCACGGTCTTCGAGAAGGTCGAGACGAGCTACGATGCGGGCGACCGCAAGCTCAGCGAGACGGTGTACGGGCTCGACGCGAGCAACGCGCTCGTGCCCTTCGCCCTGACCCAGTACAGCTATGACGCGGTGAGCCGGCTTGAGTGCACTGCGGTCCGGATGAACCCCGCCGTCTATGGCTCGCTGCCGACCAGTGCCTGCACGCTCGGCACGGCGGGGACCGCCGGTCCGGATCGCATCACCAGGCTGACCTATGATGCGGCCGGCCAGGTCCTCAAGGTCACCAAGGGCTATGGCACTGCTACCCAGGTCGACGACGCGACTTATGTCTACAGCCCCAACGGGAAGCGGATCGCGCTGATCGACGCGAACGGCAACGTCGCGGCGATGAGCTACGACGGGCAGGACCGGCAGACCCGCTGGAACTTCCCCTCGAAGACCGCGATCGGCGCGGTCTCGCTGACCGACTTCGAGGACTATGGCTACGACGCCAACGGCAACCGGGTGACGTTGCGCAAGCGCGACGGGCAGGTGATCGGCTACAGCTACGACGCGCTCAACCGGATGACGCTGAAGGACATCCCCGGCGGCACCGCGCAGGACGTCTATTACGGCTACGACCTGCGCAACCTCCAGCTCTATGCCCGGTTCGGCTCGGCGTCGGGCGAGGGGCTGACCAACGTCTACGACGGGTTCGGACGCCTCGCGTCCTCGACCACCAACCAGGGCGGTGTCACCCGGACGCTGGCCTATCAATGGGATGCCGACGGCAACCGCACGCAGGTGACGCATCCGGACGGGGCGTATTTCACCTATGAGTATGACGGGCTCGACCGGCTGAAGGCGGTTCGGGAGAACGGCTCGCTCCAGATCGCGGGGATGAGCTACGACAGCCACGGCCGGCGCGCGGGCGACACGCGCGGGGGTGTGGCTACGAGCTACGGCTATGACGGCGTCTCGCGGCTGGCGAGCCTGGGCAGTAACCTGAGCGGCACGGCGTCGGACGTGACCAGCACGTTCGGCTACAATCCCGCGAGCCAGATCGTGCAGCGGACGCGGGACAACGGGATCTACGCATTCACGGCGAACGTTGCGGTGGAGCGGGACTATGGGGTCAACGGGCTCAACCAGTACGGCACCGCGGGCCCGGCGAGCTTCTGCTACGACGACAACGGCAACCTGACGTCGGACGGGTCGCGGGCCTATCGCTACGACGTCGAGAACCGGCTGGTGGGTGCCTATGCGGCGGCGGGAAGCGGGTGTCCGGCGGCGTACACGGGGGCGCAGTCGGCGGCGCTGGCGTACGACCCCGCGGGGAGGCTCTACGAGACGTCGACGGGGAGCGGTGGCGTCACGCGGTTCCTGTACGACGGCGACGAGCTGGTCGCGGAGTATAACGCCTCGGGCACGATCCTGCGGCGTTATGTTCATGGCGCCGGGGATGACGACCCGCTGATCTGGTACGAGGGCTCGCTCTACGCGACGCGCCGCTCGCTGCAGAGCGACCACCAGGGCTCGATCGTATCGGTCGCCGACGCCTCGGGCGCGCTGATCCAGACCAACGCCTATGACGAGTTCGGCATCCCGCAGAGCGCCTTGGTGTCGGGTGTGCTGCAGAACGTCAACATGGGTCGGTTCCAGTACACCGGCCAGGCGTGGATCCCCGAGCTGGGCATGTATTACTACAAGGCCCGCATCTACTCGCCCACGCTTGGACGGTTCCTCCAGGCCGATCCCATCGGCTACCACGATCAAATCAATCTCTATGCTTATGCTAAAAACGATCCCGTTAATTTGCGCGATCCGACAGGGAAACAAGCTGCCAACATTGTTGTACAGGCAACGCGCGCCTGCGGCGCGAACGCCGCCTGCGCGCAAATGGCGGCCCGGACTGCGGCGCAGTTGGCGGCCCTGCTCGGAATTGAATTATTGCTGGACAATCGAGATCCACGACCAAAGGTGAATGTCGACGCCAACGTTCTAATGAATATCTTAGATCGCCCTACTTCACCTGCGGGTATGAACGCAACAGTCGCGCTTAGGGGTAGGGTGGCCGCGATATCTCCTTGGGCAGCTGAAGAATATTTGAAGGGGAGCGAAAGAAATGGAATTTCTACCATGGATGCTCACGCTAGGCTCGCCGCTTTTCTTGCAACCGGCAATGCAACTTTGATAAATTTTGGTGACATATTCTTTGTTACAAAATTAATGGCAGTCGATGGATTGAAGTATAAAGACGCACAAATTGTTGCAGCGGGGGCGGGCATTGGCTTGAAGACGCTTACATCGGATCGCAAAACCTTGGCAAGAAAGGTTCCGCAATATACGGAAGTATATTATCCTAACTAGGAACGTATTATGACTCTAGATGATATTGATTTGTTATGTCTTTTAGAAAAATCCGCCTCGTCGAGCCCTTGGTACGTTAGGCAGCTTGATGATGATGTTTGCATGGGGGCGTTAGCGGTTGCCCTGACTCCGGACACCGGTTTGAGTGAAAGTATGCGCGCTGGTGATTGGCCGGGGGAGGATGTGGTAGCCGCCTGCCTTATCCAATCTCCTCCCTACGTGGTTCCAGCGGACGATCGATTTGAAGACAACGCAAAGCTAATCGCTGCGATGCGCAATGCACTGCCGGAGTTATTGCGATTGGCGAGGATGGGCTTGAAGGCGGAAGCCACTGGTCGGTAGCGTCGAGAGGGATCGATTCGGGAGAGCTTTGCTATTGCAGGCCGGCTCTATGGAAGATTTGCTTTGCGGTTGTCAGTCTTCTCGAGCGAGCGCACCTGGATCAGGCGACCAAGGGGCTCACGACAGGAAGGAATAGGTCTGGCTGGATCGCCGGATCGGCGAGAAGGGCGCGAGTTGAGCTACTCCCACGGCCGATAATGGACGGTCTTGTACCGTTCGGCTTCGTCAAAACCTACCGGCCTCCATTCTTCGCTCGGGTAACAGGCATCATAAGTCGCGTGCGCAGCCGCCCGTGTCCGTAAATCGTGCTGTATGCTCATCCTCCAAGATGTTAAATCGCCCCACGGATCAGCGGGAGTGCAGCTAGAACAAAAAGAGAGCGAAATGCAAGGAGCTTTAGTTCATGCGCTGCTCCAAAACGGGCATGCAGGCAACCCAAGGTCAAAGGAGCGCGAGCAGCGATACCGCGCTCAGTTGGTAGTGGGTCATCGCCACCGCCACCGCACAAAACAGCGCCATCCTTGGATGCTCTGAGTGCCACGCTCGCCGGCGCCGCGGCAGCAAATGGCGCAAGCATTCGAACTGGCGGGCGGCCGTTTCAGCAATGTCATCGCGTGTGCGAGCGCCCACCTTCGCAAAGCAACCCCGAACCTCTCCGATGGAAATGACAACGACGTCGATGCCTTTGGTGGAAGCGAGCGCCATAATGGCCCGCCCAAGTTCACGAATGCGCGCCCGACGGCTCGATCGCCTCGTTTCGAAATCCTCGAGCAGAAGCATCTCGGGGTTCAGGCGATCAAGGATGCGTTCGATGCGCCGCAGGCATCGTTGATTTCGTGCTTGCGCCCCTCGAACATACACGGTGCCCCAATCATGGGGATTGAAGGGGCTGGCGAACGCGATCCATCCGAACCCTCTGGGGCTTGGATGGATCGCGAGCGTAAGCGAGCGAGGTAGGGCCGCGCTCATTGAAGCGAGATGATGCGGCCAAGGCGGTCATTCATCGCGCTTAGGAGAGTTCTCTTGCGCGCGGAGGCCGGATCTACCTTGCCCTCAACCTCGATGCTGAGATTTTGTGCTCCATCCACCAAAACGCTCGCGGCCTCGGCCAAGGCTTCGGGAAAGAGCTGGGCGAGTGGTCTGCCGAACACAATTTCGAAGGCTAGCGAACGGGCAAGCGGAGGGATGCGGTCGCCAAGCTCGTAATGGCGGATCGCGTCGGGCGAGACGCCCATCAGCTCGCCGAGCTCTTCTTGGTTGAGCGCCCACGTCTTACGCTCGGAGACGAGCAAATTTCGGATAGGAGTGAGACTGAATGTGCCGAATGATGAGGTGCTTTTCTAGTAACTATTTGAAGTTACTTGCATTTTGAGAAGCTATGAGAATGCTTGAGAAGCCTGGCGCAGAGCTTGGGAAGCTTCTGCTCTGCCATTGAGCTACACCCGCAAGAGACTGATATTGCATCAGTTTCCGGAACCGCCCGCAGATTGTTTTGTCTTTTGTCTTGCTGCGATGCGCTCGGCGAGTGCCACAGGCGACCATCCCTCCGCAACCTCTTTGTGCGGCGCGGGCGCGCCAAGCAGGCCGGCGGTACCTCGTTCCGCGCCCCGAGCCCTTGTCCCAAGCACGGGGGCGCGGGAACCGAGCGGGCGGGTGGCGGGCGCCGGCGGGAATCCCGCGCAAATCGGTTGCTTTGCACCATTGCCGCTGCCCCGTCGCCCAATATGCTTGGCGGCGTAACGGGGAGGATGCGTCGCTCGGCTTTCCCGGTTCCAGCCTCATTCGGACCCAGGGAGGGGCCCATGGACACGCCCGATCCAGTCACGCCGCTCACGCCCGCCGAACAGGCGTTCGTCGACACGATCAACGCCGGCTGGACGCGCGAGCAGGTGCTCCAGCGGTTGAAGACCGACCTCCAGACCGCGATCGAGATCGAGCTCGCGACGATCCCGATCTACCTCTACACCTATTATTCGCTCGTCCGGAACAACGAGAGCGGCGAGACGATCAGCGACGCGCAGCTCTTCGCCAACAAGGCCGGCGGGATCATCATGAGCGTCGCGGTGGAGGAGATGCTCCACATGTCGCTGTCGTCGAACGTGCTGTTCGCGATGGGCGTGGCGCCGCAGCTCTACCAGCAGGCGCCGGGCGCCTATCCGACGGGGCTGCCCTACCACAACCCGAAGGGCCCGGTGGGGCCCGACGGCGGCACGGCGGTGCAGATCCCGCTCGGCAAGCTCGGCTTCGAGCAGCTCTGGCACTTCCTCCAGATCGAATATCCCGAACAGTGGAACGCGCCGCCGCAGGACGCCAACTGGGATACGATCGGGCAATTCTATTCGTACATCCGCTGCCTGCTGAGCACCAAGTTCCTCACCGATGCGGACTTCCAGCAGGGCGCGGCGGCAAAGGCGATCCAGCCGTATAATTATTCGCCGAACAACGTCGACACCGTCTATCCGAACGCCGGCTTCGACCCGTGGAAGCCCGCGCCGCCCGCGCCGACGCCGGGCTGGGCCGATCCGGTGCAGGGCGCGGCCGCCGCGGCGGTCTATCCCGACCATGCCGACAGCCATGCCGGCGCGACCCAGCTGCTCGCGGTCCAGTCGATCCAGGACGCGGCGACGGCGATCGATACGATCTGCGACCAGGGCGAGGGCGTGCCGGTGCCCGACGTGGGCCCCGGCCCCGACGACGATCCCTCGAAGGACGAGGAATCGCACTATGTGAAGTTCCTCACGCTCCAGGCGCAGTTCGCCGACTATGCCGGCACTACCGAGCAGCGCCCCCCGCAGCCGCCCGCGCCGGCGGACGTGATCCAGCCGGCGGTCACCCAGGTCGAGCTGCTGTCGGCGGGCGTGCTGGTGAACATGCCCGACAATCCGGTCGCGGCCCAATATCCGCCGCTCTATTCGGACATCGCCAACTTCTGCAGCGCGTGCTTCCAGTACATGCTGATCATGACCGAGACGATCTATCTCGTGCCGCCCGAGAACCAGAAGCTGTTCTTCAACGAAGGGCTGCACCGATCGATGATCTGGGTGCTCGACAAATATATCCGCACGATCCGGCAGATTCCGGTCCCCGGCGGCGCCTATGCCGGGCTGATGATGGGGCCGACCTTCGAGAACGTCTCGCTCGGGCTGCGCGCGGACTCGTTCGCGGGGCTGACCGCCTACGGCAACAAGGCGATCGAGGCGGCCAAGGCGCTGATCGCGGTCGAGGATGCCGACGAAGCCGAGGACAAGGTGGCGGAGGCGCTCGATCCGCAGAATTTCGCGGCCGAGGCGGTGAAGATCGAGAAGGACGGCGACCTCGTCAGCGTGCTCCAGAACGTCATCTATTACGTCGGCGTCGCGATCTCGAAGACCAGCGCCGACGGCTATCCGATGCACCTGCCCGACGTCGGCCCCTATTGGGCCACCGCCTGACACCAACCTGTCTCCGCCGGAGGAACGAACCATGGCATCCTGCGCCACCCCGCCGCCGACGCCCGCCCCGCCGCCGGGCGTGCCCGTGCCGACGCCCTATCCCTATGCCGCCGAGCCGGTGTTTCCGGGCTACAACGTGATCGGTCCGCAGCCCGAGGGCATGCCGCTCCACGCCTGCATGGGGCTCAACGCCTGCGCCGGCGCCGACCGCTTCGGCACCGCGGGCCCGCCGGGCGGCAAGGGCCCCAATGCCTGCGCCGGCCAGGGCTATTGCTCGACCGGCACCGACCATACCTGCCACGTCCAGAACGACTGCAAGGGGCAGGGCGGCTGCGGGCTCTACGGCACCGGCGAGGAGATGGAGAGCCCCGGCGCCAACGCCTGCCGCTCGCAAGGCTCGTGCGCGACGCCGATCAACGCCGAGCGCTTCAGCACCAACGGCGCCAACCAGGGCCAGAGCGTGTGGTTGCGCGCCCGCGCGGTGTTCGAGACCAATTGGGCCGCGACCCAGGCGGCGCTCAAGGCCGAGCAGGCGGCGGGCAAGATCCCCGCGACCCAGCCGCTGCCGACCTCGCCCGGCGCGGCGCCCGCCGCCTTCGCGGCCACCGGGCCGACCTATCTCTGGATCTCGAGCGACAATGAAGCGCGCGGCAACATGACCGCATGCGGATCGAGCGGGATGAGCGGGGCCGGTGGCTGCAGCTGAGGACGCACTCGCGGGCCTGCCGCGGCTGGGGCTGGGGCTGGGCCTGCGCAGCGTGCATTTCGAGGCGATCCTGTCGGGCGAGCCGCGCGACCTCTGGTTCGAGGCGATCTCCGAGAATTTCATGGATTCGGGCGGGCGGCCGCGTGCGGTGATCCGCGCGGTCGCCGAGCGCTACCCGCTCGCGCTCCATGGCGTCTCGCTGTCGATCGGCAGCACCGATCCGCTGGACATGGGCTATCTCGCTTCGCTCAAGCGGCTGGCGGACGAAGTGCGTCCCGCCTGGGTGAGCGACCATCTCTGCTGGACCGGCGTGCAGGGGCGCAACTCGCACGACCTGCTGCCGATGCCGCTGACCGAGGAGAGCCTTGCCCATGTCGCCGCGCGCGTGCGGCAGGTGCAGGATTTCCTCGAGCGCCCGCTGATCCTCGAGAATCCGAGCAGCTACGTGCGCTTCGCCCAGTCGACGATGGAGGAACCCGCGTTCCTCCGCGCGCTGGCCGGGGAGACGGGCTGCGGCCTGCTGCTCGACGTCAACAACGTCTATGTCAGCTGCTTCAACGCCGGCGCCGATCCGATCGCCTATCTCGACGCCTTCCCGTGCGAGCGCGTCGTGCAGATGCACCTCGCCGGGCACCAGGACCTGGGCACGCACCTGATCGACACGCACGATCGGCCGGTGCGGCCCGAGGTGTGGGACCTGTTCCGCCTCGCCTGGGCGCGGACCGGCGGTGCCGCGACCCTGCTCGAATGGGACGACCATATCCCCGTGTTCGGGGACTGCATCACCGAGCTGCGCAAGGCCGAGCGCCATATGGCGGGCGAGGCGCCGCCGCTCGCGGCCGAGCCGCGCGAGGCGGGCAATGCGGGCGTCTCCAACCCGATCGGCTTCCTCGTCCCGCGCGCGATGGACGGGGTGCTGGAGGACGCGGCGTGACCGCGCTCGCCGAGGCGCAGCGCCGGATGCACGACGCGCTGGTCCATCCAGACCGCGATTCGGCCGCGGCGCTGTTCGCCGGCGACGGCCGGCTCGGCGTGGCGGGCGGGCTCGCGGTCTATCGGCGCGGTTATTTCCTGCGCATCGCGGCCTGCATGCGCGAGCAGTTCCCGGCGCTGTGCCATGCGCTGGGCCGCGCGTTGTTCGACGATTTCGTTGCCGACTATATCCGCGACTGCCCGCCGGCGCGGCACACGCTCTACGACCTCGGCCGTCGCTTCGCCGGCTGGATGGAGGCGAACCGGCCCGACGGCGAGGCGCGCGAGCCCTGGGTCGACTTCATGATCGACCTGGCGCGCTTCGAATATGCGGTGTTCGTGATGTTCGACGCGCCGGGCAACGAGGGCCGCCCCTTCGCGGCATCCGACACGCCAGACGCCGCGCTGCGCCTCCAGCCCGCCTTCGCGCTCGGCACCTATCGTTTCCCGGTCGCCGGCTATTACCACGCCGTACGCCGCGGCGAGGATCCGCCGCTGCCCGCCCCCGCGCCAAGCCATGTCGCACTGGTCCGCACCGACTATGTGACGCGCACCGTGCTGCTGAGCGAGACGCACCACGCCTTTCTCGCCGAGCTCCAGGCAGGCGCCGGCGTGGGGATGGCGCTGGCTGCGGTATCGGCGCGCTTCGCGCTCGACCCCCGGGAGGTTACTCGCTCATGGCTGGGCCCGCACGGCAGCCGTGGCCGCTGGATCGAATGGGGGTTCTTCGTCGCGTCGGAGCCCTGACGCTGCCCCGCCCGCGATTTCGCCGGCCGCTATCCTGCGTTACTGGCATGCCGTGCGGCCTTCGCCTATGCCGCTGACTCTTCCGGGCTTTGCGAGCGAGGATGCGATGGCGTTGGTCAAGAAATCCTCCCTCGGTGCGCGCAAGACTCGCGCGCCGGCACCGGCCGAAGACAAGGCGGCGCCATCGCCTCCTCCCGTTCGCCGAACGACGGCCAAGGCCGGTACGCGAGCCGCATCCGCGGTCGAGCGGATCGACCAGGCGACGCAGGAGCTCGGCAGCGGCCTTGCCCAGGCCTCCGCCGCCTCCTTCGAGCTCCAGCGCGCGATGGACCAGATCTCGAGCGGCGCCGAGGAAGCCGCCGGCGCCGCGCAGGAATCGCTCGGGCTGATCGGCGCGCTCACGACCGGGTTCGGCGATGCGCGCACGCGGGCCGAGGCGTCGCTCCGCCAGGTCGAGACGATGGAAGTCGCGTTCGGCGATGCCAGCGCGCAGATCGAAAGCTCGGTCGCGGCGATCGAACTCAACGCCCGGCGCCAGCTCGGCTCGGTCGAGATCATCGGCGCACTCGAACTCGCTGCGGCAGGGATCGGCGAGATCGGCCGCACCGTCGCGGATCTCTCGGACCAGACCAGCCTGCTCGCGCTGAACGCCACGATCGAGGCGGCGCGCGCGGGCGAGGACGGCAAGGGCTTCGCCGTGGTCGCCGACGAAGTCCGCGCGCTCGCCGAATCCTCCGAGACGAGCGCGAGCGAGATGGAACGGCTCGCGGGCGGCATCGCCGGCGAAGTCAGGGCCGTCGCCGAGCGCGTGCGCATCGCTGCCGAGACGGCGACGGGCGAAGCGCGTTCGGGCAGTGAAGTCGTCGAACGGCTGCGTTCGGCGCGCGCCGAGCTTGCGGCAATCGCGACCGGCGCGCAGGCGATCCTGCTCGCCGCGACCGAAGCGGTGACCGCCGCGCGCGACGCCGAGCGCGGTGCCGAACAGGTCGCCAGTGCCGCCGAGGAACAGTCCGCCGCTGCCGCCGAGGCGCAGCAGGCGATCGCGCAGCAGAGCGTGTCGCTCGAGCAGAGCCAGCAGGCCGCCGAGGCGCTCGCGGTGCTTTCGGGCGGTCTCCAGCGGGGTAGCGACTCTGCCGGCGCCGCAGAGCAGCTTGCGACCGCTGCCGAGCAATTGTCGGCGACGGTGCAGGAGCTGTCGGGCGCATCGGGCCAGATCCTCGTCGCCGTCGAGCAGATCGGGCGCGGCGCCCAGGTCCAGGCGGCGGCGACGCACCAGGCCAACGCCGCAATGGCACAGATCGAAAAGGCCGCTTCGAGCGCGTTCGAGACCGGCGACGCGGCGGCCAATCGCGTCACGGCGGTGGCGGCGTCGGTCGCCCAGGGCCGCGCGATCGTCGGCAAGCTGACCCGGGGCGTCGACAGCGCGCTCGACGAGACGCGCGGCGTGCTCGGCCTGCTCGCGACGTTGGGCGAGACCGCACGGCGCGTCGAGAAGATCGCCGACGGGCTCGCGCTGATCGCGGTCCAGACCAGCATGCTCGCGGTCAGCGGCTCGGTCGAGGCGACGCGCGCGGGCGAGGCGGGGCGTGGCTTTGCGACTGTCGCCGGCGACATCCGCAAGCTTGCGCGCGAGGCGGCCGACAACGCCGAGCGTGCCAAGGACGTGGTCCGCGCGATCCAGGACCAGATCGCGACGATCCGACGCGATCTCGACCAGATCGTCGGCGCGGCCGAATCCGAGATCGGCCGCAACCTCGCGATGGTCGAGCGCTTCCAGGCGATCGCCGGCGAGCTCGAGGCGATGGGGGCGGCAAGCATCGCGACGCGCGACGGTGCCCAGGCGATCCTGCGCGCGGTGGAGGAAGTGAGGCGCGGGACCGAGCAGATCGCCAGCGCGGCCGAGCAGGCGTCGAGCGCTGCGCGCGAGGCGGGCGCGGCGGCGCACGAGCAGGCACAGGGTGCCGAGAGCCTCGCCGCGGCGATCGAGGAAGTCGCTTCGCTCGCCGGCGCGCTCACTGCCGATCGGGGCTGACGGACATGGCGAAGCGCGCCGGCGACCTCCAGCAGCTGACGTTCCGCGTCGGCGGGCGACGGATGGCGCTCCCCGCCGCGCGCGTGCGCGAAGTCGCGCGGCTGCCCCGGATGACGCGCGTGCCGCACGCGCCGCCCAGCCTGATGGGCCTGGCGAACCTGCGCGGCGCCGTGGTGCCGGTGGTGTCGCTGGCCGAGCTGCTGGGCGAGGAGCGGGTCCTGCCTACCCGCGTGGTGGTGATCGACGGCGAGGATCCGGTCGGCCTCGCGGTCGACGCCGTCGAGGCCGTGGGCGAAGCGAGTGGCCGGTCCGTGCGCTCGCTCGAGATCGAGCAACTGCTCGGCACCGCGTTCGGCAGCACCGAAGCGCGCCGCAGCGGCTACGCCCGCGTCCGCAGCGCCTCTTCGGGCGAGACGGGCGCCATGCAGGTCCCGCTCGTCGCCTTCGGCGTTGGCGGCCAGGCGTTCGCCTTGCCGCTCGCCGACGTCGACGAAGTGGTCCGCGTGCCCCAGGAGATCGCCGCGCTGCCCGATGCCGACGCCGTGGTCGTCGGCACCGCGACGTTGCGCGGCGAGCTGTTGCCGCTGCTGTCGCTCGGCGCATTGCTCGGGCTCGGAAGCGAGGGCGCGTCCCGCCGCCGGCGCGTCGTCGTGGTGCGGATCGGCAGGCACCGCGTTGGACTGATGGTGGGCGCCATGCACGGCATCCTGCGCGTCGCGCCCGAGCAGATCGATCCGGTCCCTTCGGTGTTCGCGCGCGGATCCGCCGAGGCGCGCATCCAGGCGATCTGCCGGCTCGACGGCGGGCAGCGGCTGGTCTCGGTGCTCGCCACCGATCATCTGCTCCGCGAGGAGCTGACCGCGCGCCTGCTCCAGGGCCAGGGTGGCGAGCAAGCGGCGGAGGAGGCAATGGTGAGCGAAGCGAGCGAGCAGTTCCTGCTCTTCCGGATCGGGGAAGAGGACTTCGGCCTGCCGCTCGCGGCGGTCGAGGAAGTTGCGCGCTTGCCCGACAAGCTCACGCGCCTGCCCAAGGCGCCCGCCTTCGTCGAGGGCGTGATCAATTTGCGCGGCAATGTCGTCCCCGTCATCGACCAGGCCCGCCGCTTCGCCGGCACGGCGACGAGCGGCGCGCGCCGCCGCGTGGTGGTCGTCGCGATCGGCGAGATGCGCGTCGGCTTCCTGGTCGACGGCGTGAGCGACGTGCTGAGCGTTCCCGCCACCGCGTTGCGCCCGGCGCCCGAACTCGGCGGCGAGGGGACGCGCGTGTTCGATCGCGTCGCCAATCTCGAGGACACGAGCCGCGTCGTGCTGATCGTCTCGCCGCAGGAGCTGCTCGACCGCGCCGAGCGCGACCTCGTCGCGGCGCTCGCCAGGGGCACGTCAGAGGCGTCGTGACCAGGCTATTGATCGTCGACGATTCGCCGCTGATGCGGCGGCTGCTCACGGGCATCTTCGAAGCCGCCGGCGATTTCGACGTCGAGGTCGCGCGCACCGGCGAGGAAGCGATCGACAAGGCGCGGGCCTTCGCGCCGGACGTGATCACGCTCGACATCAACATGCCCGGTATGGACGGGCTGGCCTGCCTCGACCGGATCATGCTCGAGCGGCCGTGCCCCGTGGTGATGCTCTCGTCGCTTACCGAGGAAGGAGCGGACGAGACGCTGGAGGCGATGGCGCTCGGCGCGGTCGACTTCGTCGCGAAGCCCCGCGGCGCGATCTCGCTCGAGATCGAGGCGATGGCGCCCGAACTGGCCGACAAGGTCCGCGCCGCGGCCCGCGCGCGCGTCTCCCGAACGGCAAGGCTCACCGAGCGCGTCCGGCTCGCCACCGCGAAAGCCCGCCCGGCGGCGGAACCGCGCACGCCGATCAAGCCCCGCGACCCCGGTCTCGTGCTGGTCGGCGTCTCCACCGGCGGCCCGCCTGCGCTCGACGCGCTGCTCGCCCCGCTGCCCGCCGACTTCCCCTGGCCGATCGTCATCGCCCAGCACATGCCCGCGAGCTTCACCGGCCCGCTCGCGCGCCGGCTCGACCGGCTCTGCGCGCTGACGGTGGAGGAAGTCGCGAAGCCTGCGCCGCTGCGGCCCGGCCATGTCTATATCGCCCGCGGCGACGCCGACCTGCTGATCTCCCGGCGCGCCGGTGCGCTGGCCGCGGTGCCGGCCCCGGCGGGCGAGGCGCTCTGGCACCCGAGCGTCGATCGGCTCGTCGCAAGCGCGATGCAGCATGTCGCGCCCGAAGTGCTGATTGGTGTGTTAATGACCGGCATGGGCGCCGACGGAGCAGCGACGATGACGGAGTTGAAGGCGCGGGGCGGGCATGCGATCGCCCAATCCGAGGAGAGCGCGGTCGTCTGGGGCATGCCCGGCGCGCTGGTCGCGGCGGGCGGAGCGAGCGAAGTCGTGCCGCTCGACAGCATCGCCGGGGCGCTGCTGGCCCGCCTCGCGTGACGACGCCGGGGGCGAAGCCGCCCGACCTCCACTTGCCCGACGACGCCTTCCGCCGCGTCACCGAGCTCATGTACCGCTGGACCGGCATGACCTTCGGCGAGAACAAGCGCTATTACATCGAGCGGCGCGTTTCCGATCGGGTGCGCCGGAGCGGGGCGGCCAGCCTCGGCACCTGGCTTGCGTCGCTCGCGAGCGATCCGGGCGAGTGCGAGGCGCTGATCAACGCCTTCACGATCAACGAGACCTATTTCTTCCGCGAGGACCATCAGCTCGCTGCGCTCGTCCGCGAGATCCTGCCGCAGATCGTGCGCCACCGCCGTCCGGGCGACCTGGTGCGCATCTGGTCGATGCCCTGCTCGACCGGGGAAGAGGCCTATTCGATCGCGATCTGGCTGCTCGAGCATTGGCCGCTGGTGGACGCCTACAACATCGAGATCGTCGGCTCGGACATCGACACCGCGGCGATCGAGGCGGCGAGGGACGGCCGCTACGCCGCGCGTTCGCTCGCGCGGCTGCCGGCCGAGCTGATCGAGCGCTATTTCGAGCCCGAGCGCAACCATCGCCGCAAGATCATCGACGACCTGCGCGAGTCGGTGCGCTTCGCTCCCGCCAACCTCGTCGATGCGGCCTCGGCGGCGAGCCAGGGCCGGTTCGACGTGATCCTCTGCCGCAACCTCCTCATCTATTTCGACGAAGCGTCGCGGCTGATCGCGGCGGCGAACCTGTTCGATTGCCTCGCGCCCGGCGGTTTCCTCTGCCTCGGCCACAGCGAGTCGATGACGCGGATCAGCGATCGGTTCGAGCTCGTTCGACTCGAAGACGCGATCGTCTATCGTCGGCCGTGATGGACGAGCTGCTCGAGCAATTCCTGATCGAGGGCCGCGACCTCGCCGCGGAGGCCGAAGCCGCGCTCGCCGATCTCGCCGGGGATTCCGGCGACCAGGCCGCGCTCGACCGGGCGTTCCGCGCCTTCCACACGCTCAAGGGCTCGGTCGCGATCTTCGACATGGCACCGGCCGAGCGCACGCTCCACGCGGCCGAGGACCGGCTCGCCGCAGCGCGCAAGGGCAGCGATGCGCTCGACCGCGTGCTGGTCGAGACGCTGATCGCCTGCATCGACCAGGCGCAGCGCTGGATCGACGAGATGGAGGCGGGTGGCGCGCTCGGCACCGACGCGCCCGCGCGCGCCGAGATGCTGCTCCACCGCCTGGGCGCAGGCGTTGCGGCGGCCCCGGCGCCAGGGAATGACGCCGGCCCCTGGCTCGATGCGCTGCGCGCCCGCGAAGCCGAGGCGCTTGCCGCCGCCGAAGGACCGCTGACTGCCTTCCGCTACGCCCCCGACCCCGAATGTTTCTTCCGCGGCGACGACCCGCTCGCGACCGTCGCCGCAGTGCCCGAGCTGCTGCGTCTCCAGATCCTCCCGGCCGGCGATTGGCCCGCGCTCGACGATTGGGACCCTTTCCGCTGCGTCGTCACGCTCGAGGGCCTGAGCGGTGCGTCCGTCGGCGCGGTCCGCACCGCGTTCAGGCTCGTCCCCGACCAGGTCGAGCTCGCCACGATCATGCCGCTCGAGGACGAGGACCGCGCCCAGCCGGGCACCATCGCGACCACCGCCGACCGGATGCTCCGCGTCGATGCGACCCGTGTCGATGCGATCGCCAGCGGCGTCGGCGCACTGTTCGTCGCGACCAATGCGCTGTCGCACACCGCGGCGCGCGCCGATGCCGTCGATCCGGCCCTCGGCGCCGCGATCCGCGCTTCGCAGGCCGAGATCGAGCGCGTCGCGGCCGACCTCCATCGCACCGCCTCGTCGATCCGCATGGTGCCGCTCGCGCCGAGCCTGCGGCGGCTTCCGCGAATGGTCCGCGAGATCGCCGAGGGGCTCGGCAAGCGTGTCGGCTTCACGCTCGCGGGCCAGACCATCGAAGTCGACAAGGACATCGCCGACGGGCTGTTCGAGCCGCTGCTCCACCTCGTCCGCAATGCGCTCGACCATGGCATCGAGGCGCCCGAGGCGCGCGCGGCTATCGGCAAGCCGGCCGAGGGCAAGCTCGAGCTCGCCATCTCGCGCGAAGGCGAGGATGTCGTCGTGCTGCTCGCCGACGACGGCGCCGGCATCGATCCCCGGCGGATCCGCGACGTTGCCGTCGCGCGCGGCGTGCTCGCGCGCGAGGCGGCGGACGAGCTGACCGACGTCCAGGCGATCCGGCTGATCTTCGCTGCGGGTTTCTCGACCGCTCGCGAAGTCACCGGCCTCTCGGGCCGCGGCGTCGGGATGGATGCGGTCAAGGCCGCGGTCGAGCGGCTGCGCGGGCGGATCGACGTCGAGAGCCGGCCGGGCAAGGGGACCGAGTTCCGCCTGCGCCTGCCGCTCAGCGCGATCACCACGCGGCTGCTCGTCGTCCGCGTCGGCGAGGACCGCTACGGCGTTCCGCTCGACCAGATCGTCGAGACCGCCGGCATTCCCGCCGACCGGATCGTGCCGCTGGGGCTGGGCGAGGCCTGCGTGCTCCGCGACCGCACGCTGCCCGTGCTCGACCTCGCATCGCTGCTCGGCGCGTCGTCCGAAGCCGCCCCGGTCGCGCGGCTGATCGTCACCGAGGCGGACAACGCCCCCGTCGCAGTCCGCGTCGATGCCTTCGGCGATCGGCTCGACGCGCTGGTCCGCGAGCGGCGCGGGTTGCTCGCCAGCGTTCCCGGGGTCGCCGGCACCGCCCTGCTCGGCGACGGCGGCGTGCTGCTCGTCCTCAACCTGCCGGAGCTGGTCGCATGAGCGTGCGCGTCGAAGGCGATGTGATCCATCTCGAAGGCGCGTGCCTGGTCGAGGATGCCGAGCCGCTGCTCGTCGCGCTGCAGGAAGGCGCGACCCGGGTCGAGCTCGCCGCCGCCACCCGCCTCCATCTCGCCGTCGCGCAACTGTTGATCGCGCGGAAACCCATTATTTTATCGCACCCTGCGGATACGTTTCTCCATCGTCACGTTCTAGCCCCTTCGGGGCTGGGCCGATGAGGAATTCCACATCCTTGAGGATGATCCGCGTTATGGACGAAACGCCGCGCCGCGCTATGCGGGACGCGGATTGGAGTTGCCCATGCCCGTTACCGTATTGATCGTCGACGACAGCAAGCTTGCGCGGATCGTCGCCGGCAAGGCGCTCGCCGAGCTCCAGCCCGATTGGGTGAAGGTCGAGGCGTCGAGCGCGGCCGAGGCGCTCGAGATCGTCGCCGCGCGGCCGGTCGACGTTGCGCTGATCGACTTCAACATGACCGAGAAGGACGGTCTCGAGCTTGCCGCCGAGCTGCACGAGAGCCATCCCGAGCTGCCGATGGCCATCATCACCGCCAACATCCAGGACGAAGTCATCGCGCGTGCCCGCGCGGTCGGTGCGACCTTCGTCGCCAAGCCGGTGACGAGCGAGGGGCTGCAGGGCTTCGTCTCGGGGGCTGCGCTGCGGTTGCGGTCGCGCCCGTGACGCCCGAGTCGGTCACGCTCGCCGAGCTCGAGCGCGACGCGCTGACCGAGATCGTCAACATCGGGGTCAGCCGCGCGGCGTCGAGCCTGCGCAAGATGATCGACGACCAGGTGCTGCTCTCGGTGCCTTCCATCGAGGTGGTGAGCCAGCGCCGCGCCGCGCGGCTGATCAGCGAGCGCGAGGCCGCGGAGCTGGTCGCGGTGCGCCAGGATTTCACCGGCCCCTTCTCGGGCCGCGCACTGCTGATCTTCCCCGAGGCGAACAGCCTGGAGCTGGTCCGTGCCGTCACCGGCGACGAGCTGACCGCGCAGGAGCTCGTCGAGATGGAGCATGAGGCGCTCGCCGAGACCGGCAACATCATCCTCAACTCGTGCCTCGCCACCATGGCGAACATGCTCAAGCGCTCGCTGACGATGACCATCCCCGAAGTGCTGCGCGGCGACGGCGCGATGCTCTTCGAAGTCGACGAAGCGACCGAAGTCGAGGGGCTCGTGCTGTTCCTCTACATCGACTTCGCCGTCCGCCGCCGCGACATCCGCGGCTATATCGCGATGGTGATGGACCTGCCGTCGCTTGCGGCGCTGAAGGAACTGCTCGACGAATTCATCGCGCGCGTCATCGGCGATGGCGACTGACGCGCCCGCGCGACGCGGTGACCTTGCGGACCAGCGGCTCGGCGCGATCCTCGCGGCGGCGGGGGCGAGCGGCACCTGGGACTGGGACCTCGAGACCGAGCGGCTCCACGTCGACCAGCGCTTCGCCGACCTCTACGGCATCGATCCCGCGGCGCAGGACGACCTCCGCGGCTCGACCTTCTTCGCGGCGATCCACCCCGACGACAAGGCGCGGATCCGCATCGCGGTCGCCGGCATCCGCAACGGCGCCGAGCTCTTTTCCAAGGAGTTCCGCATCCTCACGCCCGACGGCGTGGTCCATTGGATGCATGGCCGCGGCGAGAGCCAGCGCGACGCCGACGAGCGGCCGATCCGCTTCACCGGCATCCTGATCGACGTCACCGAGCGCAAGCGCACCGAGGAGCGGCTGCGCATCGCCCAGTCCGCCGGCGGGGTGGGCACCTTCGAGTACAGCGACGGTTTCGCCACGGCGACCGTCTCGGAGGAATTCTGCCGCCTGCTCGGGCTCCACCCCACGAGCGTGCTTCCGGTCCGGACGATCAACGGCGTCGTCCGCGCGAATCACGGCACGCTGCTGCCCGATGCCGAGCAGCGGGGGAACGCACCCGACACGCTCGACGGCGAATTCTGCATCGTCCGCGCCAGCGATGGCGCGGAGCGCTGGATCGCGCGCCGCGGCGAGATCGTCCGCGAAGGCGGCAGCGGCTATCGGATGATCGGCGTAATCTACGACATCACCGGCGCAAAGGCGCAGGAAGCCGAGCTCAGGACCCTGAACGAGACGCTCGAATCGCGCGTGGAGAGCGCGATCGCCGAGCGGCACGAAGCCGAGGAAGCACTGCGCCAGGCGCAGAAGATGGAAGCGGTCGGCCAGCTCACCGGGGGCATCGCGCACGATTTCAACAACCTGCTGACGGTCATCATCGGCAATGTCGACACGGTGCTTCGCCGCCTCGACGCGAGCGCGGACCCCCGCGCCCGCCGATCGCTCGACAATGCGCTCAAGGGCGCCGAGCGCGCAGCCTCGCTCACCCAGCGGCTGCTCGCCTTCTCGCGACAGCAGCCGCTCGATCCCAAGCCGATCGACGTCCCGCGACTGCTCGCCGGCATGTCCGACCTGCTGACGCGCTCGATCACCGAGGCGGTGGCCATCCATATCGATGCGGCCGACGAGACCTGGCCGATCGAGGCCGATCCGCACCAGCTCGAGAATGCGATCCTCAATCTTGCGGTCAATGCGCGCGACGCGATGCCCGGTGGCGGCTCGCTCACCATCTCGGCGCGCAACGAGCGCCTCGTCGCGCCGCCCCAGGGCAGCGACGGCGAGTTCGTTCCCGGCGACCATGTCGCGATCGCCGTCGCCGACACCGGCTGGGGCATGCCCGCCGAGATCGTCGCCAAGGTGTTCGACCCCTTCTTCACCACCAAGGAGGTCGGCAAAGGCACCGGGCTCGGCCTGTCGATGGTCTATGGCTTCGTCAAGCAATCGGGCGGCCACGTCGGGATCGACTCGCGACCCGGCGAGGGGACGATCGTCACGCTCTACCTGCCACGCCTGCTCCACGTCGCCGAGGTGGCCGACGAGGAGGGCGGCGAGTCCGTCGAGCGCGGAAGCGGCTCGGAATCGGTGCTGGTGGTCGAGGACGACGACGATGTCCGCGCCTATACCGTGGGGGCGCTGCGCGAACTCGGCTATCGCGTGATCGAGGCGCACGATGGCGCCTCCGCGCTGCGGCTGCTCGAGCGCCAGGAGCAGCCGGTGCAATTGCTGCTTACCGATGTGGTGATGCCCGAGATGCCCGGCAGCGAACTGGCGGACGCCGCGCGCGAGATCCAGCCCGGACTGCGCGTGCTCTACACGTCGGGCTATACGCGCGACGCGATCATGCGCGACGGCCGGCTGGAGCCCGGCGTGGACCTGCTGGCAAAGCCGTTCACCTTCGCCACGCTGGCGGGCAAGGTCCGCGACCTGCTCGGGCGATAGGCCGGAGCACGCACGACCGTGGTCCGGCAAGTCCGCGCGGCTGCCGGTTCACGGGCCGTTCCGCCGCGCGGCCAACCGTCCCGATCCGACATTCACTCTTATGAGAATTAGTATTGCAACCCAAGCGGCTTTGCTGCAATTCAGTGGCTGTCAGCGCCCGAAGAGCGCGATCTAGGAGCCCGTGGGGAGGATATATGAAGGCTAGTGCGTTGTGGCTGAGCGCGTCGGCGCTCGCATTCGCGTGTTGCGGCAGCGCGGCCGCTGCGGAGACGCCGCCGGCGGCACAGGACGCTCAGGGCAATGGGGGCCAGGACACTGCCGCCGCCTCGTCGACCGACTCGACCGATTCCGAAGGCGAGATCATCGTCACGGCGCAGCGCCGCAGCGAGAATCTGATGACCACCGCCATCTCGGGTTCGGTGCTCTCGGGCGAGCAGCTCGAGAACAAGGGTGTCGTCAATGTCGACGCGCTCCAGTTCGCGATGCCCAGCGTCGTCGTCAACAATTTCGGCCAGGGCAACGACTTCAACGTCCGCGGCATCGGCAAGGCCGAGCACAACACCCAGACGACCACCGGCGTGATCGTCTATCGCGACGGCGTCCCCACCTTCCCCGGCTATGTCCAGGGCGAGCCCTATTACGACATCGCCAATATCCAGGTGCTGCGCGGCCCGCAGGGCACGATCGTCGGCCAGAACGCGACGGGCGGCGCGGTGTTCGTCAACACCAACGACCCGATCATCGGCGGCGGCGTGCACGGCTATTTCCAGGCCAATTACGGCAACTACAACGACGCGGGTGCGCAGGGCGCGATCAACCTGCCGCTGGGTGACACGTTTGCAGCGCGCGTCTCGCTCTATGGCGAGCGGCGCGACGGGTTCTTCAACATCACCGGCCCCGGCGGCGCCAAATATACCAGCGGCAACGGCGACCTGCGCATGGCCGCGGGGCGGCTCAGCCTGCTGTGGAAGCCGAGCGACAATTTCTCGATCCTGTCGAAGACCGACGTCGGCTACATGGACTTCGGCGGCTATCCGGCCACGCCCTATTGGCAAGTGATGAAGAAGCTGCCGAACGGCACGGCCAATCCGCGCTACGCCGACATCTTCGATCTCACCGCCAACGCGCCGAACTCGTCGCGCGACAAGTTCGTCCGCTCGATCCTGCGCATGGAATATGACACCGACAGCGGCATCAAGTTCCGCTCGATCACGTCGTTCCAGGATGCGAGCACGCGCTACGGCACCGATCTCGACGGCACCTCGTCCGATTATGCGAGCCCGATCACCGGCACGATCGCGAACACCTATTTCTACGATAACGTGCGCGAGCGGCAGGTCAGCCAGGAATTCAACATCATCTCGCCCGACCACCAGCGCTTTACCTGGCTGCTCGGCGCGTCGGGGCTGTGGAACACCTATACCTTCCCGGCGCCCTTCGACAATTTCGACATCAACACCTGTTATCCCTATAGCGCGGCGGTCGCGCCGCAGTGCCATTACCGGCTCAAGGGCGAGAATCCCGAGCGGTCGCTGGCGGTGTTCGGGCAAGTGGGCTTCAACATCACGCCGAGCCTGAAGCTCGAGCTGGGCGGGCGCTATACGGCCAGCCGATCGACCAACCATGTCGACGTCCAGCAATACGCCAACCCGATCTACGCGCCGCTGGCGGTTCCGCCCTATTATTACATCTCCGGTTACGACCCGGTCTATATCCGCGACGACCAGACGGTGAAGTCCGACAACTTCTCCTACAAGGCGTCGCTCGGCTGGAAGGTCAGCCAGGATCACTATCTCTACGGCTTCGTCGCGACCGGCTTCCGCCCGGGCGGCCTGAACGTGCCGGTCGGCCTTGGCCTGCCTGCGCCGTTCGAGCCGGAAAAGGTCACGTCGTTCGAAGGCGGCTGGAAGGCCAATTTCGCGGGCGGCCACGTCCGCACCACGATCGACGGCTTCTACAATAATTACCGCAACTTCCAGGTGATCATCGGCTACCCGACCTATCCCACCTTCGGGATCGAGCTCAACGTGCCCGATACCACCAAGATCTACGGGTTCGAGGCCGAGGCCGAGTTCCACTTCGGCGGCTTCTCGCTCGATGCGGGTATCAACGTCCTGCACAGCAGCCTCGGGCAGTTCTACGCGAGCGATCCGCGCGTCGCTTCGACCGGGGCCTGCGATCCGCGGACCGGCGGCCCGGTGACGTCGACCAATTGCATCAACCTGAAGGGCCGCGACCAGACCTACGCACCGAACTTCACGTTCAACATCGGTGCGCAGTACGAGATCACGCTCGGCAGCGGCGACAAGATCACGCCGCGCGCGAACTATGGCCATGTCGGCGCGCAGTGGGCGACCCTGTTCGAGAATGCGTCGCTCGGCGATCGTCTGGGAGACCGCAACATCGTCAACGCCCAGCTCGAATGGCGCCACGACAGCTGGACGCTGACGGCCTATTCCACCAACCTGACCAACCAGCATTATGCGGGCGCGTTGAACAGCGGGCTCTATTTTGCCGGTCCGCCGCGTCAGTACGGCATCAAGGTCATGAAGATCTTCTGACGTCCGTCTGGCCGGTCGCCGTCCCGATGCGTCGGGCGGCGGCCGGCCATTTTGTCCCTTAAGCGTCGAAAGCCTCATGCAACCCTACGGCCTGACAGTCGACAAATTCCTGGATCATGCCGCCAAATGGTTCCGTGACGCCGAAGTCGTCGGGGGCGACATGGGAGAGGCCGCGACGCGGATCGGCTATGCCGGGCTGCGCGAGCGCAGCAACCGCATGTCGGGCGCGCTGCTCGCACTGGGGCTGGCGCAGGGCGACCGGGTGGGGACGCTCGCCTGGAACACCCAGCATCATTTCGAGCTCTACTATGCCGCGATGGGCGTGGGGCTGGTCTGCCACACGCTCAACCCGCGGCTGACCGCGGCGCATCTCGCGGCGATGGTGAACGAAGCGGCGAACCGGGTGCTCGCGGTGGCGGTGGACCTGCTGCCGCTGGCGGCCGAGCTGCTGCCGCACTGCCCGACGATCGAGCATGTCGTGGTGCTCGACGGATTGCCCGAGACCGATGCGGTCGGCGTGGGTTCGGCGCGGCTGTGGACCTATGAGGCGCTGCTCGAGGCGCATGGCGCGGCGTGCAACTGGGGCGACTTCCACGAGAACAGCCCGGCGGGGCTCTGCTATACTTCGGGAACGACGGGCGCGCCCAAGGGCGTGGTCTATACGCACCGTTCCAACTACCTCCACACGTTGCGCGCGCTGCAGACCGATGCCGTGGGGATCACCGCGCGCGACACGATGCTGCTCGCGGTGCCGATGTTCCACGCCAATGGCTGGGGACTGCCCTTCGCGGCGCCGGCGGCGGGGACGCGGCTGGTGCTGCCGGGGCGCGGACTCGACGGGGCAAGCCTGGCCAAGCTGATGCGCGAGGAGCGCGTGACCGTGGCGGTGGGCGTGCAGACCGTGTGGCTCGGCCTCGTCGACCATCTCGATGCGACCGGCACCGACCTGCCCGACCTCGAGCGCGTGCTGATCGGTGGGTCCAGCTGTCCGGATGCGCTGCTCCGCCGGCTCGAGACGCGGCTCGGCGCCGAGGTCCAGACGAGCTGGGGGATGACCGAGCTTTCGCCGATCGGGACGATCGCGCCGACCGGCTCGGGCGGCGAGGCACGCGCTTCGGGGAGGCCGCCGATGGGGCTCGACCTCAAGCTCACCGACGCCGAGGGCAATACGCTGGTGCCGCAGCGCGGGATCCTGGGGCATCTCAAGGTCAAGGGCCACAGCGTGGTCGACCGCTATTTCCGCGCCGAGGCCGATGCGCTGGATGCCGAAGGCTATTTCGACACCGGCGACCTGGCGATGATCGACGAGGGCGGCAACCTGACGATCTGCGGGCGCTCGAAGGACCTGATCAAGTCGGGCGGCGAGTGGATCAACCCGACCGAGATCGAAGCGATCGTGGGGATGCATCCGGCGGTGCGCCACGTCGCGGTGATCGGCCGGCCCGACGCCAAATGGGGCGAGCGGCCGGTGCTGATCGTCGAGACGCAGGGCGACGACGAGGACCCCCAGGCGCTGGTGGGGCTGCTGCGCGGCAAGGTGGCGGACTGGTGGATCCCCGACCAGGTCGCGGAGGTGGCGGCGATGCCGCTCGCGGCGTCAGGGAAGATCGACAAGAACCGGCTGCGCGCGGATTATGCGCAGGGGAAGATTTTGGCGGACCGGGTTACGCGCTGATCCGTCTCCCCTCCGGAAGGGGCGGGATATGATCACTTCCTATAAATCGTCATCCCGGCGAAAGCCGGGACTCAGGGCAGCAGGCGGCGTCGCTCGTGGCCCCGGGTCCCGGCTTTCGCCGGGATGACGGTTGAGGAGGGCGGTCAGCCCCAATCGGGTTCCGAAACCCAGTCACCGCGCAGCGCCGGGGCAAGCCGGCGCTGCGCGGCTCCAGGCGCCCCATGCCGGCCGTCCGTCAGGACAGGCCGGCGCCCCCCGGAGCGCTCAAACCCTCAGTCGCAACCCGCCGCCTTGGGCGCCATGCTGCCCGGTGCCGCCAGGCCGACGTTCCAGTTCCAGCCGACCTTGCCGCTCGCGCGGCGGCGGCACATCACCGCTTCGTTGAGCTTGTACATCCCCGGCATCAGCCCGGTCTCGGCGCGCGGCACGTCGGTGAAGTGCATGAAGTTGCCCGCCGTCCCATAGGCCGGCCAAGCCGCCGCCTTGGCCGCCACCGGCGTGCCGGTCGCGGCGAAGCTCGTCCAATAGTCGAGCATCGCGTCCGAGAGGCCGTGCTCCTCGGGCGTGTCGGGCATCTTGGGCCAGTTGGGCCCGATGCTGCCGAAGGTGCCGAAGACGTAGGGAAGCTCGCTCGCGTGGAAGGCGTGGAGCCCGGCGCCGTCCATCGCCGGATAGCCGTGGTCCCACATGTAGAGATACGCAGGCTGGCCCACTTCGGTCTGCTTGATCGCCATGCGCTGCGCGGTCCAGCCGTAGAGCGCGTCGCGCGTGGTGGCGATGATGCTCTCCTTGTAATCGGCGGCGGGGTAGAGCTTGAGGAAGTCGTCGGCGAGGTCGCCGTAGCGCTGGCGGATGCCGGCCTCATAGTCCGCGGCCGAGGCGGGCGGCTTGGGCGCGAGCACCATCAGCGAGCGGATCTCGCCCTGGTTGAAGCCGATCAGCAGCGGCACCTGCGCCATCTTCTTCTCGTCGAAGGCAGTGGTCATCTGCTGCGGCAACACCAGCCCGTCGACATTGCCGAAGGGGAAGAAGCCCTTGGTCGCGGCGTCGGTGATCGTCTGGGCGTCGAGGCCGCGCAGCGCCGCGACGTCGCTGGCCTGCATCGCGCCGGCGAACATCTGCCCCGCCGCTTCGGCCGAAGGCACGCCGAGCACGCTCTTCTTGAGCTCGGGCATCGCGACCATATAGGCGCTCTGGGCGATCGCCTTCTGGAACAGCCCCCTGGCGAGCGGCGATTCGAGCAGGTACATGACACTGAGCCCGCCGGCGGACTCACCCGCGATCGTCACGTTCTGCGCATTGCCGCCGAACGCCGCGATGTTGTGGCGGATCCAGCTGAGCGCGGCGATCTGGTCGAGCAGCCCGTAGTTGCCCGAAACCTTCTGCGGCGATTCGAGGCTGAGCCCCGGATGCGCGAGCCAGCCGAGGATGCCGAGGCGATAGTTGATCGAGACGACGATCACGCCGCGCTCGGCCATGCGCTGGCCGTCGTAGCTCGCTTCGCGGCCCGAGCCGCTGACCAGCGCGCCGCCGTGGATCCACACGAACACCGGCGCATTCTTCGCGTTCTTCGGCGCCCAGATGTTGAGCGAAAGGCAATCCTCGCTCGTCGGCATCGTCGTGGCGGGGGTGTAGACGCTCTGGCCCTTGCCGCTCGGCTGGATGCACGCCGGGCCGAAGTCGGTCGCCGGGCGCACGCCCTTCCACGGCGCCATCGGCGCGGGCGGGCGCCAGCGCATCGCGCCGACCGGCGGCATGGCGAAGGGAATGCCGCGATAGACGTTGAGGTCGCCCTCGGCCTTGCCCTCGACTGCGCCCGAGGGGGCATTGGCGATCGGGCCCGACTGCGCCGCAGCAGGCGTTGCCAGCGCAAGCGCGGAGACGGCGAGGAGACGAAGCGATTTCATGCGGCGACCTTTCCTTCGGCCCGGAGACGCCGGGCGAGCACGAGAAAGAAGACGATTGCGATCAGGTAGAAGGGCGTGAGCGTATAGAGGGCCGACTGGAGCGGCGCGGCGGCGCCGTGCGCCTTGAACCAGTCGCTCGCGGCGCCGACGTAGGTCGGGCCCAGCCCCAGGCCGATGAAGTTCATCACCAGGAGCAGCAGCGCGCCCGAGAGCACCCGCTGCTCGGGCCGGACCTCTTCCTGCACCAGCGCGACCGCGGCGGAGAGGTAGAAGTAATTGAAGAAGTTGACGATCGTCAGCAGCGTCAGCGCCAGCTGCCAGCCCGGCGACCAGACGAAGCCGACGTAGAAGGGCATTGCGATCGCCAGGCTGATCGCAGGCGCCAGCGCGTAAGCCAGACGCGAGCGGCGCGTGAAGCGATCGATGATCCGCCCCGAGGCGAGCATGCTGGCACCCATGCCGACGAGCACGACGAGCGCATACCAGACCGCGATCTGGTCATAGGTCATCGCCTTCTCGTCCATCAGGTACAGCACCGCGAAATTGCCGAGGCCGTAGGTGACGAACTGGGTCGCGCCGCTGCCGAGCGCCGCGAGCATCAGCACGGGGTGCGTGAAGAACATGCGCGTCGTCGACCAGAAGCCGGCCTTGGGCTTCGCTCCGCCAGCCGTGGCGACAGCGGCCGCGTCGAGCGCGCCGCGCTTCGGCTCGCGCATCAATGCGCGCAGCAGCACGGCAGTGACGATGCCGATGACGCCGATCGAGATGAAGGCGTTACGCCAGCCGAAATGCTTGGCGATCCACGCGCCGAACGCCACGCCCAGCGCGGCGCCGACCGGCGGGCCGAGGTTGTAGATGCCGAACGCGAGGCCACGCCGGCCGGGGCGGAAGGTGTCGGTGATCAGCGCATAGCTCGGCGGCACGCCGCCCGCCTCGCCGAAGCCCACCACCATCCGCGCCGCGACGAGCTGCGGATAGCTGGCGGCGAGCCCGCACGCGGTCGTCGCGCCGCTCCAGATCGCGCAGGCGAGCGAGAGCACGCTCACTCGGTTGGTCCGGTCGGCGAAAAAGCCCACCGGCACCGCGATGAAGCAATAGAAGAGCGCGAAATAGAAGCCGCCGATCAGCCCCAGCTGGGTGTCGGTCAGGTGCAGCGATTCCTTGATCGGCTTGGCGAGGATGCCGAGCAGCTGGCGATCGAGGAAGTTGAGCACATAGACGAACGTCAGCGCGGTGAGGACGAGCCAGGCGCGCGAGCTGGCGGCGGCGGGCTGCGCCTCGGGCGCGACGGCATCAGGGTTGCCGGCCATGGAATCAGTGCGACCCGAAAGGAAATGGAAACACGGGAAGAGGGCGCTCGCCCTGCCTGGTGGACTCTGGACCCACGGTTTCCTCTCTCTCGGCGTTTATCGTGTCGTTTCCGGCATCATGGGGCCAAGCCGCGCGGCGAGTCAATGGACGTTAACTTGCTTGTGAATATCTTTTGGCCGCAATGGTCCGAAGCGCTTGACGCTCGCGGATCGGGCTGGAAGGACAGTCCGGTGACCCAGGCCGTGAAAACCAAGCCGCTTTCCCGCAAGGCCGAGCAACGCGCCGAGACGATGGAGCAGATCCTCGACGCGGCGGAGGATCTCTTCTCGCAGCATGGCCTCTACGGCGTGACCCTGAAGGACGTCGCCAAGCAGGTCGGCGTCCACCACACGCTGCTCAACTATTATTTCGACGACAAGAAGGCGCTGTTCGACGCCGTCTTCGCGCGCCGCGCGGTGGTGACGAGCGAGAAGCGGATGAAGGCGCTCGACGAATATGAAACGGCGTGCGGGGGCAAGCCGACGATCGAGGGGGCGCTGCACGCGTTCCTGGATACCGACCTCGACCTCTATATTCAGGGCGGCGAGGGTTGGAAGAATTACGCCAAGCTCGGCGCGCAGGTGGCAAACACGCCGGCGTGGGGCGCCGACCTGATGGACGAGCATTTCGATCCGGTGGTGCTGCGGCTGATCTCGATCCTGCAGCAGGCGCTGCCCGAGGCGGCGCCCGAGGACATCTTCTGGGGCTATCACTTCGTCACCGGCGCGCTGATGCTCACGCTCGCGCGGACCGGGCGGATCGACAAGCTGTCGGGTGGCCTCTGCCATTCGGACGATTTCGTCGCGGTGAAGGAGCATATGGCGACCTTCATGGCCGCGGGCTTCCGCTCGATCTGCGAGAAGAAGGCGGGGTAGCCAGCCCGTCCCCTACCCGTCATCCCGGCGAAAGCCGGGACCCAGGGTTACAGGGGACGTCGCTCGCGGCCCTGGGTCCCGGCTTTCGCCGGGATGACGATTGAAGGGTAGAGTTGGACTGTCCCTCCCCGGCACTCTCGCACCCAAATTTCGCTATCTTGCTAGTGAATATCCCCTTCGCTACGTACCGCTCCCAGTTCGAGAGTAGCGGGAAGGGGAGAGATATGTCGCTTCAGGGTCGCGTGGCGATTGTGACGGGTGCGGGCGGCGGGCTGGGGCGCGCGCATGCGCTGTACCTGGCGCGCCAGGGTGCCAAGGTGGTCGTGAACGACCTCGGCATCGAGGCGGCCGAGCGCGTCGCGGCGGAGATCGCGGCCGCGGGCGGCGAAGCGATGGCGATCGCTGCTTCGGTAACCGACGAGGCCGGCATCGCCGCGATGGTGAGCGAAGTGCTCGGCCAATGGGGGCGCATCGACATCCTCGTGAACAACGCCGGCATCCTGCGCGACAAGAGCTTCGCGAAGATGACGATCGACGACTTCCGCCTGGTGGTCGACGTCCACCTGATCGGCGCGGCGATCTGCACCAAGGCGGTGTGGGAGACGATGCGCGCGCAGAACTACGGCCGCATCGTGATGACGACCTCGTCGAGCGGCCTCTACGGCAATTTCGGCCAGGCGAATTATGGCGCCGCGAAGATGGCGCTGGTCGGGCTGATGCAGACGCTCGGGATCGAGGGCGAGAAATACGGCATTCGCGTCAATTGCCTCGCGCCGACCGCCGCCACCCAGATGACGCACGGCGTGCTCTCCGAGCAGAGCCTGCGCCTGCTCGATCCGGCGCTGGTGAGCCCGGGCCTGCTTGCGCTGGTGGGCGACGAGGCGCCGACGCGCGCGGTGCTCTGCGCGGGGGCGGGGCACTTCGCCTGCGCCAACGTCACGCTTACCGACGGCGTGCAGATCGGCGATGCGGCCGATGCGGGCGAGCAGCTGGTCGCCGACTGGGCGGCGGCTTCGGACCGGCGCGGCGAGATCGTGCCCGCCTACGGCTTCACCCAGGCCGAGCGCGAGCTGGCGGCGGCCGGGATGAGCGAAGAGGTTGCCGCGGTCCTGCGCTGATCCCGGCGAGTCGCGGCGATACACGGAAAACGGCGTCGCGAGCGCGGCGCCGTTTTCCGTTACGGTATGGCCTCATAATCGCGCATCGCTTGCCGCCATGCTGCGCGCGGGCTAGCTGCGGGGCACCGAGGAGAGGTGCATGAGCGATCCATCCGTGTTGTTCGCGCTCGAAGGCCAGGTCGGGGTGCTGCGGCTGAACCGGCCCGACCAGCTCAACGCGCTCACCCCCGAGATGCTCGACCGCATCGCCGCGACGCTGCGCCGGGCGGTGGATGAAGGCGCGCGGGCGGTGCTGGTGACGGGCGAGGGCCGGGCCTTCTGCTCGGGCGCGGACCTTGCCGCCAATTCGGCCGGCGGGGCGCCGCGCGACCTCGGCGAGACGCTGCGCGCGCACTATAACCCGATGGCCGAGGCCTTCGCCTCGCTGCCGATCCCGATCGTGACCGCGGTGAATGGTCCCGCGGCGGGGGCCGGCGCTTCGATCGCACTGCTCGGCGACATCGTCGTCGCGGCACGCTCGGCCTATCTGCTGCTCGCCTTCTCGAACATCGGGCTGGTGCCCGACGCTGGCGTCACCTGGCTGGTCGCCAAGAGCGCGGGGCGCGCCAAGGCGCTCGAGATGGCGCTGCTCGGCGAGCGGATGAGCGCCGAGGAAGCCCAGGCTTCGGGCCTCGTCGCGCGCGTGGTCGACGACGCCGAGCTGATGCCGAGCGCGATGGACCTCGCCGCGAAGCTTGCCGCCAAGCCGACGATGGCGCTGGGGCTGATCCGCAAGCAGGTCGCCGCCGCGCTCAACGCGTCGCTCACCGAAGTGCTCGCGCTCGAAGCGGTGCACCAGGGCAAGGCCGGGCAGTCCGAGGATTTCCGCGAAGGCGTGACGGCCTTCCTCCAGAAGCGGCCGGCCGAGTTCAAGGGACGTTGATGACCAGCTTCGATGTGGTGATCGCCGGCGCGGGGCACGCCGGCGCGCAGGCGGCGATCGCGCTCAGGCAGAACGGGTTCGCGGGCTCGATCGCGATGATCGGCGCCGAGCCCGAGCTGCCCTATGAGCGGCCGCCGCTCTCCAAGGACTATCTCGCGGGCGAGAAGCCCTTCGAGCGGCTGCTGATCCGCCCCGCGGCCTTCTGGGCGGAGCGCGCGGTGACGATGCTCGCCGGGCGGCGCGTGGCGTCGGTCGATCCGGCGGCGCGGACGGTGAGCGCGGGCGGCGAGGCGATCGGCTATGGCGAGCTGGTCTGGGCGGCGGGCGGATCGCCGCGGCGGCTGTCGTGCGAAGGCGGCGACCTGGCCGGCGTGCATGCGATCCGCACGCGCGCCGACGTCGACGCGCTGATCGGCGAGCTGCCGGGGATCGCGCGCGTCGTGGTGGTCGGCGGCGGCTATATCGGGCTCGAGGCGGCGGCGGTGCTCGCGAAGCTCGGCAAGCAGGTGACGGTGGTCGAGGCGCTCGACCGCGTGCTGGCGCGGGTGGCGGGCGAGCCGCTCTCGCGCTTCTACGAGGCGGAGCATCGCGCGCATGGCGTGACGGTGCGGCTGGGCGTGCAGGTCGAGGCGCTGGAAGGTACGGACCGGGTGACGGGCGTGCGGCTGGCGGGCGGCGAGGTTTTGCCGGCGGACGCGGTGATCGTCGGGATCGGAATCATCCCGGAGGCGGCGCCGTTGCTCGAAGCCGGCGCGCAGGGCGGCAACGGCGTGCTCGTCGACGCGCAGTGCCGTACGAGCTTGCCGCATGTCTTCGCGGTGGGCGATTGCGCGCTCCACGCCAACCGCTTCGCCGAGGGCGCGCTGATCCGGCTGGAGTCGGTGCAGAACGCCAACGATCAGGCAACGGTCGCGGCGAAGACGATCCTGGGGATCGAGGCGGCCTATGATGCGGTGCCGTGGTTCTGGTCGAACCAGTACGACCTCAAGTTGCAGACCGTGGGGCTGTCGATCGGGCATGACGCGGTGGTGACGCGCGGCGATCCGGCGGGGCGGAGCTTCTCCTTGGTGTACCTGCGCGGCGGGCGGGTGATCGCGCTGGACTGCGTCAATTTGGTCAAGGATTATGCGCAGGGCAAGCGACTGGTGGTCGACGGCGTGGCGGCGGAGCCGGCGCTGCTGGCGGATGCGGGCGTGCCGCTGAAGGAGATCGGGGTTTGACCCCGACTCCGAAATTCTAGTCGTCATCCCGGCGAAAGCCGGGACCCAGGGTCAAGCAGGATGTCGCTCGTGGCTCTGGGTCCCGGCTTTCGCCGGGGTGACGGTTGAGGTTCGTCGACTTCGACCGTCCTCACCGGAAATCATACGGCACCGTCCCCCGGGCATCGGCGTCGATGCGGATCTCGCTCCCCGCAGGCGGAAAGGCGCGCTGGTCGCAGTCGTGGCGGGGGCAGATGCGGCAGCTCGTGCCGATCGGGGTGGCGACGCCGCCGGTGCGCAGGCCGTCGGCATAGATGAAGTCGGGCGCGTGGCTCTCCTCGCAGCCCAATGCCACCGCATAGCGCCGCGGCGCGCGGATGTAGCTGCCCGAAGGCTTCACCAACCCCTTGGCCATCGAGACGTAGCGCACCCCGTCGGGCGTCTCGGCGAGCTGGACGAGGATACGGTCGGGGATCGCCACAGCCTCATGGACGATCCACAGCGGGCAGGCGCCGCCGAACTGGGCGAACTGCAGCCGCGTGGCGGAATGGCGCTTGGTGATGTTCCCCGCCATGTCGACGCGGCAGAAGAAGAAGGGCACCCCCGCCGCGCCCGGGCGCTGGAGCGTCGAGAGCCGGTGGCAGGCCTGTTCGAAGCTCACCCCGAAGCGCTGGCGCAGGCGATCGATGTCGTGGCGGACCTCGCGCGCGGCGGCGCGGAACCCGGCATAGGGCATCAGTAGCGCCCCCGCGGCATAGTTGGCGAGGCCGGCGGAGAGCAGCTCGCGGCCCGCGGCGCTCTCGATGCCGCGGTGGGCGATGTCGCCGATCAGCTCGGCGAACTCGAGCCGCGCGAGCTGGTGCGCGATCGAGAAGCGCGTCGTCTCGGGCGGCTGCGAGGGATCGACGTGGAGGATGCGCGCGGCCGGATCATAGGCGCGGAGCAGGCCCGTCCCCGTCGCGACCTGCACGCCGAAGCGCTCGGCGAGCCGCGCCTCGAGCGCTTCGCCGCTCGCGCCGATCCGCTCGGCCTCGCGGTCGATCGCGTCGACGTAGTTCTGCTCGGTGTGAAACCAGTCGCGCACCTCCTCCCAGGGCAGCCGCGCCGGCTCGCCGCTGCCGCTGTCGTAGCGGTCGTCGAGCACGCGGAGCTGCTCCTGCGAGCGGCGGAAGGCCGAGTGGAGCGCAACCATCCGCCGGGCGAGCAGCGGCTGTTGCTTGACCCCGCGGCGGACGATTTCGGGTTCGATCCGCGCGGGCGGCACGCTCGGATCGGTCGCGGCCTCGACGGCGTCGATCAGCAGCGACGTTTCCTCCTGCGGATCGATCGCCGCCCAGTCGGCCGGGAAGGCCTCGCCGAGCGCGGCGAGCACCGCGGGGGTGATCGGCCGGTCGCCGTTCTCGATCTGCGAGAGGTATGACGCCGAGATGCGCAGCCGCGCCGCCATCTCGGCCTGGCCGAGCGCCAGAACATGGCGAAGGTCGCGCACACGGTGCCCGGCGAAGATGCGGCGAGTCATGGCCGCGCCTATAATTTGCAAACTCGGTTCGCGCAACTTTGCAACATTACCGTTGCGCGCCGCGCCGCAGCATGAAAGAGAGCGCCACCCGCTGGCCACGCTGGAGAGCTGCCTTGTCGTCGACGATCGAGGAACTGGAGCGCCGCCGCGAGGCCGCGCGGCTGGGCGGCGGGCAGAAGCGCATCGATGCGCAGCACGCCAAGGGCAAGCTCACCGCGCGCGAGCGCGTCGAGGTGCTGCTGGACGAAGGCTCGTTCGAGGAGCTCGACATGTATGTCGAGCACAATTGCGTCGACTTCGGCATGCAGGACCAGATCGTCCCCGGCGACGGCGTCGTCACCGGATCGGGGACGATCAACGGCCGGCTGGTCTTCGTGTTCAGCCAGGACTTCACCGTGTTCGGCGGCTCGCTCTCCGAGCGCCACGCCAGCAAGATCTGCAAGATCATGGACATGGCGATGAAGGTCGGCGCGCCGGTGATCGGCCTCAACGACAGCGGCGGCGCGCGCATCCAGGAAGGCGTCGCCAGCCTCGCGGGCTATGCCGAAGTGTTCCAGCGCAACGTGCTGGCGAGCGGCGTGGTGCCGCAACTCAGCCTGATCATGGGCCCCTGCGCGGGCGGGGCCGTCTATTCGCCGGCGATGACCGACTTCATCTTCATGGTGAAGGATTCATCGTACATGTTCGTCACTGGCCCGGATGTAGTGAAGACCGTCACGAACGAGATCGTCACGCAGGAGGAACTGGGTGGAGCAGTGACGCATACCACGAAGTCGGGGGTCGCCGACGTGGCCTTCGAGAACGACATCGAGGCGCTGCTCGCGGCCCGCGACTTCGTGGATTTCCTTCCCGCCTCGAACCGCGAGGCGGCGCCGACGCGGCCGAGCGACGATCGCTGGGACCGGGCCGAGCCGAGCCTCGACACGCTGATCCCGCCCTCGGCCAACCAGCCCTATGACATGCACGAGCTGATCCGGAAGGTGCTCGACGAAGGCGAGTTCTTCGAGCTCCAGCCGGCGCATGCGGGCAATATCCTGATCGGCTTCGGCCGAATCGAGGGGCATACGGTGGGCGTCGTCGCGAACCAGCCGATGGTGCTGGCCGGGTGCCTCGACATCAATTCGTCGAAGAAGGCGGCGCGCTTCGTGCGCTTCTGCGACGCGTTCGAGATTCCGATCCTCACCTTCGTCGACGTGCCGGGCTTCCTGCCGGGCGTGGGGCAGGAGCATTCGGGGATCATCAAGCACGGCGCCAAGCTGCTCTTCGCCTATGCCGAGGCGACGGTGCCCAAGATCACCGTGATCACGCGCAAGGCCTATGGCGGCGCGTACGACGTGATGAGCTCCAAGCATCTGCGCGGTGACCTGAACTATGCCTGGCCCACCGCCGAGATCGCGGTGATGGGCGCGAAGGGCGCGGTGGAGATCATCTTCCGTGGGCGCACCCCCGAGGAAATCGCCGAGCGCACCGCCGAATATGAGGCGCGCTTCGCCAATCCCTTCGTCGCGGCGTCGAAGGGGTTCGTCGACGAAGTGATCATGCCGCACTCCACCCGCCGCCGCATCGCGCTGGGGCTTCGCAAGCTGCGCAACAAGCAGCTCGAGAATCCCTGGAAGAAGCACGACAACATTCCGCTGTAGTCGCGCCGGGAAAGAGACTCGCGTAAGCAGGCGTCTCCAACCCGGACTCGAAAGGCTCCCATGCTCGGCTTCCTCGCTCTCGCGCTGCTCCAGACCGCTCCCGCCCAAACCGCTCCCGCGGGTCCTCCGCAATGGACGACTCGCGAAGCCACCGACGCGGCTACGGCCAAGAAGTCGATGACCGCCATGATCCGCGCCGCCGACGGCACCGGCCGGCTGCTCGTGCGCTGCGACACGGCGAGCGTGCCGATCGTCTCGATCCAGTTCCTGCCCAAGCCCGGCTTGCCCGCGATGGACCTGGTCACCGCGACCGCGACCTTCGACGAGGCGATGGCGATCAACAGCACCTGGCAGGTGGTCGGCGGCGGCGCCTACAACGCCGAGGTCGCCGACGTGTGGGACATGGTCAACCGCATCGCCAAGGCGAAGACGATCCGCCTCACCATCGTGAAGCCCGACGATTCGGTGACCGAATCGACCTTCGTCGGCCCGGGCGACGACAGCAAGTTCCGCCAGGTCTACGCCGCCTGCGGCATCCCGTTCGAGACGCCGCCGGTGCCCGTCAATCCCAAGCCCCGTTGAGTAGAGCCATGTCCAGCGACGCCATCGTCATCCTTTCCTACGCCCGCACCCCGATGGGGAGCTTCCAGGGCAGCCTCGCGGGCGCGACCGCGACCGAGCTCGGCGCGGCGGCAGTGAAGGCGGCGGTGGCGCGCGCGGGCGTGGACCCGGCGGACGTCGAGCGCTGCTACATGGGCTGCGTGCTGGCCGCCGGGCTTGGCCAGGCGCCGGCGCGCCAGGCCGCGCGGGGGGCGGGGCTGCCCGACCATGTCGAGGCGACGACGGTCAACAAGATGTGCGGCAGCGGCATGAAGGCGACGATGATGGCCGCCGACGCGATCGCCGCGGGCAGCGCCGACGTGATCGTCGCGGGCGGCATGGAGAGCATGTCGAACGCGCCCTATCTCTCGAAGAAGCATCGCGCCGGCGCGCGGATCGGGCACGACACCGTGTACGACCACATGATGCTCGACGGGCTCGAGGATGCCTATGAGCCCGGCAAGGCGATGGGCGTGTTCGCCGAGGCGACGGCCTGCGACTATCAGCTGACGCGCGAGGCGCAGGACGCCTATGCGATCGAATCGCTCACCCGCGCGCAGACGGCGCAGCGATCGGGCTGGTTCGATCGCGAGATCGTCGCGGTCGAGGTGAAGACGCGAAAAGGCGCGGAGACCGTCGACAAGGACGAGCAGCCGCTGAAGGGCGATCCCTCGAAGATCCCGACGCTGCGGCCCGCCTTCTCGAAGGAAGGGACGATCACCGCGGCCAACGCCAGCTCGATCTCGGACGGCGCGGCGGCATTGGTGCTGGCGCGCGCCTCGGTGGCGGAGGCCAAGGGGCTGAAGCCGGTCGCGAAGATCGTCGGTCATGCCGCGCACGCCCGGCTGCCGGCGCACTTCACCACGGCGCCCGTTGGGGCGATCGAGAAGCTGCTCGCCAGGATCGGCTGGAGCGTCGCCGACGTCGATTTGTTCGAAGTCAACGAGGCCTTCGCCTGCGTGACGATGTTCGCGATGCACGACCTCGGCATCGCGCACGAGCGCGTCAACATCCACGGCGGCGCGACCGCGATGGGGCATCCGATCGGCGCGTCGGGCGCGCGCATCCTCGCGACGCTGATCTCGGCGCTCGAGCGGACCGGCGGCAAGCGCGGCGTCGCGGCGCTCTGCATCGGCGGCGGCGAGGCGACCGCGATGGCCGTGGAGCTGGTGTGATGGGGCATGTCCACGAAGCGACGGTCGAGTGGCAGGCGGGCGAGGGCGAGCCCTTCCTGAGCCGCAAGTACAGCCGCGCACATCGCTGGACGTTCGACGGCGGCGCCGAGGTGCCGGCGTCGTCGTCGCCCGCGGTGGTGCGCGTGCCGCTGTCCGATCCGGCGGGGGTGGATCCCGAGGAGGCGCTGGTCGCGGCGCTGGCGAGCTGCCACATGCTGTTCTTCCTCGATCTCGCCTCGCGCGCGGGGCTCGATGTCGTCTCCTACGCCGATCGCGCGACCGGCGAGATGGGCAAGCGCGACGACGGCCGCGAGGCAATGGTCGCGGCGACCTTGCACCCGCACGTGGTGTTCGCGGGCGAAGCCGATCCGGCGAAGGTGGCCGAGGCGCACCACCGCGCGCACGAGCTCTGCTACATCGCGAACTCGGTGAACTTCCCGGTGAGCGTGGAGCCGGTGGCGTGAAGCTTGGCCGCTTGAATCATGTCGGCATCGCGACGCCGTCGATCGCGGACTCGGTGCGCTTCTACCGCGAGGTGATGGGCGCCGAAGTGATCCGCGAGCCCTTCGACCTGCCGGCGCAGGGGGTGAAGGTCTGCTTCGTCGACACGCCTATAGGGCGGGCCGGGGGCACAGGAGGCCCTCAGATCGAGCTGATCGAGCCGCTGGGCGAGGGGTCGCCGATCCACGGCTTCCTGGCGAAGAACCCCGCGGGAGGCCAACACCACCTCTGCTACGAAGTGCCGGACATCCACGCGGCCAAGGCCTGGTTCGAGGCCAAGGGCGCCAGGGTGCTCGGCGAGCCGCGGATCGGCGCGCACGGCACGCCCATCTTCTTCGTCCATCCCAGGGACATGGGCGGGGTGCTGACCGAGATCATGGAGACGCCCAAGATGGCGGCTGGGCACGGATCATGATAATTTCGCGCGATTGGAAGGAAATGATGAGCAGTCCAGCCAGATCCGTGGAGCAGGACATTGCCGAGTGGCAGAGCTGGCTTGATGACCCGGCCGCTTTGCGCAGACTCATGTCCGACCTCGACTTTCTGAAATCGGAAGCCGAGGCCCGTGGTTACGTCGAAGGGATTCTCGCGGGTCTCGACGACGCTCTTCATGGACGTACCGTCCCGCACGAACAGATCGTCCGGGACATCGAGGAGCGTCGGCGTCGCTATTCCAGCGCAGCGGAATAGTGGTCGTCGAATGGTCGATCGAGGCCAGGATGGATCTCGTGCGAATTTTCGATTTCAATGCCGCGAACAGCGAGCGTTATGCGCATCGTGTGGATCGACGGCTGGCGGAGCGGGCGTCGGCGCTCGCATCCACGCCCTTTATCGGCAGACAGCTTGGCGCAGGGGCAATTCGGGCGCTTTCGGTGCCGGATATCCAATATGTGATTACCTATCGCGTCGAACCGGGTCGGGTGCTGGTGACTCGCGTGAAGAGCACGCGTGAACGGAAGTAATGCGATGACCGACACCCCCACCCCCGCCGATTGGGCCGCGCTCGCGGCGAAGGAGACCAGGGGCGCCGACCTCGGCTGGCACACGCCCGAGGGGATCGACGTCAAGCCGCTCTACACGCCCGATGACGTCGCCGGGATCGATCCCGGCCTGCCCGGCTTCGCGCCGTTCACGCGCGGGGTGCGCGCGTCGATGTATGCCGGGCGGCCGTGGACGATCCGGCAATATGCCGGCTTCTCGACCGCCGAGGAATCCAACGCCTTCTACCGGCGCAACCTCGCGGCCGGGCAGAAGGGGCTCTCCGTCGCCTTCGATCTCGCCACCCACCGCGGCTATGACAGCGATCATCCGCGCGTCGTCGGCGACGTCGGCAAGGCGGGCGTGGCGATCGACACGATCGAGGACATGAAGATCCTGTTCGACGGCATCCCGCTCGGCGAGATGTCGGTCTCGATGACGATGAACGGCGCGGTGATCCCGATCCTCGCCTTCTTCATCGTCGCGGGCGAGGAGCAGGGCGTCCCCCAGGCGAAGCTGGACGGCACGATCCAGAACGACATCCTGAAGGAGTTCATGGTCCGCAACACCTATATCTACCCGCCCGAGCCGAGCATGCGGATCATCTCGGACATCTTCGCCTACACCTCGGCGCACATGCCCAAGTTCAACTCGATCTCGATCTCCGGCTATCACATGCAGGAGGCGGGGGCGACGCAGGTGCAGGAGCTCGCCTTCACCATCGCCGACGGGATGGAATATGTGAACTATGGCGTCGCGAGCGGGCTCGATATCGACAAGTTCGCCGGGCGGCTGAGCTTCTTCTTCGCGATCGGCATGAACTTCTTCATGGAAGTCGCCAAGCTGCGCGCCGCGCGCGTGCTGTGGCACCGGGTGATGACGAAGCTGGGCGCCAAGGACGAGCGCAGCAAGATGCTGCGCACCCATTGCCAGACCAGCGGCGTCTCGCTCACCGAGCAGGATCCGTACAACAACGTCATCCGCACCACGATCGAAGCGATGGCGGCGATGCTCGGCGGCACGCAGAGCCTCCACACCAACGCGCTCGACGAAGCGATCGCGCTGCCCACCGACTTCTCCGCCCGGATCGCGCGCAACACGCAGATCGTGATCCAGGAGGAGACGGGGATGACCAAGGTCGTCGATCCGCTCGGCGGCAGCTATTATGTCGAGGCGCTGACCCAGGAGCTGGTCGACCAGGCCTGGGCGATCATCGAGCGCGTCGAGGCCGAGGGCGGCATGGCCAAGGCGGTCGCGGCGGGCTGGCCCAAGGCGATGATCGAGGAAGCCGCCGCCGCGCGCCAGGCGCGGGTCGACCGCGGCGACGACGTGATCGTCGGCGTGAACAAATATCGGCTCGCCAGCGAGGATCTGCTCGAGACGCTCGAAGTCGACAACACCAAGGTCCGCGAGGCGCAGATCGCGCGGATCGAGCGGGTGAAGGCGTCGCGCGACGAAGCCGCCTGCCAGGCCTCGCTGGATGCCTTGCGCGAAGGCGCGGCCGGCAAGGCCAACCTGCTCGCGCTCGCGGTCGAGTGCGCGCGGGCGCGGGCGACGCTGGGCGAGATCTCTGCGGCGATGGAAGCGGGCTTCGGCCGCTATGCCACCGTGCCCAGGCCGGTGAAGGGCGTCTATGCCGCGCCGTTCGAAGGCGACAGCCGCTGGCAGCAGGTGGTCGACGGCGTCCGCGCGGTCGAGCGGCGGCTCGGGCGCCGGCCGCGGCTGCTGATCGCCAAGATGGGGCAGGACGGCCACGACCGCGGCGCCAATGTGATCGCCTCGGCGTTCGGCGACATGGGGTTCGAGATCGTCTCGGGCCCGCTGTTCCAGACCCCGGAGGAGACGGTGGTGCTCGCGCTCGACCAGGGCGTCGACATGGTCGGCGCGTCGAGCCTCGCGGCGGGGCACAAGACGCTGATCCCCGAGCTCATCAAGCTGCTCCGCGAGCGCGGGCGCAGCGACGTGAAGGTGATCGCGGGCGGGGTGATCCCGCCGCAGGACTATGAGTTTCTCCGCGACGCCGGCGTGCAGGGCATCTATGGCCCGGGATCGAACGTGGTCGAATGCGCGGCGGACGTGCTCCGCCTGCTCGGCCACAACATGCCCCCGCTCGAGGAAGCCGCCGAATGATCGAGGACGAGACCGCGGAAGAGGGGCGCGAGCTGCCCTTCGGCCGCGCCTATGACTATTTCAAGCACCTGACCGGCATCTCGCTGGTCTCGATCGGCGGCGTGTTCGCGTTCATGGACGGCACCGGCACGAAGCTGGACCCGCCGCGCGTGATCGTCATCCTGACCGCGATCGGGCTGGCCGGGGTGATCAGCCTGCTGATGGCGGGCGCGCTCGTCTCGATCGAAGTGAAGCCCGTGCCGCGCGACAGGATGGCCCGGCAGGTGCGCTGGGGCCTGATAGGGGCGAGCTTCTTCCTTGCGATCGGGCTCGGCTCGTTCGTGCAAACCTTCGGATCGGCAATCCTCAAATGACACGTACCGACTGGACCCGCGACGAGATCGCCGCGCTGTTCGACCTTCCCTTCACCGAGCTGCTGTTCCAGGCGGCCACGGCGCACCGCGCGCATCATGCGCCCGACGAGGTCCAGCTCTCGACCTTGCTCTCGATCAAGACCGGCGGCTGTCCCGAGGATTGCGGCTATTGCAACCAGTCGGCGCATGCCGAGACCGGGCTCAAGGCGACCAAGCTGATGGACGTCCGCGCGGTGCTCCAGGCGGCGGCGCAGGCGAAGGACAACGGCTCGTCGCGCTTCTGCATGGGTGCGGCGTGGCGCAATCCCAAGGACAGGGACATGCCCGCCATCGTCGAGATGGTGAAGGGCGTCCGCCAGATGGGGATGGAAACCTGCATGACGCTGGGGATGCTCAGCGAGACGCAGGCCGCGATGCTCGCCGAGGCGGGGCTCGATTACTACAACCACAACATCGACACCTCGCCGGAGCGCTATGGCGAAGTGATCACGACGCGGACCTTCGAGGACCGGCTCGAGACGCTCGACCATGTCCGCGAGGCGGGGATCAACGTCTGCTGCGGCGGCATCGTCGGCATGGGCGAGACGCGCGCCGACCGCGTGGGGTTCATCCATGCGCTGGCGACGCTGCCCAGGCATCCCGAGAGCGTGCCGGTGAATGCGCTGGTGCCGGTGAAGGGCACGGTGCTCGGCAACATGCTGGCCGATACGCCGCTGGCGAAGATCGACGACATCGAGTTCGTGCGGACCGTGGCGGTGGCGCGGATCACCATGCCCGAATCGATGGTGCGGCTGAGCGCGGGCCGCGAGAGCATGAGCGAGGCGACCCAGGCCTTGTGCTTCCTCGCGGGCGCCAACTCGATCTTCACCGGCGACCGGCTGCTGACGACCGGCAACCGCGGCGACGATGCCGATGCGGCGTTGTTCGCCCGGCTGGGGCTGAAGGCGATGCAGGGCGAAGTGAAGACCGAGTTGGAGGCGGCGGAGTGAGTTCTCCGCGCCGTCAGCTGAACTTGGGCGTGTCGTCGATCATCGACCGTTCCTTGCCCCCTTCAGCCGTCATCCCGGCCCAGGGCAGCGAGCGATGACCTTTGTGGCCCTGGGTCCCGGCTTTCGCCGGGATGACGGCTGGGCGATGTCTCCCTCGCAAGTGGCGATACGTCCAAGTTCAGGGTGGCGAAGAAGGATTTGAGAGAGGTCTGATGTTCAAGAAAATCCTCATCGCCAATCGCGGCGAGATCGCGTGCCGGGTGATGCGCACCGCCAAGCGGATGGGGATCGCCACCGTCGCGGTCTATTCCGATGCCGATGCGCGCAGCCCGCACGTGCTGATGGCCGACGAGGCGGTGCGCCTCGGGCCGGCCCCTGCGTCCGAGAGCTACCTCAAGGCCGAGCTCATCCTGCTCGCCGCCAGGGAGACGGGCGCCGACTGCATCCACCCCGGCTATGGCTTCCTCTCCGAGCGCGAGAGCTTCGCGTGCGCCTGCGCCGAGGCGGGGATCGCCTTCGTCGGGCCCCCTCCCAATGCCATCGCCGCGATGGGCGACAAGATCGAATCGAAGAAGCTCGCCAAGGCCGCGGGGGTGAACGTCGTCCCCGGCTTCGTCGGCGAGATCGAAAGCACCGACCATGCGGTCGAGATCGCCAACGGCATCGGCTATCCGGTGATGATGAAGGCCTCGGCCGGCGGAGGCGGCAAGGGGATGCGGCTCGCGTACAGCGAGAAGGACGTCCGCGAGAATTTCGAGAGCGTGAAGCGCGAAGGGCTTGCGTCGTTCGGTGACGACCGCGTGTTCATCGAGAAGTTCATCGAGCAGCCGCGCCACATCGAGATCCAGGTGCTCGGCGACCAGCACGGCAATATCCTCTACCTCGGCGAGCGCGAATGCTCGATCCAGCGGCGCCACCAGAAGGTGGTCGAGGAAGCGCCGTCGCCCTTCGTCACGCCGGCGATGCGCAAGGCGATGGGTGAGCAGGCGGTCGCGCTGGCGCGGGCGGTTGGCTATTATTCGGCGGGCACGGTCGAGCTGATCGTCTCGGGGGCCGACAAGACCGGCGAGGGCTTCTACTTCCTCGAGATGAACACCCGCCTCCAGGTCGAGCATCCGGTGACCGAGATGATCACCGGCCTCGACCTCGTCGAGCAGATGATCCGCGTCGCGGCGGGCGAGAAGCTCGCGATGACCCAGGATGACGTGACGCTGACCGGCTGGGCGATCGAGAACCGGGTCTATGCCGAGGACCCGTACCGCGGCTTCCTGCCCTCGACCGGGCGGCTCACGCGCTATCGCCCGCCGGCGGAGGCGCATGAGGCGGAGGGCTGCACGCGCGTCGACGACGGCGTCGCCGAGGGCGGCGAAGTCTCGATGTTCTACGATCCGATGATCGCCAAGCTGATCACCTGGGCGCCGACGCGCGAGGGCGCGGCGGACCGGCAGGTGGCGGCGCTCGACCGGTTCGAGCTCGAGGGGGTGGGGAACAACCTCGATTTCCTCTCGGCGATCATGCAGCACGGCCGCTTCCGCGCAGGCGCGCTGACCACCGGCTTCATCGCCGAGGAATATCCCGAAGGCTTCCATGGCGCGCCCGCCTCGCCCGAGCTGCTGCGCAAGCTGGCGGCTGTGGCGGTGCTCGTCGATCTCGAGCAGGCCGCGCGCGCCTCGGAGATCTCGGGGCAGCTCAACGGCAGTCCGACGCTCTCGACCGAGCGCGTGGTGCTGATCGGCGGCGAGCGGTTCGACGTGTCGGCCGAAGGACATGACGGCGAGCTGCTGGTGCGAATCGGCGATGAGGCGCCGCTTGCCGTCGTCGGTCGCTGGCGGCCGGGCGAGTCGATGCTCGCGGTGCGGATCGACGACGTTCCGCTCGCCGTTAAGGTCGCGCGCACGCGCAGCGGCTGGCGGCTCACCAGCCATGGCGCGGCGCATATCGCCAAGGTCTACAGCCCACGCGTCGCCGAGCTTGCCCGCCACATGATCGAGAAGGTCCCGCCCGACATGAGCCGGTTCCTGCTTGCGCCGATGCCGGGGCTGCTGACGCGGCTGCACGTCGCGCCGGGCGACAGGGTCGAGGCCGGGCAGCCGCTCGCCGTTGTCGAGGCGATGAAGATGGAGAATATCCTCCGCGCCGAGAAGGCCGCGACGGTGAAGGCCGCCCATTTCGCGCCGGGCGACAGCCTGGCGGTCGACGCCGCGATCCTGGAGTTCGAATGACCGAGCCTGCACCCACGCCCTCGCCTGCTCCCGCCCCGACGAAGAAGGCCCGCTTCCCCATGACGATCTGGATCGCGATCGGCATCATCGCGTTGCTCGTGGTGATCGCCGTGATGGCCGGCAATTTGCGCAAGACGAAGACCAACGATCCCACGTGGCAGGCGCAGCAGGCCGCCGCGCTCGCCGAGCGCAAGGCGGCGGGCTGGCAGGAGCTCGAGGGCGGGCTGCTCTGGCGCCGCATCGCCGGCGACGGCTCGGGCAAGCACCCGACCGTGGCGGACACGGTGAAGCTCAACTACGAAGGCAAGCTGGTCGACGGCACGGTGTTCGACAGCTCGTGGAAGCGGGGGGAACCGGCGAGCTTCCCGCTCGCGGGGCTGATCGAGGCGTGGAAGCTCGCGCTGCCCAAGGCGGGCGTGGGCGACACGATCGAGATCGCGGTGCCCGCCGCGCTCGGCTATGGCGACCAGGGCGCCGGCCCGATCCCCGGCGGGGCGACCCTGCTGTTCAAGATCGAGCTGCTCGGGATCGAATAGGCCGAGGCCGCCTCCCATCGGCCGTCATCCCGGCGAAAGCCGGGGTCCAGGGCAGCAGGGCCATGTCGCTTGTGACTCTGCGTCCCGGCTTTCGCCGGGATGACGATTCATGGGGTGGTTGACGCGGGCGCGGGCTCATTCGAAAGAAGCGCCATGCTTCGCCCTATCCTCGCCGCTCTGGCGCTCGCCCTTCCGTTCCCCGCATTCGCGCAGGACGCACCGCCCGTCGACCATTCGCAGGACCTCGCCTGGCAGAACCAGCAGGTGCTCGCAGTCGTCGGCCTCAAGGCGAGCGAGGGCTGGCACTGGCTCGGCCAGATGCGCTGGCGCCGGATCGAGGGCGACGGCACCGGCGCGCATCCCAAGCCGACCGACACGGTGACGATCCATTATGCCGGCACGCTGACCGACGGCACCGAGTTCGATTCGAGCTGGAAGCGCGGCGAGCCCGCGACCTTCCCGCTGCCGCGGCTGATCAAGGCCTGGCAGATGGCCGTGCCGATGGCCGGCGTGGGCGACACGATCGAGATCGCGATTCCTTCCGACCTCGGCTACGGTCCCAAGGGCAAGGGGCCGATCCCGGGCAATGCGACGCTGTTCTTCAAGATCAAGCTGTTCGGCATCGAACCGGCGCAGTGAACCCGCGCCGAGATCGATTGCCCCTTTTCAATATTCGGACGGTTTGAGAGAGCCGCGCGGCGGGATTGCTCGGGCTCTACCGCTACTGAGCCAAATCGTTTCTCGTGCGTTGCGAAGTGCATGAAGACGCTGTGGTTCATCACCAATCCGGGCTCGGGCTCCACCACCAAGGCCAAGTGCGACGCGATCGAGGCCGTGTTCGCCGAGCGCGGACTCGTGCTGGCGGGCCGCACCGAGTTTCCCGAACGGCCGCTCCCTGAAGGCGCCGAGCTCGACGCGGCGGGAGTCGACACGGTCGTGCTGTTCGCGGGCGACGGCACGATCAACGCCGCGCTCTCGGCGCTCGGTGGGTGGAGCGGTGCCTTCCTGATCCTGCCCGGCGGCACGATGAACCTGCTCGCCAAGGCACTCCACGGCAATGCCGATCCCGCCGCGATCCTTCATGCCGCGCACGAAGCCGGCCGGCGCGTCGCGCTGCCCTTCGTCGAAGCGGGCGAGCATCGCGCCTTCGTCGGACTGATCCTGGGGCCCGCCACGGCCTGGGTGCGGGCACGCGAAGCGGTTCGCAAGGGCAAGGTAGGTCGAGTGGTGCAGGCTGCGCGTGTCGCCTGGCAGCGGACCTTCGGCAGCAAGGGCATCCGCATCGCCGGCGCCCGGGCGCTGCGCGACCGCTACCAGGCGGTGTATGTCACCGCCGACCGCGATGGCCTGGACGTCGCCGCGATCGATGCGCGCGACTGGCGTTCGATCGCGCGGCTCGGCTGGGACTGGCTCACCGGCGACTGGGTCGCGGCGCAGGCGGTCACCCAGACGCACGCCGACGAGATCAGCCCGCAGGGAACCCGGCCGGTGCTTGCCTTGTTCGATGGCGAGCCGGTGATGCTCGATCCCGGCACGCGCATCCGCGGCGGGATGAGTGGGAAGTCGTTCCTCAGTACGCTGGAGGACCCATGATCCGGCTGTTCCACGTCAGCGACGTCCATTTCGGCGCCGAGGACCGGGCCGCGCTCGATTGGTTCGCCGCCGCGGTGCGCGACGAGGCGCCCGACGCGGTGGTGATGACCGGCGACCTGACGATGCGCGCGCGCCACCATGAGTTCGCCGCGGCGACCGACTGGCTCAAGGGGCTGGGCGTGCCGTTGACGGTCGAGGTCGGCAATCACGACCTGCCTTATTTCAACCCCTGGGCGCGCTTCGTGACGCCCTATCGCCGCTACCAGGCGCTCGAACGGCTGATCGAGCGCCCGCTCGACCTGAAGGGCGTGACGATCGTCCCGCTCAAGACCACGGCGCGCTTCCAGTGGCGACTCAACTGGTCGAAGGGCCGGGTGAGCACGCGCTCGCTGCAAGAGGCGCTGGCGCTGGTCGAGGCGGCGCCGAAGGACGGGCTGGTGCTCGTCGCCTGCCATCATCCGCTGGTCGAGGCAGGCACGCGCGGCACCGCGGATACGCGGCACGGGCGCGAGGCACTCGCGGCGCTGGCGGCGGCGGGGGCAGACGCGGTGCTGACGGGGCATGTCCACGATCCGTTCGACATCGCGCATGCGGTGGACGGGCGCGAGGTGCGGCTGATCGGCGCGGGGACGCTTTCCGAGCGGGTGCGCGCGGAGCCGCCGTCGTTCAACGAAATCCGGATCGAGGACCGGCAGTTTCAGACGGTGGCACGGATCATGGATGCCGACATGCCGGCCATCCCTCTCCACGACTGAGAGGAAAAGGCGACCTCAGCGCAGCCGCGTGCCGACCAGCGTGCCCTTGGTCCCGGCCTGGATCAGCTGGAAGTCGAAGTTGGGCCAGCGCTTGCGCCAGCGCCGCGCCACCACGCGCTCGCCCGGCCTCGCGGCATCGTCGAGCATCACCCGGCCGCCGATGGGCAGGCGATCGAACAGGCTTTCCGCCGCACCGCGGACATAGGGGTGGATCGCCCAGGGTGGGCCGTCGACGAGCAGCAGGTCGATCTCGCCGGGCAGCGGGCCATGGTCGTACCACACGCCCGGCCAACCCATCGGCGAGCGCTTGAACGGCGTCGCGCGCAGGTCGGCGTCGACGCCGTTCTCGCGCAGCCATTGCCGCGTCGCCTCGACGAAGCCGGCATGCTGGTCGCAGCTCACCAGCCGCCCGCCGCCGTTGCGCTGGAGCGCTCGCGCGACGACGAGGCTCGAGGCGCCGGCGCCGAGCTCGACCACGGCGCGCGGCCGCGCCGCTTCGATATGGTCGACGAGCAGATGGAGGAAGCCCGTGTCGGCCTTCCAGCTGCCGAGATGCGGCAGCGCGTCGGGCGCGAGATCGAGCCGCGCGAGCAGCGCCTGCTTGGCTTCGCGGCTGCCGCCCGAGAGGCTGCGCACCAGCCAGGGCCAGCCGATCGCGCCATAGACGAGGACATGGACCAAGTCGGAAGCGGTCCGCCGCGAGTCCGCGGGCAGGACGCTGTCGTCCATCAGCGGCATGAACGGCGTGATCTCGCGTGACGTCATCGAACAACTCTCCCCCGGTACGCGGGACGGCCCTCCAAGGCTGACACCAACGCGCGACCATAATCTTTGTTTGCGGCGCTCCTTGGACCGCGCCGTTCGCGCGCCGTCAAGCGGGCTTCTCCTCGCCGAACGCGATCGGATTCCCGTCGAGGGCCAGGATCATCGGGTGGATGCGGTAGATGTTCGTCATGGTCTGTCCCTTGCGCGCAAAGCGTCGCAACGGAGCTGGGCGGGATGACGGCTATTGACAGCGAGCCCCGCACATCGCATATTTCTGTCATGACAGAAATTACCGACAATGCGATCGACTTGGGCCCCGCGGTGCAGCAGTTCGTGCTGCACTGGGGCGAGATGGGCAGCCAATGGGGCGTGAACCGCTCGGTCGCGCAGATCCATGCGCTGCTCTACCTCAGCGACCGCCCGCTCAACGCGGAGGAGATCAGCGAGACGCTGAAGATCGCGCGGAGCAACACCTCGAACAGCCTCAAGGAGCTCCTGGGCTGGAAGCTGATCCGCCGCGCGCCGGTGATGGGCGATCGCCGCGACCATTATGAGGCGGAGACCGACCTCTGGCAGATGCTCACGCGCATTGCGCAGGGCCGCAAGGAGCGCGAGATCGATCCCGCGGTCGCCGCGCTCGGACTGTGCATGGCCGAGGCGCAGGGCGACAAAAGGCTCTCGCCGGTGGCGCGCGAGCGGATCGGGGCGATGCACAGCTTCGTCGTCGCGATGGACGATTGGTACCAGCAGATGATCGCGATCCCGCCCAGCCGGCTGATGATGCTGGTGGCGATGGGGCGGCGCGTGCTCGCTTTCCTGCCGAAGGGCAAGGGCGAGAAATAGACGGGAGGCGGCAATGGCCAGGGCAGTCGAATGGTGGGGAGAGCCGGTCCGCCGGCGGTGCGCACAATGGCAGCGCGTCTCGGCCGAGCCGATCGCCGCCGACGCCGCGCCCTTCCGCCGGCTGCTCGGCGAGGCGCGCTGGGTCGGGCTTCCCGAGGCGACCCGCCGCCGCTTCGCCCGCCACGTCGGGGCGCACGCCTGTGTGAGCTATGTCGGCGAAGTCGCCGAATGCCGGATGAGCATGCTCGGATGGCTGCTCGCCCAGGCGGGGCGGCTGGTCGGCGCGCCGCTGCCGCTCAGCCGCGACACCGGCGTGGCGGCGAGCGTGAGCGTCACCGGCGACATCGACGGCACCGCGCAATATTGGACGCGGCAATATGGCCGTGCACATGGTTTTCCACAGGTTATCCACAGCGCGAAGCGCTTCGCGGGGCCGACGGGGATCGAGGAATATCTGGGGCTGGGCCTCGGCATCGCGCTGATGCTCGACGTGCAGGACGCCAGCCTGATCTTCGCGAGTGACCATTATTTCTGGAAGTTGGGTGGCCTGCGGCTGCGCGTGCCCGCCTGGGCGGCGCCGGGCCGGCTGGTGATCGGCCATGTCGACCTGGGCGAGGGCCGCTTCGCCTTCACGCTCGACCTGGTCCATCCCTGGTTCGGCGAGCTGGTGCATCAATTGGCGCTGTTCGCCGATTGCGAGCCGGAGGAGGCGAAGTGACGAAGCGGCGCGAGGGACTGGGCGTATTCGCCGCCCTCTTCGCCGGGCCGCTCGTGCTTGCGCTGAAGACTGCCGCGGACGCCATTCCCAGCGAGCGGCTGGCGGTTCAACTGCCGAACTGGATGGTGCTGTCGATGCTGATCGGCGTGCCGGTTGCCTTTGCGCATCTCTTCATCGGCATCGGCGTCTATTGGCAGCTCGTCCAGCGCTGGCGGCTGAGGTGGTGGAGCGCCGCACTCGGCGGTGCGCTGGTCGGCGGTATCCCGATCCCGGCGCTGTTCTTCGGGGTCGCCATCATACAGGGATCGAGCACGGACGGCATCGGCGGGATGGCGCTGAACCTCGGCCTAGCCGGGCTGGCCTCGGGCTTGGCCTTCTGGCTGTTCGCGCGCGGCGACGAGGCGCCGGCATGAGTCGCATCCTGGTCATCGGCGGCTATGGCGGCTTCGGCGCGCGGCTGGCGCGGCGGCTGCTGGCGAGCGGGCATGAGGTGCTCGTCGCGGGGCGGAGCATGGCGAAGGCGGCAGCCTTCTGCGAGGCGCACGCGGGCGCGACGCCGCTGGTCGCGGATCGCAACAGCGGGATCGGCCTCGTCATGGCGCGCGAGCGGCCGGACCTGGTGATCGATGCCGCGGGTCCCTTCCAGGGCAGCGGCACCACCGTGCCCGAGGCATGCATCGCGATGCGCATCCCCTACCTCGACCTCGCCGATGCGCGCGGCTTCGTCACCGGGATCGGCGCGCTCGACCGGATGGCGAAGGCTGCGGGGGTGCCGGCGATCTCGGGTGCGTCGAGCGTGCCGGCGCTGTCGGGCGCGGTGTCGCGGCGGCTGGCGGCGGGACTCGACGCGGTCGAGCGCGTCGAGATGGCGATCAGCGCGTCGAACCGCGCAAGTGCCGGGGAGTCGGTCGCCGCGGCGATCCTGAGCTATGTCGGCAGGCCGGTGCGGCTGTGGCGCGGCAAGCGCTGGGACGTGGCGCATGGCTGGCAGGCGATGCGGCGCGAGGCGTTCCAGCTCGGCGATGGCAGCGGGCTCGGCGGACGGCTGACCGGGATCGCCGACGTGCCTGACCTCGATATCGCGCCCGCGATGCTGCCGGGGCGGCCGTCGGTGGTGTTCCGCGCGGGCACCGAGCTGGGTCTGCAGATGCGCGCGCTTTGGCTGGCGAGCTGGCCGGTGCGCTGGGGGTGGATGGCGTCGCTCGAGCCGGCGCGGCGCTGGCTGATGCCGCTCTACCGGACGATGCTGCGGCTGGGCGGCGACCGCTCGGCGATGCATGTGACGCTCGTCGGGCGCGCCGGCGGGCGCGATGTCGAGCGCCGCTGGACCCTGGTCGCGCGCAACGGCGACGGGCCCGAGATCCCGACGCTGGCGGCGCAGCTGCTCGCCGAGGCGATCCTCGCCGGCCGCGTGGCGCCGGGCGCGCGGCACGGCTGGGGCGAACTCGAGCTCGAAGCGTTCGAGCCGCTCTTCGCCGGCCTCGCGATCCGCCACGAGACCGTGGAGCGCGAATTGTCTCCGCCGCTCTACGCTCGCGTGCTAGGCGACGCCTTTGACGCGCTGCCGCCCGCAGTGCGCGCGGTGCACGATTTCGTCGCCGATGGGGGCGCGACGGGCGAGGGGAGCGTCGCGCGGGGCAGCAAGCTGCTCGCCCGGCTGCTCGCCGCGGCCATGAGGATGCCGCCCGCGGGCCATTACCCGCTCGAGGTGAGCTTCGAAGGCTGCGCCGAGGGCGAGCGCTGGACGCGCCGCTTCGGCCCGTACCGGTTCCTGAGCGTGCTGAGCGGCCGGGCGGGCCAGGTGATCGAGCGCTTCGGCCCGCTGCGCTTCCACTTCGACCTGCCCGCCGATCGCGAGGGGCTGCGCATGGTCTCGCGCGGCTGGAGCGCGTTCGGCATCCCGATGCCGCGCGGGCTCGGGCCCCGCATCGCCGCGCGCGAATGGCAGGAAGGCGAACGGTTCCGCTTCGACGTCGCGGTGGCGATGCCGCTGATCGGGCCGGTGGTCGCCTATGCCGGCTGGCTCGCGCCTTCGCCCGGCGGAGCGGCGGCTCAGCGCAGCCAGCGCGCCATGGCCGGATAGGCCGGCAGCCCGAGCGCTTTCGCCTGGCCTCGCGCGGCCGTCATCCCCCAGAGCTGAAGCATCGGCACGCCCGGCGGGAGGGCGCCCGCCATCGCCTCGACCAGATAGCCGCCCCCGCCCTGATAGCCCTGGTCGTGGAGCACCAGCGCGGGTTCGATCCCCGCTGCCAGCGCCGCGGCATAGGACCAGGCGATCGCGGCCATCTCCTCGGCCGGGTCCGAGGGGATTTCGCCGAGCGTCGGGCGCAGCGCCGGATCGGTCACGGCGATATGCCCCGCCTCGTGGAGCAGGTCGCCGGGGTAGGGGAGCGCGGGATCGAAGATCAGCCCGCCGCTTCGGATGGTCGCGCCGGGGAGCAGTGAAGACTCGTCCACTGGTTCGATCGAGACGGAAATGCCGATCGCGCCGAGGAAGGCGAGGATTCGTTCGATCTGGGGTGGAAGCGCCGCCATCGCCCCAGCCTAGCGAAGCGCGCCCAAAGGAAAAGGGCGGCCCGTCGCCGGACCGCCCCTTCGCTTGCCTGTCGGCAGGATCAGCGCTTCGAGAACTGGAAGCTGCGGCGGGCCTTCGCCTTGCCGTACTTCTTGCGCTCGACCGTGCGGCTGTCGCGGGTCAGGAAGCCGGCCTGCTTCACCGAGGTGCGCAGCTTGGGCTCGTACTTCGACAGCGCCTGGGCGATGCCGTGCTTGACCGCGCCGGCCTGGCCCGAAAGCCCCCCGCCCTTGACGGTGCACACCACGTCATATTGGCCCTCGCGCTCGGCGACGCCGAACGGCTGGTTGATGACGAGACGCAGCGTCGGACGCGCGAAATAGACTTCCTGGTCGCGGCCGTTGATCGTGATCTTGCCCGAGCCGGGCTTGAGCCACACGCGGGCGACGGCGTCCTTGCGGCGGCCGGTCGCATAGGCGCGGCCGAACTTGTCGAGCTCCTGCTGGCGCAGCGGCGCGGTCTCGACCACTTCGGCGCCCGAGAGATAGGCGTCGGCGCTGGTCGCGGCGGCGGCCGCAGGCGCGTCGCCGCCCTGGGTCAGCGAGCCGAGATCGGAAAGGGACTGGCGATTGTCGGTCATTACGCGCCCACCTTGTTCTTGCGGTTCATCGCCGCGATATCGAGGACTTCGGGGTTCTGGGCTTCGTGCGGATGCTCCGAACCGGCGTAGATGCGCAGGTTGCGCATCTGCTGGCGGCCGAGCGGGCCGCGCGGGATCATGCGCTCCACGGCCTTCTCGAGCACGCGCTCGGGAAAGCGGCCCTCGAGCACCTTGGCCGCGGTCACTTCCTTGATGCCGCCGGCATAGCCGGTGTGCTTGTAGTAGACCTTGTTCGCCAGCTTCTTGCCGGTGAAGCGGATCTTGTCCGCGTTGATGACGATGACATTGTCACCGCAATCGACGTGCGGGGTGAAGCTCGTCTTGTGCTTGCCGCGCAGCACGTTGGCGATGATCGTCGCCGCGCGACCGACCACCAGGCCGTCGGCATCGACGATGTGCCACTTCTTCTCCACGTCCGCCGGCTTGACCGACTTGGTGGTCTTCATCAGCGCCTTCATGGAGCCGGACCTTTCGTTGAAATGCAGACGCGCCAGCCTCCCGGCCAGCGCGGACCGCGGGCGTTTGGCGAATCGTGCCCCGAAAGTCAAGCAAATGCGCGGCTTTGCTGACGGGTATCAGGATACCAGTGGCGTTTCGGGCTGGTCCTCGGGATGCATTTCGGGGCTTTGGCCGCGGCGGCGCATCTGGCGGACGCCCAGCAGCGTCACCGCCGCGATATTGGCGAGCCAGAGCGCGTTGAGGACCAGGTTGAAGCCGAGGACGCCCTTGGTCGTCGAAAAATGGAAGAAGGGGACGATCGCCGCGACGAGGACCGCCTGCACGCAGATCATCGGCGTTTCCCACCGCACCCAGCCCATCGCCCGGTTCATGTTGCCGAGCCCATGCGCCACCACCTGCAGGCTCGCCGCGCCGAGGCAGAGCAGCAGGGGCTCCGCCAGTCCGGCATAGTGGTTGCCGAGGAGGATGAGGAACAGGCCCGGGACCATCCACGCGACGAACAGCAGGGCCGAGCAGAAGCCGCCGATCGCCGCCACCGTCACCAGCGCGGTCCGCAGCGCGTGCCGGTCGTCGGCGATGTTCACGATCCGCGGGATGATCACATTCGCCATGATCGCGCTCAAGGTGACGAAGATCGCGCCGAGTCGGCCGAGCGCGAAGGTCTGGGCGATCACGATGGCGCCCCCGCTCAGCGTCGCCAGCCAATAGACGAGGATGTCCTGCGTGGCGAAGAAGATCGTCGAGGGCGTGGTGGGTATGATGTAGCGGACCACTTGCCGCACGGCGTCCCGGGTCGCGTGCCCCCGCGAGCGGAACGCCGGGTCGAGCCGCGGCTGCACGATCGAGAGCGTGACCAGCGCGGCGATCCCGAGCGAGATCAGCGGGAACCAGGCGTGCTGCAGGGCCAGCGCGAAGGCGGCGAGGGCCAGGCTTGCTCGCGTGACTGCGCCCGAGAGATCGGCGAGATAGGCTCGCCGCAGGTCCCCGCTCAGCCGCAGCGCGGCGACGGACATCGCCATGAGGATCTGGGTCCAGGCCAGCGCGAGCGCGAGCGGCGCGATCGAGAGCGCGGCGGTCCAGTCGCCGCTCTCGCGATGGACCAGCCAGGCGAGGACGCCGCCGCCGATCGAGCCCGTGAAGGCGAACAGCACCAGCCGGACGCGCTTGATCGCGGCATAATGTTCGGCGAAGGGCGCGCCGCCGGTCACCTGGTGGCGCCAGAAATAGCTGGTCGAGGCCATCAGCCCGAGGTCGCTCGAGACCGACACGAAGCCGACCGTGGCGATGCACAGGCCGAAGATCGCATATTGATGCGGCGGCAGGAGGTGGACGAACGAGAAGGTCGTGATCGCACCCAGCCCCTGGACCGCGAGGTTCGCGATCGTCTGCTCCGCGATCTGCCGGGCGAGCCGCGAGCGCAGCATACGCGCGGCGTGCGATGGCCGGATCGGCATCAATCCATCCCGGGCCGGCCTGCGCGCGGCATGGTCAGCCTCGCCGCTCGATCATCATGTCGCCGAGCACCAGCACGTCCATCCTGGTGCGCAGGAAGCATTCGAGGGCTTCCTCGGGGCGGCAGACCACCGGCTCATTCTCGTTGAACGAGGTGTTGAGCACCATCGGCACGCCGGTCTCCGCCTCGAACGCCTCGATCAGGCGGAAATAGCGCGGGTTGGTGTCCGCATGGACGGTCTGGAGGCGGCCCGAGCCGTCGACATGGCAGACCGCGGGGATCTTCGCGCGCTGCTCCTCGCGGATCTGGAAGACCTGCATCATGAAGGGGACGTCGTCGACTTCCTCGAACCAGTCGCCGGTCGCGCGGTCGAGGATCGACGGCGCGAAGGGGCGGAAGCTTTCGCGGCGCTTGATCTTGAGGTTGAGGATGTCCTTCATGTCGGCGCGGCGCGGATCGCCGAGGATCGAGCGGTTGCCGAGCGCGCGCGGCCCCCATTCCATCCGGCCCTGGTACCAGCCGATCACCAGCCCCTGCGCGACCGCGTGCGCGGTGCGGCGGCAGAGTTCGGCTTCGTCGCTCACCCGCTCGATCGTGCATCCCGCGGCGCGGATCTCGGCCTCGCGCGCGGCGAGGAGCGCATCGATCTCGGCGTCGCTCGCGCCCGGGCCCCAATAGGCATGGTCCATCACGAAGCTGCGCGGCTTGCCGAGCCCGTGCCAATGCGCGAACGCCGCGCCGATCGCGCCGCCCGCATCGCCGGCCGCCGACTGGACGTAGACGTGCTGGTAGGGCGTGCGCCGCCGCACCTTGCCGTTTGCCACCGAATTCGCCGCGCAGCCGCCGGCGAGGGTGAGCGCCTTGGCGCCGTGGCGCGGCTGGATCGTGTCGAGCAGGTTGAAGAAGGCTTCCTCGTACATCGCCTGGACCGATCGGGCGATGTCGTGGTGGTATTTGCTCAGCGGCTCGTCCTTGCCGCGGCGCGGGCCCAGCAGATCGAGCAGCTTGGGCGAGAAGGGATCGCTCATCACCGGATTGCCGTCGGTCCACTGATAAGTGACGCCCTCCTTGTGATGCGTGAAATAGGAGAGGTCGAGCGCGAAGCTACCGTCCGGCTTGAGCTTGACGATCTCGCGCATCTTGTCGAGCTGGCTGGGCTCGCCGTAGGGCGCGAGGCCCATCACCTTGTACTCGTCGCCATAGTTGGGGAAGCCGAGGTAGCGCGTCATCGCTTCGTAGAAGATGCCGAGCGAATGCGGGAAATGGACGCGCCCTTCGATCGCGATGTCGCGGCCCTTGCCGAGCCCCCAGGCGGCGCTGCCGAAGTCGCCGAAGCCATCGACCGAGACGACGCTCGCTTCCTCGAAGGGTGAGACGTGGAAGGCCGAGGAAAGGTGCGCGAGGTGGTGCTCGATGGGCACGACGTCGCCCTTGAACGGCTCGCCCGGGAAGGCCTCGGCGAGATAGTCGGCGATGCTCTTGCGCTCGCGGCGGTTCTTGAGCCGGTCGAGGATCAGCTTCGGGCTCGGCCGCGTCTGGATCACGAAGGCGAGGCGGCGCAGCATGTTGGCGCGCCCGTCCTGGTTGACCGCGATCGCATCGACGTCGGCGAGCGTCACGCCAGCCTCGTCGAGGCAGTAGCGGATCGACTGCGAGGGGAAGCCCGCCCAATGCTTGACCCGACGGAAGCGCTCCTCCTCCGCGGCCGCGACCAGTTTGCCGTCGCGCACGAGGCAGGCCGAGGAATCGCCGTGGAAGGCGTTGAGGCCGAGGATGATCAAGCAACCGACTCCATGGGTGACGCTGGGAGGATTTGGGATGCCCCGGGGGGAGGCCCCGGGCTTTATACACATAATGTTGCGTTGCGAAGGGGTTCGGGACGGAGGCGGCCCGTCGCCATCTCGGGTATCAGCCGGGCTCGACTCCCAGCTTCCACGAAAAGTTCCGACAGCCCGAGCGGATCCAGCTCGCGACCCGCTCGACGAAGTAGGAGAGCGGCAGCGAGATCGCCCAGACCAGGAGGATGCCGACGGGGAAGGGCAGCCGAGCGAGGAAGCTGCTCCAATGCACGACCACCAGCTCGTTGTGGATGAAATAGAGCTCGAGCGAGCAGCCGCCGATCAGCAGTACCGCCCAACGGAAGAGGAAGCTCCGGTTCATCAGCCGCTCGACCCCCAGGGAAGCGGCGAGGCGGAACAGCAGCCAGCATTGCACCCCGATCACCGCGAACAGCAGCGGGAAGAGGCCGCGCAGCGCGTCGCGGCTGAACCCCATCTTGAGCACGACATAGGCGGCGAGCAGCACCAGCGACAGGATCAGGTCGCGGCGGAAGGCATCGCGCGACGGCAGGTGAAAGGCGAACCACGCGCCGAGCAGCATCATCTGGAAATTGGCGACGCGCCAGAGGATCACGCCCATCGTTCCGCCCGCCTCCGGGATGTCCTTGCCGAACTGCCAGAGCTGCGACCAGAGGATCGCGAAGGGGATGCAGAGCGCGGCGATGCTCCACAGAAGCCAGCTGGGCTTGCGCGCCAGCAGGAGGAGGTAGAGCGGGATATAGTCGAGCATCAGCGGCGCGACGAAGGTGTTCTTGGTCGGATAGACGAAGTTATCGAAATAGTCCGAAACGGGATGCGGCGCCGGATACCAGTCGATCAGCGTCACCGGGATCATGACCAGCCACAGGCTGGGATAGATGCGGATGAAGCGCCGCCAATAATAGTCGGGGAAGGAACGCACCTTGTGGCGAAAGCTCATCCCGATGCCGAGCCCCGCCGCGAAGAAGAAGATCGCATAGCCGAGCAGCCCGTCGCCGCCGAAGGCGGGGTGGGGCCAATAATCCTTGAGGTGCGAATTGACCACGAAGATCATGCCCACGCACAGGATGAAGCGCGTGTTGACCGGCAGGCGCTCGGGTCGGTCGGGCTCGGGCGGCGTGCTGGCGGTCATGCGGCCCGTCTGCCCAAGCCGGCCCGGCTTGCCAAGTCGCGCATTCCATTTCCGCGCCGCATGTGTTTGAAGGGCCCGACGCTTGCGGGCACGAGGACTCGATGATCGAATTGCAAACGCCGCGAGGGCTGCCGGTCGCCGTGCCGGAGACGCTCGGGGAGGACGTGTCGCCGCGCTTCGCGCCCGACCAGGCCGCGGCGATCCGCGCCTATTACGACGAGAACGGCTATGTCATCGTCAAGGGCCTGATCGAGCCCGCGACGTGCGATGCCGTCCGCGCGCTGTGGGACAGCGAGGTCAAGCCGTACAAGGGCTTCATGTACCGCCAGGCCACCGCCAAGGCCGAGCGCCACGTCGTCAACGAGAACGGCTGGGTGATGAACCCGGTGCTCAACCTCCAAAGCGTCGACCCCAGGGGCCTCGGCCGCTTCCGCGACGCGGCGACGCAGCGGGTCCTGACCCACCCCGGCCTCGTCCGGGTGTTCAGCGCGCTGCTCGGCGACTCGCCCAAGCTCGTCCAGTCGATGTATTTCGAAGGCAATTCAGCCACCTGGGAGCATCAGGACAGCTATTATCTCGACTCGGTCAACGTCGGCACCATGGCCGCCGCCTGGGTAGCGATGGAGGACATCCACGCCCGCGCCGGTCGCTTCTTCATCTGCCCGCGCTCGCACAAGCTCCAGGTCGCCGAGCACGGCTTCGCCAACAACATCGCCGACAATCACGAGGAATATATCCAGTCGGTGGTCCGCAAGATTCGCGAACTCGGCTATGAGATCCGCGCGCCCAAGCTCGACAAGGGCGACGTGCTGTTCTGGAATGCCTGGACGATCCACGGCTCGCTCGACAGCCAGGACGCCGAGCATTCGCGCTCGTCGATCACCGCGCACATGATCGCGGCGCGCGACAATTTCCTCCAGCTCCAGATGCGCGAGCACGTGCTGCCGACGACCGAGGTCAATGGCGTCCAGGTCTTCCGCCCGAAGGACCTGAGCAGCGGCGCGAACCGCTCGATCCTCTGGGTCGAGTCGACCTTCCCCAAGGCCTTCTACGCCGTGAAGCGCGCCGCGGTCCGCTCGGTCGCCAAGCGAAAGAAGGCGTGAGCCGTCCGGGGGAGGCGATGCGGATCGTGATGTGCGCCACGTCGTTCCTGCCGTTCGTCGGCGGGCTCGAGATCGTGTCGGACATGGTCGCGCATGCGCTCGCCGCGGCGGGGCACGACGTGACCGTGCTGACGCTCGAGAACGGACCCGCCATGCCCGAGCGCGGCTATCGGCTGGTCCGCAGGCCGGGGTTCGGTACGGCGCTCCGCGTGCTGCGCGCGGCGGATGTCGTGGTGATGCAGAACGTGGGGCTCAAGATGCTGCCGCCGGTGCTGCTTTCGGGCACGCCCCTGGTGGTGTGGCACCACAGCGAGCTCGGTGATGGCGTCGACCGCCACGCGATGCGGAAGCGCTGGGTGATGCGCCATCTCGTCGCCGCCAACCTCGGCTGCAGCGACTATGTGACCGCGAACCTTCCCGACGACCGCCCGCGCGCGACGCTGTGCAGCCCCTACGACCCCGAGCGGATGTTCGAGGAACCCGGCGTGGTGCGTGACGGCGAACTGGTGATGCTCGGCCGGCTGGTGAGCGACAAGGGCTTCGACGTGGCGCTGCGGGCGCTGGCGCTGCCGGGCGGGCCGCTCGGCGATGCCCGCGTGACGATCGTCGGCGACGGCCCCGAGCGCGTGCTGCTGGAAGCCCTTGTCGTCGAACTGGGGATCGCGGAGCGCGTGACCTTCGCCGGCCGGCTCGGCGGCGGCGCGCTGCGCCACGCGCTCAATGCGCACAAGGTGCTTGTGGTGCCTTCGGTCTGGCAGGAGCCGTTCGGGATCGTCGCGCTCGAAGGGCTGGCGTGCGGCTGCTCGGTGGTGGTCTCGGCCGCGGGCGGACTGCCCCAGGCGGGCGGGCCGACCGCGCGCACCTTCCGGCCGGGCGACCCCGAGGATGCCGCGCGCGCGATCGCCGAGGCGCTCGCCGCTCCGCGCGATCCTGCCCCCGAAGCGCGTCTCGCGCATCTCGCCGCGCAGCGCGCCGATGCCGTCGCAGCGCGGCTCGTCGCCCTGATCGCGCCCCATGCGCGCAAGCCCGCGCGAAAGGCCGCCTGATGCTCGACCGGATCACGCCCGTCCTCCTGACGATGAACGAGGCGCCCAACATCATTCGCACGCTCGCGCGGCTCGACTGGGCGCGCGACATCGTCGTGGTCGACAGCGGCAGCACCGACGCGACGCTGGAGCTGCTCGCGGCGAACCCGCGCGTGCGGATCTTCCACCGTGCGTTCGACACGCACGCCGGGCAGTGGCGTTTCGCAGTGGAGGAGACGCGGATCGCGACCGACTGGGTGCTGCGGATGGACGCCGACTATCTCGTCACGCCCGAGCTTCGGGGCGAGCTCGCGGCGCTGGAGCCGCCCGCCGGGGTCGACGCGTACCGCGTCCGCTTCGGCTATGCGATGTATGGCCACCCGCTGCTCGCCTCGCTCTACCCGGCGAACACCGTGCTGTTCCGCCGCGGCAAGGCCGAGGTGTTCGACAAGGGCCATACCGAAGGCTGGCGCATCGCCGGACCGGTGGGCGAGCTCGAGGGTCGCATCGTCCATGACGACCGCAAGCCGATGAGCGGCTGGGTCGGCTCGCAGCTGCGCTACATGCAGCGCGAGCTGCCGCACATGAAGGCGTCGGGCGGGATGAAGGCGTGGTTGCGCCGGCATCCGCCGCTGATGCCGGTGGTGACCTTCCTCTACGTGCTGTTCGGCCGCGGGCTGATCTTCAACGGGCGCGCCGGGATGTTCTACGCGCTCCAGCGGTTGCTCGCCGAGACGATGCTGTCGCTGCTGGTGATCGAGGAGCGGATGAAGGACGAAGAGCGGGATTAGGATCCCATCCCCGTTTTGCTCAGGCGTTGGTCGAGCGTATTGCCCGATACGCCGCCACCATCCGCTCGGCGATGGGCTTCCAGCCATATTGCTCGGCCGCAGCGCGGCGGCCGGCCCGGGCGCAGGCGGCGGCGCGGTCGGGCTGGCGGACGAGTTGGGCGAGCGCCGCGCCGAGGCTGAGCGCCTCGGGCATCGCGAGCAACCCCGATTGCGTCTCGCGCACCACCGTCGCCGCCCCGGCGTGCTTGCTGCACACCACCGGCACCCCGCGCGCCATCGCCTCGAGCACGGTGTTGCCGAAATTCTCGTTGGTCGACGGCAGGCAGAAGATCGACGCGCCAGTGAACAGCGCTTCCTTGTCCGCGCCGTCGACGCTGCGCGCGATCAGCGAGAGCCGGTCGCCGAGCGCCGCGCCGTCGAGCGTCGCGGCATAGGCTTCGTCGTTGCCCGCGATAACGAGGCGGAGGCTCGGGACTTCGGCCATCGCGTCGATCAGCGCCTGGAGGTTCTTCTTCCAGTTGAGCCGGCCAAGGTAGAGGACATAGGGCCCTTTCGCGATCTCCGCCGCAACGTCGGTGGCGGGCCGATCCATCGCCGCGGAGGGGGGATCGACGCCGTTGGGAATCTCGACGATCGCCCGGGCGGTGAAGCCCATCCCGGCGAAGTCGCTGGCTTCCTGCTGCGAGGTGACGTGGAGCGCGGCCGCCCCGGCGATCGTCCGGCGCTCGAACAGCGCGAGCCAGGCGCGTTTCACAGGGCCCGACTTGGCGGCGATCAGGCCCTTCACCAGCATGCCGCGCGGCGAAAGCACATAGGGAACGCCCGCCCGGCGGGCCGCCCGCGCGGCGGCGAGGGTAGGCCAGAGGAACACCGAGTGGAGGTGGACGACGTCGAACTCGCCCGCCCGCTCGGCCAGCGCCCGGGCCATCGCCGGTGCGCGGAACAGCCGGCGCGGGCTGCCGACCGCGAAGTAATGGACCTTGACCCCGTCGAGCACGGCCGGCCGGTCGAGCGGCACGTCCGATACCCCCGGCCCGTCGGCGTTGGTGGTGAAGACATGGACCTCGTGCCCCAGCGCCGCTTCACCCGCCGCCAGCCCGTGCACCGACCAGATCGGCCCCCCGTAGCGCACCGCGGGGAAGTAGCTCGGGACGACGTGGAGAATCCTCATGCCCAGCGGCGCGCGAATATCTCGCGGATGTTGGCGCGGACCTGGCTGCGGTAGCGCGACCAGTCCGCGGTGGCGCCCGCATGCGCGGCGGCGGCAGACATTGCGCGGACGGCGTCGGGGTCGGCAGCGGCAGCCGCGAGCTGGGCGGCGAGCGCGCCGGCATCGCCGGCCGGGACGATATAGCCGCTCTCGCCCTGTCGGATCAGGTCCTTGGCGCCGACATGTTCGGAGACGAGCGCGGGCGTGCCCCCCGCCATCGCTTCGGCGACAACCATCCCGTAGGAATCGAAGCGCGAGGGGACGAGCAGCAGGTCCGAGGCGGCGAACAATGCGGGGAGCTGCTCCTGGGGCAGCTTGCCCAGCAGCGTTCCCAACGCCTCGAACCGGCGGACCAGCGCCGGATCGCCGCCGCCCGTGTCGGCCGCGACCTGGAGCGTGAAGTCCAGCCCCTGCGCGCGTACCCGCTCCAGCGCCTCGGCGAGCAGGTCCGCGCCTTTCTTGACGGTGAAGCGGCCGGCGAAGACCATGCGGAGCGGGCCCGCCGCCGCCGGCCGCGGCGCGCCGCTCGCGAAGCGCGCGAGATCGGCGCCGAGCCCGGCGACGAAGATGCGCTCCGCCGGCACGCCCGCCTCGACATAGCTCGCCTTCGCCATTTCCGAGCAGCAGAGGAGATAGTCGGCGAGCGCGATCTCCCGGTCCTTGCGCGCGTTGACCTGGGCCTGCAGCGCCGGATCGCCGAGGCTGTCGCCCATCGCCTGCTGGAAGCGATAGTGGACGTCGGCGGCGTCGAGGATCGTCAGCCTGCCGGCGGCGCGCGCCTGCTCGAACATCGCGAGCGTGCAATTCTCATAGCCGATGATCGCGTCCGCCGGGTCGCGCGCCAGGGCCCGGGCGATGCGGCGGTCGAAGCTGGCGTAGAAGCGATAGGCCTGGCGCTCGAAGCCCGGTCCCGGCTTCACCAGCCGCCGCGCCAGCGCATGGCCGAGCCGCTCCTGCGGGCGGAAGCGGAAGCGATCGCCGATCACCGCGCGGAGCTCGGCGCGCGGCGGCGTGCCGCAATAATAGTGCGAGAGCAGGTCTCCTTCCGCCAGCGCCGCGGCCAGCTGGTCGGCATATTGCTGCGAGGGGATCGCGACCGAAGCGCGGCGGCCGCCGCTCACGCGGCGGCTCCGGTCACCCCGGCCTTGCGCAGCGCCTCGCGTACGCCGGCGAGGCACTCGGCGAAGCCCCAATGCGCGATCCGCTCGCGGCTCGCGGCGCCCATCCGCGCGCGCAGCCCGGCATCGGCGGCGATCGTCGCGAGCGCGGCGGCGAGCGCATCGACGTCGCCGGCAGGGAACAGCGCACCGTTGACGCCGTCATGAACCAGATCGGGCACGCAGCCCACTTCGCGCGCGACCACCACCGGCAGGCCGGCGCACATCACTTCGTTGACGATCAGCCCCCACGGCTCGATCGACGAAGGCAGCACGAACAGCTCGCAGGCGGCGAAGACGCGCGGCAGGTCGCTCTGGTTGAAGAAGCCCGGGAAGTGGATGTTCGCGTCGCCGGCCTTCGCCGCCGTCGCGTGAAGCTCGGCTTCCATCTCGCCCGATCCGACCATCACCAGATGCGCGTCGATCCCTTGCGCCCGAAGCTTGAGGAAGGCGGCGAGCAGGTCGTCGGGATGTTTCCGGCGCTGGAACTTGGACGCGTAGAGGATCACGGGCGCTTCGTCGTGCACGCCGAGGCGCGCGCGCATCTCGCTGCGTTCCTCGGCCGTGATCCGCGAGGCGGCGGCGAAACGCTCGTTGTCGACCGAGTAGGGGACGATCGAGATCTTGCGATCGGGCACGCCCATCGCGCGGTAATAGTCGGCGTTGGCCGATCCGATCGCGAGCAGCCCGGCGCATTGGGCGTAAAGTGTCTGCATCAGCGGCCGCCGCAGCCCCGCCTTCGCCCCGGCGATCGGCAGGCCCAGATGCGTCTCGCCGCGCATGAACACCGGAATGCCCTTGGCGCGCGCGACGGCGACGGCGACGAGGCAGGCGGCATAGCCGTGCCCGTGCACCCAGACCGCGTCGTAGCGGTCGCGCGAGATCTCGCGCCAGAGCTCGGGCGCGACCATCGAGCTGAACCCGCTGGGCTCGGCGGTGCGCCACCGGCTGCCGACGAAGCGGGAAGTGTAGCCTTCGAGCAGGTCGATGTCCCAGGTGACGGTCTGGCCGAAGCCGGGATCGCGCGCGCCGCGCAGGCTGAAGTCCGAGAGGTAGAGCGCGGTGACGTCGAGATCCTCGGCCCGGTTGAGATAGGCGTAGAGCGGCGCGAAATATTGGATCGGGTGCGTGTTGAGCACGGCGATGCGGGTCGGCCCGCGCGATCCGGCGCTCACGCTGCGGCCATCCTCGGTTCGGAGTCGGGCAGCAGGTTGAGCTCGTGCAGCACCGCCAGTTCGCGCCGTTCGATCCGGTTCATCGCGACCGAAAGCCCGAGCAGCGACCAGAACATCACGCCGCCGGTCGGGTTGTTGACCGTGAACAGGAGGAAGTGCGGCAGCATGAAGCCGAGGGCGGCGCTGTGAAGCGCAACGAACAGCCTCGAGCGCGACTGCATGATGAACCGGCTGATGAGGACCACGGCATAGACCTTCAGTCCGTAGACGAGCGTGAAGCCCGCGAAGCCCAGGTCCTGCATGACGCGCGCGAATTCGCCTTCGAAGAAATTGCCCTGAAGCCAGTAGAAATCCGAGCCCGCGAGCGTAACCGCCGCGTTCGAATTCGAGCCGATGCCGAGGCCGAAGAGCGGCGTGACGTTATACGCCCGAATCGCTTCCGTGATCGGCGACACGAGCCGGTCGGATGCCGAGTCCGCGTTGTTGGCGCGGTAGAGGAAGGCCGAAGCCGCACCCGCCGCGATCCAGAGCGCGGAGATGCTGACGACCACGGTCCCGACCACCACGCGGAGCATGATCGTCGGCGAAAGCATGCCCTTGCCGCCCGCGATCAGCACAAGCAGGGGAGCCACCGCGAAGAAGGTGATGACCGGCGATCGCGAACCCGTGGTCAGCGTCGCGGCAACCGTCAGGACCATCGCCGCGCCGATCATCAGCGTCTCGCGGTTGCGCCCATAGGAATGGAGCAGCATGCTGGCGAAGAACGGCAGCATGAGCGTCAAATAGGTCGTGAAGCCGGAAAGATAGGAGAAGGTGCTCGATGTCCGCGCGCGGCCGACGGTGAACTCGCCCTGTCCCGCCTGGCCGAACACCGCGGCGACTTCCTCGCGCGCCGCATCGTGGCTCACGTAGAGATTCACCCAGGACGCCGGCGGCTGGGTGAACTGATAGAGCGCCAGCAAGCAGATCGGAAAGGCCAGCAGCGTCATCCACAGGATGACCTTGTGGATGTCCTGCCTCGTCCGGAACAGCTCGGGGATGACGAAGGCCAGCGGGACGTAGAGAAGGTAATTCTTCAATCCGTAGAGCGCGAGCGCTACCGAAGGCGAATTGGGGTTGAGCACCTCCAGCCCGCAATAGACGCAGACCACCAGAAAGAGATAGCCGAAGCCGCGCAGCCGTTCGGACGGCTGCACCAGGCTTCGCTCCGAAACGAAATAGCCGAGATAGGCAGCGAGCAGCACGCCGTCCTTGAGCAGCAGGATCGGTCCCTGGAACTGTGGCAGCACCCATTTGCGGACTGCGCCTTCGAACAGCAGCCAGACGAGCACGCCGACGACCACTGGCCGCCAGAAACGGGCGCCGATCGTGGCCAGCACGATGCCGACCGGGATGAAATAGAAGATCGGTGGCATCGGGGGGCTTCTGTCAGGCTTGCGGAAACAACTGGCGGCGGATGGCGTCGGTTACCCGGGCGATCGAATGGGGCTCATACCAGCTTCTCGCGCCGGACTGCAATTGATCCAGCGCAGCGGCGTCGGGCGCCGGAGCCGGAGCCGCCGGATCGAGCCTGAGATAGTTGGTGCCGGGCTCGAGCGCATCCTCGCGGCCCGCCTGACCGCTGACGACGACGGGGACGGCTCCGCTGGCGCATATCGCCGCGAACACGCTCGACTTGGCGATCCAGTCCGCAGCGTATTGGACCATGCCGAACCGCGCCTGAGAAAGCGCCTGGATCACCGCGGCGGCCGGCACCTCGCCGAGCGCGTGCACGGGCGCACCGCCGAGCTCCGCCGGCGGCGGCGCGAGACGGCCCCCCAGATCGATCACGTCGCGGATATCGTTGGCGCGCACAAAGGCTTCGACCGCGCCGCGATGCTCGCCATAGAGTACATGCGCCATCTGCGCACGGCCGAAGAGCACGAGCACCGGCGGGCGTTCGCTCGCGGCGGCGGTCGGACCCGTCGGTTCGCCCACCGCGGCGAAACAGGGATACCAGTCGACCGGCGGACCTGCCGGCTCCCAGCGGCGCAGATACGCGACGTTGCGCTCCTTGGTCGCGAGCGCGGCGTCGCTCGCGCGCAGGACGCGGCGCGTCGCGCGGATCTGCAGTCCGCTGACCCAGAAGGCACTGCGCCAAACCGGCCCGGTCGCATAGAGCTCGTGAAAGACGGTGAACAGCCGCCGCCGGTCGCTCGTCGCGCGCCATTGCCCGAGCGCGCGGGCAAGCCAGAGGGGAAAGCCCCTGACGTGATAGCCATAGCCCGAGTGATGATGGAGCACCGGCGCATCGCCGTGCGGGGCCAACGCCTCGAGCAGCTCGGCGGCGCCGCGGCGGGCGAGCTCGACCGAGTCCCAGCCATCGGCGCGTCGTTGCGCGGGAGGCAGGGGTGTGCAGGCGATGAAATGCGTGCCGATGCCATGATCGGCGAGCAGCCGTTCGGCGATCCGAGCCGCATAGTCGCCGACGCCCTCGGCCGCAGCCGAGCGCACGGGTACGATCTGGACGATATAGGGGGAAGCCAAGCGCTAGTCCTCGGCGCGCCGTGCCGGCAGGTCGTCGGGCGTTCCCATGCCGGCGCTCCTAGTCAGGCAGCGGCGTAGCGGTCCAGCACATAATTGGCCCAGCGCCGCGAAACGTCGCCGCGGTTCGCCGGATCGAGCGGCCCCGCGCCGTCGCGGCCGATCAGGTCCTGCATCCAATGCGCATAGGGCACGGTGAATCCGGTCTTGGCGCGGTTGCGGATCCATTCCGGGAGCGGCTTGGCCGGCGCCGAGGCGAGCAACTGCTTGCCCTCGCCGGGGCGAAGATGGCCGATCAGCGGGCCCAGGGCCTCGAACAGCGCGAAATCGAGCAGCGGCGTGCGAATCTCGAGGCTGTGCGCCATGCCAGCCCAGTCGGCGTCGCGCAGCAGCTGGTTTCGTGCGTAGAAGGCAAGCTCGAGCAGGGTCACCGCCGCCTGATCCGAATCGGGGCGCGGGTCGATCGGCGCGTTCATCCGGCTGCGCAGCTCGAGCCGGCGCAGGCCTTCGGCGGCGAAGCCGGCGTCGAGCGCGGCGGGCAGCGCCTCGGGCATGCGCAGCGCGCGCGCGACGAAATAGGTGGTGCCGATCGTGCCGGCGTGGCGGAAGAGACCGGTGATCTTGGGCTTGTCGCGCATCAGCCGAGGGGCGGCGACGCGCACGCCGCGCTCGAGCAGCGGCGCGAGCGCGGGGAGGTTGCTGATCATCCGGAAGCGGCGGTGCCAGCCCGGCACGTTGGAAAAGTTCGAATAACCGCCGAGCAGTTCGTCTCCGCCGATGCCCGACATCGCGACCTTGAGCCCGGCCGAATGCGCTGCCTTGGCGACGAACCAGGTGTTGACGCCGTCGATCGAGGGCTGGTCCATCGCGCCGAACAGCGCGTCGAGGTCGGCCGAGAACTCGTCCTGATCGACCCAGCGGACCTCGTGCTTCGCGCCGTAGTAATCGGCGAGCCGCGATGCGAGCGGGACCTCGTCCTCGGGCGTGCCTTCGAACTCGCGGAAGCCGAGCGTGATGCAGCGCAGGGGGCAGGTCTGGAAGTCGCTGGCGATGCCGAGGATCGATGCCGAATCGATGCCGCTCGACAGGAACAGCCCGACGGGCACGTCGGCGAGCAGATGCGCGCGGACGCTCTCACGAAGCGCCTGGACGCCCTGGCGCATCGACTCCTCGCGAGTCACGCCACGCGAGATCGTCGTGGCGAGCGCCGAGGCCGGGTCGGCGTAGCGCACCGGCTCGCCCACGCCCCGGGGCGTGACGGTGACATGGTGGCCCGCGGGCAGCGCCGAGATCGCTTCGAACCAGGTGAAGGGCTCGGGCACGCTGCCGAGCAGCAGGAAGCCGATCACGCCGGCCGGATTGGGCGCCCGGTCGATCGCGCCGCCGGCGAGCAGCCCGCGCACCTGCGAGGCGAAGCGGAAGGTGCCCGCCTGGTCGCTGTAGTAGAGCGGCTTGATCCCGAAGGGGTCGCGCGCGAGGAACAGCGACTGTTCGGTTTCGTCCCAGATCGCGAAGGCAAACATGCCGCGCAGCTCGGCGAGCATCGCGGGCCCGCGCGCGGCATAGAGGTGGAGCAGGATCTCGGTGTCCGAATCGCTTGCCAGTTCGATGCCGTTGGCGATCGCGGCGGCGCGCAGCTCGGGGTAGTTGTAGATCTCGCCGTTGTAGACGATCGTGTAGCGACCGCCGGCGCTGTGCATCGGCTGCTTGCCGCGATCGGACAGGTCGATGATGGAGAGCCTTCGGTGCGCCAGCAGGCATCGCCCGCTTGCGCTGCTCCAGAACCCTTCCCCGTCCGGCCCTCGGCGCGCTTGCGCTTCGCTGCTCAGGCGGGCCTCCTCCGGCGATGGTGCAGGCGCACTGCTCCCATAGCCGAAAATGCCGTTAAGGCCGCACATTCAACACCGCTCCCCCAAAAAGCGAGCCGCCCTTCGTCCCCCAACGCAGGCCGGCAGACGCACTTCCATCGTTAAGGGGATGCTAGTCAATCCCCCCTGCGGCGCCGGGCTGATCCGGGACGGAGTTCTTGGTGTGAAGCCGAGTGCAAAATATTGAATCCGTTCCGAAGAAAAGTTCGCGGAGCCGGGCCCGAAACGCCGGAACGGCAAAATAGTTTAGTCCGCTCGGGACCGTTCTCGGGCGGCGGAGCGATTCGGCGACGGCGTCCTTGATCGCGGTCGGATCGAACGGGTCGACGGCGATGCCCAGCTCACCTCCGCGGATTGCTTCGAAGCTGCCGTCGCGCGTGCTCGCGACGGTCGGCACGCCGCACGCCATCGCCTCCAGGCAGACGATGCCGAAGCCTTCGCCCAGGCTGGGCATGACATAGACGTCGGCGAGGCGGAAATAATCGGCCTTGCGTTCCTCGGGTACGAAGCCGGTGAAGATCACGCGGTCGCCGACGCCGAACTGCTTCGCCTTGTCGCGCAGCCGCTCCAGGTCGTCGCCCGCGCCGGCGACGACATAGACCGCGGAGGGATCGTGCGCGGCGATCAGCGGCATCGCCTCGATCACGCGATCGAAGCCCTTGTAGCGCTCGCGGCCCGCCAGCCGACCCATGGTGAGCAGCACGGTGCGCCCGGCGAGGCCGAACTTCTCGACGAGGTCGGGCGCCTTGGGCGCCACGCCATAGCGTTCGAGCGTGATCGTGTTGGGCAGCACGCGCGCGCCGGTACGGGGCGGCCGTGCCCATTTGAGGTAGCGATCGGCGGTGACCGCGCTGACCGACAGCACCACGTCGATCCTCCCCGTGAGCCACCGCACCAGCGCGCCGGGATGCGGCGTCCAGGCGTCGATCCCATGGATCTGGAGCGCGAGCTTCGCGCGACGCAGCCCCGCCACCAGCGCCGCGAGCGGCAGCAGGTTGAGGTGGCCGCAAAGCACGAGGTCGGGACGCGGACCCGAGAAGGCGTGGCGCAGCACCGCCAGCGCATAGGCCGGCTTGCCGGCGATCCCGGAGAGATCGAAGTGGAGCTTGGCGGGCAGCTCGCCCACCGGCTCCTTGGCGATCCGCGGCAATGCGTCAACGCGGCCGACCTCGTCGAGCGAGCAGAGGCCGTCGATCAGGTCGCGGTTGTACTGCGAGATGCCACCGAACCCGCCATAGGCATCGGTCACCAGGATCAGGAAGGTGGCGGGACGAGACATGGGCCGGGACATGGGCCGGGACCGCCTCAGCGGTCGAGGCTGGCGAAATAGGCGATCGTCGCGTCGAGGCCCTGGCTCAGCGGCACCTTGGGCTCCCAGCCGAGCTTCTCGCGCGCGACGCGGATGTCGGGCTGGCGCTGCTTGGGGTCGTCCGAAGGCAGCGGCTCCTCGACCAGCGGCGACTTGGCGCCGGTCTTCTCGATCACCAGCTCGGCGAGTTCGCGGATCGTGAACTCGACCGGATTGCCGATGTTGACCGGGCCGGGGAAGCCCGCTTCGGTGCCCATCAGCCGGATGAAGCCTTCGATCAGGTCGTCGACGTAGCAGAAGCTGCGCGTCTGCGAGCCGTTGCCGTAGATGGTGATCGGCCGGCCATCCAGCGCCTGGACGATGAAGTTCGAGACCACGCGCCCGTCGGCAGGGTGCATGCGCGGGCCATAGGTGTTGAAGATCCGCGCGACCTTCACGTCGATGCCGTGCTGGCGGTGATAGTCGAAGAACAGCGTCTCGGCGCAGCGCTTGCCTTCGTCGTAGCAGGAGCGCGTGCCGATGGGATTGACGTTGCCCCAATAGGCTTCGGTCTGCGGATGCTCGGTCGGGTCGCCATAGACTTCGCTGGTCGAGGCCTGGAAGATCCGGCAGCGCAGCCGCTTGGCGAGGCCGAGCATGTTGATCGCGCCGATCACCGAGGTCTTGGTCGTCTGCACCGGATCGTATTGATAGTGGATCGGCGAGGCGGGGCAGGCGAGATTGTAGATCTCGTCGACCTCGACGAAGAGCGGGAAGGTCACGTCGTGGCGCAGGAACTCGAAGCGCGGGTTCGAGTGAAGATGCTCCACGTTACGCTTGGCGCCGGTGAAGAGATTGTCGACGCAGAGCACCTCATGCCCTTCGGCCAGCAGCCGATCGCACAGGTGCGAGCCGAGGAAGCCCGCGCCGCCGGTGACGAGGATACGTTTTCTGCTGCCATAGACGCGTGCCAAAGGACGGAACCCTTTCCTGCCTGTTCAGTGAGCCGCGACTTCGAGGCGCAGCATGTCGTTGTTTTCGAGGAACCAGCGATAGACTTGCGCAACGCCTTCCCCAAGCGGGATCGACGCGCGCCAGCCCAGTGTATCGAGCTTTGCCGTATCCACCAGCTTGCGCGGGGTGCCGTCGGGCTTGGACGCATCGAATTCGAGCCGGCCCGTGAAGCCCACCGCCTCGGCGACCGTGTGCGCGAGCTCGGCGATGCTGGTCTCCTGCCCGCTGCCGATGTTGACGAAGCCGGCGTCGGAATAGGCCTTCGCCAGGAACACCAAGGCATCGGCGAGATCGTCGACGTGGAGGAATTCGCGCAACGGACTGCCCGATCCCCAGACGGTCATCGCCTCGGCGCCGGCGAGCTTCGCCTCGTGCGCCTTGCGCATCAGCGCCGGCAGGACGTGGCTGGCGTTCAGGTCGAAATTGTCGAAGGGGCCGTAAAGGTTGGTCGGCTGGGCCGAGATGAAGTCGCAGCCATATTGCGCGCGATAGGCCTCGCAGAGCTTGAGCCCGGCGATCTTGGCGATGGCGTACCATTGGTTGGTCGGCTCGAGCGGGCCGGTGAGCAGCGCTTCCTCGGGCATCGGCTGCGGCGCGAGCTTGGGGAAGATGCACGACGAGCCGAGGAAGACGAGCTTCGAGGTGCCCGCGAGGCGCGCGCCCTCGATCACGTTCGTCTCGATCACCAGGTTGTCGTAGAGGAAACTGGCGGGCAAGCTGTCGTTCGCCTGGATGCCGCCGACCCTGGCGGCGGCGAGGAAGATCAGGTCGGGCCTGGCTTCGGCGATCCAGCCGTGGGTGGCGGCCTGGTCGCGCAGGTCGAGGCGCGGCCGGGGCGAGGGGACCAGCGCGACGTCCTCGCGCGCGAGCCGGCGCACGATCGCGCGGCCGACCATGCCGTGCTCGCCCGCGACCCAGACGCGCTTGCCCGCGAGCGGGAAGAGATCGGCCATCGCTTGGCTCAGCGTCCGGCGGCGTGGAGCGCGGCGGGGCGCTCCTCGTCGGGGCGGCGGGAGGCTGCCTCGGCGGCGACGGTCTTGAGGTCCTCGCGCACCATCTCGGACACCAGCTCGGGGAGCGTGACCCTGGGTTCCCAGCCGAGCAGCCGCTTCGCCTTGGAGGCGTCGCCGATCAGCAGCTCGACTTCGGTCGGGCGGAAATAGCGCGGGTCGATCCGGACCAGCACGTTGCCCGAAGCGGCGCAGCGGCCGATCTCGTCGACGCCTTCGCCTTCCCAGGCAATGGTGGTGCCGGCTTCCTTGAACGCGAGCTCGACGAAGGTGCGCACCTTGTTGGTCACCCCGGTCGCCAGCACGAAATCGTCGCCCTGCTCGTGCTGGACGATCCGCCACATCCCCTCGACATAGTCGCGGGCATGGCCCCAGTCGCGCTCGGCGTCGAGGTTGCCGAGCCACAGCGTCTCCTGGATGCCGAGCCGGATCGCCGCGACCGCGCGGGTGATCTTGCGCGTCACGAAGGTCTCGCCGCGGATCGGGCTCTCATGGTTGAACAGGATGCCGTTCGAAGCGTGGATGCCATAGGCCTCGCGGTAGTTGACCGTGATCCAATAGGCGTAGAGCTTCGCCGCGGCATAGGGCGAGCGGGGGTAGAAGGGCGTCTTCTCGGTCTGCGGGACCTGCTGGACGAGGCCGTAGAGCTCGGAGGTCGAGGCCTGGTAGAAGCGTGTCTTCTCGGTGAGCTTGAGCAGCCGCAGCGCTTCGAGCAGCCTGAGCGTGCCGATCGCATCGGCATTGGCGGTATACTCCGCGGTGTCGAAGCTGACCTGGACGTGGCTCTGCGCGGCGAGATTATAGATCTCGTCGGGCTGGGTCTCCTGGACGATGCGGATCAGGTTGGTCGAATCGGTCATGTCGCCATAGTGCAAGTGCAGTCGCGCACCGCTCTCGTGCGGATCCTGGTAGAGATGGTCGATCCGCTGGGTGTTGAACGACGAGGAACGGCGCTTGATGCCGTGCACCTCATAGCCCTTGGCGAGCAGCAGCTCGACCAGATAGGCGCCGTCCTGGCCCGTGACGCCCGTTACCAGCGCAGTGCGCTTCGTCATTCCACCCTCACCATGACTGAGAGGGAGCGCTAGAATAGCCGTCCGGGCAAGTCCAGCACTTCACTCCCGGCAAATCATTCTGCTAGCTCGGGGCATGACTGCGATCGCTTTCCGCTTCACGCTGTTCCTCGCCGCGCTGGCGGGGCTGCTCCAGCCGGCAGCGGCGGCGGATTCGGACGAAGTGGTGCAGCTGCTGCTGTTCCAGGCGGTCGAGGCGCGGATCGCGGGGATCGGCTATCGGCTCGCGACGGCGGCGGGGGATCTTTGTCCGAAGCCGGTGCCGCTGAGCGGCATCCAAGTGCAGGATGCGAGCCTCTATCCGCCGAGCGAGGACGCCAGCCTCGCCGCGGCGTTCGGCGGCGGGCCGTGGCCCAAGGTCTTCGCGGTGGTGCCCGGCAGCCCCGCTGCGGCGGCGGGGCTGAAGGCGAATGATTCGATCGTGGCGATCGACGGCAGGCCGGTGCCGCCCGCCACGCGCCGGCCGGACTATGGCCGGGTGCTCGCCGCGCTTGGGATGCTCGATGCGGCGCTGGCAGGCGGGCGCGCCGAGCTGGCGGTCGAGCGCGACGGCAAGCGGCTGGACGTGGCGTTCGACGCGGCGCGGGGCTGCGCGAGCCGCTTCCAGCTCAAGGCATCGGGCGCGAAACAGGCGCTGGCGGACGGGCGCTATGTCGAAGTGACTTCGGGCCTCGCGGCGTTCGCGACCGACGATGACGAGCTCGCCGCGGCGATCGCGCATGAGATGGCGCACAACATCCTCGGCCATCGCGCGGCGCTGGACGCAGCGGGAGTGCAGCGCGGCATCCTCCAGAACTTCGGCCGCAACGCCCGGCTGACCCGCGCGACCGAGCTCGAGGCGGATCGTTTCTCGGTCTATCTACTCGATCGTGCCGGCTATCCGATGGAAGGCGCGGTGCGGCTGTGGCAGCGGATGGGGAAGGAGACGTTCGACTTCGGCGACTTCACCCATCCCGGCGCGGCGAAGCGGATCGCGGCGATCGAGGGGGAGATTGCCAGGATCCGCGCGGCGAAGGCGCGGGGGGAAGTGGCGCGGTTCGAGCCTTAACTCCCCTCCCTTCCAGGGAGGGGAGAAGGAAGTTCAACCCACCTTGCGCAGCGGCGAGACCGCTATCGCCTTGGGCTGGTCGGGCCAGATCCCGCGCGTGTCGTACACCAGCTTGGCCGAGCGCTCGTCCAGCGGGACCGACTTGAACACGTCATGGTCGACCAGCACGATCAGGATCGGGCAGGTCTCGAGCGCGGTGTCGATGTCGATCAGGCTCGCGCCCGTCCCGTCGAACGCCTTGGGCAGCACGCTCGCATAGGGCTCGACGATGCGGACGCGCTCGCCGAAGCGTTGCGCCAGGCTGGCCGCGACCTTGAGCGCGGGGCTCTCGCGGAAGTCGTCGATGTTCGCCTTGAACGCGAGGCCGAGGCACGCGACCGGCGCTCCGGCCAAGCTCTCGATCAGCGCCTCGGCGCGGCCGATGGTGTAGCCGACCTTGCCGTCGTTGACCTGGCGCGCAGTGCGGATCAGCGGCGTCGCCTCGGGGGCCGAATGGACGAGGAACCACGGGTCGACCGCGATGCAATGCCCGCCGACGCCGGGGCCGGGCGAGAGGATGTTGACGCGCGGGTGGCGGTTGGCGAGGCGGATCACTTCCCACACGTCGACGCCCATCTTCTCGGCGACGAGGCTCAGCTCGTTGGCGAAGGCGATGTTGACGTCGCGGAAGGCGTTCTCGGTGAGCTTGGTCATTTCCGCCGCGCGCGCGCTGGTGGTGACGCAGGCGCCGCGCACGAAGCGCCGGTAGAATTGCAGCGCCTTGCGCGCGCAGCGCGAGGTGATGCCGCCGATCACGCGGTCGTTCTCGATCAGCTCGACGAGGATGCGGCCGGGGAGCACGCGCTCGGGGCAATAGGCGATCGCCACGTCGGCGCTGCCGGCGCAGCGGCCGGGGATGTTGAGATCGGGGCGGAGCTCGGCGAGCAGGTCGGCGACCTGCTCGGTGGTGCCGACCGGCGAGGTCGATTCGAGGATGACCGTGTCGCCGGGCTTGAGCACGATCGCGATGGTGGTCGCGGCCTTGAGGACATAGCCGATGTCGGGGGCATGGTCGGCGTCGAAGGGGGTCGGGACGGCGATGACGAAGACGTCGGCCGGCTCGATCTGGAGCGAGGCGCGCAGGTTCCCGCGCGCGACGACGCCCGAGACGAGGCCGTCGAGGTCGATCTCCTCGATGTGGACCTTGCCCGAGTTGATCGTGTCGACCACCGACTGGTGGACGTCGATGCCGAGCACCTGCGCCCCGGTCCGCGCGATCACCGCGGCGGTGGGAAGCCCGATATAGCCGAGTCCGAGGACCGCGACCTTCAGCTCAGCATCCGAAAGCATCCGCAACGATCCCCGCTATCCGCGCCGAGGCGTGGCCGTCGCCGAACGGATTGTGCGCGCGGGCCATCGCCGAATAGGCACTGGGTACGTCGAGGAGGGTTGAGATTTCGGAAACGATCCGGTCCTCGTCGGTGCCGACGAGCCTGGCGGTGCCCGCGGCGATGCCTTCGGGGCGTTCGGTGGTCTCGCGCATCACGAGGACCGGCTTGCCGAGCGCGGGGGCTTCCTCCTGGACGCCGCCCGAATCGGTGAGGACGATCTCGGCCATGCCGAGAGCGCGGATGAAGTGCGGGTAATCGAGCGGGTCGATGCGGGCGATGTCGGGATTGGTGCCCAGCACTTCGTCCATCACCGAGACGACATTGGGGTTGGGGTGGACCGGGAAGAGCACCGCGACGTCGGGCCGGTCGGCGATGCGGCGGATCGCGCGGGCGATCGCCTGCATGCCGCCGCCGAAATTCTCGCGGCGGTGGGTGGTGACCAAGACCAGTCGCTTGCCCGCGAATCGCTCGGCGATCTCGTCGAGCCCGGCGGCGAGGGTGGGGTTCGCCTCGATCGCGGCGCGAGTGGCGAGCAGCGCGTCGATGACCGTGTTGCCGGTGACGTGGATCGTCGCGGGCGCGATGTTCTCGCGGCGGAGCGCTTCGGCCGCGGTCTCGGTAGGCGCGAAATGCTGGTCGGCGATCGGGGCGACGATGCGGCGGTTCACTTCCTCGGGCCAGGGATGGAAGATGTCGCCCGAGCGCAGCCCCGCCTCGACATGGCTCACCGGCACCTTGCGGTAATAGGCCGCGAGCGCGCCGACCATCGCGGTGGCGGTGTCGCCCTGGACGATGACGCGGTCGGGCTTCTCGGCGTCCATCACGGCGCCCAGGCCGGTGAGCAGGCGGGCGGTGAGGGCGTCGAGCGTCTGGCCGGGCTGCATCAGGTCGAGGTCGATGTCGGGCACGAGGCCGGCGATCGAGAGGACCTGGTCGAGCAGCCCGCGATGCTGCGCAGTGACGCAGGTGCGCACTTCGAGCCCCGGCGTTGCGGCCAGCGCGCGGACCACCGGGAAGAGCTTGATCGCCTCGGGGCGGGTTCCGAAGATGACGAGGACCTTGCGCATCGGCACCGTACCTAACCTCGGCTGCTTAAGGCGGCGCTAACCGCCGCGGTCCCAGCGGCGGAGACCCCAGGCGACGAGCAGCGCGATCGCCGCGGCGCCGATGTCGGTGAACCAATCGTCCCATTCGGCGACATGCGTGGTGCGCAGCAGCATCTGCACCAGTTCGATCGACCCGCCGAGCGCGGCATAGATGAGGAACTGCCAGCGCAGGCGGAAGCGCGGCCAGGCGAAGGCGCTCACCAGCGGCAGCACCGCAAAGGCGAAGGCGTGACGATTCTCTCCTGTACCGAATTCGCCGGTGAGCTGTCCCGGCGAGAAGGCGAAGAACAGCATCATCACCAGCATGAACAGGAAGGTGAGTCGCGAGCGGGTCATTCGAGGCCGAGCGTTCTACTCGCGGGACATTCCGGTGCAACAATATTGCACTGCATCATTGCGCAGGTCCCCCGCGGCCTGTATCTCCCGCGCCACGATTTGGGGGAGCTTGCGAATGTCGTTCAAGCCGTTGCGTAAGGCTGTGTTTCCTGTCGGCGGTCTGGGCACCCGCTTCCTTCCCGCCACCAAGGCGATGCCCAAGGAGATGCTCCCGGTCGTCGACCGGCCGCTGATCCAGTACGCCGTCGACGAAGCGATCGAGGCGGGGATCGAGCAGATGATCTTCGTCACCGGCCGCGGCAAGAGCGCGATCGAGGACCATTTCGACATCTCCTACGAACTCGAGCACACCATGTCGTCGCGCGGCAAGTCGCTCGACGTGCTCGACGGCACGCGGCTCAAGCCGGGCAACGTCGCCTATGTGCGCCAGCAGGAGCCGATGGGCCTGGGCCATGCGGTGTGGTGCGCGCGCGACATCGTGGGCGACGAGCCCTTCGCGGTGCTGCTCGCCGACGACTTCATGGTCGGCCAGCCGGGCTGCCTCAAGCAGATGGTCGAGGCGTACAACAAGACCGGCGGCAACATGATCTGCGCGATGGAAGTCGCGGAGGAAGCGACCGACAAATACGGCATCATCACGCCGGGCGCGCGCAACGGGGCGCTCACTGAAGTGAAGGGGCTGGTCGAGAAGCCCAAGCGCGGCACCTCGCCCTCGAACCTGGCGGTGATCGGCCGCTACATCCTCCAGCCCGACGTGATGCGCGTGCTCGAGACGCAGGAGAAGGGCGCGGGCGGCGAGATCCAGCTCACCGACGCGATGGCGCAGATGATCGGCAACCAGCCCTTCTTCGGCCTGACCTTCGACGGCGTGCGCTACGATTGCGGCGACAAGGCGGGCTTCATCCAGGCGAACATCGCCGTGGCGCTCTCGCGTGAGGACATCAGCCCGGCGGTGAAGGAATTTTTGGGAACGTTGCCGGGTTAACGGGTTTCATCGTCATCCCGGCGAAAGCCGGGATGACGGTTTATTGCCCCTTCAAACCGTCACCAGCCGATCGTCGCTCAGCTCGGCGAAGATGCCGACCAGCCCGCCGGGCTCGACGCCGGCGGGCATCGCCATGTCGGCCATCGCCAGGCCCGTCTGGCAGGCGATGAACTCGACCCCGCATTCGCGCGCCATGCGGAACAGCGTGTCGCGCTCATGGTCGCCGGGCCTGAGCAGCGCGACGGCGCCTTCGTGGCAGTAGAAGCGCGTGCGCTCGCCCTGCACCGCATGCGCGCAGGCGATGGTGAGCGCGGCGCGGAAGCGCTCGGGGTCGCCGCTCACCACGACGAGAGTCAGGCCGCGCAGCTTGGGCATCCGGGATCCTTGGGCAGCGAGAGGGTGCGGAAGCGAAGGTTGAGCGCGTCGACAAGGAGGAGCTTGCCCGCGCTGTCCTCGCCGAAGGGGACGACCGCGCGGATCGCCTCGAGCGCGGCGAGGCTGCCCATCACGCCGGTGAGCGCGCCGAGCACGCCCTGTTCGGCGCAGCTCACGCCCTCGCGCCCGGGATCGTTGCCGACGAAGCAGCGGTAGCAGGGCTTGTCCGCCTCCCAGCCGCGGAAGACGCCGAGCTGGCCCTCGAACTCCGAGACCGCGGCCGAGACCAGCGGGATGCGGTGGCGCAGCGCCGCGTCCGCGACGAGCAGCCGCGTCGCGAAATTGTCGGTGCCGTCGAGGATGACGTCGTGGCCGGCCATGACCTCGATATTGCCCGCGTCGAGGCGCGAGCGACAGGCGATGACTTCGATTTCGGAATTGATTGCCAGTGCGCGGGCGCGGGCGCGCTCGGCCTTGGGTTCGCCGAGGTCCTCGGTGGCGAACAACGTCTGGCGCTGGAGGTTCGAAAGGTCGACGGCATCGTCGTCGACGATCGTCAGCCGGCCGACCCCGGCGGCGGCGAGATACTGGATCGCCGGCGCGCCGATTCCGCCCGCGCCGACCACCAGCACGCTCGCCGCCTTGAGCCGAAGCTGCCCGCCGCCGCCGATCTCGCGCAGGATGATGTGGCGGGCGTAGCGCTCGAGCTCGGCGTCCGAAAGGGTCATCGCGTGCCGGTGGAGCCGAACCCGCCGGCGCCGCGCGCAGTCTCGTCCAGGCTCTCGGCAAGCTCGAGCTCGGCGCGCTGGACGGGGGCGGGGACGAGCTGGGCGATGCGGTCGCCGCGGGCGATCGGGAAGGGGGCGGCGCCCAAGTTGGCGAGGATCACCTTCACTTCGCCGCGATAGTCGCTGTCGATCGTGCCGGGGGTGTTGAGGCAAGTGACGCCGTGCTTGAGCGCGAGCCCCGATCGCGGGCGGACCTGGACCTCATAGCCCGGCGGGATCGCCATCGCGAAGCCGGTCGCCACCGCATGGCGGCCGCCGGGGGGCAGGATCAGCTCCTCGGCGGCGACGACGTCCATGCCCGCGGCGCCGTCGGTGGTATAGGCGGGGAGGGGCAGGCCCTCGCCATGGGGGAGGCGCAGGACGGCGATGCGGATGGGAGGCAGCATGGCCCCTCCCTAAGTTCGCGATTTGCGAATGTCGATCAAGCGCGGGGGGCCGGTATCAGTCGGCGCAAAATTATTTTCGCGGCGCGTACGACGCCGATCGCCTGTCCGGTCAAAAGTCACAAGAGTCACGACCCGTGCGCGCGATTCCCGCTTCGGCTCGGCCAAATCGACTCGGCCCGGTTCGACAGTTCAAAGAGCGACAAGGAACGTAAACAGAACGAATCCTACATCACAAGCCCCTGGGCTCAGCCGGCGAGCGCCTCGGCGATGCGCGCGGCGAGGCGCTCCGCGACCTGCTCTTTCGGCAGCGTCTCCCAGCTCTCGACACCCTCCGCGGTGACGAGGTGGACGGTGTTGGCCTCGCCGCCCATCACATCGCCCGAGACGTCGTTGGCGACGATCCAGTCGGCGCCCTTGCGCGATCGCTTGGCGGTGGCGTGCGTGAGGACGTCGTTGGTCTCGGCGGCGAAGCCCACCACCAGCCGGGGCCGGCGCGGGCTGGCGGCGAGCAGCGCGAGGATGTCGGGGTTCTCGACCAGCGCGAGCGGGGGCGGGGCGCCCGAGCCGTCCTTCTTGATCTTGCGATCTGCGGGCTCGGCGCGCCAGTCGGCGACCGCGGCGACCATCACGGCGGCGTCGGCGGGGAGCGCAGCGGCAACGGCGTTGGCCATCTCCTGCGCGGTCTCGATGTCGATGCGGTTGACCCCGGGCGGGGTGGCGAGCGTCACCGGCCCGGCGACGAGCGTGACGTGCGCGCCGAGCGTGGCGAGCGCGCCGGCGATCGCGAAGCCCTGGCGGCCCGAGGAGCGGTTGGCGATGTAGCGGACGGGGTCGATCGGCTCGTGCGTCGGGCCGGCGGTGACGAGGATGTGGCGGCCGGTGAGCGGGCCGGGCCCGTTTCGCGGCTCGACGGGTGGGGCGGGCGCGGCGGGGAGCGAAAGCGCGGCCTGGATCGCAGCGAGGATCCGGTCGGGCTCGGGGAGGCGGCCGGGGCCGAACTCGCCGCAGGCCATCGGCCCCTCGTCGGGCTCCATCACGGTGACGCCGTCGGCGCGGAGCTGGCGGACGTTGCGCTGGGTGGCGGGGTGAAGCCACATCCGCACGTTCATCGCCGGTGCTGCGAGCACGGGCTTGTCGGTGGCGAGGAGCAGCGTGGTGGCGAGGTCGCCGGCGATGCCCGCGGCCATCTTGGCGAGCAGGTCCGCGGTGGCCGGCGCGACGACGACGAGATCGGCTTCGCGGCTGAGCTCGATATGCCCCATCTCGGTTTCGTTCTTGAGATCCCAGAGCGTGGTGTGGACCTGGTTCTCGCTGAGCGCGGCGAGCGTCATGGGCGTGACGAAATGGCTGCCCGCCTCGGTGAGCACGCAAGTGACGCCGATCCCGGCCTTGCGTGCGAGGCGGACGAGCTCGGACGCCTTGTACGCCGCGATGCCGCCGCCGACGATGAGGAGGATGCGCTTCATTGCGGATGCCTCCCGCGGCGGACCCGCCAGGCTGTGACGGAGCCGATCACGCCGAAGCCGAGAACCGTCGCCACTGCCGCGAGCCCGCGCCCGACGAAGAGCAGGGCGCCGGGAAGCGTAACCAGCAGGCCGACCAGCGCCCAGACTGCCAGCGTGCGCGGCTTCCGGCGCTCGAGCGCGGCGGCGACCAGAGTCGCAATCAGCGAGATCGGGAGTGCGACAAGCGCGGCGATGGTCAAGACCAGCGGGAGTTGATCCCACCAATTGCCGGACACGATGGTTCGATTGGGAGGGGGCAGGTAGAAGGCCTCGGTCACCCAGATGCTCACGGGCACCGCACCGATGAGGATCGGCACGATCGCTCCGGCGAGCCAGACCAGCAGCCAGGGACGGGTGCGCGGGCTGGACGGATCGGCGGCGTGATCGTTCATCGCGCCAACCTGGTCACGGTGATGCGGGGCTTGCCCGGGGCGAGGCTCTGGCGGACCAGGTCGCGCAGGCCGTCGGGAACGAAGGCGAGGCCGGCGAGGAAGATCGGCGCGGGCATCAGGCCCCAGTAGAAGGTGTCGAGCCGCGCGAACAGGCCGATCGCGAGCGCATAGGCGGTCAGGAGGCCGAACATCCGCGTGCCCAGCGGATCGCGCCAGCTCGCCCAGCCGAACATCGCCAGCGCCACCAGCGGCGCCGCGGCGGCGAGCGGGAGGAGCTGGAGTGCCGTCGCGAGCGTCACCGCCTTGACGAACAGACCATAGCCCTGGAGCCCCATCCAGCCGGGCGAGGCGGGGTCGTTGGGGCCGGTCACGCCGGCGACCGCCCAGGCGTGGAAGCCGAGCATCGCGGCGAAGAGGAGGAGCGCCGCCCCCCAGCCCCAGGCCTCGCGCCGCTCGCCCTCGCGCCAGGCGGCGAGCGCCATCACCACGGCGTAGAGCGTAGCGGTCTCGCGGATCAGCATCGCGGCGAGACCGATCGCGACTGCCTCGACCCAATGGCCGGGTCGGCGGATCGCAAGGCTCAAGGCGACGAGCAGCCCGGCCCAGACTTCGTGGAAGGCGACGAGCCCCGGCTGGATGAAGGCGAGCATCGACCCGGCGATCAGCAGCGACGTCACCAGCCGCGGCGCCAGGCGCGGGAGCGCAGCGGCCAGGCGGAGCGCCCAGGCGAGCGCAGTCACGAAGGCGAGCAGCCAGAGCAGGTAGCGCGGCGCCCAGCCCGGCAATGCGGCGAGCACCGTGGCGAGCGCGGGGAGGCGGAAGGTGAGGAAGGGGCGCAGCGGGTAGCTGCCGGCGCGCAGGGCATCGGCGGCGGCGGTATAGTAATTGTCGCCGCCCTTCACGGCCGAGACGATCTTCTCGTAGAGCGCAAGGTCGGTCTGCTCGCTCGGCGCGCTGGTCGCGGCCTCAGCGCCGAGCGCGGCGGGTTCGGCGACGCGCAGCGCGAGGAAGCTCGCGGCGACGAGCAGCAGGAGCAGCACGAGCCCGATGCGCGCCGCCGGGCGGCGCCACGCGGCGAAGCGGCTGGGAGAGTCGAGCCAGAGGGGCAGGGGCGCAGGCGGTGCCATCTGCCGCGGGGACTACACGGCCGGGCCGATGCGTGTCGAGAGGTTGGCCGGTCGGCGGGTGGTGCAAGCCGGTGCAATAAAAATCGTATACGATCTAATCGCGAACGATTGACATCGCGTCGACTCGCTTCTAGATGATGCGCACCCGATTAAATCGGACACGATCTAATTAGCTCCAGCAAAGGAACCGAACCATGACCGCCAAGACGCTCTTCACGGGAACCGCTCATGTCTCCGCCGGCCCCGAGGGCCGCGCGCGCACCAGCGACGGCCGCTTCGATTTCGCCCTGCCCGAGCCGCACCCGGCCGCCGAGCAGCTGTTCGCCGCCGCCTGGTCGGCCTGCTACCTCGGCGCGATCGGCTTCGTCGCGCAGCAGCGCAAGCTCGCGCTCCCTGCGCAGCCCGAGGTCGAGACGACGGTGAAGCTGTCGCTCGGCGAGACCGGTTTCCAGCTGAGCGGCCGGCTCGACGTGACGCTGAAGGGCCTCGACCGCGACGTCGCGCTCGAGCTGATCGACGCCGCGCATGCGGTCTGCCCCTATTCGAAGGCGGTCCACGGCAACATCGAGGTCGAGACCAACCTCGTCGAAGTCGAAGCCTTCGCCTGACGACCGGCCAGGGCCGGCCCGGTGCGCTTTGCTCGGGCCGGCCTGTTTCCGATTCGATCGGAAGCGCCCTATATCGCGGCGATCCGGAGACTGTTCATGACCACCAAGACTGAACCCCATCAGCCCAAGCTCGGCGACTTCCTGTGCTTCGCCGTCTATTCGGCGAACCTGGCCTTCGGGCGCGCCTATAGGCCGCTGCTCGAGAAGCTGGGGCTGACCTATACGCAATATGTCACGCTGGTCGCGCTCTGGGAGGAGGACGGGCAGACCGTCGGCGCGCTCGGCGGGAAGCTTTTCCTCGAATCGAACACGCTGACGCCGATCCTCAAGAAGCTCGAGGCGACGGGCTATGTCGAGCGGCGGCGCGACGCCGCGGACGAGCGCCAGGTGCGCGTGAGCCTGACCGAGAAGGGCAGGCAGCTCGGCCGTGACGGGATCGGCGGCAATTTGGTCGAGGCGACCGGGCTGGGCGAGGATTTCGTCAAGGTGCAGCAGGCGGTGGCGAAGGTGCGCGACAACCTGCTGCGATCGGTGGAGGGGTGAGCGACCTTCCCGCCGCTCATCTCTAACCGTCATCCCGGCGAAAGCCGGGACCCAGAGCCACGAGCGACGTCCTGCTCGGCCCTGGGTCCCGGCTTTCGCCGGGATGACGATTTAGGGAATCAAAGGAACCCCACCCCCCAGGTCGAGGCATTGTAGTTGCCGATGTTGGGCAGCACCGTACGCATGTCGGTGTCGCTGACACCGAACCAGCGCGAGAGCGTCGCGGCATATTGGTCGACCGAGATCGTCGGGATCAGCCGGCCCGCGCCGACGTCGTCGGGGGTGTCGTGGCCGATCGCGGGTGGGGTGCCGTAGACCCGCTTGCCCTTGACCGCGCCGCCGACGACGAAATGCATGCTGCCCCAGCCATGGTCCGAGCCATTGTCGTTGGGCTGGAGCGTGCGGCCGAAGTCCGACGCGGTGAAGCTCGTCACCTTGTCCGCCACGCCGAGCGCCGCGGTGGTATCGTAGAACGCACGCAGCGCATCGGCGACCATGCCGACCTGGCCCGGGTGCTTCATCGCCAGGTCGTCGTGCATGTCGAACCCGCCGACCGAGGCGAAGAACACCTGGCGCTTGGCGCCGAGCTGCGACGCCACCGCGATCATCCGCGCGATGATCTGGAGCTGGCCGCCCAGCTTGGTCGAGGGGAAGAGCCCGAAGTTCGACTCGGGCGCCGAGGCGAGCGCGCCGTTGACCTGGGTGTAGAGGTCGAGCGCGCGCTTGTTGGTGGTGGCGAGCTCGTTCTCGAACAGGTGCGAATGGCTCGCGCTCATGATCGTGCGCAGCGCCGTGCCCGCGGTGTTTGAGCCGAACAGGCTGCGCGAGCCGCGGAGCAGCGCAATCGGGCCGCCCGGCGCCATCGAGTATTGGATCGCCTGGCGTCCGGTCATGAAGACCGCGTTGCTCGCTGCGTTGATGCAGGTGAGCTGCGCGGTGCCGTTGCCGCTCTGGAACAGGTCGCCGAGCCGGCCGCCCCAGCCCGAGGTCGCGCCTTCTGGGTTGGAGGCCTGCCAGTAGCTCTGCTGGTCGTTGTGGCTGAACAGCTTGGGCGGCAGCGACGCCGAGCTCGACTGATATTGCGCCTTGGTGGTCGGCTGGAGGAGCGTGCCGACATTGAGCACCACCGCCATCTTGCCCGCGTTGAACACCGGCATCAGCGACGCCATCGTCGGCGCCAGCGCATATTGGCGGCCGCCGGCGAGCGCGACCGACGGGGTCAGCGCGGTCGCGGCGAGCGCGGCGCGGTCGTGCGCGAGCGCCGGGCGCGCGGCCTGGTAGAGCGCATAGCTCGCCGGGTCATAGGGCGGCAGCGTGTTGGCATAGTCGTTGCCGCCGGTGAGGAAGATGCAGACCAGCGCCTTGTAATCCGTGGGCGCCGCTGCCGCCGCGGCTTCGCCGATGCCGGCGAGCTGGGTGACGAAGGGCGAGGCAGCGCCCGCGACGCCGAGGGCGGCGCTGCGCTTCAGGAAGGCACGGCGGGATTCGTTCGACATCGCGGGCTTCCTATTTGAGCGTGATATATTCGGGCGCGGACATGGCGAGCAGCACCGCGATGCCGATGCGGCTCGCGGGATCGGTGCTGCTGTCGACCGCGGCCTTGATCTGCGCGACCGTTGCGGCGCTGATCTGGTTGGCGGCGAGGAGGACGTTGACTTCGTCGACCAGCGCCTGGCTGTTGCTCGCCTTGCCGGTGAGCGCGGAATAATCGGCGCGGACGTCGCCGACCGCATTGCCCACCAGGTTCACCAGATAATTGACATAGGCGACGACGCTCAGCTCGTTGTTGAGCTGGAACTCGGGGCCGACCAGCCCCGCCGTGGCGATCGCGCTGTTGGGCGGGACATAGCCGGGGCGGAAGAAGTTGAAGACCGAGGTGCTGCGCCCGGGCGACTGGTTGACGCGCGTGGTAGCGCTGCCGGTGTCGCCGATCGCCCATTGGTCCGACGCCGAGGCGGCGCCGAACGCGCGCGCCCAGTTGGTGATGCGGATCATCGGCTCGCGCAGCTTGCCGGCGCGCGTCTCGGTCGCCGAGGGATCGTTCCGCGCCTCGCTGTCGAGCAGGATCGCGCGGACCACGGCCTTGAGGTCGCCGCGCACGCCCGCGCCGTTGTTCGCGAACACCGCGGCGATGCGGCCGACATAGGCGGCCGAGGGGTTGCTGGTGACGAGCCGCTGGATCAGCTGCTTCGAGACGAAGGGCGCGACATTGGCGTGATTGAAGATCGCGTCGAGCGCGATCTTGCGCGCCGTCGTGCCGTCGACCCCGGCGGGAACGGTGGTGCCGAGGAAGCTCGAGGTGCCGGTCTCGCGATTGGTCTCGTTGAGCACCAGCGGCATGCGCACGCGATCGGGCGTGGTATTGTCGGTCGTCGCCAGCGTGAGCCCGGTGAAGACGCGCGCGAGCTGCGACACGTCGGTCTGGGTATAGGTCTCGATCGGCTTGCCGCCCGAGAGCTTCTGCGACCCGTCCATGTTGAGCTGGTAGAGGCCGATGGTGAAGAGCTGCATCAGCTCGCGCGCGAAATTCTCGTCGGGAAGCGAGCCCTTCGCCGGATTGGCCTTCTTGTTGCCCAGGCAGGTGAGGTAGGATGACATCGCCGGATTGGTCGCGATCCGCTCCATCAGCGTGCGGAAATTGCCGAAGGCATTGTCGAGCAGCAGGTCGACATAGCCGGCCATCGCGAACTGGCGCCAGCTGACCTGGATGTCGTCGATGCCGACCACCATCAGCTCGAGCAGCGCCATTGCGACGCGCTGGCGGAGCTGGTCGCGGCCGCCGATGAGCTGGCGCCACATCGAGATGTCGAAGCCGTCGACGCCGCTGCGATACTGGACGTCGCGATAGCCCTTGGCGACGAGCCAGTCCCAGTGCGTCTGGCCGCGCGCGGTGGCGAACTGCGCGTCGAGCCAGCCGGCATAGCCGCGCGCCTGGACGTCGGCGATGTCGAGCCCGCTGCCGCCCATCGTCGCCTGCGCGAGGAAGCGGCTCGCCTGGGCGCGGCTGATGTTGGTGGCGGGCGCCGCGGCGGGGGTGGGCGAGCCGGTCACCTTCACCACGCCGCTGCCCGAGCCGCTGCTCGAATCCGACGCGGCGAGCGCGACGGCGCTGATGGTGATGCCCAGGCCAGCGGCAAGGCCGGCTCCCACTGCTACCCTGCCTTGCGAGCTCGGGGCCTCGCCGGCGCAATCGCCGGCCACTTCGACGCGCTGATCCACAACTGCCACCCTGTTGCGGCCGCTTGGTCGCCACCGGGAGGGCAGCACGGCCGTTCTGTCGGATTCGGAGTTACCGGCGAATCAATGAGATTCTCTTAAACGCCATTTCGTGCAGGTAATGATTCTCGGGATTTTTTCCCGATATGAAACAGTCATTTACGTGTCATATAAAGAAAGCTTTATATCATGATTGACGCGAGCGGCCGCGCGTGCGATCTGGCGCAGGTCGAGGTTCTCCGGGCGGATTGGTCCGCGCCGGAGCTAAGACGGGAAGCCGGTGCAAGTCCGGCGCTGCCCCCGCAACTGTAAGCGGCGAGCGGCGGTCCAATCATGTCACTGGGGCCTCTGCCCTGGGAAGACCGGACCGTCCGCGCTGACCCGCGAGCCAGGAGACCTGCCTTCGACGAACGTCCAAACCGGCGGGGTGCCCGGGCTGGCCGCTTGCGCGCGCGGCTGGGTCTCCGGTCGAGCGGGCCTGTGTCCGGTGCCGGTCCTTCGCCCTTCTTCGGGGTTGAAGAACAATGACTGTGACTGTTGCGACGCTCGGCTTTCCGCGGATCGGTCCGCGGCGCGAGCTTAAATTTGCGCTGGAATCCCATTGGTCGGGCAAGAGCGGCGAAGCCAAGCTGCTCGAGGCGGCCGCCGGGCTGCGCACCGCCGCCTGGGCTCGGCAGAAGGGGCTGGGGGCCGATTGGCTGCCGTCCAACGATTTCTCGCTCTACGACCATGTGCTCGACACAAGCCTGATGCTGGGCGCGGTGCCCGAACGCTATGGCGCGGCCGACGGCCAGGCGGGACTCGACACCTATTTCGCGATGGCGCGCGGCACGACCGGCGCGGAGGACGGCTGCGGGCACGGCCATGGCAGCCTTACCGCCTGCGAGATGACCAAGTGGTTCGACACCAACTATCATTATCTCGTTCCCGAGCTGGTGACCGGCCAGCGGCTCGCGCTCGGCGCGCTCAAGGTGGTCGACGAATATCGCGAGGCCAAGGCGCAGGGCTTTGAGACGCGGCCGGTGCTGCTCGGGCCGGTGACCTGGCTGAGCCTCGCCAAGGGGCGCGGCGTCGATCCCTTCGACTTCCTCGACGAAGTGCTGGGCCTCTATGCGGTGATCCTCGGCCACCTCGCGCATGCCGGGGCGGAATGGGTGCAGATCGACGAGCCGGTGCTCGCGCTCGACCTCAGCGAGACGCAGCGCCGCGCCTTCACCCGCGCCTATGCCCGGCTCGCGCGGAGCGGCTCGAAGCTGATGCTCGCGACCTATTTCGGTGGGCTCGGCGACAATCTCGGGCTGGCGGCGTCGCTGCCGGTCGAGGGGCTACACATCGACCTGGTGCGCGCGCCCGAGCAGCTCGAACCGGTGCTCAAGACGGTGCCCAAGGCGGTGCTGCTCTCGCTCGGCGTGATCGACGGGCGCAACGTGTGGCGTGCCGACCTCGCGCGGCTGCTCGACCGGCTCGAGCCGCTGGCGGCGGAGCGCGACCTAGTGCTCGCGCCGTCCTGCTCGCTGCTCCACGTGCCGGTCGACCTGGCGCTCGAGACCAGGCTCGACCCGCAGCTGACGCAATGGCTGTCGTTCGCGGTGCAGAAGGTCGAGGAACTCGCGATCCTCAAGCGTGCGCTCAACGAGGGGCGCGAGAGCGTCGCCGCCGAGCTCGCCTCGGCCTCGGAAGCCGCGCGCTATCGCCGGACCTCGCCGCGGATCCACGACGTTGCGGTGGCCGACCGCGTCGCTTCGGTGACGCCGGGGATGCGCGAGCGCCGCTCGGACGTGGAGGCGCGGCAGCAGGCGCAGGCGGCGGTGCTCGGGCTGCCGCTGTTCCCGACCACGACGATCGGCTCCTTCCCGCAGACGGCCGACGTGCGCCACGCGCGCGCCGAGCATAATCGCGGGCGGATGGACGACGGTGCCTATATCCGCTTCCTCCGCGAAGAAACGTCGCGCGCGATCAAGTGGCAGGAAGAGGCCGGGATCGACATGCTCGTCCACGGCGAGTTCGAGCGCAACGACATGGTGCAATATTTCGGCGAGCAGCTCTCGGGCTTCGCCTTCACCGTCAATGGCTGGGTGCAGAGCTATGGCTCGCGCTGCGTGCGCCCGCCGATCCTCTACGGCGACGTCTCGCGGCCGAAGCCGATGACGGTCGACTGGTGGCGCTATGCCCAGAGCCTGACGACGCGGCCGGTGAAGGGCATGCTGACCGGGCCGGTGACGATCCTCAACTGGAGCTTCGTGCGCGACGACCAGCCGCGCGCGACGAGCTGCCGCCAGATCGCGTTGGCGATCCGCGACGAGGTCCTCGACCTCGAGGCGGCGGGCTGCCAGGCGATCCAGATCGACGAGGCGGCGTTGCGCGAAGGCCTGCCGCTCCGGCGGTCCGACTGGCAGGCCTATCTCGACTGGGCGGTGGATTGCTTCCGGCTCTCGGCCGCGGGGGTGGAGGATGCGACGCAGATCCACACGCACATGTGCTACTCCGAGTTCAACGACATCCTCCCCGCGATCGGCGCGATGGAGGCGGACGTGATCTCGATCGAGACGGCCCGGTCGCAGATGGAGCTGCTCGAGGGGTTCGCGCGCTACCGCTATCCCGCAGCGATCGGGCCGGGGGTGTACGACATCCACGCCCCGCGCGTGCCAGGCGAGGCGGAGATGGTCGCGCTGATGCGGCTGGCGCAGCAGCATCTCTCGGCGCGGCAGCTGTGGGTGAACCCCGACTGCGGGCTCAAGACGCGCAAGTGGGAGGAAGTGCGCCCGGCGATCGACGCGATGGTCGCGGCGGCGCGGACGTTGCGGGCGGAGGCGTTGGCCGAGGCCTGAGGCGAAGCGGGGAGGGCGCCGTCAGCCGGCGGCGCTCTCCTCGGGCTCGGTCACGAGGCCCTGGCGGTTGCGCAGGATGTAGCGCAGGCCGATCCCGGCGGCGACCAGACCGACGAACGCCGAGAAAGCCATCGCCCAGCGCGGCCCGGCGGTGTTGGCGATCCAGCCCGAGAGCGGCGAGCCGATCGGCTGGCCGCCGAGCGACAGGGTGAGCGCGAGCGCCATGACTCGGCCGCGCATCACCCGGTCGGTGCTGATCTGGAGCAGCGCGACGGTCGAGGTAGTGACGGTCTGCGCGGCGATGCCGACCGGGATCAGGATGAGCCCGAACCAGATCTCGCCGGGCGCGATCGCGGCGACGGCGTTGGCGACCGCGAACATGCCGAGGCCGCCGGCGATGAGCGCGAGCGTCGGCCGCTCGCGCCGCGCGGCGAGCACTGCGCCGGTGACCGTGCCCACCGCCAGCGCCGAGGTGAGCAGGCCGAAGCCGTCGGCGTCGAGGTGGAAGGTCTTCACCGACATCGCCGAGATGACGACCGTGAAGTTGAGGCAGAAGCTGCCGAACAGGAACAGCATCACGAACAGCGCCTTGAGGTCGCTGCGCGCGGCGACATAGCGCAGCCCCGCGGCGAGCCGGCCGCCCTCCGCCGGCGGGCGCGGCGCGGGATGAAGATCGGCCGTGCGCATCGCCATGAGCGAGACCAGCACGGCGAGGAACGACGCGGCGTTGATCAGGAAGACGGTCCCCGATCCCACCGCGGCGATCAGCAGCCCCGAGATCGCCGGGCCGACGAGCCGCGAGGCATTGAACGAGGTCGCGTTGATCGCGACGGCGTTGGCGAGGTCGCCCTCGCCGACCATGTCGCCGACGAAGGTCTGGCGCGCGGGCGCGTCGAACGCGGTCGCGCAGCCGAGCAGCAGCGCGAAGACATAGACGTGCCACAGCCGCACCGCGCCGGTGACGGTGAGCAGCCCGAGGCCGAGCGCGAGCAGCCCGAGCGCGCTCTGGGTGAGGATCAGCAGTTTGCGCCGGTCGAGGTGATCGGCGGCATGGCCGGTCCAGGGGAAGAGCAGCAGCGGGGGCAGGAACTGGAGCGCCGTGACCAGGCCCACCGCGGCGGCGTCGTGGTGCGTCAGCTCGGTGAGCACGAGCCAGTCCTGTGCGATGCGCTGCATCCAGGCGCCGATGTTCGAGACGATCGCGCCCGCGGACCAGATGCGGAAATTGCGGCTGTTGGCGAGCGCGCGGAAGACTCCCTGGCGCGGCTCGCTCATCGCCCGCAAGTCCCGGCGCGGCGGGCCGGCGAGGGGAGAGGCGCGCGCGATACCATGCGGGTCGGGCGCTACACCCGCGAATCCCGGCGTGTCGAGCGATTATCGGTCGGGGGTCAGCGGACGCGGCCGGCGCGGTTCTCGAGCACGACGTTGGAGAGCTGCGCAGTGCCCGCGACCGTCGGCAGGTGCGAGACGAAGCCGATGCCGACGTAGAAGGGCCCGTCGAGGTGGAGCGTCACCGGCGCGCCGTACTGGTGCATCGGCTCGCCCTGCTCGCTGACCCAGAGGCTGAACTGGTCGCCGCGCTTCTCGATGCCGAGGCGCCTGGGGATCAGCGTGACGAGGCTGTCGGGCGACTTGCCGCCGGGCAGGCCGCCGCGGCTGCCGACGCGATATTCCATGTCCCAGATGCGCGCGCCCTTGGTCGGGCGGATCGCGAGGTGGAACATCCCCGCGCCGTGGAGCGCGACCACCGCTTCGGGGCTGTCGTCGTCGAGCGACTGGCGGATGACGAGCACCGCCTTGCGGTCGCCGAAGCCGTCGGGGTCGGGGAAGGCGATGTCGGCGGCGAGGCTGACGTCGCCCGAGACGCGGCGGTAGAGGTAGCGGAACTCGTCGCGCGTGTACCAGAGGTTATAGCCCGCCGAGCTGATCGTGTAGGTGCCGCCCGCGAAGCTCGCCGAGCCGGGGACGAGCGCGGCGCCGATATCGGCCTGCGCCTCGAACACGCCGATCGGGCCGGGGACGATGACGGGATCGCGGTGGAAATCGGGCGGCGGCGCGACCTGGTTGTGCGTTGGCGACTGGGGATAGGCCCAGTCGGGCGCGCGGGGGGTGCCGGGCGGGCTGTTCTCGGGGGTGAGACCGGGCGGCTGCGCTTCCTGGGCGAATGCCGGTACCGCAAACACCAGCGTCATCCCGGCGAAAGCCGGGATCCAGGGCCGCAAGCCTCGTCGCCCGTGACTCCTGGGTCCCGGCTTTCGCCGGGATGACGACTGAAAGGGGCGGTGAAAGGGCTGGAACCTCACGGCGTCGGATCCTCCGCCTTGAACGGCGAGCAGCAGGGCTTGCCGATCGCGTGGAACTCCATCAGCTCGGCGCGGGTGCCGTCGGGGTCGTAGAGGTTGAGCTGCCATTTGGCATCGCGTCCGATCTTGGGGACTTCCTTCTGCCCGTCGAGCCGCGCGCCGTTCCACAGCGTGGTGTAGGCGACGCGGGTGTCGGGGACGCCCAGCGCGAAATGGTTGAAGATGCCGAGCGTGGCCTGGCTCATCCCCTCAGGTATGCCGAGCGTGTCGGGGGTGCCGACGATCATATACTCCAGCCAGTCGCGCCCGTCGGGGACCTGGATCGAGACCCAGCTCGCCTTGTCATCGCTCATCCCGCCTTCCCAATAGGGACGGAAGCCAAGGATATCCTTGTAGAATTTGTCCTGGTTGGCTCGGTTGTGGATGATGAAGCCGACGTGCATCACGCGGCTCGACAGCGGGTTCCGCGGCACGTCGGGGAGCTTCGCCGGGCCCTGGACGAAGCGGACGGGGGTGCCTTCGGGATCGCTCACGTCGAACCAGGCGCTGCCGTCGCTGCCCTTCATTACCGCGGCGGGGACCGTCACGCCCTTGGCGGCGAGGTAGCGACGCATCCCCTCGGCGTCGGGGGTGGCGAAGGCGGCGTGGACGAGGCGGTTGATCGAGGCATAGCCCGCCGGAAGCGGCAGGACTTCGACGAACTGGGTGGGGCTGAAATAGAAGCGCACGCCGGCCGGATCCTCCGGGTCGGGCAGCTTCACGGCGCCGAGCTGGCCGACGTAGAAGGCCTCGGCCTTGGCGAGGTCGGTGGCATAGACCGCGAGGTGCGAGACCGCGGGGATCGGCGGGCGGGTCTGCGCCTGCGCGGTGCCCATGAGCGTGAGCAGCACAGCGGCTGCGGCCGGTAGAGCCTTCATCTTCCCCCTCCTCTTTTGTGTGGGTTTTGCCGCGGCGGAAGGGACGGCGCAATGGGGCTTAAGTCGCAGGTGACGGGTCACCGGGTGGCGGATTTCGCCCGGCCAGCGCCCGGCCGATCGCGGCGAAGCTCCGGTGATTGAGCGGCAGCTCAAGCATCACATGGAGCACGCTCAGCGAATAGAGCACGACGAAGCCGAGGGTATAGCTCTCCCAGTAGAGCGCGAGCGCGCCGATCCAGAGCAGCGCGATCACGACTGCGCGCGGGCGCGAGATGCGGTGCCAGCCGATCACCGAGGTCTTCGTGAACCAGTTGAGATAGTGATAGGTATAGGCGAAGGCGATCAGCCGCATCACGGTCACGCCTTCGTTCGACTGATAGACTTCGGAGAGGCGGTTGCCGTCGCCCAGGCCCAGCGCCCCGATCAGCTTGGCGTTGAGAAGCTCGAACGGTGCATAGCTCGCGCGGACATAGTCGCTCGCGGGATCGGCGATGTCAGGCGGGAAGAGGAAGAAGGCGAGCACGCACAGCGCATAGATCGCCAGCGACCACCAGGCCGAGGCGCGCTTCGCCCGGATCGCGCCGAGCGTCACGAAGGCGAAGGTGAAGACCAGGACGTGGATGATGGTGATGATCAGGAAGGCGATCAGCCCGTAGAGCGGCGAGCGCGAGAGCAGCGCGATGCCGAGCGCGGTGAGCGCGATCGCGATCGCTGCGACCGGGGGCCTCGCGCGGAAGATCAGCAGTGCCGCGGCGACGAACACTAGATAGAAGAGCCCGATCTCGAACAGTGGCGAGGACGGGCGGTGCAGGATCTGCTCGCCGACGACGCCATAGATCATCACCGCGAGCGTGACGCCGACGAGCCCGAGCCAGGCGAGCTTCGCCCGCCGGCGCTCGGCGGCGTCCTCATGGCCGACGAAATAGCCGCGGTCGTGGATCCAGGAGATTTCGGTCAGATAATGGAGCGGGCCGAGGATCGCATAGGCGAGCAGGAACAGCTCGAACGGAATGACGAAGGCGGCGACGCACGAGACGAGCATCAGCGCGCTGTTCAAATGGTCGATACGCGTTGCGGCTTGATCCTGCATGGCATCCCTCCCCAGGAACGGTCGATCCTAGCTGCGGATCGGGGCCGCGTCATCCCAGGCGAAGTCGCGCGCTTCGGTTGGGGGGACGCCCAGCATCACGAGCTGAAGCTCGGCGGTGCGGCGGCCGGTCTCGGGCCCGGCGCCTTCGAGGCGGCGGAACAGCCCGCCCATCGTCGTCGCGGCGAAGAGGTCGACCGCGGTGTCGTCGATCGCAGTGGTGAAATGGCCCTGCGCGGCGCCGAGCTCGAGGTCGGCGCGGCAGAAGGCCATGACGCCCGCGCGCAACTCGCGGCGCTGCCAGGCGGCGCGGAACAGCGTGCGGCCCCAATCGGGGTTGGCCGCGCCGAAATCGATGAAGCCACACGTGCCGAGCACCACGCGCCGCGCGGCGTGCGTCTCGCCCGCCATCGCCTGGTCGAGCCGCGCGGCGACCTGACCCGCCATGCCGATCGCGACTGCCTGGGCAATCGCCTCGCGGTCGCGGAAATAGGTGTAGAAAGTGCCGTTGGCGACGTCGGCGAGGCGCGTGATCTCGTGCACCGAAGCGCCCTCGAACCCGTCGCGTGCGAACAGCGCCGCCGCCGCGTCCATCAGCCGCGCGCGCGTCCGCTCGGCCTTGCCGGCGCCCCGGGCGAGATCGGCGAAGCGGGCGGAGGGCGGCGCGTTCATGACCCGGAGTTGTAAGGTCATCGCGCGGAAATTGAAATTCTCTCAAATTTGAGATATCTCTCAATTTATCGGGAGGAGTCGAAGGATGCGCGAGGCGATGTTGGGCGTGGCGGCGGAAGGGCCCTATGCGCGCTATTGGCGGCCCGAACTCGCGCCGCTGCCCGAGGAGGTGATCGAGGCGCTGGCGCGCGGCGCGCGGCCGGCCGAGCTGTTCGCGGGCCCCGAGGACGCCGCGGCGATGCTCGAGGGCGAGGCGCCGGTCGAGACCGGGTGGAGCTGGACGCGCGCGGGCGGGGCGCGGGTGTTCTGCCGCACGCGGATGCCGCGGGTGACCCCGGCGATGTGGGACTGGTGGTTCGGCTGGCACGGCAGCGAAGCCGAGCGCTACCGGCTGTGGCATCCGCAGGCGCATGTCTCCGCGGCCTGGGCCGATGGGGAGGGCGAGACCGGGGACTATGTCGGGCGGACCTCGCTGGTGACCGAATATCTCGGCGCGTCGCCGGTGCGCGTCGCGATCCGCTTCGTCGCGCCGGCGGAATTCGGGGTCGACGAGCGGCGGCTCGCGGCGCTGGGCCAGGCGATGGTCTGCGCGCGCGTGGGGCTGCAGGGGAGCCCGGTCGAGAGCGGCGCGATGATCCACCAGCTCCGCCCGATCCCCGGCGGCTGCGAGATGCGTTCGCGCTTCTGGCTGTTCGGCGAGCAGCTCAGGCTCGGGCGCTGGCAGGGCCCGATGGGGCGACTGCTCGCGCGGCTGGTGCCGGTGCGCCCCGCGCAGGCCGAGGCGCTGCTCGTCCATTGCGCCGAGGAGATGAATCATCTCGCCACCTTCCTCCCCGAGCTCCACGCCGAGTTCGGAGGCGCGCGATGATCCGCGACGGCAAGCGCGGGCGCAACTTCCGCCGCGGCGAGCCCGGCTATGAGGCGGCGCTGTTCGGCACCAGCTTCAACCGGCGCGACACCGGGCGGCGGCCGGCGCGGATCGTCCAGGCCAATTCGGCCGAGGAGGTCCAGGCGGCGGTGCTCGCGGCGCGCCAGGAGGGGCTCAAGGTCAGCCTCTGCTCGGGCGGGCACAGCTGGTCGCAGAACCACATCCGCGACGATGTGCTGATGCTCGACCTCTCGCGCTTGAACGCGATCGAGATCGACCGCGAGGCGATGTCGGTACGGATCGGCGCGGGGGTCGAGGGCGCGGCGCTCAACCGGGCGCTGGCGCGGCGCGGGCTGTTCGTGCCGACGCCGCACGCGCCCGACGTGGGGATGGGCGGGTTCCTGCTCCAGGGCGGGTTCGGCTGGGGCAGCCGGGCATTCGGGCTGGGCTGCGAGCAGGTCACGGCGATCGAGGCGGTGCTCGCCGACGGGCGGATGGTCCGCGCCGATGCCGAGACCCATGCCGAGCTCTACTGGGCGGCACGGGGGGCTGGGCCGGGGTTCTTCGCCGCAGTGACCGCCTATCACCTGCGGCTGCACAAGCGGCCGCGCGCGATCGGAATCCAGCTCCAGTTCTTCGCGATGGACCAGCTCGATACGGTGTTCCGCTGGGTCGACGAAATGGGCCCGAGCGTCTCGCGCAAGGTCGAGCTGCAGGTGCTGATGTCGCCCTATATGCGGATCGGCGGCGGGCCGACGATCGAAGTGATCGCGCCGGTGCTCGCCGACAGCTGGGCCGAGGCGCGCGCGGCGACGGCGTTCGTCCGCGAGAGCGCGATCCGCCGCCACGCGCGGCTGACGCTGCCGCTGATCCCGATGTCGCTCGACCGGATGCAGAAGGGCGCGGCGCGCTCGCACTTCCCAGACGGGATGCATTGGAGCGTCGACAATATGTGGACCGACGCGCCGGTCGAGGCGCTGCTGCCGGGGCTCAGGCGCATCGCCGAGACGATGCCGCCGGCGCCGAGCCATGTGCTGTGGCTGGACTGGCGGCCTCAGGGCGGGCGGCCCGACATGGCCTTTTCGGTCGAAGGGCAGCGCTACATCGCGCTCTACGGCGAGTGGAAGCGCGCCGAGGACGATGCGCGGTTCGACGGCTGGGCGGCGGGGCAGATGCGCGCGATGGCGCCGCTCGCCTGCGGGATCCAGCTGGCAGACGAGAACCTCGGCCAGCGCCCGGCGCGCTTCCTCACCGACGCCAATGCCGCGCGGCTGGCGGCGGCGCGGGGGCTGTACGACCCCGAGGAACGGTTCGTGCGCTGGATGGCCGATCCGGTGACGGGCGGAGGTGAGGGCGAGCGGGCGGCCCGCGCTCAGCCGAGCATCCACACCGTCACGGCCGCGCTGACCGCGGCGGCGAGCAGCGCGACGACGATGTAGCGCCAGCCACCGATCACGCGGATGCGCTCGATCTCCTTGAGCGGCGGGGCGGGCGGGGCGCCGCCGGGGGCGGGGAATTGCCGCTCGATGTTGCGGACCAGCTCGGGGAGCCGCAGCAGCGTGCGGACGTCGAGCACCAGCCGGTCGGCGAGCTTGGCCTCGGGGCCGAGCTCGGTGCGGATCCATTCGCCCACGAACGGGCCCGAGGTCTCCCAGAGGTTGATCTCGGGATCGAGCCCGCGCGCGACGCCCTCGACCATCACCATCGTCTTCTGGAGCAGCAGCAGGTGCGGCTGGGTTTGCATGTCGAAGTCGCGGGTGATGTTGAACAGGCCGTCGAGCATGCCGCCGACCGACATCTCCTTGACCGGCAGCCCGCGCATCGGCTCGCCGACCGCGCGCAAGGCGGTGGCGAACTCAGCGACATTGTGGTGCGGCGGGACGTAGCCCGCCTCGAAATGGATTTCTGCCACGCGCTGGTAGTTGCCGGTGATCAGCCCGTAGAGGATCTCGGCGAGCCACACACGCGCGCGGCGATCGATCCGGCCCATGATCCCGAAGTCGATCGCGGCGATCCGTCCGCCGGGGAGCGCGAAGAGGTTCCCCTGGTGCATGTCGGCGTGGAAGAAGCCGTCCGAGATCGCCTGGCGGAGGAAGGCGTGGACGAGCGTCTCGGCGAGCGCATGCGTGTCGTAGCCGGCCGCCAGCAACGCCTCGCGGTCCGAGAGCTTGATGCCGTCGATCCATTCCAGCGTGAGCACCTTGCCGGTGGTGCGCTGCCAGTCGATCGCGGGGATCCTGTACAGCGGCTCGGCTTCCATGTTCTCGGCGAGCTCGGAAGCCGAGGCGGCCTCGCGGCGCAGGTCGAGCTCGCGCGCGGTCCAGCGCTTGAAGGTCTCGATGACGAGCCGGGGGCGGAGGCGCGAGGCCTCGCCGCCCATCGCCTCGACCTGGGCGGCGGCCCATTCATAGGTGTCGATCGCCTTGGCGAATTCGGTCTCGATGCCGGGGCGGAGCACCTTGATCGCGACGTGGCGCCCGTCGGTGGTGACTGCGCGATGGACCTGCGCGATCGACGCGGCACCGACGGGGACTTCGTCGATCGACTGGAACAGCGCCTCTAGCGGGCGGCCGAGGCTCGCGCGGATGCGGTCGCGGATCACCGGAAAGGGGAGCGGCGGCAGCGCGTCCTGGAGGCGGAGCAGGTCGTTCGCGGCTTCCTCGCCGACGAGGTCGGGGCGCGTCGCGAGCGTCTGGCCGAGCTTGATCGCGGCGGGGCCGATCGCCTGGAAGGCATCGGCGTAGCGCGGCACCTGGGGCACGCGCGCGCCGAAGCGGGCGATGCGCGCGAGCCGGCGGACGGGCGCGGGGGTGTTGGGGTCGCGCTCGATGCCGGTGAGCGCGCCGTGACGCGCGAGCGTGCGGCCCCAGCGCAGCAGGCGCCAGAGGTGGAGGGCGGGATGTGCCACCAGCCCTAGATCTTCCAGCCCGAATGGATCGCGACGAGGCCGCCGAGGATCGGCTCGGCCCTGGTCTGGACGAAGCCGGCGTCGCGGATCATCGCTTCGAAGGTCGGCATGTCGGGGAAGCGGCGGATCGATTCGATGAGGTAGCGATAGCTCTCCGCATCGCCCGCGAGCAGCTTGCCGAGCTGGGGGACGAGGTGGTGCGAATAGGCGTCATAGACCTCGGCGAAGCCCGGCCAGACGGTGGTCGAGAATTCGAGGCAGAAGAAGCGCCCGCCGCGCCGGAGCACCCGGTGCGCCTCGCGGAGCGCCGCGGGGATGTCGGTGACGTTCCGGATGCCGAAGGCGATGGTATAGGCGTCGAAGAAGCGGTCGGGGAACTGGAGCGTCTCGGCGTTGGCTTCGGTCCAGACGAGTTCGTCGAACCCCCGTTCTGCGGCGCGCTCGACGCCGACGGCGAGCATCTCGGGGTTGATGTCGGCGACGGTGATCGCCGCGCCCGATTGCGCGAGGCGGAAGGCGATGTCGCCGGTGCCGCCCGCCATGTCGAGGATCGCCTCGCCCGCGCGCGGCTTCACCCGGCGGACGAACTGGTCCTTCCAGAGTCGATGCATGCCCGCGGACATGGCGTCGTTCATCAGGTCGTAGCGTGAGGCGACGCTGGAGAAGACCTGGCCGACGCGGCGCGTCTTCTCCGAAGGGGCGACGTCTTCATAGCCGAAGGATACGGTGTCGGGCATGGCTGGGCCTTAGCGGGGGCAGGGGCCATAGCAAACCCCCGTCGTCCGGCTTTCGCCGGGATGACGATTGGGGCATGGGAACGCCATGCCCGAACTCCCCGAAGTCGAGACCACCGTGCGCGGGCTGGAGCCAGTGCTCCAGGACCAGCGGATCGAACGCGTGACGCTCAACCGGAGCGATCTGCGCCGGCCCTTCCCCCAGGACCTGGGGCAAAGGCTGACCGGCGCGACCGTCACCGGGCTGGGGCGGCGCGCCAAATATGGGCTGATCGACACCGATCGCGGGGACACGCTGGTGTTCCACCTCGGCATGTCGGGGCGGTGGCGGATCGACCCGGCCGAGCTCGGCAAGCACGACCATGTCGTGATCGAGACGGCCGGGCACCGGCTGGCGCTCAATGACGCGCGACGGTTCGGGTCGCTCGACCTGGTGCCGACCGCGGGGCTCGAGCAATGGCCGGCCTTTGCGGCGCTGGGACCCGAGCCGCTGGGGCCGGAATTCAGCGCCGAGCATCTGGCCAAGGCGTTCAAGGACCGGATCGCGCCGGTGAAGGCGCTGCTGCTCGACCAGCGCGTGGTGGCGGGGCTGGGCAACATCTATGTATGCGAGGCGCTGTACCTCGCGGGAATCGCGCCGCATCGCGAGGCGGGCACGATCTCGAAGCCGCGGCTGGTCAAGCTGGTGGAGGCGGTGCGCGACGTGCTGACCGCCGCGATCGCCGCGGGCGGCTCGACGCTCAAGGACTATGCCCGCCCCGACGGCGAGCTCGGCTATTTCGCCAAGCAATGGCGCGTCTACGGCCGCGAGGGCGAGCCGTGCGGGAGCGGTGGCGTGGTCGAGCGACGAGTCGATTCGGGGCGCTCGACCTTCTGGTGCCCGCAGTGCCAGAAATAGCCCCCAGGCCGTCGTCATAGATTCACCAACCGTCATCCCGGCGAAAGCCGGGACCCAGGGTCAAGCAGGACGTCGCTCGCGGCCTTGGGCCCCGGCTTTCGCCGGGATGACGAAGAGAGAGGCGGGGGTGACGTTTGCGGGAGATGCCTCAACACAAGCGGTTGACCCGAATCGCCCGCGGCGCTAAGGGGCCCGTCTTTCCGGGCGTGGGCGGCTGGTCCCGCGCCCTTTTATTCGAGCAGGAACGAGAACGGCATGGCGAATACGCCGCAAGCGAAGAAGCGTATCCGGCGGAACGACCGCCGCGCGGAAGTCAATGGCGCGCGCGTCAGCCGCATCCGCACCTTCGTGAAGAAGGTCGAGTCGGCGCTGGCCGCCGGCGACAAGGCCGCGGCGAAGGCCGCGCTCGCCGAAGCGCAGCCCGAGCTGGCGCGCGGCGTGGCCAAGGGCGTGCTTCACAAGAACACTGCCGCCCGCAAGTTCGCGCGCCTGAACAAGCGTCTCGAAACGCTCGCATAATCGTAATTTATTCGTAACATTGCCCGCCGGGACGCGTTCCGGCGGGCTTTTCGCGTTCGTTTCGGTTACGAAATCAAGTCGAATCGGAGGCATCGCGCGAAGCCGCGGAATTGCGCGAGTCGCAACATGCTGCGCAACATGCGAATGGTTAATTCTTCTATTTTCAAAGACTTAAATTGATCTCTCGACCTGACTCCTTGGTTTTCCGGGGGTTGGCGGATGTCAACAAATCTATTTCAAAAACTTTACACCCATCCCCCTTGCCCGACTCAGATTCTGGTTTCTAAATGCCCCTCCCAGTGCGGTGGTTCTCGCGCTTTGGGGGTCAGCAGCGTCCGGTGTTCGCGAATCGGGATCGATTCCCGTGGCGGCGGAGCGTTGTCTGTTGGGCACGATGCGGACGGGGCGAAAGTCCGCAAAGGAGGGGTGAGCCGGATCGATGGCGGAGCTGCAGGCATTGGAACGTACGGACGCGGATACGATCGCGAAGGCATGGGCGCATGTTCGAGGGAATCTGCGCCGCTCGGCAGGTCAGAGACTGTTCGATCAGTGGCTGAAGCCGATCGTGCTCGGCGACTCGGACGCGGCGACGATTCGCTTGCTGCTGCCCTCGGCGTTCATGACCCAGTGGGTCCGCAACCATTATGCCGAGCGGTTGCTGCTCGAATTCCGTGCGGTGATGCCGGCGGTCGCGGCGGTGGCGATCGACACCGCGGTCGATGACAAGGCGCGCCGCCTGAGCGCCTCGCAGGCCGCGCCTGCCGCGCCGGCGGCCGAGCGCCCGGCGTTCGACCCGCGCTTCACCTTCGACCGTTTCGTGGTCGACGCCTCGAACCGCGTCGCGTTCAACGCGGCGGTCGCGCTGGCGATGCCGGGCGTGCCGCAGTTCAGCCCGCTCTACCTCCATTCGGCGACGGGCCAGGGCAAGACGCACCTGATGCACGCGATCGGCCACGCCTTCCTCGAGGCCAATCCCGAGGCGACGGCGATCTACATGCCGGCCGAGCGCTTCATGTTCGAGTTCGTGCAAGCCCTGCGCGCCAAGGACACGATCGCGTTCAAGGCGCGGCTGCGCAGCGTCGACCTGCTGATGATCGACGACTTGCAGTTCGTCGGCGGCAAGGGCGATTCGACGCAGGAAGAGGTCTTCCACACGGTCAACGAGTTCATGGCTTCGGGGAAGCGGCTCGTGATCGCCGCCGATCGTGCGCCCCAGGCGCTCGAGGGCTTCGAGACGCGCCTTGCCGGCCGCCTCGCCTCGGGGCTGGTCGCCGACATCCGCCAGCCCGAGCTCGAGCTGCGCCGTGCGATCGTCCGGCGCAAGCTGGTCGACATGCCGCAGGCGAACGTGCCGGGCGACGTGGTCGAGCTGCTCGCGCAGCGGATCACCGCGAACGTCCGAGAGCTGGAGGGCGCGCTCAACCGGCTCGTGGCCTACGCTTCGCTCACCAACGAAGCGATCACGCTCGACTTCGCGACCGCGACGCTCGGCGAAGTGCTGCGCAGCGCCCAGCGCCGGATCACGATCGACGAGATCCAGCGCGCGGTGTCGAGCCATTTCGACGTCAAGCAGCTCGACCTGATCTCGGAGCGCCGCGCGGTTGCGATCGCGCGCCCGCGGCAGATCGCGATGTACCTCGCCAAGCGGCTGACGACGCGCTCGCTGCCCGAGATCGGCCGCAAGTTCGGCAACCGCGACCATTCGACCGTGATCCATGCGGTGCGTCGCATCGAGGAGCTGCGCGGCAAGGATGGCGAGATCGACAGCGCCGTGCGCACGCTGATGCGGCAGCTCGAAGGGGCCTGAGGCCGCGGTCCCTGCGGATAAGGTCCTGCCTGACGGCGGGGGCGGGGTGGAGGAGACGAGAGCGGGCAAGCTTTGGGTCACGCCTCCACCCCGATCTGCTTTCGGGGCGATCCTCTCAATCGTCATCCCTGCGAAAGCCGGGACCCAGGGCAGCAAGCCGTGTCGCGCGTGGCCCTGGGTCCCGGCTTTCGCCGGGATGACGGTTTTGGGGTTCAGGCGAGCGCGGGCCTCAAGGCACGATCCGGAACCAGTAATGATAGTCCTTCGCCACGCCGCTCACTCGCGCGCCGGCGATGGTGACGTCGTAATAGAGGTTGGGCTGGAGCCCCTCGGCGGCGAATTGGAAATTGTTGGGCAGGCCGATCCCGTCGTTGTCCGCCTGGACAGACGACACCGCGAGCGGTGCGCCGCCGCGCGGCTGGATCGTAACCTGGGCGGAGGAGAAATCGACTTCGCTATTGCCCCCGAACGCCGTCGACTTGTCGGCGATCACCGAGAAGGAGAGCAGTGCCTTGGCGTTGAAATAGCGCGCGGGATAGTCGTGCCAGGGATAGGCGACGACCTCGGGCAGCGCGGCGGGGACGCTGCCGGCGGCAGGATTCATCACGCGGATCGAAGCGGCGTCGATCCGCTTGGTGATCGCCGATGGCGCACCGACGCGGCCATAGGCGACGCTGTTCAGGAAGGGAAAGAGCAGCCAGCGGCGGTGGCCGACGCTGTTCGCGGTGCGGTTGTAGATGTCGGTGAGCCAGCCGATGACGATGTCGTCGTTGCTGACATAGGCGAGCCCGCCGCCGATGCCGACGAACAGGTCGCTGTTGGCCGAGGCGTCGGCGCCCGCCTTGGTGAAGCAGGTCCAGTTGGGCGGCGGCGTGTGGCTCATCTGCGCATTCGCCGCGGACATCAGCGACGCCGCCATCACCCCGCCCTCGTCCTCTGCGGCATAGGTGACCGGGGGCAGGTCGTGGTGCGCGCGGATGTCGTTGATGATCCAGAGCACGCGCGCGGTGACTTCGGGCTTGAGCCGGCCGCTGTCGCAGGCGCCGACGTTGGGCGGAACCGCATAGATGGCGGCGAGGCCGGCGAAGAAGTCGCTGCCCGTCGCCGGGCCGCGCGGTGGGGGCGTGGGCGGCAGGACCGGCGGCTTGGCGACCGGGCTCTCGACCGTGATCCGCGCTGTGGTCTCGCTCACGCTCTGAGCAGGGGCGCTCTGGCAGCCGGGCTCGCCGCAATCGGCGACGGCTGCGAGGAGGAGGAGTGCCGGGAGCATTTGCACGACTATGCATGAGCCGCCCGCGCTTGGCGAGCGGCTCGCACAGGGGTTCGTCTCAGACCTGGAGTCCCACGGCTTGCTGCGCCGCCCGGAGCGTCGGCGCGGCGAGGGCCTGGGCCCTGTCCGCGCCCCGGACCAGCTCGGCCGCGACCTGCGCACGGTCGCCGAGCAGGTCCTGGAAGCGCGTGCGGATCGGGCTCAGCACCGCGATCGCCAGGTCGGCGAGCGCGGGCTTGAACGCGCCGAAGCCCTTGCCGGCGAACTCGCTCACCACCGACTGGGGATCGCGGTCCGCCAGCGCGGCGTAGATCGTCACGAGGTTCTTGGCCTCGGGGCGCTCCTCCAGCGCGTCGAAGCTGTCGGGCAGCGGCTCGGGGTCGGTCTTCGCCTTCCTGAGCTTCTGCGCGATCGTGTCGTCGTCGTCGGCGAGGTTGATCCGGCTCATGTCCGAGGGATCGGACTTGCTCATCTTGGCCTGGCCGTCGCGCAGGCTCATGATCCGCGGCGCCGCCTTGCTCACCAGCGCCTCGGGCAGCGGGAAGAGCTCGACCTCGAAGTCGGTGTTGAACTTGGCGGCGATGTCGCGCGCGAGCTCGAGGTGCTGCTTCTGGTCGTCGCCGACCGGCACGTGCGTCGCCTGATAGACGAGCACGTCGGCCGCCTGGAGCACGGGATAGGTGAAGAGCCCGACGCTCGCGCCTTCGCGGTTCTTGCCCGCCTTGTCCTTCCACTGGGTCATGCGGTTGAGCCAGCCCATCCGCGCGGTGCCCTGGAGAATCCAGCAGAGCTCGGCATGCGCGGGGACGCGCGCCTGGTTGAACAGGATCGAGCGGTCGTCGATCCCGGCGGCGAGCAGGACCGCGGCCATCTCGATGGTGGAGGCGGCGAGGTCGGCGGGGCTCACGTTTCCGGTGAGCGCATGGAGGTCCGCCAGGAAGAACAGGCAGTCGCCGCCGCCCTGCTCGACCCGGTCCTGCATCGCGACCCATTGCTTGATCGCGCCGAGATAGTTGCCGAGGTGGAGATTGCCGGTGGTCTGGATGCCCGAGACGACGCGCATGGGTCTTGTCACTCCGCGCGCCCGGTTGACCGTTCGGCCGTTGGACCGGCCGCGGGTCCCGGGCGGCGGGGGCGCGATCCGCGCTGGATCGGTCCGGGACGCGGCGGGCTGTAGCGGGGGATCGCGGGGAGGGGAAGGTGGAACGCAAGTCGTTGTCGCTACGCGGAATGGGCGATACGCAGGTCTTCACGGGTACGGCGGGGCGGTAGCGATGGCGACGACAGACTATGCGAAGACGATGGCTCGGTTGCCGGATGAGTCATTGGCCCGCATCGCCAACCCCGCCCCGGGCGAAGACTATGAGCGTGACGCGATAGACGCAGCTCGCCGCGAACTCACGCGGCGCGGAATTTCCGTGGATGAGCTCGAAATGCCGGCTCCGACGACTGTCGAGATGCGGCACGACGGAAGGGTGGACGAGCCGCTGAGCACCGCCGGACGGATCGGCTTCTTCCTGTTCGGCTTCACCGTCCTCGGCATGCTCGCCGCGCTCATCCTGGGCATGATGGGCTATACCCGGAAATTCGAGGCGGCGATGGGGGCAAGCGTCCTGGGGTTCATCGTCATCTGGGCGACGGTGGGCGGTGCGGCGTATCTCGCAACCTTCTGACAGAAGGGCCGCGCGAGGAACTGATCGCGGCGCGCGACGCCTACCCGCGCCGCCGCACCAGCGCCTTCAAGTCGGAGAGCAGGAACGCCCGTGTCGCGAAGCAGGCGACGCCGTAGATCGCGCAGCCGGCGCCGACCAGCACCACCAGCGCGCCGTAGCGCTCCCAGATCAGGCCGTTGAGCCAGGGGTCGAGCAGCCGGTCGAAGCCCCAGATCGCGGCGCCCATCAGCACCGCCGCCAGCGCGAGGCGAGGGATGCGGCGCCTGAGCTGCGCGTCGGCGACGAAATGGCCGCGCTTCGCCAGCGTCGCGTAGAGCATCCAGACATTGACCGTCGACGAGAGCGCCGTCGCCAGCGGCGGGCCGACATGGCCGACCAGCGGGATCAGCGCGAGGTTCGCGGCGATGTTCACGCCCACCGAGATCGTCGCGAAGCGCACCGGCGTCCTGGTGTCCTGGCGCGCGTAGAAGCCGGGGGTGAGCACCTTGATCAGCACATAGGAAGGCAGGCCGAGCGAGAAGCCCGCGAGCGCCCAGGAGCATTTCACCGTGTCCTCGGCGGTGAAATGGCCATATTGGAAAAGCCCGCGCACGATCGGCTCGGCGGCGACGATCAGCGCGACCATCGCGGGGATCGTCAGGAACAGCGCGAGCTCCATGCCGCGGTTCTGCGTCTCCATCGCGCCCGCTTCGTCGCCCCTGGTGAGGAGGCGCGAGATGGTGGGGAGCAGGATCGTGCCGAGCCCGATGCCGATCATGCCGAGCGGCAGCTGGTTCACGCGGTCGGCGTAATAGATGAACGAGATCGAGCCCTCGCCGAGCAGATAGCCCGAGAGCGCGGTCGAGATGACAAGGTTGAGCTGCACCGCGCCCGCGCCGAGCGCGGCGGGGAGGATCAGCTTCATCAGCTGCTTCACGTCGGCATCGAGGCGGGGGAGGCGCGGTTTGAGCGACACGCCCGAGGCCTTGCACGCGATCCACAGCCAGCCGAGCTGGAGCACGCCGCCCAAGGGCACCGCGATCGCCTGCGCGCGCGCGGTCTCCTCGGGGGTGCCGTGGAAGACGAACAGCGCGAACACCATCGCGATGTTGAGCAGGATCGGCGCGGCGGCGTTGACCCAGAATTTGTCGAGCGAATTGAGGATTCCGCCGAGCAGCGAGGCGAGGCAGATCAGCATCAGGTAAGGGATGGTGATCCGCCCGAGCTGGACCGCGAAGGCGAATTGATCGTGGGTCGGGTGCTGCTTGTGGAAGCCGCCCGACAGCACCGCGGTGAGCGGCCAGGCGGCGGCGAGCATCACGACGGTCATGATCACCAGGAAGGCGAACAGCACCGAGAGCGTGCGCTCCGCGAAGTCGAAGGCGGGGCCACGGTCGCCGTCGGCTTCGGCGAGCTTGCGGTTGAACATCGGGATGAACGCCGATGCGAAGGCGCCCTCGGCGAAGAAGGCGCGGAACATGTTCGGGAGGCGGAAGGCCACCAGGAACGCGTCCGACGCGAAGTTCGCGCCGACGTAGCGCGCCTGGAGCGAATCGCGGACCAGCGCGAGGATGCGGCTCGCGAGCGTGAGTCCGCCGACCGACCCCAGGCTTTTCGCGAGCTTCATGCGCGTATTCCTAGCCTTGGAATCGATCCGGTTGGACCACCGCCGTCATCCCGGCGAAAGCCGGGACGACGATCGTTGAGTTAGGCGTGTGCTCAAGCCTGGCCGATTTCGAAGCCGCTGCCCGAACCACCCTGGGCGGCGCGCTGCAGGTAGAGGCTCGCGAAATCGATCGGCTCGAGCATCAGCGGGGTGAAGCCGCCGTCGCGAGTCGCATCCGCGAGCACGCGGCGCGCGAAGGGGAAGAGGATGCGCGGCGCTTCGCCGAGCAGGAAGGGCTCGAGCTGGTCGGCCGGCACGTTGCGGATGCCGAACAGGCCGGCATAGCTCAGGTCGACGACGAAGGCGGTCTGCGAATCGGTGGTCGCCTTGACCTCGATCTTGATCACGACTTCGAAGGCTTCCTCGCCCACCTGCGCCGAGGCGATGCTGAACTGCACGTCGACCGAGGGCTGGACCGTCGCCTGGAAGATGCCCGGCGCGTTGGGGTTCTCGAAGGAGAGGTCCTTCACATATTGGGTGAGCAGCCCGACCGCGGGCCCCGTATCCTCGCCGTTGATCGCGGGAGCGCCAGTATCGACGCCGGTTTCGGGCTCGGCCATTTCGTGATCCTTCTTTCTTCTTCGGGAGAGTGCGCGTGCGGTTCACGCGCCGAATTGCGCGCCGCGCCTAGCAGGGGCGCTGGAACGATTCAACGTCCCGAGACTTCCCACAGGCGGACGCGTCCCAAAAGCAACACGGATTTGAATCAATTGCCGCAAGGCCCTATGTACGGTAGCGAGTGAGGTTCGGAGGCACGGTGTTCTTCTTCATCATCTTGTTCGCGATGATCGCTGCGTTCCTGGCATTCCGGCTCTACGCCGTGCTGGGCAAGCGCACGGGTCACGAGCAGCCCCTGCCCAAGCCGGCGGAGGAGCGTATCGGCGCGCCGTCGATGCCGCGCACGATCGACGTGGTCCCGGAAGTCCGCGAGCCCAACAGCCGCGCGATCGAGGCGGGCGCCGAACAGGGCCTGCGCGCCGTGATCTCGGCCGATTCGAGCTTCGACCTGAGCCAGTTCGTCGAAGGCGCGAAGAACGCCTATCGAATGATCCTCGAAGCCTTCTGGAAGGGTGACACCGAGACGCTCGAGTGGCTCGTCGAGGATGAGGTGCGCGCGGCGTTCAACCAGGCGATCTCCGAACGCCAGGCGGCGGGCCATGTGCTCGACAACCGGCTGGTCGCGATCGAGCGGGCGATGATCGCCGACGCTTCGGTCGAGGGCAGGGTCGCGCGGATCACGGTGCGCTTCGACGCCGACATCGCTGCGGTGACCCGCGACAACGACGGCAATGTCGTGGCGGGCTCGCTCACCGACGCGGTCGAGGCGCACGACCTGTGGACCTTCGCGCGCAACCTGCGCAGCGACGACCCGAACTGGAAGCTGGTCGAGACCGACGAGGTCTGAGGGCTCCTTTCCTGATCCCATTATCGTCATCCGGGCGAAAGCCGGGACCCAGGGCGGCAGGCGAAATGGCTCGTGGCCCTGGGTCCCGGCTTTCGCCGGGATGACGGGTGGGGCATAGGCGATCCCGGGTCAGGTTTGCGGAGGACAGACATGCGCATCATCGGCGTCGTGGCGCTTGCCTTGCTGCTGGGCGCATGCTCGGGCGGCGTCGTGCCGCGCTATCCCGCTCCGGCGACCGCGGGCCCCGCGCCCCAGCGTCCGCCGGCCGAGAAGCCGCGCCAGCCGGTGCCCGCCACGCCGATCAAGCCCAGCGACGCCCCCGCGGCGCCCGCGGGAACCAAGACCGCGGTGCTCGCCGGGCTCGCCGCCGGGCCCGCGGTCGCCGACCTGCCGATTGACCAAGCCGACGCCGAGCGCGCGCTCGCGGCATTCCGGCTGAGCTGCCCGGCGCTGCTCAAGCGCACCGATGCGAGCGGGCTCACCCGGCCCGAAGACTGGCGTTCGGCGTGCAGCGCCGCGGCGGGCTGGGAGTCGCGCCGCGCCCCCGACTTCTTCGCCCAATATTTCGAAGCGGTGCAGGTCGCCGACGGCAAGGCCTATGCCACCGGCTATTACGAGCCCGAGATCGCCGGGTCGCGCGACCACCGCCGCGGCTTCGACGTGCCGATCTACGGCAAGCCCGACGACCTGATCGAAGCCGACCTCGGCCTGTTCTCGGACAGCCTCAAGGGCAAGAAGATCCGCGGCCGCGTCGACGGGCAGAGCTTCGTCCCCTATTACGACCGCGGCGCGATCGAGGACGGCGCGATCGGCGGCCATGCGCCGGTGATCGCCTGGGCAGCGGATCCGGTCGAGGTGTTCTTCCTCCAGGTCCAGGGCTCGGGGCGGCTGCGCGACACCAACGGCGAGGTGATGCGCATCGGCTATGGCGGGCAGAACGGGCGCGACTATACCGGCATCGGCGCGCTGATGCGCGACCGCAAGCTGCTCGGGCCCGGGCAGCTCTCGATGCAAGGGATCATGGCGTATCTGCGCGAGCACCCCGCCGAGGGCGACGCGATCATGCGCGAGAACAAGAGCTTCGTCTTCTTCCAGGAACTGAAGGGTGCGGGACCGCTGGGCGCGCTCGGCTATGCGGTGACCGGCAACACGACGGTGGCGGCGGACCCGGCGTTCATTCCGCTGGGCGCGCCGGTGTTCCTCTCGATGGACCGCACCGACGCGACCGGGCTTTGGGTGGCGCAGGACACCGGCGGCGCGATCAAGGGACCCAACCGCTTCGACACCTTCTGGGGCGCGGGCGACGATGCGCGCGCGACCGCGGGCGGCATGTCGGCGCGCGGGACGGCGTTCGTGCTGCTGCCGGTGGGGACGCTCGCGCGGCTGGCGCCGCCGCCGGTCTATACGCCGCAGTGAGGCGGCGGTGAGGAAGCTGGCGCCCGAAGAAGCGGCGCTCTGGCAGCGCGTGGTGGCGAGCGTCAAGCCGATCCATGCGGCGCGGGCAAAGGCCGCCCCGAAACCTCCCCTTCCCGAAAGGGAGGCGGGCTCGATGCCCCCTTCGCCGGCTTCTCCGGCGACACCCGTAAAGCCTGTTGCGAAGTCTCCAGCACGACCGCCGCAACCCAATCCTTCCCCAAAAGGGGAGGCCCCCAACACCCTCGACGGCGGCTGGGACCGCCGCCTCTCGCGCGGCCTGGTCGGCCCCGACGCGACGGTCGACCTCCACGGCCACAGCCTCGCCACCGCCCATGCCCGGCTCGACCGCGCGCTCGAGCAGGCCATCTCGCAGGGCGACCGCCTCGTCCTCCTCGTCACCGGCAAGCCGCCGCGGCCCGAGTCGGAGCGGCCGCATGCGCGTGGGGCGATCCGCGCCGCGGTGGGCGACTGGCTCGCCGCCTCGCGCTTCGCCGACCGTATTGCTGCGGTGCGGAACGCGCATCCGCGTCATGGCGGGACAGGCGCACTCTATATCGTTCTGCGGCGGCAACGAAACGCTTCCTCAACGGCAAAATCTTAACCTCTCTCTGCCAGCGTAACCATCGATCGGAAGGGGCGCGGAACAAGTGACCGCGCTGGTGGGGACTCGGGCGGGCTAAGTGGACGGATTCTCGCTCAAAAGTCGTGCAATCGCGTTTGCGATGTGTGCCGGAGCGGTGGCGTTCATCCTCGCCCTGGCGGTCACGGCGCACGACCAGATCTCGGTGGAAGGCGCCGCGCGCGCGCTGATCGGGGCGATCCTGGTCGGCGTGATGTGCTGGGCCTCGGCCGAGCGCACCGTTGCGTCCACCGCGCAGGCGATCGACGCGGCGATCGAACGGCTCAGCCGCGCCGCCAACGGCGACCTCGAAAGCGAGATCCCCGAGGAAGTCCACGACTGCGTGCCGCCGCTCGCCGAAGCGATGTCGGGGCTGTTCAGCCAGCTCCACGCCAATCTCGAGAGCGTCCAGCGGCTCGCGATGTTCGATCCCGTCACCGGCCTGCCCAATCGCACCAACTTCCGCCGCACCAGCGAGCGGATGCTCGCCGAGATGCCGCCGCAGCAGGCCTCGGTGCTTTATTTCATCGACCTCGACCGCTTCAAGGCGGTCAACGACACGATGGGCCATGCGATGGGCGACGTGCTGCTCGGCATGGTCGCCAACCGCCTGCGCGCCGTCGCCGACCGGTTCACGGCAGAGGGCGAGCTCAAGACGCCGCTGATCGGGCGCCTCGCGGGCGACGAGTTCACGATGTTCTTTCCCGACATGCGCAACATCCGCGACGCCGAGCGGATCGGGCGCGGCATCCTCTATGCGCTGTCCGAGCCGTTCGACCTCGCCGACCAGGAAGTGTCGATCGGCGCATCGATCGGCATCGCGCTGCGCCCCGAGCATGGCACGACGCTGCACGACCTGATGCGCGCTGCCGACGCCGCCATGTACGCCGCCAAGGCGCAGGGAAGGGGCCGTACCCAGCATTTCAACGACGAGCTCGCCGCCGAGATCGCCGAGCGCGCGCAGCTCGAGAGCGACTTGCGCGAGGCCGTGGACAAGGGCGAGTTCGCGCTGGTCTTCCAGCCGCAGCTCGGTGCGCACAACGGCGAGATCGTCGGCGCCGAGGCGCTCCTGCGCTGGCGCCACCCGGACGGGCTCAAGCTGCCCGGCAGCTTCATCCAGCGCGCCGAGGAGACCGGGCTGATCGTCGAGATCGGCGAATGGGTCGTCACCTCGGTCGCCGAGACGATCGCGCGCTGGGGCCGGCTGGGGCTCGAGCAGCGGCTCGCGGTCAACATCAGCCCGCGCCAGCTCGACCATGCCGCCTTCTTCCGGCGTCTTCGAGAGGCGATGCTCGCCGCGGGGGCGCCGGCCAAGCTGCTCGAACTCGAGATCACCGAGACGCTGGCGATGCATTGCTCGGACGAAGTGCTGGAGGCGATCGCGCTGCTCCGCACCGACGGAGCGAGCGTGGCGATCGACGATTTCGGCACGGGCTATTCGAACCTGACCCGGCTGCGCAACTTCCCGGTCAATCGTGTGAAGCTCGATCGCAGCCTGGTCGAGCATGTCGCCGACCATGCCGAGGCGCGCTCGATCGCCCAGGCGGTGATCGGGCTGGTACATGGGCTGGGCTGCGAAGCCGTGGCCGAGGGGATCGAGAGCGAGGCACAGGCCGCGGTGCTGCGCGTGATCGGCTGCGACGTGCTCCAGGGCTATGCGATGGCCCAGCCGATGGCCGAGGATGCGTTCCTCGCCTGGGTGCGCGAGCCGGGCCGGCAGCGGGCGGCGGGGTGACTTCTTCTTAAGCCCCTCCCCTTTAGGGAAGGGGTTGGGGTGGGGGCTGTCCACAAATACTGGCGTCGGGCTCGGTGAGACTCACAGCCCCCACCCCCAACCCCTTCCCTAAAGGGGAGGGGCTTTAGGAAGCGAACACCCGCTTCAGCACCGCCTCGTACACATCCGTCAGCGCCTCCAGGTCCGCCAGCGCGACCGCCTCGTCCAGCTTGTGCATCGTCGCATTGACCAGCCCGAACTCGACCACCGGGCAGAGCTTCGACAGGAAGCGCGCGTCCGAAGTCCCGCCCGTCGTCGACAGCTCGGGGCGGATCCCGAGCCGCGCCTCGGCGGCGTCCTGCACCAAAGTCGAGAGCGCGCCGGGCTCGGTGAGGAAGGCCTCGCCATAGGTCGTGCCCTTTACCCGGGCCAGCGGCGCATGGCGGTGGACGATTCCGGTGATCCGCTCGATCAGCGCGGGGCCGTTGTGGAGGTCGTTGAAGCGGATGCTGAGCCGCGCCGAGGCATGGCCGGGGATGACGTTGCCCGCCGGGTTGCCCACGGTCACGTCGGTCGGCTCGATGTTCGAGGGCTGGAACCAGTCGGTCCCCTCGTCGAGCACGATCTCCTCGATTTCGGCGAGCGCCTTGACCAGCCGCGGGATCGGATTGTCGGCGAGGTGGGGGTAGGCGACGTGGCCCTGCTTCCCCGGCACATCGATCCACACGATCGTCGAGCCGCGGCGACCGATCTTGATCGTGTCGCCGAGCCGGTTCGCAGACGTGGGCTCGCCGACGAGGCAGAGGTCGGGGAGCAGCCCGCGCTCCCGCATCCGCTCGATCAGCTTCTGCGTGCCATAGGTGGCGGGGCCTTCCTCGTCGCCGGTGATGACCAGGCTGACGATGCCCGGCGTCTCGACACGCGCCGCGGCGGCTGCGAAGGCGGCGATCGCGCCCTTCATGTCGACCGCGCCGCGGCCGTAGAGGAGCTCGCCGCGAACCTCGGGCGCGAAGGCGTCGCTGGTCCAGCCCACGCCGGGGGGCACGACGTCGAGGTGGCCGGCGAAGGCGAAGTGCCTGCCGGCGCTGCCGCGTGCCGCGAGCAGGTTCTCGACCGGCCCGTCGGGTGCCTCGCCGGCGACGAAGCGCTCGACCGCGAAGCCGAGCGGCAGCAGCGCCGCCTCGAGCACGTCGAACACCTTGCCGGTGGCAGGGGTGACGCTCTCGGCGGCGATCAGGGCCTTGGTGAGTTCGATCGGATCGGGCAAGACGGGCTCCGCGGCAAAGAGGAGGGGACATTGCCCAAGCTCGATCTCGACGCAATCCCGCAGACGAACGCGACGGGCTATCCGCCCGAGTTCGCCGACAAGGTCCAGGGCCGCTGGTACCGGCGGATGGCGCAGACGAGCGGGATCGGCGACTTCGGGTTCAGCCATGTGACGCTGAGGCCCGGCGCCTGGTCGTCGCAGCGCCACTGGCACGAGGCGGAGGACGAGTTCGTGGTGATGCTCTCAGGCGAAGCGGTGCTGATCGACGACGCGGGCGAGCAGGCGATGCTGCCGGGCGACATCGCGGCTTTCCCGAAGGGCGACGGCAACGGCCATGTGCTGGTCAACCGGTCGGACGCCGATTGCGTGTTCGTCGCCGTGGGCAAGCCGGCGGCGAGCGACTGCCACTATCCCGACATCGACATGCACCTGTTCGAAGGGATGGGTTTCCGGCGGAAGGACGGGTCGGGCTTCTAGCTTCACGGCGATCCCCGCGTTAGCATCCCATCGGGGAACAGGGGGTATCGACATGGCGACCGCGGCAGCACCCTTCGAGGAGGATCCGCTCACCGAGCCCGCCGAGAACGCGGGGCGGACGCGCTCCGGCGCCGCGCGGCTCGACGCGATCGACATGCTGCGCGGCCTGGTGATCGCGATCATGGTGCTCGATCACGTCCGCGACTTCTTCCACATCGAGGCGCTGCAGTTCGATCCCGTCGATCCGCTGCGTAGCTATCCGGCGCTGTTCTTCACCCGCTGGATCACGCACCTCTGCGCGCCGACCTTCGTGTTCCTCGCCGGCGTGTCGATCTTCTTCCAGAAGGCCAACGGCAAGACGGGCTGGGACCTCAGCCGCTTCCTGCTCACGCGCGGGCTGTGGCTGGTGCTGCTCGAAGTCACGGTGGTGACCTTCGGCTTCAACTTCGGCGAGCCGTTCGTCTTCCTCCAGGTGATCTGGGCGATCGGCGGGAGCATGGTGTGCATGGCCGCGCTCGCGCGCCTCGGGCCGCGGACGGTGCTGGCGATCGGGGTGGCGATCCTCGCCCTCTATCCGCTCGGCACGCTCGCGCTGCTCAACGTGCAGGGCGGGCCGCTGCTGCCGCTCAAGATCCTGTTCGTGCCGACGGTGCTGCCGCCGTACCTCCTCGCCTATTATGCGCTGGTGCCCTGGCTGGGGGTGATGTGCCTGGGCTTCGGGCTCGGGCCCCTGTTCCGCATGGCGCCCGAGGCGCGGGGCCGGCGCCTGCTGTGGCTGGCGCTCGCCATGCTCGCCGCCTTCGCGCTGCTGCGCACGCTCAACGGCTATGGCGACTTCTTCCCGTGGAAGGCCGGCGCGACCACCGCGCAGAGCGTGATGTCGTGGCTCAACGTCAGCAAATATCCGCCGTCGGAGGATTATGTGCTGGCGACGCTCGGCGTGTCGCTGCTGCTCTTCCTCGCGCTCGGCCATCTGCGCGGGCCGCTCGCGCGCGTGCTGCTCGACTTCGGGAGGACGCCGCTGTTCACGTATCTCGCGCACCTCTACATCGCGCATGGGCTGATGCTGGCGGTGGTGCTCGCGACCGGCGCGCCGGCGGGGACGGCTTTCAACACCGTCTCGGGCTCGCTCGGCCCGGTGCCGCCGCCGGCCTGGGGCTTCTCGCTGCCGGTGGTCTATCTGGTGTGGCTGCTGGTGCTCGCCGTGCTCGTGCCGCTCTCGCGCTGGTTCGCCGGCGTCAAGCGGGGGCGGCGTGACTGGTGGCTGAGCTATATCTAGGCGGGCGCCATCTCGAACTTCTCGATCACCCAATCCTCTTCCTGTGCGGATGCGATCCAGTCCTGCATGAAGGGGTGTTGGAGGACCGCGTTCATGTACGGCGGGGCGAAGCGCGCGACGGGGAGCGAATAAGTGACGAAGCGCGTCACCACCGGCGCGAACATGATGTCGACCGCGCCGAATTCGCCGAACAGGAACTCGCCCTCGCCGCCATGGCGCGCGCGCGCCTGCGCCCAGAGCTCCATGATCCGGCCGATCTCGTGCATCACCTCGGGCTCGGGCTCCTGCGCGGGATAGACCTGGCGGACGTTCATGCTGTGGTTGCGGCGCAGCGCCTGGAAGCTCGAATGCATCTCGGCCGCCATCGACCGCGCCATCGCACGCGCGGCCATATCCTCGGGCCAGAAGCGCGTGCCGCCGGTCTTGTCGTTGAGATATTCGATGATCGCCAGGCTGTCCCAGACCACGGCGTCCTCGTCCCACAGGATCGGGACCTTGCCCGACGAAGGCGCGAACTCGTCGCCCTCGCGGCGCTTCTCCCATTCCTCGTTGTAGAGCGGGACCACGACTTCCTCGAACGGCAGCCCCGAGAGCTTGCACGCGAGCCAGCCGCGCAGCGACCAGGATGAATATGCCTTGTTGCCGATGAAGAGCCTCATGGGAGGCAGGGGATAGCGAGGCCGGGCCGCCGCCGCAACGATGGGATCAGGGATCGAGCCTACCAACGGACACCACAACCATCGTCGCCCGAACTGGGCGTGCCGTCAATTGCGCCAGGATTTCTCGTCAAGCCTCAACCGTCACCCCGGCGAAAGCCGGGGCCCAGGGTTACGAGGGACGTCGCTCGCTGCCCCTGGGTCCCGGCTTTCGCCGGGATGACGTCTGAAGCGCGCGAAGCCCGTTCCGCAATCGATGACGCGCCCAAGTTCAGCATGACGCGGAAGTGAGCGTCGTTAAGCCGCCTCGAGCGTCGCCAAAAACGTCCGCATCTCTTCGAGCAGCCCGCGGGTCTGGCCGGCGAGCGCGCTGGTGACGCTGCCGAGCTCGTCTGTCACCGTCGCGGCTGCGTCGCTCGCGCGCTCGGCGCTGTTCGCGCTGCCCTGGAGGTCGGCGGCGAGCTCGGCGGCGACGCCGGCATATTGCTGGATCGAACGGATCACGTCGCCCTGGCGCGCCATCGCATGCTCGATCGCGCCGGCGGCATCGTTGGTCCGGTCGAAATTCTCGCGCATGTCGGCGACGATCGCCGCGGTGGAGAGCACTGCGCCGCTGATCTCGGCGAGCTGCCGACGGATGTCGCGGGTGGCGAGCGCGGTCTGCGCGGCGAGGCTCTTCACTTCCTGCGCGACCACCGCGAAGCCCGAGCCGAACTCGCCGGCGCGCGCCGCTTCGATCGAGGCGTTGAGCGCGAGGAGATTGGTGCGCGCGGCGATCTCGGCGATCAGGTCGGCGATGGTGCCCGCACTGTTGGCATAGTCGACCAGCGTGACGAAGCGATGGTCGGCATCCTGCGAAAGCGTGCGCAGCCGCTCGGTGGTGCGCTCCTGGCGGCTGACCGCGCCTTCGACCGCGGCGAGCGAGCGGCCGAGGTTGGCCGATTCGTCGAGCAGCGCGGCGGCGCCCATGTCGGCGCGCCCGGCGCGACCGGCGACGTCGCGGACCTCGGCGTGCGCGGCGAGCGTGGTCGAGGTGAGCTGGCGCGCCGATTCGCGCGTCTGGTCGGCGGCGGCGGCGAGATCGGTGACCATGCGGACGAAGCCGCCCTCAAACTGGCGCGCGATCCGCTCGATCTCGGCGCGGCGCGTCTGCGCGGCTTCGATCTGGCCGCGATGGCGCGCCTCGGCGGCGAGCGCCTGGCGCTCGATCTGCGCGCGGACGTCCTTTTCCTGGAGCAGGTCGCGCTCGGCCGCGGCCCTGGCCAGCGCTTCGCCTTGCTGGAAGCCGCTGATCACCACTTCGGCATGCTTGACCACGATGCGCGCGAGCATGAACACGAACAGCGCGAGGAGCACATAGACTTCGACCGGCACCTGCGGGCGGAAGCTGCACACCGGCGTGACGAACAGCGCGACGAGGAGATAGAGGATCGCCGCCGGCGGCAGCGCGGCGAAGCGCAGCGCGCCCAGCGCCACCATGCCGGTGATCACCGCCGAGATGGCGATCAGCTGTTGCTCGTTGGCGCCCATCACGCAGCTGCCGAGGAAGACGAACCAGACCGCGGAGACCGTACCGGCCTCGAGAATCACCGACTGGATCGCGCGCACGGCCTGGCGCTGGTCGTCGATCCGCCAGTCGCGGGCGCGCGCCTGCTTGCGCTCGTAGAGCAGGAAGACGCCGAGCGCGAGGTTGGCGACCATGCCGATGCAAAGCCACAGCCGATAGGGCGAGTTGAACAGCCAGGCGGTGAGCCCGACGGTGACGACCGCCATCGCGGCGAAGGAGACTTCATAGCCGCGCGAGACGGCGATGACCTGCACGCGCGCCTGCTCGGGGGGCAGATCGACCCATTTGTCGTAAACCGACCAGCGGAGTTGCTGCCACACGCCCATGACCGAGCCTGCTCTATCGGTCGGTGGTTAGGCCCGGGTTCACCACGGATAAGTAGATGTGCGCTATCGGCGGCGTAACGACCTTGCCTCACCAATAGCCGGCCATCAGTTCCTTCGCCCAGCCCGGCTCGCGGACCTCGCCGCGGGGGAGGAAGCCGGTCATCACCGGCTTGATGTCGAGCACCGGGGTGCCGTCGATCGCGTCGAGCCCCTCGACCTCGAGCACCAGGCCCTCGACCGCGACGATCCGGCACACCGTCACGCCGATCCGGCTCGGCCGGCCCTTGCCGCGCTGGGCGAAGATGCCGACGAGCGGCCAGTCGGCGCGGCCGCGCGGGCGGCGCGCGCCGGTCTCGATCTCGGCATCGGGCACGCGATCGAACCAGTAGATCACTTCGGCGTGGCTGAAGTCGGCCAGCCCAAGCAGCGCATCGGGCGTGAAGCGCGCGGGATCGAGCTCGATCCGCGCACGGCTGGCGCCCCAATCGTCGTCGATCGCTTCGCCGCGTCCGCCGCGGACATGGCCGATCGGTGTGCAGCGAAAGTCCATGCCGCCCTCTATTTCGCCGGGTTGATCAGGTATTTCTCGCCCGTCGCCTTGCGGGCATAGGCGCGCAGCGTCTCGGGATCGAGCGCCTCGGCCAGCGAGATCTCGGCGGTATAGCTGCTCGCGAAGGTGGTCCTGAGCTCGTTCGCGACGCGCGCGCGCATCCGCGCCGCGGTCTCGGCGCCCGCGCGCATCAGGAAGTTCGAGACGAGGAAGCCGGTGACGCCCCAGGCGAGGCCGTAGCTGCGGTCGAGCATCGTCGGGCTCGTGTCGAGCATGCCGTAGAGATAGACCTGCTTGTGCACCGACGAGCCGTAGCGGCTGTAGGCCTTCATCTTGCGCTGCTGCGCGGCTTCCATCGCGCGCAGGATCGTGTTGATCAGCGTACCGCCGCCGACCGCGTCGAAGGCGAGCGTGGCATTGGTCTCGGCGACGGCTTCGGTGAGCGCCGCGGTGAAGTCGGGTGCCGAGGAGTCGACGATGTACTTGGCGCCGAGCCCCCGCAGGATCGCGGCCTGGGCTTCGCTGCGCACGATGTTCACCAGCGGCACGCCGTCGGCGAGGCAGATACGGTTGAGCATCTGGCCGAGGTTCGAGGCGGCGGCGGTGTGGACCAGCGCGCTGTGGCCCTCCATCCGCAGCGTCTCGACCATCGCGAGCGACGTCATCGGATTGACGAAGGGCGAGGCGCCTTCGGCCGCAGTGACGCCCTCGGGCAGTACCCAGGCGTCGGCGGCGCGGGCGAGGCGGTGCGTGGCGTACATGCCGCCGGGGACGAGCGCGACGAGCTTGCCCATCAGCCCCTCGGCGCCTTCGCCCGCGGCGACGACGGTGCCCGAGCCTTCGTTGCCCACCGCCATCGACTGGTCGAGCCGCGCCTTCATCAGCGGCAGGCGCTGGGCGGGGACCTCCGCCGTGATCGTCGGGCGATCGGCGGTGCCGCCCGCCTCGATCGTGTCGACGTCTGCGGGCCCCAGCAGCAGGCCGAGGTCCGACGGGTTGATCGGCGCCGCCTCGACGCGGATGACGATCTCGCCCGGCCCGGGCTCGGGCAGCGCCGCTTCTTCCAGCGCGAGCTTCAGCTTGCCGTCCGACGTGATCGTCGAGCGAAGTTCCAGGGCCTCCATGGCGTCCTCCCGTTTCTCGTTGGTCCGGCGCGACTCGTCAGTCCGACTCCGCCACGCTCGGTGCGGTCGCGTCATAGTCCAGGATGTCGCCCGGTACACAGTCGAGATAGTCGCAGATCGCCGCGAGCGTGGCGAAGCGGATGCCCTTCACCTTGCCCGACTTGAGCAGCGACAGATTGGCTTCGGTGATGCCGATATGCTCGGCCAGCTCGCGCGAGCGGACCTTGCGCATCGCCAGCATCACGTCGAGACGCACGACAACCGCACCCATCAGACGATCTCGCTGAGATCGGCTTCGAGGCGCTGCGCCTCGTCGAGCAGGTTCGCGACGAGAAACAAGGCGCCCGTGACGAACATCGTCCACACGTCACGGAAGTTGAGCGCGATGTGGAGCTGGCCGTGGGTCGGCTCGGCATAGGCGAGCGCGAGGAAGGGCGCGACGAGCGTCACCGCGGCGGCGAGCAGGAGCAGCAGCGCGAAGCCGCGGAAGGCGCGCGTCACCGGCGGCGAGAAGCGCTGGCCGCGCGCGATCAGCCCGAGCATGCCGGCGAGGCGGACGAGCGCGGCGAGGATCAGCAGTGCCGCCAGGTCGCGCGCCCACCAGAGCTCGGGGATGTCGCTGTCGACCGCGGCGCGCGCGACGATGCGGACGTTCGAGGTGCCGAGCCCCAAGCGCGCGGCGCCGTAGAGCAGCACGATCGCGGCGATCACCACCCAGATCCCCAGGCGCAACCGCCGCGCGAGCCGCACGATGTGCTCGCGAGTTCTTTCTGCCATTGACAAAATCCTTATCGTTATACAATAATAAATTGCTGTATCACAAATGAGACGCTTTGTCATTCCTTGGTTGGAGACTGAAATGACCCTTCGTTCCTCGATTCTGCTCGCTGCCCCAGTCGCTGCGCTGGCGGTGGGCGGCGCGCTCGCCCAGCAGGCGCCGGCACAGCAGGCGGTGCCCGCGCCCGGCGCCGAATTCTCGTCCGACCGTCGCCCGGTTCCGTTCGAGCTGTTCCGCGGCAACCGCATCTTTCTCCACGGCACGGTCAACGGCCATCCGGCGGAGGTGATGCTCGACAGCGGCGCGGGCGCCTCGGTGGTCGACGCGAGCTTCGCCGAGGGCGCGGGCGTGACCGGCGGGATCGACGCAAGCGTGCGCGGGATGAGCGGGACCATCCCCGGGCGGATGGTGCATGGGACGAAGCTGGGCGTGGGCCCGCTCACGGTCAGCGCCTCGGTGGTGGTGATCGACCTGACGCCGATCTCGCGGGCGATCGGGCGCAGGATCGACCTGGTGCTCGGGCGCGAAGCGTTCGACGCGGGGATCGTCGACGTCGATTTCGAGCGGCACGAGATTCGCTTCCGCCCGCGCGACGGCTTCGCGGCGCCGGCGGGTGCGATGCGGATCGCGATGACCCAGTCGGGCCCGATCCGGCGCGTGCCGCTGGCGGTCGGTGCGGCGGCGCCGATCATGGCCGACTTCGACCTGGGCCATGGCGGCTCGCTGGCGATCTCGCAGCCGGTGTGGTCGAGCGACCCGGCGATCGGCGGGCTGCGATGGGCGCGCGGCAATGCTGGTGGCGTAGGGGGCATGGCCCAGCGCCGCCTCGTCACGCTGCCAAGCCTGAGCTTTGCCGGCCAGACCTTCCAGGGCGTCCCCGCGCTGCTCAACGAATCGGCGAAGGACCTGCCGATGGATGGCGCGAACATCGGCATCGACCTGCTGCAACGGTTCCGGGTGGCGGTCGACTTCGGGACGAACACCTTGTGGCTGACGCCCAACCGCCGCGCGCTCGCCGAGCCGCTGCCCAAGGACCGGCTGGGGATGCGGATGGAACTGGCGGACGATCGGCTGAAGGTGGTCTATGTCTCGCCCGACGGGCCGGGCGCCGCGGCAGGCTGGAAGGAAGGCGATGCGGTGGTCGCGATCGGCGACATGCCGGTGACGCCGGACTTCTACCGCTCGCGCTACGCCAGCTTCACGCGGATGCGCGCCGGGGAGACGCTGGACCTGGTGCGCGCCGACGGGGCGCACCTGCCGGTGGTGCTGAGGGATTTCTTCTGAGGGCTCTTACGAGAGGCCTCCCGCGCTCTTTTTCGTCATCCCGGCGAAAGCCGGGACCCCGGGGTCGCGAACGATGCCTTCTGTAACCCTGGGTCCCGGCTTTCGCCGGGATGACGGTCTAGGTTATGGTGACGGTCAGGGTGTTGCCGCTCGGGCGCCAATCAACGGGCTTTTCGATGGAACGCGCCCTCCAAACTGAATGTCGATACCGTTCAGGGATCAGCCGATCGCTTCGAGCACCGCCGCACGCAGCTCGGGCACGCCCATGCCCTTCTCGCTCGAGGTCGCGAGGATCTCGGGATGCGCGGCGGGTCGTTTGCGCGCCTCGGCCGCGGTCTCCTCGGCGACGCGCGCCAGCTCGCTCGCCTTCACCTTGTCGGCCTTGGTGAGCACGATGCGGTAGCTCACGGCGGCCGCGTCGAGCATGTCGAGGATGTCGCGGTCGACGTCCTTGATGCCGTGGCGCGAATCGATCAGCACCAGCGCACGCTTGAGCGCCTGGCGGCCGCGCAGATAGTCGTTCACCAGCCAGCGCCACTGGCGGACCATGTCCTTGGGCGCCTTGGCGAAGCCGTATCCCGGCATGTCGACCAGCCGGAACTTCAGCGGATCGCCCACGTCGAAGAAGTTGAGCTCCTGCGTGCGCCCCGGCGTGTTCGAGGTGCGCGCCAGCCCGTTGCGTCCCGTGAGCGCGTTGAGCAGCGACGACTTGCCCACATTCGAGCGCCCGGCGAACGCGACTTCGGGCACGTCCGGCGCGGGCAGGTGCTCGAGCTTGGGCGCCGACTTCAGGAAGCCGACCGGCCCCGCAAAGGCCTTGCGCGCCGCCTCGACGAGCTCGGGATCGAACGCCACCGGCCTACTTCGAGACGCCCGCCTTGGCGGCCGGCTCCTTCATGTGCGGATGGCGCGAATAGAGCCAGCGCTGCTGCAGGATGGTGATGCAGTTCGAGGTGATCCAGTAGAGCTGCAGGCCCACCGCGAACGGCGCCATCACGAACATCAGCATCCAGGGCATGATCGCGAACACCTGCTTCTGGATCTCGTCCATCGGCGCGGGGTTGAGCTTCATCTGGAAGTACATCGAGACGCCGAGCAGCAGCGGGAAGACGCCGAGCGCGAACAACCCAGGCAGCGGGATGTGGAAGAGATAGTCGATCAGGTTGACGAGGTTCGCGGGATCGGGGACCGACAAGTCGTGAATCCACAGCGCGAAGGGCGCATGGCGCATCTCGATCGTCAGCAGCAGCACCTTGTACAGCGCGAACATGATCGGGATCTGCAGGAGGATCGGCACGCAACCCGCGAGCGGGTTCACCTTCTCCTCCTTGTACAGCTTCATGATCTCCTGCTGCTGCTTTGCCTTGTCGTCCTTGTAGCGTTCCTGCAGCGCCTTCATCTTGGGCTGGAGGATGCGCATCTTCGCCATCGATTCGAACTGCTTGTGCGCGATCGGGAACAGCAGGCCGCGGATCGTGATCGTGAGCAGGATGATCGCGACGCCGAAATTGCCGATCAGGCGGAACAGCCAATCGAGATAATAGAAGATCGGCTGCTCGACGATCGAGAACCAGCCCCAGTCGATCGCGAGGCCGAAGGTCTTGATGCCCAGCGCCTTCTCATAGCCGTTGAGCACCTTCACTTCCTTCGCGCCGGCGAAGAAGCGGCTGGTGTAGGTGACCTGCCGACCCGGCGCGACCCGGAGCGCGTCCTGGAGGTGCGTGTCGGCCTGATAGGCCTTGGACGGGCCCTGACGCTGCGAGAAATGGACCTTGCTGCCCTGGTCGGGGACCAGCGCGGTGAGCCAGTAATGGTCGGTGAAGCCCGCCCAGCCGCCGAGCGAATCGGCTTCCTGCGGCGCCTTCTCGACGTCGCTGTAGTTGAGATAGGCGGCCGAGCCGTTGCTCGTGGTGATCGGGCCGACGTTCGCCGCCCATTGGTCGAGGTCCTTCGACTTCTCGGCGCGGTTGACCAGCGCGTAGGGCGTGACCGACACCGGCGTCTTGCCGGCGTTGGCAACGCTCTGGCGGATCGTGAACATGTAATGTTCGTCGACCGAGAGATCGATGCGGAAGGTCTGGCCCGTGGCGTTGGTCGCGGTGAGCGTGACCGGTGTGGTGGGGGTCAGCTTGGGCGCGCTCGCCTGCCAGACGGTGTCGGCGGTCGGCGCCTGGACGCCGCTGCCCAGCCAGCCGAACTCGGCGAAATAGGCGCCCGGTGCGCCGACCGGCGAAAGCAGGCGGACCGGCGGCGAGTCCGTCTTGACCGTCTCGGCGTAGCGCTTGAGCACGAGATCGTCGATCCGCGCGCCCTTGAGGTTGATCGTGCCCTTGAGGTCGGGCGTCTCGATCGCGACGCGTCCGCCGACGAGCGCCTGCTGGACGGTCAGCGTCGGCTTGGCGCCGTCGGCAGTGGGCGCGGGCTGGCCGCGCTCGGCGTTCTTGGACGCCGTCGTCTCCACCTTCACCGTCTTGGCGGGGGTGGGGAAGAAATGGTTCACCACCGGGCTCCATGCGAACAGCAGCACGGCCGCGAGCACGAAGAAGATAATCAGGTTCTTCTGGTCTTCTTTCACCGACTAATCCCCGGAAAAGCGCATGGGTTCACGGCACTGGATCATAGCCGTGGCCACCCCAGGGGTGGCAGCGTGCGATTCGCTTGATGGCGAGCCATCCGCCCTTGAGCGCGCCATAGCGGCGAAGCGCAGTGATTGCATAGGCCGAACAGCTCGGCTGGAAACGACAGCTGGGCGGCAGCACCGCCGACGGGCCGACCTGCCAGGCGCGAACGAACAGGATGAGGAGGCGAGTCAGCATCGCGGGCTCACCGCCTCACCCTGGCCAGCGCCTTCACCAGCTCGGCCCTCAGCTCGGCGAACGGCCGCTCGATCCCGGCCTGGCGGCCGATCAGCACATGGTCGGCGCCGGGGATGCCCTCCGCCGCGAGCAGCTCGCGGGCCAGCGCGCGGAACCGGCGCTTCATCCGGTTGCGCGTCACGGCGTTGCCGACCTTCTTGGAAACGGTGATGCCGATGCGGATCGTGGGATCGCCATCCTCGCGCGCGCGAACCAGCAGCACGAAGCCCGGCATCGGCGCCCGCTTCGCGCTGTTCGCGGCGAGATAGTCCTTGCGCTGCGTGAGCCGCGCAAGCGGTACGGCGGTTACGCCGACAGCTTGTTGCGGCCGCGGGCGCGGCGGGCGCGGATCACGTTGCGGCCGCCCGGCGTCGCCATGCGCGCGCGGAAGCCGTGCCGGCGCGCACGCACCAGGTTGCTCGGCTGAAAGGTCCGCTTCATCGCTCATCCTCAAGTGCACAGAATGGAAAAGGGCCGCCACAGGGACGGCCTCGTGTCGGGCGCCCATAGAGAAGCCCGAGCGCGAAGTCAACGCGCCTCGACTCCCCTGGCACGCGCCTGGCGGCGGCGGAAGCTTCGGCGGCGCAGCGCCATGTCGGCATAATGGCCGAACTTCGGCCAGCGCCGCTTGGCGCGGGCGAAATGCCTGCGCGCGAACCCCGAATTCTGGAGCACGAGCACCAGCCCCGCCGCGAAGACGAAGATCCCGCCCGGACCCGGGATGATCCCGACCAGCGGCGAGACGCCGATCACCAGCAGCCCCAAGAGGAGCAGGAGCGTGCGGACCAGCGGATTGCGTGGGGCCTTCTGCATCGGCACCGAAGTGGGAAGGGTGTATTGCTTCTGCAATACGCGCGGCGCCGAAACTGCGACGAGCCGAGCTCCTGGGGAGCCCGGCTCGCGCGTGCTTCGCAGTCGAAGCGGTCAGGTCAGGCGGCGGCGAGCGCCGGGCGGCGGCGCGTCGAGCGCAGCGCGCCCCCGACCATGCCGAAGCCGAGGATCATCATCGCCCAGGTCGCCGGCTCGGGAACCGCGGCGCTCAGCGTGGTGATGTCGAGCGACCAGCCACCCGCGAACTTGCCGCCGTCCGCCGGGAAGACGTCGTCGACGAACAGCGTCCAGGTGCCGTTCGGGTTGGTGCCGTTGTAGCCGGCGAAGTTCGAGAGGTTCGGGTAGAAGGTGAACTGATAGGCGCCGTAGTTGGACACCTGATAGGTGCCGCCGTTCAGCGCGCCGGCGGGGGTGAACGACTGGGGCGTCTGGCCGCTCGCCGCATCGTCGAACGTCAGGTTGATGTTGTTGACGTCGGTGCTGCCGCCGGTGCCGCTCATGAACACCAGGCCCTGCGAGGTCGGGCCGAGCAGGCCGAGCACCAGGTCGTCGGGATAGGTGTGGCTGAGGCCGTACAGCGAGATGGTGATCTTGCTGATCGTCCCGACCAGGCCGCTGACGACGATGTCGCTCGTCGTCTCGCCGCCGTCGACGACGGTGATCTGCGTGCCGCCATTGGTGAAAACGGTCGCCGAAGCCGGCGTGGCGATCAGCGCGGCGAGCGCAGCCGCCCCCAGAATCAAGCCCTTCATATCCTCAACCCCCAGTTAATGTTTCTGCAACATGCCCTTAATGTTGCGAAACCGTCAATCGTTAAACGTCGTTAACGATCGGAGCCAATCCCCTGGCGTGTAACGATATTGGGACAGTTCGCGCCGTTTCGGGTGCGATTCCGTTCCGAACCCGACGAATCGCGCTATGCAGCCTGCGGGGGGAGTTTCGCATGGTCGCCAGCGTATCGACGGTCGCCTATCTCGGGCTCGAGGCGCGCGCCGTGGAGGTGCAGTGCAACCTCGTCGCGGGGCTGCCCAAGTTCATGGTCGTCGGGCTGCCCGACAAGGCCGTGGGCGAGAGCCGTGAGCGGGTGCGCGCCGCGATCGCCGCGATCGGGCTGGCGCTGCCGCCCAAGCACATCATCCTCAACCTCTCACCCGCCGACCTGCCCAAGGAAGGCTCGCATTTCGATTTGCCGATCGCGCTGGCGTTGCTCGGCGCGATGGGGGTGATCGATGCCGAGACCCTGTCGGGCTATGTCGTGGTGGGGGAACTCGCGCTCGACGGGCGGATCGCGCCGTCACCGGGGGTGCTGCTCGCGGCGCTCCATGCCTCGGAGGTGGGGAAGGGGCTGATCTGTCCCGCGGCGCAAGGCCCGGAGGCGGCCTGGGCGGGCTCGGTCGAAGTGATCGCCGCGACCGACCTCATCGGGCTGCTCAACCATTTCAAGGGCCACCAGTTGCTGAGCGCGCCGCCGCCGGGCGAAGTCGACGCGCCGGACTTCGGCCCGGACCTCGCGCAAGTGAAGGGCCAGGAGACCGCCAAGCGCGCGCTCGAGATCGCCGCGGCGGGCGGGCACAATCTGCTGATGGTCGGCCCGCCGGGCGCGGGCAAGTCGCTGCTCGCCTCGTGCCTGCCGGGGATCCTGCCGCCGCTCGACGCGGGCGAGGCGCTGGAGGTGTCGATGGTCGCCTCGGTGGCGGGGACGCTGAGTGGCGGCCGGCTGACTCGCGCGCGGCCGTTCCGCTCGCCGCATCACTCGGCGTCGATGGCGGCGCTCACCGGCGGCGGGCTGCGGGTGAAGCCGGGGGAGGTCAGTCTCGCGCACCTCGGCGTGCTGTTCCTCGACGAGCTGCCCGAGTTCCAGCGCGCGGTGCTCGATTCGCTGCGCCAGCCCCTCGAGAGCGGCACGGTGAGCGTCGCGCGCGCCAATGCCCATGTCACTTTCCCGGCGCGCGTCCAGCTCGTCGCGGCGATGAATCCGTGCCGCTGCGGGCATCTCGGGGACCCCGCGCTCGCTTGCGCCCGCGCGCCACGCTGCGCCGCCGACTACCAGGCCAAGGTCTCGGGCCCGCTCCTCGACCGGATCGACCTGCATGTCGAGGTCCAGCCGGTGAGCGCGGCGGATCTCGTCCTGCCCCCGCCCGCCGAAGGCTCGGCCCAGGTTGCCGCCCGCGTCGCCGCGGCGCACGCGGTGCAGGCGTCGCGCTATGCCGAGGTGGCGGCGCGCACCAACGCCGAGGCGGAAGGGCCGCTGCTCGACGCGCATTGCCTGCCCGACGAGCCCGGCCGCAAGCTGCTCGCCCAGGCATCCGAAGTGATGCGGCTCTCGGCGCGCAGCTACACGCGCGTGCTGCGGGTCGCGCGGACGATCGCCGATCTCGCGGGCGCGGACGGCGTGGGGCGGGTTCATGTCGCCGAGGCGCTGAGCTATCGTCGCCAGGGGCCGCGGAGCTAACTGGCGCGATCCCAAGGCAACCGACACTCGATGCAGAGGCCGACCGGCTTCGAATAGCCCGACCCACGGGTTGAAAAGTAGGATTTGAGGCGCGAAGCTCGCCGCTGCTCTTTCGCATCGTCGATCCGCCGCAGCACACATCAAGGCTCCCGTGCGCGTTTGCTTATCCCGAGCCGATTTTTTTCGCATGACTGGTGTAAACCGTGTAAACTGTATTACATCAGCAATACACAAGGGCGCCTCTCTTCCGAGCGGCGCCGCCCGGATTTCGCCCACGCCCGAAACGATGATACCCCTCTTCCCACGCCGACTCGTGAAGCCGGCACAAGGAGGGAGCGCCGTGCTGCATCGCCTGTCCGTCCTGATCCTGGCCGCGCTGGCGGCCTCGACGCTGGCCGCGCCCGCTTATGCCCAGCGGCACGACGACTTCGCCGAGCTCGACCGGCTCGCCGACACCGGGCTCAACCCGCAGGCGAGCCTGAGCCTCGCGCGCGACCAGATGCAGGATGGCGACCTCTCGGGCGCGGTCGCCACGGTCGAGCGGCTGCTCGTCGCGCATCCCGAGGTCGACGATGCGATCGTGCTCCACGTCGCGCTGCTCTGCCGGCTCGACGACCGGAACGGCGCCTATGTCGAGCTCACCGAGCTCAATGCGATCCGCATCGGCGACGAGGCGTGGAGCGAAGTGACCAAGGCCTGCGGGCCGGTCGCGCGCCCGCGGGGGAGGCCGTGATGCGCAGCATGATCCTCGCCGCGCTGGCCTGCGTCGCGATCGCCGCGCCCGCTGCCGCGCAGGATGTCGGCGTCGCCACCGCGGTCAGGAACGACGTCCGTGCCAAGAAGCCCGGCCAGCCGCTCCCCCGCCCGATGCAGCTCAAGCAGCGCGTCGCGATCAACGACCTGGTGCAGACCGGCGCCAAGAGCCAGCTCCAGGTGCTGCTGCTCGACAAGTCGGTATTCAGCGTCGGCGCCAATGCGCGCGTGACGATCGACCGCTATGTCTATGATCCCGGCCGCGGGCGACAGTTCGGCGCGAGCGTGACCAAGGGCGCGTTCCGCTTCATGTCGGGGCGGCCCGATCGCGGGACGGGCTCGTCGATCCGCACGCCGGTCGCCTCGATCGGCATCCGAGGGACGATCGTCGAGGGCGCGGTGGGGCAGGTGGCGGTGCTGATCGGGCTGAGCGAGCCCTCGATCGGACGGCGCGTGCAGAGCGATCCCGAGACCGCGACGCTGATCGTGCTGCGCGGCCCCGGCGCCGCGACGCAGGGCCGCACGCTCCCCGGCGCGATCGACGTGACCGCGGCCGGCCGCACGGTGAGCGCCGACCGGCCGCTGATGGCGATCTATGTGCCGCGCGCGGGCGCCGCGCCGATCGGGCCGTTCCGCATCTCGCCGCAGGGGCTGATGATGCTCCAGGCGCTGGTCTTCCCCTCGGTCGCCGAGCGGCTGGGAATCCGCGGGCCGGCCGACAATCTCGGCGGCGATCCGGGCAGCGTCTATTATCCGCCGCAGGACAATGGCCCTGCCTATCCGCCGGGCTACCCCGACGGCAACTACCCGCTCGGCCGCTTCCCGCCGACCAGTGCGCCGGGGCTCGGCAGCACCCCGCCGACCATGGGGCCGGGTGTGGGCCAGGGCCCGGGGGGCTATGTCCCGAACATCCCCACGCCGCGCGCCCCGCCGCCACGCCAGCGTCCGCTGACCAACAACAGCCAGCCTGCGCCGGCGAGCAACGCGGCGCCGAACGGCCAGCAGCCCAATGGGGGTGGTGCGCCCGGGGCCAAGGCGGGCCAGGCCCCCGCGGGCAAGCCGGCTGGCAGCCCGACGCCGCAGCCGAGTCCCTCGCCGACGGGCTCGCCCAACAATCCCGCGGGCGGCAGCTCGCTGAGCAGCGCGCCGCCGCCGAACGGCAAGCAGCCGCCTCAGCCGGGGAACAACAACCCACCCGCAGACAAGCTGCCGCCGCCCAAGCAGCCCTGAGCGGCTTGCGGCGCGCGGCGCCTTGGTCTAGCGCCGTCCCCCGCTGCCCCTGTGGCGAAATGGTAGACGCGACCGACTCAAAATCGGTTGCCGCAAGGCATGCTGGTTCGAGTCCGGCCAGGGGCACCATTCTCTCTTCGTTCGAGTCGTGCCCCCTCCTTGACGCGCCCGTCACGGCACCTAGCACATGACGCCCTTCGTCGTTTGACCGACTGGTGGAGGACGCATGCGCGACATATTCGCTCGGATATTCACCCTCGCGGCCGCCGTCTTCGCCTGGATGTGCACCCTCGCGGCCGGCTTCGCGATCTTCATGGCGGTGGCAATTCTGGCGCTGCTGCCGATTGAGGCGGCCAGGAACCGTGCCGCACATGCTCTCGCCGAACAATTTGCGCAAAGCCTGGCCGCAACGCACGCCGAGCCGAGCGCCGCTGACCCGGACCATGAGCCCACGACCAATATCAAGGGCTTTCACATGTGGGCATTCGCGCCGGGAGGCTGTGACGGCGTTGGCGTCGAAGCGCCATCCGATCGCTTTGCCGTCGGCTTTTGGGATAACGGCTCCGACGACCCTTTCGATGTGACCTGGTGGTATTGCTACGCCTATCCCTCCGGCAAGACGACCCTGCAGCTGTCGGTATGGGATTTTCTCAAGGGTGCGGCCGGGTCGCAGATCGCATGGTACGCGCTGATCGCGGCGATTGCTGCGATCGCCGGCTATTGCGCGCGGTCGCTAGGGGCACGCGATAAGCCCAGATCCCTGCAGCCCTGGTCAAAAGCAGTCTGGTTTGGCGCCTTGATGACCTTCCTCAACCTCCTGTACGTCGTTGCCGATCGCGAAGATGATCAGTTCTATGAAAGCTCGGAAACCTTGAAATGGATTGTGGTTGTATTTGATCACACGCTGTATTTGGCCGAAAGGCCGATGATATTCGTTTTGCAAAACGCGCCAGGATTTGCCGGGGTCGGCAGCTATTTATTAGTCACTTTCGTCGCGTGGTCCGTAACGGGTTGGGTCGCCGGGCTTCTGATCTCATTTGGAAGGGCAAGACTGCGCACAGTCTGAGCTCAGGTTGATCGTGTGTCTGCGTTCCACCCATTTCCCGCAGTTCGCGGCCGTTCGCTCAAGATGCCGCGGGGCTTTATTTGAGGTCGAACTTCGTCCGATAGGGGGCAACGCTCCGATTTCGTGCGGCTTCAGTGCCGCGGAGGCGCCGTCGAACCTCGCTGGACGAGCGTCGCGGGGACGACCACCGGCGTCTCGGGCACTGCGCGGCCGGCGCGGTCGTCGATGATCAGCTCGACCGCGCGCGAGGTGACCGCCGCGATCGGCTGGCTGATCGCCGCCAGCGGCGGATGGGTGAAATGGACGATCGGCGTGTCGTCGAAGCTGATCAGCGACAAGTCCCCGGGCACGCTCAGCCGCCGCTCGCGCGCGACCTCCAAAGCAGCGAGCGCCATCTGGTCGTTGCACGCGATGATCGCGGTCGCGCGCGGCTCGGCCTCGAGCAGCGCGATCGCGCCGGCGCGACCCGAGGCATAGCCGAAGTCGCCTTCGTAGAGCAGCCCGTCGGTCTCGAGCCGCGCCGCCTTCATCGCCGCGCGCCAGCCCTCGACGCGCCAGTTGCTCAGCTCATATTCGGTCGATCCTCCGATGAAGCCGATCCGCCGATGGCCGAGCCCGGCGAGATGCTCGGTCGCGAGCCGAGCCGCACGGTCGTCGCCCATCGTCAGCTTGAAGCCGGGTCCCGGCGCGAGCGAGCCGATCCGCGCGAAGCTGATCTTCTGCTCGGCGAGCAGCTCGATGATCAGCGGGTTCTGCGAGTGGGGCGGTGTGAGCAGCACCCCATCGGGCTGAACCGCCGCGATCGCCGCGCGCAGCTCGCGCTCGATATGGTCGCTGTGCGTGTCGACCAGCTCGATGATCATCCGATAGCCGTGCTCGGCACACTTCAGCAGCCCGCCGAGCAGCATCTGGTCGACCCAGTCGGTGCCCTGCTGGTTCTGCCAGCCTTCGATCGTGCGCTCGCGGTCGTTGAGCGCCATGATGATGTAGGAGCGCGAGCCGCCCATCCGCTGCGCCGCGATCGAAGGGACATAGCCGAGCTTGTCGATCGAGGCCTGGACGCGCTCGGCCATCTCGGGGCGGACGTTGGGCTCGCGGTTGATCACCCGGCTGACGGTCTGGAGCGACACGCCGGCATCGGCCGCGACATGCTTGATCGTGACGGATTGCTTGCGCCGTGCCAACTCGCGGTCCCTCGTTCAGGCGGCTTCCGCGGTCGCCGCGCCGCAATAGCGGGCGACATAGGCGCCATGATCGGGGAGTCCTGCCACAGTCCGGGAAACGTTGTCACGAATCGTCGACAGCAACCGTGCCAGCTCGGGATCGGGAAGCTTCTCGGCGATCGGGTGCCAGGCGCGGGGCAGGATGCCCTGGCCCATCATCACCTGCACCCAGCTGTTCTCGGCGAACAGCTCCTCGTTGCGGCGGAAGACGCGGCCAGTCTCGCGGAACAGCTCGATCTTCTGCTCGAGGCTGTCGGGAATGCCCATGTCGCGGCAGTGGCGCCAGAAGGGCGAATCGCCGCGCTCGGTCGCCTTGTAGTGGAGGATCAGGAAGTCGCGGATCTGCAGCATGTCCTGGAACTGCTGGTCGTTGAACTCGGCGACGTCGCGGGCGGAGACCTCGGCCAGCGGCAGCATCCGGATCAGGCGGAGCACGGCGCGCTGGATCAGGTGGATGCTCGTCGATTCGAGCGGCTCCATGAAGCCCCCGGACAGGCCGATCGCGATACAGTTGCGGTGCCATTGCTTCCGCCTGGCGCCGGTGACGAAGCGCAGCTTGTTGGGCTGGACCAAGGTCTCGCCCTCGATATTGCCGAGCAGGCGTTCGAGCGCGGTGTCATGGTCGAGGTAGCGGCTGCAATAGACGATGCCGTTGCCGACGCGGTGCTGGAGCGGGATGCGCCACTGCCAGCCGGCGTCGTGCGCCATCGCGCGGGTGTAGGGCACCGGCGGGGCGACGCTGGCGGTCTGGATCGCGATGGCGGAATCGCAGGGGAGCCAGTGCGTCCAGTCGTCGAAGCCCGCATGGAGGTGCTGTTCGATGAGCAGCGCGCGGAACCCCGTGCAGTCGAGGAACAGGTCGCCTTCGATGCGCGTGCCCGAGTCGAGGGTGAGCGCTTCGATGTCGCCGGTCTCGCCGTTGAGCTCGACCTTGGCGATCTTGCCTTCGACGCGCTTCGTGCCGTCGGCCTCGGCCATCTGGCGCAGGAACCGCGCGTAGAGGCCGGAATCGAGCTGGTACGCATAGTTCATCCGGTCCTCGGGCAGGTGCGCGAACTTGCCCTGCATCGCGGCGACCAGCTCGAGGCAGTAATCGTCGTAGGACTGGTCGTGGCCGCGGGTGCGGCCGTAGAGCCAGAAATGCTGGAAGCCGGCGGACCAATGGTCCTTCCCCGTCATGCCGAACGAGTGGAAATAGCGGGTGCCGAGTTCCCTCCAGTCGTCGAACAATATGCCGAGCTTGAAGGTCGCCTGCGTCGCGCGCATGAACTCGGCTTCGTTGATGCCGAGCAGGCGGTTGTAGGCGACGAGCGGCGGAATGGTCGATTCGCCGACACCGATCGTGCCGATCGCATCGGATTCGACGAGCGTGAGGTCGATCGCCGGGCCCAGCGTGCGCGCGAGCGCGGCGGCCGCCATCCAGCCTGCGGTGCCGCCGCCGGCGATCACGATCCGGCGCAGGCGCTTGTCGCTCATCGGCTGAGCTGCCGCAGGAGGTAGCCGCGGATCCGCGCGGCGCTTTCGGCACTGTGGGGAGCGAGCACGCCACGTCCTTTCTCGGGGATGTGCGCCGTCACCGCGTCGGTGTTGGCGAAGACATAATGGTCGAACAGCGCGCGCCAGTGGCGCTTCTCGTCCTCGGGCAGGTCGCGGATCGCCATCATCGCGTGGTTGAGCGCGTCCTGCGGCTGGCCGAGCCAGCGCGGGGTGTCGCGCCACCAGTAGTTGACGAGGATGTTGAAGGGGGCGAGCCCCTCGACATGGTGCCACCACATCGAGGGGATGTGAATCGCGTCGCCGGGCCCCAGCTCGACTGTCTGCGCCTGGGCGAGCGCTTCGCGGAAGGCGGGGAAACGATCGAAATCGGGCGCGTGGAAATCGACCATGCTCACCGCGCGGCCGGCGGGGGTATTGTCGACGGGGCCGAGGTAGAGGTTGGCGAACTGGTCGGGCGGGAAGAGCGTGAAGCGGCGGCGCCCGGCGGCAACGACGGCGAGATTGTCGGGGAAGTCGTTGTGCGCGGCGATCCGGGTGGGGGTGCCGATCCAGATGCTCGCGAGGCACGAGCGGTCGCCGAGCTCGACATGGTTGGCTTCGTGGAGACCGGCGAAGAACTCGTGGACATCGACCGAGCCGAGATAGACGGGATGCGCGTCGGCCTTGCCTTCCTCGGCGTCGATCTCGGCAAAGATCTCGGGGAGCTTGGCGCGGATCGTGCGGAAGTTCATCCCCATCGCTTCGTCGTAGAACAGCCGCCCGTCGCTCCCTGGCGCGCCGACCGAGGCGGTGAAGGGCACGTCGCGGCGATGCTCGAGCAGATAGGCGCGGGCTGCCCGGTCGGACTCGCGCCCGGCCTGTACCAGCGGCCAGCCGGCGGCGAGCCCACGCACGACGAACGGCGCCTTGGCCGCGCGCAACCTGGCGTCGAGGTCGGCGGCGTCGGCCACCGTCGCCTCGGGGATCTGCGCCAATCCCCGGAAGATGCCGGGATCGGCCTCAGCCATGGCCGACCCGCCGGTTCTTGCGCGCGACGAGCCCGCTCAGCTTGCCGAGCGATGCCACCGCCATGAACAGCGGCATCAGATGGCCGGCGGCGTGGAGTTCGCCCAGGGTCGCGGCGTCGAGCGCCTGCAGCCGCGCCTCGTCGAGCGCGTGGAAGCCGACCAGCCGGTTGATCGAGCCGTCCTCGAGCGTGATCTCGAGCGTCAGCGGCTCGAGCAGTCTGTGACGTGCCAGCGCGGCGAGGAAGGCCTCGGCGCCGGTATAGGCCTGGTCGAGCGCGCCGAGCTTGTCGGCGACCGCTTCGAGGAACGGCGTGGCGCGGCCGTCCTCGTCGAACAGCCGCACGCCCTCGGCCGCGGCGATGCGCGGGCTGGCGAGGTCGACATGGACCTGGCGATTGCCCTCGCCGTCTGGCTGGCCGATCAGGAAAGGCTGGATGTCCATCGCCAGCGGCCGATAGCCCGCATCCCAGCGCTCGCCGTCGAGGAACAGGTTCTCGCCGTCCTCGAAGCCGAACATCGCATAGGCGGTGAAGGCGTCGCGCTCGGCGTTGAGGCGGAAGAGGATGGGATAGTCGTCCTGCACCCGGCGGAATTCGTCGGGGAAGGTCACGCAGCACATCACCGCGTCACCCAGCGCCGCGCCGCGTTCCTCGCGAATCCTCAGATCGCGGTGCGCTTCGGCGGTGAGCAGGGCATGATCGGGCATCAGGACAGGCTTTCTCTGGCGGGACCAAGGCTCGCCGCCTTGAGGGCGTCGAGATAGAGGCGGTTGCTGGGCAGGCTTGAAGCCAGCGTGCGGGCGCGCTGGCCGACGGGGCCGAGCGCGACGCTGGCCTCGCCGCGGAGCGGGCTCGCCTCGGGTGGCGGGAAACCCATGCCGTAGAGGATGTACTGGTAGCTCGCGGCGGGGAAGATCTCCTCGACCATCGGCAGGTCCCAGCTCGAGGGCGGCTGGTGGCGCCACAGGCCGAGCAGCTCGGCCAGGCGATCGGGCACGCTCGCGGGATCGCGGTGGTCGCGCCAATAGGGCTCGGGGCGCTCGCTCAGCACGTAGTGGAGCTTGAGGAACTCGACGATCCGGTCCCAGCGATAGCGGAACAGCGCATTGAAGCGGCGCGCCTGCGCGGGCATCGCGCCGCGCGTCGCGGGGAAGTTGGCGAGCAGCGCCTCCAGCGACAATTCGATCAGCACGATCGCCGAGGCTTCGAGCGGCTCGAGGAAGCCCGCGGCGAGCCCGACCGCGAGGCAGTTGCGCTCCCAGAACCGTTCGCGATGCCCCGAGCGGAAGCTGAGCTGGCGGAAGGCGAGGGGGCCGGCTTCGGGCGCGGTGCGCGCGAGATAGGCGGTAAGCGTGCCGGCAGCGGCATCGTGGCTCAGGTGGCGCGAGGAATAGACGCAGCCGACGCCGCGGCGGCTGGGCAAGCCGATGTCCCAGATCCAGCCGGCGGCATGCGCGGTGGCGTTGGTCTGCGACTGGATCGGGCTGTCGGGCGCGACCGGCACCTGCACCGCGAGCGCGCGGTCGTTGAAGAGGATATCGCTGCGATCGACGAAGGGCACGCCATACTGGCCGCCGATCAGCAGCGCGGCATGGCCGGTGCAGTCGAGGAACAGGTCGCCTTTGATCGCGCCGTGATCACGCGTGCGGACCGCGGCGACGTCGCCGTCCTCGACCCGGTCGACCGCGACCACCGTGTCGCGGATGCAGCGCACCCCGAGCCGCTCGATCCCGTGGCGGGTGAGCAGCTGGGCAAGCTTCGTCGCATCGAGGTGATAGGCATAGTTCAGCGCGCCGGCATAGTCGGGCATCGCGCGCTGGCGCGGGGCGAGGTCGAGCCCGCAGATGCGCGTCTGCGGGCAGACCGACTCGGCGAAGCCGCGCCCGTCGCCTTCGCGCTGCCAGGCCCAGACCAGGTCGCGCGGCGCGGCGTCGAGCGGGGCGGTGAAGGGGTGGAGGTAGGAGTCGCCCGCCGCGCCGGTGCGCCAGCCGTCGAAGCGCGAGCCTTGCTTGAACGAGGCTTCGCAGGCGAGGAGGAAATCCGGCTCGGCGATGCCGATCCGCGCGAGTGTGCGCCGGATCGTCGGCCAGGTGCCTTCGCCGACGCCGATCGTCGGGATGTCGGGGGATTCGACCAGCGTCACCTGGAGCGGCGCCGGCGCAGCGGGATCGGCGCGCGCCGCGATCAGGCAGGCGGCGAGCCAGCCGGCGGTCCCACCCCCGACGACCACGACCCGCGTGACTGGCTTGTCTGCCGCTTTCACTCGCCCTCTGCCTAACGCGCTGCTTTCTAGCGCAGTTTCACGCTACTTCGAAACGTCATCCCGGCGAAAGCCGGGACCCAGGGCCACAAGCGACGTCCTCTGCAACCCTGGATCCGGCTTCCGCCGGGATGACGGTTCAGGGGTCGGCCCAGAAGCGAAAAAGTCACCCTCTCGCGAGGGTGACTTTCCCGTCATCGGTGCTTCTCCGGGACCTAGAAGGAGAAGCGCACGCCTCCGGAGTAACGCGCGTAGCCTGGGGAGGCGAAGGTCACGTTGCGATCGGAGCGACGATGGCCGCGCCGGCTCTCGCCGGTCAGGTTGATGCCCTCGGCGAAGACCGTCAGCCCGGGGATGACTTCGTAGCTCGCGCTCGCATCCAGCTGGCCATAGGCTTCGGTGTAGGAGGGGTTGGGGCCGGTGCCCGCCAGGAACTGGTCGCGCCAATTGTACGCGACGCGGGCCTGGAGGCCGTTCTTGTCGTAATAGAGCACCGCGTTGGCGCTGTCCGAAAGCCCGGTCAGCGCGAACTGGGTGACGTTCCACGGCTTGGTGTTGTCGTAGGTCGCGTCGCCGTTGACGATCGTATAGTTCAGGATCACTCCGAAGCCGGTGTTCCAGAGGCGATGCTGGATCGCGAACTCCCAGCCGTAGAGCGACGCGGTCTGGCTGCTGTTCACCGGCGTGGTGATCTGGAAGTTGAGCAGCGGATCGGTGGGCTGGGTGATGATCCGGCCCACCGCGTTGCCGCCGCAATTGGTCCCGCCGGTGACGACCACCGTGCCCGGATAGTTGCAGAAGATGTACTGGCGGATCTGCCCCACCGTCGCATTGGCGCCGAGCGCCGCGACCGCCGCATTGTAGCGCGGACCGCCGACCGGCGTACGCAGGCCGAACGCGTTGGTGTCGAAGCGCGTGGTCGAGATGAAGTTCGCCACGTCCTTGTGGAAGAAGCCCACCGAGACATAGCTGTCGCGGTTGTAATACCATTCCGCAGACACGTCGATGTTCTTCGACTTGTACGGGACCAGGCCCGGGTTGCCCTGGAGGCCGGTGCCGCCGCCGACGCGGAACAGCTGGTCCAGCGTGCGGCCGCCCTGCATGTTGGCATAATCGGCGCGCGTGATCGTGTGGCTGTACGAGAAGCGCAGCTTGACGTTCTCGACCGGCTCGAAGTCGAAGTCCGCCGAGGGCAGCCAATTGTGGTATTTGCCGCTGAACGCCGTGAAGTCGCTGTTGCCCGACTGGACGAGGTTATACTCGTTGTCGCCCACCCATTCGGTGCCGCTGGGCACCGGCACCAGCGCCTTGGAGTCGACCTTGGTGCTTTCGTAGCGCAGCCCGCCGACGATGTGCGCCGGACCCGCGAGCAGGTCGAAGGTGCCCGTCCACTGGATATAGGGCGCCCAGGTCTTCTCGGTGATCCGTCGGTCGGTGGTGAAGGGCGCGGTGCAGTCGTTGTCGCCGCCGCAGGTGTGGTATTTCGAGTCGATCAGCTGCACCATCCGCTCGAAGTCGAAGGTGTAGAAGCTCGGGATCATCCCCTGCGTGCCGGTCAGCCCGGCGAACTTGTCGGGCAGGGTGACGAGGTGGAAGATGTCGTCGGGGATGTCCGACGCCGGGCCGGCGCCGCCCCAGGTGTCGTTCTGGATCACGCCGAACGCCGAGCGGACGTTGTTCTCGATATAGGAGACGCCGAAGTCGAGACTGTCGAACAGGCCCTCGCCGTCGTAGCGGCCCTTGAGCTGGCCCTGGCGGATCCGGTCCTTGAAATAGGCGGTGCGGAAGGCGTTGCCGGTCGGCGTGATCAGCGAGGCGTCCATCGCATTATACGCCGCGCCCGGCCACATATTGTAGGAGATCGTCGGCAGGTAATGGTCGAAGTTGATCGTCTGGTCCCGGATGCCGAAGATCGCGTTGCCCACCGAAACGCTGCTGCCGTATTTGTTGACCGGCTTCGATTCCGCGGTCGAGCTGTGCGCGTCGGCCTCGATGGTGAAGCGATCGAACGGGCTCCACTGGATGTTGGCGCCGATCGACTTGTTCTCGCTGCGGCTCTTGGTCAGCGCGCCGCTGTACGAAAGGTCCTTCGCCTCGTTGGGCGCCGGGAAGCCCGGGGCAGCGGGGTGGAGGAAGCGCTCGGTGTAGAAGATCGGCCCGGCGACGGGGCCGTCGGTCCAGGCGCTCGACGTGTCGTTGTGGTTGAACCAGATGCCGACGTTCGAGTTGCGGACCTCCACCGTGTTGCGCGAATAGGTATAGTCGATCGTCGCGGTGAAGTTGCTCGCCGGGCGGAATTGCAGCACTGCCTGGCCGTTGATCCGCTCGCGGGTGATGTCGTTGAGGTCGTAGGACGCGTTCTGCGGGACCTCGTAGACGTCGGTCGCGTCGGGATGGTTGGTGATGTTGGCGTAGCGCGCGTCGCCCGGCTGGGCGAGCGAGCCCCAGTTGTTCTCGTTGCCGAGATAGCCATCGCGCCAGCCGACGTTCGCCTGGTTCACGCTCGCACGGCGCTTCTGATAGGTGCCGGTGACCAGCACGCCGATCATGTCGTTGGCGAACGTGTCGCTGACGATGCCCGAGAATTCGGGGGTGATGCTGTCCTTGCCGTTCTGCGACGTGTCGAGCACCGCCTTGGCCGAGACGCTGCCGTGCAGGCCCGGCTTGTCGAGCGGGCGCGGGGTGCGGATGTTGATCGACGAGCCGATGCCGCCCGATTCGATCGTGGCGCGGCCGGTCTTGTAGACTTCGACCGCGGCAATGCCTTCCGACGCAAGGTTGGCGAAGTCGAACGAGCGGCTGGACGGCGCGCTGCCGCCGTCGCCGAGCGTCGAGGTGGGCATCTGGCGGCCGTTCAGCGTCACCAGGTTGAACTCGGGGCCGAAGCCGCGGACCGTGACGAACGAGCCTTCGCCGTTCGAGCGGTCGATCGACACGCCGGTGATGCGCTGGAGCGATTCCGCCAGGTTGGTGTCGGGGAACTTGCCGATGTCCTCGGCCGAGATCGCATCCACCACGCCGATGTTGTTGCGCTTGATGTCGATCGCTTCGCGCAGCGAGGCGCGGATGCCGGTGACGACGATTTCCTCGCCCTGGTCGCCGGCCGGTGCGCTTTGGGGCGTCGAGTCGGCAGGCGCGTCCTGCGCCATGGCAATGCCCGGCGCGGCGATCGCCAGCACCGAGGCACTCAGGATGAATTTCGTAAGCGAGCGAGCTTGATAGCTGCGCATCTGTCCCCTCCCTCTTCGGCGCGAACATTCCCCTGTCCACGCTCGTTGATAACGTTCACCTGACTCGTTTGTACAACGTTGTCAAGCGCAGAACCCGAGGATTTCCAGGGGTTTCGGATGTGAGCGCTAACATTGTGAACGCTCTCATTGAGAACGTTCACAATATCTGCTTTTGTAAGATGGAACGCGAGTCGGCAGAGGCCGGCGATCGAAAACGCCGTGGAGGGGTTCCTTGAAGACCAGAATTTTGTTGGCCGCAGGCCTGGCCGTCTGCGCGATTGCTGTCGGGGCGCAGGCGAGTCCGGGCGGATCGGAGACTGCCAGCCCGGCCAAGGGCCAGGACGCCCGCGCGCGCGCCAGGGCGATCGTCGCGAAGATGTCGCTCGACGAGAAGATCGCGCTGCTCCACGGCCTCTTCCCGCCGCGCGCCGCCGGCAAGACCCAGAACGAGCTGATCCAGGCCGCGGGCCATATCGACGGCATTCCGCGGCTCGGCGTGCCGCTGGTGCGCGAGAGCGATGCGTCGCTGGGCGTCGCCAACCAGATCGAGCAGCGCAAGGGCGACGTCGCTACCGCGCTGCCCTCGAGCCTCGCGACCGCCGCCAGCTTCGATCCCGAGGTCGCGCGCGCCGGGGGAGCGATGATCGGATCGGAGGCGCGCTCGAAGCGGTTCAACGTGCTGCTCGCGGGCGGCGTGAACCTCACGCGCGATCCCTGGGGCGGGCGCAACTTCGAATATCTCGGCGAGGACCCGCTGCTCGCCGGCACGATGGCCGGGGCGCACATCCAGGGCATCCAGTCGAACAAGATCGTCTCGACGATCAAGCATTTCGCCTTGAACGCGCAGGAGACGGGCCGGATGGTGCTCGACGCGCGGATCGACGAGGCGGCGCTTCGCGAGAGCGACCTGCTCGCGTTCGAGATCGCGATCGAGCAGGGCAAGCCCGGCTCGGTGATGTGCGCCTACAACAAGGTCAATGGCGACTGGGCGTGCGAGAACGACTTCCTGCTCAACCAGGTGCTCAAGCGCGACTGGGGCTATCGTGGCTGGGTGATGAGCGATTGGGGCGCGGTGCACACCACGGTCAAGGCCGCCAACGCCGGGCTCGACCAGCAATCGGGGCAGGAACTCGATTCGGGGATGTATTTCTCGCCCGAGGCGCTCAAGCCCGCGATCGAGTCGGGCCAGGTGCCGATCGCGCGGATCGACGACATGGTGGTGCGCTACCTCACCGGGCTGATCGAGACCGGTGCCTATGACACGCCGATGCCCGCCACCAGCGAGACCCCCGACTATACCGCGCATGCCGACGTCGCGCAGCGCGCCGCCGAGGCGGGGATCGTGCTGCTCAAGAACGAAGGCGGTATCCTGCCGCTCGCGGCGAGCGCCAAGCGCATCGTCGTGATCGGTGGCGCGGCCGACCTGGGCGTGCTCTCGGGCGGCGGGTCCAGCCAGGTGCGCGGCGTCGGCGGCGCGCCGATCGAGATCCCGCTGTCGACCGGCGGCTCGGCCTCGTTCGCGCGGATCACTTACCATGCCTCGTCGCCGCTCAAGGCGCTCCAGGCGGCGCTGCCCGGCGTCGCGGTCGAGTTTGTCGACGGGCGCAACCTTAGCCAGGTCGCCGAACGCGCCGCTGCCGCCGACCTCGCGATCGTCTTCGCGACGCAATGGGCCACCGAGGCCGACGACGTGCCCGACTTGCGGCTCCCAAGCCATCAGGACGCGCTCATCGCGGCCGTCGCCGCCGCCCAGCCGAACACGGTGGCGGTGCTCGAGACCGGCGGGCCGGTGCTGATGCCGTGGCTCGGCCAGGTGAAGGCTGTCGTCCAGGCATGGTATCCCGGCCAGCGCGGCGGCGAGGCGATCGCCAACATATTGACCGGCAAGGTCAATCCCTCGGGCCGGCTGCCGATCACTTTCCCCGCCGCCGCTTCGCAACCGGTGCGCCCGGCGCCGGTCGGGCTCGACAGGCTCAGCGCGCTCGAGGCGCAGGCGGCGGCGGACCCCGGCGCGGCGGGTGGCCATGTGCTCCAGAGCTTCCCGGTCGAATACCCCGAGGGCAGCGACGTCGGCTATCGCTGGTATGCGAAACAGGGGCTGAAGCCGCTGTTCCCCTTCGGCCACGGGCTCAGCTACACGAGCTTCGCCTATCGCAACCCGGTGGTGACCGGCGGCAAGCGCCTCAGCGTCACTTTCGAAGTGGTCAACACCGGCGCGCGCGAAGGGGCGGACGTGCCGCAGCTGTATGTGTCGCGCGACGGATCGGGCAAGCCGATGCGCCTCGCGGGGTTCCAGCGCGTGACGCTCACGCCCGGCGAAGTGCGCAAGGTGACGCTGGTCGCGGAGCCGCGCATCCTTGCCGACTATGACACCAGGCTGCCCGGCTGGCGGGTCGGGGGCGGGCGCTACAATGTTGCGATCGCTCATGATTCCGCCGATCGGACGATGATGCTCGAGGCGAACCTCGACGCCGCGACGATGAAGCCCTAGGGTCGCCCCCGGCCCAGGGCGGACAACCGCCCGGGCCGGGGAGAGGGGACGAGGGGCAGATGGAGCAAGGCGCGGCGCCACGGCCGCTCGAGACGCGCGTGACGCGGCTGCTGCTCGCCAACGGGTTCGCCAATGCCGGCGGCGTGATCGCCTTCCTGCCGCTCCTCTCGCTGCTGCTCCCGGTCAAGATCGAAGCGATGGCGGGCGACGCGCGGCTCGACGTGCTCACCGCCGCGGTGATCGTCGGCGCGATCGCCGCGAGCGGCTCGAACATCCTCTTCGGCTGGCTGAGCGACGTCGCGCTCGCTCGCGGCCACGGCCGCCGCACCTGGCTCGGGGCGGGGCTCGCGGCGACGGCACTTTCCTATGCCGGCGTCGCGGCAGCGACCACGCCCGCGGCGATCGTCGCCGCGATCGCCTGCTTCCAGGTCGCGGTGAACGCGCTGCTCGCGCCGATGTTCGCGATCATGGCCGACGAGATTCCCGACGCGCACAAGCGCACCGCCGGCGGGCTGCTCGCGATCGGCCACCCGCTCGGCGCCGCGATGTCGACCGTGCTGGTCGGGCTGTCCGTGGCCGAAGAGGGGCGGCTCGCGGTGATCGCGGGCGTCGTCGCGCTGTTCGTCGTGCCGCTGCTGTTCGTCCGCGGCGCGATGGCCGAGCCCGCGCCCGAGAGCTCTGCCCAGCGCCAGCTGCTCCGCGGCGACCTGGTGATCGCCTGGACCTCGCGACTGCTCGTCCAGGCGGCGAGCGCGATGCTGAGCTATTATCTCGTCTATTATTTCGAAAGCATCGCCCCTGGCACGGCGCCTCACGTCGTCGCGCAGCGGGTAGGCACGATCCTGACGATCAGCCTGTTCATACCGCTCCCGATCGCGATCCTGCTCGGTCGCTGGTCGGATCGCGCGCGGCGCGGCAAGCCCTTCCTGCTCGGCTCGGCGCTGGTCGCGGCGGCGGGACTGGTGGCGATGGCGCTCGCGCGCGACTGGGTTGGGGGCGCCGCGGCCTTCGCGCTCTACTCGATCGGCGCGCAGGTGTTCCTGTCGATCCAGATCGGCTTCGCGATGCAATTGCTCCCCGATGCGCGACACCGCGGGCGCGACCTGGGGCTGATGAACCTCACCAACACGCTGCCGCAGTTCCTCGGCCCCGGCATGGCCTGGCTGCTCGCGACGCCGCACGATTTCGACGGAGCGTTGCTCGCGCTGGCGGGATTCACCGGCGTCGGCGCGGTGATGATCCTGGCGGTGCGCGGGCGGCGTTGATCGGCGCTGGTCAGGCCAATTTCGTTCAGCTGTCCCCGCGGTCGAGTCGCCGCTTCAGCCGGTCGCGGCGCGCATCGCCCTCGGTGCGCGCGCGTTCCATCGCCTCGAGCTCGGTGGCTTCGAGCACATCCTCGATCACCCCGCGCAGATGCGCCTGCATCGCCGCGCGCGCAGCCTGGGGATCGTGCGCGCGCAGCGCCTCGAGGATCGGGCGATGCTCCTCGATCCGGGTGGTCACGCCGCTACGCCGGGCGCGGCCGAACATCGCCACGCACATCGGCGATCTGGTGCGCAGGTCCCAGAGATAATCGACCACGCTGCGGATCGCGGCATTGTCGGTCGCCGCAGCGATCAGCTGGTGGAAGCGACGGTCGGCGTCGAACACACGGTCGAGGTCGTTGCCGTCCATCTCGTTGAGAATGGCTTCCAATTCGGCGAGCTGCGCGTCGGTGATGGTGATGGCGGCCAGCGCCACCGCTTCGCCTTCGAACAGGATCCGCGCCTCGGTGAGCTCGAAGGCGCCGACGTCGAACTCGAGCGATCGCGCGATCGGCTCCCGGGCCGCGGGGCGCGGGCGGACGTAGAGGCCGGAGCCATGCCGCGCCTCGATCCAGCCGCGCATCTCGAGCGCGATCATCGCCTCGCGGATCGTCGGGCGGCTGACCTTGTGCTCCTCGGCCAGGTCGCGCTCGCCGGGCAGCCGCGAGCCTTCGGGCCAGCGCCCGGCCTCGATCGCTTCGGCAATCGCCGCGGCGACGCGCTGGTACAGCTTGTTGCCTTCGAACTGCATGCGACCTGGCTCCCCGACCGTCTGTAGCATTGACAGGGGCGGGCGGTGAAGTCGATATTGGTCAGGCCAATTTCCGGAGTTCGTCCGTGCCCAGGATCACATCAGCCCGCGTCATCGTCACATGCCCGGGTCGCAACTTCGTCACGCTCAAGATCGAGACCGACGAAGGTGTCTCCGGCATCGGCGACGCGACCCTCAACGGCCGCGAGCTCGCGGTGGTGGCGTATCTCCAGGAGCATGTGATCCCGCTGCTGATCGGGCGCGACGCACACCGGATCGAGGACATCTGGAACTATCTCTACAAGGGCGCCTACTGGCGTCGCGGGCCGGTCACCATGGCCTCGATCGCGGCGGTCGACATGGCGCTGTGGGACATCAAGGGGAAGGTCGCCGGGCTGCCGCTCTATCAGCTGCTCGGCGGGGCGAGCCGCGAGAGCTGCATGGTCTATGGCCACGCCAACGGTCGCGATATCGAGGAGACGATCGACAATGCGCTGAGCTACCAGGCGCAGGGCTACAAGGCGATCCGCCTCCAGTCGGGCGTGCCGGGGCTCGCGGGCACCTATGGCGTGTCCAAGGACAAGTACTTCTACGAGCCCGCCGACGCCGCGCTGCCGACCGAGAGCCTCTGGTCGACCGAGAAATACCTCCGATCGGTCCCGCCCTTGTTCGAGAAGGCGCGCGAGGCGCTCGGGTGGGACGTCCACCTGCTCCACGACATCCACCACCGCTGCACCCCGATCGAGGCGGCGCGGCTGGGCAGAGACTTGGAACAGTATCGCCCCTTCTGGCTCGAGGATGCGACGCCCGCCGAGAACCAGTCGGCCTTCCGGCTGATCCGGCAGCACACCACCGCGCCGCTCGCGGTGGGCGAGGTCTTCAACACGATCTGGGACGCCAAGCAGCTCATCGAGGAGCAACTGATCGACTATATCCGCATGACCGTGGTCCATGGCGGCGGCATCACGCACCTCCGCCGCGTCGCAAGCCTGGCGGAGATGTACCAGATCCGCACCGGCTGCCATGGCGCGACCGACCTGTCGCCGATCTGCATGGCGGCGGCGCTCCACTTCGGCCTCGCGGTGCCCAATTTCGGCATCCAGGAATATATGCGCCACACCGCCGAGACCGACGCGGTCTTCCCGCATGCCTATCGCTTCGCCGACGGCGCGCTCCACCCGGGCGACGCGCCGGGACTGGGCGTGGAGATCGACGAGACGCTCGCGGCGACCTTCGAGTACAAGCCGGCCTATCTCCCGGTCGCGCGGCTCGAGGACGGAACGATGTTTTCGTGGTGAGCAGGAAATCCCCAGCCGTCATCCCGGCGAAAGCCGGGACCCAGGGCCACGAGCGATGACCTTTGCGGCCCTGGATGCCGGCTTTCGCCGGGATGACGGGGTCGTAGTCGGGACCCTAGTTTCCCGCAGGAGCAGCCGCAGTGCAGGCGTTGAACGTCTCATCGGTCAGCGCCACCTGCGCGCAGGCGAACAGCTTCCAGTTGCCGCCCGCCATCAGGTTGTTGCGCGGGTCGCCCATCATGTAGTTGCCGTACTGTTTGCGGACGAACCAATAGCCCATCGCGCCGTTGATCTTCGCCAGCGCATCGGCGGTCCAGCCGTCGAAGCCGTAGGCCTCGCCGAAGCGATATTCGAGGGTCCAGCCCACCGGCCCCAGCGTGTAGGTCGCATAGTCGCGCACCGCGCCGGTCGCGGGCACGTAGTCGAACACCGAATAGGCCGGCGCGTTGAGGTAGTTGGGGCTGATCGACGGGCCGATCCGGATCGGCAGCAGCGGCTTGCCCGAAGCATCGGGGACGATGCGGAACTCGTCGGTGTGGGTATGCCCGGCGTAGATGTCGCGCACCACATCGGCATAGGCGGTGAGCAGCGCGAGCAGCTTCGTATTCGCTTCCACCGTGAGGAACAGCGACGAGCCGTTGGGCTTGCCCGCGGCGAGGAAGGGATCGATCCCCGGGGGGATGTGGAGCACCAGCGTCGCGGTCCGCCCGCTGGCGCGCTCGGCCTTGAGCGTCGCTTCGAGCCAGGCGAGCAGCGTCGCGCCCGGATTGGGCGTCTTGTTGCCGCACTCGGCCTTGTACTTGGCCGAGAGGTAGAGGTCGTCCATCACGATGAAGTCGCGGCCGGGGATCGTCGGATGGACGATGCGGTAATAGCCGCCGGTCGCGAAGTCCTTCATCGCCTGGGGATCGCGCCGGATCTCGGGCAATGCACCGCCAACCGCCGCGAGCATCGGGTCGTTGAGGTCGATCTGGTAATTGCCTTCGCAATCGGTGTCGTTGTTGCCGAAGCTGGTGATCAGCGGCGCGGGAGCGAAGGCCTTCGCCATCTCGCGGTTCATGAACTGCAGCGTCTTGATGACGAAGGCGTCATAGTCCTTCTCCTGCCCGCCCGCGAGCTTGAACCGGTCGTGGAAGTCGTGCGCGAGATAGTCGCCCGTGTAGAGCACATAGTCGTAGCGCTGGGCGGCGGCGGCGGTCAGCGCCGAGCGCATCAGCGCGTAGTTGGCGTCCTCGTTCATCTGCGCGGGCGGCGCCTTGGCCGAGCGCACGAGGATCAACTCCCATTGGTCGACCGGCGCGGCGACCAGCGCGGGCACCAGCCGCGCGTTCGCCATCGGGTCGAAGTGGATGTCGGAGAGGTGGAGGAAGCGGCCGGTGGGTTGGGGCTTCGCCTTCGCCTTCTGCGCCTCGGCCGGGAGCGCGCTCAGCCCGAGCAGCAGCATCGCGAGCGTTGCAAGGATTCGTGTCATCGCCGTCGTCTCTCCCTGGGGACGCGCCACGATAGCCCGATTTGTCGTCATGCCCATGACGTTTCCGCCCCGGAACGGCCGGAATGCGCGTCGGCGCTTGACCGCGGCGCAGGCATGGGAGAGGCAGGTAACCGGTGTCATCGCTTGAACGGCGAGGCGTTCGCGGGGAAGATGATGCCCGCATTGGGAGTTTGCCCGGGCGTCCGTTAGCGTTAACAGGACCGGGCGGGACGAGGAGAGGACGAGGATGTCGGGGAGCGGAGAAGCGGCGATCAAGGCCGCCGCGGGGCGTGTCGGGCGCTATCGATGGACGATCTGCGGGCTGTTGTTCGCGGCGACCGCGATCAACTATGTCGATCGCCAGATGATCGCGGTGCTCAAGCCCGATCTCGCCAAGGAACTGAGCTGGTCCGAGACGGACTATGCCAACATCGTCTTCTGGTTCCAGTGCGCCTATGCGATCGGCTATCTCGGCTTCGGCAAGATCGTCGACGCGATCGGCGCGCGCTTCGGCTATGCGATCGCCGTCGTCATCTGGACGATCGCCCATGTCGCGCACGGCGGCGTCCATTCGGTCACCCAGTTCGCGCTCGCGCGCTTCGGCCTCGGCATCGGCGAATCGGGCAATTTCCCCGCGGGCGTGAAGGCGGTGACCGACTGGTTCCCGGCCAAGGAACGCGCCTTCGCGATCGGGCTGTTCAACGCGGGCTCGAACGTCGGCGCGATCCTCACCCCGCTGCTGATCTGGGCGATGGTGCCCGCGATCGGCTGGCGGATGACTTTCGTGGTGACGGGCGTTTTCGGCATCGCCTGGCTGGTCGCCTGGCTCGCGATCTACCGCGACAAGCCGCACGCGCACCCCAAGGTGGGCGAGGCCGAGCTCGCGCACATCACCCAGGACCCCGCCGACCCGAGCGTCGAGATCAAGAACCTCTGGGGCAAGCTGCTCGTCAAGCGCGAGACCTGGGCCTTCGCGCTCGGCAAGTTCTTCATCGACCCGATCTGGTGGTTCTACCTCTTCTGGCTGCCGAGCTACCTCGGCAAGCAATACGGCCTCAACCTCACTTCGTGGGACACGCCCACCGCGGCGATCGCGCTCGCGGCGATCTATTTGATCTCGGACGTCGGCTCGGTCGCGGGCGGCTGGCTCTCGGGCAGGCTGATGGGCGCGGGGATGAGCGTCAACAAGGCGCGCAAGCTCACCATGCTCATCTCGGCGTGCTTCGTCCTGCCGGTGGTGTTCACCACCTTCTACGGCAACCTCTGGATCAGCGTGCTCGCGATCGGCGTCGCGGCGGCGGCGCACCAGAGCTTCTCGGCGACGCTCTACGCGCTCCCCTCGGACCTCGTGCCGCGCTTCGCGGTCGGCTCGGTGATCGGCATCGGGGGCACGCTGGGCGCGGTCGGCGGCATGGTCTTCTCGAAATACGCCGGCTACGTGCTCGATGCGATCGGCAGCTATGCGCCGCTGTTCATCGTCGCCGGCGCAGCCTATTTCCTCGCCCTGCTTTCGGTCCACCTGCTCTCGCCGCGGCTCGAACGCGCCGCGCTGAGCGCCTGACGGAGTGCCCCGATGTCCCGCCCGCTGAAGCTCGACCCGGACCGCCTCTTCCCCGCCGAGGAGCGCACGCGCGGCATCGCGCGCGCGCTCTACGCCGAGGTGGCGGGCCTGCCGATCATCAGCCCGCACGGGCACACCGACCCGACCTGGTTCTCGACCAACGCCAATTGGTCGAACGCCACCGAGCTGTTCCTCGCGCCCGACCACTACATCTACCGCATGCTCTATTCGCAGGGCATTGCGCTGGCGGACCTGGGCGTGCCCGACCTGGGTGGCCGGCCGGACACCGATCCGCGCAAGTCGTGGCGGATCTTCGCCGAGAACGCGCACCTGTTCCGCGGCACGCCGTCGAGCCTATGGCTGGGGCATGTGTTCGGCGAAGTGTTCGGCTTCGACGTGGCGCTCGATGCCTCGACTGCGGATCATTATTACGACACGATCAACGCCAAGCTCGCGACCGACGCGTTCAAGCCCCGCGCGCTGTTCGACCGGTTCGGGATCGAGTTCCTCGCCACCACCGAGGGGCCGCAGGACGACCTCTCGCCGCACCATGCCATCCACGCCTCGGGCTGGAAGGGCAGGGTGGTCACCACCTATCGCCCCGACGCGGTGATCGACGTCGAGCATGAGCAGTTCAGGGGCGCGATGAAGGTCTTCGCCGAGAAGACGGGCGAGGACGTCTACAGCTGGAAGGGCTATCTCGCCGCGCACCGCAAGCGCCGCGCCGACTTCCGCGCGGCGGGCGCGACCGCGACCGATCATGGCCACATCACCGCGCAGACCGCGAACCTCGGCGCCGACGAAGCTGAGCGGCTATTCAACACCATCCTCTCGGACGGCTGGACCGCCGGCGATGCCGAGCTGTTCCGCGCGCAGATGCTCACCGAGATGGCGGCGATGTCCGCCGAGGACGGGATGGTGATGCAAATCCACCCGGGCTCGTTCCGCAACCACAATGGCGGGCTGTTCAGGAGCCATGGCCGCGACAAGGGCGCGGACATCCCGCTGCGCACCGACTATGTCAACGCGCTCAAGCCGCTGCTCGACCGCTTCGGCACCTCGTCCGATCTCTCGATCATCCTCTTCACGCTCGACGAGACGACCTATGCGCGTGAGCTGGCGCCGCTAGCGGGGCACTATCCCTGCCTCAAGCTGGGCCCGGCCTGGTGGTTCCACGACAGCCCCGAAGGGATGCGCCGCTTCCGCGAGATGACTACCGAGACCGCGGGCTTCTACAACACCGTCGGCTTCAACGACGACACGCGGGCGTTCCTCTCGATCCCCGCGCGCCACGACGTCGCGCGGCGCGTCGACTGCGCCTTCCTCGCGCGGCTGGTGGCGGAGGGGCGGCTGCTCGATTGGGAAGCGGCCGAACTGGCGTACGACCTCACCAACGGACTGGTGCGCAAGGCGTACAAGCTCGACGAGCCGGCGCCGGCCCCGGTTGCGGCGGCGGCTTGAGCGTGTCGACGCAAGAATGCACCACTAGCCGTCATCCCGGCGAAAGCCGGGACCCAGGGCCGCGAGCGATGTCCTTTGTAACCCTGGGTCCCGGCTTTCGCCGGGATGACGGTTTAGAATTGGGGATGGAATGACCATCGTTTTCTTCGGCGAGCTGCTGCTCCGCCTCTCCTCGCCGGGCCGCGAACTGCTGCTCCAGTCGCCGAGGCTCGACGTCTGCGTCGGCGGTGCGGAGGCCAATGTCGCCGTCGGCCTTGCCAGCCTCGGCCACAGCGTGCGGATGGTGAGCGCGGTTCCCGACAACGCGCTCGGCCGCGCCGCGGTGAGCACGATCCGTGGGCATGGTGCCGACGTCTCGGGGGTGCAGACGCTCGCCGGGCGGATGGGCCTCTATTTCCTCGCGCCCGGTGCCGGCCTGCGCGCCTCGGAGATCGTCTACGACCGCGCCGGCTCGAGCTTCGCCACCGCGCCCGCCGATGCCTTCGACTGGCCCGCGCTGCTGCAGGGCGCGAGCCGGCTTCACCTCTCGGGCATCACCCCGGCGCTCGGCCCCGCGACCAGCGCCGCGGCGATCGCCGCCGCCGAAGCCGCAGCCGCAGCCGGCGTGCCTGTCTCGTTCGACGGCAACTACCGCGCCAAGCTCTGGGAAGCCTGGGACAGCGACCCCAAATCGGTGCTCACCACGCTGATCGGCCATGCCGACATCCTGTTCGGCAACCACCGCGACATCTCGCTGCTGCTCGGCACGCAATTCTCGGGCGACGGATCGGAGCGCCGGCGCGAAGCGGCGGAGGCGGCGTTCGCGGCCTTTCCCAAGCTCGAGGTGATCGCCTCCACCGCGCGCCACGTCGACGACGCCGACAGCCACCGCGTCGCCGCGCGGATCGACACGCGCGCCGAGTGGCACCAGACCGAGGAAGCCCAGATCGCCGGCATCGTCGACCGCATCGGCGCGGGCGACGCCTTCGCCGCGGGTGTGCTCCACGGCTTGCCCGGCGGGATCAGGGCCGCAGCCGAATCGGGCCTCGCGCTGACCGCGCTCAAGCATTCGCTCCCCGGCGACATGAGCCTCTTCCGCCAGGCCGACATCGACGCCTTCCTCGAAGGCGGATTCGACGTGCGGCGCTGATTGTCGCGGACGCTCGATGGTCCGGCTTGCAATGTAGGAATTCGCCTGCTTGGCTGGTGCGGCTGGAGCAATCCGGCCGCTCTCTGAACCGGACGGAGCCTGAATGTCGAAAACGCCGCGACGGGTCGTGACTCTTGTGACTTTTCGACCCCCGACTCGCACCGCTCGATGAATGGCGATACGGCCGGGGCCGTGACCGAACCCCCACGCACCTCCTCGTCCGGGCTGATCGCCTCGGGCCGCGCGCTGCTCGGCGCCTATGCCGACTATGCCGGATGGCGCGGGGTACGCGCGGGCGCGCTGGTCGCGTCGGGCGCGGTGCTCGACGGCTTCGGGCTGCTGCTGCTCGTCCCCATCCTCAACGTCGTGGTCTCCGCCGCCCAGGGGCAGGCGCATCGGGGCTGGATCGGCCGCACGCTCGCGGGCGTCGGCGCGGTTACGCCGGTGCAGCAGCTTCTTCTGCTCCTCACGGCCTTCGTCGCGCTCAGCGTGTTGCGCAGCGTCGTCGCTTACGGCCGCGACACTAGCCTGGGCCATCTCCAGACCGGCTTCATCGAAGCCGAGCGCGCGCGGGCGATGCAGATCATCGCCGAGGCGCCCTGGCCACGCGTCGTCGGCCTGCGCCACGCTCGCGTCACCAACCTCATCACCAGCGAGATCCAGCGGCTCAACTCGGCCTCCTATTTCCTGATCCAGGGCGTGGTGCAGGCGTCGATGCTGGTGATCCAGGCGGCGATCGCCTTCTCGCTCGCACCCGCGCTGGCGGCGGTGGCGATGGTGCTCGTCGCGATCGGTGCGGTCACCTTCGTCATCACCCAGCGCACCACGCACGATCTCGGCGGCTCGATGGTCCGCGCCAACCAGGCGCTGATGGGCAGCGCCGCGGGCTTCCTCGCCGGACTCAAGACCGCCGCCGCGCAGAACGCCCGCCCGGCCTTCGTCGCCGAATTCGCCACGATCCAGCGCCGCGTGCGCGAGGGGCAGCTCCGCTTCCAGGTCCGCCAGGCGCGCGGGCGGCTGGTGTTCGGTCTCGTCTCGAGCCTGCTCGGCGCGGGCGTGGTGCTCGCCGGCTTCGCCTGGCTCCAGGTGCCGCCTGCGCTGCTGATCGCGCTCGTGCTCGTCTTCGGGCGGATGAGCGGGCCGGCGATGCAGCTCTACCAATCGGGCCAGCAGCTCGTCTTCGCGCTGCCGTCGTTCGAATCGATGCGCGGGCTCGAGGCCGAGCTGCTCGACGGCGGCAGCGCTTCGGCGATCGCGCCGGTGGCGCCGCCCGCCGGCGCGATCGACGTGATCGATGCGAGCTATGAGCATCCCGGCGGCCGTGGCGTGCGCCATGCGAGCCTGGCGATCGCGCCTGGCAGCTTCGTCGGCATCGCGGGCCCCTCGGGCGCGGGCAAGACCACGCTCGTCGACCTGATCGTCGGCCTGCTCGAGCCGCAGTCGGGCGAGGTCCGCATCGGCGGCGAGCGGCTCGACGATGCGCGCCGCGCCGGCTGGGCGCAGGGCATCGCCTATGTCTCGCAGGAGGGATTCCTCTTCCACGACACGGTGCGCGCCAATCTCCTCTGGGCGAACGACGCGCCGAGCGACGCAGCGATCGCCGACGCGCTGGCCCAGGCGGGCGCCGCCGAGCTGGTCGCGCGGATGCCGCAGGGGCTCGACACGGTGATGGGCGAGCGCGGCACGCTGCTCTCGGGCGGCGAGCGCCAGCGGATCGGGCTCGCCCGCGCGCTGCTCCGCAAGCCGCGGCTGCTCGTGCTCGACGAAGCGGCGAACGCAATCGATGCGCCCGCCGAGGCCGCGCTGCTCGACCGGCTCGCCGCGCTCGATCCGCGCCCGACGATCGTGATGATCTCGCACCGCGAGGAAAGCCTGCGCTGGTGCGACCGGGTGATTCGAGTCGAGGATGGCATCGTCTCCGGTTGAGGTGCACGCGAGACCAGCGTAGCAAGGCGCATGGATATTGCGCCCGACGCCATAATCGTGCGGACCAGCGAAGCGCTGGCGACTGAAGTCGACGGTGAAGTCGTGCTGATCCGGATCGAGGACGGCGTCTATTTCGGACTCGACCAGATCGGCACCGAAATCTGGCGAAGACTCGCCGCGCCGAAGCAGGTCTCCGTTCTTTTCGAAGAACTTCGCGAGCATTTTGAAGGCGATTCGGGGCGGATCGAGCAAGAGACGCTCGCTTTCCTCGCCGAGCTCGCCGAGAACCGTCTCGTCCTTCCCGCGTGATCGAGCTCAGGCCCGAGGTCGAGGCGGACGAGCCGTTCCTCCGCCATCTGTTCACGGCGGTCCGCAGCCCCGAGTTCGCGATGCTCGGCCTTCCGCCGGCGCAGCTCGAGACGATGCTGGGGATGCAGTTCAACGCCCAGCGGATGCAGTATCGGGGCAGCTATCCCGAGGCGGAGTGGCACATCGTCGAGCGCGGCGGCGAGGCGGTGGGCCGCTTCTGCGTCGTGCGCGAGCCCGAGGGATGGCTGGTGGTCGACGTCGCGGTGCTGCCCGGGGCGCAGGGCCAGGGGATCGGCGGCGCACTGCTGGACGGGCTGATCGAGCGCGCCGAGGCCGAGGGGAGCGACGTCCGGCTGCAGGTGCGGCCCGAGAATCCGGCGCGGCGGCTCTATGCCCGCAAGGGCTTCGTCGAAACCGGCATGGACGGCATCGACGTCGCGATGCGGCGCCCCGCCAAGGTCAGTTGAACACCGCCTGATATTGGAAGGTCCCGTCGGCGTTGCGCGTGAGCGGCGAGATCATGAAGGCGAGCTCGCCCAGCGTGTCGTGGCGCACGCTCAGCGTCTGCGAGTGGAACAGCGCGTCGGTACGCGCACCGTTGAAGGTGAGGCTGAACGGGACGCGGAAGCCCTCGATCGGCTTGCCGACGCGGACTTCGGAGAGCGTGAGCACATCCTCATGGCCGTCGACCTCGATGGCGAAGCCGGTGCCGACCAGCGGCTCGAAGCTCTCATGGGTCAACGTCTCGAGCATCGTCCAAATCCCCCCGTTCCTCGCGCCGAGGCTAGCCCGGCGCGGCGGCTTCGTCACGCGGCATTCGCGGCCGTTTTGCGCAGCATCAGCGCCGAGCGCTTGCAGCTGGCGACGAGCTTGCCGTGCTGGTTGAAAGCGCGGTGCGCGAAGATCACGATGCCGTTTTCGGGCCGCGACTTGCTCTCGCGCAGCTCGAGCACTTCGCTTTCCACGCGCACCGTGTCGCCGTGGAAGAGCGGCGCGGGGAAGCGGACCTCGTCCCAGCCGAGGTTGGCGACGGTGGTGCCGTGCGTGGTATCGCCCACCGAGATGCCGACCATCAGCCCCAGCGTGAAGCAGCTGTTGACGACCCGCGTGCCGAACTCGGTGTGCTCGCGGCAATATTCCTCGTCGAGGTGGAGCGAGGCGGGGTTGTGGGTGAGCGCGGAGAAGAAGACATTGTCCGCCTCGGTCACCGTGCGGCGGAGCGCATGGGCGAAGATCCGGCCGACCTCGAATTCCTCGAAATAGAGCCCGGGCATCGTGTCTCCTGATCTCTTGCGGGATGGTGCCGGTTGCAGGATTCGAACCCGCGACCTTCGGTTTACAAAACCGCTGCTCTACCAGCTGAGCTAAACCGGCGCCTCGCGCTCCCTTGCTTCAGACGACGCCGAAGGTCCAGCCCTCGGTTTGCGCGACCGTCCCGAGGCCGGGCGGATCCCAGAGGCGCGCGTCATCCGCGACGTGGCGGAGCCAGGCGGCGGTGAGGATCGCATCGGTGGCATGGTCGTCGTAGCGTGCGAGCGGCGCATGAGGATCGGAGCCGAGCGCCGCAAGCAGCACATCGAGCGTCGCGCCGTCGCGGACCTTGGAGAGGCCCTTGCGCAGCCCCGCGGTCCGCGCGGCGAGCGCCGTGTAGATCTCGACGATCAGCGGGCCTGCCTCGGGCACCGGGTCGAACGGCCAGACCGGGACGCGGCCGGCGAGGCGGTGGAGCACGCGCATGCCCGTGAGGCTCGACTTGCCGACCTGGCTCGCGCCGACGAGGTTGAAGCAGCTGTAGGGCGACAGCGCCATCTCCGCCTGGCCGTGCTCGCAGACGCGGAAGCGGCCACGGCCGGCGGGGAAGCGATCGCCGCAATCGCCGAGCTGGCGGAAGTGGCGGCGCGCCTCCGGGTGAGTGACGAAGCTGCTCGCGGCGAGGTGCTCGTCGGCGGCACAGAGCGTGTCGACCATCGCCCAGAGCGCCTTGGCATCGGCTGGGCTCTCGGCCCATCCGGGGAAGAAGGCGCCGTGGTCGGCGTGCGGGAAGGCAGGCGAGAGGTCGAGGCCGATCAGCGCGCGGGTGCTGGCGTCGGCGAGGCCGACCAGCCAGTCGAGGATCGCCGGGCGCGACCAGCCGCCTCGGTGCTCGACCAGCTCGGGCGCGGCAGTGCCCTGCACGGCGCGCGCGACGGCGAGCCCCTTGGGCCGCTCGACCGCCTGGCCCGACCAGTCGATCGCGACGAACTCGGCGAACGGTGTCACGGCCGCTCGGTCATCCCCGAGGCCTTGCGCTGCGCCTTGCTCATCCGGTCCCACCAGGCGCGCTGGATGTAGAGCTCGATCCGCTCGCGCGAACCCGTGCCGTAGCGGATGAGCAGCATCGGATAGTTGCGGTAGTGATCGGTCTCCCAGAAGGTCCCGGGGTCGGTCTCGAGCAGCATCTGCTTCTCGGGATGGGTCACGGACAGCGCGAAGCTGCCCGCCTCGCGGCCCGGTGACATGAAGCCCTTGCCGTTCACCTTGGGGCAGAGCGTACCCCACCATTTCTCCATATAGACCTCATGGAGCGAGCAGGCATGGGCCACGGCGTCGTCCCAGTCGGTCATTCGATCGCCTTCAGGATATCGGCGGTGAAGCGCGGCACGTCGAAGGTCGCGCCCGCCGGATCCTCGCCCCGCCGCACGATCACCAGCCGGCGCGAGGGCACCACCATCACCAGCTGGCCGCGGTTGCCCTGCGCGGCGAAGCTTCCGGCGGGCAGGCCGAACTTCGGCCCGAACAGCCACATCGTCGCGCCATAGCCCGGGCTGCCCTCGGGTTGCGGGCCGCTGGGCGCGGTCATGTACTGCATCCAGCCGGCGGGAAGCAGCCGCTGGCCGTTCCACACGCCGTCGTCCATCCAGAACATGCCGAGCCGCGCCAGGTCGCGCGCGCTGGCCCAAACCTGGCTCGAGAGGACGAAATTACCGCGCCAGTCGCGCTCGGCAATCGTGTGGCGCATGCCGAGCGGCGCGAACAGCCATTGCTCGGGATAACGGATGTCGCCGGTCTTGCTGGCGATCAGCCGCGCGCGAAGCCCGCGCATCGCGAGCAATATATCGTTGTTGGCGTAGCGGAAGCGCGTGCCCGGCGCGACTTCGAGCGGCCAGGCGACGGTCTCCTCGGTGACCGCCGTGCCGCCGAAATAGACGGCGTCGGTGCGGTTGCCGGCGGTGTCGCTGTGGAGCCCGCTCGCCATTCGCAGCAGATTGTCGAGTGTGAGCTTGCCGCGCGGATCGCCGGGCGCGCGCCATTCGGGGACCGGCGCGGGCGCCTTGGCGACGAGCAGGCCGCGCTTCGCCGCCATCCCGGCGAGCGTCCCGGCAATGCTCTTGGCGACCGACCAGGTGCGCTGCGGGGTGAGCGGGTCGTAGCCGGGGGCATAGCGTTCGGCGACGATCCTGCCGTCGCGGACGATCACGACCGCGGTGGTGTTGCCGCCCGCGCCATAGCGGCGGCCGAAGGCGCCATCGAGGAGGACGTCGAACTCGGGCGCGCTCGCGGCGGGGATGGCGCTGTCGGCGACCGGCCAGCGCGCGGCGGCGGGCGCCGGGGCGGGGCGGGGGAACCTCGCCGGCGCCGGTGCCGTCGGGGGGGTGCCGATCGGCAGGTTGGTGCAGCCGCCGAAGCCGCTGCTCACTGCGACGCGCGGCGGCATCTTCTCGTCGAACCGCACCAGCACGCGATCGGCGAGGATCTCGGCCGGCATGCCGCCGACGAGCGAATCATATTCCGCATAGATGCCCTTGAGCTCGTTCGCCTCGACGCTGGCGCGGCTGCGGTCGGCGCCCATCGCGCGTGCGTTGAGGATTGCGCTGCACAGCATCGCCGCCTTGTACCCCGCCGCGACGGCGCGGGTGTAGGCCGGGTTGGGCCGCGGCGGCGGGAGCTGCTGGGCGGCGGCGGGGGTGGCGGCGAGCAGCGCCAGGAACAGGGCGGCGAGGTGGTTTGGTTGACAGTGGTTGACACTCACCATGTCAAAAAATCGTCCTCCGCACAGGGGGATTGCGGGGGCGGTGCGGCGGCGCAGGCGGATCGGCTTCATGCTGCCGACCGAAGCATAGCATGTCCTATTTGGGAAGATGGGACGCGGTATCGGAGCAGCTGGGATAGCCATCTGCAGCTTAGAGACCGTTCGGCCAGGCGATCTGTGCGATCGTCCCGATTATCAACATCAGTATCAGCAAACCCATCGCAAAGGCCAAGACCCAAAACCGCGAGGGCTGATCAGCGCGGCGGCCCGAGAGAGTAATCGCGTAGTAAGGCCATTCGAGTCTGCCGCTCTTGAAGCCCGATAAAAGCAGCCAACCGAATATTGCCGCACCGATCGCCGTCGCGATCGGGCCATAGATCGCCTCGCTCATGGCGACGGAAGTGCCCCGGGACATCGATCGTTGCAATGTCTCGGAGTTCGATATCCGATGAAACCAACTCCGGGCTGGTCGCCCCTCATCAAGCGGTCGAACCGGTATTGCTTCAGCGCCCGCCATGATCGTGCGGTACATCGCAGTAGGTCGGTCAGCCGGCCTTGTGCCGGGGTCCCGTTAGCCGCGCCGCTGAACCCAGGCTTCCATCCCAGCCCTCGCCTTCCCGTGGACCCCGGCACAAGGCCGGGGTGACGACAATATTCAGTGGGGAGGGGCACCCCCGGTTCTGAATGCCGATCCAGCCTAATCCTTCCCGCGCCGCACCTCGTCCCACCACGCCAGCCGCTCCTGGATGCGCTTCTCATGGCCGCGGTCGCTGGGGGTGTAGAAGGTCTGTGGGCTCATCTCCTCGGGCCAGTAGTTCGAGCCCGAGAAGCCCTCGGCGGTGTCGTGGTCATAGGCATAGCCCTTGCCGTAACCGATCTCCTTCATGAGCTTCGTCGGCGCGTTGAGGATGTTCTGCGGAGGGCTGAGCGAGCCGGTCTCCTTCGCCACGCGCCACGCGGCGCCGGCGGCCTTGTAGGCGGCGTTCGACTTGGGGGCGGTGGCGCAATAGAGGCACGCCTGCACGATCGCGAGCTCACCCTCGGGGGTGCCCAGGAACTCGTACGCGTCCTTGGCCGCCAGGCACTGGACCAGCGCCTGGGGGTCCGCCAAGCCGATGTCCTCGCTGGCGAAACGCGTGATGCGGCGGAGCACGTAGAGCGGCTCCTCGCCCGCGGTGAGCATGCGCGCGAGATAGTAGAGCGAAGCCTGGGGGTCGCTGCCGCGCATCGATTTGTGGAGCGCCGAGATGAGGTTGTAATGGCCTTCGCGGTCCTTGTCGTAGACCGCGACGCGGCGCTGGAGGAAGGCGCCGAGCGCGGCGGGATCGAGCGGCTCGGGGAAGCTCACCGAGAAGAGCGTCTCGGCCTGGTTGAGCAGGAAGCGGCCGTCGCCGTCGGCGCTTGCGATAAGTGCGTCGCGTGCCTCGGGGGTGAGCGGGAGCGGGCGCTCGAGCAATGCCTCGGCGCGGTCGAGCAGCAGGCCGAGCGCCTGATGGTCGAGCCGGCGCAGGATGAGGACCTGCGCGCGGCTGAGCAGCGCGGCGTTGAGCTCGAAGCTGGGGTTCTCGGTGGTGGCGCCGATCAGGGTGACGGTGCCGTCCTCGACAAAGGGCAGGAAGCCGTCCTGCTGCGAGCGGTTGAAGCGGTGGATCTCGTCCACGAACAGAAGCGTGCGGCGGCCGAGGCGGCCATATTCCCTGGCCTCGGCGAAGACCTTTTTGAGGTCGGCGACGCCCGAGAAGACCGCGCTGATCGCGACGAAGCGCAGGCCGACGGCATCGGCGAGCAGGCGCGCGATCGTGGTCTTGCCGGTGCCGGGCGGCCCCCAGAGGATGATCGAGGCGAGCTTCCCCGCCGCGACCATCCGCCCGATCGCGCCTTCGGGGCCGGTGAGATGGTCCTGGCCGACGACGTCCGCGAGCTGCTGTGGCCGCAGCCGATCGGCGAGCGGGGCGTTTGCGGACGGGGCGTCGGCCGGGGTGGAGGCAGGGTCGGCGGCGAAGAGGTCGGCCATGGGGGGTAGATAGGCGTTCCTGGTAGGTTCCGGAAGAACTTAAGCCCCTTCCCCTCAAGGGGAGCGGCGTCCAGGGCGGGATGAGACTGGATCGGCCCCAAGCCGTCATCCCGGCGAAAGCCGGGACCCAGGGTTACGGAAGGCGTCGCTCGCGGCCCTGGGTCCCGGCTTCGCCGGGATGACGATTTAGAGAAAATGACCCGGCTCCGGAAAAGGGGCCTTGTGACATGCTATCTCAAGATATATCTTAATAGCATCAAGAGTCACTCAAGGAGTAATGATACATGTTTGGACGACATCATCGCTACCACGGCGAGTTCCACGATTGCGGGGGCCGGGAGTTCGGAGGCCGCGGCGGCGGCGGCGGCGGCGGGCGAGGCGGCTGGGGCCGTCACGGGCCGCGCGGCTTCGCCATGGCCTGGGCGATGGGCAACCAGGGCTGGGGCGGCGAGGAGGACGGCGGGCGCCGCCGGCGCATGTTCGACGGCGGCGAGCTTCGCCTCATCCTGCTCAAGCTCATCGAGGAAAGCCCGCGCCACGGCTACGACCTGATCCGCGAGATCGAGGAGCGCTCGGGTGGCGTCTATGCGCCGAGCCCCGGCGTGATCTATCCGACGCTGACGATGCTCAGCGACATGGGCCAGATCGAGGAGCAGCAGGCCGAGGGCGCCAAGAAGGTGTTCGGCATCACCGCCGCGGGCAGCGCGCATCTCACCGAGCGCGAGGAGGAAGTCGAGGCGCTGTTCGCGCGGCTCGCCGAGCTGGGCTCGATGCGCGCGCGGGCGAGCGGCGGCGGCCCGATCCGCCGCGCGATGCGCAACCTGCGCGCGGTGCTCGGCGAGAAGCTGGGCGACGGCGAGGCCGACAGCGACACGCTCCACGCGATCGCGGCGATCCTCGACGAAGCGGTGCAGAAGATCGAACGGCTCTGATGCCGCGGATCGAAGTATTGCGCCGGCGGTTGGCATTGCTCCAGCCGCCGGCAACCGGAGACGAGACGATGACGACCACCCGCGTGACTGCGGCGGCGCGCGTGCCGACCGCGCATGCCAGCCGCTACCTCCAGCAGCTGTGCAAGCATTGGCAGCACAACCTCACGGTCACCTTCAACGCCGAGCACGGCACGGTGGTGTTCCCGCGCGACGCGCGCGGCGCCGACTGGCCGGGCGACGCGCTGGTGACCTTCTACGCCGAGCCCGAGCTGCTCGCGATCCGCATCGATGCGAGCGCCGAGGGGCAGCTCGAAGCGCTCAAGGGCGCGGTCGAACGACACGTCGACCGGTTCGCTTTCCGCGAGGGGCCGTTGGTCTACGCCTGGGGTTGACGGGACCCCCGAGTCCGATCGTGCGTTATGGCGCGCGAGGAGGATTCCATGTCTCATCGGCAACCCGGCCTCGACGGCCGCCATCGCAACGCGGATGGCACGATCAGCCGCAAGCACGGCAACACGCAGGTGTCCACGCAGCGCGAAACCTATGGCGACGGGTTCGCCGAGGGCGCGCGCGGCGACATGAAGCTCTCGACGCTGCTGAAGCGCGAGGGCGCGGAGTCGCTCAGCGAGCTGTTGAAGGACGACTGAGCCGGCCAATCCAAAAGCCGTCATCCCGGCGAAAGCCGGGATGACGGTTGTATCGGGTGACGTGGAGGGCCCTACTTCCCGTGCCGCGCCGCCGCTTCGAAATAGGTATCCACCGCCGCCTGGTTGATCAGGTCCCAGCGGTAGCGCTGTGCGATCCGTGCGCCCGCTTCGCCCGCCGCGCGGCGGAAGGCGTGGTCCTCGGCGAAGCGCTGGAGCGCGTCGGCATAGCCGTCCATGCTGTCGGGCTGGACGAGGATGCCGTTGACGCCGTCCTCGACGAGGCCGACCGGCCCGGTCGCATAGGCCGCAACCACCGAGACGCCCGAGGCCATCGCCTCCAGCGTGACGTTGCCGAAGCTCTCGGTCACGGAAGGGTTGAAGAACACGTCCATCGAAGCGACCGCGCGGCTCAATGCCTCGCCCGACTGGAAGCCGGTGAACACCGCGCCGGGCACGCGCTCGGCGAACCAGTCGCGCGCCGGGCCCTTGCCGATCACCAGCACGCGATGCTTGACCCCGCGCGCCTCAAGCCTCGCGACGACGTCGGCGAACACGCCCAGGCCTTTCTCGAGCACCAGCCGACCGAGGAAGCCGATCGCGACCTCGTCGTCGGCGATGCCGAGCGAGCGGCGCCATTCGAGACTGCGCATCCCGGGGTTGAACTTCTGGTGGTAGACGCCGCGCGACCAGATCGACATCGGCGCATGCACGCCCCATTCGCGCAGAAGCGCGCTCATCATCGGGCCGGTGGTCATCACCGCGTCGAAGCGGTTGTAGAAGCGGGTGAGCGCGCGGATCAGCGTCGGCTCGAGGAAGCCGATGCCATAATATTGCGGATAGGTCTCGAAGCGCGTGTGGACCGAGGCGACCGCGGGCACGTCGTTCTTCTCGGCCCATTTGACCGCGGCGTGCCCTAGGAATTCGGGCGCCGAGCAATGAACGACGTTCGGCGCGAACGCCTCGAGGTCCTTGCGGATCTTGGCGGGCATGCCGGGCGTGGCGAAGCGATATTCGTCGCGCCCCCCCGGCATCGGCAGCGCGGGCACGCTCACCAGGTCGCCCACCGGCGCGAAGGCCGGGGTCTTGGTGGTCGGCGAATAGACGCGCACCTTGCCGCCGAGGTCGAGAACGTGCTGCATCAGCAGGTTGAGCGCCTGGTTCGCGCCGTCGCGGACATAATTGTAATTGCCGCTGAACAGTGCGACGCGGAGATCGGTGGGCTTCATCGGGCGCCGGACGTAGAGGTTCGCCTCGGCGGCGTCCACCTTGGGCCGGAGCAGCCAGTTGAGCGGCGTCTCGGGCCTGGGCGCGATGAGCTTGGCATAGGTGTCGGTCATTAAGGCCCCCTTGACCCCAATTCTGTGTCATGGTTGCGGCACGATTGAGACAAAAACCCGGGACCGCGGCGACGGTTGCGCGGTGCGGGCTCATCGCCGCGCGAGCAGGCGGTTCATCTCATCGATCTCCTCGCGCTGCGAGCGCTGGATCCGCTCGCAGAGGCGGACGACGTCGGGATCCTCGAGCGATGCCTTGCGGCACATCAGGATCGCGCCCGAATGGTGCGGGATCATCGAGCGCAGGAACTGCCGGTCGCCGATGCCGACCTGGTGGCGGATGCCGAACAGCGCGAGCGCGAAGAGCAGCACGAACACGACATGGAGCACGAGATTGGTCGAACGGTCCGGATACATGACGGGCATGGTGGCGACCATCAGCATGCCCATCGGCGCAGCCATCAGCACTGCCATGTAGAGCATGTTGAGATTATTGAAGAAATCCGCGGCGCCATCGATCATGGCGAACATCGCCAGATACATGATCGCCAGCCCCGCGACCATATTGACGGCAAGCATGGCATAGGCGTTCTTCATCGTCGCGCTCCCGAGGGTTGTGCGCGCAACAGCGTTCGGGGTGGGGCTGCCGTTCCGCCGGCGTGAAAACATCGTTCCCATTTCGTTCCGGATGGGATAGCGCTGCAGGGATGGCCAAGCCCAAGAAACGCTATGTCTGCCAGGCCTGCGGGTCGGTTTCGTCGCAATGGGCGGGGCAGTGCGCCGATTGCGGCGAGTGGAACACGCTGGTCGAGGATGCCGGTGCGGTGGTGACCCCCTTCCAGGCGCGGCACAACCTCCAGTCGGGCGGGCGCGCGATCCTGATGTCGGGGCTCGACAGCCAGGTGGCGCTGCCCGAGCGGATGGCGACGGGGATCGCCGAACTGGACCGCGCGCTGGGCGGCGGCTTCGTCGAAGGCTCGGCGACGCTGATCGGCGGCGATCCGGGGATCGGCAAGTCGACGTTGCTGCTCCAGGCCGCTGCCAAGCTGGCGAGCGCGGGGCGCGGGGTGGCCTATGTCTCGGGCGAGGAAGCCGCCGACCAGGTCCGGCTGCGCGCGCGCCGGCTGGGGCTGGGGCAGGCGCCGGTGCAGCTCGCCGCGGCAACGTCGGTGCGCGACATCCTCACCACGCTGGGCGAGGGGTCGGCGCCCGACCTGCTGGTGATCGATTCGATCCAGACGATGCATTCGGACCTGATCGAAGGCGCACCGGGCACGGTGAGCCAGGTGCGTGCGAGCGCGGGCGAGCTGATCCGCTTCGCCAAGGAGCGCGGGACGGCGCTGGTGCTGGTGGGGCACGTCACCAAGGACGGCAGCATCGCCGGCCCGCGCGTGCTTGAGCATATGGTCGACACGGTGCTCGCGTTCGAAGGCGAGCGCAGCCACCAGTACCGCATCCTGCGCGCGACCAAGAACCGCTTCGGCGGCACCGACGAGATCGGCGTGTTCGCGATGGCGAACGAGGGGCTGAGCGAAGTCTCCAATCCCTCGTCGCTGTTCCTCACCCACCGCGACGAGAGCGTGACCGGGACGATCGTCTTCCCCGCGCTGGAGGGCACGCGGCCGGTGCTGGTCGAGGTGCAGGCGCTCACCGTGCGGCTGGCCTCGGGCGCGACGCCGCGGCGCGCGGTGGTGGGGTGGGATTCGGGCCGGCTGGCGATGATCCTGGCGGTGCTCGAGGCGCGCTGCGGGCTGAGCTTCTCGGCGTGCGAAGTCTATCTCAACATCGCCGGGGGCTACCGCGTGCAGGACCCCGCGGCGGACCTGGCGGTGGCGGCGGCGCTGGTCTCGGCGCTGGCCGAGCGGCCGATGGCGGCGGACTGCGTCGCGTTCGGCGAGATCGCGCTGTCGGGCGAGATCCGGCCGGTGGCGCATGGGAACCTGAGGTGCCGCGAGGCGGCGAAGCTCGGCTTCGGGCGCGCGCTGGCGCCGGCGTCGCAGGGCGAGGGTGGGGGATTGGAGCTTGCGGGGTTCCGCACGCTCGGGGCTTTCGTTGACCATCTCCTCGGGCGCGGATAGCGCTTGGCGCAGCGGATCGGCCGCCGGGGGAGAGTGACGTGACCAGCCTCGACATCATCGTGCTGCTCGCCGTGGGTGGATCGGCCGTGCTCGGCGCCTGGCGCGGCTTCGTGACCGAAGTGCTCGCGCTGCTCGTCTGGGTGGCGATGGTGGTGATGCTCAAGCTGCTCCACGCGCCGCTGACCACGGGTCTCGCGGGCGTGGTCGGCACCTGGGGCGGTGCTGCGGTGCTCGCCTTCGCGCTGATCGAGGGCGTGACCTATTTCGGCGGTCGGATGCTTGCGCGCGCGATCGGGGCGCGGGCGCGGGCGAGCGTGTTCGGTTCGCTCGACCGCGCGCTGGGGCTGGGGTTCGGCGCCTTGAAGGGGCTGATCCTGGTGAGCCTGGGCTTCTTGCTGCTCGTGCTGGTGATCGACACGATCGGCGGCGGCCCGAAGAACCGCCCGCAATGGATGACCCAGTCGATGAGCTACCCGCTGCTCCAGGGCACGAGCCAGTGGCTGGCCGAGTTCGTCACGCGGCGGAGCAAGGGGGAGTCGGTGTTCGGGAATTCGAGCGAGGCGGGTGGGGTGACGACGTCGGCGGATTGAGAATTTTATCCAAGATATTAACTTAGTGGCTACCGAGCATTGTGCTGCTAGTTAATTCGTCTCAATTGAAGATGATGCTCCACGACGATTACCCTATTTTGTTCGGCATCAAAGCCGGTTGCGTATCCTGTAAAAGTCCCATCGCCACCTCGTTCGAAAAAATATACGCCATAATCGAGAAAAAATCTGTCCGAAGATTCTTTAGATGGTGTCCAAAATAACCTCAAGAATCTTTCATTATAATCTCCCTCGACATACCATATTCTATCAGGATATTGCGACATCTCGATCATGCCCGCGATGCGATTTCCAATTTGTTTTTTAAATATGAAAGTTTCGGACAAGTTTACGGAATTGCCGTTCTTATCTACTTCGGTCCAAGTTGATTCCCAAGTGGTTCCCGCAAATTGCACTCGTTTCCGGTGCCATAGAAGTCGATCAAAGGCGTCCGTCCTCGATACGTAGCCACTTAATACGCCGCCGATAATAGTGGCTGCGACCCCTGCCCAAGCGAGAGTTGTAGCGTCCATGCTTCCCAAGCAACCTTTCCGCAACCGTTCCGATTGAGGAGGATATGCCACGGGTCGCTGTCATAGGAAATATACCACTAACACTATGAAATTATTTGATAATTTTGAGAATCGCGAATCGATGAATGATTTTGAACTGTTTTAATGTCTTCTCAATTCTTCGACGTGAGAGCCGCGGATTTTGTTCTTCCTAAGCAGGCGATTCGTTTTGGGTGGCGGTTGTCACTCCACCGAGTGGGTGGCGCCCCTCGTTCGCCTGCCCTAAACCGCTCGCAATGAACGCGCCGCTCTACAACACCGAGATTCTCCGGCTCGCCGCTTCGATCCCCTTCCACGACCGGATCGACGCGCCGATGGCCTCGGTCGAGAAGCGCTCGCCGGTGTGCGGCAGTCGGGTCACCGTGGATGTCGACGTCGACGGCGAGGGGCGGGTGAGCGGCGTCGGCATGCTCGTGCGCGCCTGTGCGCTGGGCCAGGCCTCGGCCGCGCTGATGGCGGCCGACGCGACGGGCAAGACCGCCGCCGAGATCGCCGCGGCGCGCGACCAGCTGGCCGCCTGGCTCGCCGAGGAGCGCGCCGATCCGCCCGAATGGCCGGGCCTCGACATCTTCGCGCCCGCGATCCCGCATCGCGCGCGCCACGCCTCGATCCGCCTCGCCTTCGAAGCCGCCGCCGAAGCGACCGAAGCCGCCGCGCGCGGAGGCCCCGCCTGATGGAGAGCCACACCCCCTCGCTGCTCCACGACGGCGCGCCGCTGCTCGGCTTCGCGCTCGCCTTCGTACTGCTGTTCCGCCGCTTCGGGCTGGGCGCCACGCTGGGCTATCTCGTCGCGGGCGCGCTGGTCGGGCCGCAGCTGCTCGGCCTCGTCGGCGATGCCGAGCAGAAGCTGGGCGTCGCCGAGCTCGGCATCGCGCTGCTGCTGTTCGTCGTCGGGCTCGAGCTGAGCCCCACGCGGCTGTGGCGGATGCGCAAGGACATCTTCGGGCTCGGCCTGCTCCAGGTGACCGCGTGCGGCCTCGTCCTCACCGGCTTCATCAAGGTTGCGACCGGCGCGAGCTGGGAGGCGGCGCTCGCGCTCGGCCTGCCGCTGGGGCTGTCGTCGACCGCGCAGGTGCTGCCGCTGCTCCAGTCGGCCGGCCGGTTGCGTACCCCCTTCGGTGAGCGCGCCTTCGCGATCCTGTTGTTCCAGGACCTGTCGATCGTCCCGCTGATCACGATCGTCGCGGCGATGTCGCGCAACCCGGCGGACGCGAGCGGCACGCCGGGCTGGCTGCTCGCGCTCTACACGGTGGGCGCGATCGTCGGGCTGGTGCTCGCCGGCCGCTATGCGCTGCGCCCGCTGTTCCGGCTGATCGGCAACCTCGGCGAGCGCGAGATGTTCGTCTTCGCCGGGCTGTTCACCGTGATCGCGGCGGCGGCGCTGATGGACATGCTGGGCCTCTCGCCCGCGCTCGGCGCCTTCGTTGCGGGCGTGATGCTCGCCGACTCGCCCTATCGCCACGAGATCGAGGCCGACGTCGAGCCCTTCCGCTCGATCCTGCTCGGGCTGTTCTTCCTCGCCGTGGGCATGACGCTCAACCTCCACGCGATCGCCGAGCGGCCGTTCTTCGTGCTCGGCATGGCGCTGGCGCTGATCGCGCTCAAGACGCTGATCATCATGGGCCTCGGCCTCGCCTTCGGGATGAGCCGGCGCGGCGCGTTCGCGCTGGGGGTGCTGCTGAGCCAGGGCGGCGAGTTCGGCTTCGTGCTCTTCGCCCAGGCGCAGGCCGCCTATCTGATCGAGCCCGCGGCGGCGAGCGTGTTCGGCGCGATCGTCACGCTCTCGATGGCGACCACGCCGTTCTTGATGATGGCCACCGCCAAGCTGCGCGCCGAGCCCGAGCCCAGCGCCGTGGGGCTCGACGGGCCGCGCGCCGAAGGCTCGAACGCGGTGGTGATCGGCTATGGCCGCTTCGGCCAGACGGTCGCGCAGATGCTGATCGCGCAGAACATCCCGGTGACGGTGGTCGACACCGACCCGGAGATGATCCAGATCGCCGGCACCTTCGGGATGAAGGTCTATTATGGCGACGGCTCGCGGCTCGACATCCTGCGGCTGGCGGGCGCCGACGATGCCGAGCTGCTGCTGTTCTGCCAGGACGGCGACAAGATGGACACCGAGTTGGCCGAGGCGATCCACCAGGCCTTCCCCAAGGCGAGCATCCTGATCCGCGCCTATGACCGGCGCGCGGTGATGAAGCTCAAGGGTGCGCCGGTGGCGGGGATCATCCGCGAGCTGCTCGAAAGCGCGATCGTGATGGCGCGGCGCGCGATGGAAGTGGTCGGCGTCGACCAAGCGCAGATCGACAAGACCGAGGCGGAATATCGCAAGCGCGACCTCGAGCGGCTGAAGGCGCAGAAGGAAACGGGCGACCTGCGCGCGGCGATCGACACGATGTTCACCCACCGCAGCCAGGCGGCGGCGAACGAGGCGGACATCGGCAGCGGCGGCAAATGAAGAACCGCGGCTTCCGCGAGCGGATGGGGTTCGCGTTGGCCGGGATCCGCGACTGCTGGCGGAGCGAGAAGAGCTTCCGGACGCAGAGCGCGCTCGCCGGGCTGGCGCTCGTCGCGCTGGTCGTGCTGCGGCCGGCGCCGGTGTGGTGGGCGGCGGTGGCGATCAGCTGCGCGCTGGTGCTGGCGCTCGAGCTGGTCAATTCGGCGGTGGAAGCCGTGATCGACCGGCTTCATCCGGAAATCCACCCCGCGATCCGCGTCGCGAAGGACATGCTGGCGGGCGCGGTGCTGGTGATGAGCTTCGCCTCGCTGCTGGTCGCGGCGGCGCTGGTGGTGGACAGCGGGCCGCGGGTGCTCGGCGAATTGGGGATTTGGCGATGAGGCTGGTGACGGTGCTTGCGGCGCTCTCGGGCGCGGTGGCGGTGATCGCTGGGGCGTTCGGCGCGCACGGGGCGAGCGGCGAGGCGGCGGAGTGGCTGCGGACGGGCGGGCATTACCAGCTCGTCCATGCCGTCGCGGCGCTGGTCGCGGTGCGGATGCAGGCGCGGGTGCCGGCGTGGCTGTTCGTCGTCGGCGGGGCGCTGTTCGCGGGGACGCTTTATGCGATGGCGCTGGGCGGGCCGCGGTGGCTCGGTGCGGTGACGCCGCTGGGCGGGCTGGGGTTGATCGTCGGGTGGCTTTGGCTGGGTTGGGTGGCGAGCCGGCAAAGTCGCCTCAACTAACCGTCATCCCGGCGAAAGCCGGGGCCCAGGGTAGTGAAGGACGTCGCTCGTGGCCCTTGGTCCCGGCTTTCGCCGGGATGACGGTTGAGGATTGGGGAGAAGCAGAACCTTACTCCCCCACGATCCGCGCCACGCCCGCCGCCGCGACGGGATGATACCCCGCCTTCGCCTCGGCGAAATACTTGCCTGCCAGCGGCTTGCCCCAGTCGCCCTGCTTCACCAGCGCGCGATAGACCGGGTAGATCAGCAGCCCGCGGCCGACGTGCGTCACCAGCCGCTCGACTCCCGGCAGCGCAGGCTCGTAGCGGTTGGCGATCGCCAGCTCGGACCAGGCCGAGAGGACATAGGCGTTGCTCGAGCCGGTGAGACCCAGCGTTTCGTCGAGCTCCTTCAGCCGCGCCGCGCTCTGCTTGCGGTCGAGCCCGTTCAGGAAGCGCAGCCACTCCTGCGTCGTCCAGCCCTTCGGACTCACCGCCGAGACCGGGCCGCCGGCGTTCACCGCCGCGAGCTTGGCGTCGATCGCCGCCAGCGTCTCGCTCCGCACCCGCACCGCATTGTCGGGCAGGCCCGAGGCATAGGCCCAGCGGTCGAGCTGGAGGCTCAGCTCCAGCGCGGGATCGCCCTTCAGCAGGTTCTCGTGCAGGTCCGCGAGGAAGCCCGCAGTGGTCTGCGGCTGGAAGGCATGGCGGTCGAAATAGCCGCGGAGGTAGGCGTCCCATTTCGCCCGGCCCACGGTCTTCTCGATCGTGCGCAGGAAGGTCGAGCCCTTGAAATAGTCGAGCTGCCCCGCGGTCGCCCCGGGATCGCCGTGGAGCCGAGTGGTCGCCGCCTCCGGCCCGCCGGCAGTGGCGATGTCCTTGACGAGGCCGTCCCAGAGCAGGTCCGCCTCGGTCGCGGCGTGCTCGGGGCCGTAGACCGCTTCCATGATGCGGTTCTCGAAATAGGTGGTGAAGCCCTCGTTGAGCCACGAGTCCGACCAGGTCGCGTTGGTGACGAGGTTGCCCGACCAGCTGTGCGCGAGCTCGTGCGCGACGACGTCGGTGTTCGAACGGTCGCCGGTGAGGATCGTCGGTGTGAGGAAGGTGAGGGTGGGGTTCTCCATCCCGCCATAGGGGAAGCTCGGCGGGAGCACGAGCATGTCGTAGCGGCCCCAGCGATAGGGGCCGTAGAGCGCCTCGGCGGCGGCGATCATCTTCTCGACATCGCCGACCTCATAGGCCGCGGCATCGAGCATCGAAGGCTCGGTCCACACGCCCGAGCGCGGGCCGACCGCCTTGAACGCGAGGTCGCCGACCGCCATCGCGATGAGATAGGGCGGCACCGGCTTGTCCATGCGGAAGCGGAAGCTGCGAAGGCCGCCCCCATTGCTGGACTTGCCGGCCTTCTGGCCCTTGGCGCCGTCGATCCGGTCGCCGCTCATCACCGCGACGAGGCCGTCGGGCACGGTGATCCTGGCGTCCCAGGTCTGGCGAATGCCGGGACTGTCCTGCGTGGGAATCCAGCTGCGGTTGTTGATCGGCTGGCCCTGGCTGAAGAGATAGGGCTTCTTCTTGCCCGCGGTCTGCTCGGGGGTGAGCCATTGCAGCGCGCCGGCATCGGGTGCCGAGGTGTAGCGGATCACGATCTTCGTGGCGCCTGACAGCTGAATCGTCAGCGGCGCGCCGGTGTCCTTGTCCCTCTCGCCGACCTTGTAGGCGAGCGGCTTGCCCGCGCCGTCGGTGATGCCGGCGATCTCGAGCCCATCGTCGTCGAGGATGATCTGCGTCGCGCCCGGCGCGGCGAGTATGTCGAGCGTCGCGGTGCCCGACATGCGCTTGGCCGTGAAGTCGGCGACGAGGTCGAGCGAGACGTGCGTCACGCGGGCGACCTGGGGCTCGGCGTGGGTCCAGGCGTCCTTCGCCTCGGGCGTCGTCAGGACCGGCGCGACGGCGGGGGTCGGATCCGGGGCGGCGAGGAGCGGAGCGGCGACCATCGAGACTGCTGCGAGCAGGGGGAGGAGAATGCGCATGCTCGCTGCTATGCCGATGCGCGATGAACCGCAACTGGCTGGGCGGCCGGGCCCGATCGCAGGGCCTTCCCCGGGGATCCCGAGTCGGCGCGATTGACGGTATCCGAATACCGAAGAGTCACAAGAGTCACGACGCGTCGCGGCGATTCCGGTCTTGCGATCCTGCCGGGTTCAAAGAGCGGCCAGGCAAGCCCGGCAGCGACAGCCAAGCAGACGAAATCCCACATTGCAAATCATGCGCGCAGACGATGAAGCAGGCCTTCCGGGCGGCGCAGAAACGCGGGATGGGAAACCACGCCCGCGCCGCCCGGTGGCAGTCCGGCAACCGTAGACCGGCGCCCGACCGCAACGGCGATCAGCTGGAGGTTCCTCGCGTGATGCTGCGATGCCGCGGATCACGATCGACGATCTCGATCCTGGACATGTCCCACCTCCCTAGATGTCGGCTTGGTTAGCGACGATCAGAGTCGATGGCAAGTGAGTCCAAGAGTAGAAATACGAAATTGATAGTGCTGAATTAGATCAGGACTCGACGACGACTCGACTTATATCGACTCCGCAACGGATATTGCGGAACGTTCCGCGAATTGTTGTTCGGGATTCGAGTCGTTCTCGTTCAAGTGAGGAAATTTATTTCGGACTCGTCACGAATCGCGACCGCGAGTCGCGGCGTCGCGGGCCTCGGCGGCGGGCGGGACGATCGTGAGCCGCGGACCCATCCGGCCGCGGGTCGCGTGGAAATAGGGGTAGCGCGAGGGGCGCGGCGGCATCACCGCGGCGACTTCGCGCAGGCAGGCGGCGATCGCGCGGGCATAGGCGCGGCCGGCGCCGCGCGCGAAGGGTCCGAAGCGGCCGGAGGCGCCGCCCCAGCTCTCGGGCTCGGGAGTCAGATGGACGAGGATCGACTCGCCCATCAGATGCTCGGCGAGCAGCATCCGCTCGTCGGGATCGGCATGCGGCACCAGCGCCTCGACGAGGCTGTCGATCGCCGCGGCGCGCTTGAGCTCGCGCGGCGGGAGGAGCAGCGCGGCGCGGCCGATCAGCCCCTTGCGGAAGATCTCCTGCACTTCCCAGCCGAACACCGGCGTATTCGCGGCACCCGGGGGGATCATCAGCACGACGCACCAAGCGCGCGCGATCATCGACTCGAGCTCGGCCGAATCGTTGCCCAGCTCGATCGGCTCGGGGCCGGGGGCGACGAGGCGCTGGCCGGGCTCGACCGGGGCGACGGTGCGCAGGCCGAGCCGAGAAGCCTCGCGCGCGATCAACTGCTCGACGCTCTCGACCCCCGTCGCGGGATCGCGCAGCCGCGCCCAGAAGCGGCGGCGCGAAGGGAGGAAAAGCATCGACTCGGCGCCCGAGGGACGCAGCACCAGCACATATTCGCTGCCGTCTGCGGCGCATTCGGAAAGGAAGGTGCGCGCGCCGACGACGTCGAGCTGCGCATCGGCACGCCACTGCGAGATCAGCGCGCGGAGCGCCCGCACCGCGGTGAGCAGCGCGAAGCCGCCGAGGCCGATGAACAGCGCGCTGCGGATCAGCGAGACGGGCTGGAGCAGCGCGAGGCCGGGACCGAACGATGCGTCGCGCTCGGGCGAGACGCTGCTCAACCCGACGAAGGCGAGCGCGTAGAGCAGCCACACCGCGAAGACGAGCTGGACGGCGGGCCAGGGGAGCGCGCCCGGACGAGCCAGGCGAACGCGCCGCGGCTCGCCGCCGGGGGTCATGCCGCGGCCGCCCCGCGCTGGCAGTCGAGGAAGGCGGCGATGTCGCCGAGGTCGACGCGCTTGTCGAGATAGGTCTGGCCGATGCCGCGGGCGAGCAGGAAGGGCAGCGTGCCCGCGTCCATCTTCTTGTCGTGGAGCATGTGCTCGACCAGGCGCGCACCGCTGGCGGCGATGCCGGTGGCGGGAAGCCCGTCGGGCAGGCCGACTGCGCGGAGGTGTGCGGCGACGCGGCGCGCGTCCTCGGGCGGGCAGAGGCCCTGCGCGGCGGAGAAGGCGAAGGCGAGCGCCATGCCCGCAGCGACGCCCTCGCCGTGGAGCAGGCGATCGGAGAAGCCCGTCTCGGCCTCGAGCGCATGGCCGAAGGTGTGGCCGAGGTTGAGCAGTGCGCGCCGCCCGCTGGTCTCGCGCTCGTCCTCGCCGACGATCCGCGCCTTGGCGGCGACCGAATGGGCGATGGCGTATTCGCGCGCTTGGCCATCGCCGGCGAGCAGCGCGGCGCCGTTCGCTTCGCACCAGGCGAAGAAGTCGGCGTCGTCGATCAACCCGTATTTCACCACTTCGGCATAGCCGGCGCGCTGCTCGCGGATCGGCAGCGTGTCGAGCACCTGCGGGTCGATCAGCACCAGCGACGGCTGGTGGAAGGCGCCGACGAGGTTCTTGCCCGCGCGGCTGTTGATCGCGGTCTTGCCGCCCACCGACGAATCGACCTGGGCGAGGAGCGTCGTGGGGATCTGGACGAAGTTGCACCCGCGCTTGAGCACCGCGCAGGCGAAGCCGGTGAGGTCGCCGATCACGCCGCCGCCGAGCGCGACCACATGGTCGCCGCGCTCGACTCCCGCCTCGAGCAGCCCGTCGACCAGCGTCTCGAGCTGGCGCCAGTTCTTGGTGCCTTCGCCCGGCGCGAGCACGAAGGCGAGCGTCTCGACGCCTGCCGCGTGAAGGCTGGACTCGAGCGTCGCGAGGTGCGGGCGGACATGCTCGTCGGTGACGATCGCCATCCGCCGCCCGCGCGAAAGCGAGGCGAGCTGCTCCCCGGCGCGGGCGAGCAGCCCGGCCTCGACGCGGATGTCATAGCTCCGCTCAGCCAGGGCCACGCGAATGGTCTTCATCGTCCGATTGCTTTCAATATAGCATTCACGGTGGCGTCGTGCGGCGCGACAACGCTTTCGACGCGGATCTGCGCCATCGCATAGAAGGGATTGCGCTTCACCGCGAGTTCGGAAAGCGCTTCCTCGGGGTCGCGGCCGCGCAGCAGCGGACGGTGGTCGCGGCGCCGCACGCGGTCGGCGAGCACGTCGGGCTTGGCGTCGAGCCACACCGAGAGCGCCTGGTCGAGGATCAGCGCGCGCGTCTCGTCGTTGATGAAGGCGCCGCCGCCGGTGGCGATCACCTTGGGCGTGCCGTCGATCAGCCGCGCGATCACCCGGCGTTCCCCGTCGCGGAAATAGGGCTCGCCGAAGCGATCGAAGATGTCGTTGATCGTCATCCCCGCCGCGGCTTCGATCTCGGTGTCGGCGTCGGCGAAGGGCAGGTCGAGCCGTTGCGCGAGGCGGCGGCCGACGGTCGACTTGCCTGCGCCCATCAGCCCGACGAGCACGATCGCCCTGCCGGTCCAGGGTTCGAGGGGTTCATAATTCTGAAGCATTCGGCGGGGGGCTATACAGCGTGGGGGCGCCTCGGGCAAAAGGCCCCCGCGCATCGGATTTTAGGAAACCGGACCAACTCATGCCTCGTTCGCTTATCGCACTGATCGTCGTCGTGGTCGTGCTGATCGCCGGGATCTTCTTCCTGGCGAGCCGCACCAGCCACAAGGAGCCCGTGCGCACCGAAAAGGCCGTCACGCTTGAAAATCTCGCCAACTAGGACGGGCGCGATCGCGCTGGCGGCGCTGCTGCTGGCGGGCGTGGGGCTTCCCGCGCTCGGTGCCGCGCAGCAGCAGGACCGCCCCGAATCGCTGCTCCCCGAAGGATTCGGCGACACGCCGACGCCTGCCCCGGCCCCCGCGCCGGCCGCGACGCGCGCGCCCGAGCAGCAGACCCCCGCGCCCGGCGGCGAGACCCCCGCGGCGCCGCTCCCCGGCGATGCGGCCGGCGGCAACGCCTCGATCGGCAACGAATCGGCCGCGGTGGACGAGGACGCCTCGACCACCGACTTCAGCCAGTACGACCTGCCCGAGATCGCGCGGCACAGCCTCGCGCGGGTCGGCGCCAATTCGCTCGGCAGCCCGGCCTTTCCGGCGCGCGCCTTCGGCCATGCCGACGGGCGCTTCCTGAGCACGCTGATGCGCCGGCTCGACGCGCCGGTCGCGTCGCGCTGGGCGTCGATCGCGCTCCGCCGCGCGCTGATGTCGCCGGTGAACACGCCGCGCAACGTCAATGGCGCCGACTTCGCCGCCGAGCGCGCCTGGCTCCTCCTGCGCATGGGCGAGCCGATCGCGGCGCGCGGGGTGGTGCAGGACGTCGACGTCGAGAATTACACGCCCAAGCTCTACCAGATGACGATGCAGGTCGCGCTGGCGAACGCCGATCCGGGCGGGCTCTGCCCGATCGCCGATCCGGCAGCGAAGGCGCTGCCGTTCCGCGCCTGGCCGCTGGCGCGCGCGATGTGCGCGGCGCTCGCCGGCCAGCCCAAGCACGCGTCCGAACTGTTCGACGCCGCCCAGCGCGGCAACGATCCCAACGACATCGACTATCTCGTCGCCGGCAAGGTGCTCGGCATCGGCGCGCAGGCGCAGCGCTCGGTCACGATCCAGTGGCAGGCGGTGTCGCAGCTGACCGCGTGGCGCTGGGGCCTTGCGATCGCCGCGGGCGAGGACGTGCCGGAGAGCCTCTACGACACCGTCGGGCCGCAGGTGCGCTACTGGAAGGCGCTGTCGCCGATGGTCCCGGCGATCCAGCGCGTCGCCTCGGCCGAGCGCGCGGCGGCGCAGGGGGTCTTCTCCAACGCCGGGCTGGTCGATCTCTATTCGGAGATCGAGGAGAGCGGCGAATCGGCGGCGAGCGCCGAAGTGGCGGTGGCGCGCGACCTGCGCACCGCGTCGTCGGACGGGCAGCAGGAGAATCGCGTCAAGGCGCTCCAGTCGCTCTGGGGCCAGGCACAGGATGGCCGCGCGCTGTACGGCAGGATGGTGCTCACCGCCTATGCCGCGGCGGGGATCGCGCCGTCGCAGGCGAGCGCGGCCGAAGCCGATCGGATCCTCGGCTCGATGCTCACCGCGGGCTATGTCAACCAGGCGATGGGCTGGCGGCCCTATGTCCAGCGCGGCACCGATGCCTGGATGCTGGTCGCGATCGCCGACCCGAGCGCAGGCGCGCGCGTCGCCTCGGGCGATTTCGACGCCTATCGCAACAATGCCGGCGGCCGGAAGGCGCAGCTGGCGTTCGCGGGGCTCGCGGGGCTCGGCAAGTTCGATGCCGCTTCGGCGAGGAGTGCGGCGAGCGCGCTCGACGTCGCGATCGGCGCCCAGAACAACTGGACTCGCGCGATCGACAAGGCGGCGCGCGACGGCGATTCGGGCAGCGTCGCGCTGCTCGCCGCGGTCGGCATGCAGTCGCAGCGCTGGGGCCAGGTCACGCCCGAGGCCCTGTTCCACATCGTCACGGCGTTTCGCGCGGTGGGGATGGACAATTACGCGCGCCTGATCGCCGCCGAGGCGGTCACGCGGGGGTGAGTGGGGCGGGCGCCGGCGAAGACCGCGCGCTGATCGAGCGCTTCCTCGAGATGCTTGCCGCCGAAGCCGGGGCAGCGGCGAACACGCTTGCGGCCTATGGCACCGACCTGCGGCTGGCGTCCGAAGCGCTCGGCGGGCGGCTGGGCGCGGCGGGCAAGGACGAGCTCGAGCGGCTGGGCGGGGCGTGGCAGGACCTGTCGCGCGCGACGGTGGCGCGCAAGTCGGCGGCGCTCCGGCGCTTCTACGCCTTCCTCGCCGACGAGGGGCTGCGCGGCGACGATCCCGGCGGCGCGCTCCCCAGGCCGGGGACGGCGCGGCCGCTCCCGAAGGTGCTGAGCATTGGTGACGTCGACGCGATGTTCGCCGCGATCGCGGCCAGACTTGCGCGCGTGCCCGCCGATCCCAACGACTTGCGGCTCGCAGCGCTGGTCGAGCTGCTCTACGGCTCGGGGCTGCGCGCGACCGAGCTGGTGAGCCTGCCGCGCAACGCGATCCATCCCGACCGGCCGTACCTCATCCTCAAGGGCAAGGGCGGGCGCGAGCGGCTGGTGCCGATCTCGGACCGCGCGCGGGCGGCGGTGGCCATGTGGCGCGAGAGGGTCGCGCCGGGGCGGGCGTGGCTGTTCCCCTCGGGCAAGGGCCATCTCAGCCGCGTCCGGCTCTACCAGCTGGTCCGCGCACTCGCCGCCGAGGCTGGCATCCCGCCCGACCGGGTGAGCCCGCACGTGCTGCGTCACGCCTTCGCGACGCACCTGCTCGAAGGCGGTGCCGACCTGCGCGCGCTCCAGGCGATGCTCGGCCATGCCGACATCGCGACGACCGAGATCTACACCCATGTCGACAGCCGGAGACTGGTCGATCTTGTCAACCAGAGACACCCGCTGGGGGAAGCACTCGTTGACGCGCGGGGCAAGCGGACCTAACTGCCCGGGCCTATGGCTACTTTCCTCGACTTCGAGAAGCCGATCGCCGAGCTGCAGAGCCGGATCGACGAGCTGAAGCGCGCCGCCGAGAACGGCGACGTCAACATCGACGCGGAAATCGCGCCGCTCCAGGCCAAGTCCGAGAAGTTCCTGCGCGATGCCTATTCGAAGCTGACGCCCTGGCAGAAGACCCAGGTGGCGCGCCATCCCGAGCGGCCGCACTTCAACCATTATGTCGCCGGGCTGATCGAGGACTTCATGCCGCTGGGCGGCGACCGCGCCTTCGCCGACGACGAAGCGATCATCGGCGGGCTCGGGCGCTTTCGCGGCCGACGGGTGATGGTGATCGGCCATGAGAAGGGCGACGACACTGCGAGCCGGCTCAAGCACAACTTCGGCATGGGCAAGCCCGAGGGCTATCGCAAGGCGATCCGGCTGATGCAGCTCGCCGACCGCTTCGGGCTGCCGGTGGTCACGCTGGTCGACACCTCAGGCGCCTTCCCCGGCGTCCAGGCCGAGGAGCGCGGCCAGGCCGAGGCGATCGCGCGCTCGACCGAGGCGTGCCTCAACCTGGGCGTGCCGCTGATCGCCTCGATTCTGGGCGAGGGTGGCTCGGGCGGCGCGGTGGCGCTCGCGGCGGGCAACAAGGTGCTGATGATGGAGCATGCCATCTATTCGGTGATCTCGCCCGAAGGCTGCGCTTCGATCCTGTGGCGCACCGCCGACAAGGCGGCCGACGCGGCCGAAGCGATGAAGGTCACCGCGCAGCACCTCAAGGAACTGGGCGTGATCGACGACATCGTCCCCGAGCCGCTGGGCGGCGCGCACCGCGACCCCGCCGCGGCGATCGCAGCGCTGGGCGATGCGATCGCCGCGGCGCTGGGCGAGCTCGACGGGCTGAGCCCGCAGGCGCTCCGCCAGGCACGACGCGGCAAGTTCCTCGCGATGGGCCGCGCCTGAGGCCGCACCAACGAAAGGGCGGCGGAACCCAAGTCCCGCCGCCCTCCGAGGAAGCTTCGAAGGAACCGGTCTCAGCCGGCCTTCATGTTCGACGTGACATTGCCGAAGGTGGTGCTGAGCTGGTTGCCCAGGCCCTGCATGGCGGCGATCGCAGCAACGGCGATCAGCGCGGCGATGAGGCCATATTCGATGGCCGTGGCGCCCTTCTTGTTGCGAAACAGCTTGCGGATCATGGTCTTCACACTCCCGAACGTTGCGCCTTCGTTTCGTGACGCACGCGGAAGAATGAGGCCGAGGTGCCTTACCAAATCTGATTCAAGATAGTGAATTCGCTGTTAAGCAATAAGTATATCTGATCCAGATCAGAGTAAAGTTTCGTGTCCGGATGGAGTGTTTCGGGAAAACAAAAAAGAACGGCGGGGATTGCTCCCCGCCGTTCCTGGTTTCTTGGGAAAACCGTGGAAGGTGTCGAATTACGACGCCTTCATGTTCGACGTGACGTTGCCGAAGGTCTTGTTGAGCTGGTTGCCCAGGCCCTGCATCGCGGCGATCGCGGCGACGGCGATCAGAGCGGCGATCAGACCGTATTCGATGGCGGTCGCGCCCTTGGAATTCTTGAGGAAGTTGCGAATCTTCTGCATACCGGTCTCCATGTGTTCGAAGCTTCATTCACCCGGCCTCGCCGGATTGCTCCAGGTCGGCAGGTCCGAACCTAGGGATCGCGGGTAAAGAAACGCCTAAACCAGAGGGTTAGGAAAACCCTACTGGGTGCCGACGGCCTGGACCTTGGTCGAGACATTGGTCCACAGGCCCGAGGTGATGCTGCCGAGCTCGAGCAGCGCGCCCATGATCGCAAGCACGATGAGGGCGAGGATCAGGCCATATTCGACCGCCGTCGCGCCCTTCGGGTCGCGGAACAGGCGGGCGGCACGGCTCAGAAACGCTCGCATTGCAGGCGGAACTCCCTCAAACGTCGAGGGACGATAGTGAAAGACGTTTAACGAAATGCTTCGCGGGGAGATTGGGGAAATGCTGCTGGTGGTCGCGGCGGCGCTGGTGGATGCCGACGGGCGCGTGCTCGTGCAGCAGCGGCCCGAGGGCAAGCCCATGGCCGGGCTGTGGGAATTCCCCGGCGGCAAGGTCGAACCGGGCGAGGTCCCCGAGGCGGCGCTGATCCGCGAGCTGGGGGAGGAACTGGGCATTCGCACCGAAGCGGCGTGCCTCGCGCCGGCAGCTTTCGCGAGCGAGGCGCTGGGCGAGCGGCATCTGTTGCTGCTGCTCTATGTGCTGCGCAAATGGCAAGGGGTGCCCGAGGCGCGCCACGCGAGCGTGCTCAAATGGGTGCGCCCGCTCGAGCTGCACGCGCTGGCGATGCCCCCCGCGGACAAGCCGCTGATCGGGCTGCTCGAGGCGTTGGTTTAACACCCGGATCGTCATCCTGGCGAAAGCCGGGACCCAGGGCCGCGAGGGACGTCCTTTGTAACCCTGGGTCCCGGCTTTCGCCGGGATGACGGTAGAAGTGTCTAGTCTCGCGCCTTCAGCGCTTCCGCCAGCGACGCGGTCGCACTTCCCCGCCGCGCGGGCTTGGGCTGCGAAGGGTCGGGCGCCCAGCCGGTCAAATAGACGATCTCGAAGCGCTCGGCGGTCTTGCCGTCGGGGTCGGCGCGCTCGGCGAAGGCGGCCGCCGCGCGAGCCAGGGTTCCGCGCGTCAGCGGCGGCGTGCCTTTGAGCAGGTTGGTTGCCGCCATCCCGCGCAAGTCGCCGAGCAGCCCGAACAGGCTCGAATAGCGCACCGTCAGCGTCTCGGTATCGGCGACGGGCAGCGCGAAGCCCGCGCGGCTGAGCAGGTCGCCGGCCGAGCGCACGTCGATCTGCGGATGGAAGCGCGCGGCGGGGCGGTCGGCCTCGGCTTCGATCAGCACCGATCGCAGCGTCGAGAGCGTGCCTGCCCCGGCGAAAGCCGCGAGGAACAGCCCGTCGGGCTTGAGCGCGCGATTGGCGAGCACCAGCGCGCCGGGGACGTCGTTCACCGAATCGAGCACGCCCGCCGAGACGACCAGGTCGAAGCTCGCATCGGGGAAGTGCGGCTGGTCCTCGTCGCCTTGCACCCCCGCGCCGGCGAATCGCGCGCCCGCGTCGAGCCGCGTGATCCGCGCGCCCGCCAGCGCGAAACTGCCGTCGAAGCTGCCCAGGTCGAGCACGTCGCGGAACTCGCGCTTCACCGCGTCGAGCCGCTCGCAGATCCCCTCGAGCATGTGCCGGCGGAGGAAGTCGTGCGCGGCATAGTTGCGCGCGGCGCGGTCGCGGCGGCGGCGGCGGAGCGCGCGGCCGAAGATCTCGGGAGGGCTGGAGTCGGTCACGGCGGCGCTTGTGCAGCGGCGCGCGTCGGGGGACAAGCAGCGCCATGGGGGTCCTTTCACCGTTCGCTGCCATTGCCGGCCTGGCGCTGCCGCCGCGTTGCCCGGGCTGCGGTGACGTCGTCTCGGCCGACCATCGTTTCTGCGCGCCCTGCTGGGGCGAGCTCCAGTTCCTCGGGCCGCCGTGGTGCGCGCATTGCCACCTGCCCTTCGAGCACGACCGCGGCGAGGGCGCGCTCTGCGGGCGCTGCATCGCCGATCCGCCGCCGCACGACGGGGTGCGCGCCGCGGTAGCCTATGGCGACGTCGCCCGCCGCGTGGCGCTGCGGCTGAAGTACGGCGGGCGGACCGCGCATGCCGCGACGATGGCCAAGGCGATGGCGCGGCTCATCCCCGACGGCGCCGACCTGCTCGTCCCCGTGCCGCTCCACCGCTGGCGGATCTGGTCGCGCGGGTTCAACCAGGCGGCGCTGATCGCGGCGGGGCTTTCGCGCGCGAGCGGCGTGCCCATGGCGGCCGGCCTCCTCGTGCGCGCCAAGCACACGCCGGTGCTCCGCGGGCTAGGCGCGCGCGGACGGGCCAAGGCGGTCGCCGGCGCCTTCGCGCTGGCGCCCGGCGCCAGGGAGCGGATCAAGGGCCGGCGCGTTATCCTCGTCGACGACGTCCACACCAGCGGCGCCACCGGCGACGCCTGTGCGAAGCTGCTCAAGCGCAGCGGTGCGGCCGAAGTGGTGCTGCTCTGCTGGGCGCGCGTGCTCGCCGCCGACGGCTCCGCGGACGCGCTTGATTGACAAATTGTGACAGGGTCCTCACCTGAACCGAGCTATGGCAAAGGTCGAAATCTACACCAAGGCGTTCTGCCCCTATTGCGTGCGCGCCAAGAAGCTCCTCGCCGCCAAGGGCGTCGAGGTCGAGGAATATGAGATCTCGATGGACCCCGATCGGCGCAAGGAGATGATCCAGCGCTCGGGCGGCGGCATGACCGTGCCGCAGATCTTCATCGACGGCCGGCCGGTGGGCGGCTCCGACGACCTCGCCGACCTCGACGACAGCGGCGAGCTCGACACGTTGCTTGCGGCATGAGCCGCGCCGCGCTCCTCCAGATGACGAGCGGAGTCGATCCCGCTGCCAATGCGCGCACGATCGTCGAGGCCGCGGCGGACGCGAAGGGCGAGGGGGCGGCGATGCTGTTCACCCCCGAGATGTCGGGGCTGGTCGACGCCAACCGCGAGCGCGCCTCGAAGGTGCTTGCGCGCGAAGGCGACGACCGGGTCCTCGCCGCGGTGCGCGAGGCAGCGGCGAAGCACAGGCTTTGGGTGCATCTCGGCAGCCTCGCCATCCTGCGTGAGGACGGCAAGCTTGCCAACCGCGCCTTCGTGATCGACGGCTCGGGCGCGATCCGCGCGCGCTACGACAAGATGCATCTATTCGACGTCGACCTCGCCACCGGCGAGAGCTGGCGCGAATCGGCGACCTACACGCGCGGCGAGCGCGCGGTGACGGTCGAGACGCCGCTCGGGCGGCTCGGCCTCGCGATCTGCTACGATTTGCGCTTCCCCGACCTGTTCCGCGCGCTGAGCAACGCCGGCGCGACGATCCTGGCCATGCCCGCGGCGTTCACTCGCCCCACCGGCGCCGCGCATTGGCACATCCTCCAGCGCGCCCGCGCGATCGAGGCGGCGGCGTTCGTCATCTCGGCGGCGCAGACCGGCGAGCATGAGGACGGCCGCGCGACCTATGGCCACAGCCTGGTGATCGATCCCTGGGGCGAGGTGCTGCTCGACCTGGGCGAGCCCGCGGGGCTGGGTTTCGCCGAGATCGACATGGCGCGCGTCGATGCTGCGCGGAGCCGCGTTCCCGTGATCCAGCACCGCCGCGCGATCCCGGAGCCCGAGGCGCTGTGATCGTCTTCGATCTCCGCTGCGGCCAGGGCCATGTGTTCGAGGCGTGGTTCGGCTCGAGCAGCGCCTATGAGGCGCAGCGCGAAGGCGGGCTGGTCGCCTGCCCGGTGTGCGGCGACAGCGCGGTCGAGAAGGCAGTGATGGCGCCCAATGTCGCAGCGAAGGGCAACCAGCGCAGCGGCGCGGGCCCGTCGCTCCCCGCCGAGGTCGCCGCGGAGCCTCCGCCCGAAGTGCTCAAGGCGGCGATGGCTGCGCTCGCCGAGGCGCAGGCCAAGGCGCTGGAGAAGTCGCAGTGGGTCGGCGTCTCGTTCAGCGACCGCGCCCGCGCGATGCACCTGGGCGAGGAAGCGCACGCCCCGATCCACGGCCAGGCCACGCCCGAACAGGCGAAGGCGCTGATCGACGAAGGCGTTCCGGTCGCGCCGCTCCCATTCCCGGTCGTTCCGCCCGAGGCGCGCAATTGACCCTGGGCGCCATGGCCGGTAGCAGCCGAGCCCACGCCCCCGTAGCTCAGCAGGACAGAGCAACGGTTTCCTAAACCGCAGGTCGGGAGTTCGAGTCTCTCCGGGGGCGCCAGGGTTCGGCGATCGGTTCAGCCGATCACGTCCGTCAGCCGCAGCCAGAGCTGCTGGTCGAAGTCCTTGTCGGCGGCCGCCGCACCCATGCGCACCACCACCAGCTTGCGGCTCGGCACGACGTAGAGCTTGCGGTCGAAGAAGCCGAGCGCCGCCACGGTGTCGGTCGGCGCCGCTGCGATCAGCGGGCCTTCCTTGCGGCCGAGGAGCGGACGCATCGCATAGGCGCCGCTGTTCAGCCACCAGAGCCGCCCATAAGCAGGGTTGGTCGCTGTCGGGATGAACAGCGCCTTGAGGTTGGCCTGCGAGACGATCCGCTTCCCGTCGTCGCCGACCCCGCCGTGGAGCACCATCAGACCGAACAGCGCCGTGTCGCGCGGCGTGGTGACGAGGCCGGTATCGTTCCCGATCGAAGCGAGCGCCGCGGGGCGCTTGCGCCAGGCGGTGTCCTTCATGCCCAGCGGGTCGGTCAGCCAGGCGCGCGTGATCGTATCGAGCGGCAGCTTGGCGGCCGCCGCCAGGATGCGCTTGGTGATCGCGTAGACGGGCGTGTTGTAGAAGAACAGCGTGCCCGGCGGCGCCGAATAGGCGAACTTCTCGTCGAGCCCCGAGCTCATGGTGAGCACGTCGATCACGCGGATCCTGGCTTCCTGCCCGGGCGTCGCCTTGGACCAGCCGGCGCCGAGATAGGCCGAGACCGGCTTCTCGATGTCGAGCAGCCCCTTGTCGATCGCGATCGCCACGAGCACCGCGACGAAGCTCTTCTGCTGCGAGGCGACGTCCTCGAGCAGCGCGCCTTCCTCGTTGCGCTCATAGGCGAAGGCGGCGAACTGCGGCGCGTCGGCGGCGGCGGGCGCGGGGAAGTTCTTCTCGATCAGCACCTTGCCGTCCTGGATCACCAGGAAGCCGGTGGTGTTCTGGTTGCGCAGGTAATCGAGCAGCCTGGCCGTCGCCGCGGCCTTGTCGGGCGCCGACTGTGCGGCGGCAGGCGCGGCGAGCGCAACCGGCGCGAGCAGCGCGACGGCGGCCGCAGCGGCTAGGGCCTTGATGTGGAATCGAACCATCTTCTTCACCTCCGATCTCGATCTATCTCGCCGCGATGTGCATGATATCGATGGCCAGCATGCTGCCGTTCGGCAAGCCCAAGGGAACGCATCCATGAAGACCAGCAGGCGGAATTTCCTTGCGGCCGGCGCAGCGCTTCCGGCGGCCGCTGCGGCAGCGGTGCCCGGCAGCGCGGCAAGCGACAAGGTCGACGCCGACCTCCGCAAGTACATCGGCTTCGGCAACAAGCAGGCCGGCGGGGCAGGGGACAACGCCTGCGGCGAATGGCTCGCGGGCGAGCTCGAAGGGCTCGGCTTCGAGGTCGAGCGCCAGAGCGTGCCGACGCCCTTCTTCGAGACCCAGCGCGCCGAGCTGTCGTCCGGCGACGCGCGCGCCGCGGTCTGGCCGCAGCCGATCGTCGCCCCGACCCCACTCGAGGGCGTCACCGGCCCGGTGGTGCGGATCGACGGCGCCGGTCGCTCGGATGCGCCGCTCGCGGGTGCGATCGCGCTGCTCGACCTGCCGTTCGCGCGCTGGTCGACCGCGCTCGCCAAGCCGATCCGCGAGTCCGTCACCGCTGCCTTCGCCGCCGGCGCCAGGGCCGCGGTGATCGTCACCAACGGCCCCACCGGCAAGGTGATCGCGCTCAACGCCGACGGCCGCAAGCCGATGTTCGCCGGTCCGGTCGCGGTGCTCGCACCGCAGGACGCCGGCCCCTTCCTCGCCGCGGCGATGCGCAAGGCGTCGGCGACGCTCGTCCTTACCGGCACCACCGGCCGCCGCCCGGCCTTCAACCTGATCGGCCGGATCGACCGCGGCAGGAAGCGCTGGCTGGCCGTGTCGACTCCGCGCTCGGGCTGGTTCGGCTGTGCGGCCGAGCGCGGTCCCGGCGTCGCCGCCTGGCTCTGGCTCGCGCGCTGGGCGAGCGCGGCGGTCAAGGGCCACGACCTCGCCTTCGTCTGCAACTCGGGGCATGAATATGAGTATCTCGGCGCGTCCGAGGCACTCAAGGCGATCGCGCCCGACCCGGCCGACACGCGCTTCTGGCTCCACCTCGGCGCCAATGTCGCCGCGCGCGACTGGCACGAGGGCACCGGCAAGCCGCTGCCCAGCATCGACCCGCAGCGCTTCCTGTCGGTGAGCCCCGCGCTGCTGCCGCTCGCACGCGAGGTGTTCGCGGGCCATGTCGGGCTCGAGGCGCCCTACACCACCGATATCCTCTCGGCGGGCGAGCTGACCGAGATCATCGCGGCGGGCTACAAGAATGTCGCGGGCGTGTTCGGCATCCATCGCTACCACCACGGCCCGGACGACGACGCGCGCTGCGTCTCGGCGACGAGCGTCGCGGCGACCGCGGCGGCGTTCCAGGCGATGGTCGAGCGGATCCTCCGCCAGGGCTGATGGGGTTCAACCCCGCCAGTCGACCCAATTGCCGTAGGGGTGGCAGAGCGCGAGGACGCGGCTTTCGCCGTCGGGCCAGGTGGTGAGCGTCAAGCGGACCTCGCTGCGCGTCGGCGTCCATTCGAAGCCGATCCAGGCGAAGGGCCGCTCGGCGGTGGCGCGCGCGCCGGCGTTGCGGATCTTGGCCTTCACCACTTCGCGGTCGCGGTCGCAGAGATATTGCAGCACCATCGAGTGGAAGACGGTGCGGCACACGCCCTCGGCCTGTGGCTCGGCCAGCCGCTCGGCGAGCCAGGAGACGGCGTTGGCGCGGTCGATCCGCGGCGGATAGCGCAGCGCGAGCTCGAGCGCCTGGGCGAGCCGCTCCGACCGGTGCGGCTGGTCGGCCCAGACATAGGCGAACAGCCGCTCGCGCGTCTGCTCGTCGGAGGGGTCGAGCGGATGGAGGTCGACGCCGCGCGCCGAGACGACGTCGATCGGCGCCACGTGCGGCAGCTCGCCGCGCCACTCGGGCGCGACCAGCACCGGCGAGCGCGCCTCGCCCGCGGCGATGCCGCCCAGGTCGTAGCGATAGCGCGCGAGGTTGAGGTTCAGCCCGCAGCTCGAGCCGAGCTCGAACAGCTCGAAGGGCAGGCCGAAGCGCGCCCGCACGACCATCAGCGCCGAGCCGATCGCGGCGGCGCGGCCGACTTCGTTGGTCTGCGGCGTGTCGCGCATCCAGCCCAGCACGAAGTCATCGTTGTCGGCGAGCGCGGTGCGGATCGCGCCGTCGAAATCCCGGTGTTCGCCGCGATAGAGCGCGCCGAGCGCGGCGGGCCTGTTGCGGCGGGCCAGCGCGTGAAGCGCGGCGTTGAAGCGCATCGCGAGCGCGGCGCTCGAGGGGTTGTCGGGCCATTCGGCGAAGAAGCCGGCGGTGCGCGGCGCCCAGCGGAGCTGGCGCTGCCCGGCCTCGAGCACGTCCGCCACGAACGGCGAGCCGAGCCCTCGCGCGACCCGGGCCTGGCGGCCGAGCTCGCCGAACTCGGTCACGTGCGCGATCATGTTCATTCGTCAGGTCCCCTACGCGCACGCGGATACTTACGGGCAATCCGACCTGCCCGGTCAGTCGATCGGTCGGGGCCGGGCGCGCCGCATCGACGCGCCCGGCAGGCCTTGCGCGGCGGGCAGGACGCCCGCCGCGCGGTTGGTCGTCAGAAGGCCTGCCAGTCGTCCGACGCAGCCGCCGAGGGGCGGACCAGCGCCGACACCGCAGCCGCGGGGAGCGGACGCACCGCACCGCCCGGCACCACCGGCTTGCGCGCCGGCGCCGCCGTGTGGCCGCCGACGTTGAAGCGGCGGGCCTGCTCGGCCAGGCCGTTGACTTCGCCCGACAGATTGCGCGCGGCGGCCGAGGTCTGCTCCACCATCGCGGCGTTCTGCTGGGTCGCCCGGTCCATGCTGCCGATCGCCGAGCTGATCTCGGTGATCGCAGTCGACTGCGCCTGGTTGTCCTCGGCGATGCGGCCGAGGAGACCGTGCACTTCGCCCACGTCGCCGGCGATGTTGGCGAGCGCGCTGTCGACCTTCTGGACCATGTCCACCGCCGCGACGATGTCGGTCTGGGTGGCGGTCAGCTGGTCGCGGGCGCGGCCCGCTTCCTCTTCGGCGCGCATCGCGAGGGCCGAGACGAGGTCGGCGACGACCGCGAAGCCGCGGCCCGCTTCACCCGCACGACCCGCCTCGACCGCGGCGTTCATCGCGAGCACGCGCGTCTGGAACGCGATCTTGTCGAGGCCCTCGATGACCGAGTCGATGCCCTTGGCGCTCTCGCTGACGCGAGTCATCGCCTGCACGGCCTCGTCGGCGATCGAGCGGCCGCCGGAGACGGTGCCGATGGCGCCGTCGGCGCGCTCCACCGTGCGCGTCGCCGCGGTGGCGGTGGCGCGCAGGCGCTCGTCCATCTGCGTGACCGCGGCCGAGGTCTGCTCGAGCGTCGCGGCATTGGCTTCGCTGCGGCGCGCGAGATCCTCGCTGGCCTGGGCGATCTCGCCCGAGCCGGTGCGGATCGTCGCGGTCGATTCCATCACCGAGGCGATGACTTCGCGCAGCGACGAGAGCGCGGCGTTGAAGTTCGACTTCACCACGCCGTATTCGCCCGGGAAGTCGGCACGGATCTCGGCGGTCAGGTTGCCGTTGGCGAGCTCCGAGAGGTGCTGCGACACGGTCTCGACGACCATCTTCTGCTGCGCCTCGGCCTGGGTGCTCGCGGCCTCGGCGGCGACCTTGGCCACCGCGGCATCGCGGAACACGAGCACGGCGCGGGCCATGTCGCCCAGCTCGTCGCCGCGATCGGTGGCGGGCACCGCCACGTCGTTCCGGCCCGCGGCGAGGTCCGCCATCGTGCGGGTAAGCTGCGAGATCGGGCGGGCGATCATGCCGCTCAGCATCAGCGCGAGCATGATGGCGATGGCGATGAGCGCGATGCCGCCGACGATCAGCACGACGGTCGCCGAGTGGATGGCGCCCTCCTGCAGCGCGCCGTTCTTCTCGATCAGCTCGGCCTGGGCGTCGCGGATGTCGCGCAGCGGCAGCACCGCGGCGCTGGTCAGCACGGCCTTGCCCGCGGCGCGGACCTCGGCCTCGGCGCCGTCGCGGTCGCCGGCCTGGACCTTGGCGATCAGGCGATCGGCCCATTTGCTGCGCCACGCCAGCGTCTCGTCGCGCGAGGTACGCAGCGCCTTCAGCTGGACGGGGTCGGTCAGCAGCTTCTCGAGATCGGCCGAGTTGCTGTCATATTCGTCGCGGCCTTCCTCGTAGGATTTGAGGTAGCTCTTGTCGCCGGTCACCAGGAAGCCGCGCATCTGGCTGTTCTGACGCAGCAGCGCGGTCTCCAGCGTGATGACCTTGGCGTGGATCGCCTGGCTCTGGTTGTTGCTGTCCGTCGTGTTGCGGATCATCGACACGTTCATGAAGAACACGATCATCATCACCGCGGCCGACGCACAGATCATGAGGAAGGACAGGCCCAGCTTCCTCGGGATCTTCATCGATTTCAGCATGTTTCCTAGCCTCAACATATAGTTGCACCGCCCGATCGTTCCGTGCGCCCTCAGGACGACCCCTTAGGAACAATATAGACGGCTCTGGGCCCCGGGGCCGCGCTGACGGCGGCCCGGGGCCCAGATTACCGGGTTCAGAAGTCGAACCGCACCGACGCCGAGACCGTGCGCCCGGTGAGGACGTGGCCCTTGGCCACGCCCGTCGCGGGGACCGTGGCATCGTCGATGCCGACGATCGCGAGCTTGTCGAACAGGTTGTTGGCGTTGACGCCCAGCGTGATCCGCTCGGTCGGACGGAACTGCACGAACGCGTTGGTCGTCATGTAGCCCGGCACCTTGAGCAGGTTCGCGTCGGTCGCGTAGCTGCCGGTGGTGCCGATGAACACGGCGCCCACGCTGAACAGCTTCGTGTTCACCTGCGGCGACACCTGGTAGATCAGCTTCGCCTGGCGATGCGGCGTGTTGCCGATCAGCGCCGGGGTGAGCTTGTCGTTGGTGATCTCCGCATGCGTGTAGGTCGCGCCGGCGTTGATGCTGAAGATGCCCCAGCGATAGCTGCCCTCGAACTCGGCGCCGACCGCCTTGTAGCCTCGGACGAGCGGCTGGCCGTTGGTGGCGTCGAGGTTGGTGTCCTCGGCCTTGGCCCAGAAGCCGGTGAGGTTCAGCGTCAGGTTCTCGTTGCGGTACTTCACGCCCGCCTCGGCCTGCTTCACCGTGTCATAGGCCGCGCTCTTGTCGGTCAGCGCGCCCGTGGTGGCGCTGACGAACGGACCGAACAGGATGCGATCGGCGTTGGCGCGGGCGCCGCGGCTGTAGCGCGCGAACACCGCGAGCGGCTCGGCGATGCGGTAGTTCACGCCCACCGAGTACGACAGATAGCCGTAATGGTAGTCGACCGGGCCCGGACGGCCGAGCGGGGTGATCGCCACCTGCATCTCGGGGACCGAGATCACGCCGTCGCCGTTCATGTCCTTCGGACCGACGCCGACGCGGCCGCCGCCGAGCTCCGCGCCATAGATCGAGCCATTGGCGTCGCCGAAGTCGTAGCGAAGGCTGCCGCCGACCGCGAGCTTGCCGATGTGGTAGTTCACCGAGCCGAACGGCGCGATCGTGGTGTAGCCGAGGCGGAAGCTGCGGCGGAAGGTGCCCACGGTCGGGCCGCCGTAGCGCAGCGTGCCGTCCTGCGTGACCTTGATGCCGCCCGCGGTGACGACGTCGAGCAGGTGCGATTCACCATTGCCCGCGATGTCGCCGAGCACGGTCGCCCAGTTCCAGTCCGAGTCGATCGTCTGGTGCGAGCCATAGACGCCGAAGGTGGTGGTCAGGTCGCCCGCGCCGACCTTCCACACGCGGCTGGCGCGCAGGTCGTTGGTGGCGTTGGCGAGGCTCTTGATGTCGGTGTCCGAAACCAGCTCGAGCGCCGCGATGCCGTTGCCGTTGAGCGTCGACAGGTTGGTGACCGTCTGGCCGGCGTTCGGGCCGCTAGCATAGCGCACCGTGCCGCCCACCGCGCCGAACGCCGGCGCCAGCGAGGCCGCGGGCAGATACTGGGTGTAGTAGATGCCCATATAGTGGTTCGACATGTCCGAGTAGCGGAAGCGCTCGGTGATGTCCCAGCCGGCGACTTCGAACTTGCTCTCGAGGCCGACCGACTTGACGATCGGATGCTGGCCCGCGGTCATGTCGTCACGCGTGACGTTGTTGTTGCCGTCGAGCGTGAGGAGGCTCTGGAAATACTTCGAATAGAGCGTGTCGCTGCGCGCGTCGAAGCCCTTGATGTTGTGGTAGTCGGGGTCGCTGTTCGTACCCGTCACGCCCACCGGGGTGAGGTCGAATGCCGGCACCCGGTCGTCGAGGTACTTGGCGTAGAGGCGGATGTAGCCGCCGTCGAATTCCTTGGTGATGTTGAACTTGATCTGGCCGCCGCGGGTCGAGTTGAAGCCCGTGTCGCGCGGGCCGGCGCCCTGGCGATAGAAGCCGCCGACGTTGAAGCGCAGCGTCGGGGTGATGTGCGCGCCATAGTCGAAGTCGATGCGGTGCATGCCATAGTCGAGGCCCGCCGAGAGCTGGACGGCGCCGCCGTCGGTGTCGCCGGTCTTCGAGATGAAGTTGACGATGCCGCCGGGCGAGTTCGACGCGAAGGTCGACGCCGAGCCGCCACGGATCGCTTCGACTGCGTTGAGGCCGAGGTCGGCGCGCAGGAACGTGTCGGCGCTGCCGAAGGCGATGTCGCCGAACTCGAGGATCGGCAGGCCGTCTTCCTGGAGCTGCAGGAACTTGGCGCCGGTCGAGGCGATCGGCAGGCCGCGGATGGTGATGTTGGCCATACCTTCACCCGCAGCGGCTTCCGAACGGACGCCGGGGATGTCGCGCAGGATGTCGCCGACCGAGCGAGCGCTCAGCTTGTCGATCTCGGCGCCGCGCAGCGCGCTGGTCGAGGTGGCGCTGTCGAGGCGGTCGCGGCCCTTGGCGACGCCGGTCGAGAAGACCTCGGTCTGCGCGGCGGGCTTGGCGTCCTGCTCGGGCTTGGCTTCCTCGCCGGCCTTGGCGGCGGGCGCGGCAGGCGCGGTCTCGGCCATCGCGGGAGCCGCGAAGGCGAAGGGCGCGACGGTAAGGAGGAGAAGGTGCTTTTTCATGTGGTTTCTGACCCTGTTGGTGATTTCTGACCTGATCGGTGATTGGGTGACCCTGCCCGAGCTTCGACGGATGGATTCCCGGTCCCGCTTCGATCGGGCGCAGCCGGGGATGGCCCCGGCGGCTCGATCGCCGACGGGGGACTGGCTGTGCGCAATCGAAAGGGCACGGGCCCCTTCGCTGCGGCAGGATCACAGAGAGCCCGTGCGGCGGGACGCGCCGACGAGCGGGTTCGGTAGGGAGATGCGACCGAGGTTCTGTTCTACTGCACGCGCGACGGTGATTCTGTCTCCGCCGATTCAATTCCCCGGCTGGCGGCCGGAGACATCGCGTTTCGACTTTCTGTCAAAGGCTACTCATTCACTGTTACTCACAACTGCAACTATAGGGGGTTCCACTAGGGGACCTTCCCTAGGGACCCCAAAAAAACGCTGTGCCTGTAGAGACACGTATGTTGCCGTAAGGTCACAGTAACCATGGATTGCGGCAGTGCAGCATGGTTCCCATATGCGCGGGAACCGAGGAGTGCTGCGATGGAAGCTGCCCGTTCGTCCGCCCATGCCGTTGCCGCGCGCGAGGAAAAACGCCGCGCTGCCGAGGCGATGGGTATCGACGAGGCGTTCGTCTCCGATCTGGTCGACCGCTTCTACGCTCGCATCCGCGAAGATGGCCTCCTGGGCCCGATCTTCGCCGCGCGGATCGAGGACTGGGCGCCCCACCTCGACCAGATGAAACGCTTCTGGCGATCGGTGCTGTTCAGCAGCGGCGAATTCCTCGGCAACCCGATGGCCAGGCATCTCGCGATCCCCGAGCTCGACCGCGCGCTGTTCGAGCGCTGGCTGAAGCTGTTCGACGCGACGCTCGCCGAGCTGGGCGGCGAGGCGGCGCGAGCGCATGTGCTCGAGCGCGCGCGGCTGATCGCCAATAGCCTGCTGAACGGCATCGCGATTCACCATCATGGCCGGATCGGGCTGACCGCGGGCGAAGCGCTTTAGGTCTTATCGACATTCAGGTCGAAGGACGGGTTTCATCCAAAGACCCGTCACCCCGAGCTTGTTTCGGGTCCAGCTCGCCACGGGCGATATCGCCCCGGAGGATCGTTGGATGCTGAAACAAGGGCGTGTCACCTATTTCACTCTTTGAAAGCAGGTGGGGCGGAGGCGGCGCTGCCTCTTGAGCCGTCATCCCGGCGAAAGCCGGGACCCAGGGCCACGAGCGATATCCTCGGTAACCCTGGGTCCCGGCCTTCGCCGGGATGACGGTGGCAGGAGCGACGAAGAAGCGGGCTTCCCGGTCAGCGTAAGCCCTAATTCTTGCGAATCGCTCGCAACATTATTGCGATCAGTTCGCAGCTCTATCTATCGCCGGCGTGGCATTTACCGGCGGCGTGCCCTTCAGGCTCTCGGCCACCTTCTCCGCCTGCTCCAGCACGCGCAGCACATTCCCCCCGGCGACCTTCGCCAGGTCCGCATCGCTCCACCCGCGCCGCGCCAGCTCGGCCAGCAGCGCGGGGTAGGTGTCGACGCCGCCCAGCCCCTCGGGGAGCTCGTTGCCGACCCCGTCATAGTCGCTGCCCAAGCCGACATGATCGACGCCCGCCACCTTGGCGACATGCTCGACATGGTCCGCCACCATCGCCAGCGTCACCCTGGGCTTGGGATGCGCCGCCAGCCAGTCGTCATAGGCCTTCTTCGCCGCCTCGGGCTGGCCGATCAGCAGCCCCGAATAGGGCGGCGAATTGAGCCGCGCCTTCTCCGCCGCCGAATCCGCCGACCAGTTGCGATAGGCTTCGGAGACATAAGGCAGCGCGTAATTGACCATCACCACGCCCCCGTTCGCCGCGAGCAGCCTGAGCACCTCGTCCGAGACGTTGCGCGGATGGTTGGCGATCGCGCGCGCGCTCGAGTGCGAGAAGATCACCGGCGCCTTGGACACGCGCAACGCATCCTTCATCGTGTCCTCGGAGACGTGGCTGAGGTCGACGAGCATCCCCAGCCGGTTGAGCTCGAGCACCACCTGCTCGCCGAACGGGGTGAGCCCGCCGTGCTTCGGATTGTCGGTCGCCGAATCGGCCCAGTCGGTGGTCAGCACATGGGTGAGCGTGAGATAGCCCGCGCCGAGCGCGCGATAGGCGCGCAGCACCGAGAGGCTGTCGTCGATCTGCCCGCCGCCCTCGACGCCCATCAGCGAAGCGATCCGCCCGGCCTTGTGGATGCGGCGCACGTCGGCGGCGGTGGTCGCCAGCTCGAAGGTCTCGGGGTAGCGCGCGACGATCTGGCGGACGAGGTCGATCTGCTCGAGCGTTTCCTTGACCTGCTCGAGCCCGGGCAGGCTGGCATCGACATAGACCGACCAGAATTGCCCGCCGACGCCGCCCTTCCTCAGCCGCTCGATGTCGGTGTTGTAGGGTTCGGGCAGCGTGCCGAGGCCCTTGGTCAGGTCGAGCGTCCAGCGCTTGTCGCCCGCCTGGTCCTTGAGCGTCTCGGCCCAGTCGTTGTGCCCGTCGATCAGCGGCGTGTCGCGCAGCACCTTGGCGACGCGCGCGGCGATGGCCTTGTCCTGCGGCGTATCCTGCGCGGCGGCAGGCGTGGCGAGCGCCAGCGCGGCGGCCGCGGCGAGCAGCAGGTGACGGACTTCAACCCGATTCATGCGGTGCTTCCCTTTTTATCGCGGCCTCCAAAACGGGACCGACCTTCTTTCCCACCCAACCGTCATCCCGGCGAAAGCCGGGACCCAGGGCCGCGAGCGACGTCCCCTGCAACCCTGGGTCCCGGCTTTCGCCGGGATGACGGCTGAGAGGGCGATGCCCGGCTCGACCCTTCACCCATGGCCATTGGCTTCGGCCTGAGTCTGCCGCTGCCCCGCGTGGAGGCTCAGCAGCGCGTCCATCAGGTCCTCGTCGGGGCTCGACATCACGCCGAGCACTTCGGCTTCGTCGCAGCCCTCGGCGGCGACATAGGCGTGGCCCATACTCGAATCGATGTAGATCGACTGGCCGGGCTCGAGCGTGACCGGATCGTAGAACTCCAGGTGCACCACGATCCGCCCGCGCAGCACATAGATGAACTCCTCGCCGGTATGGTGGACGAGGTCGCCGAACGCCTCGGGCGATTTGGCGCGGATCTTGGTGAGCACGGGAATCATCCGCTTCCGGCGCAGCTCGGTGCAGAGATAATAATAATCGTAGTTCGGCGTCTCGACACGCACCGCCTGCTCCTCGCTGCCGAGGCTGCGGCGCGCGGTGACGGGCTGGGGCGCGCTCGAGTCGGGCTCGGCGAACAGCTCGGACATGCGCATGCCCAGCCGCTGGGCGAGCTGCTGCAGCTTGTCGTAGCTGAGGGTGAGCCGGTCATGCTCGATCTTGGAAAGCGTCGAGACCGGGATCCCGCTCTTCGCGCTCATTTCCTTCAAGGTCCAGCGCTCGCGGTTCCTGAGGTTGCGCAGCAGCGCGCCCAGGGTCGGGGCAGGGGTCGGCAAACGGGCTCCCTTCTTCACTGTTGACCGATTTTCCGATCAGGATAAAACTGTCCCAATCGGGTTGCACTTTTGCAAGCTTATCGGGAGGACGCCGCCTCGGCAATCCCGGGCGGGACAGGGAGGAAGATATGCGCAGATGGAAACGCGCCGCAGCGGCAGTCGCCGCGGTGCTGGGCCTGGCGGGAGCCGCCACCGGGCAGTTGGCCAAGAAGCCGGACGTGCTCTCGCCGCCGGTGGCGCCCGCCGCGACGACCGCGACCGTTCCGGCCGGCGGCGCCCGCCCGCTCGAAAAGACCGACCTCGACGCCTGGCTCGACGGCTTCATGCCCAATGCGCTGCGCGGCGGCGACCTCGCCGGCGCGGTGGTGGTGGTCGTGAAGGACGGCCAGGTGATGACCGCGCGCGGCTTCGGCTATGCCGATGTCGCGAAGAAGACGCCGGTCGACCCCTACAAGACGCTGTTCCGCCCCGGCTCGGTGTCGAAGCTCGTCACCTGGACCGCGGTGATGCAGCAGGTCGAGGCGGGCAAGATCAACCTCGACGCCGACATCAACACCTATCTCGACTTCAAGATTCCGCCGCGGGGCGGCCAGCCGATCACGATGCGCCAGATCATGACGCACACCGCGGGCTTCGAGGAAGCGATCAAGGACCTGATCGGCTACGACGGCAGCAAGGTGATGCCGATCGACGCCTACCTCAAGCGCTGGACGCCGCACCGCATCTTCGACGCGGGCACCACGCCGGCCTATTCGAACTGGGCGACCACGCTGGCGGGCTATGTCGTCCAGCGCGTCTCGGGGATGAAGTTCGACGATTATGTCGACCAGCGCATCTTCGCGCCGCTCCAGATGCAATACGCCACCTTCCGCCAGCCGCTGCCCAAGCAGCTCGCGCCGTACATGGCGCAGGGCTATCCCAAGGCGTCGGAGCCGGCCAAGCCGTTCGAGATCGTCCAGCCGGCCCCCGCGGGTTCGCTCTCGGCCTCGGGCGTCGACATGGCCAAGTTCATGATCGCGCACCTCAACAACGGCGCCGGGCTGCTCCGTCCCGAGACCGCGGCGATGATGCACGACAGCCCGCTCGACAAGGTCAATCCCAGGTCGCTGATCCCGCCGCTCAACCGGATGGAGCTCGGCTTCTTCGAGACCAACATCAACGGCCGCGAAGTGATCGCGCACCTCGGCGACACCGAGAATTTCCACACCTCGCTCCATCTGTTCATGAAGGAAGGCGTGGGCTTCTACGTCTCGTTCAACAGCGCCGGGCATGAGGGCGCCGCGCACCAGGTGCGTCTCGACCTCTTCCGCGACTTCGCCGACCGCTATTTCCCCTCGACCGAGAAGGACGGCAAGGTCGACGACAAGACCGCCGCCGAGCATGCCAGGCTGATGGTCGGCCTCTGGGAGAGCAGCCGCAAGCCGTCGTCGAACTTCCTCGACGTGATCAACCTGATCGGCCAGACGACCGTCACGGTCGACGCGCACGGCAAGCTGCTGATCCCGTCGCTCAAGGGCGCCAACCATGCGCCGGTGGTGTGGGACGAGATCGCGCCCTTCGTCTGGCGCGAGCATGGCGGGCACGATCGCCTTGCCGCGCAGGTGGTCGACGGCAAGGTCGTCCGCTGGAGCTACGACCTGCCCGCGCCGTTCACCGTGTGGGACCGCGTGCCCTTCGGCCGCTCGGGCGCCTGGATCCTGCCGCTGCTCTACGCCAGCCTCGCGGTGCTCGCGCTCGCGCTGCTCTACTGGCCGGTCGCCGCGTTCACCCGCTGGCGGTTCGGGGCGAAGCTCGCGCTCGAAGGCAATGCGAAGCGCGCCTATCGCGCGACGGGGATCATGGCGGGGCTGGTGCTCGCGATGCTGCTCAGCTGGATCATCGTGGTCCAGTCGCTGTTCGGCAACCTCAGCTCGCTCACCTCCACCGCGGACGTGCTGCTCTGGGCCTGCCAGATCGGCGGCGCGATCATCTTCGTCGGCGCCGTCGGCATCACCGGCTGGAACGCCTGGCTCAGCTGGCGCGACGGGCGCAGCTGGCCGCGCAAGATCTGGAACACGCTGGTCTGCCTGGCGACGCTCCAGGTGCTCTACGTCGCCAGCACCTTCGGCCTGCTCTCGATGACGGTGAACTACTGATGACGAAGCGCAAGCTGGGGGTGCAGGCCGAGGTCCTGCGCTTCGTCGAGCCCTTCCGCATCGCGGGCTATGTGTTCGAGACGTCCGAAGTGGTGGTGGTCACGCTCGAAGAGGGTGACCACCAGGGGCGCGGCGAGGGCGGCGGCGTCTATTACCTCGGCGACGACGTGCCCAACATGCTCGCCGACATTGCCGCCGCGAAGGACGCGATCGAGGCAGGCGCGAGCCGCGAGGCGCTGCTCGCGCTCATGCCTGCGGGCGGCGGCCGCAACGCCGTCGACGCGGCGCTTTGGGAGCTCGAGTCTCGCCAGGCCGGCGTGCCGGTGTGGCGGCTCGCGGGGCTGGAGTCGGTGCGGCCGGTGGTCACCACCTTCACGGTCAGCGCCGGCGAGCCCGAATGGATGGCCGGCGTTGCCACGCGCTATGCCGAGGCGCGGTCGATCAAGGTCAAGCTCACCGGCGAGCTGGCGCTCGACCTCGAGCGCGTCCGCGCCATCCGCGCGGCGCGGCCCGACGTGTGGCTCGGCGTCGACGGCAACCAGGGCTATCTCCGCGAGGACCTGGAGGCGCTGGTCGCGGGGCTGTGCGAGTTCGATGTCGCGCTGCTCGAACAGCCGCTGAAGCGCGGCGCCGAGGCAGGGCTCGAGCGGTTCAAGTCGCCGATCCCGATCGCGGGGGACGAGAGCCTGCTCACCCTCGACGACGTCGCCACGGCGGTCGGCCGGTTCGACGTGGTGAACATCAAGCTCGACAAGTGCGGCGGGCTCACCGAGGGCCTCCGCATGGCCGAGGCCGCGCGCAGGCTGGGGCTTGGGGTGATGGTCGGCACGATGGTGGGGACGAGCCTCGCCACCGCGCCGGGCTTCGTCCTCGGCCAGCTCGCCGACCTGGTCGACCTCGACGGCCCGACCTTCCTCGCCGAGGACCGCAAGCCCAGCGTGGTCTACCGCGACGGCACGCTGTTCGCCGGCGACGACGTCTGGGGCGGCGCGCAGACGGTCGCGGCATGAGTGGGGGTCCGGCATGCTGGAGCAAGGGCGTGCCATCGATTGTGGGACGGGCTTGAATACCTCTCAACCGTCATCCCGGCGAAAGCCGGGATCCAGGGCAGCAAACGACGTCGCCCGTGACTCTGGGTCCCGGCTTTCGCCGGGATGACGATTTAGGAGCATGAAATGAACCTCGCTCGCGAGATCCTTCAACCCGTGAAAATGATCGCCCGCGCCGTTCAGCATGACGGGTGGTTATCGGTTCCCGAACGGCAGGAACCCTGAATGCCCACCCAGTCCAACTCCTGGTTCGGCCAACCCCGCGGCCTGACGATCCTGTTCCTCACCAACATGTGGGAGCAATTCTCCTACTACGGCATGCGCGCGCTGCTCATGTACTACATGACCAAGCAGCTCCTGCTCGCGCAGGGCAATGCCTCCTACATCTACGGCACCTACACCGCCTGCGCCTATTTCACGCCGATCGTCGGCGGCGCGATCGCCGATCGCTGGCTGGGCAAGCGGCTCGCGATCATCATCGGCGCGAGCGTGATGGCGCTCGGCCACTTCATGATGGCGTTCGAGCCGCTGTTCTACGCCGCGCTGACTGCGATCGCGCTCGGCAACGGCCTGTTCCTGCCCAGCCTGCCGAGCCAGATCGACGACCTCTACGAGCGCGGCGACCCGCGCGTCGGCTGGGCGTACAACGTCTACTATGTCGGGGTGAACATCGGCGGCTTCCTGGCGCCGCTGATCTGCGGGACGCTGGGCGAGCTCTACGGCTGGCACTACGGCTTCGCCGCGGCGGGCTTCGGCATGCTCGCCGGGCTGGTGATATACCTCTTCGGCCAGCGCCATCTCCCCGAGCAGCGCGCCCCCGTGGTGCGCGAAGCGAAGGCGCCGGCGCGCGGGATGGGCTGGCGCACCGTCGCGATGCTCGTCGGCGTCGCGCTCGCGGTGACCCTCTTCCGGGGCGCCTATGAGCAGGCGGGCAACAGCTTCGCGCTCTGGGCCGAGGCGGGCGTCGACCGCCACGCCGGCGCGATGGTCGTGCCCGTCACCTGGTTCCAGTCGCTCAACCCGCTGCTCGTCATGCTGATGACCCCGCCGCTGCTCGCCTGGTGGACGCGGCGCGCCGCCCGCGGCCGTGTCCCCGCGCCGACCGCCAGGATGGCGCAGGGCGCGCTCATCGTCGCGGCGGCCTATGTCCTGCTCGCCGGCGTAGCGTGGAACGGCGGGAGCGGCGTGCAGGCGAGCTGGATCTGGCTGATCCTCTTCTTCGCCGTCTACACCTTCGGCGAGCTCCATATCCTGCCCACCGGCCTCGGCCTCTTCGCCCGGCTAGCGCCGATCGGCCTCGGCGCGACGACGGTCGCCTCCTGGTACCTCGCCACCTTCGCCGGCAACCTCACCGCCGGCTTCGTCGGGAGTCTCTGGAGCCGATTCACCCCGCCGGGCTTCTTCCTGATGCTCGCAGGGCTGGGCGCCGTCGCGGCGCTGTTGCTGCGGCTTTCGGGCGCTGCATTCGGCCGGGAAAGCAGCGAAGTTAGGCCCGATCCGAAACCATCTGACGAATCCTTTTGACAATTCTCTGATCAGGACAATAGTGTCCTAATTCGAGCTCGGCGTGCATTTGAGGAGATGCAACGATCGAGCGGCCTCCTGGGGGGAGACGATAGATGAAGCCGATGAAGCTCCTGATGACTACTGCCGCCGCCGCGCTGGTCGCCGCGTTGCCGGCGCACGCCGAAACCAAGCCCGCGGACACGACCGCGGACACCACGGCCGATCCCGCACAGTCGGGCAGCGACGACGAGATCGTCGTCACCGCGCAGAAGCGCGAGCAGACGCTGATCGAGGTCCCGCAATCGGTCTCGGTGGTCAGCGGCGACACGCTCGAGCGCAACCAGGCGACGCAGTTCCAGGATTACGTCAAGCTCGTGCCCGGCCTGCAGATCTCGCAGTCCAATCCGGGCGAGGCGCGGCTCGTGCTGCGCGGCATCAATACCGGCGGCGTCGCCGCGACGGTCTCGACCTATATCGACGAGACGCCCTTCGGGTCGTCGAGCGGACTCGTCAACGGCGCGATCCTCGCGGGCGAGTTCGACACGTTCGACGTCGCGCGCGTCGAGGTCCTCCGCGGGCCGCAGGGCACGCTCTATGGCGCCAGCTCGTTGGGCGGCGTGCTCAAGTTCGTCACCGCCGAGCCCGACACGGTGAAGCTCGTCGCGCGCGGCCGCGCCAGCGTCGAGACCACCAGGGGCGGCGAAGCCAGCTACATGGGCTCGGCGATGGTCAACGTGCCGCTCGGCGACACGCTGGCGGTGCGCGCCTCGGGCTTCTACCGCAGCTACGGCGGCTTCATCGACTCGATCGGCACCGCCGGCTCGGACGTCGAGAAGAACATCAACGGCTCGAAAAGCTACGGCGGCCGAATCTCGGCGCTGTTCAAGCCGAGCCCGAAGTTCTCGATCCGCCTCACCGCGGTGCTCCAGAACCTCGATACCGACGCGCCCAACCTCGTCGAGAGCGATCCGCTGCTGCTCCACACGCTGTACGGCGGGCTGACCCAGTCGCAATATGTGCCGCAGTTCACCAACATCAGCTACCGCCTCTACAACGGCACGGTGAACGCCGACCTCGGCATCGCGACGCTCACCTCGTCGACGAGCTACAGCACGCTCAAGGAATCGCTGCAGGACGATCCCACCACCCAATATGGCGCGCTGCTCGGGCTGATCTTCAGCGTCCCGACGCCCGACGTCGGGCTGCGCCAGCACACCAACCTCAAGAAGTTCACGCAGGAAGTCCGGCTCGCCTCGTCGGGCGAGGGCATGTTCGAATGGCTGGTCGGCGGCTATTACACGCATGAGACGGGCGACATCCTCCAGCGGCTCGACGCCTTCACCCACGGCACGATGACGCCGGTGGCGGGGCTGCCCCTGCTCGCCGACATCTTCCTCTCGTCCAAATATGAGGAGTTCGCGGGCTTCGCGAACGGCACGGTCCACTTCGGCCCGCGCTTCGACGTGACGGTCGGCGGGCGCTACAGCCACAACAAGCAGAGCGCCGCGCAGGGCGGCGGCGGCATCCTCGCCAGCGCGGCGAGCTCGGCCACTTCGTCCGAAGGCGTGTTCACCTGGTCGGTCGCGCCCAAGTTCAAGCTCGCGGACAATGTCTCGCTCTATGCGCGCGTGGCCAAGGGCTTCCGTCCGGGCGGGCCCAACATCCTGCCGCCGGGCGCGCCCGCCAACACGCCGCATACCTATGATTCGGACTCGCTGATCAGCTACGAGGCGGGCATCAAGGCCGAGACCAGCGATCGCAGCTTCGCGATCGACCTCGCCGCCTTCCACATCGACTGGTCGCACATCCAGCTCTTCGCCCAGGTCAACGGCTATGGCATCAATGCCAACGCCGGCAGCGCCACGAGCGACGGCCTCGAGTTCACGGCCACGCTGCGTCCGACCAAGGGCTTCGACGTCTCGATCAACGGCGCCTATACCGACGCGCAGCTGGGCACGGACACCGATCCGCTGGTCGGTGGCCTGAAGGACGACGCGCTGCCCTACACGCCCAAGTACAGCGTCAGCGTCAACAGCGACTATGAGTGGAGCGTGGGCGGCAACGCCCAGGCCTATGTCGGCGGGTCGATCCGGCACGTCGCCGGGCAGGTGAGCGATTACGACATCACCTATCGCACCACCTATGGCCACCAGCGCCGACTGCCGAGCTACAATGTCGTCGACCTGCGCGCCGGCGTCGACTTCGGCCAGTTCTCGCTCGAGGCCTATGTGAAGAACCTCACCGATTCCGAAGGCAAGACCAGCTCGAGCGGGGACGGAATCTATCCTGCCGGCGCGGTCGGCACCGGCATCATCCGGCCGCGAACCATCGGCGTCACTCTGGGAGCGGGCTTCTAACATCATGGCTGCGGGCCAGGCCGCCGTACTCGAGCGTAGCGTTTACGACGGCAGCAGTGCGCTGCTGCCGTCGCCCTATCTGCTGTTCCTCGGCGATGTGACCGAGCCGGGCTATGCGAAGACCGCCTTCGGGCTTCGCGACTGGGCCGGCGAGCGCTGCATCGGCGAATATGCGCTGCCCGGTGCCAGGGTGAGCACCGGGCTGCCGCAGATGACGCCCGCCGAAGCCGCCGCGCGGGGCGCGCAGGCGCTGGTGATCGCGGTGGCGACGCCGGGCGGGGCGATCCCCGCGCTCTGGGAAGCTGCGCTGGTCGAAGCGCTGGCGGCGGGGCTCGACATCGTCGCGGGCATGCACCGCAAGCTGGGCGACATCCCCTCGGTCGCGCGCATCGCCGCGATCAACGGGCGCCGGCTCATCGACATCCGCATGCCGCCGCCGGACATCCCGGTGGCGAGCGGGAAGAAGCGCACGGGCAAAAGGCTGCTCACCGTGGGCACCGATTGCGCGCTGGGCAAGAAGTATACGGCGTTAGCGGTCGCGCGCGCGCTCCAGGCGCGCGGCCGTGACGCCCAGTTCCGCGCCACCGGCCAGACCGGGATCATGATCGCGGGCGAGGGCATGCCGATCGACGCGGTGGTCGCCGATTTCGTCGCCGGCGCCGCCGAGCTGCTCACGCCCAGCGCCGCGCCCGGCCATATCGACGTGATCGAGGGGCAGGGCTCGATCTTCCATCCTTCCTATGCGCCGGTCTCGCTGGGGCTGCTCCACGGCAGCCAGCCCGATCTGTTCATCGTCTGCCACGATCCGTCGCGCACCAGCGTCCTCGGCCATCCGGACTATCCGTTGCCGAGCATCGAGGCGGTGATCGAGCTGACGACGGCGCTCGGCCGGCTCACCAATCCGGCGATCCGCTGCGCGGGGGTGAGCCTCAACACGCATGCGCTCGACGCCTTGGCCGCCGACACCGAGATCGCGCGCACCGCCGAGCGGCTGGGACTGCCGGTGGCCGATCCGATCCGCGGCGGCCCGGCATTCGAGCAACTGCTGGACGCCTGCCTGGCATGAGCGACGGCGCGACCCGGCACAGCTGGTTCCAGCGCTTCCTGTTGCCGGGGTTCGCGTTCAAGGCGGTGGTGATCGGCGGCGGCTATGCAACCGGCCGCGAGATCGCCGAATTCTTCCTGCCCGCGGGTCCCTGGGGCGGGCTGTTCGCGATGGTCGTCGCGATGCTGCTGTGGAGCGGGATCGCCGCGATCACCTTCGCCTTCGCCCATGCGACGCATACGCGCGACTATCGCAGCTTCTTCAAGGCGCTGCTCGGCCGGGCGTGGTTCGTGTTCGACCTCGCCTATGCGGTGTTCGTCGTGCTGATCCTCGCGGTGTTCGGCGCCGCGGCGGGGGCGATCGGCGCGGCGGCGTTCGGGCTGCCGCCGCTCGTCGGCACGGTGGCGCTGATGGCCGGGATCGCGGCGTGCGTTGCCTTCGGCAACCGCAGCGTCGAGCGCGCCTTCGCCTGGATCTCGATCCTGCTCTACGGCGTCTATGCGATCTTCTTCGTTCTCGCGCTCACCCGCTTCGGCGACCGGATCGCAACGACTTTCGCCGCCGCCGGCCCGCCCGAGTCCGGCTGGCTGAGCGGCGGGATCGCCTATGCCTCGTACAACATCATCGGCGCGGTGGTGGTGCTCCCGGTCACCCGCCACCTGACCAGCCGCCGCGACGCGGTGGTCGCCGGGCTGGTCTCGGGCCCGCTGGCGATGCTGCCGGCGCTGCTCTTCTTCCTGTGCATGACCGCCTTCTCGGCCGAAGTCGCCGGCGCCGCGCTGCCGTCGGATTACCTCCTGACCCGCCTCGGCTCGCCGGCCTTCCACATCCTCTTCCAGCTGATGATCTTCGCCGCGCTGCTGGAGAGCGGCTCCGGCGCGGTCCATGCGATCAACGAGCGCATCGCCGGCGTCGCGCATGCGGCGGGCCGCCCGCTCGGCGTCGTCGCGCGCGCGCTGATCGCGCTGGCGCTGCTCGCCTTCTGCATGCTCCTCGCCGACCGCTTCGGGCTCGTCGCGCTGATCGCCAGCGGCTATCGCGCGCTCGCCTGGACCCTGCTCGCCGTCTTCGTCGTGCCGCTGCTGCTGATCGCGCCGGCGCGCCTGCTCAAAGCCCCAAGAGAACCCGCCCCGGAGGTCGCATGAACAAGCTGCTCGCCACGCTGGCGCTGTCGGTCGCGGCAGTCGCCGCACCGGCGCTCGCCGATCCGCCCAAGGGCTTCGAGGCGCGCGTCGAGGCGGTCCGCCAGAAGGCTGGCGTCCCCGGCATGGCGATCGCGATCGTCGAGGGTGGCAAGACCACGCTCGCGCGCGGCTGGGGCATCCGCAAGCTCGGCACGACCGACAAGGTCGATGCGCACACGATCTTCATGATCGGCTCGACCGGCAAGGCGATCACCACCGCCGCGCTCGCGACGCTCGTCGACTCGGGGAAGATCGGCTGGGACGACAAGGTGGTCGACCACATCCCCTGGTTCCAGATGTACGATCCCTGGGTGACGCGCGAGATGACCGTGCGCGACCTGCTCGTCCACCGCAGCGGCCTCGGGCTGGGGCAGGGCGACTTGCTGATGGTCCCGCGCGGCAGCCTCTCGCGCGCCGAGACGGTGAAGCGCATCCGCTACCTCAAGCCCGCGACCAGCTTCCGCTCGAGCTATGCCTATGACAACATCCTCTACATCGTCGCCGGCCAGCTGATCGAGGAAGTCACCGGCCAGTCGTGGGAGGATTATGTCCGCGAGCATGTGTTCGGCGCCGCCGGCATGCTCGACGGGATCACCGACGACGCGCATCATTTCGCCAACCCCAACCGCGCCTGGCCGCATGCGAAGATCGGCGGCACGATCCGCGGCCTCGCCGACCTGCAGGTGCTCGACGAGCGCGACCAGCTCGGCCGCGCGGGCGCCCCGGCGGGGATGATCGGGCTCAGCGCCACCGACATGGCGACCTGGCTCAAGATCCAGCTCGCGCACGGCGCGCTGCCCGACGGCAAGGGACGCCTGTTCAGCGAGGCCGCCTCGGCCGAGATGTGGGCGCCGGTCACGCCGATGCCGATCCATGGCTGGCCCGGGCCGCTCGCCGCGCTCACGCCGACCTATCTCGGCTATGCGCTGGGCTGGGAAGTCCAGGACTATGCCGGCCACCAGATCCTCTGGCACGCGGGCGGGCTGTTCGGCTCGGTCTCGGTGGTCGTGCTGATCCCCGAGAAGAACGTCGGCTTCGGGATCGAGCTCAACAGCGAGGACAGCATCGCCCGGCTCGGGCTGATGTACGAGCTGCTCGACCATTACCTCGGCCAGCCGCCGCACGACTGGCCCGCCAAGTTCGAGGCCTTCGTCAAGCAGCGGCTCGACGGCGCCGCGGCGGCGGTGACGAGCAAGGCGGCGACCCCCGCGGGCGTCGGCCCCTCGCTGCCGGCGGATCGCTACACGGGCACCTATGTCGATCCCTGGTACGGCAGGCTGGTGATCGGCAAGGACGCCAAGGGCCTGACGGTCGACTTCACCACCACGCCCAACATGCGCGGCCGGCTCGAGCATTGGCAGTATGACAGCTTCATCGCCCGCTTCGACGACAAGGGGATCGAGCCGGCGTACCTCAGCTTCGCGCTCGATGCCGATGGCGCGGTGAAGACGATCACGCTCAAGCCGGTTTCTCCGCTTGCGGATTTCAGCTTCGACTATCAGGACCTGCTCTTCACGCCGGCACCGGCGGGCAAGTGATTCGAGGGGGGCGTGCGTGACGACGGGGATGCGAATTAGAGGGCGCCGGATCGGCTGATCCGGCGCGCGTCCCTTCGCCTTTCCCGTCGCCCTTCGTTTCCGGTGAACCCCGATGCCATTCCCGTGCCGCCTCCTCGTCGAGGCCGATCCCTGCCCGCAGGCGCTGCTCCGCGTCCTCGGGCTCGTTGCCCAGCAGATGCTCGAACCCGCAAAGTTGACCGCCGATCGCGAAGGCGGATGCTGGCGGCTCGAGATCGCGTTCGACGATTTGCCCGAGCCCAAGGCGGAACTGCTGCTCGCCAAGACCGAGGCGATCGTCGCGGTGCATCGTGCGCGGTTGGTGGTCCCGACACCCTGAACCGTCATCCCGGCGAAAGCCGGGACCCAGGGCCACGAGCGATGTCCTTGGTAACCCTGGGTCCCGGCTTTCGCCGGGATGACGGTTATGGTGTGCGGAAGAAGATAACCCTCACCCGAACAGCTTCGCCAGTATCCCGCTGTTCACGAGGTTGTACACGCTCGTCAGCGTCAGGATCGCGCCGACGAACATCAGCAGCAGCTTCGGGTTCACCCGCTTCGCCAGGATCGCGCCGAACGGTGCCGCCGCGACGCCGCCGATCAAGAGGCCGGTCGTCGCCAGCGTCAGCGCTTCCCAGCCGAGCTGGCTGAGGAAGGTGATCGAGATCGTCAGCGTCAGGAAGAATTCGGCGGTGTTCACCGTCCCGATCGTCTTGCGCGGGCTGGCGCCCTGGACGAGCAGGTTCGAGGTCACGATCGGGCCCCAGCCGCCGCCGCCCGCCGCGTCGAGGAAGCCGCCGATCAGGCCCAAGGGCTCGATCACCTTGGGCTGGCGCTCCTGCGGCGGGAACCGCCAGCCGCGGTAGAGCAGGTTGAGCCCGATCAGCGTCAGGTAAAAGAGGATGAACGGCTTTACCTGCGTCGCATCGACGTTCGAGAGGAGATAGGCGCCGATTACCCCGCCGACCACGCCGGGGATCATCAGCCGGAAGAACATCTTCCAGTCGACGTTGCGGTGGATCGTGTGGCTGATGCCGGAGACCGCGGTCGTCGCCGTCTCCACTGCATGCACCCCCGCCGAGGCTGCCGCGGGGGGCACGCCCAGGCTCAGCAGCAGCGTGTTCGAGATCACGCCGAACGCCATGCCCAGCGCGCCGTCGATCACCTGCGCGACGAACCCCACGGCGATGAACAGGGCGAGGTGCTCGACGTTGATCCAGGAGAGATCCATTATGGCCGGGTCCTTTTATCTCTAGCGAATGACTATGGTATTGCACGGGCAGCGGCAAGGGCCGTGATCGGCGGCGATTGTCCCGACAACGCTCAACCGAGCAGCTTGTAGCCTGCGAACGCCAGCACCAGCGCGAGCGCCGGCTGGATCGCGCGCTCGGGGACGACGGCGGAGAGCTTCGATCCGATGACGATCCCCGGCAGTGACCCGACCAGCAGCATGCCGAGCAGGCCGAAGTTCACCGATCCCGCGATCAGGTGGATGACCCCGCCGATCAGCGCGATCGGCACGGCATGGGTGATGTCGGTTCCCACCAGCTTCTTGAGGTTGAGCCGCTTGGGGTAGAGGAGCAGCAGCATCGTCGCCCCCAGCGCCCCCGCGCCCACCGAGGTGAGCGTGACGAGCGTCCCCAGGATCGCGCCCGCGACGATCGTCGCGGCGAGTTTCATCACCGGGAAGCGCGGGCTCGAGCGGACGGGAAGGGTGGTCACCCAGCGCGCCAGCCGCACGCGCATCAGCGTCGCGAACGACGTGAGGATCAGCACGACCCCCAGCACGCGCGAGAGCGTGCCCGCGTGGCTCAGCCGCTCGACGTTGTAGTGCCACAGGAACAGCCCCGTCAGCAGCGCCGCGGGCACGCTGCCGATCGCGAGCAGCCGCACCACGCCGAAGTCGACACTCTCGTTCCGGTGGTGCACCGCGCCGCCCACGGTTTTGGTGATCGCGGCGAACCACAGGTCGGTGCCGATCGCGGTCGAGGGCGCGATGCCGAACAAGAGGATCAGGATCGGCGACATCAGCGAGCCGCCGCCCACGCCGGTCAGCCCCACCACCAGCCCGACGAGCAGCCCCGCGAGCGCGTTGAGCCAGTCGATCACGCCGTGGGCGCTCGCGTGGGGAGGGTGCAAGGGACGGGCCGGCGGCGCGCGTGCTGCAGGATCATTGCCTCCCCGTGACGGACCGCGATTCGCTTGGGGCCAGCCGCCGCCTCCGCACAATAGCCCTGCGCCGAGCCGCTCCGCGCGGGCGGCGAAACGGCGGCTTGGCAAGTCGATATCGCTCGGGCACAATTCGAGCATGCATGTGCTCGGCGTATCGAATCCTCGGCAAAATGTCCGGTTCTCGCCGCTCGCGCGTCTAGATAGCTGAATCGCACGCATCGCCACATGCCCAGCCTCGCGGAAATGCTCGAGAAGGCCAGGCGCGCGGTGCTGCGGCGAGGGGTGCCTGAACAGGACGCGGATGAGCTCGTGCAGGATGCATTCCTGAAGATCGAACACTATCAGCGCACGCACGAAGCGCGCTCGCAGGAGGCGTTGCTCGTCACCGCGGCGGTCAATCTCTCGATCGACCGGCGCCGCCGCGACGCGCGCGCGCCCTTCGCCGAGATCGACGACCTCCACGAGATCGCCGATGCGATGCCCGATCCCGCGCAGATCGTCGAGCAGCAGGCGCGCCTCCGCCATGCCGCGCGCGGGCTCGACACCCTGTCCGAGAAGACGCGGCGCATCTTGCTCAAGCGGCGGCTCGATGGGATGAGCTATGCCGAGATCGCGGCGTCCGAGGGGATGAGCGTCGCCGCGGTGGAAAAGCAGGTCGCGCGCGCGACGCTGCAATTGATGCAATGGATGGAGGGGTGGTGAGCGGCGCGGCGCTCCGGGAGTCGATCGACGCGGAAGCTGCGGCCTGGGTGGCGCGGCTGCAGGGCGACGTGCGCGACACGGGGACCGATGCTGCGCTCAAGGCGTGGCTCGACGCCGACCCCGCGAACGAAGCCGCGTTCGAGCGCGCGACCGAGGTCTGGGCGATGATCCCCGGCGCCGCACTCTGCCGCGAGGCCGAGGCCAAGGCGGGAGCCCGGGCGGAAGCGCGCGTCGTGCCGATGCCGCGGCGCAGGGTGATGCCCCTGCCACAGCTCGCGCTCGCCGCCTCGCTGCTGCTCGTCGTGGGGATCGGCGCGCTGCTCTGGCTGCTCGAAGCGCCGAGCTATTCGACCAGTGTCGGCGAACAGAAGGTCGCGACGCTCGAGGACGGCAGCCGCATCGCGCTCAACACCGACAGCCGGCTCGAAGTCCATTATGGCGCCGCCGAGCGCCGGGTCGAGCTCGAGCGCGGTGAAGCGATGTTCGAAGTCGCGCACAATGCCGCGCGGCCGTTCATCGTCGTCGCGGGCACCACGCGGGTGCGCGCGGTGGGGACGAGCTTCATCGTGCGGCGCGAGGGCGACACCGTCGTCGTCACGCTGATCCAGGGCAAGGTCGCGGTCACCGACAGCCGCGCCGAGGCTGCGGCGATGCCCCAGGCCACCACTGCCGCACCGGCGATGATGATCGCCGGCCAGCGCCTCACCACCGAGGCAGGCGGGCTGATCGAGCGCGACGTTCAGTCCGCCGAAGCGGCGACTGCGTGGCGCCGCGGGCAGGCGGTGTTCAGCGACACGCCACTGTCGCAGGCCGTCGCCGAGCTCAACCGCTATGGCGGGCCGCGCATCGCGATCGACGATCCGGCGCTCGGCGCGCTCCCGGTGTCGGGCGTGTTCGCCACCAACGATACCGAGGAATTCGCCCAGGCCGTGGCGGCGCTGCATGGTTTAAGGGCGCAAAAGACCGGCGAGACATTGCACATCGTGCGCTGACGTCCCGCGCAGTGACATTTTTATGTCGTGGCCATGTCGGTTTTGCATCGCAGCATCGTCTACCCCTGTGACGGGAGCAGAAAAGGGTCGCGCTCCCCAGGGGGAAACCATGCGTTCCAAACTCACGCTTTCCATGCTTGCCGCCAGCTGCGCCGTGTTCGTCGCGCCCGCTGCCCATGCCCAGGCGCGCTACGGCTTCGACATGCCCGCGCAGCCGCTCGAGACCGCGCTGCGCACGGTCGCGTCGCGCACCACCACCAACATCGTCTTCGCGGGGAGCGCGGTCCGGGGCAAGACCGCGCCGGCGCTCCACGGCGACTATAGCGCCGAGGCGGCGTACCAGGCGCTGCTGCGCGGCTCGGGGCTGACGCTCAGCGTCACCCAGGGCGGGTCGTACATCGTCAATGCGCCGACCGGGCAGGACCGCACCGGCGGCGGCCAGCCGGGCTCGATCGCCGGCCATGTCGCGCGCGCCGACGGGAGCCGCAACCTCGCCGGTGCGCTCATCCGCATCGTCGAGACCGGCCAGACCGCCACCGCCGACGACCAGGGCGATTTTCGCTTCCCGAGCCTCGCGCCCGGCGAGTACACGCTCGAAATCTCGTTCCTCGGCTTCCAGACGGTCACCGAGACGATCGTCGTTCCCGCAGGCGGCCCCGCCACCGTCGACCTCGCGCTGACCGAAGGCAGCGACGATGGCGCGCCGATCGTCGTCTACGGCCAGCGCAGCGCCCGCGCCAACGCGCTCAACTTGCAGCGCACCGCCGAGAATAATTCCGATGTCGTCTCGGCCGACGACCTCGGCAACTTCACCGGCACCACCTTCTCCGATGCGCTCCGCCGCGCGCCCGGCGTCGCCTTCGTGCGCGACTCCGTCACCGGCGACGGCACCAACGTCATCGTCCGCGGCATGGACCCGGACATGAACAACGTGAAGCTGAACGGCCTCCAGCTGCCCGTCGGCAACGGCACGGGCCGCTCGGCCGATCTGAGCAATTTGCTCGCGGATTCGGTCAGCAAGATCACGATCAGCAAGAGCCTGCTGCCGAGCCAGGATAGCGCCGGCACCGGCGGCCTCGTCGAGATCGAGACGATGTCGCCGCTCAACCGCCCGCACCGCTACGCCAATTTCCAGCTCGAGGGCGGCAGGAGCGGCAACGGCTTCAGCGACGATTTCCTCGCCTCGGGCACCCTCTCGGGCCGCTTCGGCGGCGGCGAGAACTTCGGCCTGAGCGCCTCGGTCCAGTATCGCCGCAACTCGGTGCGCAACATCTCGTACAACACCGTGATGAAGATGGTGACGCTGCTGCCGAACGACGCGAACGGCCAGCCGACGCTCGATTCGGGCGATGCGCTCGATCCCAACGCGACCTATCCCTTCGCCCCCGACGACGGCAAGCCGCGCCCCTACCAGCTCCAGACCTATTTCAACCATGTGACGCAGAAGACGCTCGCCGCGACGCTCTCGGCCGAGTGGCAGATCGGCACGCACACCAACCTCAAGCTGGTCGGCCAGCACGCCGAGGTCGATCGCACCACCTATTCGCTCAACGACATCTTCGGCGGTCTCGTCGAATATTCGGACGTTCCGGGCGGCCAGCCGGTCTCGTCGCTGCATCTGCCGATGGGGGCGGGCAGCGCTTCGCTCCAGCGCGAGCAGCAATATTATTACGATCCCAACGCCAAGACGATCACCGACACCTACAGCTTCACCGGCAAGTCGGCGTTCGGCAAGTTCACCTTCAACTATCTGCTCGGCTATGCGCATGGCAGCGCGCGCGACGACCGCGCCACCACGCTCGACCTGCGCATGCCCGATGCCGATGCGCTGCCGGGCTATTTCCTCCCCGAGGCGACCGACGCGACGCTCGGCTATATCGTCACGCCCTTCGCCCCGCGCAGCGGCAACGGCATCCAGCTCCCGCTGCTGAGCACCGCGGGCTGGGCGCTGATCAACAATAGCGCCAGCTACCAGATCCAGAACGGCACGGGCCAGATCGACACGACCACCGGCCGCAACGATCGCTACACCGCCGATCTCAACGTCCATTGGGACCTGGACTTCGGCCCGCTCAAATATCTCGAGGCCGGCGGCCGCTACGAGCGCACGGCCTTCCAGAACAACAATGTCCGCACCCAGTTCGGCGGCACCTCGACCGCGGCGTCGCTCGGCCTGGCCTTCGAGCCCACCGATCTCGCGCGGATCGGCATCACCGGCAACGGCTTCAATGCGATGAGCGAGAGCACGCTCATCCACTTCCTCGACAATCTCGACGACTATCTCGCCAAGAACCCGGACCTCACGCTGCTCCCGATCGTGCCCGCCCAGGGACAGGACGAGCAGGAGACCCGCGAGACCAACTATGCGGCGTACCTCCAGGCCAAGCTGCAGTTCGGCAAGCTCGAGGTGATCGGCGGCGTGCGCTACAACCGCACCAACCTGGCCGCCAAGAACCTCGTCTTCCCCACCTATATCGGCCCCAAGCCCGACGGCAGCGTCGGCCCCGATCTCGACTTCCAGAACGAGTTCACCAAGCTGGTGACCGAGACGGCGAAGTCGCAGGATTTCCTGCCGCGCGTGCTGTTCAACTATCGCCAGAGCGACGACCTCATCTTCCGCGGCGGCTATTACATGTCGGTCGCCCGCCCGCAGATCCGGCAGCTTTCGACGCAAACGTCGATCAGCTTCATCAACTTCCCGATCCCCGGACCCAAGGGGCCGGTGCCGATCCTTCAGATCAACTCGGGCAATCCGAACCTGAAGCAGGCGACCACGCACAACTTCGATGTCAGTGCCGAATATTACCACAAGATCGGCATCATCAAGGTCAGCGGCTTCTACAAGCGGATCGAGAATCTCCTCCAGTCGAACCAGACCAACGGCCCGGCGAACCTGGCGAACATCACCCTGCCCGACAGCATCTATTTCCACGGTGCGCCCTATTTCGATCCGGCGCATCCCGAGAATTACTTCATCACCGGCGGCTCGCCGATCAACAGCACCCACCCGGCGACGATCTGGGGCATCGAGAGCCAGATCGAGCGCACCTTCGATTTCCTCCCCGGCGCGCTCTCGGGGCTGGGCGTGTTCGCCAACTACACCTTCACCAAGAGCTCGCGCTGGGATCGCTACAGCTGGCCCTATGCCCAGCCGGGCAAGGAGCTCTACGAATATTCGGGCGTGCCGTTCGCCTATCAGCCCAAGCATTCGGGCACCGCGGCGCTGACCTACAACAAATACGGTTTCGACGCGACGCTGGCCTACAGCTTCCAGTCCAAGGCGCTGGCGAACTTCTATCCGCGCGACCTCTCGGTCTACAACAAGGGCGTCGGCACGCTCGACTTCCGCGGCGAATATTATTTCAACCCCGGCATCGGCAAGATGCGCATCTACGTCGAGGCGTCGGACCTGACCCGCGGCACGCGCAGCCCCGACGTCGAGCAGCTGATCGCCGGCTATTACGCCAACGCGACCTACCTCGGCGGCCGCAAGTTCAAGCTCGGCATCGCCGCGACCTTCTGAAGACCACCACCAACGATTTGTGCGCAGCGTAACTCTGCCGGCCCCGTTCACCCGCGGGGCCGGCCTTTTTCGGGAACCGATCACATGAAAGCCATCAAGTTGCTCCTGACGGCGGCGACGCTCGCCGTTGCGGCCGCCCTGCCGGCGCAGGCCCAGGAGCTGGTGCCGTACAAGCAGTTCACGCTTCCCAACGGCCTGCGCGTCGTCGTCCATGAGGACCACAACACGCCCAAGGTCGCGGTCGCGGTCTGGTACCACGTCGGCTCGATGAACGAGCCCGACGGCAAGTCGGGCTTCGCGCACCTCTTCGAGCACCTGATGTTCAACGGCTCGGAGCATCACGACAAGGAATATATGCCGCCGCTCCAGGAGATCGGCGTCTCGGGCGTCAACGGCGCGACCTCGCTCGACCAGACCTATTATTACGAGATCGTCCCCACCGGCGGACTTGAACGCGTTCTCTGGCTCGAATCCGATCGCATGGGCTATCTGGCCGGCGCGATCAGCCAGGCCAAGCTCGACGAGCAGCGCAAGGTCGTCCAGAACGAGAAGCGCACCCGCGAGAACACCCCCTATGCGCTGATGGACCAGCGCGAGGCGGCGGCGCTCTTCCCCGTCGGCCATCCCTATCACCATCCGACGATCGGCTCGATGGAGGATCTCGACACTGCGAAGCTCGACGACGTGAAGGGCTGGTTCGCCCAATATTATGGCGCGACCAACGCCGTGGTCTCGCTCTCGGGCGACGTGACGCTCGAGCAGGCCAAGACGCTGATGCAGAAGTATTTCGGCAGCGTCCCCGCCGGCACGCCGGTCAGCCGCACCACCGCCTGGGTGCCCGTGCTCGATCGCGACAAGGCCGAAGTGATGCAGGACAATGTGCCGCAGACCGCGGTCGCGTGGAACTGGGCGGTGCCCGGCCGCGGCACGCCCGAATCCGCGACGCTCCAGCTCGCCGCCCAGGTGCTCGGCCGCGGCAAGACCTCGCGGCTCTACCAGCTGCTCGTCCAGGAGAAGCAGCTGGCGACCTATGCCTCGGCGCAATATGCCGGCTATGCGATCGCCGGCGTCTTCTCGGTCGACGTGCGCCTCAAGCCCGGCGTCGATCCCGCGGTCGTCGAGGCCGAAGTGAAGAAGCTCCTCGCCGACTTCCTCGCCACCGGCCCGACGCCGGCCGAGCTCGCGCGCACCAAGGCGAGCGCCTATGCCGAAAATGCCCGCGCGCTCGAGACGATCTACGTCAAGGCCATGGCTTTGGCGGATGGCCTCGTCTTCGCCGACAATCCCGGGGATTATGCGGTGAGCGACAAGCGCTTCCAGGCGCTCACCGCGCCGCAAGTGCTCGCCGATACCAGGGCATGGATCGGCAAGCCGAGCTATCGCCTCACCGTCGTGCCCTTCGGCAGCCCCGTCTCGGCCGCCGATGGCGCCGACCGGACCAAGCTGCCCTCGCTCGCGGCCTCGCCCGCGCTCAAGCTGCCCGAGCTGCGCGAGGCCAAGCTCTCGAACGGCATCCGCGTCGTGCTCTCCGAGCGGCCGGGCTCGCCCACGGTCGAGCTGGCGATGGTCTTCGATGCGGGCAATGCCGCGGAGCAGCACATGAAGCGCGGCGTCGGCGACTTCACGCGCGGGCTGATGGACGAGGGCACCAAGACGCTGACCTCGCAGCAGTTCGCCGAGCGCCAGGCGATGCTCGGCGCGCGCGTCAACAGCTATGACGACGCCGACACCACCGACTTCGCGCTCTCGGCGATGCCGCGCGCGCTGCCCGAGACGCTGGCGCTGTGGGCCGATTACATCCGCAATCCGGCCTTCCGCCCCGCCGATCTCGAGCGTGACCGGGCGCTCCATCTCTCGGACCTGTCGCAGTCGCTCGCCAATCCGGAAGAGATCGCCCACGGCACCTTCACCAACCTGATCTACGGCGCCGACCACGCCTATGGCACCCCGCTCGCGGGTCGGGCGGAAACGCTCAAGTCGATCACGCGCGACGATCTGGTCGCCTTCCACGAGAGCTGGATCCGGCCCGACAATGCCGTGATCTACGCCTCGGGGAACACCGATCTCGCGACGCTGGTGCCTGCGCTCGAAAAGGTGTTCGGCGACTGGAAGGCGCCGGCCCGCCCCAAGGGCAGCAAGACGCTCGACCCGGTCGCCGAGGCCAAGGCACCGCGCATCGTGCTCGTCGACAAGCCCGGCGCGATCCAGTCGGTGATCCGCGTGGGGCAGGCGATGCCCGTCACCTCGGCGTCCGAGGAATTCACGATCGGCGCGATGAACGACGTGCTCGGCGGCAACTTTACCTCGCGGCTCAACATGAACCTGCGCGAGGACAAGGGATGGACCTACGGCGCGAACAGCTTCGTCGTCGAGGACAAGGGCCCGGGGATGTTCGGCGTCGCGACCAGCGTCCAGACCGACAAGACCGCCGAGGCGCTGGGCGAGATCGACAAGGAGATCCGCGCGATCCGCAAGGAGAAGCCTGCGACGCCCGCCGAACTCGACCTGCTCGCGAAGGGCGAAGTGCTCGGGCTGCCGGGCCGCTTCGAGACCAACCAGGCGATGGTCGGCTATCTCCAATATGTGAACCGCTTCGGCCGGCCCTATGACTGGATCACGACGCTGCCCGCGCAATATGCCGCGCTCGGCACCGGCGCGATCACCGCGGCGGCGCAGCAGCTTCATCCGGACGCGATGACCTGGGTGATCGTCGGCGATCTGTCGAAGATCGAAGCGAAGGTGAGGGCGCTGAACCTCGGCCCGGTCGAGGTGTGGGACGCCGAGGGGCGAAAGGTTCGCTGACGCGCACGTCGGCTGCAACGGGCGCTTCCCTCCTTGGAGGGGGGACTTCCAGGTCGTATCGGCGTTCAGAATCGAAGGTCGGCGCTTCCGCCAGCCACGCTCGTCACCCCGGCCTTGTGCCGGGGCCCAGCGGCAAGCAAGGGCCGGAATAGAGCCTCTCGTCCGGCGGGCGTGGCGAAGAGGCCCCGGCGCAAGGCCGGGGTGACAGCGTGTTTTGGTGGATGTCGATACGCCCCGAGCCTGAAACCGGGTGATCCGTGCGCTCGGCTTGGGGATCAGCCGCCTCGAACGCCGTGTCCGCGGCGGCCGGCTGCGGCCGGCTTCCCGCCCCAGCCGGGCGGCTTGCAAAATAGGAATTCAGGCGCGACTCCATTCGTCGCTCTTTCGCATCGTCGGCCCTCGCCGGCGCTCAGTTCGGGCCCCCGCGCGTCCGCTTGTCCCGGAAGGATTTTTCAGATGATTGGTGTCAACCGTGTAAACTGTAGTATTTGAATACTACACCGGGAGTCGTCTGGATGTCGATCCGTCCTAAGGCCCCAGCCGCGCGATCCGCGCGCGCTCGGCTTCGGGGATCAGCCCCTCGAGCACTGCCCAGAACCCGCCCACCGCGCCCTGGCCAGCGCTCGAATAGGCGGCGGACATCTTCTCGCGCAGCATCTCGAACAACTGGCTCTCGAGCGCGGCGCCCTCGCTCGTCAGCCGCAGCAGCCGCTGGCGCCGGTCGCGGTCGCCGGTGCGCGTCTCGACCAGCCCGCGCTCGCCCAGTTCGCCGAGCACCCGTCCCAGCGATTGCTTGGTGATGCTCAGCAATGCCAGCAGTTCGCTCACGCTCAGGTCGGGCTTGCGCGCGATGAAGTAGAGCGCGCGGTGGTGCGCACGTCCCAGGCCCTGCTTGGCGAGGCTGGCGTCGATCGTCCGCGTCAGATGCGCGTAGCCGAAATAGAGCAGCTCGATGCCGCGGCGGATCTCGGGTTCGCGCAGGAACAGCGGCGAGGCGGGAATTGGGGCAGCCATGTTGACCAATCTTGCCACGCGCCTTAGGCACAGGCAACCCGCCGTTCCGAGCCCCGTCGTGGGCCAAAATCCTGGGGAGTGACATGGAAGACGCTGCCGTTCTCGACTTCGCGATCGAAGCCCATCCGGGCCCGGTGCCTGCGGAGCAGCGCGCGGCGATTCTCACCGACCCGGGCTTCGGCAAGACGATCACGGACCATATGGTGGTGATCAACTATCACGAGAGCCGGGGCTGGCATGCCCCTCGCGTGGTGCCCTATGGCCCGCTCCAGGTGAGCCCGGCCTGCGCGGTGCTCCATTATGCGCAGGAGATCTTCGAGGGGCTCAAGGCCTATCGCCTGCCCGACGGCGGCGCGGCGCTGTTCCGCCCCGAGGCGAACGCGCGCCGCTTCAACGAGTCGGCCGAGCGGATGGCGATGCCGGCGCTCCCCGAGGACCTGTTCATCGCCTCGATCGACGCGCTCGTCCGCGCCGATCGCGACTGGATTCCGGAGATCGAGGGCGGCTCGCTCTATCTGCGCCCGTTCATGTTCGCGAGCGAGAACTTCCTCGGCGTGAAGCCGGCGTCGGAGTTCCTCTACATCGTCATCGCCTCGCCGGCGGGCTCCTATTTCAAGACCGCGGATTCGGTGACGCTCTGGGTCTCGGAGCACTATACCCGCGCGGCGCCCGGCGGCACCGGCGCGGCCAAGTGCGGCGGCAACTATGCCGCGAGCCTCGTCGCCCAGGCCGAGGCGATCCGCGAGGGCTGCCAGCAGGTCGTGTTCCTCGATGCGGCCGAGCATAAGTGGGTCGAGGAGCTGGGTGGCATGAACGTGATGTTCGTGTTCGACGACGGCTCGATCCAGACTCCGCCGCTCGGCGGCACGATCCTTCCCGGCATCACGCGCGATTCGCTGCTCACCCTTGCGCGCGACGCGGGCCTCGCGATCCGCGAGGAGCCCTATTCGATGGCGCAGTGGCAGGCCGATGCCCAGAGCGGCCGCCTGCGCGAGGCCTTTGCGTGCGGCACGGCAGCGGTGGTGACGCCGATCGGCAAGGTGCGCGGCCGCGGCTTCGAGTTCGCGATCGGCAACCAGGGTCCGGGGGTGGTGTCGCAACGGTTCAAGGACGAGTTGGTGGCGATCCAGCGCGGCCGTGCGCCCGATCCGCACAATTGGGTGAAGCGGCTCTTCTGAGCCCTTCCATCCGGCGAGCGCGCCGCTATAAGCCCGCTCTCCGCTGGGGCGTCGCCAAGTGGTAAGGCAACGGTTTTTGGTACCGTCATTCGGAGGTTCGAATCCTCCCGCCCCAGCCAAGCAGTCGGTCAATATCGGCGCGTTCAACCTGGGCAACGCGTTCGGCGCAGCGTTTGGGCGGAGGCGTGATCGCGGCGGGGCTGGGTTACCGCGCGGTCGCGCTCGCAGGCGCGGCCACGTCGATCCTGGGCTTGGTTGGTCTGCGGCTGGCGAGCCGACGCGATCGAGCGGCGGGAGTCCCGCACGCCCGCAACGGGTCGTCCGCCTCGATGAACGCCTGACTGTCGAGGCGACCTGCGTTCTTGAGCGTCTCCCGGTCGCGGTGTTCAGGTTGCCCGCGAAATCAGCGAGACCCCCAAGCGAACCGAAGAGACGCGCGCTCCGTCGCGCATCTGCATCAATTTCTCGACCAGCAGGCTTCCCGCCTGGTGGTCATCTTCCTTGACGGTGGTCAGCGGAGGCTCGAAGGCCTTTGCCTGGGGTATGTCATTATAGCCGATCACCGCGATATCGGCCGGTACGGACAGCCCGCATTCCTTTGCCGCCCGCACCGCTGCCATTGCCAGCATGTCGGAAGCGCCAAAGATTGCATCCGGTTCGGCGTCGCCCAGCCGATTTCTTACCGCAAGATGGGCCTCGTCATAGGAGAAGCCCCGGATCGGCAGTTCCTCGACGACGACTTCGGTGCCCAGAGCGGCGCGGACGCCGTCGAAACGAAGCCGTACCTGGTCGGTCTCCGGGTCGCCAACGAGGAGGACATGCCTGCGCCGGCGTCGCGCCAGTTCCTGGCCGACCATCTCGCCGCCGGCAAAATTGTCGCTGCCGACGGTGCAATAGACAGCGTCGGGCAAGGCTGCCCCGTAGATGACGATCGGGAACAGGGGTGCCAGTTCCTGGAGCAGCCGATGTTGTCCGCCCTGTCCGAGAAATATGGCGCCGCTCGCGCCGATATCGCTGAACTGCCGCTGATACCGCTCGACGGACGGCTCGCGAGGGCAGAGGGCGATCTCGTAATCGCGGATCGCCAGGGCATGCGCGACATCGGAGAGCAGTTCGAAGATGAACGCGTCCGGGGAAGCCCTGCCGGGTCCCGACGAGGTGAAGTCGATGACGATCGCGATCTTGCGCGCCGATTTCCCGCGCAGAGCCTGGGCCGCCGCGTTCGCGACAAAGCCATGCTCCTCCGCGAGCTGCTGGATCCGCTTTCGGGTTTCCGGCAAAACCGAGTCAAGATTGCGCAACGCGCGTGAAACGGTGGGGATCGAGACCCCCGCCATCTCCGCGAGATCGGCCATCGTCGGCCGTTCCCCTTTCTGCCGACTTCGGCCCGCCATCGCTTCCCTTCAGACCCCATTCCCGATGCGCCTAGTTGACATGCCGGCAGTCGCTATGCAACACGCAAGATAACGTTTGCACAAACGTTGCATACAGAGGCGAGTCGACTCGCCGAAACTGGGAGAGGGAAGAATGCGGAACAGAGGGCGCCACATCGGCCTTCACTTGTCGGTATGCGCGGCGGCGCTGATCCTGCCGGGATTGGCACATGCGCAGTCGACATCTGACTCCCCAGCCGTGGCGGCGCCGGCCGCGGCCGACGAACAGGCTTCGGAGATCATCGTGACCGGTTCGCGCCTCTCGAGCGGCGCGCGAGCCCCGCAACCGACCGCGGTCATCGATGCCAAGGCGCTCGCGGCGAGCGGCAATTTGCAGGTCAGCGAGGCGATCAGCGCGCTGCCGCAACTTGGCACGGCATCGGGTTCGCGCAGTCAGAACAACAACTCGCTCAATTCCGGCTTCGGGTTCGGCGGCGAATATATCAACCTGCGCAACCTCGGCATCCAGCGCACGCTGGTCCTGGTGAATGGTCGCCGGCACGTCGCGGGAAACCCGGGTACGTCGTCGGTCGACCTTACCGCCATCCCGTCGATCATGGTCGACCGTGTCGATGTCGTGACGGGCGCCGCCTCCGCCGTCTATGGTGCGGACGCGGTCAGCGGCGTCGTGAACATCGTCCTCAAGAGTAAGTACGAGGGCGCCGAAATCCGGGCGCGCGCGGGCATCACCGATCGTGGCGACGGTGGCGAGCGTTCGGTTTCCGGTATCTTCGGCGCCAAATTCGCCGACGATCGCGGGCATGTCCTGCTCGCCGCCGAATATGCGCGGAGCGACGCCATCGACGTATCGAGCCGCTCCTATGGCTTTGCCGACAATGGCGGCACGGTCGCGTCGTTCGCGACACCGGCACTGGCCAACGGGTCGACGGCGACGCCGGGTGGCCGCTTTGCCGCGAGCGGGCTCTTCTTCGATGCCGGCAACGTCCTGCGGGCGCAGACGCCGGACGACCGCTATGCGCGCTATCCGCACAAATATCTCCAGAACCCCACCAGCCGGTATCTGGCGAACGGCGTCTTCGACTATGCGCTCGCAGAAGGATCGGTTTCGGCCACGCTATATGGCGAGGCGAGCTATGGCCGGACGAAGACGACCTTCCGCTACGAGCCGGCGCCAGCACTTTTCTCCGGCGGCAACTATGGAACGGTCAACGAGACGCCGCCCGATCTGCCGCTGATCCCAGCCAACAATCCGTTCCTGCTCAACCTGCCTGCTTCGGTGCTGGCCCGGATCGGCGCGATTCCGGCGGCTGGCCTCAATTTCCAGCGCCGCCTCGAGGAGTTCGGCGAACGCTATTCGATCGTCGATCGCGAGACGATCCGGGCGGTCGCCGGGGTGCGCGGCGACCTGGCGCCGAAGGTTCACTACGACATCTATTATCAATATGGCCGCGTGGAGGCGACGCAGGACGATCAGGGCGTCATCGCCAAGGACCGGCTGGTCGCGGCGCTGAACGTCAACAACAACGGCACGCCGGGCAACCTGTCCGACGACTATTGCGCGGACGCGCGGTACCGCAATCTCGGCTGCGTGCCGGTCAATGTCTTCGGCGTCGGCACGATCAGCCAGGCCTTCGTCGACTATGCGACCGTGCCGGCGGTGACCCGCTCGGTCTCGACCCAGAATGTCTTCTCGGGGTTCGTGCGCGCCGAGCCCTTCACGCTTCCCGCCGGCGATGTAGGCATCGTGGTCGGCGGTGAGTATCGCCGCGAGACCGTGGATGTGGCGCCGCCCGAAGTGCTGACCTCGGGCAACAACCTGACCAAGAAGATCCTCGGCATCGCCGCCGGCTATTCGGTCAAGGAGGCGTTCGGCGAGATCACCATCCCGCTGCTTGCCGACCTTCCGCTGATCAAGCGGCTCGAGGTCGGCGGCGCAGTCCGGTACAGCGATTATTCCACGGTCGGCAGCCAGACCTCGTGGAGCACGCGGCTCGACTGGGAGCCGGCGGACTTCCTGCGTGTGCGTGGAACGTACGGCACGGCGATCCGCGCGCCGAACCTCTATGAGCTCTACGCGCCCCGAACGGCGGCGATCAGCAATGTCATCGACCCTTGCGACCGGGTGAGCGATGCGGGAGCAGCGATCTCGCTCAGCGCCGCTCGCCAGGCCAGCTGCGGCGCCGCGCTCGGCGGTCTTGCATCGACGCTCGACCAGACGCAGGTCCAGCGCCAGACGGTCGGCAACGTCAGTCAGGGCAATCCGGGCCTGTCGCCCGAAACGGCGCGCAGCTACACGCTTGGCATGGTGGTCGCTCCCCGTGGGGCTCTGGGCGGCCTCACGCTGACCGCGGATTATTATCGCATCAAGATCGACCATGTCATCTCGCAGCTGACAATCCAGAATGTCGTCAATCGCTGCTACGACGACAACGGCCTGCCGCAGATCTTCTGCGGGCAGATCACCCGTTCGGCGACCACCGGCCAATTGCTGTCGGTCGCGAATTCCTTCCTGAACGCAGCGACCGAATTCGAGAACGGCCTGGATGTGGTCGGCGCCTATTCGCTGCCGCTCGAGCGGGTGGGGACGTCGCTTCCCGGCACGTTGCGCCTGCAGGTGGCATGGTCGCACCTCTTCAACCATTATTTCGTGCAATATGCCGGTGCGAACCGGGATCACTATGATGGGCAGGTGGGCGACTTCCGCAACAAGGTCTCGATCGGCCTCGGCTACAATTCCGGCGGCTTCAACATCGCCTATGAGGCGCGCTATCTGTCGCCGGCCCTTGCCGACACGTCCCAGAATCTGGGGCCGAAGAACGACATCCCGGCGGTTTGGTATCACGACCTGCAGATGTCGCTCGAGGTCGGCAGGCGGTTCACCTTCGCCATCGGCGCGAAGAACCTGTTCGACCGTCAGCCACCCCTGATCTCGGGACCCGCGCGCACGTCGCCGAACGGGGAAGCGACCGCAACCGGCATCTACGACACGCGCGGCCGGTTCCTGTATACCACCGCGACCATCAAGTTCTAACGAGAAGGCATCGACCTGATGGGCAGCATTGCAGACGCCGACGGCATCTTTCCCACGCGCCGCCGCGTCCGACAGCAGAATCTGGGCGCGATCGCCGAAGCGGCCCGGAGCGTTCCGATCCTTCGTGAATGCGACGTGCTGGTGGTGGGCGGCGGACCGGCCGGATCCGCCGCTGCAACCGCGGCGGCCCGTGCCGGTGCCGATACCGTCCTCCTGGAACGCTACAATCACCTTGGCGGGCTTGCGACCGGCGGCCTCGTCATCTGGATCGACCGGATGACGGACTGGTCCGGCAATCTCGTCATCCGCGGCTTCGCGGAGGAGCTGCTCTCGCGGTTGCCGGCCTCCACGGTGAAAGGACCCGCACGGGACATTCTCGGCAGCACGGACGCAGCCCTGGTCGAACATTGGCGTCGGCGCTCCTCCGCCCACCACGGCGTGGTCACCTTGGCGCCGACGATCCATCCCGAGCATCTAAAGACCGAGAGCCAGCGCCTGGTGCTCGAGAGCGGTGCCGAGCTCGTTTTGCACGGCTGGGCGGCCGAACCCGTGCTCGACGAGGCGGGAGCCGTCTCCGGGGTCTTGTTCGAAAGCAAGGAAGGCCGCCGCGCGATCCGCGCCAAGGTGGTGATCGACTGCACCGGCGATGGCGACCTGTTCTACCGCGCGGGCGCGCGCACCGATGCGGATATCGAGAAAAGCTCGATCCATCATTGCATGAACACCTCATGGCTGTTCGGCGGCGTGGACATGAAGGCCTGGCTGGCGTTTCGCTATGGCGAGCCACAGGCCTTCGCCGCTTTCATGGAGGCGGGCCGCCACGCCTCACCGCTTGGTTTCGAAAAGCCGGTCATATCCTGGGATGACGGCATCGCGCTGTTCATGGGCCCGCGGCTGTCGGGTCTGAGCGGCGTCGATGTTCTCGATCTCAGCGAGGCGGAGATCGCAAGCCGCGAGGCGATGCTCGCGCACCTGGCTTTCTATCGCGGCAACGCGCCCGGATTCGCGAACGCCGAGCTTCTGCAGGCCGGGTCCCAGCTCGGCGTCCGCCATTCGCGCCGGCTCGTCGGAGTGGCGCGTGTGACGCGGGCCGACTGGCGTTCCGGCGGATCGTCCGAGACGGAGATCGGCCTGTCGCCATCGCTGGCGCCGCAATGGCCGAGCCTCTCGGTCCCCTATGGCTGCCTCGTCCCTGAGACGCTCGATGGCTTGCTCGCAGCGGGACGGCATGTCTCCTGCGATCCGACATCCCATTCGATCCTGCGCGAGATCCCGCAATGCTGGCTCACCGGCCAGGCTGCGGGCGTGGCGGCCGCCCTTGCCGTCTCGAAGAACATCCCGCCGCGAGCCGTGGAGATGGCGGACCTGCGCCAGGTCCTGCGTCGTCAGGGAGTCCTGCTGTCCGCCGAGGATGCTCCGCCTCGCACGGCTGCCTGTGCGGGGACGCGCCGTGGCTGAAACCGCGACAATGGAATTCCGCAACGGCTGGCGATCGCTTGCCGGCAGCATGCTAGGCCTCGCGATCGGCGTTCACGCGCTTCCCTTCGGGACATCGGGTCTCTTCCTCGGGCCGTTGACCCGGACCTTTGGCTGGACGCGCGCGGAAGCATCGTTCGGCCCGACCTTGCTGTTCCTGTGTCTGGGAGCCATTGCGCCGATATTCGGCACGGTGATCGACCGCTTCGGCGCGCGCCGCGTGATCCTTCCCGGCCTGCTCGCCCTGACGCTTTTCTTCGTCGCCTTGAGCCAGACCACCGGCTCGCTCGCCTTCTACTATGGGACGTTCATCGCCGTCGGGGTGATCGGGGTCGGTAGCGCGACCCCCACCTACACACGCATCGTCAACGCTCGCTTCCGTGCAGCGCGGGGCCGTGCGCTGGGCATCGCGCTGATCGGTACCGGCCTGTCCTCGGCCGCGATGCCGCCTTTGCTCAGCCTGGCGATCGATGCCTGGGGCTGGCGCGCCGGCTATTTCCTGCTCGCGGGCGTCGTCGCCCTTGCGACACCGGTCGTCCTCGCGCTGCTCAAGGCGGAGGATGGCGCGAAGGCGGCCAAGGCCGATGACGCGCAGGTGCCGTTTCCGACGATCCTCCGGGACCCGCTGCTGTGGGGCCTTGGGCTCATCTTCTTCCTGGTCGCGCTCGCCGTCGGCGGGTTCAGCGGACATTTCGTCGCGATGATGACGGACCGCGGTTTCAGCGCCGTGGATGCGGCACGCATGATGGGGGCCGGCGGGCTGTTCCTCATCGCCGGCCGCCTTGTAACCGGCTTCCTTATCGACCGCTTCTTCGCGCCGCGCGTCGCAGCGGTGATCATGGTGGTCAGTGCGGCGGGGTTCCTGCTGATCGCGCAGAGCGGTCCTGGCGTCGCCGTGGTCGGTCTGGTGGTCGCCGGTCTTGCGTTCGGCGCGGAGATCGACCTCGTCAGCTATCTGGTCGCGCGTTACTTCGGACTCGCCGCCTATGGCCGCACCTACGGCATCCTCTATGCCTTCGTGGTCGTCGGGACGGCCATATCGCCGACCGCCTATGGCTGGTGTTTCGACCGGTTCGGCTCCTACGTCGAGGTCCTGCACGGGGCGGGGATCCTGCTGGGCGCCGCGGCCGCTGGCTTTCTGCTGCTCCGGCGGTTTCCCGTCCTGGATGGGAGTGCGTCATCCAAATCTTCCATCGTCGGCGGGGAGGTCCACGCATGATCCCGGCACGTTCACCCGCGCAGCTGATGCCCAGGCTTTATGAGGCGCTGTGGGAAACCGGCGCGGTCATTGACATGAAGGCATTGGCCGATGCGAGGCTCGGTGACACGCCCGAGCGGATCGACGCGGCGTTCGCCCGCGAGGCGACCCGCGATCCGGAGGCGATCCGGGCCTTCGTCGGCCGTTGGTTCACGTTCCCGGCGCCGCCGGACCAGCTGGCGCCCTGCGATCCAATGACCCTGGCCGATCGGATCGAGTATCTCTGGGACTTGCTGGTGCGCCCGCCCGGGTTTCAGGACGGCGTTTCTCAGGTGGCGTTGCAGCACGCTTATATCGTCCCCGGGGGCGCATTCCGCGAATGCTATTATTGGGACTCCTATTTCACCCTCCTGGGGCTCGGTGACGAGCGGGCGGCGCTGCGCGAAGAATGCGTGGCGGCGCTGGCCGAGCAGATCGACACCTTCGGTTTCGTGCCGAACGGCACGCGGACCTACTATCTGTCGCGTTCGCAGCCGCCGACCTTCTACGCCTCGGTGGGGGCGCTCTTGCCGGATGCGCCCGAGCGAGCATGGGCGCGGTATCTGCCGCAGTTGATTGCCGAACACGGCTATTGGATGCGCGGCTCCGAGAGTCTGCAGCCTGGCGAGGCTGCGGACTGCGTCGTCCGGCTTCCGGACGGTGCGCTGCTCAATCGCTATTGGAGTCACTCGGCAACGCCGCGCGACGAGGCGCGCGCCGGCCGCGATGTCGCGATCGCCAAGGCGGCGGCGCCCCGCGCGCCTGAGGAATTGTATCGCGAGATTCGCGCCGGCTGCGCCACGGGCTGGGATTTCAGCTCGCGCTGGTTCGGCGATCGGGCGACGATGGCCACGCTCCGAGCGACGTCCATCGTCCCGATCGATCTCAATGCGCTCTTGTTCGGCCTGGAGCGCGCGATCGCACAGGGCTCCGCGGCGGCGGGCGACGAGGCCCGCGCCACCGACTTTGTGCGTCGCGCGGAGGATCGCCGACAGGCGATCGATCGGTGGCTATGGAACGAGACTCTCGGCCTGTACGACGATTATGATTACGAGGCGGGCGAACTGCGCGGTGCGGTGAGCGCCGCGGCGCTCGTTCCGCTGTTCGCGGGCACCGCAACGCGCGATCGCGCCAAAGCAACCGTCGAGACGATGAAGCGCGGCCTGCTTGTGAAAGGCGGGCTGCTCGCGACCGATCGTCACACCGGAGAGCAATGGGATTCTCCCAACGGATGGGCGCCGAGCCACTGGTTCGCGGTGGCGGGCCTGCGGCGCTACGGGTTCACCGCCGAGGCGAAGGATCTCGCGCGGCGCTGGCTCGAGACGGTTGCGCTCGTTTATGCGGAGACCGGGCGTCTCATGGAAAAATACGATGTCGTGCGGCAGGCGCCTGGCAGTGGTGGCGGTTATCCGCTTGAAGATGGGTTCGGGTGGACGAATGGTGTGACCGCGGCGCTTTTTCGCGACTATCCGGTGCTGATGAAATTCGGTGAAACGGTCCCGGTGCCCCTTCCGGCTTGATCGCGGCCCCGATGTCCGCTTCGCGCTTCATCTGCGTGGAGCATGGTTCGCCTCTGGCTGCTTCCACAGCCAAGCAGTCGCGAGAACCGCGCCCGTCCGTCGTGCCGGTCGCCTGCGTCAACCGACGGCCACGGCATGAAGGGTCCAGGCGCTGCGCTCGCCGAGCGCGTTGATGTGCGAGAGATAATTCTGGAAATGGAGCGTTTCGCGGTGCGCGATCACCGCGGCGTGACTGGTATAGAGCTCGTCGAGCACGAAGCGGCCGGGGGCCGCCAGATCGGCCCAGAGGTCGTAGCGCAGATTGCCCGGCTCCGCCCGGCTCGGCGCGACCATGCCGTCGAGCAGCGTCCGGAGTTCGCCGGCCTTGCCCGGATGTGCCGTGAGCACAGCCACCGTCTTCACCTGGTTCGTCATCTGCCTGCTCCTGGATGAGTAAGAATCCGCACAGGATAAGGTGTCGGTCAGATATCGTGTCGTAAAATTGCGTCAAATTTGGTTGTTGAACGGTAAGATCCTCGATCCTCCAGCCGATTAACCTCGGCTTACCTCCATTTACGTGCCGATCGACCGCGTCGGAGCTATCGATAGTTCGTCGCTTTATTCGACGGATCGAAGCAAAGGAGGAAGTCATGAGCAAAGGTAAGGTCGTTATCCTTGGTTCAAATGCCGAGCGCATCGAGATCAAGGGCGGTTACTGGGGCGCCACCGGCCAGTATCTCAATGAAACCGTAGTGCCCGCGATGGCGCTCATCGAGGCAGGCTACGACGTGGTGCTCGCCACGCCCAATGGCGAGCCGCCGTACATCGACCCGGCATCGGACAAGGTCGAACATTTCGGCGGCGACGAAGCGCTTTATGCCCGCGCCAAGGACTTCTACGCCAACGATCCCGCGATGAAGGGGCGCACGCTGCGCTCGGTGCTAGACGAGGGCCTCGACAATTATGCCGGGCTGCACATCCCGGGCGGGCAGGCGCCGATCGTCGACCTGATGCAGGACCAGCAGATCGGCGAGATCCTGCGCCACTTCCACGCGAAGGCGAAGCCCACCGCGATGCTGTGCCACGGCCCGATCTCGTCGGTGGCCGCGATGCCCTATGCCCGCGAGTTCCGCGCGGCACTGATCGCAGGCGACACCGAAAAGGCTCGGGAATGGGCCAAAGGCTGGCAATATGCCGGCTACAGGATGACGGTCTTCTCGGCGACCGAGGAGAAGTGGATCCAGGACAATATCCTCCACGGCGAACTCTATTTCGACATGCCGTTCGCGCTGAACCTGGCCGGCGCCGAGGTCAGCACCACGCCCGAGGACTTCGCGCCCTACGTCGTCGAGGATCGCGAGCTGATCACGGGGCAGAACCCGCGCTCGGATCACCCGATCGCCAAGGCACTGATCGCCGCGCTCGACCGCTATCGCGCGCAGTCCGGTGCCGCCGCTTCGATGCTCGCCACCGCCTGAGGCGCGAGAAGCCCATTCTCCGCCCGGCAGATGCTGCGGGCGGGGGGAATCCCAGGAGACACACCATGAACCGCATTCTGTTTGGAGGAATCCTCGCCATGCTCACCGCATCCGCCGCCCCGGCGCAGACCGTCCCGGACAAGCCCGTCTCGATCGTGCTGGTGCACGGCGCCTTCGTCGACGCATCGGGCTGGAAGTCGGTCTACGACATCCTCACGCGCGACGGCTATGAAGTGCTCGTCGTCCAGAACCCCACGATCACGCTCGAGGGCGATGTCGAGGCGACGAAGCAGGTCATCGCCAAGGCGAGCAAGCCGGTGGTGCTGGTCGGCCACTCCTATGGCGGCGCAGTGATCACCGAGGCCGGCGCCGACCCCAAGGTCCGCAGCCTCGTCTATCTCGCCGCCTTCGCGCCCGACGTCGGCGAGTCGGTGTTCGAGCTCGCCACGCGGCCGGTGCCCGGCGAGCCTTCGCCGCCGCTGCTCCCGCCGAGCGACGGCTTCATCATCGTCGATCCCGCCAAGTTCCCCGCGGCATTCGCGCCCGACGGCGATCCCGCGACGGTGCGGTTCATGGCGGCGTCGCAGGTGCCTTGGGGCCTTGGCGCGATCCAGCCGAAGCTCACCCAGGCAGCCTGGAAGGACAAGCCGCTGCGGTTCATGCTGACGACGCAGGATCACATGATCCCGCCGACCACGCAGCGCTTCATGGCCGCGCGGGCCAAGGCGAAGACCGTCGAGATCGCGAGCAGCCACGCCGTGATGCTCTCGCACCCCGAGGAAGTCGCCGCGTTCATCGAGGGCGCGGCCGCCGACATGAAATGATCCGGACGTCGCGCGGCCGTCCCCGCACGGCCGCGCGATCCTTTCCCGAACCCATGGAGATTGCCGTGAACAAGCTACTCTTCTCGGTCGCGCCTGCGCTGCTGGCGCTCGCGGCCGCCCCCCAGGCCGAGGCCCGGCCCGCCGAGGCCGCCCTGGCTGCCGCCGCCGCTGCGCCCGCCGTCGTCCACTATCGCACCGAGACGATCGACGGCGTGAAGCTCTTCTACCGCGAGGCGGGCCCGGCGGACGGTCCGGTCGTGCTGCTGCTCCACGGCTTCCCGACCTCGTCGCACATGTTCCGCAACCTGATCCCGCTGCTCGCCGACAAGTATCGCGTCATCGCCCCCGACTATCCGGGCTACGGCCAGAGCGACGCGCCCGATCACACGCGCTTCGCCTACACCTTCGGCCATTTCGCCGACATGATCGACACGCTGATGGGCCGCCTCGGTGCGAGCCGCTACGCGATGTACGTGATGGATTACGGCGCGCCGGTCGGCTACCGGCTCGCGCTCAAGCATCCCGAGCGGGTCACCGGGCTGATCGTCCAGAACGGCAATGCCTATGAGGAAGGGCTTCGCGCCTTCTGGGACCCGATCAAGGCCTATTGGAACGAAGGCACCCCCGCGCGCCGCGAGGCGCTGGGCCGGCTGGTGACGCTCGACATCACCAAGTTCCAGTACACCGACGGCATGGGCGACGTCTCGCGGATCAGCCCTGACAATTGGGTCCACGACCAGGCGCTGCTCGACCGGCCGGGCAACCGCGAGATCCAGCTGGACATGCTCTACGACTATCGGACCAACGTGCCGCTCTATCCGCAATTCCAGGCCTTCTTCCGCGAGCGCCGGCCGCCGACGCTGATCGTCTGGGGCAAGAACGACACGATCTTCCCGGCCGAGGGGGCAGGTCCCTATCTCCGCGACTTGCCCGATGCCGAGCTCCACCTGCTCGACAGCGGCCACTTCGCGCTCGAGGACCGGCTGTCGGAGATGGCGCCGCTGATCCACGACTTCCTCGATCGCAAGGTGGCGCCGCAGGCCCGCTGACGATGAGATGCGGTCGGCGCGCCCCCGCCGATCGCAGTCGGGGCGCCGACGCCTCGCGTCCCCCCTCCCGTGCCGGCGTCCCGACCCTCCAACGCCAGACTCTAGAAACGCCCGACCAGCGAAGCCTCGATCCGGCGCCGGCGCGGATCGCCGTAATAGCTGTAGCCGAGCGGCGTGCTCGTCGCGATCGGCGGCGACCGGTCGAACGCATTGACCACGCCCAGCCGGAACTCCATCCGCCGCACGATCGGAGACGGGTTGTCGATCCGATAGGCGAACGAGAGATCGAGATAGAATTGCCCGGGGATATGGACCCCCGGCTGGTCGAGCTCGGTCGCGTCGATCACGGTCGGCGCGACATTGTTCTCGAGGTCGATCGAGCGGTATCCGGCGTAATATTGCCCGTTCGCGGCGAAGGAGAGGGGGCCGCGATCCCAGGTGAAGCCCGCGTTGCCGCGCCACCGGAGCGGGCCGTTCGCGAAACCGACATATTGGATCGCCGGGCGATCGGGCGCCATCCACCGGCGCAGGTTCGGGTGCCAGGTCGCCGTGCCGTAGAGCCTGAGGCTGCCCAGGCCGTGCAGGTCGAGGGCCGCGTCCGCGCGGATATCGATCACGTCGCTCCATGTCCTGCCGATATCGAGATAGCGCGCGTCGATCTGCGTGATCACGCCGCCGGTGAACCCCGCCGCCCGATCCGCTTCAGTCAGCGGCGCGCGGGTTACGCGGCCGGGATAAAGGCCCTCGTTGGCAAGGAAATAGAGGATGTTCCCGCCGAAGTTCGTGCCGATCTCATGCGTCTTGACGATGCGGGTATAGTCGATCGAGAGGCGCGGGATGGCGCCCCGGTCGGGATTGAGCACCACCCCGACCGACATCGAGCGCGCCCGTTCGGACGGCTGGTTCAGCGAGCCCGCCTCCAACAGCGTGAAGACGCCTTCGCTCCCGACCTCGCGGCCGCCGCGCTTCGGATCGCCGACGATGTAGGCGCTGCGATAGACGCTCGTCGAGGGCCGCAGCTGCTCGGGCGTCGGTGGCAGCGTGCCCGTCGCGATGCTCGCGCGCAGCATCAGATTGTCGCGCGGGTAGAATTTCACGCCCGCGGTGTAGGCGACGGCCGTCTGGTGCGCGGTCAGCCGTTCGTCGTCGGTGCTTGGCAGGCGCGTCCTGTTGTCGTCGAACCGCGCGGCGAGTTCCAGTTCCAGCCCCCGCAACGGCTGGATGCTGCTGTCGCGCGACAGCAGCGGCGCACGAAGCTCGCCGTAGAGCGACGACACCGAGAGCGCGAAGCCCGGAGCCTTTGTCGTGAAGTCGAGGTCCTCGTAGATCGTCCGGAGGGACACCTCGCGCACTTTCTCGAAGCGATGCTCGCCGAGCAGCGACAGCGTGACCGGGCCGCCGGCGGTCGTGTAGATCGGCCCCGCCAGCCGCAGGCTCGCGTTGCGGAACCGCGTGTCCGAATCGAACGACACGCCATAGATCGTCTTGTGATTGGCCGTCGCGGCAACGAACTGATTCCAGTCTCCGAAGGGATTGGGCGGCGGTTCGCCGGGCGCCGCGGGCTGGCCCGATCCGACGGCCGCCGACGCATCGCTGTCGAGGATATAGGTGGTCACGCCCTGGTGCGAACGCACGCCGCCGATCGCGAAGCTCGCATCGGCCTTCCAGCCCAGCGGCAAGTTGACGATCACGCCCGACGAAAGCCGGTACGTCCGCAGGTTCGTGCGGCCCGTCCCGTCGAAGCCCGGCATCGGGACCGTGAGCACGACATGCTGCTGGAAGGGATTGGCCGGGGCCGCGCCGAGCATGACCAGCGAGCTGTTCATCGTGACCACGGCACTGCCGTGGTTTTCATATCCCACGAAGTCGACGAAGGCCTGGACGTCGTCGCCGAACCGGTGGCGCAGGTTCACGAGCAGCGAATTGACGACGGTCGTGTTGGTGAGGCCGCGCCGCGTGCCCGAGCCATCGGGGGCAAGCTCCGTCGGGATCTGGCCGGCATTGGCGAGCAGCGTGGCTGCGAGCCCGCTTTGCCGGCCGGCCTGGTCGAGCGGCAGGAAGGTGTAGAACGCGTTCAGCGCCGTACCGCCGAGGCCCGGCACGAACGACAGATTGTCGCCGAAGAGGCTGCGCACCATGACCGCGTTGCCGGAAGGATAGGTAGCGATGAACCCGTTCGGATCGCGTTCGACGAGGAGGCGCCGGGCGTCGACGGCATAGTCGCGATTGCCGAGCGGGAGCGCGTCCGACGTCGTCCGCGAGAAGGTCAGCATCACGTCGGTGCGCCCATGATCGGGCGTGAAGCCGATCCTCCCGTCGATGCGCCGGCGCGGCGCGTCGCCCCGTGTGCTCAGGCCATAGGTAAAGCCCAGGTCGGCGCCGCGATAGTCGCGCTTGAGGATCACGTTGATCACGCCGCCCGTCGCGCCCGGGCCGTAGATGCCGCCCGCGGTGGCGGTCAGCACTTCGACTCGCTCGACGGCTGCGAGGGGGATGCCGTTCAGGTCGGGCTGCTGCAACACGAGCGAGGACAGGCTGGGCGTGCGCGGCATCCGCGCGCCGTCGACCAGAACCAGCGTCTCGGTGGCGCCGAGCCCATGGAGATCGATCAGCGAGCGATTGTCGCCGAACTGCCCCGTGGGATCCTGTGACGGGCCGGCGAGCACGGTGTTGCTCGACACGCGCGTGCGCAGGAACTGGCCGACATCGTCCGAGCTCGCCTCCTCGACTGCGCGCGCATTGAACCGTTCATAGGGCCTGGTGTCGTTCTCGGTGCGGCGAATGTCCTGGTTCTGCGTGCGCCGGCCGATCACCAGGATTTCGGGAATGGCGGGCTCCGGTTCCTCCGCCTTGGCCAGCGCATAGATGACGATCGTGCCTGCGCCGGTCCGGCGATAGGCCAGGCCGGTGCCGGCGAGCAGCCGGTCGAGCGCCTCGGTGAGCGTCATCCTGCCCGCGACACGCACGCTGCGGCGGTTGCCGACCACGTCGGGCGAGAAGAGAATGCCGACGCCGCTGCGCACCGACAATTCGCGCAGCGCATCGTCGAGCCGGCCCGCCTTCAGCGAGACGACCAGCGTGCCGCTTTGCGCCGCCGCCGGCGTGGTCAGCGCCAAGGCTGGCGCCCCAATCAGCATCAGAATCGTGCGCGAGTCCAAAGCGTGGCGCCCCCCACGGGTTGGTCCGAGTTCGAGAATGGTCGAGTGCGACAGGGTGCAGCCCCGGATGCCCGCATCGACGCCGCCGGCCCCGGATTATCGATTCTTCACCGGACTTTACTCTGCCGGGCGCAGCGAGGCAGTTACACTATCCCAAGGGATAGCCGCCGATGGTTTGGCCGCGCCCCCTCCTTTGGGTGCTGGAGTTTGTCCGCGATGTTGACCAGACTGTCCTCATGGGCAGCGGGACGCCGAAACCGGAGCAGACGGGTGCGTTCGCGCATCAGCTCCGGCAATTCCGCCCGTCGCTGGTCGGCTGGTTCCGCCGCAGGGTGGGCGACATGACCGACGCCGAGGATCTGGCGCAGGAATGTTTCCTGCGGTTCGCGAACCGCCAGGCCGGCGACGAGGTGGCGAACGTCGAGGCCTATCTCTACCAGACTGCCCGCGCAGTGCTGTTCGACCGGCAGCGACGGCGCAATGTCCGCCATGCGGGCGCGCACCTGCCCCTGCTTCCCGAACATGGCGAAGCGGACGATGTCGACGCGCTGCGCGCGCTGATCGCGCGCGAACGGCTTCAGCAGGTTTCGGCGACGCTGCTCGAAATGCCCGAGCGGACGCGCGCGATCTTCGTGCTGAGCCGGCTGGAGGGGATGCGATACGCCGAGATCGCCACGCGCTTCGATATCTCGGTGAGCGCCGTCCAGAAGCACATGCTGCGCGCGATCGAGACGCTGCTGCGGGCGAGGGCGGAAGAGCGATGAGCCTCCTGCCGACGCTTCGCGAATTGCAGCTCATCGGGCCGACTCGCGGGGCCGCCTTCTGGCTCGAACGGCTGCAGGGCGACGAGACCGAAGCGGGCAGTGCCGTCTTCGAGCAGTGGCTCGCGGCGAGCGAAGCAAACCGCGCTGCCTGGGACGATGCGCTTGAACTGTGGGACAGCCTCGAGTTCGCGGAGGGCGCCCAGGCGTTCGACGCGATGCGCGAGGATGCGCTCGAGTTCGAGCCGCAGCGGTTCGCGCCGGTCGCGCTTCGCTATGCGGTCGCGGCGTCGCTCGTGCTGGTGGTGGTGGTCACGCTGTTCGTCAGCCTCGGCCGGCTCGGCGGCAACGCGCCCGAGCAACAGGTCGTGGCGGCGGCCGAGCCCGACCCCGCGGCCTTCGGCATTCCCGACTATCGCACCGCCGTGGGCGAGCGAAAGACAGTCGAGCTTCAGGACGGCAGCAAGCTGACCCTCGACACCGACAGCGCCGTCGACGTCGCCTATCGGGGCGACCAGCGCATGGCGCGGCTGGTGAGGGGGCAGGCGTTCTTCGAGGTCAGCCACGACGCGCGACGCCCGTTCCGCGTGGCGGCGGGCGAGCGGATCGTCACGGTGCTCGGCACGCGGTTCAATATCCGGCTCGGCCAGGACGAAACTCGCGTCGTGCTGGTCGAAGGATCGGTCGGGATCAGCGCGGGCAGCGATCCGGCGCACCCGGGCCGCGAGACCGAGCGGCTGGCGCCCGGCCAGCAGCTCGTCGTCCGGACGGGCAAGCCCGATGTGATCGGCCAGGTCCAGACCGCGCTTCCGCTCGAGTGGCGGCGCGGCTTCATCCGGTTCGATGGCGAAACGCTCGCCGAGGCAGTGGCGCAGCTAAACCGGTACAATGCGAAGAAGCTCGTCGTGCGCGATCCCGGCGCCGCGTCGCTGCGGATCAGCGGCGCCTTTCCCACGGACGATCCCGATGGCTTCGTCCAGACGCTGACGATGCTCTATCCGGTTCGCGCCGGGCCGGCGAAAGACGGCGAAATCGAGATTGTTTCCAGAAAATAATATTTAATCCCAAACGCTTGTCTGGCGCGCGCAGATTTTTCGTGCGGCGGGGTGTAGGTTCCCGCGGCGAGTGCGTCTCCCATCACGACAGTCAATCGGGGACACGCCATGGGAAGCCTTGCGGACGTAGCCATTCTTCAGAACCAGATGCGGGCGCACATCGCGGGCATCCATTCGGGACGTTCGTCGATCCGGCTCGGAAGTGTTGAGGTGATCCCCTCGGCGCGCACGGTCCTGGTCGACGGCGAGCAAGTCGAGCTGGGCGGCCGGGCGTTCGACCTGCTGAAGATGCTGCTCGACGCCCGCGGCGAGATCGTCTCCAAGGAAGAGCTGATCCGCCGGGTGTGGCCCACGGTCACGGTGGTCGAGAGCAATCTCAAGGTGCAGCTCAGCCTGGTGCGGCGTGCGCTCGGCCCCGAGCGCTGGCGGATCAAGACGATCGCTGGACGCGGCTATCTGCTGGTCTCGGACGATGCCGCGACGGCGAACGACGCCGTCGGAATCCCGGCGCGCGCGGCGGTTCCCGGCATGCCGCTGGTCATCGTCATCGGGGCCGATGGGGCCGAGGGTCTGCTGGGCAAGACGCTTCTGGAGATACTGGAATATTCGAATCACCACCGCGGCTTCGTCCTGCCCTGCGCGGCGGCGTGAAGCGGCCGGCGACCGTGCCGAAGCGGAAATTGTCGTGGAGCACGGTTCGCCGCTGGCTGCTTCCGCAGCCAAGCAGTCGCCGGAGCCGCGCTCGATTTTGGTCGTCCGCCCGAAAGCGGCGCGGCTCTGCCGCGGCCGGCGAGTCCTTGTCGATGGTCATCAACATATTGGGTCCTGAAGGCGCTCGGCCTAGAGCTTCGACCCGCCATCGACCCGCAGCGTGTCGCCGGACACCCAGCGGGCGGCATCCGAGGCGAGGAAGGCGATCGCGCCAGCAATATCGTCGGCTTGCGCCAGGCGCTGCAGTGCCTGGATGCCAAGCGTATAGTCGCGCCCCGCATCAGTCTTGGTGAAGCTCGACATGTCGGTGGCGACCACCCCCGGCGCCACGGCGTTGACGCGGATGCCCCGTGGCCCGAGGCTGGCGGCGAGATGCTTCACCAGCGTGTCGATCGCCCCCTTGGTCGCGGCATAGGCCGGCAGCGTGCCGACCGCTGCGTGAGCGGCGAGCGAGGAGGTGAAGATCACGCTCGACCCCTCCCGGAGGATCGGCAACAGCTGCTGGACCAGGAAGAAGGGCGCCCGGACGTTGACGGCGAACAGCGCGTCGAAATCCTCGATGCTGGTGTCCTCGATCGACACCGCCTTCGCCATGCCGGCATTGGCGACGAGGATGTCGAGCCGGTCGCCGGCGATCGCGCGCACCTGGCGGGCCAGCTCGGCGGGAGCGTCCGGGGCGGAGAGGTCGGCGCCGATCGCCCGGGCCCGGCCCCCGGCCGCGCGGATATCCTCGACCACCGCCTCCGCATCGGCCGCGCTCCGGCCGTAATGGACGAGCACCTGGGCGCCCGCCGCCGCCAGCGCCAGGGCGGTCGCGCGGCCGATGCCGCGCGAGGCGCCGGTGACGAGAGCGGTCTTTCCGTTGCAGTTCATGATCCCCTCCGCTCAGGCGTTGGTGCCGCCGTCGACGCTCAGGCTCGCGCCCGTGACGTAGCCGGCTTCGGGACTTGCGACGAAGGCCACCATCGCGGCGATGTCGTCGACATGGCCGTAGCGCTTGAGCGCCGTCGTCGCGATCTGGGGCGTCGCCCAGTCCCCGGCAGCCGGGTTGAGATCGGTATCGATCGGGCCCGGCTGGACCGTGTTGACGGTGATGCCGCGCGGGCCCACCTCGCGCGCTAGACCCTGGCTGAACAGCTTCACCGCGCCCTTGGTCGCGGAATAGGCGACGAGGCCCGGCGTCATCACCCGCTCGCCAACGCTGGAGCCGATCGTGATGACGCGCCCGCCGTCACGCAGGTGCTTCAGCGCGGCCTGTGTTGCGACGAGCACGCCGCGAAGGTTGATGTCGATCACGCGATCCATCTCCTCCAGCGAAGTCTCCTCGAACGGCTTCGGAATGGCGGTGCCGGCATTGTTCACCAGGATGTCGAGCCCGCCGAAGGCGGCGACGGTCTGCTCGACCGCGGCCTGCACGGCTCCGGCATTCGCCGCATCGGCCCGGATGGCGATCGCCTTGCCGCCGGCTCCCTCGATCGCCTTCACGACTTCGGCGGCGGCGTCCGCGCCCCGGGTGTAGGTGATGGCGACGCTGGCGCCATCGGCGGCGAGCCGCCTGGCGATGGCTGCCCCGATACCGCGCGAGCCGCCGGTGACGAGCGCAGTCTTGTTGGCGAGATTGGCCATTGGAAATTCCTTTTGATGGAGTGGGCTGATGATGGAGGCGCCCGCAGCCCGGCCGCGGGCGCATCGGGTCACTTGTCGAGGAACAGGACGGCTTCGGCCACGAACAGCTCGGGATATTGGTAGATCGAGCCGTGGCCCGAATCCGGGTAGATGATGAGCTGCGCGTCCGGCAGGTTCTGCTGGAGGGTGAGCGAGTGCGCGGTCGGGATGATTACGTCGTCGCTGCCTTGCACGATGAGCACGGGCTGGGTGATCGACTTCAGATAGTCGAGGGCGTTCCCGTCCGGCGTGATCCACTTGCCGATCGCTTCGCCCTGCGCGGCGACGGTCTGCGCGCTGACTTCCGGATCACGATCCTTGCGGCGCCACTTGCGCTCGAGAAAGGCGAGGCCCGCCCTCTGGCTGGTCTCGGTGGGCTTGAAATGGACCGCCAGCCAGAGATGCTCGGGCGGATCATAGGTGGCGGAGAAGATCGCGTTCGAACGGCTGGCGGTCATGTCGTTGCCGCGATGGCCGGTGCCGACGAGGATGACCTTGCGGACGAGGCTCCCGCCCTGCAGCGCGATCTCCTGCGCGACGAAGCCGCCGATCGAGATGCCCAGCACGTCGACCTGGCCAAGGCCCAGCGCGCGGATGAAGGCGATCGCGTTGGCACCCATCGCCTGGAAGCTGGCCGGCGTCTCCCCCGACGAGCTGGAGACGCCGGCATTGTCGAACAGGATGACTTCGCGGGTCGCGGCGAGACCGTCGGTCACCGCCGGGTCCCAATAGTCCATCGTGCCGGTATAATGCTGGTTGAAGACGATGGGCACGCCGCCGGGCTTGCCGAAGCGGCGATAGGCGAAGCGGATGCCTTCTGCCTCGACATAGCGGGTCGGGGCGGTGTCATGCGTGTAGGTCATGGTCTGTCTCCTTGAAACGGGGGTCAGGCGGAGAAGCTGGGGCGGGCGGCGACGGCGGCGTACCAGCGCAGGGTGGCGGCGTTGCCCTCGGGGATCGGCATCGACAGCGCCTTGGTCGCGAAGTCGATCGCGACGACGGCAGTGATGTCGGCAACCGAGAAGCTGTCCCCCGCGACGAACGGCCGCTGCGAGAGCCATAGCTCCAGGTCGGCGTGGAGATTGGAGACGATCTGCCGGCCCCGCTCGATCAGGCCGGGGATCTGCGCATAGCCATGCGGCCCCGCCAGCGCGCGCCCGGCCAGCCCCTGGACGGCATTGCGCACGGCCGCGACGGCGGGCAGCAGGCCCTCCTGCTCCATGCGCCGCTCCCACATCTGGACCAGTGCCTTGTCCTTGGGCGTCGCGCCGTCGAGCGGGTTCTCGGGAAAGGCTTCGTCGAGGTAGCGGATGATGGCGGGCACTTCGCCGATCGCCGTGCCGTCGGCGAGCAGGAGGGTCGGCACGACCTGCCGCGGGTTGATCGCCGCATAGGCGTCGGAGAATTGCGCCTTGGCGCCCAGGTCGACCGTCACCAGCTCGGCGTCGATGCCTCGCTCTGCGAGGTAGATGCGGACGCGGCGCGCATTGGGCGACACCGGCGAATGATAGAGCTTCAGCTTTTCCATGGTCTTGTCCTTCGGGGGAAGGGCGCGAGGCGAAGCCCGCGCGCCCGGGCATTGCGATCAGCCGGCGGTCTTGCCGCCGTCGACGGTGAGGATCTGGCCGGTGACGAACGCAGCGTCGTCCGAACCGATGAAGAGGATCGCGCGAGCGACCTCCTCGGGACGGCCGACGCGGCCGAGCGGGACGCCGGCGGCCAGCTGGGCCTTGACCGCCTCGCTGCCGGTGAACCGGTCCAGCATGCCGGTGTCGGTCGGTCCCGGCGCGACGGCGTTGACGCGGACCCCGGCGCCAGCCAGCTCGAGCGCGGCGGATTTGGTGATGCCTTCCACCGCATGCTTGCTGGCCGAATAGACCGAGGCATAGGCCGCGCCCTCATGGCCGTAGCTCGACGAGATGTTGACGATGCTGCCGGCGCCCTGCGCCTGCATCACCCGCGCCTCGTGCTTCACGCTGAGCAGCGCGCCGAGGACATTGGTGTCGAAGGTGGCAGCGTAGCTCTCCGCGGTCTGGGCGGTGATCGGGCCCGGCTGCCCCTCGGTGCCGGCCACGTTGACGGCGACGTCGAGGCGGCCGAAGCGCGCCACCGTGCTGTCGACCAGCACGCGGACTTCCTCGTCGCGGCGCACATCGGCGCGGATGAACTCCGCCTCGGCGCCAAGGCCGCGCAGTTCGGCCGCCAATGCCTCGCCGGTCTCCGCATTGCGGCCGGAGACGGCCAGGCGATAACCCTTGCGCGCCGCTTCGAGCGCAGTGGCCCGGCCGATGCCGGTAAGCGCGCCAGTGATCAAGATGACTTGATTTTCCATTGCCCAACTCCTTGATTTAAAATCACGAAGATAAGCCCGGATCGTTCACGGAAATGCCCTTCGGCCTTCCATGCGCTGGTCACTAGCTGCGCTTCGATGCTGCCTATCTAGGTCCTCGTTGCGCGCCCGAAAAAGACTTTGTATGTCCGTAAGCGATACCTCCAAGGCATGGCTCGCTCATGGAACTTCGCCACCTTCGCTATTTCGTCGCCGTGGCCGAGGAGGGAAGCCTGACGGTCGCGGCGGAGAAGCGGCTGCACACCGCCCAGCCGTCGCTCAGCCGGCAGCTGCGCGATCTCGAACGGGAAGTGGGGGCGCAGCTCTTCACGCGCGGCGCGCGCGGGATCGAGCTGACGCCGGCGGGCCGCGCCTTTCTCGACCATGCCCGGCTGGCACTTGGCCAGGCCGCGGAGGCGATCCAGGCGGCGCGGCGCGCGGCGCGCCCTGCGAAGGCGATCTTCTCGGTCGGCTTCCTCACCGGGCAGGAGGTCGACTGGCTGCCGCACGTCACCAACATCCTGCGCAACGAGCTGCCCAAGATCGAATTCAAGGTCACCAGCCTCTATTCGCCCGATCTGGCGGAGGCGCTGCAGACCGGCGAGATCGATCTCGGCTTTCTCAGGGTGGAGCCGAAGCCTGACGTCGCCTATCAGGTGATCGCCCAGGAGCCGCTCGTCGCCATACTTTCGAGCGATCATCCGCTGGCCCGCGAGGCCGAGGTGGATCCGCACGATCTGGAAGGCGAGGCGTTCGTCGGCTTCTCCGATGTGCCGCATGTCCTGCGGGCGGTGGTCGATGACTATCTCAGGCGCAACGGCATCGATCTGCAGCCCAGTCACCGCATCGACAATTTCGCCATGGGCATCTCGCTCGTCGCTTCCACGCGCGGCGTGGCGCTGCTTCCCACCTATGTCGAGCCGCTGCTTCCCTGGTCCGTGGTAAGCCGGCCACTGAAGGGAACCCCACCTACCATCGATCTGGCGATCGGCTATCGTGCCGACAATCAGTCACCGATCCTGAAGGTATTTCTGGAACGCGCAGGCCAATTGGCAGCGGGGCCCGCGGGTGCCAGGACCAAGAGATGATCGTGTCGAGCGCGCGCCCCTCGACCGCTTGGCGCCTCGATTCACTTCGTTCATCGCCAATTGAGCGGTTCCCAAAAGCGATCATAAGCGCTGCCCGCCGGGGCCTTTGTCGAAATCTCAGCCCGACCCGCAAGCCCAGCAACGGCCCCCAGGCCATGTCAGATCAGCACGGTCACGAAGGCGCGATGGAATCGAGCGTGGCGACGCCGTGCCTCACCAATTCCTCGAGGAACGTCTCCACGTCGGCACGGCAAACATCCGGCGCCACGTCGAACTCCCGCTCCAGTTGCGCGCAAACCTCGTCCACGCTGCGCGGCGCCTCGATCAACGCCCACACACAGGCACCCACGTCGCTGAGACCGATATATTTGCCCTTCTCGGTGCTCATCATGACGAGTTCGTCGCCCACTTTCGCCGTAATCCAATCGCCTTGCCTGCGAACGATCATCGCCTATCCCTCTAACCCGCGCATGCGCACGCCTGTGCCCGTTGATAATTCATAGCCCAGCCGCTTCATCATCACGCTATGCGCGGATTCGATGCCGCGGACCTGTCTTTCGGTCAACTCGTCCCGCCATGCACCGGCTTGGCCCCGGCGGAAGAACTTGCGCCCCCCTTTTGCGCGTGAGGCCTCGCCGAATCCCTTCTCTCGCTCCTGGCGGTCGAGTTCGGCGAAGTCCGACAATGCAATGGCCCGCGTCATTTGTCCCGCCGATACGGGAAAGTCGGCAAACGCCAGCGCGCGTGCAAAGACGGCCGCGGTATCGGTCAGCAGGTGTTCATACCGAACGAGGTGAACGGGAATGTCTTGCTGGTCGAGCCAGCTCGCGACGTGTCCGCTCCAGCCGCAGAGCTTTTGCCGAAGCTGCGTATGTTGCCGACCCGGCTTGGCGCATTGGGCTGCGTCGTCGTCGTTCAGGAGCGAAATCGCTTCGTCGACCGTGCAGCCATTGTGATTGGCTTGAGACGGCGCCACGTCGCGGGGATCGCGTACGATGACGATGGCCCTGTCTGCACCGCGTGTGCCGGCCAGCAATGGCTCGCCTCGCGGCGTCATGGTGTACGCGTCGTGTACTTTCACGAAACGGATTGGGGGTGCCTCCCCGAACCGATCATATTCGTCGTCCTGAGCGCCGCCGGCCAGTTCCTCATAGACGCGCGGCCGCAGGCAATCGATCTCGTCATGGGTGAGCAACCCGGAATCGATCAAGGTGAGATGGTCGAAGGGGCCGCGGGCGCTGGCGATGCCGCCGCGTTCGGGCAGGTTGTTGATATCTACCGCCTTGCCTTCCGTCGCGAAGAGATTGGCCACCAGCATCCGGAACCACGTGTTCCCGGATTTGGGATAGGACGCGAGCCAGATGGTCCGCATCACCTACCCACGGGTTCCAAGAGCCCGAGTTTCTCCCAATGATCTCGCAGCCAGCCAAGAACCTCGGGCATCTGCGCGAAATCGAGCGCGCGCGTCAGATGGAAGAAGCCGGCGCTGTTGGCCATGGCCGCCGCGGCACGAAAATATTCGTCCTTTTGCCCGAATCGCCTGACCAGGAAGGGCCGGTACGCATTGCGCCGCAGCAGTAACGTGCAATCGACGACATTCGGCCGCGTGATGCCGGGCGCGTGGGGTGGACGCGCCTCGCGCAAGGCATAGAGGGCGCCCAGCGGCAACGCCTCGCCGAAGGCATCGCCAGGCTCGACGTAGAATTTCTCGAGTTTGTTGCGAACGGCCCCACCGCGGCGCTCCGACAGGCCGAGCTGGTCAATGGCCTGGGACCATAGTTTGAGTTGGCGGCCGTCCGGCTGCACCAAGGGACCGTCTTTGGCGTCGGCTATCACTGCGCAAAGATCGTCCGAGACCAGCGGATATCCAAGTTGGCCTAATGCCGCCGCGATGGTCGATTTGCCGGCGCCGGATGGACCGCAGAAAAGAACGGCCTTTCCGCCGACGCGAATTGCGCTGGCATGGAGCACGATCTGACCGCGTTGATGGAGCAATATTCCGAAGACCGTTCCGACCAGGAATATCGCTACCTGTTCCGCCGGCGTGTCATCTTCGAGTTCAACTTTGATTTCGCGCCCGTCAACCAACAGAAAGCGGGCGACGCCGGGAATGTGGAGCAGAAACCTGTCGCCCGCGATCTGCCATGTCGGACCTGTGGCGCTAGCATCTGCCAGGCTCGCCGGCACCGAGCCGCACGTGATGGCAACCGCCGGCGCGACGCCGACCATCTCCCCAGGGATCAGGCCCGGCAGGACGATCTCGCTCGCCACGGGCAGCCCAGCTATGACGTAAGAGTTCAAGTGCCGCCCCGGAAATACCCTTGCCTGCCAATACGAAGAACAAGGAACTTGATGCAACCGGCCTGTGGGACAATCGGATATTGCGACAGGCTTTGTCCGCCCGCGGCCGGTTTCGGCGGGCTGAGCGGACGAATTTGCCCATGCGCATGGTGATGAGGGTTCCGAAACGGCCTAGCCATTCCCGCCTTCGACCCAGCGGATGAACTGACCGAGATGTACGGCGCGGTCGAGCGCCAAGCGGTATTCGAGTTCGCGCGCCTGCGCCTCGCGGGCATCGCTCGGCCATTCGGTGACCAATCGCTTGAGCCGCTCCAGATCGATGAGGCGGCTGGCCAGACGCGAGGATGCTAATCGCTCGACTTCCGCGACGATGATCGGCTTGCGTGCGTCGAGCGATTCGAACCAGTTGGGCGCCTGCGCGCCGCGCCTTGTCTCGTGCAGGATTTCGGGCGGCAGGCGGTCGGCAAAGATTTGGCGGGCGAACCAGCGCGGAATGCCCTTGCGACGAAAGAGCGTCTCCGGCACGGCGAGGGAGAATTCGATGAGTTCGCGGTCGTTATAGGCGGAGCGCCATTCGAGTCCGTCAGTCGCAGACCGCATCGCGACGATGTCGCGCGAAAATTGGGACTGATCGAATATCTGGTGGGCGCGCAGCCGGGCGCTGGTGCCGCGGCTGCGATAAAGCGGATCGAAGCCGTCCTCGCGCCATTGCCCGCGCAAATCGAGATCGTCCACGACATCCCGGCGAAGCAGGCTAAAGGGGCTCACGTCTTCTTCGGCAAAACCGCGCATCCGTCCGATGGCTCGCTGCAGAAACGGCGGCAGCAAGGGCATCACGCCTTCGGCGGCCAGCACGCGCGGAACGCTGTTCTTCGTGTTGCGCGCAATCGCGCGCGCGTCCGCCAGCAGGGAGAGCAAACGGCCCTTTTGCATCTGCACGGCAAGGGAAAACCTTCCGTCCCAGCTCAAGGTCATATTTCCCAAGCTGCCATTGAAGCCGACACGATGCCCGTGTGCGGCGAGCGCGTCGTCGATTTGAGCGAACCAGCCGAGATTGGACACGTTGCGGCTGGCGACGGGAACATCCGCGAAAAAGCGCGTGGGGTCGCTTTGGCGGCGATGCGCGCCATGGGGCTCGATGAAGTTTATGTTCAGCGTGGGGTAAAGCCGCGCCAACGCCTCCACCTTGCCGCGCTCGTCGAGGTACCAGCCGGGCCGCGGCTGCACGTCCAGATCCGCAGGGGGAACGCCTGTGTAACAAGCGACTTCGCAGCCGCCAAGGCGCGCGGCCGTGGCCGCGATGGCGCTGGAATCCAGCCCGCCGCTGAGGCGAATCGCGACGCGCGGCGTTTCGCGTAAGGTTCTGGCCGTGGCGCGGTCGAACAATTCGCGGGCACGCGCAATATAATCGGCTTCCGTCGAGCAGGGCGATTTTGCCTCGAAATCGGGGTTCCAATAATGCCGTTGAACGACGCCCTTGTCCGTGATGCGCACGACCGTACGCGACGGCACCCGACAGATGCCGCGATAGAATGTGGCTTCGCGTTCGCGGTGATTGAGGGCCAGGAAATTGGCCAGCAGGCGCTCGTCGAGTTCGCGCGGCACGTCCGGAAGCGCCAGCAGCGTCGCCAGATGCGAGGCGAAGGCAACGAAGCCTTGTCCGACATGAAAGAAGAGCGCGCGCTGGCCGAGGCAGTCGCGCGCCAGGGTCAGCGTGCGGCGGGGTTCGTCCCAATGAGCGAAGGCAAAGGCGCCAAGGAGGTCGGCAATACCGGCATCGCCTCGCGCCTCGAACTGGTCGCGGATATACTCGTTATCACCGCCGGCCCGTTCGGACATCCAGGGGCGGTCGTCGAGCCGGGACGAGGCAACGAACGGCGCTCCCCGATGCGCGACGCGTACCCCCGCCTGTACGAATACCGCCTGCTGACAACGCTGCATCTGAATGCCGCGGTTGCCTCTGCCCAGCGCGCGAACCAGGAGCTCTTCGTTCCGGCGCGAAACCGGCGCGCCTTGATGAATCACCAGCCCGGCAAACGAAGCCTCGCGCGGACTCGCGTCCATCCATTCAGCACTCGATGCCAACGCTGCGCGCTCCCTATGGTCGATCGCTTCGCCGCGGAAAACACAGGGACGCGCAGAATAATTCGTCAGGAGCTAGGAAGCGGATCCCGGGACCCCGGTCTCGCTATTGGCCGCGGGGCCGTTTTCGGTATCGCGCACTTCGCTCTCGATCACCCGCGGCGCCGACCATGGCTTACGCGCAAGGCATTCGTTTTCGGAAGATTGCGCAGCCTTCAAAACGTCGTTCATGTCCCGATCACCCTCGCCACCAGGAAAAAAGCGCTAAGAGAAACCGCCACGTCGGTCAATATTCTGCATTTCCGGTGGCCGGCATGCCCGGCGTGAAGGAACTTGGCCCCGCGTCGCTTGGAAACGGGTTCGCCCGCGGCTACGCCTGCCGGGGGAGAAATCGATGAATCGCATTTCCAGAAGAAGCGTGCTCGGCGCTGCCTGCGCGGCCAGCGTCGGCAGCGCGGTTCCGGGCCTGTACGGCGTCGGTCGCGCCGAAGCCGTTCCCGATCCCTTGACCACCGATATCGAGTCGCATCGCGCGCTGGTCGCCGCGGCGCGCGCGGGATCGCCCGACCTGGGGCCGCTGATCGCCGCGCTTTGTCCCCGCCTCGCCTCGCTGCCAGCCCGGCGCGAGCCGCTGGCGAAGGTAGCGGGATCGGCGAGCGGCGCGATCGGCTGGGGTAACCCTTCCAACAACGACGCGGCGGTGGTGTGGGGCGAGCATTGCGTGTTCCTCACCGCCCATCCTCGTCCGGTGACCATCCGGATCGACGAAGGCAGCGCGCGGCCGATGAAGGCCGTGACCGGCACGCCCTATTGGTATCGGGTCGAGCGGATCAGGCTGGGCGCGACGCACAATTTCAGCTTCTACGACGGCGAGCGTGAGCTCGATTGCTACACGGTCGCCGGCTACACGCCCGCCAGCTACCCGCGGCTGGACGTGCCGCGCGGGACGATGTCGGAGCAGCGGACGATCACGAGCGCGCTCTACGGCGGTGCGCAGTCCGACTATTGGCTCTACGTCAATCCGGGCGTCGACGGCGTGCGCGGGGCGCCGCTGATGCTGTGGCTCGACGGCGGCATGCATGTCGGCAATCGCGACTGGCGGGGCTTGCGGATGCAGGTGGTCACCGACAATCTGGTGCACGACGGCCGCATCCCGCCGATGGTTCACGTCCTGATCAACCCCGGGCGCGGCGGCCCGCCGCAGCCGAAGCAATATCCCGACGAGGACCCTGGATCGGCGATGCGCAGCCTGCAGTACGACACCGTGTCGGACCTGTTCGCCCGCCATATCGCCGAGGAGGTGCTGCCGCAGGTCGGCCGCGAGGTGAAGCTGCGCCCCGACGGCTATTCGCATGCGGTCGCCGGCCAGTCCTCGGGCGGAACGGCCTGCTTCAAGCTCGGCTGGTATCGCCCGGACCTGTTCAGCCGAGTGATGCCCAGCATCGCCGGCTTCACCGCGCTGGGGCTCCAGCCCGAGGACGGGCCGACGGGCGGCTTCCTGTTCCCCTATCTCGTCCGGCGCGAGCCGCGCCGGAACCTGCGCGTCTGGCTGTCCGAGAGCATGAACGGCATCGACGTCGCCGAGGACGGCCGGCGCGACATGTACCTGGCGGGGAGCTGGCCGCTGGCCAATATCGCGATGGCGCAGGCGCTGAAGACGCGCGGCTACGACTTCCACTTCCGCTACGGCCAGGGCTATCACAACATGGCGCAGCAGGGGCTGGACCTGCCCGAGGCGCTGGCCTGGCTGTGGCGCGGCTATGATCCCGATCGCACCGCGCAGGCGTTCGAGCAGGATCCGGCCGAGCGAGCCGCCCCGCTCTACCGCGTCGGCATCGTCAATCGCCCCGCCTGGTGAGGCTCATTCCTGCGTGCGCGAAAGGCGGGGGACGATCAGGAACACCGCGGCCATCAGCAGATAGCCCGCGACCCACTGGTTCCACGCCAGGAACGGCGGCTCCAGCACACCCACCACGTCGCCGCCGCGGATCACCGTGCGGTGGATGAACCCGGTCGCCGCCAGCGCCGCACCGCCCGCGGCCCAGGCGGCGGCGGCCTGGAATCGCTTCTCGATCACGTAGAAGGTGATCGCCGCCAGCAGCATGCCGGTGTAGATATAGCCCTGCGCCAGCGCGAACATGCCGTCGGCGTGGAAGCCGCGCATCGTCGCGAAGGCATCCACGGTCGCCTGGTCGAAGAAGCTGCGCTGCGCCTCGATGCCGGTGACGGTCAGCGCATGCTTGACCGCCAGCGCGATATAGGCGGCGAGCGCGGGGAGCAGCCCCATCACCACCGCCGGCATGTGGCGCCGCTCGGCCGCCTCGAAGCTCTGCGCGCACACGACGATGCCGATCCAGATGATCATCGGCATCACTGCCTCGACGGGGATCGCGTAGGTGATCAGCGTCAGCGATCCCGTGAAGCATACCAAGGTCCAGAAGATCGCGCTCATCGTCGAATAGCCGGCGCGCGCGCCCATGCGCTTGTAGCCGGGATGGCCGACATAGACCGAATTGGGGAAGGGCGACCCGAAGGCGGCGGCGGCGAGGCTGCCGATGCCGTTCATCATGAGCAGCGGCCGCGGCGCATAGCTGTCGCCCGCGGCGGCGGCCGATTCGATGTTCTGGAGCCCCGAGAGCAGGAAGATGAAGCCGAACGGAAGCACGATCGGGAGGTAGCCGGCGGCGAGCCCGAGCGAGTCCCACGCCGCGACCGCTTCCAGGCGCGGCAGGTTGAGGCCGAGGTGCGCGAAGTCGACCGGCGCACCCGGCACGACGCTCGGCAGCCCGAGCGCGTGCAGCAGCCAGGCGAGCCCGGTGCCGACCAGCAGCACCGCGGCGCCGCTCGGGATCGGCAGCCGCAGCCGCTGGTTGCCGAAGAAGAAGGTGAGGATCAGCGCCAGCGCCGTGAAGCCGATCACCGGATAGGCGAAGGTGCGGAAGACGAGATCGAGGCTGAGGAACACGAGCGCGGTGCCCGCCACGCTGACCAGCAGCACGATGCGCGGCGTGAACCGGCGGATATGGTGGACGACGAACGCGCCGCAGAACTCGACCAGCCCCGAGCCGACGCACGCCCAGAGTCCGACGTGCCAGGCGAGCAGGTCGGCAGCTTCCTTGGCATTGCCCGCAGCGAGCGCGCCCTGCTGGACCGGGTACATCACCAGGAAGACGTTGACGACCACGGTGATGATGCTCGCGCCGAACGGGATCGCGCACACGTCGTCGCGGCCTTCGGCGCGGGCGAGCCGCAGCGCCTGCCAGGCGTAGAAGCCGTTGCCGATCACCAGGCCCACCGCGACCGCCGGCATGATCCGGCCGAACACCAGCTCGCCCGGGAAGCCGAGGAAGCCGGTCAGCAGCCCCTGCATCACGATCAGCGTCATCATCGCATCGAGGCTGACCGCGAAGAACCCTTCCCAGTCGCCCTTGGTGAATGCCTTCATCTTGCCCCCGCTTGCAAGTTTGATCACAATATGTGACCACACTATGGGTTTGCTGCGCTGCGTCAAGCGGCGGTTCCAGGGGGTCGGGGTTGCGCAAGGTTCGCCTGTTCGTCGATGGCCGCTGGTGCGAGGGAAGCGGGGGCGCGGAGATCGACGTGCTCGATCCCGCCACCGGCACGGCCGTCGCGCGGCTCTGCCAGGCAAGCGACGGCGACCTCGCCCGCGCGCTCGACGCGGCGTCCCGGGGGTTCGACCTGTGGCGTTCGGTTTCTCCCGAAGCGCGCGCGTCGCTGCTGCGGGCGAGCGCGGCGCAATTGCGCGAGCGGGTGGACGAGATCGCTGCGGTGCTGACCGCCGAGCAGGGCAAGCCGATCGCCCAGGCCAGGGGCGAGCTGCTCGGCACGATCGGCTATTTCCTCGAGATGGCCGAGCTCGCGCTGGCGATTCCCGATCGCAGCGTCGCCGATGCCGCGGCGGGGATGCGGCGCGTGATCGCGCATGAACCGGTCGGACCGATCTATGCGGTGTCGCCGTGGAACATGCCGGCGCTGCTGCCCGCGCGGAAGATCGCGATCGCGATCGCCGCCGGCTGTTCGGTGGTGCTCAAGCCCGCCGAGGAGACTCCGGAGACGATCGTGCGCATCGTCGAGTGCTGCGTGGCCGCCGGGCTGCCGCCGGGGGTGGTCAACCTCGTCCATGGCCCCGCGGCGGCGGTGTCCGACGCGATGCTCGCCTCGCCGGTGATCCGGAAGCTGTCGTTCACCGGGTCGACGGCGGTCGGCCGGCTGCTGTCGGCCAGGGCGGGCGAGCGGCTGATCCCGGTCAGCATGGAGCTGGGCGGGCACGCGCCGGTGATCGTCTGCGAGGACGTGGACGTCGGCGCGACGGCGGCGGCGCTCGCACGGGCGCGGCATGCGAATGCCGGCCAGTCGTGCATGGCGCCGACGCGCTTCTTCGTCGCCGATGCGATCCACGATCGCTTCGTGGCGGCCTATGCGGCGGAGGCCGCGGCGCTGCGGATCGGGCCCGGCGCCGATCCCGCGACCGACATGGGCCCGCTCGCGACGCCGCGCCGGGTGGCGGCGATGCAGCGGCTGGTGGACGATGCGCTGGGCAAGGGCGCGCGGCTGGTGACGGGCGCCGCCGCGCTCGAAGGACCGGGCTGGTTCTACCCGCCCACCGTCCTTGGGGACGTGCCTTCCGATGCGGCGATCCTGTCCGAGGAGCCGTTCGGGCCGGTGACGCCGATCCTGCGCTTCGCCGACGAGGTCGAGGCAGTCGCGCAGGCGAATACCACCGACTATGGGCTGGCCGCCTATGTGTTCAGCGCCGATGACGCGCGTGCCGGCAGGATCGCGGCGCAGCTCCGCACCGGGCTGGTCGCGGTCAACAGCACCCAGATCGTCTCGCCCCAGGTACCATTCGGCGGCATCGGCGCGTCCGGCAACGGGCGCGAGGGGGCGATCGAGGGGCTGCTGCAGGCGATGGTGACCAAGACCGTCTCGATTCCGTTGGACGCGGGCTGAGCGGGTGAGGATGATGGCCCGGTGATCGAGCGACACGACGGCAGCCTGCGGATCGAGGGGGCGGTGATCGGCGCGGGGCAGGGCGTGTTCGACCTGATCCTCGACGGCGGCCGCATCGCCGCGATCGCGCCAAGCGGCGTGGCGGCGCGCACGCTCTGCCTGCCGCCGCTCGCCGATCTTCATTTGCACGCCTGCCGCGCGTTCCTCGGCGCCGGGCCGCCGGTGGCGGGACTCGGCGAGGCGGTGAAGCAGGTGCAGGCGCGGCTCGCCGACTATGGCCCGGCCGATTATGCGCGGCATGCCGCCCGGCTCTACGGCCGCGCGCGCGGCCATGGCACGACGCGGATGCGCACCCATGCCGATGTCGACGCGCGTGTCGGGCTCGACGCGGTGCTCGGGTCGCTGCAGGCGCGCGAGGCGGTCGACGCCGCGGTCGAGGTGGTCGCGTTCGTGACCGCGCGCGGCGATCCGGCGGGCGCCGAGGAGCAGGCGATGCTGCGCGACGCGGTGGCGCAAGGGGCGACGATGATCGGCGCCGCGCTCGATTTCGTCGTGGATGCCGGACGGGCGATCGACGCGCTGCTCGACCTGGCGGGCGAGCTCGACGTCGGCGTCGACGTGCATCTGGACGAGCATCTCGACCCAGGCCGGAGCCATAGCCGGCGCTTCGCCGAGGCGGTGTCCGCCCGCGCGCTTCCCGATGTCACGATCAGCCATGCCTGCGCGGTCGGTGCGCTCGAGGCGCCCGAGCGCAGCCGCGCGATCGACGCCTTCCTCGCCGCCGGCGTCACGGTGATCGCGCTTCCGGCCACCAACCTGTTCCTGCAGGACCGTGCCGGCGGCGCGGCGGCGCGGCGCGGGATCACCTGCGTGGCGGAGCTGCTTGCGGCGGGCGTGCCGCTGCGCTTCGCAAGCGACAATGTGCGCGACCCCTTTTACCCGCTCGGCGACGGCGACCTGCTCGACGTGGCGGCGATGGCCATGACCGGGGTGCCGCTCGCCGACGAGGCCGCGCTGGTCGCGGGCATCTGCGACGGGCGCGCCACGCTGTCGGCCGGCGATCCCGCCGATCTGGTGCTGGTCCCCGCCGCCAGCTTCGCCGAAGCCCTCGCGACGCGGCCGGCCGGCCGCACCGTCCTTCGCGGGGGTCGTCCGCTCCCGTCCGCGCCTGCCCAGGAGACCTGCCATGCCTGCTAGTGCCGCCGTCCGGCTCTCGAAGACCGCGCTGGTCGCCACCGCGGCGTTCTTCGCGACCCTGGTCGTGTTCAACAACGTCACCGACTATGGGTCGAACTTCAACTACGTCCACCATGTGCTGAGCATGGACACCACCTTCCCCGGCAATTCGGGGATGTGGCGGCACATCGATTCGGTGGCGGCGACGCATGCCGCCTATGGGCTGATCATCCTGGTGGAGGCGGGAATCGCGCTGCTCGGATGGGTGGCGGTGGCGCGGCTGGCCGGGCGCCGCGGCGATCCCATGGCCTTTGCGGCGGCGAAGGGCCCGGCAGTCCTCGCGCTGACGCTCGGCATCGTGCTGTGGTTCGGCGGCTTCATCGTCCTGGGAGGCGAGTGGTTCCTGAGCTGGCAGTCGCCGACGTGGAACGGGCTCAACGAATCCGCGCGCTTCTCGATGCTCTACCTGCTCATCCTCCTCTACCTCGTCCAGCCGGAACCAGCGCAATGAGACTGAACCCCCTCGTCCTCTCGGCCGCCGCCCTGGGCGCCGCCATCCTGCTCCAGCCGGCGCTGTTGTCCGCCGGGTTCCCCGTGCAGAGCGCCGAGGAACAGGCCGCCGCCGCGCCGCAGCTCGCGATCCGCAGCGACACCGGCGAGACTGTCTTCACCACCGCGCAATTGCTGGCGCGCAAGGATCTGGAGACGCTGACCATCCAGGACGTCAGCGCCTATCCGCGCCAGACGATGACGTTCCGGGCGGTGAAGATGGCGTCGCTGCTGAAGGAAGTGGCGATCGAGCCGGGCGACGAAGTCCAGTTCGTGGCGACCGACGGCTTCGGCACGACCTTCCGCCCCGAGCTGCTGCAGAACACCGCCCCGGACAAGGCGATCGCCTATCTCGCCGTCGAGGACCCGCAGGCCAAATGGCCGAACCAGCGCAACAAGAGCGAATCGGCCGGCCCCTATTATCTGTTCTGGGTCCATCCCGAGCTGTCCGGCATCGGCCGCGAGCAATATCCCTATCTGATCGATCATGTCGCGATCACGCGCTCCACCGCGGCGCGCTTCCCCAAGATCCTCCCCGATCCGGCGCTGGCGGCGGACGATCCGGTGCGGCGGGGCTATGCCTCGTTCGAGAAGAACTGCCTGACGTGCCACACGATCAACGGCCAGGGCCCGGGCAGCATGGGACCGGATCTCAACAGCCCGATGAGCCCCACCGAATATTTCCAGCCCGGCATCCTGCGCCGGCTGATCCGCAACTCGCAGTCGATCCGTGCGAACCCCAACACACCGATGGGGCCGTTCCCGCCGGAGATCCTGCCGGATGGAGAACTGGACGACCTGATCGCCTATCTGACCCATATGGCCAAGCGCCGCGGCGACGCGCCGGTCGCGGCTGACGAGAGCAGCGTGCGCGCGGTGGTGACGCGCTCGCTGATGAGCTGGCAGAGCGGCGACCGCACCGAGTTTGCCGCCACGACCGACCCGAAGCTCGTCTTCGCCTTTCCGGGCCGGCGCACCGACGCGGCGGGAGCGATGGCGGTGTTCGACAAGTGGAAGGCCGACTATCGCGACGTGAAGGTCTATATCCACCGGATCCTGGTCGACGGCGACCGCTTCGCCGCCGAATATCAGTTCGCCAACACGCCGGTCGGCGGCAAGCGGACGGTTACCGGCACGCTCGCGGTCGGGCGCGTGCAGGACGGGCGGATCGTCGAGCTGAAGGAATATCTCGACGGGCGCGTCTCGCGGGCGCAGGAGGCCGGGTGGATGCCGGTGGACGAAGGCAAGGAGCCCTATCCCTGGCCGGCGGGCGTGGACCTGCGCGACATTCGCTTCCCGGAGATGCCGAAAAAGCCCTAGCCGGGGCTCGATCGGCGCGGGCTGGGTGGTCCCAGCATGTGGAAGGTCACACGAAGGTCACACTATCGCGTAAGTTTCCCGCCGCGCAGACCGGGGGCGAAGTGCGCGGTTCGCCAAGTGCGGATCGACCGAGTCAAAGAGCGGCCGGCATGACCGGCCCCGCGAGCCAAGCAGGCGAAATCCTACATTTCAAGCAGAGAGCGGAATCCGCGGAAGCGCGCCCTTCGACAAGCTCAGGGCGAACGGTGAATGTTCCACCGCAACGGAACCGCCCCTAGAAGATGTCGAAATATTCGCGCTGCTCCCAGTCGGTGACCTGGGCGTGGAAGCGGTCGACCTCGGCCTGCTTGATGCGCGCATAATAGTCGACGAAGTCTTCGCCCAGCGCGGCGCGCCAGAAGGGCGAGGCGCGGAACAGCGCGACTGCTTCGGCAAGGCTGGCGGGGAGCCGTTCGATCGTGCCGTCATAGGGCGTCTCGCTGACGGGCGGCGGCTCCATCGCCTGCGCGATGCCGTCGAGGCCGGCGAGTATCTGGCTGGCGAGGTAGAGATAGGGGTTGGCGGCCGGATCGCCGACGCGGTTCTCGAGATGCGCCGCCGCGGGCTCGGTGCCGGGCACGATCCGCAGCATCGCCGCGCGGTTGTCCCGCCCCCAGGCGATGCCGTCGGGTGCGAGCGAATGCGGGCGGTAGCGCTTGTAGCCGGTGACCGTCGGCGTGGTCAGCACGCAGCCGTCGCGCGCATGCGCCAGCAGCCCGGCCGCGAAGCGGCGCGCGACCGGCGACAGCATCTCGCCTTCGCCGGGCGCGAAGGCGTTGCCGCCGTCCGCGCCAAACAGCGACTGGTGCAGATGCCATCCGCTGGAGAAGCAATTGTCGAGCGCCGGCCGGCACATGAAGGTCGCATGATAGCCCTGCCGCCGCAGCGCCTGCTTCAGCGCCGAGCGCAGCAGCACCATGTCGTCGGCGAGGCCGAGCCCCGGGCGCGGCGCGAAGGTGAGCTCGATCTGGCCGGGGCCGAACTCGAGCTCCATCGTGCGCAGCGGCAGTGCCAGCCCCGCGCAGGTCTCGCGGACGATGTCGAGCACCGGACCATATTGGTCGAGCCGCTGGTCGGTCAGATATTGGTAGCCGTGCCCGATCAGCGCCACCGAGGGGGCCGGCCCCGGTTGGGTCGCAGCGCCCGTCGCCAGCCGCGCGTCGACGAGGCGGAAGACGTGCAGCTCGACCTCGAGCCCGCCCAGATAGCCGAACCCGGCCTCGGCCAGCCGCGCCAGCGCCGAACGCGCGACATGCCGCGTCGCCAGCGCCACCGGCCGCCCGTCGGGATGATGGAGGTCGCACAGCACGCCTGCCGTCCCCGGCGCCCAGGGCAGCAGGTGGAAGGTCTCCGGATCGGCGACCATCACCACGTCGCTGCCGCCGCGCAGGTTCTCCGGCGGTGCCGCCTCGCGCGTCCAGAGCGGAACGACGGTGCGGTGCGACGTGTCCTTCAGCAACAGCGTCGAGGTGATCGCGCAGCCGCCGCGCAGGAAGGAGTCGAGCTGCCCCGCCAGTACCGTCTTGCCGCGCAGGATGCCGTGCTGGTCGGGAAAGGCGAAGCGGATCGCCTCGATCCCGCCGTCCGCGACCCGCCTCCGCAGGCGCTCGGCCGCGGCCTGCTGCGCATCCGACCACAGCCCATGCCGCGCGACGAAGCCGCTCATGCCGGCACGTCCGTCCACGCCGCCGCGCGTCGTGCTGCCGCCCGCTCGCGCCAGCCCTCGACGTCCGCCCCCGCCGGCAGCAGGCAGTCGATCGCCGCCGCGTCGCTTCCGTCCCCCGGCGGTGGGGACGGAACATCCTCATTCCCTTCGATCGCGCGCATCGCGTCCTTGAACAGGCGGCGGAAGGTGACGATGCCGATGTCGGTGCGGCCCAGCAGCTCGCGGGTGCGGTCGGCGATCGGGCCGGGCGATTCGACCGCCCATTGGTCGTGGACGTTGATGTCCTGGCCCATGCCCGTGTAGGTCTCCAGCCGCTGCTCCTCGGCATCGAAGCCGTAGCGCGTGGCGGCGTTCCGGCGCGGCGCATAGTCGGGCAGGGTGCATTCGGCGATCCGCTGCGCGCGCATGCGATCCTGGTCGACCGGCTCGGCATAGCTGGTGAAGATCGAGTACCAATAGCAGCGGGTGTCGTCGACCGGCACGTGCCACTGGGTGATCCCCATCGTCGGGCTCATCGGAATGGCGATGGCGTTGGGGAAGATCTGGTTGGTGACGCGCACGTGCACGCCGTGTTCGCCTGCGTCGCGGATCGCCTTCAGCCGCAGGCCATATGGCGTCTGCTCGACCTGGATGCGCGGCCGGGCGTATTCGCGCAGCAGCCGGGTCATCGGCATCGTCGTCTCGGCGGCGCCCGCGGCGCGGAACTGCTCGCCGTAGCGCGCCTCCGCCGCGTCGGTCTCGAAGCGGTGGAGGTACGAGGCATGCGCGGGATCGATGCCCACCTCCAGCGCCTGCAGCCAGTTGCATTCCCACAGCCCCTTGAAGGCGAAGCCGTGCGTGCCGGGCGCCTCGAAACAGTCGAGATGCGGAAAGCGCGGCGGATCGCCCGGCCCCAGATAGGCCCAGACGATGCCGGCGCGCACGAGGCAGGGATAGGCGCGCGCCACCCGCCGGTCGCCCAGGCCCGCGCCGTCCGCCTCCGCCGGGCGTTCGAGGCAGCGGCCGAGCCGGTCGAACAGCCAGCCGTGGAACGGGCAGCGCAGCCCGCCGTCCTCGCACCGGCCGTAGCTCAGGTCGACGCCGCGGTGAGGGCAGCTGCGCTGGACCAGCCCCAGGTCGCCGGCGTCGTCCCGGAACAGGACGAGCCGCTCCCCGAGCAGCGTGACCGGTACCACCGGATGCGCGTCCAGCTCCTCCGCCAGCGCCGCCGGCTGCCAGTAGCGGCGCAGCACCTCGCCGCCGGGCGTGCCCGGTCCCACCCGGGTCAGACGTTCATTCTCTTCCGCGGTGATCATCGCTTCCACCCTCTTCGCCGTCCTCGTACGAAGGTCGCATCGCGCGGCGTTGACTTTATCACAAAGTGTGATCACTATCAGTGATAATGCACGAGATCAACGTGCGCTGAGGAGAGGGTGGCCTGCGGCGGCAACGGGTGCCGGGCGGGGGAGGGCTAGACTAGGAGCTAGGGGGGTTATCATGAGAATGATCCAGTTCACGGCCGCCGTTTTCCTGACCGGCGCCAGCTTCCTTCCCGCCGTGGCGCTCGCGCAGGCGAGCGACGCCGCGTCCGACACCGAGATCGTCGTGACCGCGCAGAAGCGCGAGCAGCTGGCGTCCGACGTGCCGATCAGCATGACCGCGATGAGCGGCGCCGAGCTCGACCGGCGCGGCGTCAACAGCACGCTCGATCTCGCCAATTACGTGCCGGGCCTGGCGATCGGGCAGAACACCGGCGACGGCGACTTCCCGTTCATCTCGCTGCGCGGCGTGTCGATGCGCGACTTCGCCGACACCAACGAGAGCCCGTCCGCCGTCTACATCGACGATTTCTACAAGGCCAATCTGATGGGCCTCGACGGGCAGACCTTCGATCTCGACCGGGTCGAGGTGCTGCGCGGGCCGCAGGGCACGCTCTACGGCCGCAACGCCACGGGCGGCCTGATCAAGTTCGTGACGAAGAAGCCGGGCGACACGCTCGACGGCTATGTCACCGCCCAATACGGCAGCTACAACGAGATCAAGGTGGAGGGCGCGGTCGGCGGGCCGATCGCCAACGGCATCTCCGCCCGTATCTCGGCGGTCCATCACGAGCACGACGGCTGGCTGGAGAATATCTATCCCGGCCGGCCGGACGGCAACGCGCTCGACACCACGGCGGTGCGCGGCCAGCTGCTGATCGAGCCGACGGACTCGTTCAGCGCGCTGGCCACCGTGCAATATTACAAGAACGACAATGACGCGGGCAACCTGTTCGGCCATTCGGTGGTGGCGGTGAACGCGCAGGGCCTGGCGGTGGCCAATCCCAATCCGGCGGCGACCGACTCGTTCGGCTACCGCCAGCCCGTCCGCGACGACCCGCGCTTCACCAATTCGGATCGCGACGCCTATCTGAAGAGCGAGCAGCTCACTGCCACCGGCAGGCTGGAATACAAGGCGGGCGACGTCTCGCTCATCTCGGTCACCGGCTATGAGTGGAGCAAGAAGGACCAGGCGTCGGACAGCGATTCCTCGCCGTTCGACATCCGCGGCACCGAGGCGCATCCGCGCGGCAAGCAGTTCAGCCAGGAGCTGCGTGCGCAGGGCGAAAGCGGTCCGGTCACCTGGATCGTCGGCGGCTATTATCTGAACTATCACGTCTACGGCTACCAGAAGCGCTATCGCGGCCCGGTCATCGGCTTCAGGCCCAACGTGACCTATGATCTCAAGACCGACTCCTATGCGCTGTTCGCCAATGCGGACTGGTCGCTGGGCGACGTGACGCTGACCGGCGGCCTGCGCTACAGCAAGGAGAAGAAGAAGTACGCGCTGACCAACGGCGAGTTCGGGGTGGTGTTCAACGAGACCACGGCGGGCGCGCTGGCGAAGCAGGACGACGACAACGTCAGCTTCAACGCGCGGGTGAGCTACAAGCCGGTCGCCGATACCCTCCTCTATGCCGGCGTGGCGCGCAGCTACAAGGGCGGGACGTTCAACGTCGGCTATACCGCGATCGCCTTCAACGCGATCCCGGTGAAGCCCGAGCAGCTGACCAGCTACGAAGCCGGGGTGAAGCAGCGGTTCGGCGACCTGGTCTCGGTCGACGTGTCGGCATTCTATTATGATTACAAGGACTCGCAGGCGTTCCAATATGACGGGACCCTGGGCACGGCGACCACCTTCAACCGCGATGCCACCGTGTACGGCGCCGAGCTGGAGGCGCATGCGCGGCCGGTGAAGGGCCTCGAGCTGGGCCTCCTGGTCTCCTATCTCGATGCGACGCTGAAGGACGTCAACCTGCCGTCGGGCGGCGCGGTGGTCGACACGCGGATGCCGCTCTCGCCCAAATGGACCGTGACCGGCCTCGCCGCCTATACCGTCGACCTCGGCGGCAGCGGCAGCATCCGGATCGGCGGCGACGTGACTCGCCGCAGCTCGCAATATTTCGACGCGTACAACAGCCCCTATCATTATGAGCCGGGCTATACCGTCGCCAATGCGAGCGTTTCCTGGACGAGCCAGAACGGCAAGCTCGAGCTCGAGGCGTTCGCCAAGAACATCGGCGACACGGTCTATCGCACCTATTCGTTCGACCTCTCGGTCTCGCTGCTGGCGACCGACGTGTGGGGCCGGCCGCAATGGTTCGGCGGCGGCGCGACGTTCCGCTTCTGAACCCGATCGGTCGGAGCGGTCACTCCCGCTCCGGCCGGCGAACCGAAGACCAGAACCGCCGGCGGATATGACCGGCGGCACGGGAGAAGAACGTTGCCGCAGATCCGGCGGATCGAAACCTTCGAAGTCCAGCTTCCCACGCGCCGCCGGCACCAATGGACCGGCCTGACCGAGGCGATCGGCCGCTACCTGATGGTGCGCGTGACCGACAGCGACGGGCGGACCGGCTGGGGCGAGGCGCCCGCGCTCAAGGACTGGGGCGGCGAGTTCGGCCGCTATTTCGGCGAGAGCACCCGCATCGCCAAGCTGGTGATCGAAAGCTATCTGGCGCCCGCCGCCGCCGGCATCGAACTCGGCAACATGGCCGGCCTCCACGCGCGGATGGACGCCGCGATCAAGGGCTACCCCTACGCCAAGGCTGCCCTGGACGCAGCGGTGTACGACCTGACCGGCCAGTGGCTGGGCGTGCCGGTGCACGTGCTGCTGGGGGGCGCGGCGCGCATGGCGGTGCCGGTGACGCATTCGATCGGGCTGATCCCCTATGACGAGGCGGTCGCGGAAGCGGCGCAGGTCGCCGCCGAGGGCATCCGGACGATCAAGATCAAGGTCGGCGTCGATCCGGCCCGCGACGTCGCTCTCGTCCACGGCGTGCGCGACGCGGTCGGCGATGCGGTCGCGCTCTGCATCGACGCGAACGAAGGCTATGCCACGCCCGGCGAGGCGATCTCGGTCTACCGCGCGATCGCCGGCTGCCGGATCGCCTATTTCGAGCAGCCGGTCGCCGGCATCGACCGCGTCGGCCAGGTCGCCGCCGCGATCGACGCGCCGGTGATGGCCGACGAGAGTGCGTGGACCGCGCACGATGCTTTTCAGATCGCCAAGAAGCGCGCCGCCCAGATCGTCTCGATCTACACCACGAAGCCGGGCGGGCTCTACCGCGCGATGGAGGTGGCGGCGGTATGCCGGGCGGCGGGCATCGTCTGCAACATCAACGGATCGGTCGAGACCGGCGTCGGCAACCTCGCCAACATCCATCTGGCGGCGGCAGCGCCGGCGGCGACGCTGTCGTGCGTGGTGCCGGTCTCGACGCCGGCGGCATGGCAGAACGGGCAGGTCGGCGGAATCTATTATACCGACGACCTCCTCGTCGATCCGATGCGGCTGGTGGACGGCGCCATCCAGGTGCCGACTGCGCCCGGCATGGGCATCGTGATCGACGAGCAGAAACTGGAGCAATATCGTGTCCGTGATTGAGGAAGCCCGATCCGCAACGCCGATCCTCGTGCGTCAGGCCGAGGCGATCCGCGCCGCCGGGCTCGACGCGCTGATCTCCTGCTCTCCGGAGAATTTCGCCTATGCGACCGGCTTCGTCGTGCCCTCGCAGACGCTGATCCGGCATCGCCACGCGATGGCGATCGTCGAGCCGGACGGCGCGCTTTCGCTGCTCGGCGTCGACATGGAGGAGAGCACGATCCGGCTGCGCGCGCCGGGCGTGCCGCTGACCGTCTGGCAGGAGTTCGACGACAATGCGGTGGCGCGGCTCGTCGAGCATCTGCGCGCGCGCGGCCTGGATCGCGGGCGGATCGGGATCGAGTTCGATTATCTGCCCGCGCGCGACCTGCTGGCGTTGCGCGCAGCGTTGCCCGACGTACGGTTCGAGCCCGGCGAGCATATTCTTGCCCGGCTGCGCCAACTCAAGACGCCGGAGGAGATTGCGCTGCTGCGCCGCTTGTCGCGCATGGCCGACCAGGCGATCACCGACGCGCTCGCCGAGACGCGTGCCGGCGATACCGAGATGCAGATCGCCGCGCGGCTGACGCGCAACGTCTACGCGCTGGGCGCCGAGCAGTTCAAGCTGATGATCGTCGCCACCGGCGAGCGCAGCCAGCTCCCGAACGTCGGCCCCACCGAGCGCGCGATCGAGCCGGGCGACGTGTGCCGGGTCGAGATCTTCACGGTGATCGGCGGCTATCAGGCGGGCGTGTGCCGCACCGCCGTGGTCGGTCACGCCCCGCCGATGGCCGCCGAGATCTGGGCGGTGCTGGTCGAGTGTAAATACCGGATCATGGAGATGGTCCGCCCAGGGGCGAGCTGCCGCGCGGTCTATGACGCATTCATCGCGATGCTGGCGGCGCACGACCTGCCGCCGATCTCGTTCGTCGGCCACGGCATCGGGCTGCACCTCCACGAGGACCCCTATCTCGGACGCGCGCCGATCCTGGGGCGGCCGGAGGCGGACGCCGTGATCGAGGAAGGCATGGTGCTTGGGTTCGAGCCGCTGTGCTATCGCACCGGCCATGGCTTCGGAATGCAGAACAAGGACATGCTGCTGGTGACGGCCGACGGATGCGAGCTGCTGTCCGACTATGCGGACACCGACCGGCTGATCGTGATCGGCGGCTGATGCGCACGCTGATCGAGCATCTGGATTTCGCAATCACTGTCGACGCGGACGACACGGTGCTGCGCGACGCGGCGCTGCTGGTCGAGGACGACCGGATCGCCGACATCGGCCCGGACGCGGCGGTGCGCGCGCGGATGGAGTTGGCGCCGGACCGCGTGGTCGACGGACGGATGCTGGGCGTCTGCCCCGGCCTGATCGACAGTCACGTGCATCTGTCGGAGACGCTGTCGCGCGCGGTCTTCCCCGACAATCTCACCACCCGCGCCTGGGTGTTCAACTGGGCCAAGCCCTTCTACGCCTTCATCACCGCCGAGGACGAATATTGGGGCGCGATGCTCGGCATCACCGAGATGCTGCGTGCCGGCACCACCTGCTTCCTCGACATGGGCTCGCAATATGATCCCGGCATCGCCGTGCGCGCGATCGGCGAGACCGGCATCCGCGGCATCACCGGCCGCCATGCCGCCGACAATCCCCCCGCCGAGCTGCCGCGCGGCTGGACGCAGGCGATGGTCGAGCATCATTTCTTCCCCGATTCCGCGACCGCGCTGGCCGAGCTGGAGCGCTGCGTGCTCGCGCACAACGGCGCCCATGGCGGGCGGGCGCGGTGCTGGGTGAACATCGAGGGCAAGGAGCCGTGCACGCTCGAGCTGCACGTCGGCGCGCGCGCGCTGGCCGAGCGGCTGGGCGTCGGCACCACCTACCACCTCGCCACCTCGATCGAGGAAGCCAAAGTGTGCGAGGCCAAGCACGGCGTGTGGCCGCTCACCCGGATCGAGCAGGCCGGCGGCTTCGGCCGCAACCTGGTGATCGCACATTGCGTGGCGGTGCAGGACGAGGAGGTCGCGCTGCTCGCCCGCGACGGCGTGAGCGTGGCCTTCTGCCCCTGCTCGTCGTTCAAGCTGGGCAAGGGCGCGACCGCGATCGGGAAATATCCCGAGATGGTCGATGCCGGCGTCGCGGTCGGGCTCGGCACCGATGGGGTGTCGGCGGCGGGGACGATGAACCTGCTGCGGCAGGTGCCGATGGTCGCGGGCATGTTCAAGGACGCGCGGCTGAAGCCCGACGTGTTCGTCGCGCGCCAGGCGATGCGGGCCGCCACCATCGACGGCGCCCGCGCGCTGATGTGGGATGACGAGATCGGATCGCTCGAGGCCGGCAAGAAGGCCGATTTCGTCCTGTTCGACCTCGATCATGTCGAATGGACGCCGTTCCTCGATCCGCTCCAGGCGCTCGTCTATTCGGCGTCGAGCGCGTCGATCCACGAGACCTGGGTCGACGGGCAGGCGCTGTTCAGCGGGGGCAGGGTGGTCACGGTCGACGAGCGCGCGATCCGCGCCAAGGCGCGCGAGCTCGCCGCCGCCGCCGTGCGCCGGGCGGGGCTGCACGAGGACGTCGCGACGACGACGACGCTCTACGACGAAGGCAATTGATAGACGCTGCGCAACGATCGTTCGACGGCGCTTTTGCTCAGGTGCCGGGCGATGAACACCAGCCAGGGGCGCGTGCCCTCCGGCCAGCCCTCGAGGTGGCGCGGCGCGTGCAGGACGTGCTGCACGCCATGGATCACGACCGGGCGCGGCTCGCTCGCGACGGCGATCAGGCCCTTCACCCGCAGGATGTTCTCACCGCGGTTCAGCAGCAGCAATTGCAGCCAGTCGACGAGTCTGTCCCAGTCGACCGGCATTTCAGGATGCACGGTGAAGGTATCGATCCCGTGCGAATGGGCGTGGCCGGCGCCGGTCCGCAGCGGTGCGGCGGCAGGCGCGTCGAACAGCGCGTGCGGGGAGGGCAGGGCTTGCTCGCGCGAGCGCAGGGGGACCGCGCCGGGGTTGATCGCCTGCACGCGCGCCTCGACCGAGCCGGCCGCCGCGAGATCGGTCTTAGTGACGACCACCCGATCGGCGAGCGCGACCTGCGCCGCGGCTTCGGGGAAGCGGTCGAGCGTGGCGGCGCCGTTCACCGCGTCCACCGTCGCGATCACCAGCCCGGGCTCGAACCGCCGCGCGAGGCCCGCCTCGGCCATCAGGGTGCGGACGATGGGCGCGGGGTCGGCGAGACCCGTCGTCTCCAGAACGACGCGTCGCAGCGGCGGAATGGCGCCCGCCCGCGCCAGCGCGTCCAGATCGCCCAGCACCGTCGCCAGATCGTCGCGCACCGTGCAGCACACGCAGCCCGAGGCCAGCAACGCGATATCCTCCGCGACATCGCGGACCAGCAGATGATCGAGCCCCGCCTCGCCATATTCGTTGATCACCACCGCCGTGTCGGCAAAGGCGGGGTCGGACAGGATATGGCGCAGCAACGTCGTCTTGCCGCTGCCGAGGAAGCCGGTGAGGACGTGGACCGGAACCCGCTCGATCAAGCTCGGGCCCTAGAGCGGCGAGGCGAACGGGCCCGACAGCGTTTCCGACACCTGCTCGCGGATCAGATGCTTGCCGGTCGCGCGGATGTCGCGGGCGATGTGCCGCTTGACGCGGGCCGCGTCGCCGTCCCGGATCGCGTCGATCACTTCGTCGTGCGCGGTGGCGTCCCACGGCATGTCGGGCGAGATCAGCGAGAAATACATTGTCGGGCCGCTCTGCAGCCACAGCGATTCGATGATCGGCGTGAGCACTTCCGATCCCGCCGCCTCGTAGATGGTGAAGTGGAATGCCTGGTTGTATTCGAGGCAGCCGAGGATGTTGCGCTTGTAGATCGCGGTCTTGAGCGCGCCGTTGATCGGCCGCAGCCGCTCGGCCAGCGCCTCGCCGTCGCCCTTGCAGGCGATGCCGGCGGCCATGCTCTCCACTGCCTCGCGCACGTCGAAGATCTGCTGGATGCGCTCGGGCGACAGGCGGGGCACCCGCACCGATCCGTTCGGCATCTCCTCCAGCGCGTGCGCGGCGACCAGCTGGCGCAGCGCCTCGCGCACCGGCATCGCGCTGGTGCCGAAACCGGCGGCCAGCTTGCGCAGGCTCATCACCTGGCCCGGCACGAACGCGCCGATCATCAGCCCGCGCCGAAGCCGGTTCAGCACCTGGTCCTGGACGTGGCCGCGCTTCCTGGGCGCTTCCTCGGTCGTCTCTTCCGCAATCGCGTTCGCCAGCATCGAATGTTCCTCTGCATGGGCCGTCGGTCCGTAACGCTTGCCGTACGGCCGCTGCCTCGTTCATCCCGTGCTGCTCTTGACATTTAAATAGCGTGATCACAAGCTGTGATCATATCCAAAACGGTTGGGCGCGGCGCGGGCCCGCCTCTCGGGAACGCAGCCTATCATGCGACGACCGCATTGTCACATCCTCGCGAGTGCGCTGCTCCTCGTCACGCTGCTGGCGGCGCCGCTCGCGGCGCAGGCGGCCGAGCCGCTGAGCGTGCGGTTCAGCTGGCGGCTGAAGGGCGAATATGCCGCCTTCTACCTGGGCCAGGAGCGGGGGCTGTTCGCGCGCGCCGGGCTGGATGTGCGCTTCGGCGAAGGCGCGGGGCCCCAGGCCGCGGTGGCGGGGCTGATCCACGGCGGCGACGATCTGGTGGTGATGCCGGGCATCTTCGCGATCTCGGCGATCCAGATGGGCGCGCCGATCCGGATCGTCGCGCTGTACCAGCCGCAGGCGCCGGTGCTGCTGGTGTCGCACGCCGACCATCCCGTGGTGCGCCCCGAGCAGCTGGCGGGGCGCTCGCTCGCCTATTCGCTCGGCGAGCCGACCACCGCCTATCTGACGACCTTCTGCGGGATCAACCGGATCGATTGCGGCCGGATCACCCGCATCATCATGGATTCGCGCGCGCGCATCCCCTATTTCCTGCAGCGGCGCGTCGATCTGATCAGCGTCTACCGGACCACCGACCTGCCGGTGCTGGAGGACAAGGCGGGGCCGCTCGCCGTGCTCGATCTCGCCGCCTATGGCCTGCACATTCCCGGCATGGCCGTGGTGGCGAGCGAGCGCACCATCGCGGCCCGGCCGCAGGCGCTGCGCCGCTTCCTCGCCGCGACCGCCCAGGCCTTTGCCGCGACGCGCCGCGATCCGCTGGCGGCCAGCCGGGCGATCCAGCGCGTGTGGGTGGCCGGGCCGAAGCCCAAGGTGGTCGATGCGCAGGTACGCGCGACGATGGCGACGATCCCGGCAGTGCCGGGCCGCGCGCTGGGCTGGATCGATCCGGCGCTGGTCCGCGCCGGGCTGGAACTGGTGCGCAGGGAGAATCATTCGCGGCCGGCCAAGCCGATCCAGGCCTTCTACACCAACGCGTTGCTGCCGCAGGTGCAGTCGTGAGCCTCGGCCTGCGCGGGTTCGGCTGGCTGCCCCCGGCGCTGCTGGTGCTGACGCTGCTCGCGGCGTGGCAACTGGCGGTGCCGGCGTTCGGTATCTCGGATTTCATCCTGCCGACGCCGCTGGCGATCGCCGCGCGGATGGCGAGCGACTTTCCGCTGCTGCTCTCGAACGCGCTGGTGACCGGCGGCGAGGTGCTGGCCGGCTATGCGCTGGCGGTGGCGACGGGCGTGCCGCTGGCGCTCGCTGCCTTCCATTGGCCGCGGTTCGAGCGCGCCGCTTATCCGTTGCTCGTCGCGCTGCAGACGGTGCCGAAGGTTGCGCTGGCGCCGCTGCTGATCCTCTACCTCGGCTATGGCTGGGCGCCCAAGATCGCGCTGGCGTTCGTGATCTCCTTCTTCCCGATCACCGTCGCCACGATGGTGGGGCTGCACGCGCTGGAGCCGGGCTATGTCGACCTGATCCGGTCGCTGGGCGGCAGCGAGCGCGACGTGCTGGTGAAGGTGCGGCTGCCGGCCGCGCTGCCGAACCTGTTCGCCGGGCTGCGCATCGCGATCTCGCTGGCGGTGATCGGCGCGATCCTGGGCGAATATGTCGCGGCCGAAAAGGGGCTGGGCTTCCTGCAGCTCCAGGCGAACGCGCAGTTCGACGTGACGCTGAACTTCGCGGCGATCGTGGCGATCTCGCTGCTGGGGCTGGCGTTCTACTATGCGGTCGCCGCCGTCGAGCGGCTTTGCGTGCCGGCCAGGGCATGAGCTCCGCGCCCGCCAGCGTCCGCGCCAGCGGGCTCGCCAAGACCTATTGGGCCACGGGAGGCGCGATTGCCGCGCTCGACGGGATCGACCTGGCGATCGAGCCCGGAGCCTTCGTCGCCGTCGTTGGCCCGAGCGGGTGCGGGAAGAGCAGCCTGTTGTCGATCCTGGCGGGGTTGCAGCCGGCGTCCACCGGCACGGTCGAGATCGACGGAGCCGCGGTCGCCGGGCCGCATCCGAAGATGGGGATGATCTTCCAGTCCGATTGCCTGTTGCCGTGGCGGACGGTGCTGCAGAACGTGCTGCTGCCGTTCGAGGTGCGCCGGACCGATCCGCGCGCTCACGAGCCGGCGGCGCGGGCGCTGCTGGCGCAGGTAGGCCTCGCCGGGTTCGAGGCGCGGCGGCCGGATGAATTGTCGGGCGGCATGCGGCAGCGCGTGGCGATCTGCCGCGCGCTGATCCAGGAGCCGGGGCTGCTGCTGATGGACGAGCCGTTCGGTGCGCTCGATGCGCTCACCCGCGAGCAGATGACGACCGATCTCCAGGCGCTGTGGCTGCGCATCCGCAACACGGTGGTGTTCATCACCCACGGGATCGACGAGGCGGTGTTCCTGGCGGACCGCGTGCTGGTGATGAGCCCGCGCCCCGGCCGGATCGCGCTCGACCTCGCCATAGACCTGCCGCGCCCGCGGCGCTGGAGCGAGATGATCGAGGCGCCCGCGTTCCGGCGAGCGGTGCGCGACATCCGCGCCGCGTTCGAGGCGCAGGGGGTGCTCGTTGCCGGCTGAACGCATCGCGGTGCTGGGAGCGGGCGCCGGCGGCGCGGCGGCTTGCGTCGAGCTGGCGCAGGCCGGATACGACGTGCTGCTCTGGAACCGGTCGGCGGAGACGCTGGCGGGGTTCGAGCGGGGCGTGCGGCACGAGGGCGTGCTCGGCAGCGGCATCGCGCATCCGGCGGTGACCGCTGATCTCGCCCGGGTGGCGGCGGAGGCGGACGCGGCGGTGGTCGTGCTGCCGACCTTCCTGCACGGCACGATCGGCGCGATGCTGGCGCAGGCGGGGTGGCCGGCGGAGCGGCCGGTGGTGCTCAATCCCGGCCATACCGGCGGCGGGCTGGCGTTTGCTCAGGCGTTTGGCGGGCAGGTTGCGCTCGCCGAATTCTCGACGCTCACCTATGTGGCGCGCAAGCCTGCGCCCGATGCCGTTTCGATCACGGGACGCGCGAAATCGGTGCGGGCGGCGGCATTGCCGGGCGGGGCGGCGGCGCTCGCGCTCGCCTGCCGGCTGTTTCCCGGCGCCGAAGCGGCGCTCGACGTGCTCGCGACGGGTCTCGCCAACGTCAACATGGTGCTGCATCCGCCGGGCGCGGTGCTCGCCGCGGCATGGGTCGAGGCGCGTGCTGGCGACTTCACCTTCTACGTCGACGCGATGACGCCGGGCGTGGCGCGAGTGATGGCGTCGCTCGACGACGAGCGGCGCGCGGTCGCGCGCGCCTTCGGGCACGAGCTGCCGGCGCTGGTCGAGGAGATGCGGCGGATCGGCACGGTCGAGGCGGATTTCGCCGGAGACGGCCTCGCGGCCGCCATCGCCGCGGGCGAGGCCAATCGGCGGATCAAGGCGCCCGACGGCTTTGGCCACCGCTATTATCGCGAGGACTTCGGCTATGGGCTCGCGCCGTTCCTCGCGCTGGCGGAGATCGCGGGAGTCGCCTGCCCGACCGCCGGCGCGCTGGTGTCGCTCGCCCGCACCGCGACGGGCGCGTCGGAGGCGCGCTCGGCCGAGGACATGGGGATCGCCGGGCTGGACCGTGACCAACTGATCGAACGGATACGCGCATGAACTGGAACGGATGCAGCATCGCCATGATCGGCGGCGACCGCCGCGAGCAGCAGATCGCGCGCTGTGCCGCCGACACCGGCGCGACGGTGCGCGCGTTCGGCTTTCCCTGGCCCGAGGAGGGCATCGCGGGCGTCGCGCACGCCGCTTCGCCGGCCGAGGCGATCGCCGGCGCCGACTTCCTGCTGATGCCGATCCCGGGCATCGCCCCGGACGGCGCGATCTTCGCGCCGAGCTCGCCGATCCGCATCATCCTCGACCGCGAGACGCTCGCGACGATGCGGCGGCCGGGGCACATCATCCTCGGCTGGGCCGACGATCGGCTGCGCGGGCACGCCGAGGCGCTGGGGATCGGCATCCACGAATATGAGTGGGACCGCGACCTGATGCTGCTGCGCGGCCCCGCGATCGTCGAGGGGCTGCTGGCGGCGATCATCGCCAACACCGACTTCACCATCCACCGCGCGACCGTAACGCTGGTGGGGCAGGGCACGATCGGCACGCTGATCACCAGCACGCTGCTGGGTCTGGGCGCGCGGGTGCATGTCGTCGCCCGCAATCCGGTCCAGCGCGCGGCGGCTTATGCCGCCGGCGCCGAGCCGCACGACTTCGACGCGTTGCCGGCGCTGCTCGCGGAAAGCGACATCGTCGTCTCCAGCATTCCGACCCGCATCATCGGCGCCGAGCTGATCGAGCGCCTTCCCCCGGCGGCACTGCTGGTCGACGTCGCGGCCCCGCCCGGCGGAGTCGACGGCGACGCCGCCAAGGCGCTCGGCCGCCGCTACGTCTGGGCGCGGGGGCTGGGCGGGCGCGCGCCGGTCACCGTCGGCCGCAGCCAGTGGAGCGGCATCCGGACCCGCATCGAAACGCTCTCGGAGACGCTCCCATGAAGGCTGACCTGGTCATCCACAACGCCCGCGTCGTCAGCCATGACCGCGAGTTCCACGGCGGCGTCGCGGTGCGCGACGGCGTGATCGTCGAGCGCGGCGCCGACGATGCGCTGCCCGATGCGACCCGCAGGATCGACGCGGGCGGGCTGGTGCTGATGCCGGGCGTGATCGACCCGCACTGCCACCTCGGCGTCAACTACCCCTACCCCGAGGACATGCGGACCGAGACGGCGGCGGCGGCCTCGGGCGGGGTCACCACCGTGCTGCTCTACATCCGCAACCTCCAGCCTTCGTACCTGCCCTTCTACGCGGAGCGGCGCGCGCTGGGCGAGGCGAACGCGCTGATCGACTTCGGCTTCCACTTCGGCATCCAGCGCGAGGAGCATGTCCACGAGATCCCGGCGATCGTCGAGGCGACCGGGGTCCGCTCGTTCAAATGCTATTTCGGCTATGAGGTCGACAATCCGATCGGCATCGTCCCCGCCACCGACGGCTGGGTCTATGCGGCGATGCGCATCCTGAAGGACATCCCCGGCGGGGTGCTCAGCGTCCATTGCGAGAACACGCAGATCGCGACCTGGCTGAAGCACGAGATGATCGCCACCGGGCGTCAGGACCTGGGCGCGTACACCGAGTCGCGCCCGGCGTTCTGCGAGGTCGAGACGATCCGGCGCATGCTCTTCCTGGCCGAGCGGACCGGCTGCCCGCTGCATCTGGTCCATACCTCGGTCGGCATGGGGCCGGTGCTCGCCGCCGAGGCGCGGGCGCGCGGCGTCGACGTGACGGTCGAGACCTGCCAGCATTATCTGACCCGCACCTGCTACGACGCCGACCTGGACATGCGCGCTAAGATCTCGCCGCCGCTGCGCGACCGCACCGAGCTGGAGGGGCTCTGGGACGGGATGCTGAACGGCAACGTCTACAGCCTCGGCACCGACCATGTCCCGTTCTTTCCCAAGAAAGGCGAGGACCTGTGGCGCGAGGCGCCGGGCGTGGTGAGCTTCCCCTGGGAGTTGTCGCTGATGCTCCACTTCGGGGTCCATCAGCGCGGCCTGCCGCTGTCGCGACTGGTGCAGGTGAACAGCTACAACCCGGCGCGCCGCTTCGGGCTGTGGCCGCGCAAGGGCGCGATCGACATCGGCTTCGACGCCGATCTGGTGCTGGTGGACCTCGAGGCGGAGCGCACGGTCGAGCACCGGGGCAAGGGCACCTGCATCTATGATGGCTGGACGCTCAAGGGCTGGCCGGTGATGACCGTCGCGCGCGGCGAAGTGGTGTATGAGGACGGCGCGGCGAGCGAGGATTATGGCCGCGGGCGCTGCGTGACGGTCCCCGCATGATCGCGCGCGCGCTCGAGAAGCGGCCGCGCCGCGAATGGCTGGTCGCGGCGCATCACCCCTGGGGGCCCGCCGCCGCCTATGTGGACGCCTGGGCGCTGCTCGACCTCTGTCATGCGCCGGCAATCCTCGACGCGGTGGCGGCGCTGATCGGGCCGGACCTGATCCTTTGGGACAGCGAGTTGCTGCTGGACGGCGGGCCCGAGGACGATCCCGCGCTGTGGCCGGTCGAGCCGCTCGCCGGGGCGCTGGCGCTGGTGCGGCTCGACGGAAGCATCCTCGCCTGCGCTCGGCTCGGCGAGCCGCTTCCCGCCTGCGGAGGCCCGGCGCTGCTGATCCGCTATCTGCCCGCCGCCAGCCGCTTCGTGCGCGATCCCGGCCATCCCGCGCATATAGCGCAGATGGAGGCCGAGCCCCTGGTCGACCGCACCCGCCGCCCCCTGTGGCTGGTGCGCGGGCGCGACCGGGCCGCCAATGATTTCGTCACCGGCTTCGCGCTCGCCGCGCCTTGCTGGGCCGCTGCCTGAAGGAGACACGTCATGCCGTTCGTCGTCGTCGAAATGTGGGAAGGCCGCACGGTCGACCAGAAGCGCAGGCTCGTGCGCGCGATCACCGATGCGATGGTCGAGCATGCCGATTGCAAGCCCGACCACCTCCACGTCGTGATCCACGACACGCCCAAGGACAGCTGGGGCCGCGGCGGCGTGCTCGGCATCGACATGGAGGGCCATTGATGCCGCTCGACCAGCTCGACGTCCGCGACACCGCGCTGATCGTCATCGACATGCAGAACGCCTTCCTGAGCCCGGAGGGCACGCTGGGCATCTCCGGGGTCGATACCGACCGGCTGTCGTCCATCGTCCAGCCCGTCGATCGCCTCGTGCAGCGCTGCAACGACGCCGGCATCCCGGTGATCTGGACGCTGCAGGAACATCTGCCACGCGACGCCAGCCGGGGGCGCAAGAAGCTTGCCGGGCACAGCAGCCGGCGCAAGCAGGTGTCGGCGCTGGCCGGCAGCTGGGACCAGGAGATCATCCCCGAGCTGAAGGCGCTGGCCGAGCGGAACCCGTCGTACCTGGTGCGCAAGCATCGCTACGGCGCGTTCCACCAGACGCGGCTCGACATATTGCTCGCGCAGCTCGGCGTGCGGACGCTGCTGATCGCCGGCACGACCGCCAATGCCTGCATCGAGACGACGCTGCGCGAGGCGTATCTGCGCGACTTCGACACGATCGCGGTCGACGACTGCATCTCGGGCGTCAGGGACGAGTGGGAGCGTGTCGCGCGCGAGGTCTGGCGCCAATATCTGTGCGAGACCGCCACCTCCGACGAGGTCCTCGGCTGGATCGACGCGCAGACCGCGCCGCGCACGCTGGGCTTCGGGCACATGCTGGTGATGGTCGAGGACATGGAGCGGTCGACCCGCTTCTATGTCGACCAGCTGGGCTTCACGATCCGCCCGGCCAAGCCGCTTGCCGACGGGCGACCGTTCACTGCCTTCCGCCAGGGCATCGCGCTGGTGGCCGGCCGGCGGCCCGGCGCGCGCCAGATCGATCACATGGCGTTCGAGGTGAACGACATCCATGCGATCCGCGAGCGCGTGGCGGCCGCCGGGACGGAAATCCAGGACGATCTCCACGACGGCCCCTACGGCCGCACCATCTACGTCACCGATCCGGACGGCACGCGCGTCGAACTCTATGAAGCGGAAGGCCGCTGATGCGCCTTTTCCATCCGATCGTTGCGGCGGTGCCGCTGGCGGCGGCGGTCTGCGCCTTCGCCTCACCTCCCGCCGAGGACGGGCGCCGGATCTTCGACGGCAAATGCCGGATGTGCCACAGCATCGAGCCTGGCGCGAAGGGCGGCATCGGCCCCAATCTCCGCGGCGTGGGAGGGCGCGCGGCGGGATCGACCGCCTATGCCTATTCGCCCGCGTTGCGAAAGGCGGGGGTGCGATGGGACGCCGCGAGCCTCGACAGGTTCCTCGCGGCCCCCACCCGGATGGTGCCGGGAACGCGGATGGCCGTCGCAGTGCCCGACCCTGCTCAGCGCGAGGCGGTCGTGCGCTATCTCCTCGAACTCAACTAGCGAGGCGAGCCGGTCCATCGCTCGATTTCCCGGTTGTCGAACCGTGCGGAATCGAGGCGGAGCGCGGTTCGCCGCCGACCGGCGCCCCAGGCAAGCAGTCGTGAGAACCACGCCGATTTAGCGCGCCCGCGCGAAAGCGGCGCCGTTCTGTCGCAGTCGGCGCGTACGTATCACCGGTGAATACCGGTCGGCGCGCACGCCGGCGCCTCCTTGCGCACTTCTCCACCACCCACGCCCGAAAAATCAAAGATCGTTTCGGGCCAAGTGCGTCACCAATCCTCGACCATGACAGGCATTGACAGTTTCGCTATTACGCGGAATCCTCACTCGCAAGATAGTGAAAACTACGCAGAGGAGAGGGGCTATGAAGGCAGAACTATGCCGCGGGTCTTATGCGGCCATCGCGATGGCGTTGGTGGCGTCGAGTTGGAGCGGGCCTGCGACGGCGCAGGAAGTCGATCCGGCGCCGAAGGCCGGCACCGCCATTCCCGACGATCAGGACTCGGTTCAGGATGACGCCGGGATCGTCGTCACCGGATCGCTGATCAAGGGCACGCCACTGGACGCAGCGCTGCCGGTCGAAGTCTACGACAACAAGGAACTGGAGCGCCGCGGGTCGCCGACTGCGCTCGACTTCGCCAAGAGCCTGACCATTTCCGGCCCGACCACGGGCGAATCCTATTATTTCGGCGGACCTGCGCTGACCGGATCGGTCAATTACAATCTCCGCGGGCTGGGCGCGAGCAAGACGCTCGTGCTGCTCAACGGCCGCCGGATGAACATCAATACCGCCAACGTGCCCTCGATCGCACTGAGCCGCGTGGAAATCCTGAAGGACGGCGCGGCAGTCACCTACGGCGCCGACGCGACCGGCGGCGTCGTCAACTTCATCACGCGCGACCGCTTCACCGGGGTACGGGCCGAGGCGCGCTACAAGTTCATCGATAAGTCCGATGGCGATTATTATGCCGGTGTGCTCGCCGGGGTCGGCTCGGGGAACGTCAATCTGATGGTCTCCGCGGAATATGAGCGCCGCTCGCGCATCCGGGCGATCGATCGCGATTTCGTCCGCAATTCGCTCGATCCGACCGTCGCCGGCTACAATCCCGCACCCTGGTCGACGCTGACCAACCTGACCGGCTGGACCGCGCGCGGGCCGCTGCCCGCCACGCCGAGCGTCGCGAACGAGTTCGGCGCCGCCGTCGGCTTCGTCACCGACTTTACGCCTGCCAGCTGCCGCGCGGTCGGGGGCCGCCCGGACAATGCATATACCTGCGCCTACAACTACATCTCCTATTACGATCTGGTCTCCAAGACCGACACCTGGCGCGCCTATGCGCAGCTGACAGGCGACATCACCGACGATATCCGCTTCCACGTCGACGGATCCTATGCGCGCGTCACGGTGCCCGAAGTGATCGCTTCGCCTTCCCAGCCGGTGATCGGCGGCCCGGCGATGTCGACGGGCGCAGTCGACCAGTTCTACGTGCCGATCACCAATCCCTATGCGGCGGCGTTCGCGACGCGCAACGGCGTGGTCGGTGCGTCGGGCTTCACGGCCACCACCTACCGCATGCTCGGGCACGGCGGCAATCCGGCGCTCAGCCAGCAGGGCGGCTTCGGCGTTCCGGACCGCATCGACAACGAGATCTTCCGCGTGTCGGCGAACATCGACGGCAAGCTCGGCGACTGGGCGGGCTTCGCGCGCAACGTGAATTTCGATTTCGCCGCGACCTACAACAATGCCCGCAACTTCAACACGCACCCCGACGTCATCGGCTATCGGTTGCAGCAGGCGCTGAACGGCTTCGGCGGGCCCAGCTGCAACGCGCCCGATCTCGATCCCAATCGCTTCGGTACCCAGAACCCGGCGCTGGCTGGGGTGGGCAACTGCCATTATTGGAATCCCTTCTCCTCGTCCTTCGCCGGCCAGCCGGTGCTGGGTCTCGCAAATCCCAACTATGTGGCGGGCAGCGAGAATTCGAAGGAACTGACTCGCTGGATGTTCGACAGCCGCGCGGTGGAGACCGTGAGCAGCGACCTGACGCTCGACCTGGTGTTCAGCGGCAAGTCGGGGCTCGTGCTTCCCGGCGGCGACTTCAGCTGGGCCATTGGCGGCCAGCTGCGCTGGTTCGACAGCCGCCAGAGTATTCCCGATCCGATCTTCAACGGCGGCCAGCTCTGTCCGTGGCCGGCCGGCACTACCAGCACCAACGGCGCCGGCTCGACGCCGCAGCAGCAGACGCCGCTGCCGCCGAGCGACCCCAATTATCGCGGGTGCACGCCCGATGCGCCGGGTCCGTTCGTGCTGTTCACGCCGCAGATTCCCGCAACCGCCGAACGCCAGCAAAAGTCCTTCTTCGGCGAACTGCAGATTCCGCTGTTCGACGGCGTCGATATCCAGGCGGCGGCACGGCGCGAGGAATTCTCGGGCGGGCTCGCGGCGACGGTGTACAAGGTGGCGGGCAAGTGGAACGTGTTCGGCCCGCTGACGCTGCGCGCGTCCTATGGCACCAACTATCAGACGCCGCCGCTGGGGACCGTGCCGGGCTCGGTGACGTCGGGCGCGCGGACCTATACGGTGGCGGGCGGCAACTGGCTCGGCGCGACCTTCCTCACGGCGACGAGCCTGAGGCCCGAGACCGCGACTACCGCCAATGTCGGTGCGATCTGGGATAGTGGCGGCCTGGGCCAGGGGCACCGCTTCCGCCTGATCGTCGACTATTTCGACATCCGCACCCGCGACGAGATCGGCCAGATCGCGACGCCCGACCAGATCGCGAGCCTGGTCTTCAACGGTGCCGGCGGCACGATCACCACCTGCGACGCCACCAAGCAGCCGCTGCTCGCCCGCGTCACCTTCAACGCCGGCTGCACCGTCGGCATGAGCGGGGTCGGCAGCTTCTCGTCGGTGTCGACCGTCGTCGGCAACGGCCCCGGGCAGACGACCAACGGCTTCGACATCCAGGCGGACTATACCCTGCCCCTGGGCGGCGGCGAGCTGGGCCTGCACGGCGCGGCGACGATCCTGACCGCGCTGCGGACAGGGCCGACCGCGCTCGACGGCGTCACCGTCTCCACTGGCGACGATCGACTCGGGACGCTGAACTTCGCGACCTTCGCCAACGCCGCGCCGAAGGTCCGCGCCAACGGCGACCTCAACTACAATATCGCCCGGCACAATCTGCGCGCCACGATGAACTATATCTCCGCGGTCACGGATGAGCGTCCCGGCATCCAATATGGCGAGACGGGCAGCGACTGGGTGACCTTCGACTTCGCCTATCGCTTCGACCTGACCGACAAGATCGCCTTCACGGCCACGGTCACCAACCTGTTCGACCGCGATCCGCCCAAGGCGCAGGAGGAATATGGCTTCGATCCCTGGATGGCGAATGGGATCGGCCGCGTGATCCAGCTCGGCGTCAAGGCGGGCTTCTGAACTCCTACCCTGGACGGGCGCCCTCGCGCCCGTCCATTTTTGCCCCGCGCCTAGCCGCCGTGCGAACGCTCCAGCGCGTCCGCGAGGGCCCTGGCGAGATGCGTCTGATTGAAGGGCTTGCTCAGGCGCACGAGGTTCCGATCGGGGCTTCCCACGCCTTCGCCATAGCCGCTGGCGACGATCGCCGGAATCCCTGGCCGTATTGCATCGGCCGCATCGAGCAGCGCGAGGCCGGTCATGTTGGGCATCGCCTGATCGGTGAGGATCAGATCGATGGAATCGTCTTCGCGCAGCCGGTCGAGCGCTTCCGCCGCCGAATCCGCCTCGATCACGAGGTGCCCGAGATCCTCGAGCAATGCGGCGGTGTTCATCAGCACCAGACTGTCGTCATCCACCGCCAGGATCTTGAGCTGCTGGTCGACGACGGCGGGCGCTTCCGCCTCGACCGGCGCAGCCGGCTCGGCCGTGCCGGCGGCAAGCGGAAGCCACAGGATCGCGGAGGTGCCGTTGCCGAGCCGGCTCTCCAGCGTGAAGGCGCCGCCGATCTGCTGCGCCATGCCGTGCACCATCGGGAGCCCAAGGCCGGTGCCTTTCCCGACGCCCTTGGTGGTGAAGAAGGGCTCGGTCGCGCGGCGGAGCGTCTCCGCATCCATGCCGGTGCCCTCGTCGGAGACCGACAACCGGACATAGCGCCCCGCGGGCAACCCGGCCGGATTGCCCTGCGGCAGGTCCTCGCACGTCGCCGCGATCACGATCGCGCCGCCTTCCGGAGTCGCGTCGCGCGCGTTCACGATGAGGTTGAGGATCGCCATCTCGAGCTGGTTGGCATCGGCGGTGATCGCGGGCAGCCCCATCGGCAGGTTGGTCGAGATCGGCCATTCCGGACCGATCGACCGCTGCGCGAGATCGCCCATGCCCGACAGGAGCCGCGGCAGCTCGACGCGATCGACTTCGAGGTGCTGTCGGCGCGCGAAGGCGAGCATCCGCTGCGTCAGCGTCGCCCCGCGCTCCGCCCCCTCGGTCGCGTTGCTGAGCAGGCGATGGGAGAGCGGGTCGTCGGGCAACCGCTTGCGCAGCAGCGCGAGGCTGCTCTGGATCGCCATCAGCAGATTGTTGAAGTCGTGCGCCACGCCGCCGGTCAGCTGACCGATCGCTTCCATCTTCTGCGACTGGAACAGCGCTTCGCGTGCCGCTTCGAGCTCGCGCTGCGCCGCTTCGCGCTCGGTGATGTCGCGCGTGATCTTGGCGAAGCCGATCAGGGTCCCGTCATCGTCGCGGACCGCGTCGATCACCACGCTAGCGCGGAAGCGCTCGCCGTCCTTGCGTACCCGCCAGCCCTCGGAGGCGAAGCGGCCTTCGCTGCGCGCGGTCTCCAGGGCCCGGATCGGGTCGCCCCGCTCGCGATCCTCCGGCGTGTAGAAACGCGAGAAATGCTCGCCGATGATCTCGGCGGGTTCATAGCCCTTGATGCGCCGCGCGCCTTCGTTCCAGCTCGAGACGCGCCCTTCGGGATCGACCATGTAGATCGCATAGTCGATCACGCCCTGCACGAGATGGCGGAATTGGCCCTGGCTGGTGCGCAGGGCTTCCTCCGCCACCTTGCGCTCGGTGACGTCACGGCCATAGGCATAGACGAGTCCGCCCTCCATCGTGGTGTGCCACTCGATGCAGCGCGGCTCCCCCGCCACCGTCAGGAAGCGGTTTTCGTAGTTGGAAAGCTCGGCATTGATCACGGCGTCGGCGAGGGCGCCGCGGCTGGCGGCGACGTCATCGGGATGCATGAAGTCGGCGAACGGCCGGCCGACGACCTCCTCGACCGAGTGCCCGAGAATGCGCGTCCATGCAGGGCTGACCGAACGAAAGATGCCCTCGGCGTCGACGACGACCATGAGGTCGCGGGATACCGTCCAGATCCGGTCCGCGCGGCGGCGCTCGGCGTCGAGCGCGCTGATGTTCGCGATCGCACCGCTCAGCTGGCCCGCGATCAGCCGCGCCAGGGGCAGGACCTCGGTCTCGTCGCTGCGATAGGGGTTGAGGCCGAGGATCAGCGACCCGGGTGCCGGGTCGCCCGCCTGGCCGGGAACGGCGATCTCGATCGCTTCGTGCGGCGGGCGGTCCCAGGCGCCTCGCGGCCAACGGATCGCATCGGAAAGCGGAAAGACCTTGCCCGAACCCGCGTCGCTCACGGAGATGGCCGACCAATCCTCCTCGAGCAGCCGAGCGGCGTCCTCGCTGCCGGCGCACGCCGGAACGGGTCCGTCCGGTGCCGAAATGTAGAGCACGAAGGGAAAGTCGCGGCTGTTCGCGGAGAATACCGATTGCAGCGCCGCTCGGACACCGTCGCCGTCGGTCGCGCCGACGAGTGCGCTTCCCAGCGCTCGAAGCGTCTCGACATGGCGCTCGCCGATGACTCGCTCGGTCTCCTCGCTAACCACGCAGAGCAGGCCGCCGATCGAGCCGTCGGACTGATGGAGCGGGCTGTACGAGAAGCTGTGGTAGGTTTCCTCGGGATAGCCGCGGCGCTCGAGCAGGAGGAGCAGCGCCTTGTTCCAGGTCGCTTCGCCCGCGCGGACGCGCGCGACCTGGTCGGCGACCTCGTCATAGACCTCGGACCAGACCTCGCGGAACGGCCGCCCCAGCATCGAGGGATGCTTGATCCCGAGGGTCGGGATATAGGCGTCGTTGTAGAAGAACTGCAGGTCGGATCCCCAGCCGAGCCACATCTCGAACCGCGAGGTCAGCAGCATCCGGAGCGGGATCTTCAGTGCGTCGGGCCAGCCGACCGGATCCCCCAGCGGCGTCGATGCCCAGTCGTGCTCGCGCATGGTCAGCGCCATGCGGCTGCTGCCGGGGAAGATTTCCTCCAACGTGTTGCCGAAATTGCCCAATCGATCCCCCCAGTGCATTCAGGTCCCAACGCGCCCGCCGTGGTTTGGATGCGTCGCGAACGGGCTATGGGGCAGGGTGTCGGCGGGCCGGCGGAACGATCCCGCTGCTGCGGGATTGGGGCGGTCGATGGACAACCCGCTCGACTGTCTCGTGATCGGTGCCGGGCCCGCCGGGCTGACCGCGGCGATCTACCTGGCGCGCTTCCATTTGAGGGTCCGGGTTCTCGATGCGGGCGATAGCCGCGCCGCGTTGATCCCCAGGACCCGCAACCACGCCGGATTTCCCGAAGGAATCTCGGGCCCGGACCTCCTCGCGCGAATGCGCGAACAGGCTCGGCAATTCGGCGCCGTCATCACCCCGGCGCGTGTCGATCGCCTCGAACGGGCCGGGGAAAGGTTTCGCGCCTGGTCCGGCGAACTCGCGGTCGAGGCCCGCGCGGCCCTGCTGGCGACGGGCGTGGTCAATCGGCGGCCGCCGATCGATCCCGAAACCCATGATGCGGCGCTCGCCGCGGGCCTGCTGCGCTATTGCCCCATCTGCGACGGCTATGAAGTCACCGACAGGAAGATCGCGGTGATCGGCACTGGAAGCCACGGCTGTCGCGAGGCGATCTTCCTGCGCATGTACAGCGCGGACGTCACGCTGATCGCCCCCGACGCAGCGCATCGCCTGGACTCCCCCGATCGGGCGAAGCTCGCGGAACTCGGCATCGCGGCGGTCGATGGTCCATGCGTTCCGCTGCGGATCGACGGGCGCCGGATCGTCGTTCCGACACCTGGCGCGGCCGCCGGGTTCGACACCGTCTATCCGGCGCTCGGCTCGGACATCCGGTCGGAACTGGCGGTGCAACTGGGCGCCCGAGCGAGCGAGGACGGCTGCATCGTCGTCGACGCGCACCAGCGTACGAGCATAGCGAGGCTCTATGCGGCCGGCGACGTGGTCAAGGGACTCGACCAGATCAGCCACGCGATGGGCGAGGCGGGGGTGGCCGCGACGACGATCCGCAACGATCTGGCCGAGGAGTGCACTTTTGCTCGCTAGGGCCGGGGCGAAAGAAGATGCTCCGGCCCGCCCGCGTCAGCGCCTGTTCCGCCGAGGTTGACCCGACGAAGACGATCCCCCGATCGCGAGCACGACGGCCAGGATGATCGGGGCCTTTCGGGCAGCTCCCGCGCGATCGTGGGCCGCACGCCGGAGCGGTCCCGCTGGTGCCGGGATTGCCCGCCCGTCTTCTCTTCGATGCGGACCGTGCGCCAGACGCGCACGGCTTCTCGCGGGGCTCGGTTCGCATTCACCTGCTTCAGCAGCCAAGCCGTCGTGAGATCCGCGACCAACTGGCGCGTGCGCCGGTGCGGCTACGCCAAGACCGTACCGCCTGCCATGCTCGCCAGGAACAGCAACGGCGCCCAGGCGAGCCCGGCGATGGCGATCACCGTCGCGGCAGCGGGCGTCCGCAGGCGCAGCAGGCCGCTGGCGAGATAAACGGGCAACCGCAGCATCGGCACGAAGCGGGCGACGAGCAGGCCCTGCCACCAGCCGCGCTCGAGCAGGTCCAATGCCCGGGCGGTGCGCCGCCGTCGGCACTGGCGGCGCACCCAGGGTAGGCTCGCCGCCCAGCGACCGAGGCAGTGGAGTGCCAGGTCGCCGGCGATCACGCCGAGCGTGAGCGCGATGCCCGCCGCCCACGGATCGACGAGCATCCGGCTGGCGAGCAGCCCGGTGGCGACGATCGCCGCGTCCTCGAGCACGAAGGTCGCGAGGAAGATCGCCGCCAGCACCATAGCCGGCTGCAGCGCCAGGCCCGCGACGAACCCGGCGAGCATCCCGGCCGTGGTCATTTGCCGAGCACGCCGGGCCAGTTGCGGTTGGCGTCGGCGATGTAGCGCGGGATGTCCTTCGACCATTGGCGACGGACGTCGGCGTCATAGTTGAGGTAGAGCCGGTCCTTGACGATCGTCCAGGCCTTGGGGTCGCCCGGTGCGGTGTAGCCGTGCGCGACGGCCCAGGCGCAATAGCCGCCGTAGCGCGGGGCATAATGGCCTGGATCGGCGCGGAAGTCGTCGCGGTTGGCGGCGCTGGCGAAGCGGTATTCGGCGCCCTGCCAGCTGAACGCGAAGCGCGCGTTGCCCTTCACCGGCTTGCCCTGGCGGAAATAGGCGACGGGATCATAGCCGCCGACCGCCACCTTGCTCAGCCATCCGGTATAGACCGGGGCCTGCTGGGCGATCGCCGCACTTGCACCGGCAACGCCGGCACCCGTGGCCAATACGACGGCAATCGCGAACGAATTGCTGAGAAAACGCATGGATCGAACTCCTTGATTTTGGGTCCGATCGAGGTGGCTCCGGCGCGCCGCCGACTGAAATGCCCTTCGCGCATCGAAATTAGAACCGAGCGGCATTTCCGCCGCTTCGCGCGATTTCGCAGAGAGTGCGCAGGTCCGGCGGGCTTCACCCGACCCCGCCCGTCGGGCCACATGATCCAGGAGAGACTGCCATGATCCGCCGCCACGCGCCGACGGTGCTGACGCTCTATATCGCCTTCGTCTTCATCCAGTCGCTGTTCTTCAAATTCACCAACTCGCCCGAGACGCAATATATCTTCGGCACGCTAGACCAGTGGGCGGCCGGCTTCGGGCTCGGTGGCGCCTTCTCGGCGCACGGAGTCGCGTCGCAATATGTCGTCGGGACGGCCGAGCTGGTCGCTTCGGCGATACTGCTGCTCGCGCTGTTCCCGGCGTTTCGGGCGCTGCGCCGCTGGGGCGCGCTGCTTTCGCTCGGCGTGATCTCGGGCGCGATCTTCTTCCACCTGTTCACGCCGCTCGGCGTCTCGGTGCTCAACGCCGACGGGACGCGCGACGGCGGCGAGCTGTTCGCGCTGGCGTGCGGCGTCTGGCTGTCCGCCGCGCTGCTGCTCGCGATCGACGGCGTGTCGGGGCTTCGCCATGCGCGCGCCTGAGCTTGCCGTCGCCACGCGCTCGGCCGCGGCGGTCGAAGCGATCCACCGTTTCGGCGGCGAGCTGCTGAGCCATGGCTGCCACGCCTCGGTGATCTTCGAGGCCGTGCTCGCCGACCCCGAATGCGCGCTTGCCCATGCCCATGCCGCGGCGCTGTTCCTCTGCCTGTCGACGCGGGCGGGACAGGTGCAGGCGGCGCCGCATGTGGCCGCGGCACAGGCGCTCGAGGCGTCGCCGCGCGAACGGCAGATCGTCGCGGCGGTCGCGGCATGGGCCGAAGGCGACGAACGCCGGGCAGCAGCACTGTTCGCCGACACGGTGGCGCAATGGCCGCACGATCTGGTGAGCGCGAAGTTCGCACAGATCCTGCAACTGGCCACGGGCGAGGTCCGGGCGATGGTGCGCACCGCCTCGCTCGCCGCCGCCGCCGATCCCATGGGCTATGGCGCGGGGCTGCTCGCCTTCGCGCTCGACCAGGCGGGCGAGACCGATCGCGCCGAGGCGCAGGCGCGCCGGGCGATCGATCGCAACCCGAACACCGATCCCTGGGCGCAGCATGCGATGGCGCACATCCTCTGCGCGCGCGAGGAATGGATCGAGGGCCGTGCCTTCCTGCGCGCGCATGCGGCGAGCTGGACGCGCTGCTCGTCGTTCATGCTCACGCACAATTGGTGGCACGCAGCGCTGTTCGCTCTCTGGCTGGGCGACCGCGACGACGCGCTGCGGCTCTTCGACGAGCAGGTGTGGGGCGTGCGCAAGGCGCATTGCCAGGACCAGATCAACGCCGTGTCGCTGCTCGCGCGGCTGGAGATGCGCGGCGTCGACGGCGGCGAACGCTGGGCCGACATCGCCGGCTATGTCGGGGCGCATGCCGGCGAGGGCGTCAGCGGCTTCGCGGAGCTCCATTACCTCTACGCACTGGCGCGTGCCGGCGAGGATGCGAAGGTGGCGGAGGCGTTGCGCGCCTGCACCGGGACCGTGTCGCCGCTCGCGGACCTCGCCCAGGGCCTGGTGGCGCATGCGCGAGGCCAATGGCACGCCGCGGCGGTCTCGCTCGGTCAGCAACGCCGCGGGCGCGGCGAGATCGGCGGCAGCCAGGTGCAGCGGCAGTGGTTCGACGAGCTGCTCGTGGACAGCCTGGTGCGCTCTCGCGGCGAGGTTCGCGCCTGTGCCTGATCGAGCGATGCCGCCGCTGGAGCCCGCGCCGCCGCTGTCGCGGTTCGAGTTCTGGCCCGGCTGGATCTTCTACTTGCCGATCTGGGGTCTGGTGATCGGGTTGGCGATCCGTCACCGCGGGCTGCGTCTGCCGCTGCTCGCCAATCCGGCGCTGCCGGCGGGCGGGCTGGTGGGCGAATCCAAGAGCGAGGCCTTTGCCGCGCTCTCCGGACCCGAGCGCGACGTCCTTGCGCCCTATGCCACGCTGCTTCGGTGCGGCAATGCCGGGGTGCAGGTCGCCGTGGCCGAAGCGGCGATGGCAGCGGCGGGGATCGGCTATCCGGTGGTGGCCAAGCCCGACCTCGGATGCCGGGGTGCCGGCGTGCGGCCGGTGCGCGACCGCGCCGAACTGCTCGCCTATCTGCACGGCTTTCCGCGCGGCGAGACGCTGATCCTGCAGCGGCTCGCCGTGGGCGCGGGTGAGGCTGGTGTTTTCTACGTCCGCGAACCTGGGCGGCGGCAGGGGGGCATCCTCTCGCTCACGCTCAAATATTTCCCCGAGATCATCGGCGACGGCCGGGCGACGATCGAGACGTTGATCCGCCGCGATCCGCGCGCAGGCCAGGTGGCGCGCCTCTATCTGCCGCGCTTTGCCGGGCGGCTGGGCGAGGTGCCGGCGTCTGGCGAGCGGGTACCCCTCGTCTTCGCCGGCAATCATTCGAAGGGCGCGATCTTCCGCGACGGGCGCGGCTTCGTGACCGAGGCGCTGGTAACCCGGTTCGACGCGATCGCCGACTCGATCCCGGGCTTCCACTTCGGCCGGTTCGACGTGCGCTTCGCGGACTTCGCGGCGTTCCGCGGGGGCCAGGGCTTCACCATCGTCGAGTTCAACGGGGCAGGTGCCGAGGCGACGCACATCTGGGACAGCCGGATGACGCTGTTCGGCGCCTGGAAGACGCTCGCGCGGCAAATGGCGCTGCTGTTCGCGATCGGCGCGGCCAATCGGCGGCTCGGCCACCGGCCCGAAGGCTGGCGCATGCTGATCGCGCGATGGAGACGTGAAAGACGAGCGACGAAACGCTATCCGCTGACCGCGTGACGCTTCCTCCACCCCTCGACTGGCGCGAGGCCGGCATCGGGCCCGGGCCCGACGTGCCGGCCGAGCGCCGCGTGACGCGCGCGAACTGGCGGACCTGGCCCTATACGCGCTGGGCCTTCCAGCATGCGCGCGAGCTGGTGCCGTCGGTGGCGCTGCCGGGCGGTTCGCCGCGAGCCTTGCCCGAGCGCCCGGTGGATCTCGGCTGGAACGCGTTCCTCGCCGAGACCTACACCGACGCGGCGCTCGTGCTCCACCGCGGCGCGATCGTCTACGAACGTTACTTCAACGGCATGACTCCGGCGACGCCGCACATGGCCTTCTCGATCACCAAGTCGATCGCCGGGATCGTCGCCGAGCGGCTGATCGACGCGGGACGACTCGACGCCGAGGCCAAGGTCGAGGCGCTGTTGCCCGAGCTTGCAGCAAGCGGCTTCGCCGATGCGACCGTCCGTCAGGTTCTCGACATGACCGACGGCGCCGCGTTCGACGAGGATTATGCCAATCCCGACGCCGAAGTGCACCGCTACTCGGCGGCCTATTGGGGCGACAGCACCGAGGGCGTGCTCGGCGCGCTGCCCATGCTGACGCGGCGCTCGGCCGCGCCCGGCGCGCAGTTCCGCTACCGCACCGCCGCCGCAGACGTGCTCGCGCACCTGCTCCGCCGCGCCACCGGCGAGCGGCTGGCGGCACTTGTGGCGCGCGAAGTCTGGCAGCCGTCAGGCTGCGGCGACGAGGCCCATATGCTCGTCGACACTTCGGGTCTCGAGATGGCCGGGACCGGGCTCAACGCGACCGCCCGCGACCTCGCGCGCGTGGGGCTGTGGCTGATTGAGGAGCGCCGCCTGCTCGCCGGGCTCGCCGAGGGCGGCGACCGGGCGCTGTTCGACGCCGCCTATGGCGAGGTGCGGCCGGGCGGATCGTACCGCAGCCTCTGGTGGATCGACCATGACAGCGGATTGATCGCGGCGAACGGCGTGTTCGGCCAGCGGCTGTGGATCGATCCGGCGGCCGAGCTCGTCGTGGTGAAGCTCGGCTCGCATCCGGTGACGAGCAACGGCTTCACCGAAGCGCTCCACCGCGCCCAATTCGCTAGGCTGCGCGAGACGCTGGGCTGACCGGCGGGAGGCGCGGCACCGAATCGAGCAGCGAGGCGGAGCACATCGCCAGGAAGGCGACCGGGATCAGGACGCGTTTCATACCGCCGCGCTCGCCGGCGTCTCGACCATGCGCCCGCCCATCGCCTCGTGCAGCACGAAGCCCTCGAGCGGATCGACCTCGGCGCGCCACGGCCCCTGGTCGAGCGTGCGCATCGTGTCGCGATAGCCCGCATCCCAGCGCGCGCGGATGCCCGAGGGCGAGAAGTCGATGTCCTTCGAATGATCCTCATAGTCGAGCGCCGGCGCGAGCAGGCGGATCACGTGCATCCGCGTCGGGCAGCCATAGGCCGCCATCGCCGCGACGTCCGCGTTGGTCCGCTGCGCGTCGGGGACGAGCGCGGCGAGTTCGGTGATGATGTGCCGCAGCTTGTGGAGCTGGCGCTGGCGCTTGATGTGCGTGCTCGCGCGCGACGAATATTGCACGTCCTTCTGGCGGTTCATCACTTCCCAGATCGTCTGGGGCTCGGGCCCGTGCGGGTTCCAGATGTGCACCGCATAGACCACCGAGTTGCGCCGCGGATTATCGTCGAACACCACTTCGACCGGCGTGTTGGAGAGGATGCCGCCGTCCCAGTAGAGCTCGTCGTCGATGCGCACCGCCGGGAAGGCGGGGGGCAGCGCGCCCGAAGCGAGGACGTGGCGCAGGTCGAGCGGCATGTCGCGCGAGTCGAAATAATGCATCTCGCTGGTGCGCACGCATGAGGCGCCCACGGTCAGCCGCACCTCGCAGGCGTTGACCAGGCCGAAGTCGACCAGCTCGCCCAGCGTCTCGCGCAGCGGATCGACCGAATAATAGCCGGCACCTTCTGCGCCCAGCGTCGCGTGCGGACTGAGGAACGCCATCGGGTTGGGATTGAAGAAGGCGGGCAGTCCCCCGGTGACCGAGCTCCAGTTGCGCATCATCGTCGAGAGCGCGGTGGGCAGCATCTCGTCGAACCAATGGCCGTGCTCGACGCGCTTCCAGAACTCGCGGAGCCGGTCCATCCGGTCGGCCTTGGCGTTGCCCGCGATGATCGCGGCGTTGATCGCGCCGATCGAGGTGCCGATCACCCAGTCGGGCTCGATCCCGGCCTCGTGCAGCGCCTGATAGACGCCGACCTGATAGGCGCCGAGCGCGCCGCCGCCCTGGAGGACGAGCACTTGCTGGCCGAGGCCGGTGAGTTCGGTCATGAGCTTCTTGGTCATCGTTGCTGTCCTCAAGGATGCGGGGCATCGCCGGTGATGAGCCGGGCGCCGCGTTCGAAGGTGAGATAGTTCCAGAGCCAGGTCGCCCCGACCGCGAGCCGGTTGCGGAAGCCGGCGAGGAAGAAGATGTGCGCGGTGCACCAGAGCAGCCACGCGGGCGTGCCCGAGAGCCGCACCCGGCCGAAGTCGATCACCGCGCGGTGGCGGCCGATCGTCGCGAGATTGCCCCAGTCGCGGTAGCGGAAGGGTTGGCGCGTCCGGCCCAGGATCACGCGACCGACGTAGCGGCCCTGCTGCTTGGCGACGGGCGCGATGCCGGGGAGCATGCGGCCGCGCGCGTCAGTGCAGGCGGCGGTGTCGCCGATGGCGAAGATCTGGGCGTGCCCGAGCAGCTGGAGATTGGGGCCCACGATCGCGCGGCCGGCCCGATCGCTCGCCGCGCCCAGCCAGGCCGCGGCGGGCGAGGCGCGGACGCCTGCGGCCCAGATCACCGTGTGCGCCGCGACCCGCTCGTTGCCGATCGTCACGCCTTCCGCATCGATCGCGCTGACCGGTGCGCCGGTGCGGACTTCGACGCCGAGCTGTTCGATCGCGGCGCGCGCCTTGGCGGACAGGGCAGGGGGAAAGCTCGGCAGCAGCCGCTCGCCCGCTTCGACGAGCATCACGCGCGCGCAATGCGGCGTGATGCTGCGGAAATCCTCGGAGACGCCGAGCCGCGCCAGCTCGGCGATCGCGCCGGCCATCTCGACGCCGGTGGGCCCGCCGCCGATCACCACGAAGGTGAGCAGCGCGCGGCGGCGCTCGGGATCGGCCTCGGTCTCGGCACGCTCGAAGGCGAGCAGCACCTTGCGGCGCACGGCGGTCGCGTCGTCGAGCGTCTTGATGCCGGGCGCATGCTCGGCCCAGCCGTCCCGGCCGAAATAGCTGTGCCGCGCGCCGGTCGCGAGCACGAGCCAGTCATAGCCGAGGCTGCGCCCGTCCTCGAGCCGGACCATGCGCGCATCGGCATCGACGCCCCCGACGCGGCCGAGCATGACGCGCGCGTTCGCCTGGCGGCGCAGGATCGCGCGGATCGGCGCGGCGATGTCGGCGGGCGACAGGCCGGCGGTCGCCACCTGGTAGAGCAGGGGCTGGAAGAGGTGGTGGTTGCGCTGGTCGACGACGGTGACGTCGACATCGGCGCGGGCGAGCGCGCGCGCAGCGGCGAGACCGCCGAAGCCGGCGCCCACGATCACGACGCGTGGCCGCATCCGTCCCTCCGATATTGCTCGAGCTCGATCAGGACTCCGCCCGTGGGCGGAGTCCTGCGAGCGTGCCGCGGCGAGGGGGCCGGCCGCGGAATGGCGAAACAGGCGGCGAGCTCGGGCCTGAGCCCGTGGAAGCGCGGGCGGCTCATTGCGCGGTCCACCCGCCGTCGACCGGCAGCGCCGCGCCCGTGATCGAGCGGCCCCATTCGGTGCAGAGGAATGCCGCGAGCGCGCCGAGCTCCTCGACTTCGGCGAAGCGCTTGCTCGGCTGCGCGGCGAGGAGGACGTCGTTGATGACCTGCTCGCGCGTGAGGCCGCGGGCCCGGGCGGTGTCGTCGATCTGGTTCTCGACCAGCGGGGTCCAGACATAGCCCGGGCAGATCGCATTGGCGGTCACGCCGAAGCGCGCGCCTTCGAGCGCGAGCACCTTGGTGAGCCCCAGCACGCCGTGCTTGGCGGCGGTGTAGGCGCTCTTGTAGGGCGAGGCGACGAGCGCATGCGCAGAGGCGACGTTGATGATCCGCCCCCAGCGGCGTGCCTTCATCGCGGCGAAGGCAGTGCGGCTGGTGTGGAAGGCGGCCGACAGGTTGAGCGCGAGGATCGCGTCCCATTTCTCGGCGGGGAAGTCCTCGATCGGGCTGACGTGCTGGATGCCCGCGTTGTTCACCAGGATGTCGACCTTGCCGTAGAGCGCCTCGGTCTCCTCGACGAGGCGGACGGCGCCGGCCGGGTCCATCAGGTTCGCGCCATTATAGGCGACTCGGGTGCCGCAGCTGCATTCCAGCTCGCTGCACGTGACCTCGATGTCGCGCGGCGCGCCGAGGCCGTTGATGACTACGTCGGCGCCCGCGGCGGCGAGCGCGCGAGCGATGCCCAGGCCGATGCCGCTGGTCGATCCGGTGACGATCGCCGCTTTGCCGGCGAGCGGCTTCGCGGTCTCGACGCGCTCCATGACTTCGGTTTCCATGTCCTGCTCCTTGGGGGATTCTCGAAATTGCCCCTCAAGGATGCCGGCGATCGGGGGTTCGGCGGAAATGCGCATCGCGCATCGAATCCATGCGCTCTCTCGAATGGAGCGGCCGGCGGGCGGGGCGTAATTGGATCGGCGTCACGGGACCCGGGCCGGCTGAACGGACCGCCAGACCCCCCGAACGCCAGGTCCGGATCAGGGCCCGTGTCCCGTGACGAACTCCGTTTCAGACAAAGGACATGGCAATGATGACCAAGACCCGTCTGGCCGTGGCGATGATTGCCGCAGCCGCTCCCTTCGCCTTCGCAGCGCCCGCCTTCGCCGGCGAATGCCCCGCCGGCCAGATGGCGGCGAACCCGCTGGCGGGTGCGCCGACCGCGCCGCTCAACGTCACCGACGACGTGATCGGCTCGATCGACCTGACCAAGGAGCTCGGCATCGCCGACCGCGACCTGCGCCTGCGCCGGCTGGTGGTTCAGCCCGGCGGGATCGTGCCGTTGCACAGCCACAAGGGCCGCCCGGCGCTGATCATCACCGTCTCGGGCCAGGTCACCGAATATCGCAGCACTTGCTCCACCGGCATCGTCCATCCCGCCGGCGACGTCGCGCGCGAGGCCGACGGGATCAGCCACTGGTGGCGCAACGAAGGCACCGAGCCCGCGGTGCTGCTCTCGGCCGACGTCAAGAAGCGCGACTGAGCGCAAAGCGAACCCCCAAGCGTCGGCGGGCCTCTTCCCTGACCGCCGATGCGTCCCCGGCGCGGCGCCGTTCTTCGAGGATGCGGAACGGTGCCGCGCCACCCCCAGAGGTGCCGGCTCATGAGCGACGAATACCGCCGCGGTGTCGATGTGCTCGCCCAGCTCGGCCTCGCGACGGCCGAGACCACGGCGAACCGCGTCGCCGAAGTCGCGCCCGATTTCGCGCGGATGGCAATCGCCTTCCCCTATGGCGAAGTGTTCGCCCGGCCGCGGCTCGATCTCGCCAGCCGCGAACTCGCCGCGGTTTCCGCGCTCGCCGCCCGTGGCGATGCGATCCCCCAGCTGCGCGTCCATGTCGCCGCCGCGCTCCGCATCGGCTGGAGCCGCGAGGCGCTGGTCGAAGCGCTGATGCAGGTCGCGATATTCGCCGGCTTCCCCGCCGCGATCAACGCGATCTCAGCGTGTCACGACATGCTCTCGAGCTCGGCGGGCTGCTCCAGCCCGGCCCAGAGCTCCGGATTGGGAGACGGCCATTGATGCCGCCGAGCCTCGCGCACGAAGGCGCCGACCGCCGGCGAATGCGGCCGGCCGCGCACGGTCGCGAGATAGATCGTCCGCGCATAGCCGGGATCGACCAGCGGGCGCACGACGACCTCCGGGTTGGTCACGCAATATTCGGGGAAGAAGCCGAAGCCGAGCCCGGCCTGGATCATCCCCTGCACCCAGTCGTCGCGCGGGCTGGAGAAGACCTTCCGCGTCTGGATGCCGCGACGGGTGAAGTCGGCATGGACGACATCGAACACCTCGCAGTTCGACCGCGCGACATAGGGCTCGTCGTGCAGGTCGGCGACGCGCACGGGATTGCGCGCGACGAGGTGATGGTTCTGCGGCAGCACGACCACGAACCGCTCCTGGAAGACGGGCAGCTGGTGGAGCGTCGGCGGCAGCTCCTCGGGGATACCGATGATGCCGATCTCGAGCTCGCCCTTCTCCAGCCGCTCGACCATGAGGTCGGGCGCGGAATCGATGATCCGCACCTCGACGCCGGGATTGCTCGCCTGGAAGCGGACGATCAGGTCCGAGACGAGCTGCGGGCCGATCGTGCACATGGCGCCCAGCGTCAGCGTGACCTGCTCGAGCTTCTTGGCCGATTTGGCCGCCTCCTTCGCGGCGCGGGTCGAGGCTTCGACGCTCTCGAGATAGGGGAGCATCATCCGGCCGAGCTCGGAGAGATGGGTGTTGTTGCGCTCGCGGTTGAACAGCGGGCCCCCCAGCTCATGCTCGAGCTGCTGGATGGCGCGGGTCAGGGCCGGCTGGCTGACGTTGCACTGCTCGGCGGCGCGCGTGAAGTTCAGCGTCTTCGCGAGCGCCACGAAATAGCGGACCTGCTGCATTTCCATGAATGGGGCCCCCAAGCTCCCTTTCGCCGTCAGATATCTTCGCACGGGCGCAGGTTCGCGCCAAGTGCCGATGGAGTGACCCGATGATCTCGATCGCCTCGAACGGACCCGCGCGCGCGCTCCGCGTTCGCCTCGCCGAAACCCGCGCCGACGTGATCGCGGCGCAGCGGCTGCGCTGGCAGGTCTTCTACCGCGACATGGGCGCACGGGCAGGCCCCACCCAGCGCGGCGGGCTCGACGTCGACGAGTATGACGCCGTCTGCGACCATCTCCTCGTCGAGGATCTCGCGACCGGCAGCGCGCAGGTCGTGGGCACCTATCGCCTGCTCCGCCAGCGCGTCGCCGAGGCGCATGGCGGCTTCTACAGCGCCGGCGAATATGCGCTCGATCCCTTGCTCGGCGGCGAAGGCGAGCTGCTCGAGCTCGGCCGCAGCTGCGTCGCGCCGGCCTATCGCGATGCGGGGACGATCCAGCTGCTCTGGCGCGGGATCGCCGACTATCTGGAGCGCGAGGGGATCAGCCGGATGTTCGGCTGCGCGAGCCTGCCCGGCACCGATCCGTCGGCGCATGCCGAAGCGCTCTCCTATCTCCACCACCATCACCTCGCGCCGGCAGCCATGCGCCCGCGCGCGCTCGCCGGCCGGCATGTCGAGATGAACCGGCTGCCGGTGGGGACCTACGATCCGCGCCGCGCGATGCGGCTGCTGCCGCCGCTCATCAAGGGCTATCTGCGCGTCGGCGCGATGGTGGGGGACGGGGCGGTGATCGATCACCAGTTCAACACCGTCGATGTGTTCCTGGTCGTGCCGGTCGACGCGATCTCGGCGCGATATCGCGAGCGGTTCGGCGCCGCGGCGTGAGCGGCGCGGATCGCGGCGCGGGCCTGGACGGCAAGCGCTTTGCGGTCTGGCGAGGCGATCGGTGCGAGCAGCTCGACGCGCGCCAGCACCGGCGAGCGGAGCAGCGCCCGCAGGTTCGGCAGCAGCCGGTCGTCGCCGATCCAGGCGACCTCGCGGGCGCGTCGAGGCGGCAGGGCGCTGCCGTCGGGGGCGAGATAGCGTAGCATCACGGGCTGCACGGCCTCCGCGGCATCGGCCGCGGCAAGCAGGCTCGAGCGGAAGGGCAGGACATCGGCGCCGTCCGAGGTCGTCCCCTCGGCGAATAGCAGGACCGATCGCCCCGAGCGCAGGCGCGCGCGGATCGCATCGGCCTGGTCGGCCGTGGACGCACGGCGTTCGCGCGCGACGAAGATCGTGCCGGCGCGCCGGGCGAGCGGGCCGACGAGCGGCCAGCCGGCCACATCGGCGCGCGACACGAAACAGGTATCGATCACGCTGCCGAGCACGGCGACGTCCGCCCAGCTCACGTGGTTGGCGACGAACAGTGTGCCGGGGCCGGCGGGCTGTCCGTGGTGCTCGATCGCAATGCCGAAGCCCCGAGCCAGGTCGGCGAGGGCGAGGCGCTGGATCCGGCTGGCGGCGACGGAATCGGGTGGGCTGCCAAGCGAGCCCGGAATCCGGGCGCCAAGCTTCGCCACGCCGAGCGCCGCGCCGATCACGCCAGCCGCCGCGAGACGAGCAGCGCTGCGCCGATCGTCGCGGTCATCGCGGCGAAGGCGGCCCAGGCATAGGGCTGGAGCAGCGGCATGCCGAGCAGCAGCAGCCCGTCGTTGCTCCCCGGCACCAGCACGCCGCCCGCACCGAGCAGCATCCCGCCGGCGAAGCAGCGTATCGCGCCGCGCATCGTCGGCCGGGTCATGCCGGCGCCGTTCGTCTGGCCGGCGAGGATCGATCCGCCGAACAGCCCGGCCAGCAGGATCAGCCGGACCGCGGTCGCGCCCATGCCGCCCAGCACGAGCTCGGCCAGCGCGTCGGTATAGGCCCAGGCGCCTACGGTCAGCAGCATCGCGACGAAGGCGATGCCGATCACGACCGTCGCGCGGTGCGGCGACCAGATGTGGCGGGCGAAGTCGCGCCGCCGCATCGCATGTCCCGCCTCCCACAGTCGCCACAGCATCAGCGCGGCGAAGGGGAGCAGCAGGAGCTCGGGCGCCGCGAGGAGCGGCGGCGCGACCGGCGCGCGCGCGGGGGCGATCCAGTGCACGACCGGTGCCATCGCGAAACAGCCGGCGATGAAGCCAAGCGGCGTGAGCAGATACACCCACTCGCCCGAGCCGACGCGCGCGACCGTGCCGAACACACAGGCGCGGTTCACCCAGGCGCCGAACCCGAGCAGCATCCCGCCCAGGATCGTCCACGCGCCCAGCGCATAGCCCTTGGGCGCGGCCATGGTGACGCCGAGCGCACGCAGCAGCAGGAGCAGCCCTGCCACCCACAATGCGGCCTCGGCGATCGCCGCGAGCTTGGCGGCGCGGCGGCGGTTGACGATCTCGTCGACCGCCGAGACCGCGCAGGTCGCGCCGCGCTGGACGCCATAGCCCATCGTGACCGCGCACAGCAGCGCGAGCGCGAAGCCCGCGCTGGCGATGACGACTGCCATGGCTCAGCGCGCGGCGGCGTCGGCGATCGACGCGGCGACTTCGCTCGCCATCTTCAACTGGGCGGCACGGTCCGTGATCGCATAGCGGTCGGCGATGAAGGCGAAGTCGCTCCAGGCGATCCAGACGCTGCCGTCGGCATCCTCGATCACCAGCATCCGCACCGGCCAGTCGAGCCCGGCATAGGGATTCGACTGGAGGAACTGCACGCCCAGCGGCGGATTGCCGAACAGCACGAGGGTCGACCGGCGGATCCTGAGATCGACGCCGGCGCCGAGCGCGGCCTGGTCGATCGTGCCGAAGAACTTGACGCCCTTGGCCGCGACATCGGCCTTGATGCCCTCGATCGTGGCATCGAAGCCCTTGTGGCTGCGGATGCGGATCACGCCCTTGGCGGGCGCGTCTGCGAGCGCGATTTCCGCGGCCACGGGCGCGGGCTGGGCGACGATGGGGGCGCTCGCCAGCAGGGCCAGCGGCGCGATCAGGGCAAGGCGCTTGATCATGAAAATTCTCCTCCTGGCCGGATGGCCGATGCGGAGGCTGTGCGCCGGCGAGCGCCGCGACTGAAATCGCAAGGCCCTATCGAGACGATGCGCTCAGGCTATGCTGTCACGCACGGGGCGGCTGTCGTCTCGAAGGCAAAGCACTTGCCGTCGCTGCGTCCTTGATCAGGATGACGGCCGAACCTGCACAACGGCGATTCGGACGGAGAGAGCCTTGGACATAAGACGCATCGTGTGCGCCGGGATCTTCGCCGTCGCGCTCGCGGTTCTCGCCGACCCGCTCATCGCTCAAAGCCGTACCGGACTGGACACCGGCGTCGTCGCCGCGGGCCGCAGCAGAACGAACTTCAACGCAGACTGGCGCTTCAAGCTCGGCAAGAGCGAAGGGGCCGAAGCGTCGGCCTTCGACGATCGTGGCTGGGCGCGCGTCGGCCTGCCGCACAGCTTCAGTCTGCCCTATTTCCGGTCGTCGGCCTTCTACACGGGGGACGGCTGGTATCGAAAGACATTCACCCTGCCGGCGCTGTCCCCCGGCCGATGGCTATCGCTCGAATTCGAGGGCGCGTTCCAGGACGCGAGGGTCTTCGTGAACGGCATCGAACTCGCGCGTCATCGCGGCGGCTACACGCGCCGTGCGGTCCGGCCGCAACGTGGTGGCGGTCAAGGTCAACAACGAATGGCAGCCGACGATCGCGCCGCGCGCAGGCGAGCACGTGTTCAGCGGCGGCCTCTATCGCGACGTCTGGCTGGTCGCCACCGACGCGGTCCATGTGCCCTGGACAGGCACGCGCGTGACGACGCCCGACCTGTCGGCGGCATCGGGCAAGGCCATGGTCGAAACCGAGGTGCGCAATGACGGCGCCGCCGCAGCAGCGGTCACGGTGCGGACGGTGATCGTTGACGTGGCCGGCAAGGCGGTCGCCGCGCTGCCGGACCGGCAGATCGCCGTGGCAGCCGGTGAGACCGTCATCGCCCGGCAGACCTCCGCGCCGATCGTGCGCCCGCGCCTGTGGAGCCCCGAGACGCCGACGCTCTATCGCGCCGTGACGACGCTGCTGGTCGGCGGCCGCCCGCGCGATCGCTTCGAGACCGGGTTCGGCTTCCGCTGGATCGAATGGACCGCGGACCGGGGCTTCTCCCTCAACGGCCGGCACCGCTATTTCCGCGGCGCCAATGTCCACCAGGACCAGGCCGGCTGGGGCGACGCCGTCACCAACGGCGCGATCGAGCGCGACGTGCGCCTGATCAAGGATGCGGGCTTCGACCTCATCCGCGGCTCGCACTATCCGCACGACCCGCACTTCGCCGAGGCGACCGATCGGCTGGGGATGCTCTTCCTGCCCGAGGTGCCGTTCTGGGGCACGGCGGGCTTCAAGAACCCATGGGGCGCCTCTGCCTATCCGACCGACCCGGCCGATCGCGCGGCCTTCGACGCCAATGTGAAGCAGCAGCTCGCCGAGCTCATCCGCATCAATCGCAACCATCCCTCGGTGATCGCCTGGGGCCTGGACAATGAGGTGTTCTTCTCGCCGAAGGAGACGATGCCCGAGGTGCGCCGGCTGCTGCGCGAGGAGGCCGCGCTCTCACGCCAGCTCGATCCGACGCGCCCGGCTTCGGTCGACGGCGCCCAGCGCGGCGAGATCGACAAGCTGGGCGACATCGTCGGCTATAACGGCGACGGCGCCAGCCTCTTCCCCAACCCGGGCATCCCCAATTTCGTCGCCGAATATGGCAGCACGATCAGCGATCGCCCCGGCGACTATGCGCCCGGCTGGGACGACCTGCCCAACACGCCGGGCGCCGACAAGGGCAGGGAAGGCTCGTGGCGGCTACCGTGGCGATCGGGCGAAGTGATCTGGGCGGGGTTCGACCATGGCTCGATCGCCGGCAAACGGTTCGGCGGCATGGGCATGATCGACTATTTCCGCCTGCCGAAGCGGCAATATTATTGGTACCGCAACGCCTATGCGCACGTCGCCCCGCCGGCCTGGCCGGTCGCGGGCACGCCGGCGGCGTTGCGGCTCACGGCGAGTTCGCCGACGATCGCGCGTGCCGACGGCACCGACGACGTGCAGCTGATCGTCAGCGTGGTCGACGCGGCCGGCAAACGGTTGAGCAACAGCCCGCCCGTGCGTCTCGTGATCGAGTCCGGCCCGGGCGAGCTGCCGACCGGCCGGTCGATCGACTTCGCGCCCGACAGCGACATCGAGATCCGCGACGGCGAGGCGGCGATCGCGATGCGCAGCTGGCAGTCGGGGACGACGCGGCTTCGGGCGACCTCGCCCGGCCTGAAGGACGCCGTCATCGAAGTGCGAACGCTGCAAGGTCCTCCCTTCCGGCCGGGCAGGACGCCCCTCGTCGCCGATCGCCCCTATGCGCCGTTCCAGGACGCCGTGCAGGATCGGCCCGGCGACGAGGCGTTCGGGCTCAACAACCCCAGCTTCGCAAGCTCAAGCGCGCCCGATCACAGTTCGCGGCTGGTGAACGACGGCAATGCCGACAGTTACTGGGCACCTGCGGCCGGCGACGCGGCGATGAGCGTCACCGTGGACCTGGAGCGCGTGGTCGAGATCCACCGCCTGCAGCTCGGCTTCCCGCAGGTCGCGCCTTACGGCTTCGTCGCGGAGGTGCAGGATGGGCAGGGCGTCTGGCGGAAGCGGGTGGAGCAGGTCCAGGGGCAGGACTCCGCGCGAACCCGTTCGCTCGCGACCGACGCCGGCGTCGGCCGCAAGGTCCGCATTCGGCTGCGGGTGCCTGCCGGTGCGGTCGCAGGATTGTCCGAGTTGAGGATCACCGGGACGCTCCGGACCGATTAAACGACGGAGTTGCGGACAATTTGGGAGAAGAACCATGTTCCTGGCAGGCTTTGCGCTTTCGGTTACGATGCCTCTGGGCGCTCCCTATCCGGGCGCGGCGATGCTGGGCGCCGCGGATCGTCAGAAGTGCATGACCAGCTACCGGCTGAAGACAGCGGATTCCCTGGATCGGGTCGCGGGCTTCTATGCCGCCGAAGCCTCGGCGGCGCACACGCCGCTCGTGGCGGACACCGGGGCCGGGTCCAAAAATTATCGGACGCTCGTCTTCATCAGCCAGCCCCGATATCTGTCGATCGTGCTGAGCCGGGACGGCGGCGAGACGAGCGTACGGGTCCGCTTTCATCTCGATCGTCCGGCGGGTTGCAGCTGAACGACTGTCCATAGGGGAACGGCCAAACGATCGAGGGCGCGGCTCCGTTTCGAAGCCGCGCCCTCGCCCCCTTTTGAAATCAGCTCAATATTTGGCGCGCAGCGACACGGCGAACAGCCGCCCGATCGGGTTTGCCGCCGTCGCGTCATAGCCGCCGCTGCCGTTTCCGGATGGGGCCAGGTTCACATAGGGTGGCGCGACGTCGAACAGGTTGCGGACCTCGGCCGAAAGCGTGAGGCCGCGCAGCAGGCCGTGGCCGTTCTCGCCGCCGACGTTCCACGCGATGCTCAGGTCGACCGGCGTGTAGCTATCGACGTTCTGGCTGGGGGTCACGGCGTTGTTCAGATAGCCGCCGACGTGCGTGACCGTGACCTGCGCGCGGACCGGGTCGAGGTCCCAGGTCAGCATCGCGCGTGCCTTGAACTTCAGCGGGAAGAAGATCGTGTTGCGCCGGTCGATCGGCGTGCCGCTCGCGGTGATCGCCGCCTTGTACTTGAGCAGGTAGGTGCCCGAGGCGTCGAGGCGGAACAGGCCCGCGCTGCCGGCGTCGAAGCGGAAGTTCGCGGTGAAATCGATGCCTTCGGTGTTCGAGCGGCCGAGGTTGTTGTTGCGGCCGTCGACGAACAGCGTGACGTTGTTGGCGCTGCCGCCGGGGAAGGAGCCGCTGGCCAGCGTGATGCCCGAGGCGAGCAGCGCCAGCACGCGGTCGCGCGCCGCAGTGTCGCGCAGGATGATGCCGGTGCCGGCGAACTGCGCCTCGCGCGAGAGGATCGCGAGGTCGGACAGATAGGCGTCGACCTGGTTGACGTACTCGACGTTGAAATAGGTGGCGCCGAATTTCAGCGTATCGGTCACTTCCCAGTCGCCGCCGACCGACCAGGTGGTGGCTTCCTCGGGCTTGAGGCCGAGGTTGGGGCCCGACAGCGCGACGCCGACGATCGGCGAGCCCGCGGGGTTCTGGTAGGTCTGGACGAAGAGATTGTTCGAATTGCCGTAGATCTGCGAGATCAGCGGCGCGCGGAACGACGTGCCGTAGCTGCCGCGGAAGGTGAGCCCGCCGAGCGGCGACCAGTTCACCCCGAACTTGGGATTGGTCGTCGAGCCGACGTCGCTGTACTTGTCGTAGCGCACCGCCGCGTCGATCTCGAGCCGCTCGAAGCCGGGCATCGCATTGCCCGGGCCGAACACGGGCACGAGCAGCTCGGCATAGGCCGAGTCCACCCGTCGCGTGAAGTTGCGCATCACCACCGGAGTCCCCACCGGGCCGCGCGCGCTGCCCAGGTGGGTGGCGATCTCCTGGCCCTCATAGCCCGCCGCGACCTTCACGCCGCCGCCCGGCAGCTCGATCAGCGTGCCGTTGAGCCGCGCCTCATAGCCGCGGAAGGTGTTGAGCGTGGGGGAGCGCGAGATGAAGTTGCTGATCGCCGCCAGCGTCGCCGCCGAGGTGCGGCCGAGGCCGTAGGGATCGAAGGCGGTCGCCGGGTTGCTGCTCGCCAGCGCGGCGTTGAGCGCGGTGTTGTTGATGCCGCGCCATTGGTCGGCCTCGTCGTCGCCCTTGCCGTAGGTGAAGATGCCTTCGAACTGGAAGTCGCCGGGCAGCTTGACGCGGACGCCGGGGGTGATCTCCCAATTCTCGGCCATGCCGGGATTGGTGTTGAAGGGCAGGTCCTTGTAGAAATTATAGGCGATCGTGTAGCTTGTGCCCGTGAAGCCGGCGGGGCGGACGAAGAAGGCGTTGGTCTGCGGCACGGTGAGCGTCGCGCTCTGCTGCGCGGGCTGGCGCAGGAACTCGCGGTGCGAGAAGAAGCCGTCGGCGAAGACCGTCAGCCAGGGCGTGAGCTCCTGGGTGAAGGTGCCGTTGAACGAGTCATACTGCTGCTCGGGGATCAGGTCCTGGCCGATCAGGTCGTTGCAGAGATTGGTCGTCCCCGCGACGAGCGATCCCGCGGTCGCCTGGGTCACCCCGCCGGAGGGGATGGCATAATTCGTGCCGCCCGCAGTGATCGTGCCCGGGTTGCAGCGCGTGACGCGATAGTCCTTGCCGCCGAAGGCGCGCTGGTCCGACGTGAAGAAGGCGCGGTCGTCGCCGTTGAGCGACGATTTCTTGACGTGTTCGAACGCGAACATGATCTGCCCCGTGTCCCACACGTGCCCGACCGCGGCGCCGACCTGATATTCGTAATAATCGTCGGCCCAGCCGTAGCGCGCGACGGCTTCGACCCCGTTCAGCGTGCGGCGCGGAATGAGGTTGACCACGCCCGCGACCGCGTCCGAGCCGTAGATGGCGGACGCGCCGTCGGCGACGACTTCGACGCGCTCGAGCCCCAGCGTTGGGATCACCGAAGGATCGAACGCGCGGCTGTTGTTCACCGCGCGGTGGCCGTCGACGAGGATCAGCGTGGCATAGGGCCCGATCCCTCGCAGGTTCACGCTGTTGCCATAGGTGATGTTTCCGGCACCGCCCGACTGGCCGCGGCTGTTCTCGCTCACGCCCAGGTCGAAGACCTGCGGGATCTGCTTGACCACGCGATCGGTGGTGACGGCGCCCGAATCGACGATCTCGTCGCGGCCGAGCGCCGTGACGGTCGAGCCGACGGGCGCCACGCCGCGCAGGCGGCTGCCGGTGACGATGATCCCGGCTTCCTCGCGCTGTTCGGCCGAGGTTTCCTCGGCGGGGGCTGGCGCCTCCTGCGCGTGTGCGGCGGCAGCCCAGGCAAGCGCGAAGATGGCGACGCCGGAACGGACGCCGATGCGAGTCCTTTTGAGCTTCATCGTTAGACCTCCCCTTGTTCGGCGCTCGCTCGATCAGCGGAACGCCGGCTTTTCGATGAACGGAATGTCGACATGCGAAGCGGCGGCGCCGCCGCTCGTGATGGTGAAGACCGGCGGCGGCTCCTGGCGGATCGCCGCGAGGTTGCGCTGGCGCGGATCGGCGCCGGTGAGCGTCACGCGGAGGCGATGTCCCGCGGCGAAGGTGTAGGCGCGCGGTCCCATCGAGACTTCGAGCAGCGCCGGCTCGCCCGGCACCATCGGCGCGACGTCGGCGGCCAGCCCCGAGTGGTAGGGGAGGTCGAGCCGATCGTAGGGCGGCCTGGAGACCTTGCGGTGCGACGCGGCGAGGCGGCCGAACGAGATCATCCGCGCCTTGCCCGCCGGATCGACGTCCTCGAGATAGACGAAGAGGTTGGCGTCGGCCCGGTCGATCGCCGCCGTCACGCGCGCGATCGGATAGCCCTGTATCGTCGCGTCGGCGGCGAGCGGGCGGCTGGTATAGGTCAGCCCCTTGCCGTCGAGCGGCGCGGGCCAGAAGGCGAAATAGTCGCCGGTGCCGAGATCATAGTCCACGGTGAACCTGGCCGTGGTGACGCGGGGCCGCGCCTCGGCGACGCTGCCGTTGTCGACCGGGGCCGGCGCGTCGTTGGCCGCTGCCGACAGGTAGAGCGGCGTGCGGGCGATGCCCGTGCCCGGCGCAGTCTCCGACGCGCGCATCGCACCGCTGCCGTCGGCCTTCTCGTCATACCACCAGAAGCGCGGCTGCCGGCCGAAGCCGTTGTCGATCCCCTTCAGATGGAAGTCGAGGAAGCGCCGCTCGATATCGGCGATGTCGAACGCCTTGGGGCCTTCGCAATGGCTGCCCGGGCCGATGATCATCGTCGACGGGATGTTGACCGCGTTCAGGATCATCTGCTCGGTCGGTTCATCCTCCCAATTGCTCCAGAACAGCCAGGCGAGCCCCGGCGCGCGCATCCGGTCGAGCCGGGTATAGGGGCCGACTTCCTCCCAGAAGCGATTGCCGGTGAGCGGCGAGACGCTGTCGCGGAAGGGCATCGTTTCCCAGAGCTTCGCCATCGGGGTGTTGCCGGCATGCTCGGCAACCGCGGCCTTGAGCATCGACCCATCGGTGTCGGCGTCGACCGGCACGCTCGCGAGATCGACCGAGAGCGGCTCGTCGGGCCGGGTGTTGAACTGGGCGGTGATCCCGCCGTTGCGCACGAAGCTGTACTTGTCGATGTCGGTCGCCGCGGCGAAGGCAGCGACCAGGGCAGGGGGCCGCGCCGAGGCGACGAGCATCGATGTGCCGCCGAGATAGGAACAGCCGACAATCCCCGCCTTGCCGTTCGACCAGGGCTGGGCGGCGAGCCATTGGATCAGGTCGTAGCCGTCGCGTGCCTCGGTCTGGTCGAGGAAGCCGCGCCGCGCGCCGAACGAAGCGCCCTTGCCGCGGATGTCGGCAGTGGCGACGACATAGCCGGCCTTCACGAGATTGCGCAGCCCGAAGATCGGCGAGTCGACAAGCTCGACGATCCGGTGGTCCTTGTCGAAATAGCGCGCGCGATAAGGCGTGAAGGCGAAGACGACCGGCAGCTTCGCGATGTCGGGCTTCCCGTCGACCACCGGCCGGTAGATGTTGACCGCGAGCCGCGTGCCGTCGCGCACCGGCACATAGAGCGAGGTGCGCGCCACCTCCGGCGTGTCCCGGGCCATGGCCGGCATGCACGCCGACGCCGCGCATGCGAGCAGCGCTGCCGCAAATGCGACACTCGAGCCCGCCGATCTGCGAGTCGCGCCCATCCTCTCCCTCCGCCCACGCCCCTCTTCGGGGGGCTGTAACTGCTGTCTCACATAACAAATCACATTTAGTGGAGGAACTCAACAGTTATGTCGGACTATTTTTTCGAAGCGAGCCGCGCGGAGACAAGGAAGCGGGCGCCGCCCATCGGCGACGCCCGCTTCCCTCGGTCGGTGCGGCGGACTCGTCCGCCGCGTCGTTCAGTCCATGTGCCGGATCAGAGCTCGCCCCAGACGTCGCGCGCCACCTCGACGACGAGCCGCAGCTTGGCCTCCTGCTGCGCAAAGCTCACGTCGTTGCCGTGGACGGTGGAGGAGAAGCCGCACTGCGGGCTCAGCGCCATCTGGTCGAGCGACAGGTGCCGCGCGGCCTCGTCGATCCGCTCCTTGATATGCTCGGCCGTCTCGAGCTGGCCCAGCTTGGTGGTGACGAGGCCCAGCACCACGCGCTTGCCTTCGGGCACATGGCGCAGCGGCGCGAAGTCGCCCGAGCGCGGATCGTCATATTCGAGGAAATAGCCGTCCACCGCGAGCTCGTTGAACAGCACTTCGGCGACGGGCTCATAGCCGCCCTCCGCTGCCCAGGACGAGCGGAAGTTGCCGCGGCACAGATGGACGCACGCCACCATGTCCGCCGGCCGATCGCGGATCGAATCGTTGATGATCCGGGCATAGAGCCTGGGCAGCGCGTCGGGGTCCATGCCGCGGGCGCGCGCGTTGGCGCGCTGCGTCTCGTCGCAGAGATAGGCGAGGTTGGTGTCGTCGAGCTGCAGATAGCGGCACCCGGCCTCGGCGAGATCGGCGATCTCGGCGCGATAGGCGGCCGCGACGTCGTCGTAGAATTGCTCGAGCTCGGGGTAGGCCGCCTCGTCGATCGCGTCGCGGCCGCCGCGGAAATGGAGCATCGTCGGCGAGGGGATGGTGACCTTGGCGAGGCGCGTGGTGCAGGACGCGAGGAATTCATAGTCGCGGCGCTGGATCGAGCGCGCGTGGCGCACCTTTCCGGTGACCTTCATCACCGGAGGCGCGTATTCGAGTTCCTTGCCGCCGTGCTGGTGGAACTTGACCTGGGTGCCGCCCGCCTCCTCGACGCCGTCGAGCTGGAGCAGGAAATCGGTGTGGAAATAGCTGCGCCGGAACTCGCCGTCGGTGATGCCCTGGAGCCCCAGCTCCTCCTGCATCCGGACGACGCCGCGGATCGCCTCGTCCTCCGCCTCGCGGAGCGCGGCCGCGTCGATCGTCCCTTCCTTGAAGCGCGCCCTCGCGTCGAGCAGCGCCTTGGGCCGAAGGAAGCTGCCGACGTGATCGGCGCGAAACGGTGCTTTCGACATGGCCTTCTCTCCCATCCGGAATTTTGTATGTGTTACTTACGAAATTTGCTCGCCGTCAACCGGCCTGCCAGAGCGTGGGCAGGGGTTGGGCGTGCCCGTAAGGAGAGCCGATGCGCGGAGAACTGGGCGGGATCGACGAAGTGGTGGGCTTCCACCTGCGCCTCGCGCACGGTGCGGTGCTCCGTCACTTTTCGGAGCATTTCGCCGAGCTGGGGCTCACCCAGAAGCAGGTCTCGGTGCTCTGGCTCACGGCGGACAATCCGGGCATCGCCCAGACCGACCTCGCCGTGCGGCTGCAGATGGACCGGGCGACCACGATGGCGATCGTCCATGCGATCGAAGCGAAGGGACTGATCGAGCGGCGGCCGAGCGCGACGGATCGCCGCCGCGTCGCCTGGTTCGCGACCGATCAGGGCTCAGCCGCGCTTGCCCGTGCGAAGCTCGCGATCGGCCGGCACGAGGATTGGCTCAAGTCACGCTTCACCGAGGCGGAACTCGCGGCGCTGCTCTCGTTCCTGAAGCGCATCCACGGCTGAGCTAGGCGCGCGGCCTCACATAGGCGCGATAGACCTTGTCGAGCGCCTGCATCAGCACCTCGCGCTCCCTCTCGCCCAGCGCGGCGAGGCCCAGTTCCTCGACGTGCAGCAGATTGGACACGAGCGCCTCGAGCACCGACTCGCCCTTCGCCGTCACCGTCAGCCGGTACTGGCGTCGATCGGTGCTCGAGCGCTCGCGCACGGCCCATTCGCGCCGTTCCAGATCGGTGATCAGCGTCACCGCCAGCGACTTGTCCATGCCGATCTCGCGCGCGACGTCGGTCTGCGAGATGCCGGGATTGGCGCGGATGATCTCCAGCGCGCTGAACATGCCCTGGCGCAAATCCCAGCCGGCGGAGCGCCGCTCGAAATCGCGCGAGAGCTTGTTCTGGACGCGCCGCAGCCGGAACCCGAGGGCGTCCCCCAGACGGCCCAGGGATATGGTGCGGGGCTTTGCCATCGGCACCGGCGCTATCGCAGAAGCACCGCAGGCGCAACGCCGGCCTCAGAAGCGAAGGATCGCCTTGAGCACCCTGGCGGAATCCGTCGCCAGCGCCGCGATCCGCTCGGGCCGATCGACGAGCTCGAGCTGGAAGGGCTGGGGGCAGAGGATCGCCTTCATGGCTTGTCGAGCCCCTTCCGTTCGATCGTGACGCGCGGGTCGCCGCAATAGCCGCATCCGGGGCCCGCGAAGCGAAGCCCGGCCGCGCCAACGCCCTTGAGCTGCCAGTCGAGCCAGTTCACCACGATCTGCGCGGCCAGCCCGCCATGCGGCTCCGAATAGGTGCCGCCGTGGCCCACGGCGATGTTGATGACTGCCGCGGGTACGCCGGCGATGCGGCGATAGTCGTCCATGCCGTTCTGGTAGGCGATGTCGGTGGCGCCGCCGAGGATGTAGAGAACGGGGGTGTGCAGCTTGGCGAGCGTCGCCTTGTCGCTCTCGACGCCGGCGATCGGGCTCGAATTGGCGGGAAAGAAGCCGCTGTTCATGATGACCGCAGTCTTGACGCGCGGGTCGCCCGCGACGTTGAGCGCCTGGAGGCCCCCGCAGCTCCAGCCCGACACCGCGATACGGTCGACCGCGATTCTGCCGGCATAGTGGCTTCCCGGGCGCTGGTTTTCTCGGATCGCCCAGTCGACCGCTTCCAAAAGGGCAGAGGTGGGCGTCGCGGCGGACAATTGGCGCGGCTGTTGCGGCGGCGCGGCGGGTGCCGGCTTGTCGGCAGGGATGCTTCCCGCGGCGATGACAAGATAGCCGTGCGAGGCGATCTCGAGCAGATGGTTGCGCGAGCTTGTCCCGTCGGCGCTGCACCCGCCATTGCCCCAGACATAGACGGGCAGCTTCTCGCTTCCGAGCGCGTGCAGGTCGCGCGGACGATAGACGACATGAGCCGGCAGGGTCGGATCTTCCTCGAAGACCGCGGGGAATTGCCCGGTGCCTTCCTCGATCGAGCTGTCCGGCCCGGTCCCTCGCGCCTCGCTCGTGGCCGGACCATTCATGATTGCTGCAAGCATGCCCAGCGCGAGCCATGCGATCCTCATCGACCTCCCCCTTGTCGTTATTCGTCGGTTTGTTCGTGATCGTCGTGCGCCGGTGCCGGCCGGAGCCGCGGCGCCCGGGCCATCGATTGTGCCTTGTCGTTGGGTCGATAGTCGAGCCGCCGGATCACGGCCTCCACTCGAGCGCGGGTCTCGGGCGAGACCATGCCGCGGTTCAACACGCGAGAGACCGTCATCATCGACACGCCCGCGACGAGCGCGACATCGCGCATGGTCGCCCGGTCGGACCGTTTGAGAGGGATTTCCGCGGAAGAGGACCCCGGCTGCTCCATGCTATGTCGCATATCATATTTTAGTAAGAGTAGAAAAGGCCGGCGCTATGACTGCCCCCCTGGGAGCACGCAGCTATTTGGGCCGGTTTGCGACCGATTCTTGCCATTCCCGCATGGAGGCCATGCTGGGTTCCACTGCCTTGACCGGATGTCCGTCCAGCTATTATCCCGACAAAATAATACCGGGGAGAGGCTGGAATGCCGTTGATTCGTACCTTCATCGCAGCCGCGCTGCTCGCATCCGCCGTACCGGTTGGGGTGCAGGCGCAGGACGCGCCCGTCACGCTCACCGTCGACGCCGGAAAGCCCGGCGCGAAGATCGATCGCAACATCTTCGGCCAGTTCGCCGAGCACCTCGGCACCGGCATCTACGGTGGGGTCTGGGTTGGCAAGGATTCGCCCATTCCCAACGTCCGCGGGATCCGCAGCGACGTCGTCGCGGCACTGAAGGCGATCAGGGTACCCAACGTCCGCTGGCCGGGCGGCTGCTTCGCCGACGAATATCACTGGCGCGGCGGCGTGGGCGCGCCCGACAAGCGCACCGTCACGATCAACTCCAACTGGGGCGGCGCGGTCGAGGACAACGCCTTCGGCACCGACGAGTTCATGGACTTCGCCGACCAGATCGGCGCCGAGGCCTATGTCTCGGTCAACCTCGGCTCGGGGACGGTCGAGGAGGCGGCCGACTGGCTCGCTTATATGACCGCCGACCCCGCCACCACCGCAGGCAAGGCGCGTGCCGCCAACGGCCATCCGGCGCCCTACAAGGTCAAGTACCTCGGCCTCGGCAACGAAAGCTGGGGTTGCGGCGGATCGATGACGCCGCAGCATTATGTCGACGTGATGAAGCCCTTCTCGCGCTTCGTGCGCAACTACAACCCCGCGCAGACCGGCGCGGAATCGATGCAGCGGATCGCGGTCGGCCCGAACGACGTCGACGGCGCCTACACCGACACGGTAATGAAGGCGTGGAAGGAGCATGACTGGGCCTGGAACATCGAGGGCCTCTCGCTCCATGCCTATACCACCGGCGGCTGGCCACCTTCCTATCCGAGCACGGGCTTCGACGAGACGGGCTATGCCAAGCTGCTGAAGGCGACGCTCGCGATGGATGCGACGATCGCGCAGCATTCGGCGATCATGGACAAATATGATCCCGACAAGAAGGTCGCGCTGGTCGTCGACGAATGGGGCGCGTGGCTCGCCAAGACGCCCGGCTCGCGCGAGGGCTTCCTCCAGCAGCAGAATTCGATGCGCGACGCGATCCTGGCGGCGCTCAACCTCAACATCTTCGCGCGCCACGCCGATCGCGTCCGGATGACCAACATCGCGCAGATGATCAACGTCCTCCAGGCGATGATCCTGACCGACGGCCCGAAGATGGTGCTCACCCCCACCTACCACGTCTACAGGCTCTACTTGCCCTTCCAGGACGCGACCTTCGTGCCGGTGAGCTTCGACGCAGGGACCTACGTCCAGGGCGACATCACCCTGCCGCGCGTCGATGCGATCGCGGCGCGCGACACCAGCGGCAAGTTGTGGCTCGCGGTGACCAACCTCGATCCGCGGCGGCCGGTGCAGGTGAAGGCGGGCTTTGGCGCGCTCAAGGTCCGCGGCGCCAAGGGCCTGCTGCTGACCGCGCCCAAGGTCGACAGCGTCAACAGCTTCGACGCACCGGATGCGGTGGCGCCCAAACCCTTCGCCGGCAAGGCGAGCGGCGGCGCGCTTGCACTCGACCTGCCGGCCAAGGCCGTCGCCGTGGTTCAGATCGAGGAATAATCGACGCGCGTCCGCCGCGCTCGCATCCTCGCGCGACATCCTTTAACGGGTTCGGCCGTGGCGGCGGCCGAACCCGTTTGCGTTCGTCTCGACGGCAGAAGGAGGTTGCGGCCAAGCCCCGAATCAAATTACTCGGACATATTTGCCGTTGAAGCCGGGATCGGTGACTTGTTGCGATAACACACTACGCCTATGAAGTTCGCGTAGAGGAGAAAGGCCGTGGTCGTTCCGTCGAAAAAGCAAGTTCCGGCGGTCGCGGCCGACGACAGGCCCGAGGCGCTGAAGACGCCCAGGGCATCGGGGCGGCGGCTGCGCGGCGCAGTGGTGCATTATCTCGGCACCGCGATCGTCTCGGGCCGGATCGCGCCGGGCGAGCGGCTGACCGGCGAAGTCGCCAATTCCGAAGCGCTCGACGTCTCGCGGAGCGCCTATCGCGAGGCAGTCCAGGTGCTCACCGCCAAGGGACTGGTCGAGAGCCGGCCCAAGGCGGGGACGCGCGTGCTGCCGCGCAGCCGCTGGAACCTGCTCGATCCGGCCGTGCTCGCCTGGGCCTTCTCGGGCGAGCCCGACGCCGACCTCGTGCGCGACATCTTCGAGCTTCGCGCGATCGTCGAGCCCGCCGCCGCCCGGCTTGCGGCCGAGCGCCGCGACAAGGCCGATATCAAGGCGATGCGCGACGCGCTGGCGCGCATGCGCCGCCACACGCTCGCCACCGAGGAGGGCCGCGCCGCCGACCGCGACTTCCACGATGCGCTGCTGCGCTCGACGCGCAACGAGGCGTTGATCGCGCTCAGCGCAAGCATCGGCGCCGCCGTGAGCTGGACGACGCGCTACAAGCAGCGGCTTCGCGCCTTGCCGCGCGATCCGGTCCCCGACCATGTCCGCGTGTTCGACGCGATCGCCGCGGGCGACGCCGAGGCTGCCAGCACGGCCATGCGCTCGCTGATCGATCTCGCGCACGACGACACGCGCCACTCGATGTGATCGCCCGGCCGCCTATCGCGTGAGCGCCGCATCGCCCCAGGCCACCGGATCGGGGAAGCGAGCCGGCGCCGCGGTCCGCGCGACGAGCTCGACCAGCTTCACGCCGCGCACGTCGGCCGACAGCGACGCCGGTGCCTCGCCGAACCGCATCGGTTTCGACTGCGCCAGCAGCCTGCCGTCGCCATAGACGAGGAAGGTCACCGGCAGCGTCCGGTCGCGCGCGGTGTCGTCGACGCCGACTTCGGCGCTGAACCGGGCATAGCCGGCGTTGCGCACCTCGAGGCGCGAGTTGGCGAGGATGCCGATGCCGGTGTCGAACCGCCGACCGCCGATCGCGATCCGCTCGCCATAGGGCGTCTGGTCGGCCTGCGCGCCGCCCCAGCCGCCGTAGCGCGGATGCTCGCCCGTGCCGTGCGTGCCGGCCCAGAAGACGGGGCGATAGACGAAGGGCTCGGTCTGCGGCACCACCACGCCGTCGACCGCCGGGTTCACGCTGCCCGGCTGTTCCGAGAGGAAGATGCCGTTCGCGAGCCGCCGAGTCCCATGCGCCGTGAAGATCAACGTCTCGCGCGGCGCGAGCTTGAACGACTGTTCGCCGCGGAAGCGCAACTGCTTGCCGTCCCAGAGGTCGGTGAGCGTCACGTCCTCCCCGGGCAGCAGCTTCAGCTGCTCGGCGGTGAGGCTCGCCTCGATCGGCGCCGAGCTGCGGTTGAAGATCGCCACGGCCTTGTCGCCGCTGGCGAGCGTCTTGACGAGGAATTGCACATCGTCGGAATCATAGGCGAGCACCGCCTGGTTGCCCGCGGGATCCTGGTCGACCGCGATGATCGCGGCGTTGCCGAACACGTCGAGCAACGATTGCGGCGCCTGGCGCAGGTCGTAGCCGATCATCAGCGGCGCGCTGAGCATCGCCCAGAGCGCGAAATGCGATCGTGCGGCGACCAGATGGTCGGCGTCGAAATCGCCCGCGCCGATGTAGAGCATGTCGGGGTCGTTCCACGAGCCCGGATGCGCGTAGAGCGGCCGGCGCACGGCGCTGTCGAAGCTGTGGACCATCCGGCCCCAGCTCGGCGCGATGTCGTCGCTGGTGCGCGACAGGTTGCCGATGTCCTTCGCCCAGGCGCGTACGTTCGCCGCGCCCCAGAGGCAGAGCGAATAGACGAAATCGCCGTCGGGATTGTGCTTCTCGAGCGCCTGGCGGACCTGCTCGTAGAGGCGGCGCACCGTGGCCAGATCGGTGCGGCCGAGCGACTCGCTGTCGATGAACGGCCCGAGCGCGCGCATCTTCCCCGCGCTCACCCAGGGGCTTTGCGGTGTGAGCCCGCGGATGCCGCAGGCATCGACCTTGATCAGGTCGAACCCCCAGTCGGCGAAATAGAGGCCGATGTCCTGGTCGATATGGCCGTAGAGGCCGACCTCGCGCTCCTCGAGCGTGCCCTCGGGCTGGTTCAGCCCGTCGGTGCTGTACATCTGCGCGCAGCTGTTGCGGCCGATATCCGAATAAATGCCCGCTTTCAGCCCCATCGCGTGCAGCCGGTCGGTGAGCGGGCGGAAGCTGGTGCTGCCGTCGGGCATCGCCGCGGAGGGGAAGGTGGCGGTGCGGATCACGATCCGGCCGGTGGCGAGGTCGCGCTTGAGCCACCAGCCGTCGTCGAGGTCGACGTAGCGATAGCCTTTCGCGGCGAGTCCGCTGTCGACGATCACGCGCGCCGAGCCCATCAGCTTGGCTTCGTCGATGTTGCTGCCGAACGCATTCCAGCTGTTCCAGCCCATCGGCGGCCGCTCTGCCGCGCCGCGGGTGTAGGCGCTCCACCGGCCAGTGGGGGCGAGCGGATCGGCCTGGGCCGCGGCCGGCGCGGCGCTGCCGAGCAGCAGGGCGGCGATGAAGGCGCTCGCGGCGAGCTTGCGCTTAAGGCTTGGCATCGAACCTCAGGGTCCGGCTGAAGAAGGGCAGGACGTGCTCCTGGACGCGGACGGCGACTTCGCTGGTGTGCGTTCCCGAATAGAGTTCGAAGGCGTTGGCGATGCCATAGCGGTCGAGCACCTCGTGGAGCTTCTGCGCGTCGAACCGGAGGCCGTCCTGGTCGCCGACGTCGATCGAGATCGCGGCGTAGCGCTTCAGATTGCCGATATATTGGTCGACGAAGGCGAGCGGCGCGTTCGCGGCCCATTTGGCGGCGACGTCGGGCTGCACCTTGCCGTCCTTCACCGGCAGGTCGAGGTAGAGCGGGGGATTGCCCGGGTTGGGCGACCAGGCCGCGGCGCTCGCCAGCATCGCGCGCTCGCCCCAGCCGAGCTGCTGCGCCTCGGCGATCGACTTCACCGCGGCGAGCTTCGCCGCCAGCTCGGCTGGCATCTGCGAGGGATCGCGCGGCGACAGACAGCAGGGGCTCATCAGGTAGAGCGCGCCGAAGACGTCGGGGTGCTTCATCCCGATGCGGCTCGCGCCATAGCCGCCCATCGAATGGCCGACGAGCCCGCGGCTCCGCCGATCGGCGATGGTGCGGTAATGCGCGTCGACATAGGCGACGAGGTCGCGCGACACGAAGGTCTCGAAGTCGCCGGTCGTTGCCGAGCTCGAATACATCGAGCCGTTGTGCACCGTCTTGCTGTCGGGCAGCACGACGATCATCTCGCGCGTGCCTCTGGCGAAGGCGCCTTCGATCGTCTGGGGGACGTGGATCTCCTGGATCCATTGCGCGGCGCCGATCGAATAGCCGTGGAGCGCGTAGACGACGGGATAGCGCCGGCGCGGGTTCGAGGCATAGCTGGGCGGCAGCACCACGATCACGTCGCGATCGGCGCTCTCGCCCTCCAGGTTGCCTTCGATCGCGGGCGAATGGACCTTGATGTGCTGCACCGTCGCCGGCTTCGCACCCGCGACGACGTCGGGCACGTGCGTGGCGACCTGGGCCTGTGCGCCGCCCGCCATCGTGAGCGACAGCAAGGCGATGGCCACCGCGTGAAGTCTTTCGCGCATCCCGCTCCCCTGGTCGTGCTCCGCCCCTGGCGTGGAGCTTCGTATTTGTCTGGTTATTCGCCGGTCGATTCGTTCGGTGAGGGGCTCAGGTTAGCGCTATCATTATGAAGAGCAATCGAAATAAAGTTTATATATTATATATACTTAATCCGATCTAATTCGGTCCATGACGCCAGTGGCACGAACGCGTGCCGTTCGCTAGATTAGCGCGGAGTAATAAGTCGGGAGAGGATCGGATGAAGCGGCTCACGGCCACCAGGATCATGCTCGCGGTCACGCTCGCGAGCCAGGCGCTCGGCGTCGCGCAGGCGCAGGCGCAGCGCGTGACGGCGACGATCGACGCCGGCCGCCGCTCGGCGCCGGTCACGCGATACCAATATGGCATGTTCATCGAGCCGATCGGCGGTCTCGTCGCGCGGACACTCTGGGCGGAGATGCTCGACGACCGGAAATTCTATTATCCGGTCGTCGCCGAGGGCCGGGATGCGCCGCCGCCGGCCAATGCCGAGGGACGGCCGGGCGTCGCCTATCGCAAATGGCGCCCGATCGGCGGAGACGACGTCGTGACGATGGACCCCCGCGATCCCTTCGTCGGCGCGCAGAGCCCGCGCGTGAGGGTATCGGGTGAGGCACCGCGCGGCCTCTCGCAATCGGGGATCGGCGTCGCGGCGGGCAAGCGCCACGACGGCTATCTCTGGCTCAGCGGCGACGCGGGCGCCAGGGTTCGGGTGAGCCTCGTCTGGGGCGAGGGCGCGGCGGATCGCCAGACGGTCGCGCTGCCGGCGCCCGGCGCGGGCTGGGCGCGCGCGTCCTTCAGCTTCACCCCCGCCGCGGCCAGCGCCAATGCGCGGATCGAAGTGACCGGCACCGGCACCGGCAGCTTCCGCATTGCCGCCATCTCGCTGATGCCCGCCGACAATATCCGCGGCTGGCGCGCCGACACCATGGCGATCGCGCGCTCGCTCAATTCGGGCTTCTGGCGCCTGCCCGGCGGCAATTTCCTGTCGAACTGGGATTGGCACGGCGCCATCGGCGCGCGCGACCGGCGCGCGCCGATGTTCGACCACGCCTGGAGCGCGATGCAGCCCAACGACCTGGGCATGGACGAATGGATGGATCTCACCCGCATCCTCGGCGTCGAGCCCTATGTTACCGTTAACGCCGGGCTCGGCGACGCCAATTCGGCCGCGGAGGAAGTCGAATATCTCAACGGCCCGGCGACGAGCGAGTGGGGCGCCAGGCGCGCCGCGGGCGGCCATCCCGAGCCGTATGGCGTCAAATATTGGAACATCGGCAACGAGCCCTATGGCTGGTGGCAGATCGGCAAGACCAGCCTCGACTATTACATGATCAAGCACCGCGAGTTCGCCGAGCGGATGCGCGCGGCGGACCCGGGCATCGTCCTCATCGCTTCGGGCGCGATGCCCGACCAGCTCCATCCGCGCGAGGCCAAGGAAAATGCCTCGCTCGAGAGCATCGCCCCCAAGTTCGGCACCGAGCAGGACTGGACGGGCGGCTTCTTCGAAAAGGCGATGGGGAGCTTCGAGGGCATCAGCGAACATTGGTACGACCGGCCCGAGCAGCGCCCCGACGCGCCCAGGGATGCCGAGCTGCTCGAATATGCCCGAGCGCCGTCGAACCAGGTGCGGATGAAGGCGGAGGAGTGGAAGCTTTACGAGCAGCGCTTCCCGGCGATCAGGGACAAGGGCGTCTTCCTGTCGATCGACGAATATGCCTATTTCGGCGCGCCGACGCTCAAGAATGCGCTCGCCTATGCGATGGTGATGCAGGAGATGCTGCGCCACACCGATTTCCTGAAGATGAGCGCTTTCACCACCGGCGCTTCGACGATGGACATCACGCCCACCGCCTCGACGATCAACACCACCGGCCTAGTGTTCCGCCTCTACGGCGAGCATTTCGGCGTGGACACGGTGCCGCTGGCGGTGGACGGCAATTCGCCGCAGCCCGATCCCAAATACCCGGTCGGCTATGATCATCCCAAGGTCAACGCCGGCAGCCCGACCTGGCCGCTCGACGTGATCGCCGGCATCAGCCCGGACGGCAAGCACCTGCGGCTGGCAGTGGTTAACGCCACCTTCGCGCCGCAGCCGCTGATGCTCGACCTCAAGGGCCTGCGGACGCGCGGCGCGGGGACGGCCTGGGTGCTGAGCGGCGCGACGCTCGACGCTGCCAACAAGGTCGGCGCGGCGCCAGGCGTGACGATCGTGCAGCAGAAGGCGCCCGCGCTCGGCAAGGCGCTCATCGTCCCTGCCACTTCGGCGGCGGTCTACGAGTTTCCTCTCGCGAGGTGAGGTGGAAAAACGTCATCCCGGCGAAAGCCGGGACCCAGGGTTGCAGAGGACGTCGCTCGTGGCCCTGGGTCCCGGCTTTCGCCGGGATGACGGAGTAGGTTCAAAAGGGATGGTCAGGCTGCGGAATGGATACCGCCCGGCCTCATCCGCCGCGCAGCCGTTGCATCACGATCGCCCGGATCCGGCCGTAGTTGCTGCGGAGCGGCCCAAGGATCCCGTGCTTCTCGGACGGCAGATGGGCCAGCGGATGTCCGTCGGGCCGGAAGACATAATGGTCGAAGAAGGCGCGCCAGGCGAGTCGCTCGCGCTCGGGCCGCTCGGCGATGGCGATCATCGCCAGCATCATCGTGGTGAGCGGCGCGTCCGGCCCCGCGCTGAAGCCGTCCCACCAGTAATTGACGAGCATGTTGACCGGCTCGAGCGCCTCGACCCGGTGCCACCATAGCTTCGGGAGGTAGAGCGCGTCGCCGGGGCCGAGCTCCGCGACCAGCGCGCGGTCGCGCACGGCCTCGAAGCGCGGATAGCGCGGATCGCCCGGCGGCGAGCCGACCGCCAGCCCCACCGGCTGGCCGGCCATCGTATGGTCGATCGGGCCTACATAGAGGTCGCCGACCGCGTCGGGCGGAAACAGCGTGAAGCGCCGCCGCCCCGCGACCACGCAGGCCAGATTGTCGAGCGCGTCGTAATGGCAGGAGACGTGCGACGCATTGCCGATCCACAGGCCCGCTTCGATCCGGGGATCGAGCATCTCGAGCCGGTTCTCCGCGCTGAACCCCGGCAGCATCCGATCGGCGGAGACCGAGCCCATATAGACCGAGGGCGCGTCGGCCGCCGCGGCGCCCGCTGCGATCCGGGCGAGCGCATCGGCGAAGGTCATCGTCTCGCGAGTGAAATTGAAGCCGTCGAGCGCCTCGTCGTAATAATAGCGCCCGGCGATCCCCGGTTCGCCCACAAAGGCCTCGGCGCGCTGCCCGCCATCGAAACGACGCAGATAGTCGAACAGCGCTTCGGTCGACCGCACCGCTGCGGCGGTCGCCGGCCAGTCGCGGCAGGCGCCGCGGATGACGACGGGCTCCGCCTGCTCCGCAATCGACGGCAGATCGACCTCCGGCCCCGATTCGCGAGGAGCGGCATTAGTCATGCTATTCGGCCAATCGCCGATTCCGCTTCGAGGCGAGCACGGCGACCTGGTTCAGCGAAAAGCTCATGCAAAGCGCCGCCTGCAAGTGGCCGTTGCGGAAGAGAGCGGTGATAGCGCTATCATCGAGCTCCGCGAGCGCATCCCGGCTGACGGTATAGAGTCCGTCGAGGGTCAGGCTGCTGCCGTCGTCGAAGCTGAGCGTGATGTCGACCGGCTCGACCAGCTTCAATGCGAGCAGCTCGCGGACGAAGGCGCGCGTCGCCTCGAAACCCGCGTGCAGTTCGCCCAGAACGCGCTGGATTCGCCGCAGCGTATCGCTCGGTTCCCCCGCTTCGAACAGCGCCGCGGTCCCCCCGTTGAAGCGTAAATGATTAATATCTATGGAGATATTATCATCGGACAGGTGGAAGCCCTGGCGCTGGAGCTCGAGCGGCCGGAACACGGCGTCGCCCCGCTCGGCCCCCTCGACGAGCAGCTCGCCCGGCTCGAATCCGAACAGCGCAGCGGCATAGAATTGCCCGGTCGAAGCGTCCTTGGCGAAGAAGATCGGGCAGCAGCTTGCCGCCGCGGGAAACTCGCCGACCACGATCGGCACGAAGTGCGGATAGGATCCCTCGAGGCCGGTCCGCATGCGCAGATCCGCATGATCGACGCGGTTCAGCGTTTCCAATTGTGTGACCACATCACCTCTCCCCCGCGCTTCATGCGCGTCTTGCGAGGCTGCCGCAAGCCCCGCGCAAGGGGCTATTTCCCAGGGAAAATGGTGGAGAGTGTGTACTAAGCGCAACAGATTGCGTTGTCAGAAGTAACCCGACAAATAATTATTGATAGCGCTAACTTTCTTTGATAGCCCCTGTGTGGACCGAGGCAGAGATTTCGGGTTCAGGAGGGATGTTGTGCGCCGCCCGTTGCCCCTAAGAGGCTGCGGCGCCTCCAGAATTCGTGCGCGGTCAACACTCGATGGCTGCCCGAGGATAAAGGCTCGATCCGAGCCCTCACCCCCGGACGAAAGCGAATTGGAGGGAGGGGTATGATCAATAGTCTGGTAAATTCATCGGGCTCGCGCCGGGCGCTGCGCATCGACGCGCGCACGCTGCTGCTGACGGCCGCATCCGGCGCGCTCGCGCTCGCGATGGCGTCGCCCGCCATGGCACAGGACGCGCCGGCCCCCCAGTCGGCCGAAGCGGACGACGCCGAAATCGTCGTCACCGGCATCCGCCAGGCGCTTCAGCGCGACCTCGACACCAAGCGGGTCTCGTCGGGCGTCGTCGACGTCATTTCGGCCGAAGGCATCGGCAAATTCCCCGACTCGAACGTGGCGTCGGCGCTCCAGCGCCTTCCCGGCGTGTCGATCCAGCGCGTCGGCGCGCGCGGCGAAGCGAACGGCGTCAGCATCCGCGGCTTCGGCGGGGACTTCGTCGATACGCTCTACGACGGCCGGCACATCTCGACCGCGACGGGCAACCGCGGCGTCGACTTCACGACGATCGGTGCCGATTTCGTCGGGCAGCTGAGCGTCCTCAAGACGCCGGATGTCGAACTTTCGACGAGCGCGATCGGCGGCACCGTCAACGTCCAGATGCCCAAGCCGTTCGACCGGCCGGGCTTCCACGCGGCGATCACCGCGTCGGGCTCATACCAGTCGCGCGACAAGGGCGTCACGCCGACGGCTGGCGTGCTGGTTTCGGATACGTTCGCGGGCGACACGATCGGCATCCTCGCCGACCTTTCCTACACGCGGCACGACACGACTTCGAACCACGTGTTCATCCCGGGCTGGATCGGCGCGCACTTCGCGCCGTGCCAGGCGGGCCCCGACGTGTCGAGCTGCACGCCGGTCGACCCCACCGACACGAACAATCCGGCCTGGGCCGATCCGAACAACCGCCAGACCAAGCTCACCTGGTTCCCGCAGCAGCAGGGCACCGAGCAGACCTACAACAAGGACGAGCGCATCGACGGCCGCGTCGCGCTCCAGTGGCAGCCTACCGATGGCGTGCTCCTCACGATCGACGACAATTTCGGTCGCCAGACGCTGCACAGCGGCTCGTACAGCTACGCCGCCTGGTTCAACGGCAGCGATCTGCGCAACGTGAAATATGATTCCAACGGCACGGTGGTGGACTTCAGCCAGTTCGGCACGCCGATGGACTTCAACGCGAACGCCACGCGCACGATCATCGAGACCAACCAGCTCGGCGCGAACCTGAAGTGGGACATCGTCGACGGCCTGCGTCTCGATCTCGACGGGTCGATCGCCCGCAGCACCCGAAATCCGGGCGCCGACGGCTACAACGACAGCATGGACATCGGCTATGGCGGCACCAATGCCAACCATACGACGGTGCTGGGCGCCAATACCGGCGTCAAGATCCTCGGCCCGAGCAGCGAGTTCCTGCCCCAGATCCATGACGTGGGTCCGGGCGGCGACATCAGCCGCTTCACCGACAGGAACGTCATCGGCTCGCACGTGATCGTGCGCGGCGCTCCGTACAATACCGACACGGTGAGGCAGGTTCGCGGCTCGCTGGGCTGGGACAAGGGCGGGCTCAAGGTGAAGCTCGGCGGCCAGTATCTGGAAGATCGGCTGTACGGCCGCAACGACAGCACCTTCACCAACGGCGTGTTCGCCAGCCGCTCGGGCTATGGCACGCCCTCGGGTCGCCCCGGCCCCTCCGCTGGCGGCGGCATCGCGCCGCTCCCGGCGAGCGTGTATCTCGGGACGATCAGCACGGCGAACTGGATCCCGGGCTACAGCGGCAGTCTCGCCCCCGCGATCATCGCCTACGACCCGTACCAGGTCTACAAGCTGCTGGAATCGACCGGCGGCTCGGTGGCGCCGTCGCTCGATCCGGGGAGCATCTTCGAGATCAAGGAGAAGACCTATGCCGTCTTCCTCAAGGCCAGCTACGATACCGAATTTGGCGACATGCCGTTCCATATCTCGGTGGGACTGCGCCGCGAAGGGACGCGCCTGAGCTCCTCGGCGATCGGCCGACACCTGCTCGGCCTGTCGATTCCCGCGGGCGACCCGACGCTGATCCAGCCCAATCCCGCGCTGGGACCGCTCCACGACGGCTATTCGGCGACGACCACGATCACGAAGAAGTCGAGCTATAATTATCTGCTGCCCAGCCTGGACCTGAAGCTCGAGGTCACGCCCAACCTCGTCCTGCGCCTCGACGGGTCGCGCACCTTGACGCGGCCGGGCCTCGCGAACCTGAAGCCCACGGTCAACGTCGGGACGCTGCGCGTGGGCAGCCTCTCGGCGAGCGGCGGCAATTCGGACCTCAAGCCCTATCTCTCGAACAATTTCGATGCCGGCTTGGAATGGTATTATCAGCGGAATTCCTATTTCGCCGCCAATTTCTACCTGAAGCGCATCACCAACTTCATCGTCGGCGGCGTGTCTTCGCAAACGATCGACAACGTTCAGGACCCGAGCACCGGCGCTGTCGCTCACTTCAACGTCAGCAGCCCGGTCAACGGACCGAGTGCGACGGTGAAGGGCCTCGAGCTCGCGCTGCAGCACGTGTTCGGCGACAGCGGCTTCGGCTTCCAGGCCAACGCCACCTTCCCGTCGACCAACCGCAAGTACGACGCGACCGACACGTCGACCGCGGGCTTCGCGATCACCGGGCTTGCCAAGTCGGCCAACTTCGTCGGCTTCTACGACAAGCACGGCTTCCAGATCCGCGGCGCAGTGAACTGGCGCGATGAATATATCGTCCAGTTCGGCCAGGGGCAGGGCGGCACGTTCGGCGCCGAGCCGGTGGTGGTCGACAAGCAGCTGCAGGTCGACGCTTCGGCGAGCTATGACGTGACGAGCTGGGGGACGGTGTTCATCGAAGGCACCAACCTGAACAACTCCACCTACAGCACCCATGGTCGCTACAGCAACCAGGTGCTCGACGTCTGGTCCTATGGACGGCGGTTCACTGCGGGCGTCCGCCTCCGCTTCTGATGTCCCCTCCAGCCGGGGATGTCACGCGTTGACATCCCCGGCGCTTTTTTGATGTGATCCGGCAATGGTACGCCCCGTCAGGAAGATCGTGGTCGTCGGCGGAGGCACCGCCGGATGGCTCACGGCGGCCGTGATCGCCGCCAAACATCGTAGCCGCATGCCGGGCAGCTTTGCCGTGACGCTGGTCGAATCGCCGAACACGCCGATCATCGGCGTGGGCGAGGGCACCTGGCCCACGCTGCGGTCGACGCTGAAGAAGATCGGCGTCTCCGAGACCGACTTCTTCCGCGAGTGCGATGCCGCCTTCAAGCAAGGCGCCTGCTTCGCCCGCTGGACGACCGGCGCGGGCGACGACGCCTATTATCACCCGCTGATGCTGCCGCAGGGCTTCGCCGACCTCAATCTCGTGCCGCATTGGCTCGCGCGGCATGAGGGCCAGAGCTTCTGTGACGCGGTCTGCCCGCAGGGGCGGATCTGCGACGACGGCCTCGCGCCGAAGACGATCACCACGCCCGAATATCAGGGACTCGCCAACTACGCCTATCATCTCGACGCGGGCAAGTTCGCTCCCTTCCTGCAGAAGCACTGCACCGAGAAGCTGGGCGTCCGCCATGTGCTTGCCGATGTCCGCGAGGTGAAGCTCGCCGAGGACGGCGACATCGCCGCGATCGCCACCGAACAGGCCGGCGAGATCGAAGGCGACCTGTTCGTCGACTGCACCGGCTTCCGGTCGCTGCTGCTCGGCGAGGCGCTGGGCGTGCCGTTCAGGGATTGCAGCGACGTCCTCTTCTGCGACACCGCACTGGCGATCCAGGTCCCCTATGAAAGCGAGAGCAGTCCGATCGCCTCGCACACCATCTCGACTGCCCAGTCGGCGGGATGGATCTGGGACATCGGCCTGCCGACCCGGCGCGGGGTGGGGCACGTCTTCTCGAGCCGCCATATCTCGGACGACGAGGCCGAGCGCGAGCTGCGATCCTATCTCGGCGACGCGGGCGCGAACCTGCCGGTGCGCAAGATCCGTATCCGATCGGGGCACCGCGAGACTTTCTGGAAGCGCAATTGCGTCGCGGTCGGTCTCGCCGCCGGCTTCCTCGAGCCGCTCGAGGCCTCGGCGATCGTGCTGATCGAGCTTTCGGCGAAGCTGATCGCCGAGCAGATGCCGGTCTGCCGCGAAGTGATGGACGTGATCGCCTCACGCTTCAACGCGACCACTCATTATCGCTGGGGCCGGATCATCGACTTCCTCAAGCTCCACTATGTGCTGACCAAGCGCACCGACAGTGCCTTCTGGCGCGACAACCTCCTGCCCGAGACCATCCCCGAGCGGCTGCAGGAATTGCTGACGCTGTGGAAATACCAGTCGCCCTGGTTCCACGACGAGTTCGACCGGGTCGAGGAGGTCTTCCCCGCGGCGAGCTACCAATATGTCCTCTACGGCATGGGCTTCCGGACCGAAGTCGAGGCCGAGGCGGTGGCGGCCGACGCGCGGATGGCGGAGCGCGTGCTACGCGAGAATGCGGTGCAGACCGAGCGCCTGCGCGCCGGCCTCCCGCGCCACCGCGATCTGATCCGCAAGATCCACGAACACGGCCTGCAACCGGTCTGACCGACCACCGGCCGCATCATCGACACTGAAGCAACGAGAGGATCGACCATGTCCGCATTTCGCGCCCTGCTGCTGGCCGGGATCGCCCTGGCGCCGCTGCCCGCGCTGGCGCAGTCCGCACCGGCGTCGCAGTCGTCGCCCGAGCGCGCCGAGGCGGAGCGGCTGGCGACGGCCCTCGTCGCCAAGCTCACGCTCGACGAGAAGCTCGAGCAATTGCTCAACACCGCGCCGGCCATCCCGCGCCTCGATATCCCGGCCTACAACTGGTGGACGGAGTCGCTCCACGGCGCGATCGGCGGGGTGCCGACGACGAATTTCCCTGAGCCGATCGGCCTCGCCGCCACCTTCGACGCGCCGCTGGTGAACGACGTCGCCGGCACGATCAGCATCGAAGTGCGCGCGCTCCACACGCTCGGCCGCCAGACCGGCCGGCTCGGCAAGATCGGCACGGGGCTCGACACCTGGTCGCCCAACATCAACATCTTCCGCGATCCGCGCTGGGGCCGCGGCCAGGAAACCTATGGCGAGGACCCCTATCTCACCGCGCGCATGGGCGTCGCCTTCGTCACCGGCATGCAGGGCTCGGATCCCGACCTGCCGCGCGTGATCGCCACGCCCAAGCATTTCGCGGTGCACAGCGGGCCCGAATCGACGCGCCACAGCGCCAACGTCTTCATTTCGCGCCACGACCTCGAGGACACCTACCTCCCCGCCTTCCGCGCGGCACTGGTGGAGGGGAAGGCGCAATCGGTGATGTGCGCCTACAACCGTATCGACGGGCAGCCCGCCTGCGCGAGCGACGAACTGCTCAAGGAGCATCTGCGCGGCGCCTGGAACTTCCAGGGCTATGTCGTCTCGGACTGCGACGCCGTGAAGGACATCGCCGACAACCATCACTATGCGCCTGACGCCGCCGCCGCGGTCGCCGCGGCGATCCGGGCGGGCGTCGACAATGAGTGCAACACGGCGACGCTCGGCCCGAACCCGCCGCCGCTCGGCGAACGCTATCGCGAGGCAGTGAGCAGGGGCCTCGTCACCGAAGCGGACCTCGACCGCGCGCTCGTCCGCCTGTTCACCGCGCGCTACCAGAATGGCGACCTGCCGGGCGTCCGCAGCGACCCGCCGGTGCCCGTCGCGGCGATCGGCACGCCGGAGAAGGGCGCGCTGGCGCTCAAGGCGGCCGAGGAAAGCCTCGTGCTGCTCAAGAACGACGGCATCCTGCCCTTCCGCCAGGGCGTGAAGATCGCAGTGATCGGCCCGCTCGGCGACGCGACGCGCGTGCTGCGCGGCAATTATTCCTCGCCGGCTTCGGCGCCGCCGATCTCGGTGCTCGACGGGCTGCGCAGGGCGATGCCGTCCTCGCAAGTGACGTACGCGCCCTTCGCCGAGACGATCACCGACGGCGATCCCGTGCCCGCCTCGGCGCTTCGCTCGCCCGACGGCAAGCCGGGCCTCCAGGCGCGCTACTACAACGCGCTGCCCGATGCGCTGGGCAAGGACGGCAAGCCGATGAAGGTGGCCGACCAGCCGGTGGTCACTCGCGTCGAGGGCGGCGTCGGCGGGAACAACATGGACCTTGCCCAGGTCCAGCCCGATCACCGCGTGGTCTGGACCGGCTATCTCGTCGCGCCCGAGACGGGGAGCTATCGCCTCGGCCTGTCGGGCTGGCAGAGCGGCACGATGCTCTTCGACGGCAAGCCCTTCGCGAGCCTGAAGGATGCGCCCTGGGGCAGCCTGCCGCAGCTCAAGACGGTGAAGCTGCTCAAGGGCAAGCGCTATCCGATCGAGATCAGCGCGGACGCCCATGGCGGCGCCGGCGTCGGCATCACCTGGAAGCGCGTCTCGGCCGACTGGCAGGGCGACCTCAAGGCGGCCGCGGCGAAGGCCGACGTGATCGTGGCGGTCGTCGGGCTCACCTCCGATCTCGAGGCCGAGGAATCGCCGGTGAAGATCGCGGGCTTCGAAGGCGGCGACAAGACGACGCTGGACCTGCCCGCCGACCAGCGCGCGCTGCTCGAAGCCGCCAAGGCGACCGGCAAGCCCGTGGTGCTGGTCGCGATGAACGGCAGCCCGATCAACTTCGCCTGGGCCAAGGACAATGCGTCCGCGATCCTCGAGGCCTGGTATCCGGGCCAGTCGGGCGGGCTCGCGGTGGGCAACGTCCTGTCGGGCAAGACCAATCCGTCGGGGCGCCTGCCGCTCACCTTCTATCGCAGCGTCGACCAGCTGCCGCCGTTCGGCGACTATGGGATGAAGGGGCGCACCTATCGCTATTTCGAAGGCACGCCGGTGTATCGCTTCGGCGACGGGCTGAGCTACACGAGCTTCACCTATTCGGCGCTGCGGCTGATCCCCGCGGCGGGCGGCGCGGGCGAGGGCCTGCGCGTCTCGACGGAAGTCCGCAACAGCGGCGCGCGCGCGGGCGACGAAATTGCCCAGCTCTACCTCGACTTCCCGAACGATCCCGGTGCGCCCAGGATCGCGCTGCGCGGCTTCGCGCGGGTGTCGCTCAAGCCGGGGGAGACGCGGACCGTGACCTTCGATCTGTCGCCGCGCGACCTGAGTGCGGTGACGGTGGAAGGTGAGCGCAAGGTGCTCGCGGGGGACTATCGCGTGACGGTCGGCTCGGGGCAACCGGGCGAGGGGGTGCCGACCCAGTCGGCGAGCTTCTCGGTGGAGAAGCCGGTGGCGCTTCCCAAATAGTAGAGAGACAACTTCAATTTGGTGATGGTTCGATCCAATATGTCCCGCTCTAGGTCCCGAGCGCCGGTCCCCGGAGCCGTACCGTCCGGCCGGGCGCGAGCCGGACGGTCACGCGCTGTTCGCCGAGCCGCACCACCCGCTCGTCGGGGATCGCCCCGATGAGCGTCGCGCTTGTCAGCGTGCCCGCGCGCCAGGCGAGATCGACGGTGCAGGCGCCTGGCGCCCGCAATCCCCGCACCGAGCCCGTCGGCCAGGCGGAGGGAAGGGCGGGGAGCAGGTGGAGCGCATCGCCGCGCGCCTGGAGCAGCATCTCGACGATCGCGGCCGCACCGCCGAAATTGCCGTCGATCTGGAACGGCGGGTGCGCGTCGAAGAGATTGGGATAGGTGCGCTCGGGGCCGAGCAGGAACTGCAGGATCGAATGCGCGCGGTCACCTTCGCGCAGCCGCGCCCAGAGCGCGATCCGCCACGCCGTTGCCCAGCCGGTCGCCTTGTCGCCCCTGAGCTCGAGCGAGCGGCGCGCCGCGGCGGCAAGCGCGGGCGTTTCGTCGAGATCGATCTGGTGGCTCGGATAGAGGCCATAGAGGTGCGAGACATGGCGGTGCTGGGGCTCGGGCGCCTGGGCGTCCCAGTCCGCCTGCCATTCCTGCAACTGGCCTTGCGCTCCGATCTTGTCGGGCGCGAGCCTGGCGCGCGCGACCCGCAGCTCGGCGGCGAACGGCGCGTCGAGCCCGAGGACCGAAGCCGCTTCGGCGGTCTGCGCGAAGAGGTCGCGCAGGATCTGCATGTCCATCGCCGGCCCCGCGCAGATCGAAGCGCCGCGCGGATGGACGTTCTCGGGCGAAAGCGAGGGATTGGTGACGAGCGCGCCGGTGATCGGATCGGGCTGGAGCACGTCGAGGAAGAATTGCGCCGCGCCGCGCATCAGCGGATAGACGCTCGCGAGATAGGCCTTGTCGCGCCCATAGTCGTATCGCGCCCAGAGGTGCGTGCAGAGCCACGCCCCGCCAGTAGGCCACAGGCCCCATTGCGCGCCGTCGATCGGCGCGGTCGCGCGCCAGAGGTCGGTGTTGTGGTGCGCCACCCAGCCGCGCGCGCCGTACATCTCGCGCGCCGTCCGCGCGCCCGTCTCGGCGAGGTCGCGGACCATCGCCACCAGCGGCACGGCGCATTCGGCCAGCCCGCACGGCTCGGCGGGCCAATAGTTCATCTCGGTATTGATGTTGATCGTGTATTTGGAGCCCCAAGGCGGATCGGTCTTGTCGTTCCAGATCCCCTGGAGGTTTGCGGGCTGGCTGCCGGGGCGCGAGGAACTGATCAGCAGGTACCGGGCATAATCGAAATAGAGCGCGGCGAGCGCCGGGTCGTCGCCGGCTTCGCTGCGGCGGATGCGCTCGTCGGTGGGGAGGTCGGCCGCGGGGGTGCTGCCCAGATCGAGCCGGACTCCGCGGAAGAGCCGTTGGTGCTCGGTCGCGGTCTCGGCGGCGATCCGGTCGAAGCGCAGCTTGCTCGCGGCGGCGATCGTGTCGCGCGTCGCGGCTGAGGGATCGCCGCTCGTGTCGTCGAAACGACGGTAGCTCGTCGCCATCGCGACCAGGATCGTCAGCGACCGGGCGCCGCGGACGCTCAGCGCTTCGGCAGCGGGCGCGATCCGACCGCCTTCGAGAAGAACGCGCGTCCGGGCCTCGAAGGCGAGCGCGCCGGCGATGTCTTCCCCCGCGCCGTTGTGCCCCGCGAGGACCAGTGTGTCGTCCTCGACGGCGAGGCGGGCGGCATGCGGGGTGCGGAGTGCGATATCGCAGTCGAGTGCGCCCGGGCCCTTCGCCGCGATGCGGACGGCGATGACCTGGTGCCGGGGCGAGGCGACGACTTGGCGCAGGTAGCGCGTTCCGCCGATCTCGAACCGCGTGGTGGCGCGGGCGGCGTCGAGATCGAGTTCGCGGAGATAGTCGCCGGACGGCCCAGCGAGGCTCGGCATGTCGATCAGCAACTCGCCCAGCGTCTGATAGGCCATCTGCCGCAGCGGGCGCGCCATCAGCCGGGCGTCGGCAAGCTTCTGCGCCTCGGTGTAGCGCTCTTCGAAGACCAGGCGGCGCACCTCGGCGAGCGCGGCCCTGGAATCCGGGTTCACCGGGTCATAGGGCCCGCCCGACCAGAGCGTGTCCTCGTTGAGCTGCAGCCGCTCGTGCGCCGTCCCGCCGAACACCATCGCGCCGATGCGGCCGTTGCCGACCGGCAGCGCCTCGGTCCATTCGCGCGCGGGCTGGCGGTACCAGAGCCTCCGGCCGGACGGCGCGGCCGCTTTCCCGTCCCGCGCAACCGCCGGCGAAGCGGAAACCGCGGCAAGCGCGGCCGAGCGCTCGATCAGCGCGCGCCGGCTCAGTCCGATCTTGCGATCCATATCCCCTCCGCTCGACAAAAGGCAGTTGCCCTTCCGTTTCTAGTCGGAGTATTTAAGCGCCAAGGGAACGTCAATTGGCGACGGATACGAGGGGAGAGGCGAGATGATGCGTTCGCTTGGCTATGCGAAATTGACAGGCTATTTTGCGTCGATCACGCGACGGGTTCGCGTCGGCGCCTTCGCGGCCGGACTTGCCGCCGTTTGCCTCGCGGCACCCGCCCACGCCCAGAACGACAAGATGACGCCGATCGCCATTCCCGCGCAGCCGGGCGCGGTCGAGCTGGGGACGGGGCCGCTCCCCGGCGCCACCAATCCGGAAGTATGGCATAGCCAATATGGGAGCGTGTTCGCCCGCAACGTCACGGTCGCCACGCTCACGCCCTTCCTGCCCGATCCCGCGAAGGCGACGGGGGCGGCGGTAGTGGTCGCGCCGGGCGGCGGGTTCCGCACGCTGTCGATGGAGAACGAAGGCTGGAACGTCGCTCGCGCGCTTGCGAAGCGGGGCGTCGCGGCGTTCGTGCTCAAATACCGGCTCGTGCAGACGCCCCCGGACATGGAAGGGTTCGAGCGCTCGATGCGCGAGATGTTCTCGGGCGTCGCCAAGGCACCGCGGATGTCGCCCGAGCAGGCGCTGGCAGGCATTGCGCCGCAGATCGCCGATGCGCGGGCCGCCTTCGCGCTGATCCGCCGCCGCGCCGCGGAATGGCATATCGATCCCGATCGGATCGGCATGGTCGGCTTCTCGGCAGGCGCGATGCTCACCATGGCCACCACGCTCGGTGGCGAGGACGCCAAGCCGGCGTTCATCGGCAACATCTACGGCCCGCTCGCGTCGGTGACCGTACCGGCCGACGCGCCGCCACTGTTCATTGCGCTTGCCGCGGACGATCCCTTCTTCGGCAGTGCCGGTTTCGGACTGATCGAAAGCTGGAAGGCAGCCAAGCGGCCGGTCGAGTTCCACCTCTACGAGCAGGGCGGGCACGGCTTCGGCATGTATCCGAAGGAAACCACGAGCACCGGCTGGTTCGTTGCCTTCGTTGCCTGGCTGGGGATGCACGGGATGCTGAAGCCGGCGGGGCATTAGGCGTACCCCGGCGTCCTCCGGCCGTCATTTGAACATGCCGAGGTCGATCGCATCGGCCATCGCGCGGTTGGCGGCATCGTTGGGATGGACATGGTCGCCGGGATCGAAGTCGGGACGAAGACGGAGCGGATCGGCTGGATCGCGCGTCGCGGCATCGAAGTCGATCACGGCGTCGAACCGTCCGCTCGTGCGGATCCAGCGATTGATTGCCTGGCGCATCGCCTCACCCTCCGCGCTGTAGAAGGGCAGGCCCTTGGTGGCCATGATCGTGCCGCCGGCGACCTTTATGCCATGCAGATGAGCGCGTTCGACGATCTGCTCGAGGCCGGCAATGATCTGGTCCGCGGTGACGTCCTCGCTATCGGGCACGCCCGGGATGATCGACATGTTGATATCGTTGATGCCTTCGAGCAGCAGGACCCAGCGGACGCCGGGCCGCGCGAGCACGTCCTCGTCGAACCGTGCGACGGCGGCGTCGCCGGCGCCCGCCTTGAGGATGCGATTGCCCGAGATGCCGGTGTTGACCACGCTCCAGCCGCGGGTCCGCGGGTTTGCCTGGAGGCGTGCCGCCAGCAGGTCCGGCCATGAGGCGTGCGCGCCCGGGGTCGTGGCGTAGCCGTCGGTGATCGAGTCGCCGAACGCCACGATCGTTCCTCCGTCTCGGCGCGAGGTGGCGACGCTCACCCCGGCAAGCCAGAAATAGGATCTCGCGAGCTGCGGAGCGTCGAGTTGATCGGCACCGGCGACGTTTCCGGCAGCGATATAGGCGGGGTTGAGGCCGAGCGAGTGCACCGTGTTCACCGGGGTCGACTGCGGCAGGTAGATCGACACCGCGACCTCGGCCAGCGCTGGGACCGGCATGTCGATCGGATCGCTCACGGCTTTGGCGCCGGGGAAGAGCGTCAGGTCGCGCCGTCCGCCGAAGGTGACGACACGATCCGTGCCGGTGACGATCGCCGACTCCTTTCCCCTGAGCGCCGCATGCACCGCGCCGAAGGTGACGGCTGGCCCGCCTGCGGCATTGCTGAACTCGAGCCGGAAGCGCGGCCCGCCGACCGACGTCCGCACCACCATCCTCACGGTCTGATCGGAAAGAGTCTCGGGGTAGGGGACCATCGGCGAGGGCAAGGGCGGCCGCGGTGCGGGGGCGTTCGCCGGCGCGGGACCGGCGCTCGGCGGGCGGCGCAGGGGAGGGGAGAGCGGTTGGGCGGTCCCCCAGCTCTCGATCCAACGGGCGCCGCTTGTCGTCTGCGTCTGCGCCTGCGCCGAGCCGCCCAAGGCGGCCACGCCCAATGCGATGGCCGCCGCCAATCCTCTCAACATGTCGGTCCCCTCTTGAGGCAATCGGCGCAGGATAGCGGCGAGCGATTGCTTTGCAATCGATTGTGAGATGCGAGGTCCATGCCTAGAGTGCGCTGAACCATGCATAGCGGGAGAGGGTGATGACGACGCGAACCACGATGGCAATGTTGGCGACGGGCCTGGTGTTGTGCACCCAGGCCCGGGCGCAGACGGTTCCCGATCCCGCCGCCGAGGCGCAGCCGGGCCGGCCGCTCGCCGCGGTCAACGGTACGACGCTCCGATGTCCGCCGCCGCCGGTGCAGAGCGCCGAGCAGCGCGCCGCGCAGTTCGAGACCCGCCCGCGCGACCTCGACGAGATGTCGAAGATGGCCAAGGCCTTCATGGACCCGACCAACCCCGCCGGCGCGCCGTTCCGCAAGCGCCAGGAAGAACAGCGAGCCACCGACTGGCCCTTCCTCTGCCGCTATCGCGAAGCGAATGCCGCGCTGAAGGAGAGCGGGAAGCCGGTCTCCGTGGTGTTCATGGGCGATTCGATCACCGAGGGCTGGATCGGTGCCCATCCGGACTTCTTCGCGCGCCACGGCTATGTCGATCGCGGGATCAGCGGCCAGAGCAGCAGCCAGATGGTGGCGCGCTTCCAGGCCGACGTGATCGCGCTCCGGCCACGCGTGGTCCATATCATGACGGGAACCAACGACATCGGCGGCGCGACCGGCCCGATCACCGAGGACGAGTTCGTCGGCAATGTCAGCGCGATGATCGACCTGGCGAAGGCCAATGGGATCGAAGTGGTGCTGGCGAGCATTCCGCCGATGTCCCGGCTGCTGCCGCGGCCCGAGTTCGACGTCCGGCCGGTCGTCGTGCAGCTCAACCGCCGGCTTCGAGCGCTCGCGGCCGCGCGGGGCGTGACCTATGTCGACTATTACACGCCGCTGGTGGACGCATCGGGCGCGTTCGACCCGCACTTCGCCAACGATGGGGTTCATCCGACGCGCGCGGGCTATTCGGTGATGGAGCCGCTGGCGGAAAAGGCGCTCGAGCGCGCGGTCGGCGAATGGCGACCGAGGCGCCGCTTGCGGTAATCGGAAAAAAACCGGCGGCGCCGTTCGGGTGAAAACGGCGCCGCCGGAGGGCTTGGAAGTTATTGGAAGTCGACGCGGAAGCGCATGCCAATCGTCCGCGGCGTCGGGCCCGAGCCCGACAGCGGCCCGTTGGTGCCCACGATCGTCGGCCCGCGCTCGTCGCCCAGATTGTCGCCGATCAGGGCCAGCTCATAGGCCTTGTAGCGCACCCCCAGCGTGGCGCTGATCTGGCTGTAGGGATCGGCGATGATGCCGGTCGATTGCAGGCGATTGCCGTTGCGGCTCCAGGCGAGGTTGCCGAACACCGAGACGTCCTCGCTGACGTGCCCGTTGTACGAGGCATCGAGCCGGTAGTTGTATTCGATCGAGTTTACGATCCGCGAGCCCGGGCGGAATAGCGGGAGGGCGGCTTGCACGGCGGCATTGACGCGGTCGTACTTGCCGTCGTTGACGTTGCCGACCGCATTCAGGCTCAGGCCGGTGAGCGGCGTGCGCCAGTGGAACTCGAAATCGATGCCCTTTGTGGTCGCGTCGCCGAAGTTCGAGAAGCCGTTCACGCCCGAGATGCCGCCCGGCGTGTTGGTCTGCATGTCCTTGAACTTGGTGATGTAGCCGTTCAGCCCGACGGAGACGTTGCGGTCCGGCGTGCGCCACTTGAGCCCGATCTCATAGTTCGTCGAGGTCTCCGGCTCGAGCTGGGTGCTCGCCGGCACGCCGGCCGCCTGCAGCGAGAGAACCTGCGCCTGCGACTGGACGATGCCGGCGCGGAAGCCCGTCGCCGCGGTGATGAACATCGTCAGATTGTCGGTCGGCAGATACGACAGGTTGACGCGCCAGGTCGTCACGCCCTTGGTCGAGGGCAGCGAGCTCGTCGAATCCTCGAAGGTGCGCTTGTCGTGATAATAGCGCAGGCCGACGAGGGGCACGAGCTTGCCGTCGAGCAGGTCGTAGCTCAGCTCGCCGAACACCGCCCAGTTCTTGGTGATGGTGTTGTTGTCGGCATTGACCGAAACCGACGGGTTGAGCAGCTGGTTCTTCTGCGGTCCCTCGCCGTCCTGGTACTGCGCGCCGACGACCCAGTGGAAGGGGCCGGCGCCGGTCGAGTTCGCGCGGACTTCCTGCGCGAACATCTTCGGATAGAATTGGCTCGAGAAGAAGCCCGAGGGCGACAACGGGATGTAGATGCCGAAATTGCCCTTCAGATAGCTCGTCGCGCTGGTGATCGAGAAGGAATCGAGATCCAGCGCGGCCGAGAGGCTGTAGAGCTTGAAATCGCCATTGCCGAAGCTCGGCTGGCCGGCGGTGTTCTGATAATAGGGCGGATCGACCGACGCCATCGTGCCGAGAAACTCCTGGCGCGGCCGGAAATGCCAATATTGCGCGCGGATCGAGAGATTGTCGGTCGGCTTGAACAGGCCGACGATGCGGATGTCGTCGTTGCGGACGATGTTCGCGCCATGGCGATCGGGCGTGCCGTCGTAGGGGCCGTAATAGACGTCGGCCCAGCCCGGGTTGTAACCGTGGCCACCGCTCACGCGGATGGCGAGTTTGTCCTTGACGATCGGAATCGAGACCGCGCCCGCGAACTCGGTGTTGACGTTGTCGGCACCGCGCGTGTGGCCGACCGAGGCTTCGCCGGAGAATTGGAAGTCCTGAAGGTCCGGGTCGCGCGTGTGGAAGATGAAGACGCCGCCCGACGAGCCTTGGCCGTACAGCGTGCCCTGCGGCCCGCGCAGCACTTCGACGCGCTCGAGATCCTGGAACCGGATCGGCGGCGCGATGCCGAAGTTGGTGACGATGAACGGGACGTCGTCGACGTAATAGCCGATCGGCGAATCGCCGTTGGCGTTGCTGCCGCCCGCGCCGCGCAGATTGTACGAGCGCGACGCGACCGACTGGCGCTGACCCTCGAACGCGCCGGGAATGGCCGAGACGAGGTCGTCGACCGTGCTGATGTTGCGTTCCTTGAGATCCTCGCCGCCGAACGCCTGGATGGCGAGCGGGACCGACTGCAGCGCCTGCGAGCCGGACTTCTGCGCGGTCACGACGATCTCGCCGTTCGCCGGCGCAGCCTCGTCCTTCGGCTGGGACGATTCTCCGGTCTGTTCTTCGGGCGCCGACTGCGCCCTTGCGTCAATGGCTGCCAGGCTCGCCGCAATCGCAAAGACGGCCACAGCGGATTGAAAACGTAGCATTCTCCCCTCCTTTTCGCTCCCCGTTCGGGTTTCGCAATCGATTGCGTACACCAGTGCGCAACAGAATCCAAGCGGCGTGTTCACCGCTGGCCCGCGACGACGCGACGATGGCGATTCTGTGCTTTGCGGCGCGGATCAGGACCCACACCCGAGCCATGCTCGGTTCAAGAGGCGTCGTTATTTTGAAATTGTCATTTATTATCAAAATCTTGAATCGAACGCCGTGAATCCATCCCCCTCCCGGGGCCTTGCCGGGCGGAGCACATGCGAGGGAAACAAAGGCGGCCGACGATGCATGGCGAAGTCCCGAGTTGCATCGGAAAAGCGGGAATTCTATAGGGCTGAGCAATCGATTGCATAATCGGACGAAATCGGAGGGAGAGCGGATGTCTGAAATGTCCTCGCCGGCACAGGCGTTGTCGGGCGCGATTCGGTACTTTGGATGGGCTGCCGCGCGCCGCGGTACGATCCTGCAGGCGAATCGCCGAGTGCGATTCGTGGCACGGAGCATCGCCCTGCTTGCCGCACTCATCGTGCCCGCGCTTTCGCCGGCGACGGCTCAGGGTCAGCTCAGGGTCGGCGCGGCCAAGGTCGACGTCACACCCAGCGCCGACAAGATGCCCAAGACGATGCACGGCGTGCTCGACCCGCTTCACGCGCGGGCGATCGTGGTCGAGAGCGGCGGCAGCCGCGCCGCGATGGTCACGGTGGATGCGGGCGCCATCCCGACGCCGATCTGGCAGCGCGTGAGCGCGCGTGCGGCACGCGAGCTCAAGATCCCCGTCGACCAGTTCCTGCTCACCGCGACGCACACGCACAGCGCGCCCTTCGTTCGCGACCAAGCCTATGAGGACCAGATCTTCGACGCCGTTCGCAAGGCTGCCGCAGCGCTCCAGCCTGCGCGCATGGCCTATGGCACCGGCGTGTCGTACATCAACGTGAACCGCAACATCATCGATCCGGAGACGCATCGCTGGTGGGAAGGGCCCAATTACGACGGACCTTCGGACAAGACGGTCGCGGTTGTCGAGTTCGAGACGCTCGCCGGCGCGCCGATCGCGGTCTATTACAACTACGGCGTGCACGGGGTGCTGACCGGCACGCTCGACATGATTAGCGCCGATATCCCCGGCGCCGCTTCCAACTACATCGAGGACTCGCTGGGCGGAAACGCGGTCGCGGTCTATTCGAACGGCGCGGCGGGCGACCAGAACCCGATCTTCTTCCAGCAGACCTATGACCTGCGCGCGATCCGCATCAAGGATTATGCTGCCCGCGGCGAGGACATCAGCAATGCCATGCCGCCGGGCGGGCAGGGGCTGGATCGCAACAATCCCCAGGTGGTCAAGCTGCTGAACCAGCAGAAGCAGATGACGCTGACGATGGGGCAGATGCTCGGCGAGGAAGTGCTCCACGTCACGCGGTCGGGGCTTGAGCGGCCGGTCTCGTCCGCCGACATCCGCGGCGTGCAGGAAACGGTGATGTGCCCGGGCCGCAAGCGGCTCGACCAGGGTCGCGCCGGCTATCCCGGCACTTATGAGGATGCCGACCCCATCGGCCTCAAGCTCAGCCTGCTCCGGATCGGCGACACGGTGATCGGCGGCGTCGACGCCGAGATCTTCACGATGATCGCGCAGCGCTTCAAGCGCGAGTCTCCGCTCAAGCACACGATGATGGTGACACTCACCAACGGCGTCGCGGGCTCGGGCTATATCCCCAACGACGCGGCCTATGGGTTCAACACGTTCGAAGTGGTGTCGTCGCGACTCAAGCCGGGTTGCGCAGAGACGGCAATCGTCAATGGGTTCCTCGACCTGATCACGAAGACGGAAGTGCCGGCATCGGCGAACTGAACCGCAACGGCGACCGAGTCAGTCAAAGAGAAGGAGAGCGGCGATGCGGCGGATCAAGCGGGGAAGCCGGATGCGTTTGTGCTTGTCGGGAGGCGTCGCCGCCCTGACGCTGTCGATGGCGGCGCCTGCATTCGCGCAGGTGCAATCGCCGAGGGAGGACGGCACGGTGGTTGTGTCCGATGCCGAAGTGCCGGTCTCCAACCTGCTGAGCCCGGAAGGCGCGGCTTATCTGCGCCACCTGATCGTCGACAAGCCCTTCGGCGAGGGGCCGCCGCTCGCCGACATCAAGGCCGAGCGCGCACGGCAGGACAAGATCATGCACGTGTTCCTCGATCCCATGCTCAAGCGCTATCCGGTCAAGATCACCGAGGAGCGGATCGGCGGGATCGTGACCGATGTCGTGATTCCCGCGGGCGGCATCGCACCGGAGAACCGCAACCGCGTGCTCATCAACGTCCATGGCGGCGGCTTCGTGACCGGCGCGCGCAGCGCATCGCTCGTCGAATCGGTGCCGCTGGCGGCGGTGATGGGGATCAAGGTCATCTCGATCGACTATCGGATGGGCCCGGAATATCAGTTTCCCGCTGCCAGCGAGGATGTCGCAGCAGTCTATCGCGAAGTGCTGAAGACCTACGCCCCGTCGCATGTCGTGCTCTACGGATGCTCGGCCGGCGGCATGCTGACGGCGGAATCGATCGCCTGGTTCCAGGCGCACGGCCTGCCCAACCCCGCCGCGATCGGCGTCTTCTGCGCGTCGCTCGGCAAGCTCGCGGCGGGCGATTCCGCTGCGCTGGCGATGCGGCTGCTCGGCGCGCCCGGGCGCCCAGCACCGGCGAAGGCCGCTCCGCCGCCGCCACCGCGCGGCCCTTCCTATCTGGGCGGTGTCGCCGACGACAATCCACTCGCCTATCCGCTGGTCTCGCCGGCGGTCCTCGCCAAATTCCCGCCGACGCTGTTCATCACCGGCACCCGCGCCTTCGAGTTCAGCGCGGCGCTCAACTCGCACAACCAACTGGCCAAGGCGGGCGTCGAGAGCCAGTTTCATGGCTGGGACGGGATGTTCCACGGCTTCTTCTACAATTCCGAAATGCCGGAATCGCGCGAAGCCTATGACATCATGGCGAAATTCTTCGACGCGCACATGGCGAAATGATCGCCGCCCGGACGCGGTCGATCGCCTGCATCGAGCATAGCGGATCATCCGCCGCGAGTGGGAAGGGGGCGCCGTCGACGATCGTTGCCCTGATCGCGGCGAGCTGGGCGGCATAGGTGGTCGGACCAGGGACGACGATCTCGCTTCGTCCACCGCGAGCAAGGCAAGTCACTCGATGGCCGAGATGGGGCACGAGCGGATTGTCGATCGCGACGCGCCCATGCTCGCAGTCGATCTCCAGCGAAGCGCGGTGCTGGGGGGTGACCATCGAGCTTCGGATCTCGGCTTCGGCGCCCGCCGCGAACCTCAGCGAGGCGGCGAAGGCGATATCCACGCCTGCCCGCCATGTCGCCGATGCTCGAGTGACAGTGAACGCTTCGCCGAACATTCGCCGGCACCAGGCAAGCGGATAGATGCCGAGATCCATCAGCGCGCCGCCGCCCAGCGCGCGATGCCAACGGAAATCGGCCGGGTCCTCGGCGATCGGCGTGGCGAACGTCGCGCGCACGTGACGGACCTCGCCCAACTCCCATTCCGCCAGCATTTCGCCGAGGCGGCGGAACAGGGGATGGTGCAGCGAGTGCATCGCTTCGAACGCCTGGGTTCTCGAAGCCGCGGCCGCGGCGAGGATCGCGCATGCCTCTCCGGCCGACATCGCAAAGGGCTTTTCGACGAGCACCGATTTGCCCGCGCGAAGCGCCCGGATCGCGACCTCCGCATGATGGCTGGGCGGCGTGGCAATATAGACGAGATCTACCTGGGGATCATCGATCAGCGCGTCATAGCTCGCGTGGACATTCTCGATCGCGTGCTTCCGCGCGAACGCTCCCGCCCGTGCGGGATCGCGCGCCGCGATGGCCCGAACGTCGATCCCCGGCAGGGCGCGGGCAGGCTCGAGGATCGCGGAGACTGCGATCCGCGATGCCCCGATCAATCCGATCCGTAACGTCGCCGTCCTCCCGTCGTCCTGCGCGACGCAATCGATTGCAGATTTATCCGGGCGTGGCTAGCACGGGCGTTGCAGGCTACGAACCGGCGGAACGAATGCGAGAGGAGCGAGAGGATGCGCGACATAGGCCGTCGGGACTTCGTCGTGTTGGGCGCCGCGATGACGTTGCTCGGAGCGCGACCGGGACGGGCATTCGCGCGCGAGTCGTCTCCCGACCCGCTGGCCGGGCTCGATCCCGAACTACGCCCCGTCGCGCGCCGGCTGCTCGAGGCGGCACGCAGTGCGCCGCCACTTACCGCGGCAACGCTCGCGCAGGCGCGGCCCGGAGGCGCCGCCTATGCGGCTCCCCTGCGCGCCGATATCCCAGTCGAGACACGTGTCATTCCCGGGATGCCCGAGAATCCGGAGGTCACCGTACACATCGTCAACGCACGGCCCGTCGAGAAACGCCCCGCGATCCTCCACACCCACGGCGGCGGGTTCATCCTCGGTGCCGCGAAATGGGAACTCCGCTATCTCCAGGACATCGCCGCTGCGCTCGACTGCGTGATCCTGTCGGTCGAATACCGGCTGGCGCCCGAGACACGCTATGCCGGCTCGATCGAAGACAATTATGCCGGGCTGAAATGGCTCCACGCCCATGCGCCGGAACTGGGCGGTGATCCTGCCCGCATCGCGCTGCTGGGCGAAAGTGCCGGCGGCGGCCATGCGGCGCTGCTCGCGATCGCGGCGCGCGACCGGGGCGAAGTGCCCGTGGCACTCCAGCTCCTCCTTTATCCAATGCTCGACGACCGGACCGGCAGCACCCGCGCGGCGCCATCACATCTTCCGCCGATCGTCTGGGACGCAGCGCTGAACCGCCTCGGCTGGCGATCTTTCCTGGGCATGGAGCCCGGAGACGCTGATGTCCCGGTCCGCGCAGTACCCGCTCGCACGCGCGACCTGGCGGGTCTTCCGCCCGCCTATATCGCGGTGGGCGGGCTCGATCTCTTCGCCGATGAGGACATCGATTATGCCCGGCGGCTGACCGACGCGGGCGTGCCGACCGAATTGCTGGTCGTGCCCGGCGCGTTCCACGCGTTCGACCGGCTGGCGCCCGATACGGCGATCGCCCGCCGCTTCGATCGGGCCAAGCTCGACGCGCTGCGTCGCGCGTTCGGACTTTCCGGCGCCGCCTGACCCATCCGCTCAGGCCGACTCGAGCGCGGCGAGCGCGAGCGCCACGGCGCCCATCGGCCCGGCATCCGGCCCCAACGCGGCGGACAGGATGATCTCCGCTGCGGTTTCCGCCGTGAGGAACGGCAGATAGGCGCCCAGCCTCGCAACCGTCAGGCGACGCACCTCGGGCAGCAGGAAGCTCCGTGACAGCGCGACGCTGCCGCCGAACAGGATCCGTTCCGCCGAGACGGCAAGCAGGATCGCGCCGGTCAATTCCGCAAGGTCGAAGGCGATGTGGCGCCAGGCGGGATGGTCGTCGGGCACGGTCGCCGGGTCCGCACCGAAGCGCGCGGCAAGCGCCGGCCCGGCGATCAGCCCTTCGATGCAGTCGCCATGGAACGGGCAGGCGCCGGCGAAGTCGTCCCCCGGCGCGCGCCGCAGCCGCAGGTGGCCGATTTCCGGATGCATGGCGCCATGGACCGCCCTGCCGCCGATCAGCAGCCCCCCGCCCAGTCCCGTACCGATGGTGACGTAGCAGAGCGTGTCGCAATCCCGGCCGGCGCCCCAGCGATATTCGGCGAGTGCGGCACCATTCACATCGGTGTCGATCCGCCAGGGGCAATCGACGGAATCGGTGAGGGCCCGGGCGACCGCGGCTCCGCTCCAGTGCGGCTTGGGAGTCGCCAGGATGCTGCCGAACCCCGGGCGCTCGGGTGCGAGTTGCAGCGGACCGAAGGACGCGATCCCTATCGCCGACAGGGGGGCGTGCGAATGCCAGGCGAGCAGTTGCGCCTTGAGCCGAGCCAGCGTTTCCTGTGGCGTGGTCGTGGGAACGACGAAACGCTCTCCGATCGTGGTCCCGTCCGTCAGCACGGCGATCGACTTGGTTCCACCAAGCTCGACGCCCGCGAGCCGGGTGGCCGTCACGCCCGCAGATCCAGCCATGCACCGTCCCCGCTCAGCACCAGGCGCAGCATCGGCGCGAAACTGGCACCGAAGCGGCGCGGTCCGGAATAGCTTTCACCGGCGCCCCATTCGTCGACGAAGCTGGTCACCGAGAGATCGGGGAGCACCAGCCAGCTATAGGCCTGCTTCGGTGCTTCGGGCGGGTTGGCGAAGACGAGCCCGGTGCCGTTGATCGGTCGCCAGCCGCGGTCGATCCGCTCCGACACCATGCCGTAGAGGCCCGTAGGGCCCATGGGCCCCTCGGGATTGAAGACGTGGCGTTGGGTCGACCAGAAAAGATAATAGAGGCCGTCGCGTTGGAGCATGTGTGGGCGCTCGAGCTCGTTGTTGAGCGTGTCGGCACTGACGAGCGGCGGCAGGATGCGCCATTCCTTCCCTTCGACGTCCCCCGCGATGGCAGCGCCGATCACGCCGTTGAACTCCGACGACGAGCCCGCCAGCGATGCCGCGAAGAGGAGATATTGCGCGCCCGACGCCGGATCGAGGAAATAGGCGGGATCGCGAAAGGCCTTGATCCGCCCCACTTCGGCGGCGCCCGCGTCGCTCGCCATGTAGAGCACAGGATCGCGCACGACGATCTCTTGCAGGTCGCGCCAGTGGCAGAGGCGAGGGGACTTGTCCGATTCCCGATCCAGCGTCGCGATGGCGCGGTACAGCCGCTGCTCGAAGGTAAGGGTAGGTTCGCCACGCCGCCCGGTCGCGGTGAAGTAGAGCGTCAGCGTTGTCCCATCGGGTTCAAGCACTGCCGAGCCCGACCATTCGCGGCTGCCGGGCGAGAAGCCGTCCGGCATCGCCGGGCCGAGATGCCGCCAGTCCTCGCCACGCCGCGCGAGCAGATGGATGCGGGCATGGCCATGGCGCTCGTCGGGATCGGGGAAGCGCGGCGCGCCGAGCGCCATCCAGAGCGTGGTGCCGTCCTCCAGCGCCGCGGGATGGCCGTCGCGCTGCTGGACGGGCCAGGCATCCCAGACATCGAGATCGTCCGCGATGCGTTTGAAGTCACCTTCGCCGATCAGCGGCGCGCCGGCAGGCGTTTGGCTGCCAATCGCTTCCACCTGCACCGCCGACCAGGCCGCAGGCTGATATGCTCCCGAAGACGGCTCGGGATTCAAGGTGGCCGGCTGTGTCAACGTGACGATCCCCTCAAGACGAAAGGCGACTGCTTCGCTGCCGGGAGGCGCGAGACCGCGCCGGACCCACAGCAGTGCTGACCACCCCTCTGGAGTCAGCCTTCTAGAAAATTCGAAGGAATTACGCAATCGATTGCAATGCGATTCGGCGCTATTTCCCGAGCCTGGCCACAGGATGCGGAGCGTTCAGGTGGAAGCGCGGACGACCAGTTCGGGATTGAGGACGACCGAGCCGGTCTGCTTGCCTTCGATCCGCTTCAGCAGGGCCTCGACCATGTGTGCCGCGCCGCCCGCGATGTCCTGGCGAATGGTGGTGAGCGGCGGGGCGCTGAGGCGAGCGATGGGCAGGTCGTCGAAGCCGACAACCCTCACGTCGCCGGGCACCGTGCGCCCGCGGCCGGCGAGCACCTGGATCGCCGCGACGGCGATTAGATCCGAGGCCGCGAAGATTCCGTCGGGCAATTCGGCGCACGTATCGAGGAAGGCGGCGATCTCGGCACCGCTGAGCTCGGCCTCGAGATGGGTCGAGATTTCGAGCAGTTTCACTCGATCGCTGGCCTCGCGGACGGCAGCGCGCGCGCCTTCGAGGCGAAGCGCGAGCTCGATCGCCTGCACATTGCCGAAGAAGGCGATGCTACGGCAGCCGCGCTCGATCAGATGTTGGACGGCGAGCCGGCCGCCCAGGAAATTGTCGGTGCCCACCGAGCAATGCGTCTGTCCCTGGACGAATCCGCCCCAGGCTACCATCGGCAGGTAATTGCGCGCCGCGGCGTCCAGCACTTGCGACTGGTCCGACTGGCCGATGATCAGGAAGCCGTCCACGCGGTCGGCTTCGATCATCTTCTGCAGCCAGTCGGGCCGGTCGGGGATGACGCGCGAGAGCATCAGGTCGAACCCGCGCTCGGTCAGTTCGTCGGCGAGGCAGCCGATCATCGTCATGAAGAAGGGATCGGAGATGTGCTGGCCGCGCTCGTGGCCGAGCGGGATCACCACGCCGATCGCCCCCCGGCGGCGGATGCGCAAGTTGCGCGCGAGCGAGCTCGGCTGGAAATCATGTTCCTCGGCGAGCTTGCGGATACGCTCGGCCGTCTCGGAACTGACGACTTCCTTGCCCGCCAGCGCGCGCGAAACCGTCGCTGCGGAAACGCCTGCCAGCGCCGCAAGGTCGTAGATCGTGCGGATCTTCTTCGGCAAGCCCTGCATCCTCGATGCTCGGGTCGTATCGCGGCTCGCGCGGCCGGGCAATGGCGAAGGCTCAGGCGTGCAGCGGAAGCCCGGCCTCGGATGCGTCGCCCGAGGCCGCCTCACCATAGTCGGCGCGGTTGCGCTGCGCGAGCCGCGCCGCGACCGGGCGGCGGATGAGGTTCCACAGGCACATCGCCGCGAGCAGCGTCGCGAAGCCGCCGCCCAACGCCATGCTGTAGTCGGTGTTGCCCAGCGCGTCCCCGACCGCCGCCATCGACAATGGCGCCAGCACCGCGCCCACGCAGGTGAAGAACAGCAGCAGGCCGGCGATCGATCCGTGCCGGTCCCGCTCGAAACACGAGATACCCGTCGAGTTGAGTGTCGGATAGAGGACCGACATGAAGATGCCCGTCGCCGGGAGCGCGAACACCGCGGCGCTGCGGCCACCGACCATCGCGATCCAGAACAGCGCGGCCATCGCGCAGCTGCAGATCACCAGCACGACGCTCCATTCCAGCCGCGCCAGCAGCCACGCGCCGACGAAGCGCCCGACCGCGCGGAGAATGAAGAAGATCGAGACGACATAGGCGGCGAGCCAGGCGCCGGCGCCCTGATAGCCCTCGAAATAGGTCGGCGCCCAGACGTAGATCGCGGCCTCCGCCGCGACATAGAGCATCAGCGCGGCGGAGAAGAACAGCGCGGCCGGATCGCCGAGCATCCGGATCGAATCGCGCGGATCGGCGCGTTCCTTCGACACGTGCACGGGTGCGGGGAAGGGCGCGAAGAAGGTCCCGGCGATCAGGATCAGGCACAGCCCGCCGGCGATCAGATAGACCCACTTCCAGCTCGCGCCGCTCGACAGCGAGAAGGCCACGATCGCCGGGCCGATGATCGCGCCGACGCCAAAGAACCCTTCGACGAGGTTCATCGTCGCGGCATGCTCGCGCGTCGACTTGGACACGTCGCCGATCAGCGCCAGCGCGCCGGCCTTGAAGATGCCGATCCCCAGGCCCGACAGGAACAGCAGCGCGACGAAGAAGCCGAAGTCATGTCCCACCGCGAACAGCATCGAAGTGGCGCAGAACAGCGCCAACCCCAGCAGGATGGTCCGCTTGCGCCCGAACCGGTCGGCGAGGAAGCCCAGCGCGATCGCCGAAAGGCCGATGCCGGACATGGTGGCATAATGGAAGGAGCCGGCCGCGGTCATGCCCAAGCCGAACTCGCGGATGATCTCGGGAATGACCGTGCCGACCGAATCGGTGGTCATCGCGAACGAGGCGAACATGAGGAAGATCAGCGCCTTGAGCAGTGACGTTGAAATTCCGCTTTGGCCGTCCGTCGCCATGATTCCTCCCCGGGATCCGGCCGTCCGCCAGTCTCTCAACGCCATCCTAATGTGATGCAATCGATTGTAAACCCTGTTCCACTTACGAAATCCCGCAGAGTAGGGTTCGCCGGCGACTGCTTCAATTTTGAAGAAGCGCGTCTTCGTGCAGGTAATCGCTGTTGAAGTCGCCGGGGGAGCTAACCCTTAGCCGCTGGCGCCCGGGAAACCTCGACCAGCGATGCAGGCACCCACGTAGGTGGGCCGCCCTCGTTTCCGCCCAGGCTAGTGGCATAGGCAGGCCGCTCGATTGATGCGGCGGAAGAATTCCATCGGTTCGAGGCATTTGCGCGATTCCGCAGCGACGTTTCGGGTAAGATACTGATTTTATTTTCGAATTATGGATCAGCCCGAGGCGGCGCGCGTTCTGGAATGGACCGGTCACCACGGATCGGCGGGCGATTTCGCCACATGCTTCAGGAGATGACGATGGCTGAAAACCAGAACCAGAACGAAAACCAGATTCCGGGCGGCGGCCAGCAGCAGCAGGGTCAGCAGGGCATCGAGCGCCAGCAGAATCAGCAGAACCGCCAGCAGAGCGGGAGCCAGGCGGGCAACGGCCTGGATGACGATGACGACAGCCAGGCGGGCCAGGACGACGCGACCGGCCAGGGCAATCAGGCCGGCGGGACCGGCGCAGACCAGAGCCGCTGATCGTCTCGCGTGCGGCTGCGGCATCCCCGCGGCATCGTTCTTGGAAGGGCTGGCCCCCAAAGCCGGCCCTTTCCTTTATGCCTCAGGCCGACGGCCCCCGAGGGGCTTGCCTTTCCGCGGCTCAGTCGCGCTTCTTGTCGAACAGCGCGCGCAGTTCGTCCTTGGCGTTCTCGAGCGTGTCGCGACGTTCCCTCGGCAGATTGTCGCCGGCGCGATTGATGTAGAAGGTCAGCATCCCCATCGCCGATTGCAACGGCGTCCCCTTGCGGCGCTTGCTGTGCTCCGCCGAGCGTTTGAGGGACTCGGCGATCGCCTTGGGATCGTCCTTGGTGAACACGCCTTCGTCGAGGTCGAGCGCGTCGGAGTGCTCGGTCACCTTCTGCGACCATTTGTGTGCGGCCATGGCGGTCCAGTCTCCTAGGAAGGCAGGGCGTAGGCGATCACTTCGTCGCCGATCGGCGTCTTCATGAAGTGGTGCCCGCCCGCATAGATGACGACATATTGCTTGCCGCCCATCGAATAGGTCATCGGCGTCGCCTGGCCGCCCGCGGGGAGCACGTCGCTCCACACCGTCTCGCCGGTCGCGAGGTCGATCGCGCGGATCAGATTGTCGGTGGAGGCAGCGATGAAGACCAGCCCGCCGGCGGTCACCACCGCGCCGCCGTTGTTGGGCGTGCCGATGTCGACCGGCAGCATCGAGGGGATGCCGAACGGCCCGTTGGTGCGCGCCTGGCCGAAGGGGCGGTCCCAGAGCGTGCGGCCGGTGGCGATGTCGATCGCACGGATGCCGCCATAGGGGGGCTGCTTGCACAGCAGCCCGGTCCAGGGGAGTTGCCAGCCGGCGTTGACGTCGATCGCATAGGGCGTGTTCGCCTGCGGGTCGCCGGCGCCCTCGGCCCCGCCGATCGCGCCGCGGGCCTGGTCGCGCGGCGCCCAGCCCAGCTTGTTGGCCTCGGCGCGGGGGACGAGACGGACATAGTTGGGCATGTCGTTGTAGTTTGCGACGATCACGCCGCGGCGCGGATCGACTGCGATCCCGCCCCAATCGGTGCCGCCATTGTAGCCCGGATATTCGATCGAGCGCCGGTCGCTTTCGGGCGGGGTGTAGAAGCCCTTGTAGCTCGCGCGGCGGAACTGGATGCGGCAGATCATCTGGTCGATCGGCGACATGCCCCACATGTCGCGCTCGGTGAGGTCGGGCTTGCGCAGGTTTTGCCATAGCGAGACGAGCTGGGTCGGCGCGCGCTCGCCCGGCTCGACGCCGCCCGCGGGCGCGCGCATCTCGCCGACCGGGGTCAGCGGGCGGCCGGTGCGGCGGTCGAGGATGTAGATGTCGCCCTGTTTCGACGGCAGGACGAGCGCGGGCGTGCCCTTGTAGTCGACCAGCGTCGCCTGCGCGCCGAAGTCATAGTCCCAGACGTCCTTGCGCACCGCCTGGAAGCGCCAGCGCGGCTTGCCGGTGGTGACGTCGAGCGCGACGAGCGACGTGGCGTATTGGTTTTCCTCCGGGCGGCGCAAGCTCGAATAATAGTCCGCCGCGGCGTTGCCGATCGGGAGATAGACGAGCCCCAGCGCTTCGTCGCCGCTCGCGATCGTCCACATGTTGGGCGTGCCGCGCGTCCAGCTCTGGCCCTCCGGCGGATAGCCGTTCCAGTCGGGGTGCATCATGTCCCACGCCCAGCGGAGCTTGCCGGTGACGGCGTCGAACCCGCGGATCACGCCCGAGGGCGCCCAGCGGTCCTGCCCGTCGAGCACCTGGTGCCCGGTCACTACCACGCCGCGCACGATCGTGGGCGGCGAGTTGATCGAGACATAGCCCGGCGGCGTGTTGCCCATGCCGACCTTGGTGTCGACTTCGCCATGCGTGCCGAAATCCTCGCAGCGCGCGCCGCTGCGGGCATCGATCGCGAACAGCCGCGCGTCGAGCGTGCCGAAGATGATCCGCGCCGCGCACGGCTGGTTTGCGGCCGCGCCGGGCACCGCGTAGTAATCCACCCCGCGGCAGGCGGCGGTGTAGGGGATGGCGTCGTCGGGCACCTTGGGATCGAAGCGCCAGCGCAGGTGGCCGGTCGCGGGATCGAGCGCGATCACCAGGTTTTTGGGCGTGCAGACGTAGAGCGTGTCGCCGACCTTGAGCGGCGTATCCTCGGCGCCATAGGTATTGCGGACCTGCGCCGACGACGGGAGGTCGCCGGTGTGGATCAGCCAGGCGCGCTTGAGCTTGCCGACGTTCGCCGGGGTGATCTGCGCGAGCGGCGAATAGCGGCGCGCGCTGAAGCTGCCGCCATAGGCGGGCCAGTCGTCGCCGGCCTGCATCGGCGCGGTGTCGGGCATGCCCGCGGCGAGCGGCGGCAGCGCGCCCATCGGCCGCGGGGCGTTCATCCGCGCGAAGATCGTGCCGAACAGCGCGACGATCACCACTGCCGCCACGCTCGCGCCGGTGCCGAGCCGCCAGCGATTGGGCCGGGCCGAAAGCGTCGGCATGACGAGGAAGACCGCCACGAGCAGCACCAGCGGCGCGATCACGCGGGGGACCAGTGCCCAGTCGTTGGTTCCCGCCTCGGCGAGCGCCCAGATCACGGTCGCCGCGAAGATCGCGACGTAGAGCCAGCCGCCGGCGATCCGTCGCCGGACCAGCAGCACGCCCGAGGCGATCATCGCGAGGCCAGTGACCAGATAATAGGCCGAGCCGCCGAGGCTCGCGAGCCATGCCCCGCCGCCCGCGAGGATCAGGCCGATGAGCGCGATGACGATGCCGAGGATGAGCGGCGCGACGGGACGCCGCCCGGATGCGGCGAGGGGAATGGCCATTTTGGAGCTCCATGACCGCGAGGGTCGCCTCTCTCAAATCCCGGCTGCTCGCCGCGTTCCGTGACGCGAAAATTTTCGCGAAAAGAAGGATCTGGCGTTCAGTCCGGACGATTGACGGCAACGCGCTAGTGCCGCCCTTTGGGTACGACGCTCAACTTGCCGCTGCCCTCGAGCGTGGCGGCCTCGACATCGGCGGGGTCGGCGAGCTGCTCGCTGCGGATCGCCTCGAGCAAATCCTCTTCGCTGAGGTTGGCGCGGCGCATCGCGCGGGCATCGACCACGCCGTCGGCGATCACGCGGATCGGCCGCGACTTGACGAGGACGGCGAGCCAGCCCCAGCGCATCGAGGCATAGGCCAGCAGCCGGTGCAGCACGACCAGCGCGAGCGTGATCGCCAGCCCCTGGAAGAAGGGCGAGCGGCCCATCATGACGCGGCTGATGTTCGATCCGACGATCAGCGCGACGACGATGTCGAGCGGTGAATAATGCGCGAAGGTGCGCCGACCGGCGATACGGACGCACAGGATGCCGAAGGCCAGCAGGGGAAGCACGCGGACGCAGAGCTGGACCGTGCTGGCGCCGTCGTCCGGCCCGATCAGCTGGCGGAACCACTCCATCCCAGGGCAACGCAGCGGCCGGCCGGCGGTTTCCGTTCAGCCGGCCGCGAAGACCTGCTTGGGGATATGGGTGATCCGGCAGGCGAGATCGGCCTCGCCCGAAGCGACGACATAATGGTCGCCCGCATCGACGATGCCGGTGGTGAAGACCACGTCGCGGACATACATCTTCTCCTCGAGCGGACGGGTGAGGTCGGGCGCGGCCTCGAGCAGTGGTTCGTGCTGGGTGAAGACTATCTTCGCGGGATCGTCGCGGTCGAGGATCGACCAATAGGTGCGGTAGATGCCGACGATCTCCTTGGGCTCGACTCCGTGCCACAGCGTCAGCCAGCCGCGGTCGGTGAGGATCGGCGGGGTGCCGCCGCCCATCCGCGCGGTGGCGATCGTCGCTGCGTGCGGACGGAGGCCGGGATCGCGATGCGGTTTCCAGTGGAGCGCGTCGGGCGAAGTGGCGAGGTTGATCGACGGGCCGCCGCGCCATTCGCTGCCGGGCGGATAGGTGAAATAAAGGTCGCCGAGCGGCCGGGTCTGCGCCCAGTAGCGGCCGCCGATCAGGCCTTCGAAGATGAGCATGTCCTTGTTCTGGTGATCGAGCACGATATCCTCGAAGGCGAAGTCGAGGCCATTCCCGGAGCCGTAGAGCGTCGTGGAATGGCGCTCGGGGCTCACCGAGCAGGTCGTCATCAGCCAGCGGTCGCCGATCTTCGACACGCGCGCATCCTCGACGCCATAGCATTGGAAGCTGCCCTGCGGTGCGATCGCCTTGGCATAGTGGATCTCGACGATCTCGAGCCCGTCCGGGCTGAGCTCGACCGGGAGGATCCAGGAGAGCGAGGTCAGCGCCATCACTTTCCAGCGACCGCCACGGATCAGGAACTTGCGGGGGTCGCCGGTGTCGACCAGCTCGAGCGGCCAGGCGTCCAGGACATAGCGGCCCTCGCACCAGCGGATCGCATGGATGTGCCCGTCGAAGATCGGCTCGCGCAGCGCCTCGGCGACACGGACGAAGATTGCGAGATTGCCGCTGGGCAACCGCGTCAGCGCCGGGTTGAACGCGCCGAGCACGAAGGTCTCGGCGTCGAAATGCCCGGCGAGCGGCGAGCGCGCGAGGTCGATGTCGTCGGGGCCGAGGACCAGCCGGTCGACCGCGAAGCCGCTCATTCCTTTTCCTGCGTGCGCGGGGCGATGGTGATCTGCTGGACCACCGCGCGGCGCGGCTGGGTGAGGAGGTAATGGCAGGCGACCGCGATGTCCTCGGCGCGGAGCATCCAGTCCTTGTTGATCTGCTCGGCCTGTTCCTCGGCGCTGAAACTGGGATATTGGAAGTCGGCGCCGGTCTTGCCCGGCTCGACGTTGCAGACCTTGATCCCCTTGGGGCCGAGCTCCTTGCGCAGCGCCTCGGCGAAGCCGGCGATGCCCGCCTTCATCCCCGCATAAACGCTCGAGCCGGGGCCCAGCACATGCGCGCTCATCGATCCGATCAGGACGATGTCGCCATGGTCCTTCATGATCGCCGCCGCGGCATGGGCGGTGGCGAGATAGGCCGTGAAGTCGGTCGCGATAGCGTAGCGGAGCTCTTCAGCGCTCATCTGGGTCAGGCCCTGCGCCGGAATTGCGGCGTTTACGATCGCGATATCGAAATCGCCGAGATAGTCGCTGGCGCCAGCGATGAACCGGTCGACGCCGTCCGCGTCGGCCAGGTCGACGCTCATCCCGTCGCCGTCGCCGACCTGGCGGATTCGGTCGAGCCCGTCCTCGAGGTGCTGAGGGTCGCGGCCGCAGACATAGACCTTCACGCCCTCGCTCGCGAGCAGCACGGCGATCGCGCGGCCGATGCCGGTGGTGCCGCCGGTCACGATCGCCTTGCGGCCGGCAAGGGCAGGCATCTCGGTATGCGCGTCGGACAAGTCGCGGACCGGGGGCTCGGTGAGGTCGGGCATGTGGGTCTCCTTTGCCGGTCCGAACCAAGCGGGGGCGCCCGAGTTCCGGAGGCAACTTGAGTTATCGGTGGCAACCCAGCGCAGGAAACACACGTTGTTCCAGCAACTTGATTTGGAGGAGGACGCCATGCCCCAGGGCGACAAGAGCAGCTATACCGACAAGCAGAAGCGCAAGGCCGAGCATATCGAGGAAGGCTATGAGGACCGCGGCGTCTCCAAGGACGAAGCCGAGCGCCGCGCCTGGGCGACCGTGAACAAGGAATCGGGCGGCGGCAAGAAGTCCGGCTCCGGCCGCGGCCATGCCGAGAACCATGAAAGCTCGCGCAAGGGCGGGCACAAGAGCGGCACCTCGCAGAGCCACGCGACGCGCTCGGCTGCGGCCAAGAAAGGCTGGGAGACGCGCCGCCACCAGTCGCACGCATGAGCGAGTTCACCAGGCGATGGTGATGCGTCCGTCGGCGGGGATGCGATAGTCGATACGATCGACCGCGGTCCGACGCGGCCGCACCGTCTCGCCGGCGAGTGTGGTAACGGTGAAATCGGGCAGTCTCGCGCGACTTGTGCGGACCAGGCTCAGCCCGGCCTCGCAGCCTTCGGCTCCGCCGAGCTGGAAGCTCAGCGCGCGGTCTGACGGGCGTTCGCTCGCGAGCAGGAAATGGTCGCAGAAGATGCGGAACGGCGCGTCGCGGACGCTGTGGAAGGCGCGGCTCGCGAAGACGAAGGCCGCGCCGGCGCCGTAGATCTCCTGCCCGACCTGGCCGGCCTGCTGCCCGTCGATATAGAGGTCTTCCACCGGGAAGGAGAGACGGCGGTCGACGTGGCCGTTCGATTCGCGCTGCTTGGGCGCGATCGCTTCCTCGGGCAGTGCATCGGGATAGTAGAACCAGGCGCGGTCGAGCGCGTATCGGCAATATTCCGAGAGGAGCATGCGCACCGCAGGGTCGAGGTCGGGGCCGCCGTCCTTGAGGTAGCGCTCGAAGGCGGCGAAGCTGTCGAAGCATTCGTACATCGCCATGTAGGGTGCGTCGTGGAGCGCGGTGACGCCCAGGAAGTTGCGGTATTCGTGTGCGTGACCGATCTCCGATTCCCACATCGCGGTGTTGTGGAAGAAGCTCGCGAGATAGACGTAGCTCTGGCGCAGATAGGCCTGGTCGTCGGTAACGCGCCACAGGCGCATGCAAGCGGCCGCTCCCCAGGCGGTGAGGTTCGCCTGATAGTTGAGCTCGAAGCGCATGCCCCTGGCCGCGTCGATCGCGGCGCGCGCCTCGTCGAGGTAGCGCCAGTCGTCGGTCAGCTCGAATGCCTGGAGCATGACATAGGCGTAGAGCCCGCCGACGTCGGTCTGGCCGAGGCCCTGGTCGTCGCGCGCGGCTTGGATCACGCGGAAGTCGCGCAGATCGTACTGGATCGGCCATTTATACTTGAAGTGGTGCGCGGCCTTGATGCCGTAGTCGATCGATCTCTCGAACAGCCGCAGCGCCCGCTTGTCGCCGTCGATCGCGAGCCGGCCGAGCTTCGAGAGCGGGTGGTAGAGATACCAGCTGTCGACGGCGTTCCGGTCCTTCTCCTTGCCGACATTGGGGAGGTAGCGGCGCAAGGTCTTCAGCCGGGGATCGTAGAATTTACCCAAGCCGGCGGCGAGCTCGGCACCGATCGGCGCGGTCCGCCCAGACCAGACCTCATAGTCGCGGATCGACGAGAGCACCGTGAGCTGCACCATCGAGTCAGGATATTCGGCAGCGGTATAGGGGTGGAGGTAACGGTGGCCGTAATGGCGCACCGTCGCTTCGGGAGCGCGCGCGAGATCGGCGAGGGTGCGCTCGGCACGGTCGACCCAGTCATGATAGCCGGTGTCGGGCAGCTCGATCCGGCGGAGCACCGCGCCGAGCAGCGAGAGATAGCGCCGGGCCATGTCCTGCTCGTCGCCCGCGGAATCGTCATGGAAGGCGAGCAGCGCATCGGAGATCACTGTCTCCTCGCCCGCGGGCAGCGGGTCGACGGGTGGGGTGCCGCGCTGGGGCGGGGTGGGGAGGAGGAAACCGATCTCGGGCCATACGCCGCCCACCGCGCCATCGGGCTTGGTGTCGGTCGCGGCGAAATAGGCGTTCAGCGCAGTGAGGTTCTGGAAATAGAGGATACTGCCGAAGCCGGGATCCTCGATCCGGAAATAGACCGCGCCGCTGTTGAACCCGCGCTGCGCTGCCTCGACGCTACCTCGGGCGCCCATCGGATCGTCGTGGGCGTCGAGCGGGTAGAGGTCGCGCGGCACGAAGGAAGTGAGCAACGGAAGGCGCGGCTCGAGGCTCGTGGTGACGCGGATCAGCGGGATCGCGTCCTCGTGGAGACGGACCGCGACACGGTGCGTCCCAAGCGGGCTCGTGGCTTCGATCCGTGCCGCCTCGCCGGCATGCGGACGGATCGTCCGCACTTCGCGAATTCCGGCGGGAAGGAAGGCAGTGCGCATCGCCACGCCGCCGCGGCCTGGGCGGCGGACGAGGATCCACAGCGCGTCATGCCCCCTGCAAAGCTCGATGCGGTGCTCGCGCAGCGCCAGCTCCCCGATCCGGCGCATCGTGCCGCCGCGCAATTCCTCGCGCAGCAGCACGACACCCGGGGTGACTCCGGCGGGGCCCGCCGTCGCTCGGCGCCGGCGGGCAGTCTTGGCCGCCATCCTCAAGCCGGCTGGAGGTTCACCGCGCGCGGCTCCGCGGGCGGCAGCCCGGTACGCTCCGCCTGCGCCATCAACTCCTGCTTGCGCGCGAGCATCGCATCGCGCAGCGCGACCAGATCGACGTCGGTCTTGCGGCATTGGGCGAACATGCCTTCCGACGGCATCTCCTCCTCATGGACGTGGTGCTTGATCTCCTCGGAGAGGACATGGACCTTGGCGTCGTAGAAATCGTCGCCGGGGCTGCCCGCCTCGATGTCGTTGACGAGCACCTTGGCGCCGTCGTGCTCGACATAGGCTTCGTCCAGCGTATCGTCCTCGATCTTGCCGCGGAAGGCGGGGTAGAAGATTTCCTCCTCGATCGCGGTGTGGACCTTGAGTTCGAGGCAGATCTGGCGCGCGAGCTTTTTCTTCGCCGCGGCGCCGCTCGCGCCCTCATATTGCTCGAAGAGATCCTCGACCTTGCGATGGTCCGCCTTCAGCAACGCGATCGCGTCGGTAAATTCCTGGTCTGCCATGGAAAAGCTCCCTGCTGGTTTCGCGGGAATAAGCGCGGGACGGGGCTGGGGTTCCGGCGGGAGGGCGAAATCCTTCGCGCGGTTAACCTATGTGTGGATATGCGTCCTTCGCCAGCAGCGACGCCAGTTCGGCGGGCTGGAGCGCAGCGGCGAGCTGGTCGTGCGTGCATTGCGTGGGCGCCTTGTCGGGCCGCCAGCGCAGGAAGCGCGTGCCATGGCGGAAGCGGCCCGCGGTGACTTGGTCGTACGCGACTTCGGCGACCAGCGTGTGGCGCAGCGGGACATAGTCGTGCGCTTCGCCGCCGTTCCAGCGGCTCGGCCCGCCGGGCGCGCTGCCGGTGAAGCCGGGCGGCCCCTCGACCGGCGCGACGATCGCGCGAAGCCTGGCGCGCTCGGCGGCGGGGAAGGCCGAGGTGAAGCCGACATGGTCGAGCAGGCCCGCTTCGTCGTAGAGCCCGAGCAGCAGCGACGCGACCTCGCCCTTGGCAGTGCGCCGATAGCCGCCGACGACGCAATCGGCGGTGCGCAGCTGCTTGAGCTTGAGCATCGCACGCTCGCCGGGACGATAGGGCTGGTCGAGCTGCTTGGCGACGATACCGTCGAGCGCGCCGCCGCTGTGCTCGAGCCAGCCGAGCGCGACGTCGCGGTCGCGCGTCGCAGGGGAGAGGAGCAGCCCCGGCGCGTCGAGACCGGCATGGAAGGCCTCGAGCGCCCGCCGCCGCTCGGCCAGCGGTGCTTGGGCGAGCGACTCCGATCCGATCGCCAGGCAATCGAAGAGCATGAGCTGCGCAGGCGCTTCCTTCACCAGCCTGGCGACGCGCGAGGCGGCAGGGTGGAGCCGCGCCTGCAATGCCGCGAAGGAGAGGCGCCCATCGACCGGGATGATCAGCTCGCCATCGAGCAGGAAGTGCCGCTCGGGCAGCGTAGCGAGCATCGCGACGACGTCCGGGAAATAGCGGCCGAGCGGCTTGCCTGACTTGGAGCGGAGCTCGATCGCGTCGCCCTCGCGGCGGGCAAGCGCGCGGAAGCCGTCCCATTTGGGCTCGAACTGCCAGTCGTCGCCTTCGGGCAGCGCCGCGACGAGCTTCGCCTCCATCGGCGCCGGGATGGCGGGATCGTCGGCCATGTCCAGCGCGAACGAGCGCGGCGATCAGGCGTTCCCCGCGGGCGAACCGGCAATGCGGCTGTCGCGGATAAGCATCTGTTCCGCGGGAATGCCCGAGCCGCTCCGCCGTCCCGATCAGAAGGCTTTCCCGCCGCGCGGCTGGCGCCGACCAGACCCATCGCAACCTCTGACCTATCGATTCATCGCCGGACCGGAGGTCGCGATCCCGCATCGAGCCGGTCATCTCCAACTCGGCCACACGCTCCCCCAGTTCGCCATCGGCCGGCTTGACTCGCCTCGGCGCGGCGAAATGATCGCGCCGTTCGGGCAGGGAGAGCAAGATGGACAGACGGCAGTTTCTTGCGAGCGCAGCTGCCATGGGGCTCAGCCCCGTCTGGGCGCCGCGATCAGCCGCGAAGCCGTCGCGCGTCGCGTGGCGTGAGGATCGCGCGCTTTATCCTCAGGGCGTCGCGTCGGGCGATCCGGACGAACATAGCGTGGTGCTGTGGACCCGCCGGCCGTTCGACCGGGGCTCCGCGCAATCGCTGACGGTGGAGGTCGCACTGGACTCCGAGTTTCGCCGCGTCGTGGCCACGGCGCGCGCGCCGGTGCTGGCCGCCGCCGACTGGACCTGCCGCGCGCTGGTCGGCGGCCTGTCAGCCGCGACGACCTATTGGTATCGCTTCACCGACGCGACCGGCGCCGGCAGCCGGATCGGCCGCACGATCACCGCCCCGCGCGCCGACGATCCGCGCCCCGTCCGCTTCGCCTTCGTCTCGTGCAACAGCGTCAACGAAGGTGCCCAGAACGCCTACGCGCGCATGATCTGGGAAGACGAACGCGCGCCCGCCGGCCGCAAGCTCGGCTTCGTGCTCCATCTCGGCGACTTCATCTACGAAGTCGTCGAATATCCCGAGGAAGTGCCGCATCGCTATGCGCGCACCGTCTATGATCTCGGGCATATCCCCAATGGCCGCAAGGTCGGCAATTTCTACGTGCCGACCGATCTCGCCGGCTATCGCCACGTCTACCGGGCGCACATCGACGATTCCGACATCCAGGACGCCCGCGCCCATTTCCCGTTCGTCTGCATCGGCGACAACCACGAATTCTCGTGGCAGGGCTGGCAGAGCTTCATCAAATATGGCGGCAAGGTCGAGCCCGCCCAGCCGCTGCGCGTCGCCGCCAACCAGGCGTGGTGGGAATATATCCCGTCGCGCGTCCGCAAGGCCTCGGGTGCGGGGCTCGACCAGTTCGGTCCGCCCACGGTCGAGAAGGCGCCGATCGAGACCTTCGACGATCACGGCTTCGCTACCGAGCCCAACAGCGTCGCCGCGATCGGCAGCATGACTGCCTATCGCGCGCTGCGCTACGGCAAGCATGTCGATCTGATCCTGACCGACCTCCACAGCTACAAGGCGGCGGACCCGACCGACCGGGCGGAGGCGACGGCGCTCGACTCGGGCGACTATCCCGTCCTCCCCCAGGAATGGATGGAGATCGTCGACGGCGGCAAGGACTACGCCGGAGGCAACCCGCCCGCGACGATCGCGGTAGGCGACAAGCGCATCCCCAATTTCCGCAAGGACGAGCCCGCCCACACCGTGCTCGGCCGCGAGCAGAAGGCATGGCTGAAGGCGCGGCTGACCGGATCGACCGCGACCTGGAAAATCTGGGGCGTGACCAACGGCACGCTCGATATGCGGACCGATCCGCAGAACCTGCCCGCGGGGCTGGTGAAGGATAAATGGCCGGGCAGGGACTACGGCACCTTCGGCGGCGGCGACTTCAGCGGCGCCTTTGCCGAGCGCGCCGAAATCTACGATCTCGTCCGCGATCGCAAGGTGTCCGGCTTCGTCACCGTATCGGGCGACCGGCACAGCTTCTGGGCAGGCTATGCCGCGCCCAGGCTGCCGCCCGCGGGGTTCGCTCCGGTGGGGCTGAGCTTCATCACCGGCTCGATCTCCGCGCCGGGGCTCGGCGAAGCATCCGAATATTATAAGCCGTTCCCCCTGCTCGGGCTGTTCGTGCGCAAGCCCGAGGGTGCCGCGCCCGAGCATACGATCAACCTCACGCTCAAGCGCGGCGTGCGCGCGGCGCTCGAATATGCGGCGAACGGCGACATCGCCAAGGCGCGGGCGCAGACCAATCCCGATGTCGCGCCGCATGTCGAGTTCGTCGACATGGCCGGGCACGGTTATTCGGTGGTCAGCGCCGGGCCGGAAGCGATCGAGACCGAGTTCGTCTGCATCGTCCGGCCGATCGCGCGCGCGACCACGCCGGACGGCGGTCCGCTACGGTATCGGGTGTCGCACCGCGCGCAGCTGTGGCGGCCGGGCACTGCGCCGCAGCTTGAGCAGCGGTTGCTCGAAGGGAATGCGGCGCTGTCGGTTTGACGGCGTTTCGATCGAAGGCGGGAAAGCCCAGGCGCAAAAGGCCGGACCCTGTTATCGGTCCGGGCGGCTCCGCGTCAGTCCAATTCGCGGACCAGCCCATTTTCGATGAGCTGGGCCGCGAACGCGAGGACGTCGCGGCGGATCGTCTCGCTGTCGCCCGCGTAGCGTGCCTGGAGTCGATCGCACAGCGTGGCGACGTCGATTGGTTCCGCCAGCTCGCGCCAGATGGCCGTGGCGACCCCGTCAAGGTTGACGTAACGGCCGAGCTGCGAGTCCATCATGATCGTCTCGCCATGCACCTCGGTCGAGAGCGGTTCATGGGCGCGAACGACGCGGGAAGACAAGGCAAGCATCCGGTTTCGACCTTCACGAGTGGTGCCCGGCCGGCCTAAGAGCGGCAAGGCGTGGCCATTTGGACCAAAAAGGGCTTTGCGGAAATGCTCAAAATCGACGCGGCGGTGCGCGCCGTTCGGGTTGCCGGGGGAACCATCGGCGACAATCTCGATCGCGCGGAAGCCGAGGGCGCGATCCTCCGCGCGGGAGACGGGCGGTATCGCCTGCCGCCGAGCGCACAGGATGCCATGGGCGTGGCGGTCGATCGGCCGCATCTGCTGACGGCGGGGCGCTTCCGGCCGCACTGCCATTTCCTCAACAGCTTCACCTTCACCATCGCCTATGGCCGGGCCCAGGTGCCCTTCGGCTGCCGCAACTGCTACAAGCTGGTCGCGGCGCCGCGGAGCTTTCACCAGCTGATGGTGATGAAGCCGCTGGCGGAGGCGACCGGCGAGACGACCAAATCGGCCGTGGAAGCGTTCAATCCGCTCACGCCGCGCGCCTATGGCACCATCCTCTATGTCGAAGGTCGCGATGCCGCGGTGCGAACGGCGCGTGGGCTGCGGCGAGCCATCGACGACCACGCCGAGCTCGGCCCGGACGTCGCGCTGTTCGTGCGCCGCGGCTGCCAGAACTACGAGCGCCATTGCGGCCCGTCCGATCGCTATGCGATCGATCCGGCGCTGGAAGCCGTCGAGGATGCGCTGCACGATGGCTTTGCGGAACGCACTCCCACGGTTCCGGCCGCCATGCGGGATGCCGCGAGCCGGCTGCGGATGATCACGATCGCAGCCCAGATCGGCGACGTGTCGAGCCAGGCCTATGGCAGGCCCTTCTTTCCCGCAGGCGTCACCTACGCGTTTGACGAGGGCTCCACGGGGCCGGATGCGGCGTGATGCCCGCGAGCAATCATTATTCGATATGCGGGCTGCGGTTCGCGTCCGAGGTCGCCTTGCCCTCGGCGCTCGATTGGAACGGAGACGCCGCACGGCCGATCGATGTCGTGGTCCGCATCGGCGCGGTCCCGGGCCGGCTCCCTGACGCTGTCTACCAGGGCCCTACGCTCCAGGTCGACGCAAGCGGCGCGGCCCGGCATGAAGTCCCGTCCGTCGCGGCATTCCTGATCCGGGGTGGACGGGAGATCGTCGTCGCGCCCGCGCCGCACGCGGCCGAAGCGGAGGTGCGGCTGTTCCTGCTGGCGACGCCGGTCGGCATCCTGTTCCACCAGCGTGGCCTGCTCCCGCTCCACGCCAGCGCCGTCGCGATCGGAGACCGGGCGATCGCCTTCGCCGGCATGTCGGGTGCGGGCAAATCGACGTTCGCCGCGGCGCTGGAGAAGCAGGGCGGCACGCTCCTCGCCGACGACATGACGGTGATCGACCTCGGCCATCGCGACGGCCCGATGGTCTTGCCGGCCTTCGCGCATCAGAAGCTGTGCGACGATGCGATCGATGCGCTCGGCCTCGCCCGCGGCGAAGTCGTCCGCGCGAGCGCGAGCGTCCGGAAATTCTACCCCGCCGCCGGTGCCGGCTTCGCCGCGACGCCTCGCAGGCTGATGATGATCTGCCATCTCGGTGCCGAGGGCCCGGAGGAGCCCTGGCATTCGGAACTCGCCGGCGCGCGGGCGGTCCACGGCCTGCGCGAGCATGTCTTTCGGCCGCACGCGGCGGGAAGGCTGGGGCTCGACCAGCGGCTGCTGATCGATTGCGGCCGGCTGGCGAGCCAGGTGCGGCAGATTCAGGTGGCTCGTTCGGCTTCGCTTGCGTCGCTGCCGGCGCTCGCGCAGCGGCTCGCCTACATGCTCACCGAGCCGGATCTGGCCGCGCCACGATGAGCGGCATCGTCTGGCTCGCCTCCTATCCCAAGTCGGGGAACACCTGGATGCGGATGGCGTTGGCGAGCCTGCGCGCGGGCGGTGCGCCGGTCGATATCAACCGGGCGACTGGCGAAGAGGATGCGATTGCCTGTTCCCGGCGCCTGTTCGACCGGGTTCTGGACCTGGATGCCGCGGAACTCAGCCCGCATGAGGTGCAGATGCTGCGGCCCGCCTTTTATCGCGGCGTCGCGGGGATGCTCGCCCAGCCGGGCTTCTGGAAGGTCCACGACGCCAGCCGGCAGGTTCCGGACGGCGGTCTGCTCTTCCCGCCCGAGGCGACCCTCGACGTCATATGCATCGTGCGCGACCCGCGCGACGTCGCGGTCTCGCTCAGCCATCATTATGGGAACACGATCGACGATGCGATCGCGATCATGGCCGATCCGGCTTTCACGCTGAGTCCGGCGGGCAAGCCCGGCAGCCGCCACCTTCCGCAATGGCTGGGCAGCTGGAGCGCCAATGTGCTGAGCTGGCTCGATCAGGGCCCGTGCGTGCCGCTGCTGGTCCGCTATGAGGAAATGACCGCGCAGCTCTCCGAGATCCTGGCTACGATCGGCCGGCGCGTGGACGTCGCGGCGACGCCGGCGGCCGCGCGGCGCGCGGCCGAGGCGACGCTTTTCGAGGAATTGCGGCGACAGGAGGATCGCGACGGGTTCCGCGAGCGGCCGGCGGCAATGGACCGGTTCTTCCGGCGCGGCGAAGCGGGTGGCTGGCGCTCGGCACTGACCGCGGGGCAGGCAGCGCGCATCGAGCGCGACCATGGTGCCGTGATGGTCCGGCTGGGCTATCTCTGAAGGCGGGTCAGCCGGTCCAGGTCGGCAATCCGGGACAATCGCGCTCGATCCAGCGCAGATATTGGCCGATGTGCAGCGCGAGCAGCGCCTTGCGCAGTCGCACGGGATCGGTGGCCGCGTCCATGTCGCGCGACCACGGCCCCACAAACGCGTCCAGCGCCGGGAGGTTCACCAGCTGCGGGGCCAGGGCCGAATCCCCGAGCAGCGCCAGCTCCTCCCCGATCCAAAGGCGCGCGCCGGCGGCGCGGTGACGATATTCGGGGCATTGCCGTCCCTTGCGCTGCTCGTTGACGACCGCGGGCGGCAGTCGGTCCGCGAGCATGCGCCGTGCGAGCGAGCGGAGCTCGCCCCCGCGCAGATATTGTTCCTGCGGCACCGCTAGGCAGAATTCGAGCAGTGGCAGATAGCCCAGCGGATCGCGCGTCTCGGTGCCGAAGCGGCGGCGGCGGCCGATATTGGCGATGCGGCGGCCCTCGAGCGTGTTGCGGAACAGCGGGACCAGATGCTGCAGGGTGGCCGATCGGGCCTCGCCGCGCGCCTTGGCCGGCGACGGCATGTCGCGGAAGAACTCCTCGAGAGCGGCGTCCTGCCGTCCGCGGATGGCATTCGCGGCGGGGCGGAGCCATGGGGGAAGCAGCGGCGGCAGGGCGGATTGCCGAAGCAGTCGCCAGACGCTGGAGCCTCCCCGCGATCGATCCAGCGCCGCCGCTTCCTGCCAGAGCGCGCGCAGCCGCCCCGCCCACAGCAAGTCGCGCAGATGATGCAGCCCGCTGTGCGAGAGCGTGAGGTTCCCGGCATGGCCGACCAGGACGGTACGCGCGCCGATCTCGGCGCCGCGGCGATGGAGCGGGGCGAACCAGCTCAGGTCGAGCAGGCTGCGCTGCGGGAGCGCGGTCGTGGCGAAGATGGCGGTCGGGTCGAGATCTTCGCGCGCGATCGGTTCGGCGGGGATGTGGTGTGGGGCGACGTTGGGATAATGGTCGGCGGTCGCGGTGGCTGGTGTCGCTTCGTCGAAGAAGATGCCGCGCGGCATCGGCGGCAGCGGCGCACCGGGCTCGGGCACCGCGGTCAGCGCGTGCAGCTGAGTGCCGGGAGCGAGCCGGGCGGCGGTAGCGACGACAGCGCTCGAATCGAGCCCCCCGGAGAGCTGGCAGACCAACGGCCTGGCGACGCGGGCGTGCGCAGCGACTGCCCGGTCCAGCAACTCGCGGCCGGCCTCGACATAATCTCCGTCACGACGCAAGTGGAGCTGCTTCGCCCAGTCGAGCTGCCAATAGCGATCGGCGCGGGCAGTGCCGTCGCACCAGGAGAGCCTTCCGCCGGGCGGGATCTGGCGGATGTGCTGAAAGAAGGTGCGACCGTCGCTCGGCCAGTTGCCGCCTGCGAACCCTTCGATCGCGGCCATGTCCGGATTTCGCGGCACGCCGGGCACTGCCAGCAGGACGGCAAGATCGTTGGCGAACAGGATGTGATCCGCGCCGGCGTACCAGAAGATCGGCCGGCCGCCGGTGGTCTGGTCGCAGGCCAGGGTGAGGCGGCGATCCACGCCGTCCCACGCCGCGATCGCGAAATCGCCCAGCAGATGCCGCGGAGCCTCGGCTCCCCATCGCTCCCACGCCGCGGCGAGCAGGTCGCCGTCCGGGGCCGCGCCGGCCCCGGGCGGCAGCGCCAGCGCCTCGATCAGCGGATGCCGGTTGTCGATCCGACCGTCGAAGGCGGCCGCGCCTCGGCCCAGGATGAGCGGCAACGCGCCGCCAACGTCTTCGGGCGTCGTCGGAACCGCGTGCTGGACCAGGATCGCATGCCGGTCGAACCACGAGGACGGCTCACCGCTCGCCTTGGCCACCAACCCGGCGAAACCCCGCTTCCAATCGGCCGGAATTTGCCGGCGATGGACGCCGCCAAGCAGGATCGTCATTGCGCGACCGGCTGTCGAAACAGATCGCCCACGGCAATCCGCGGGGCAATCACCGCGGTCTTGCAGCGGGAGGGAAGCGCGTCAGGAGGTCGGATCGGACGCGATCGTCGCGGTATCGCAAACGAAGGTGCCGCTGTTCGCGGTCACCGACATCGGCACGATCGACATTTGGGGCGCTGCCCATTCCGGCTTCGCCGCGTCCGCGTCCGAGCGGAGTTGGGCAGGGCGAGGATGAACGTGGTTTTCGGACATTGCACAATCCCTCTGTCGGCCGTTGGCGCCCTTACCCAAGCAGTCAGGGCATGACAAGATGAGCAGGCCGCCCGTGGCTCGAAACCGGCAGCGCTTTCGAGATCGCGCCGGCCCGAGCCCGCCGAGGTCGGCCCGGCCGGGCCCGCGGTCGTCGCGCGCGGCCCGACTCACGCCGCGCCGGTCGAGACTCGCTCGGACGGGTCCGGAACCCGGGTGCGCGACAACCACCGCACGGTGGCTAACGAGAGCAGGAGCAGCGGCAGCAAGGCCAGGATCGCGTGATCGGGATTGCCGGTTCGCGCGAGGAGTGCCCCCGCGAGCAGGGGGCCCAGCACCGCGCCGAATCGCCCGACGCTCACCGCGAAGCCTGTACCCGTGCCGCGTACCGTCCGCGGGTAGAGATCGGTCGCGACCCCATAGAGCAGGAACTGGCCGCCGCTCAGGAAGAAACCGAGCCCGAAGGAGGCCGCCGCGGCGGCCAGCTCGGCGCGTCCCGCGACGAGCATCAGCAGCACGCTCGCGATCATGCCGGCCCAGGCCAGGCCATGGACCACCGTCGCGTTCAGGCGGCGCGCGAGGGCACCGAAGGCGAAGCCGCTCGCCGCGCCGCCGAGGGTGAGCGTCATCACGATCCGCCCGGTCGCGGCACGGTCGAAGTCGCGGGCGATCATCAGCGATGGCAGCCAGTTGACCATCATCGCGACCGAGATCGCGACGCACAGGGTCGTGACCCAGAGCAGTGCGGTCGGCACCGCGCGCTGCTCGCCTGTCAGCGCGAAGCCAACGGTGGTCTCGCGGGGGCGGTCGCCGCTATTCGGCGGGAAGGCGGGCAGGAGGAACTGGCAGGCAAGCGCGACCAGCAGCGGCGCGAGGCCGCCGATCCAGAACATCGCCTGCCAGGAGAGGCCGGGCATCGTCACGGTGAGCGCCCCGAGAAAGGCGCCGCCGAACGGCATCGCCGAGCCGAGCATCGTCACGCGCGTCGTGGTCCTGCCTGCCGGGCTCGTCTCGTTCACCAGCGCCAGGATGTTGGGAAGCGCGCCGCCGAGCCCCAGCCCAGCGAGGAAGCGCATCGCGAGCAGCGCAGGCAGGTCGCGGATCAGCGCGCTGGCGATGCTGAACAGCCCCAGCACGACCAGCGACGCCACCAGTACCCGCCGCCGCCCGGCGAGGTCGGCGATGCGTCCGCCGGCCAGCGCGCCGATCAGCAGCCCGATCCCCGCTGCGCCGAACACCCAGCCGACCTGCTGCGCGCCCAGCCCCAGCACCCGCGAGAGGTGCGGCGCGGCGACGCCGGCGACCAGCATGTCATAGCCTTCGCACAGCCCCGTTGCGAAGCAGAGCGCGAAGACGCGCCCCGCCGACACAGGCGGCTCGCTCACGAGGCGTCGCCCTGCGCGGCCTGCGCCTCGCGGCGGCGCGCCATCTTGACCAGCAGATTGTCCGCCACCCCCGGCCGCGCCCAGGGGCAGACCGCGATGCAGATCGCGCAGCCGGCGTGGTCGGCGAAATACGGGATGCACTTGTCGAAATCGACGTACCAGCGCTCGACTCCGCGCACCCATTGCTTCTCTTCCGAGATCGCGCCCGGCGGGCAGGCATCGGTGCAGACGCGGCAATGGGCGCAGAAGCCGTCCGATCCGAACTCGTCGGGCCCGTCGAGCGACAGCGGCATGTCGGTGGTGACCCCTGCCAGCCGCAGGTTCGATCCATAGCTTCGGTTGATCAGCGAGCCATGCTTGCCGAGCTCGCCGAGCCCCGCGTCGATCGCCGCCGGGATCAGCAGCAGCGACGCGGCGCGCGGGCCGGGGAAGGGCTTCGCCATATAGCCCTGCCGCCGGATCCAGTTCGCCAGCGCATAGCTGGTGCGCGTGCCGCGGGCATATTGGCGGCCGACCTCGGTGATCCCGCGCCCGCTCTCGGGGCTGTCGGTCACCTGGCGCAGCTCCTCATAGTCGTGCGCGATGCCGAGGACGATGACGTTGGGCTCGTCGACCGAATAGCCGTCGACGATATAATGGTCCTTCATCGCCGTCGCGCCGAACAGATCGGCTTCATTGTCGAGGGCGAAGGCGCGGGCGAGCGTCGCCCAGGCCTCTGGCGTGCGGTCGGCGCGCTCGGAGTTGACGGGCTCGAGGTCGGGGTAGGTGTTGGCGGCGGCGAAGGCCGCGGTCGCCGCGTCGTTCACGCGGCAGCCCGCGCTCGCGATCGCCTGGAGCGCGCCGAACGGATGCTGGTCCGCCGGGTGCCAGAAGAAGGGCGAGGCCCGCCGCGGCTCGCGCTCGCCGAGCCCGTTGATCGTGTTGCCCGATGCCGTGCCCGGCCAGGAAGCCGTGACCTGGTCCGAAGGCGTGTAGCTGCGCGGTTCGCGTCGTGCCATCGCGTCCTCCCTCAGAAGCTGACCGCGGCGCGCACGCCGAACTGGCGCGGCGGCAGCGGCACGACGAACACGTCCCCGCCGACCAGCGGGTCGCTGGACGGGAAGGTGGCGTCGAAGGTGTCGAACAGATTGTTGACGAAGGCAGTCAACCGTACGCCGTGCCCCGCGTCGAAGCTGATGCTCGCATTGACGCGGTCGTAGGAAGGCGCGGTCAACTGGTCGCCCGACTTGGAAGCGCGGGTGTTGTCCTGGATGATGATCGAATCGACGAACCGATATTCCGCATGGAAATCGAGCCCGCGCTCGCCGACCAGCGGCAGGTGATAGTCCGCCGCCGCGAACGCCGTCGTCTCGGGGACATTCTCGAACGGCGTGCCCGAGAAGTCGGTCTTGTCGGTGGGCGTGAACACGCGAACGAAGCTGTCGAAGCGCGAGCGCGAATAGGAAAGCGCGCCGCGCAGCCGCAGCCCCTCCACCGGCCGTATCGAGAGCTCGGCCTCGAGCCCCGTCACATGGCTGCCCGCGGCATTCTCGACCACGCTCACCGGGGTCGGGCCGCCGCCCGGATCGGGGATGACGTTGGTCACCTGCTGGTTGCGGATCTCGATCCGGTAGAGCGCGAGGTTGAAGGTCAGCGCCTGGTCGCGCGTGGCGGCCTTCAAGCCCAGCTCGTAGTTCTGCGAGGATTCGTCGGCATAGGGCGAATTGGCTGCGGCACTGCCTGATCGGTTGATGCCGCCGGCCTTCCAGCCCTCGGCATAGGTGGCATAGGCGAGCACGCCGGGCGTCAGCTTGTACGAGGCAGAGGCCATCCACGAGAAGTTGCTGTACTTGGCGCGCGCGTCGCGGTGCACCGGCTGCTTCACGTTGAGCGGCGGGCCGAACACCTGGCCGCGATCGCCGGTGCCGACCACCGCTTCGTGCGACCAGCGCCCGCCGGCGGTGAGCTCCACCTTGTCGGTGACCTGCCAGCTGGCCTGGCCGAACGCCGCATAGCCGTCGCGGTCGTCGATGTGGTTCTCGTAGATGTAGAGCGCGGCGGGGAAGGGGACGGTGCCCGGCCCGACGCGGCGATAGCGGTCGAAGTCCTGATCCTGGCTGAAATAATAGCCGCCGACCAGCCAGTCGACCGGCCCGGCGCTGCCGTTCAGCCGCAGCTCCTGGCTCTTGAACTTCTGCCGGGTCTGGACGTCGAGCGTCGCGCCCTTGAAGGTCTGCGGGGTAGTCGAGACCGGCGGGAAGGCCGGCAGCGTCGCGGTCTGCTGGACACTGATCCGGCTGTCCATGTCGGTGAACACGTCGGCGCTCGAATAGCGGTAGCCGGTGATCGACGTCAGCGTGATCCCGCCGCCTAGCTCGGCCGAGACGTTGAGCTGGACGCCGTGGTTCGACTTGTTGTCGGGCGCGTCCTGGTCGACCACGCTCTCGTAGCGGTGCGTGGCGAGGCGCACGCCGCGGATCGCTTCATTGTAGTTGCGGTTGGTATAGTCGCCGACCAGCATCACTTCGATGCCCTCGGCCGGCAGCCAGCGCAGCACGCCGCGCACCGCGGTCTGGCGCGACCAGTCCTGGTGTCCGCCGAGCACGATGTTGTCGAGATAGCCGTCGGTGCGGCTATGCTGCAGGCTGACTCCGGCATAGAGGCCATCGGTCACCGGGCCGCTGACCGAGCCCGCCGCGCGAACGCTGCCGAACTCGGCCGCCTCGAGCTCGGCGCGCCCGCGCAGTTCTTCGCCCGGGCGCCGGCTGACGAGGTTGATCGCGCCGCCCTGGGTGTTGCGGCCGAACAGCGTGCCCTGCGGCCCGCGCAGCACTTCGACGCGCTCGAGGTCGAGAAAGGCCATGTCGAAGCCGAGCTGAGGGATGTACATGCCGTCGAGGAACACGCCGACCGCAGGCTCGAGCCCCGCATTGAAGCCCACGCCGCGCATCGTGAGATAGGCGGCGTCGGCGCTGTTGTTGACGCTGCCAGGCGCGCTGAACAGCCCGGGTACTTCGCCATACAGGCCGTTCACGTCCTGAATGTCGCGGGTCTGGAGATCGGTGTCGCTCAGCGCGGTGACGGCCAGCGGCACGTCCTGCAGCGTCTCGGCGCGCTTGCGCGCAGTGACGATGATGTCGTCGCCGCTGCCGCCCGCCGAATCGTCGCCGGCGACGGCGGTGGGCGTCTCGTTGGTCTGTGCGAAACAAGGCGCGGCCGCGACGAGCGCAACCAGCGACAGTCCGCCCGCAAGCGGAGTCCAATGGCTCTTCATTATGGTTTTCCCCTCCACCCGAAGCCTCGGGCGGGCAAAGGATGGAGAGGCTTTGACAACGGAGGCAAGGGGCTTTCTGGGAGCGCCCGCGCAATTTCCGGGAGGGGCCTCACTTTTGTTGCCTGGCGGCAACAATGTAGTAACATACCTACATTTTATATCGGCTTTGGCCCGTTCTGATGGCCCATCCGGCTGTCACGGGAGGCGAATCGGAGGCACCGGCGGCCGGCGAGGTGGCGTGGAGAGCAGCGGCCGCGCATCATCCGGATCGGTGTCGATTTCCATTGTGCCGCGATGCCGGAATCAGGGAGACTGGCCGCCGCGGACTCAGGCAGTCAGGCGGCGCGTGGTCCGCGAACGAGCGACGCCGGACCGCTGCCCGCGACGACAAGCGATGGAGGGGGACGATGACGACCAAGGAGCGGATCGACGCACTGGTTGCCGGCCTGAACGCGAACCAGGCCAGCGACGCGGCGGCTGCAACCAGCGTGATCGCGACGAGCATGGTTCAGCTTTCCTATTTCGCCTACAACGAGCCGATCGACACCATTCCGAGCGATGTGGCGGATCCGGGCAAGGTCTTCCCGCCGATCAGCGACACGCACTGGCAATGCGTCTGGGGGCCGGTGATCGATAGCGACGACGGCAATCTGCTCTACGTCGCGGGCCTGTTCGCCGGCAGCGCCGACAACCCGATCCAGTCCTCGCCCTTCGCCGTGGCGGTGGTCAACCGCGGCACCGCTGCGCCCAGCGTCGAAGGGTTTCTCTCGGACCTCTACGAGGATGCGACGCCGGTTCCGCAGGACCAATGGCTGAACGATCCCAATGCCTGGATCGCGAACGGCAGCGACTCCGCGCTCTCGACGGTCACGTCGCTCGTCTCGAACGGCAAGACGGTGCTCGACTATCTCTGCGCGCTGTCGCCGGTCGACGGGCATGAGCCGGTCATCCTCGTCACCGGCCACAGCCTGGGCGGGTGCATCGCATCGGTGCTGGCGCCCTGGCTGGTCGCCAACCTGCCTGCCGCCAAGGCGGCCTGGCTGACTCTGATCACCTTCGCGGGGCCTACGGCAGGCAACCAGGGCTTTGCGGACGATCTGGTGGCCGCCTGTCCGCTGCGGCAGATCTACGTCAATCCGATGGATATCGTGCCGATGGCATGGTGGAACGTGAGCGCCATTCCGGACATCTATGGCTGGTGGTACACCGATCCCGTGGTCTATGCATGGGCTGGGACGACGATCGCCGCGCTCGACGTGCTGGCCTACCCCTATGCGCCCGTACCCAGCAACATTCCGCCGCTGCCGGGGGCTTTCATCCAGCTGCAGGATCCGATCTTCGGGCTCGAATGGTTCCAGGAAGCCTATGCGCAGCATTCCTGCGCCAACTACATGCTGCTGATGGGGCTGGTGCCGCCCTACGCCTTCTCGGCCGACGCACCGCGGATGCAGCGGCTGGAGGATTCGCAGCGGGCGGCGCTGGAGGCAGTCGCGAGCGAGGGGCTGCATCCGACGGTGCTTGGAAACGAGCGCGGCGTGCTCGCGCACTGACGGCTCCGGTTTCGTTGCCGGCCGACGCCCGTCCTGACCGAGATCGCCTGGCGCCGTGCGCCGGCCGGCTCAGGACGCCGCGTTGGATCGATCAGGGCGAGCCCGAGCGCGACGAGCAGATCGTCGGCTGGATCACCAAGTCGTCGCGCTCGATCGCCTGCCATTGGCGCGGGCCGCACCCTTGGCGCGGCGGGCGGAGGGAGGCCGGGAGAAGGCCCGCCGCGGGGACGGTGTCCGCCGGGCCTATCCTCGAAGCGGGATGCGCACGGTGAAGGTGCTGCCTCTGCCCTGGCCTTCGCTGTGCACTGCGATCGTGCCGCCGTGCAGGCCGACCAGCTGATGCACCAGCGCCAGGCCGATGCCCAGGCCGCCTGCGGCCTGATCGCGGTGATCGTCGACCTGGGCAAAGATCTGGAAGATCCTGGCCTGCATCGCAGGCGGGATGCCGACGCCGTTGTCGCGCACCTCGATCTCGACCTGCTCGTCGTCGCGCCGCGCGGCGAGCGTCACCTCGCCGCCCTCGGGCGTATATCGCGCGGCGTTGTTGAGGAGGTTCGCGACGATCTGGGCCACACGGGTATGGTCGGCTTCCAGCCAGATCGGTTCGGTCGGAAGATCGAGGGCGAAGCTGTGGCCCGCGGCCTCGAGATTGGGCTGACTGGCCTCGATCGCCGAGCGTAGGATAGTGTCCAGCTGGACTCGCTCCTTCTGCAGCGAGATCTTGCCCTCGGTGATCCGCGAGATGTCGAGCAGATCCTCGATCAATCGCGACAGGTGGACGAGCTGGCGCTCCATGCGCTCCTTGACCAGTTCGGCCTGGTCGGCGGTGCGCGGCTTGCGAAGCAGGTGCATCCCGGCCAGCAGCGCCGCGACCGGATTGCGGAGCTCATGCCCCAGCACTGCGATGAACTCGTCCTTGCGGCGGTCGGCGTCCTTCAAGGCCTCGGACGCCGCTTCGAGAGCGTCGCGCTGGGCGGCGAGGAACTGGCGCTGGCGATACAGGTCGAAGAATATCTCGGCCTTGCTCCGGAGCACGTCACCCTCGATCGGCTTCTGGATGAAATCGACGGCGCCCGCCTCATAGCCGCGGAAGCGGCGCTGCGCATCGGCGACGCCGGCGGTCACGAAGATGATCGGTACGTGCCGCGTCCGTTCGTTGCCCCGCATGAACTCGGCAAGCTCGAAGCCGTCCATGCCGGGCATCTGAACATCGAGCAGCGCGAGCGCGACGTCGTGGCGCAGCAGCAGCTCGAGCGCCTCGTCGCCCGAACGCGCCTTGAGCAGGACGACCTCGTCGCGCCGAAGGAGCGCCTCGAGCGAGAGCAGATTCTCGTCCAGGTCGTCGACGAGGAGGAAATGCACCGGTTCGATCCCGTTGCTCATGCAGTGGCTTCCATCAAGAATTGCGCGATTCCTGCGAGGGTTAGGGCGCGCGCGCTCGGGCACGCCTTGAGTGCCTCGATCGGCATGGTGTCGGCGTAGGCGGTGGCGGGTTCCTCGACCAGCGTCGTTCCCCCGGCGTCGGCCACGGCCTTGAGGCCGAGCGCTCCGTCGGCATTGGCACCGGAGAGGATGATGCCGATGAGCGCCGCGCCGAACGCGTCCGCAGCGCTTTCGAAGAGCACGTCGATCGAGGGCCGCGAGTGCTGGACGGGTTCGTCGTTCGCGAGCGAGAGCGAGCCGTCGTTCTCGACGAGAAGGTGGTAGTCCGCGGGCGCGAAGTAGATGTTGCCGGCGAGCGCGGGCTCCTTGTCCTCGGCTTCGCGCACGACAAGCCGGCATTTGGCCTGGAACAGCGGGGCCAGGATGTTGCTGCGGTCTGCCGGCACATGGACGACGATCAGGATGGGCAGCGGATAGTCGGCCGGCAGCGTCGGCAGGATCACCGAAAGCGCCTGGATCGCGCCCGCCGACGCGCCGATCGCCACCGCGCGGAAGGGAGTGCCGCTCATGCGTCGCGTCTCTGGTAGATCTTCTCGGCGCGGACGAAGTCGCCAAACGCGCCGGCATGTGGCGAGAAGCGCAGATTCTCCTTCGAGCCCAGGCCGAGGAAGCCGTTTCGGACGAGCGAATCCTTGAACAGGCCGATCGCGCGGTCCTGCAGGTCCCGGTCGAAATAGATCATGACGTTGCGGCACGAGATGAGGTGCATCTCGCCGAACACCGCGTCGGTCACCAAGCTGTGGTCGGAGAACACCACCCGCTCGCGCAGGCTCTTGTCGAACACCGCGCTGCCATAAGCGGTGGCGTAATAATCGGAGAGCGAGGACTTGCCCCCGGCTTCCTGGTGGTTTCGCGTGAAGCCGGCGATGCGGTCGAGCGCGTAGATGCCGCGCGAGGCCGCCTCGAGTGCCTCGGCGCTGATATCGGTCGCATAGAATTGCGTCCGGTCCTCGAGTCCTTCCTCGCGGAACAGGATCGCCAGCGAGTACACCTCCTCGCCGGTGCTGCAGCCTGCGATCCACACCTTCAGGGACGGATAGGTCTTGAGGCGGGGCACGACCTTTTCGCGTAGCGCCCGGAAATAGCCGGGGTCGCGGAACATCTCGCTGACCTGGACGGTAAGGTAGCCCAGCAGCCGCGGCAACAGCGCCTCGTCGTGAAGCAGCCGTTCATGCATCGCCGAGAAATTGGCGAAGCCGAGCTGCCCGAGCGCCTGGCGCAGCCGCCGGCGGATCGAAGCCTGGGCGTAGTTGCGGAAATCATAATGGTAGCGCTGGTGCAGCGCCTCCAGCAGCAGCCGGATCTCGATGTCCTCGATCGCGTCGGTCATTCCTAGCGCGGCATCCAGACCCGGACGAGCGACAGCAGCCGGTCGACGTCGAGCGGCTTCGCCATATAGTCGCTCGCGCCCGCGTCGAGGCAGCGCTGCTGGTCGTCGGGCATCGCCTTGGCGGTGAGCGCGAGAATCGGCAGCTTCTTCCAGCGCGCGTCCTCGCGGATCGCGCGCGTGGCGGTCAGGCCGTCCATCACCGGCATCATCACGTCCATCAGCACCAGATCGATCTTCTTGCCTCCGTCCTCGGCTGAACGCGCGAGCGCGTCGATCGCTTCACGACCGTTGCGAGCGATTTCGATCTCGGCGCCGCGCGGCTCCAGGATCCCGGTCAGCGAATAGACGTTGCGCACGTCGTCCTCGACCACGAGGATACGCCGGCCCTCCAGGATCGCATCGCGGTTGCGCGCCTGCTGGATCATCCTCTGCTGCTCGGGCGGCATGTCGGTCACGACCCGATGGAGGAACAGCGAGACTTCGTCGAGCAGCCGCTCGGGCGAGCGCGCGCCCTTGATGATGATCGAGTCCGAATAGCGCCGGAGCTTCTGCTCGTCGTCGGGCGACAGATCGTGCCCGGTGTAGACGATAACCGGCGGGAAGCCGTTGTCGCCCTCGGCATGGAGCTGTTCGAGCAGCGCGAAGCCCGAGGCGTCGGGCAGCGACAGGTCGAGCACGATGCAGTCGAACGTCTCGTTCTGCAGCCGCTCGATGCATTCGGCGGCGGTGCCGACTTCGACCGTCTCGACCTCGTCCGACGCCAGCAGGGCGGCGACCGCGTTGCGCTGGATCTCGTCGTCCTCGACGATCAGCACGCGACGCATCGTGCGCGCCAGCCGGGCGGCGAACGTCTCGAGCACGCCCGCCAGCTCCTCGCGCTTCACCGGCTTCACCAGATAGCCGATCGCGCCGAGCGACATGGCGGTCTGGATATGGTCGTGCGCGGAGACGACATGGACCGGGATATGCCGCGTTTCGGTATCGCGCTTAAGGCGGTCGAGCACCGAAAGACCGGACTGGTCGGGCAGTCCGACGTCGAGCACAACTGCGCTGGGGCGGTGGCGGCGCGCCAGCTCGATGGCTTCCTCGGCCGTGCCGGCGACCAGGCATTGGAAGCCCATCTCGCGCGCGAGATCGCGGATGATCGCGGCGAAGCTGGTGTCGTCCTCGACCACGAGGAGAATGCGTTCGCCCGCGCCGAGATCGTCGCGATCATCGTCCACGCGGCGCGGAAGCGGGGAGGGCGGGGTTCCGGCTTGAGTCGGCGCCTCGGTTCCCCGCGGCCGGGCGGTGGGCTCCTCGCGCGGCGCGACCCGCGCGGGATCGTACGCGACCGGCAGCGTCAGCGTGAACCGGCTGCCCTTGCCGGGCTCGCTTGCCAGCGTGATGCCGCCGCCCAGCAGGCGAGCCAGCTCGCGCGAAATCGAGAGCCCGAGGCCCGTTCCGCCATAGCGTCGGCTGATCGTGCCGTCGGCCTGGCGGAACGCCTCGAAGATCTCGCGCTGTTGGTCTTCGGCGATGCCGATGCCGGTGTCGGCGACGGTCAGCGCGACCTGCTCCTTGCCCGCGCGCTCCATCGAGAGGCGGACGCTGCCGGTTTCGGTGAACTTGAAGGCGTTGGACAGCAGGTTCTTGAGAATCTGGTCGAGACGCTGGCGGTCGGTCTCGATCGTCTCCGGGCAATCCTCGGCGACTGCGATCTCGAAATCGAGCTTCCGCTCTCCGGCGATCGGCTGGAAGACCTGGCGGAGGTCGGCGGTGAGACGCTCGACCGCCACGGTCTCGGGGCGCACCTCGACCTGGCCGGCCTCGATCTTGGACAGGTCGAGGATGTCGTTGATCAGCGCGAGCAGGTCGTTGCCCGAGGACTGGATCGTCTGCGCGTACTTGACCTGCTCGTCCGAAAGGCTGCCGTCGGGATTGTCGCCGAGCAGCTTGGACAGGATCAGCAGCGAATTGAGCGGGGTGCGCAGCTCGTGCGACATGTTGGCGAGGAAGTCGCTCTTGTAGCGGCTCGCCTGTTCCAGCTCGCGCGCCTTCAGCTCGACGGCGGCGTTGGAGCGGGTCAGGTCGTCGCGTTGCACTTCCAGCTGCTGCGCCTGCTCCTCGAGCTGGGCATTGGTCTGTTCGAGCTCGACCTGCTGCTGTTCGAGCCGCGCCTGCGATTCCTTGAGCGCTCGGCCCTGCTCCTCGAGCTCCTCGTTCGAGACGCGGAGCTCCTCGCTCTGGACCTGCAGTTCCTCGGCCTGGCGCTGGGTCTCCTCGAGCAGGTTCTGCAGCTCGGCCCGCAGGCGAGCCGAGCGGATCGCGATGCCGATCGACGCGGACGCGCGCTCGAGGAAGGCCAGGACGTCCTCGCCCACCGGCTGGAGGAAGCCGATCTCGATCACGCTGGTGACGACCCCGTCGGCGAGCGCGGGTACGATCAACAGGTGGCGCGGTTTGTCGTGACCGAGCGCCGAGCCGATCGTCAGATAACCCTCGGGGATGTCGCCGAGCAGCATCGAGGTGCGATCGGCGGCGACCTGGCCGAGCAGGCCCTGCTTGACGTCGAAGGTGTCGACGATCTTGGCGTCCGCGGCCAAGCCGTGCGCGGCGATGCGGCGATAACGCTGTCCGTCGCCCGCGAAGATCGCGCCGCCCTGCGCGCCAAGGAACTTGGCCAGGAAGGCGAGGATGTTCTCGCCCAGCTCGGGCTTGGCCTTGTCGCCGAGCATCGCCGCGGCGAGCTGCGCCTCGCCTGCCTGGAGCCATTGCTGGCGCTCGCGCACGATCGTCGCGCGGCGGATGAGGAAGCCGATCAGGAGCGTCAGGCCGACGCCGAGCACGCCGGTGAGGATGCCCGCGGCCCAGGCAGTGCGATATGCCCCCTCCATCTCGTCGATGCGCATCTGGCGCAGCCGCGCCTCCTCCTGCTGCATCAGGTCGAGCTGGTTTCGGATCGCGTCCATCTCGACCCTGCCGCGGTCGCTGGCCACGAGCGCGAGCGCCGCCGCGGCGCCGCCGCTACGGCGCAGGTCGATGGTGTCCTTCAGTTCCCCGAGCTTGGCGTCGGCGTGGCGGCGCAGCGTCGCGAGGCGCGATTGCTGGGTGGCGTTGTCGCGGGTCAGCGTCGCGATGGCGTCGAGCCTGGGGCCGGCTTGCGCGCGCGCCTCCTCATAGGGCGCGAGATACTGGTCGTTGCCGGTCAGCAGATAGCCGCGCTGGCCGGTCTCGGCGTCCTGGAGCGTGGAAAGCAGCTCATCCAGCGACGCGATCACTTCGTGCGAATGCAGGATCTTGTGCATGTCGTCGCGAAGCGTCTGGATGTTCTGGTAGGCGACCACGCCGCTCACGAGGAAGAACAGGATGACGGCCGCCAAGCCGAGGCCCGCCCGAAGATTCACGCCAGAGCTTGGCGCGGCAGCGCTGCGCGCGACTGAAGGCGACATCGATCCCATCCCGTTTCTTGGATATTCCCGGGCGCGCATATCGGCGATTTGCCCGCAAAATCAAAACTATTCGCGTGGCTGATGGTGGTACGACGCAGCCTCGCCGCTTTTGGCGTGGGATAGGTTATCCCAGGTTAGAATGGGGCTGCCGAAAGTCGGGGATGCCGCTCGAGGCGACCATCGGCCGGGAGCGGATCTTCCCGAACGCCTGAGCGCCATTGCGCGAAAGGCCGCCCCTTGCGGGACGGCCTTTCCATTGTCTTCGCCGAAGCGGCGGGCTCAGCCGAGCCAGGCCTCCGCGGGGGAGGCCATGCTCAGACGATCTGCCGCGAGCGGCATGGGACAATGAGACATCTGACCACCTCCTTTCGATTGTTGACGATCGACGGAATATGGGTCCGCGATCGTGGGGCTTCAAGCGCGCGCGGAGCACGATACGCCGCTGTTCCAGGCCCGGCTTGCAATCGCGAGATCGGGTCGCAGGCCCGCGCTCAACGATACCGCTCGAGGATCGAGCAATAGTTGGCGACGGCCACGCCGCCCATGTTGAACACCGCGCCGAGCGTCGGCGAGGGCAGCTGCATCGCGTCCGCTTCCCCCGCGAGCTGCATCGCCGCGACCACATGCATCGAGACGCCGGTAGCGCCGACCGGGTGGCCCTTGGCCTTGAGGCCGCCCGAGCGGTTCACCGGAAGCGCGCCGCCGGCCTCGGTCCAGCCTTCCAGCGCGGCACGGGCGCCCTGGCCGCGGGGCGCGAGCCCCATCGCCTCATATTCGATGAGCTCGGCGATGGTGAAACAGTCATGCGTCTCGACGAAGGAGAGGTCGGAAAGCGCCGCGCCCGCCGTGTCGAGCGCGCGGCGCCAGGCGAGCGCGCCGGCCTCGAACCAAGTCGGATCGCGCCGCGACATCGGCAGGAAGTCGCTCGCCTGGCTTGCGGCGCGGAAGCGGATCGCGCGGCGCAGCGTCCGTGCGGTCTCGACGTCGGCGAGCACCAGTGCCGCGGCGCCGTCGCTGATCGGCGAGCAGTCGGTGCGCTTGAGCGGCCCCGCGACAAAGGGATTCCCGTCCGAGGGCGTCCGGCAGAAGTCGAAACCCAGGTCGCGGCGGAGCTGGGCATAGGGGTTGTCGAGCGCGTTGCGGTGGTTCTTCGCGGCGATCCGCGCCAGCGCGTCGGACTGGTCGCCATAGCGCTCGAAATAGGCCTCGGCGACGCGGCCGAACAGGCCGGCGAACCCGGCGGGCGTATCGCCTTCCTCGGCGCGGTAGGAAGCGCTCAGCAGATGGTCGCCGGCCTGCGCGCTGGAGGCCGAGGTCATCTTCTCCGCCCCCACCACCAGCGCCAGCCGGCCGCGCCCCGCCGCGATGAAGTCGCGCGCCGCATGGATCGCCGCCGAGCCCGAGGCGCAGGCATTCTCGCAATGCACGGCCGGCTTCATCCGCAGCTCGGGCACCGACTGCATCGGCAGCGAGCTCGGGAAGCCCTGGCGGCTGAAGCCTGAGTTGAAATTGCTCACGAAAACGCCGTCGACCTCGCCTGCGGCGATCCCGGCATCGTCGATCGCCGGGCGGGCGACACGCGCGATGAGCTGCTCGACGTCGATGTCCTCGAGCTTGCCGAACGGGCTATGCGCCCAGCCGACGATGCAGGCCTCGCTCATGCGGCGCCCCCAGGCGCGAGCCGGCTGCGACGCAACGCCTCGAAACCGTCGCGGTTGGCGAAATAGAGCAGGATCACCGCCAGCGCGGCGGGCAACGCGGCGAAGGGCACGGCGAACGAGAGCTGCTTCGGGCCGAACAGATGGTCGCTGGCCAGCCCCACGACGAGCGGCCCGCAGCCCGCCCCGCCGAGGCCGAGGAGCAGCACCATCAGCGCCGACCCCTGGCCGCGCAGCCGGTTGGGAAACATCTCCTGCACCATCACCTGTCCGCTCGCCGAGGCGAAGGGCAGCGCGGTCAGGCATAGCGCGACGCAGGCGATCGCAAGGACCGCGCTGCCGGCAAAGGGCAGCAGCGCCAGCCCGAGCGCCGCGCCCGCCGCGCCTGCCGCGCAGATCCGGAACTTGGCAGCGGTCACCCCGCGCAGGGTCCAGTGATCGGCTGCGAAGGCGCCGAGCAGCGCACCGGCGATGCCGCCCAGCGCCGAGATCGTTCCCAGCATCACGCCCACGCTCGCAGCGGGCTGGGCGAACTGGCGGATGAGCATGCTCGGCGCCCAGGCCATCACCGAATAGGAGGTGAAGGCGAGGAGCCCGTGCGCGAGGAACACCCCGGCCATCACCCGGGCATGCGCGCGGACATAGGCGAGGAAGCCGGGCTCGACCAGCGCCGATGCCTCCGTCTCGACTGCCGGCATCGGCATATCCTGCCGCGCGGGCTCGCGCATCGTCAGCACCAGCGCCGCGATCGCCAGCCCGGGGGCTCCGACCACCACGAACACCGTGCGCCAGGGCGCCAGCCCGCCGATCAGCGGAAGCGCTGGGCCAGCGGCCAGCCAGCCGGGCAGCAGCCCGCCCGCGACCAGCGACAGGCCGATGCCGACGTAGACGCCGAGCAGGTAGAAGCTCATCGCCCGGCCGCGTTCGCGCGGGCGGAAGCAATCGGCGATCAGCGAGCAAGCGGCCGGCGTCAGGCACGCCTCGCTCACGCCAACGCCCATCCGCGCAACGAACAGCCACCAATAGTCGGGCGCCGTGCCGCAGAGCATCGTCATCACGCTCCATGTGCCGACGCCCGCGGCGAGGACATATTTGCGCCGCCCGCGATCGACCCAGCGCCCGATCGGTAGCCCCAGCGTGCTGTAGAGGAAGACGAAGGCGAAGCCGTAGAGCAGGCTCATCCCCGAATCGCTGACGCCCAGGTCGTGCTTGATCGGCCCGACCAGGATCGCGAGGATCTGGCGGTCGAGGAAGCCGAACATCGTCGCCAGGAACACCAGCCCGCAGACGTACCAGGCCGACCGGCGCGAGGGATAGGGCGGGCTCGCCGCGGCCTCGATTCGCATCTTCTCTCCCTGTCGTCCCGCGCGGGATCGCGCCTCTGCCTTCTTGCGACTTGCGACTGCCTATCCGGGCACCGTGGGTTCCGGTCCAGCACTCGATTTGGACGCTCGTCCGAATGCGCGTTCGGACAGTTGTCCAGCCTTTGCGGTTGCCTGGGGCGGCGGCGGTGCGCCAGCCACGCGGAAACCATGGCGGGGGAGGGGCTGCGCGCGATGCGGATGATGGACTATTTCGACCAAGGCTTTCGCCGCCGGGTCGGCGCGCCGGCCTTCATCGCCGGGGAGCAGCGCGTGTCCTGGGAAGCCGCCCAGGCCCGGGTCGAGCGCGTCGCGGCGGCGATGGCGGCACGCGGGATCGCGGCGGGCATGCGGGTCGGCGTGTACAGCCCCAACGACATCGACGCCTTCTTCGCCATCCTCGCCGCCTTCCGGCTGGGCGCGGTATGGGTGCCGATCAACGCGCGCAACAGCGAGAAGGCGAACCGCCACTGGCTCGCGCTGATGGAATGCCGCTGCCTGTTCTTCCACCCCGCGCTGGAAGCGGAGACCGAGCGGCTGCGCCCGGCGCTCCCCGAGGACGCGCTGCTGGTCCGGCTCGACCGGCTCGAGGCGTTCGAGGCCGAGGCGCAGGGGCCCGCGCCGCTGCCCCCGCACGCGCCCGACACGCTCGCCAGCGTCTTCCCCACCGGTGGCACCACCGGCCTGTCCAAGGCCGCCGAATGGACGCTGCAGACCTGGGAGACGATGCTCGCCACTTTCTGGCAGTGCATGCCGTGCGAGACGACACCGGTGCATCTCGTCGCCGGACCGATGACTCACGCCGCCGGGGTGCTCGCCTTCTGCTGCCTGCCGGGGGGCGCCACCAACGTGATCCTGCCCAAGGCCGATCCGGCGGCGATCCTCGACGCGATCGAGCGCTACCGCGTCACCCACCTCTACCTGCCGCCCACGCTGGTCTACAGCCTGCTCGACCAGCCGGGCGTGCGGGAGCGCGACTATGGCTCGCTGCACTATCTGGTGATCGCCGCGGCGCCGATCTCTCCGGCCAGGCTCAAGGAGGCCGTGGAGGTGTTCGGGCCCGTGGTCTGCCAGTCCTATGGCCAGGCCGAGGCGCCGATGTTCATGACCTTCCTGCCCAGCCGCGATCTCGTCGCCGGGCCGGAGTCGCGCTGGTCGAGCTGCGGGCGCAGCACGCTGGCGACGCGGCTGGAGATCATGGACGCCGCCGGCGCGATGCTGCCCGACGGCGAGCGCGGCGAGATCGTCGCGCGCGGCAACCTTGTCACGCGCGGCTATTACCGCGATCCGGAAGCGACCGCTGCGGCGCGCCACGAGGGCTGGCACCGCACCGGCGACATCGGCGTGCGCGACGAGATGGGCTTCCTCCACATCGTCGACCGCGCGCGCGACATGATCATCACAGGCGGCTTCAACGTCTATTCGGTCGAGGTCGAGCAAGTGATCCTGTCGCACCCGGCGGTCCGCGACTGCGCGGTGTTCGGCGTGCCCGATCCGAAGTGGGGCGAGGCGGTGAATGCCGCCGTCGAGCTCAAGGAGGATGCTCGCGCCGAGCCCGAGGAGATCATCGCGCTGGTCAAGGCCCGTCTCGGCAGCGTCCATGCGCCCAAGACCGTGACCTTCTGGGCCGAGCTGCCGCGCAGTCCGGTCGGCAAGGTGCTCAAGCGCGAGATCCGCGATCGATATTGGAACGGCCGCGAGCGCGCGGTCGGCTGAAGGAGAGAAGGCGATGCCCCCCATTCCCTACAAGGACGATTATGCCGAGGATGCGCTCGACGTGGTCGCGGCGCTGCGCGAGCGCCGCGGCGGCCGGCTGCTGAACCTCGATCGCATGCTGCTCCACAGCCCCCGCATCGCCGCCGGCTGGAGCGCGCTGATGGCGCCGGTCCGCGCCAGCCCGCACGTCTCGCCGCGCCACCGCGAGCTGGCGATCTGCGCCGTCGCGAAGCTCAACGGCGCCGATTACGAGTTCCGCCACCACACCGGCCCCTGGCTGCGCGACGGCGGGACGCAGGAACAGCTCGACGCGCTGGACGACGTCGAGGCGGCGGCGCGGAACGAAGCGCTGTTCGACGAGGCCGAGCGCACTGTCCTCGCCTTCACGCTGGAGAGCACGCGCGACGTGCGGGTCAGCCCCGCGACCGTGGCGGCGATGCAGGCGCATTTCCCCGATCCCGCCGCCTATTTCGAGCTGATGATGGTGGTCGCCTCGTACAACATGGTCTCGCGCGTGCTGGTGGGGCTGGGGATCGAGTTCGAGACGCCGGTCGCGGCTTGAGCACCGGGCCGAAAGCGCACCATGCCGCTTGGCCGCGCGACAGCCGCGGCCTATGGTCGGGCTCGATGGCGAAGGCGGATGCGATCACGGCGCTGATGGACAGCGCGACGACGGTGTTCTCGCATCACGGCTACGAAGGCGCCTCGCTGCGGGACATCGCGGCGGGCGCCGGCCTGCCGCTCAGCACGATCAACGCCTATTTCGGCACCAAGGCCGATCTGTTCGTGGCGGTGATGCAGGGCATCTGGCGCGAGATCGAGGCCGAGCGCCGCGCGATGCTCGCCGAGCGGCTGGCGATGCGCGGCGTGCTGGTGCCCGACCTGCGCGATCTCGTCACCGCGCTGACCAAGCCCCTGGTGGCGCGCGCGCGGAGCAGCGATCCGGCGACTCGCCGCGCGCCGCGGCTGATGCGCCAATGGTTCACCGCGCCGTTCGAAGTGCGCGAGGCAATGCGGCGGCAGAACTTCAGCAACGCCTCGCTGCGCACCTGGATCGAGTCGGTGCGCGCGGCCAGTCCCGGCCTTTCCACCGCCCAGGCGGTCTGGGGCTTCTCGTTCATCGTCGGCGCGCTCTATTCCTATGAGATGATGGACAATCGCTACGACGAGATCCTCGATCCCGGCACCGACGACCCGGACACGGTGGCCGAATATCTGGTCAACTTCGCGGTCGCCGGGATGCAGGGCATCGGCGGCGCGCCCGGCTTGGACAAGCGTCCATAGCCGCTTGTTGTCGCGCGGTCCGGCCCACCTATCCATTGCAGCCCTCCCCCGAAAACGGGGCAAGATGGAGAGGGTTCGGCGATGGCCGCATGGCAATTCACCAAGGGTTTGCATGATATCGGCAACGGCTGCTGGGGCTATATCCTGCCCGACGGCAGCTGGGGCTGGAGCAATGCCGGGCTGATCGAGGACAGCGGCGAGACGCTGCTCGTCGACACGCTGTTCGATCTGAAGATCACCGCCGAGATGCTGGCGATCATGAAGGACGCCGTGCCCGCCGCCGCGCAGATCGGCACGCTGATCAACACCCATTCGAACGGCGACCACACCTTCGGCAACGAGCTGGTGACCGGCGCGCGTATCCTCACCACCAGTTCGGTCGATGCCGACATGGAGCATGTCATGCCCGACACGCTGGTCGACATGCTCGGCCGCTGGCGCGAGTGGGAAGGCGGCGACTTCATGCACCAGGTGTTCGGCGCGTTCGATTTCCGCGGCATCACCATCACCCACGCCACCGAGACCTTCGAGGGGTCGATGGGCCTGCAGGTCGGCAACAAGCACGTCCGGCTGGTCGACGTGGGGCCCGCGCACACGCGGAGCGACATCCTGGTCCATGTGCCCGAGGACAGGGTCGTCTACACCGGCGACATCCTGTTCGCCGGCGCGCATCCCGCGATCTGGTCCGGCCCCGTCGCCAACTGGATCAAGGCGTGCGACCTGATGCTCGGCTGGGACGTCGACGTGATCGTGCCGGGCCATGGCCCGATCGTCGGCAAGGACGAGGTCCGCGCGTTCAAGGCCTATCTCAACTATGTCTGGGACGAGACGCGCAAGCGCTACGAGGCGGGCATGGACTTCCTCGACTGCGCCTTCGACATCGCCTTGGGCGAGTTCGACGACTGGGGCGACGCCGAGCGCATGGTCCCCAACGTCATGACGATCTACGGCGAGCTGAGCGGCACGCGCCCGGTGCTGCCGCGCGAGCAGCTCTGGGCGCAGATGGGCCGCTACTACAAGCGCCGCCGCGCGCGCCGGGCCGACGCGCAGGGCTGCCCCGGCTGCACCGATCCGAGCCACATCCACTGATCCGACAAGGGATATCCACCCATGAAGCTCATCACCTTCGCCGTCGACGGCACGGCTCACGTCGGCGCGCTGCTGCCGGGCGAGACCAGCCTCTCCGACTTCACCGCGGCGAGCGGCGCGGCCCACTTCGCCGATATGCTCGCGCTGATCGACGGCGGCGAACCCGCGCTCGACGCAGCCCGCGCGCTCGTGGCGAGGCCCGCCGTCGAGCGATCGCTGGACGGCGTCCGGCTGCTCGCCCCGGTGCCCGTGCCGCGCCAGATGTACGATTGCCTGACGTTCGAGAAGCATCTGATGCAGGCCCGCGCCAACCGCCATCTGGTGGTCGGCGAAGTCGGCGCCGCGCCGCTCTCGCCGCTTTCGCCGGTGTTCAAGGAGCGGCCGGTCTACTACAAGCCGAACCGCTTCTCGGTGGTCGGCACCGGCACCGAGGTGATCTGCCCGCGCTACTCCGAATGGTTCGACTATGAGCTCGAGTTCGGCGTGTTCCTGTCGCGCTCGGGCAAGGACCTGAGCGTCGACGAAGCCGCCGACCGCATCTTCGGCTATTGCATCTTCAACGACTTCAGCGCGCGAGATCAGCAATATCGCGAAATGCCGGCGATGCTCGGGCCGAGCAAGGGCAAGGACTTCGACACCGGCAACGCGATGGGCCCCTGGCTGGTGACCAAGGACGAGATCCCCGACGACCAGACGCTGACCATGACCACGCGGATCAACGGCGAGGTCCGATCGGTGGGGACGAGCGCGGACATGCTGCACAGCTTCGCCGAGATCATCGCCTATGCCTCGGTCGACGAGACGCTGCACGCGGGCGAGTTCTTCGCCTCGGGCACCGTGGGCGGCGGCTGCGGGCTGGAACATGGCGAACGGCTGCGCCACGGCGACCTGGTCGATCTCGAGGTCTCGGGGCTGGGGCGGCTCGTGAACCGCGTCGTCATCGCGGCGGAGGCCTGAGCCGTCAGGCGCACGCCTCCGTGGACGGGCGTCCATGGAGGAGCCCTTCCCGGGCGGGGCCGCCCGGCCCCATCAAATCCACGATGAAGCCGGAACAACCGGCGGTTGTCGCACCGGCCCGAGCCGTCCACAGAGACGCCGCGCCTCAGGAGAGGAAAACCGCATGACTGCCCGTTATCTGCTCTCAGCGGCCAGTATCGCCGCGCTTGCCATCGCCACCCCCGCCTTTGCGCAGGACGCCGCGGCGGACCAGGATTCGCCGATCGGCGAGATCGTCGTCACCGCGCAGAAGTACAAGCAGGACGCCCAGGACGTGCCGATCTCGATCAGCGCGCTCGATTCGGACACGCTCGAAAAGTCCGGCGTGGCGAGCCTGGACGCGGTGCAGAAATACGCGCCCGGCCTGCAGATGGCGACGGTGGGCAGCGGCTTCGTCAGCTACACCTATCTGCGCGGCAGCGGCACCAACCAGATCGATTCGGGCTCCGATCCCAGCGTCGCCTTCTTCGTCGACGAAGTCTATGTGACCGGCACCGCGGGCGCGCAGTTCAACCTGTTCGACGTCGACCGGGTCGAAGTGCTGAAGGGCCCGCAGGGCACGCTGTTCGGCCGCAACGCCGCCGCGGGCGCGATCAGCATCACCACGCGGCGGCCGACCGCGACGTTCAGCGCCGACGCCTCGGTGGACGTCGGCAACTACGACCTGCGCGTGGCGCGCGGCGCGATCTCGGGCCCGCTGACCGCGGACGACGCGCTGCGCTTCCGCGTTTCGGGGGTGATCCAGGATCGCAGCGCCTTCACCGAGAACCTCGCGGGCGACGATCCGGGCACGGTGAAGAGCGCTGGCGGCCGAGCGCAGCTCGAATATGTGAAGGGCGACCTGAGCTGGCTGCTCACCGGCAATTACTATCGCGCGCGCAACGGCATGACCAACCAGTTCCTCGCCACCACGGTGAAGGCGGCGTTCCTCAGCCCCGCCGCGATCGCGGCGCTTCCAGCGGGCGAGGATTTCTACACGCATTACTACAATGTCGACGGTTTCGAGGACCAGGACGCGGCCGGGCTCACGAGCCGGATCGAGCTGAAGACCCCGATCGGCACGCTGACTTCGGTGAGCGCCTATCGCTTCAACAAGTTCAACCGCGCGCAGGACCAGGACGGCACGATCGCCCAGGCCTATGAGCTCGACTCGTTCGAGCGCGATCGCTCGATCAGCCAGGAGCTTCGCCTGTCCGACCAGAGCGCGTCCTTCAACTGGGTGGCCGGCGCCTATTATTATCACGACAAGACCGATCGGCAGGACACGGTCATCACCGGTCCCGACTATGCGCCGGTCGCCTCGCGCAACCTGACCAGCATCGATCGCAGCCACCTGACCGTGGAGAGCATCGCCTTCTTCGGCCAGGCCAGCTATTTCTTCACGCCGCAGCTCAGCCTCACCGCCGGCGGGCGCTGGACGCAGGACAAGAAGAGCGACGACCGCTTCGTCCAGCGCTTCACCACCCCGGCCTATAGCGTGAGCCCCGAGGCGACGTGGCGCTCGTTCGATCCCGCCGCAACGCTCTCTTGGCAGCCGAGCACGCGCGTGATGGCCTATGCCTCCTATCGCCAGGGGTTCAAGAGCGGCGGCTTCCAGACGCTGCTCCCCGCCTCGGCGACGCTCGCGGCGACACCGTTCGCGCCGGAAACGGTGCGCTCCTACGAGCTCGGCCTGAAGAGCGAATGGTTCGATCGCCACCTGCGTGCCAATTTCGCGCTGTTCCGCTCCGACGTGACCGACCAGCAGATCCTGCGCGTGCTCGGCAATTCGACCAACGTGATCGACAATGCCGGCCAGACCCGCACCACCGGCCTCGACACGATCTTCAACGTCGCGCTGGGCAAGCTCAGGATCGATGCGGCGACCACCTACCAGCATGCCCGGTTCCGCCAGTACATCACCGGCGTCACCAGCTATGCGGGCAAGGCCCAGCTGCGCTCGCCGGACTTCGCCGGGTCGTACAGCGCCGAATATCCGATCGCGGTCGACGACGATCATGCGCTGACGCTCCGTGCCGAATATACCTATCAGTCGAAGAGCTTCTTCGATGCGGCCAACACCGAGACCGCGGGGCTGTACCAGCCCGGCTACGGCTTGCTGAACGGCCGGATCTCGTTCGGCTCGGAACGGCAGGGCTGGGACGTCTCGCTCTGGGCGAAGAACATCACCGGCGAACATTATTTCCGCAACATCACGGTCTCCGGGACGACCGGCCTGGCCGTTCCCGGCGATCCCGCCACCTACGGGATTTCGCTTCACTGGGGGATGTAGCCGGATACCGGCACGGGAGCCCGGGGGCCGGCCCCGGGTCACCCGTCGCCGTCGAACGCGGCTCGCGATCAGCGCGCGAGCCGCCGGGCGTTCCTGGTCGCGGTACGGTGGACCGGCGCCAGTGCCGCGCTCCCGAGACGGGCCGACGCTTCCATCACGCCGAGCAGATAGGCCCCCTGTCGCGCCGACAAGGCCGCCAGCTCGGCCGGGGTGGGCGGACGGCCGCGAAGCGATTGCGCGTACAGCTGCTGCGCCTCGGCAAGGAACGCCGATTGCATCTTCACCCATTCGCTCGCCGCCGCCACCGCGGACCGGGAGAAGGCGTCGAGCTTCTCCGGGGCCATCCGCGCCAGCTCGGCGCGTTCGGCGCGGCTCGCATCCGCGCGCATCATCCCGGTGCGAGCCCGGATGACGCCCGGTGCGGCTCCGAGCGTCTCCGCGGTCCGAAACGCCGTGTCGATCATCGAGAAGCCGATGGCCGAAAATCTTGCCCATGCGGTGAAAGGATCGAACATGGTTCCCCCGAGGTCGAAGTGGCGGACGTCGACGCCCGGCGGTGCAAGGAAGTTCCCGACTTTCCGCACGGGCACGCCGTGCCTTCGCGGGCGCGCGACGTAACCGGGAAGCAGGACCCCTGCCGATTTCCGAAGCGTCCCGGCTTTGACGCGGTACCGGCGATCGTGCGAAGTCCCACCCGGCCATGGCTGATAGTACCGACCCGCTGGATCCGGCTTCGAATGCTGCGGCTGAGCCCGAGCGGCCGGCGGGATTGGACGGCGTGGCGGTCGCGGCGTTGCTTCGCGGCGCAGCGTTGAAGCGCCAGGATCCGCACGATCTCCTTCGCAAGGCGGCGATCGATCCCTCGGTCCATGGCGATCCGCACCGATCCATCGACGGCCGCGAGCTCTTCCGGCTGGTCCAGCAGATCCAGCTCGCGCTCGACGATGCCTATATCGGCTTCCTCGCCGAGCGATGCCGGCTGGCGCTCGAGATGGAGCGGACGCTTGCCCATCTGCACTGCGAGACCTTCGGCGAATCGCTTCGCGTCAGCATCCGCTTCACCCAGGCGCTGTCCGCGGAGATCGGACCGCAGCTCGTCGAGGATCGCGCGGTCGTGAAGCACGTCTGCGTCTACCACACGATCGACGGCGTGGATCGCGACATCTTCGTCTGGCTGCGCTTCGTATGGATCTTCCATCTGTTCAGCTGGCTGATCGGGCGACCGCTACGGCTGCGCGGCGTCTACGTGCGCGGCCCGCGGCCGGTGCAGGCCAACGGGTTCGACCGGTTCGCGCTGTTCGGCTGCCCCATCCACTATAACGCGCCGATCGACGCGCTGTGCTACGACCGCAAGGACCTGGGTGCGCGCTTGGTCCATGGCACGCTCGCCGAATACAGGGATCATGAGGCGAGCAACCCCGACTGGTTCGCGACGCCGAGCGGCGGGCTGACCTGGCGCGCGCGGACCGAGCATGCTCTCGTCGATTTCCAGCGGTCCGAAACCTGGTCGCCTTCGATCGAAACCATTGCCGGGCGGCTCCGCAGCCAGCCCCGCCGGCTACGGCGCGACCTGGCGCGCGAAGGCGAGAGCTTCCAGCAGATCCGGACGCGGCTGCGCGGCGAGCTTGCCGCAGCTTATCTGCTCGTCACCGACCTGCCGATCACCATGGTCGGCTATCGCGTGGGGTTCAGCGAGCCCGGCAGCTTCACGCGCAACTTCGTCGAATGGGCGGGCATGACGCCCTCCGACTATCGCGCACGGTACAAGTCCGAGAATGCGCGGGTGACCGCAGCCACCATGCTTTTGACCGAACGGACCAATTCCTGACCGCAATGGTGTGAGGGTTGGTCACTTGGGTTAAATCTTGCCGTCAGACGCGCCATGGGCAAAGCGCCTCCGCCTGGATCATCCAGCTCCCAACAACGAAAAACAGTTGTGGGAGGATGTCATGATCGAGCCTTGGAAGCTCAGGAAGCAATTCGCTTTGTCCGGCGTGTCGCTGGCGGCCGCGATGCTGTGCGCGGCGGCACCGGCCTGGGCGCAGGACGCGAGCGGGCAGGGCGAGGCGCCGTCCCAGTCGCAAGCCGACAGTCCCGATACGACGGACAGCAACGAGATCGTCGTCACCGGATCGAGCATCCGCGGCGTGCCGCCAACGGGCTCGAACCTGATCAGCGTCACGCGCGAGGACGCCAAGACGATCGGTGCGAACACCACCGCCGGGCTGCTGGCCACCGTGCCCCAGCTCAACAGCTTCAACACCACGCCCCGGGCCAGCAGCGGCGGCGCAGGTTCGTTCGCGCCCGGCCTGCGCAGCCTGCCGGCGACGGCGACCTTGCCGCTGATGAACGGACACCGGCTCGTCGCGGCGAGCACCAAGGAGACCAACCCCGATTATCCGGCGATTCCCGACCTTGCGATCGAGCGTCTCGAGATCGTCGCGGACGGCGCATCGGCGATCTATGGATCGGACGCGGTCGCGGGGGTGATCAACTTCATCACCCGCCAGCGGGCCTCCGGGCTGGAGACTTCGGTACGCTATGGCGTCGCCGACGATTACCACACCTTCAGCGCGAGCGGCCTGTTCGGCAAGGACTGGGGCAGCGGATCGATCGTCGCGGCCTATCAATACGCCGAGAACGGCAACATCACCGGTGGCGATCGCGACTTCCGCGTCGTGGATTTCCGGCCCTATGGCGGCGTCGATTCGCGCAGCACGGTCTGCCCGGCGGCGAACGTGGCGGTGAACACGACCGCCTATGCCATCTACTACGCCGCGCCAACGCTCGCGCCCAACACGCGCAACCTTTGCGACAATGGCGCGGTGACGGACATCGTTCCGAAAGCGCGGCTGCACAGCGGCTATCTCACGGCCCATCAGGACCTGAGCGACCGCGTCACCTTGTGGGGCGAGCTGCTCTATTCGGACCGCAAGGAAGTCGACCGGGCGCCGCCTCCACCGGGCGCGGGCGCTTCCGGCGGCGTGATCCTCTACAATATCCCCGGCTACTCGACGAACCCGTTCTTCAAGACGCCGCCGGGCAGCGGCGCCACGATCGAGTTCGTCCAGTTCCGCACCGACAATCTCTATGGTGCCGACCATATCGACAACCGGTTCCGGGTAAGGGCGGGCAATTCATCCGCCGGAGTTGACGCCAGGCTGACCGGCGACCTGAAGCTGAGCGTCTACGGCACGATGGATTGGGCGCGTAACGACGCCTATCTGCCCGCGATCAACCCCGCCGCGCTCGACGCGGCCGCCTCGGCCAGCACCGCCGCGACGGCGCTCGATCCGTTCGGCAACGGCACTGCGCCCGCGGTCGTGGCCAAGATCCTCGACTATGCCGGCGACCTGACCATCCACCAGCGCACCTATCTGGGCGCCGCCAAGATCGACGGCCCGCTCGCCGATCTGCCCGGCGGGCAGCTCAAGATCGCAGTGGGCGGCGAATATCGGCACGAAGCCTTCCGGCAGCGCGGAATCTATGGCGGCAGCCAGGTGCCCGAGAGCCTCGATCGCAGCATCAAGTCGGCTTATGGCGAGCTGTTCGTGCCGATCTTCGGCGATGGCAATTCGGCGCCGCTGATGCGCAGCCTCGCCGTGTCGCTCTCGGCCCGCTACGACGATTACAGCGACTTCGGCTCGACGACCAATCCGAAGGTCGGGGTCAATTGGGAGCCGGTGCGCGGGTTCACGCTCCGCGGCACCTACGGCACTTCGTTCCGCGCCCCGGGGTTGCGCGACGTTGGGGCCACGGTCGGGGCCTATTATTTCAACGCGGCCGCGATCGCCGGCAGCGTCCTGCGCGATCCGACGCGCGGCGCAGCGCAGGTCGACACCGTCGTGCTCTACGGCGGCAATCGCGGCCTGCAGCCCGAAAAGGCCCGGACCTGGTCGATCGGCGCCGATCTCCACCCGGTCTTCGCACCGAACCTGCGCGCGAGCCTGACCTTCTACGACATCCACTATACCGACGTGATCGGCACGCCGGGGGGCAGCGTCGCGTTCACCGACCCGACCTTCGCCTCGGTCGTGTTCCGCAATCCCACCACTGCCCAGCTCAACGGCCTTCTGTCGATCGCGGTGCCGGTGAATTTCGCCGCGGGCGCGCTTCCCCCGATCGGAAACCTGCTCGACTTCCGCCAGGGCAATTTCGGGGTGCGCAACACCAACGGCCTGGATTTCGACATCAATTATCGCCAGCCGACCAGCTTCGGCTGGGTCTTCGCCGATCTGGCCGGCAACTACATCCTCAAATACGATACGCAGCTTTCGTCGACCTCCGCGGTGTCGAACCAGCTCGACCTCGGCGTCCCGAAGGCGACGATGCGCGGAACGCTGGGCACGCAGGTCGGCCGGGTGACGGCCGTCGGCTTCGTCAACTACCGTCACGGCGTCACGGGCCTCTACGCCACGCCCACCGGCACCGCCACCTACAGCGCCGGTTCCTACACGACGGTCGACCTGCGCCTGTCGGTGAAGCTGCCGGATACCGGCCCCGCCAAGGGAACCGAGCTGTCGTTCCAGGTGAACGACGTGTTCGATCAGAGGCCGCCGTTCTTCCCGGCGACGGACGGCATCGGCGGAAGCTACAATCTCGGCCGGTACGTGGCAGTCGGCCTGCGGACCAACTTCTGATCTCGCCAATGCAATCGCTGCGGGAGAGGCGCTTCTCCCGCAGCACCCCTCCAACGACTGGTTAGTGTTTCCCAGATGCAGGCTTACCCGCTGACACTCGACAAATTCCTCGACCATGCCGCCAAGTGGCATGGCGCCGCCGAGATCGTCACTGCCGCGCGCGGGACGGTCACCGGGCGGATCGGTTATGCCGACGTGCGCGCGCGCAGCAACCGCTTGTCGGGCGCCCTGCTCGCGCTCGGACTGCGCACGGGCGACCGGGTGGGCACGCTGGCATGGAACACCCAGCACCATCTCGAGCTCTACTACGCCACGATGAACGCGGGCCTGGTCTGCCACACGCTCAACCCGCGGCTGACGCCCGCGCACCTCGCCGCGATCGTCAACGAAGCCTCCGACCGTGTGCTCGCGATTGCCGCAAGCCTCACCGGGATGCTCGCCGAACTGCTGCCGCTCTGCCCGACAATCGAGCGCGTGATCGTGCTCGACGAGGCCGTCGATACCGCCGCGCTGGCGGTGCCGGTCGATGGCCTGGACGCGCTCGTCGCGAAGCACGGCGCGGCGGTGGAATGGGGTGGCTTCCCCGAGGACGCGCCCGCAGGCCTCTGCTTCACTTCGGGAACGACGGGGCGGCCCAAGGGCGTGACCTTCACGCACCGCTCGAACTATCTCCACACGCTGATGTCGATCCAGCCCGACGTCTATTGCCTCTCGGCGCGTGAGCGGATCCTCGTCGCGATCCCGATGTTCCATGCCAACGCCTGGGGGTTGCCCTTTTCGGCGCCCGCGGTCGGTGCCAGCCTGATCCTTCCCGGCCGCGACCTCGACGGCGCCAGCCTCGCCGCGCTGATCCGCGACGAGCAGGTGACCGTGGCCTGTGGCGTCCAGACCGTCTGGCTGGGCCTGCTCGACCACCTCGACGCTACCGGCGGCGAAGTGCCCAGCCTCGAGAGGGTGATCATCGGCGGATCGAAATGCCCTGACGCGCTGATCCAGCGCCTTGAGACGCGCCTGGGCGTCCGCGTCCAGACGAGCTGGGGGATGACCGAGATGTCGCCGATCGGGACCGTCGAATCGCCGCTGCTTCCGCCCGCCGCCGAGCGCGCCTCGGGCCGCCCGCCGATTGGTGTCGACCTCAAGCTCACCGATGCCGAGGGCACGAGGCTCCCCGAGCAGCGCGGCACCGTCGGCCATCTCAAGGTCAAGGGCGCCTCGGTGATCGACCGCTATTACAACGCCGAGGCGAGCGCGCTTGACGGCGAAGGCTATTTCGACACCGGCGACCTCGCCACGATCGACGAAAGCGGCTCGCTCACGATCTGCGGCCGCTCGAAGGACCTGATCAAATCGGGCGGCGAATGGATCAACCCCGCGGAGATCGAGGAAATCGTCGGCCGCGATCCGCGCGTGGCGCAGGTCGCGGTGATCGGTAAGCCGCATCCCAAATGGGGCGAGCGGCCGGTGCTCGTCGTCGAGCTGCGCCGCGACGAAGATGCCGACGGACGGGCGTTGATCAAGGCGCTGAAGGGGCGGATCGCCGACTGGTGGCTGCCCGACGAGATCGTCGCCCTCCCGCGCATGCCGCTCGCCGCGACCGGCAAGATCGACAAGGTCCGCCTGCGCGCGGACTATGAGAGCGGCGCGCTCGCCGCGCATGTGACGGCGCGGGGCTGAGATGGTGCGCAACTCCGCCTCCCCCGCGCGCGGCGGGCTCGTGCTCGGCATGCTGTGCTTCGTCTATGTGCTCAACTTCCTCGACCGCCAGCTGATCTCGATTCTCGCAAAGCCGATCCAGGACACGCTGCACATCTCGGACAGCCAGCTCGGGCGGATCACCGGCCTCTATTTCGCGCTCTTCTATTGCTTCATCGCGATCCCCGTCGGTTGGCTGGCCGACCGCACCAACCGCGTGACGGTGCTTTCGGTCGCCTGCGCGCTTTGGAGCGGCGCGACCGCGGCGTGCGGGCTGGCGAACAATTACGCGCAGCTCGTCGTCGCGCGCATGGCAGTGGGCGTAGGCGAGGCGGGCGGGGTGCCGCCCTCCTATGCGATCATCTCGGACTATTTCCCGCGCGAGCGGCGCGGCACCGCGCTGGCGATCTTCAACCTGGGTCCGCCGCTCGGCTCGGCGCTGGGCGTAGCGATGGGCGCGTCGCTCGCGGCGGCGTTCAACTGGCGCGTCCCCTTCTACGTCATCGGCGGCGTCGGCGTGGCGACCGCGCTGATCGTCTACCTGCTGGTCGACGAGCCCGAGCGCGGCGGGCGCGATCAGGAGCCGGCCGCAGAGGCGCCGAGGGTTGGCTTCTTCGCGGTGATCGCCCGCTTCTTCGCCAATCCGATCCTGAGCCTCGCCGCGCTGGCGAGCGGGGCCGCGAACTTCATCACTTATGGCCTGAGCAACTTCGCGACGCTGTTCCTGATGCGCGAAAAGGGCATGGCGCTTGGCGAAGTCGCGATCTGGTACGCCCTTGTCGTCGGCATCGGGATGAGCGCGGGCATCTACGCATCGGGCCGGCTGATCGATCGGTTCGCCGCGCGCAGCAAGGCCGCGCATGCCAGCATCCCGGCGCTGTCGCTGCTGCTCGCGCTGCCCTTCTTCGTCGCCTTTGTCTGGGCGCCGGGCTGGAAACTGGCGATCCTCTTCCTGATCGGCCCCACCTTCCTCAACTCCTTCTTCCTGCCCGCCACGGTCGCCTTCGTCCAGAACGAGGTCCGGCCCGACCAGCGCGTGATCTCGGGCGCACTGCTCCTTCTGGTGATGAACCTCATCGGGCTAGGGCTGGGGCCGACCTATGTCGGCATGGCGAGCGACTTCTTCCGGCCTGCGCACGGCGCCCATGCGCTCCAGACCGCGCTGTATGCGCTCGCGCCGATGTACCTCATTGCCGCCCTGCTCTTCTTCGCACTCGCCCGCATGATCCGACGCCACGAACAAGGAACCCCGCGATGAAATTCCCGATCAGCCTCGCCGGCGCCCTGGCGCTGCTCCTCGCTTCGGCCGGTGCCGCGGCGGCACAGGACGCTGGCCCCGTCGTGCGCGCGCCGGCGGGCGCCGTGAGGGGCGTGCGCGAGGACGCCGCCGAAGTGTTCCGCAACATCCCCTATGCCGCGCCGCCGATCGGCCCGCACCGCTGGCAGCCGCCGCAGCCGATGCCGCGCTGGACCGGCGTGCGCGCGGCGCAGGCGCCGGGTGTCGCCTGCATGCAGCCCGTGATGGCCGCGGGACCCTATGACCGCGGCAAGCAGGCGATGAGCGAGGATTGCCTCACGCTCGACGTTACCATGCCCGCGCATGCCCGCAACGCGCCGGTGATGGTGTGGATTCACGGCGGCACGCTGATCTGGGGCACCGGCCATTCCAAGATGTACGACGGGCGCGAATTCGCGAAGCGCGGCATCATCCTCGTCTCGATCAACTACCGGCTGGGCGTGCTCGGCTATCTCGCGCATCCCGAGCTCAGCCGCGAATCGAAGGACGGCGTCTCGGGCAACTACGGCCTGCTCGACCAGATCGCGGCGCTGCGCTGGGTGCGGCGGAACATCGCGTCGTTCGGCGGCAACGCCCGCAACGTCACGATCTTCGGCGAATCGGCTGGTGCGCTCAGCGTCGAATATCTGCTCGCTTCGCCGGTCGCGCGCGGGACCTTCGACAAGGCGATCATCCAAAGCGGCTACGCCTTCACCATGCCCGAGCTGCGGACCGCGCATTATGAGGAACAGTCCGCCGAAGGCATCGGGGCGGCACTGGCGACCAAGCTGGGGGCGCCGGACATCGCGGCGCTGCGGGCGATGGACGCGGGCAAGCTGGTCGATGCCGTCGCGGCGGCCGGCTACGCGCCCTATGGCACGATCGACGGCAAGATCCTGAAGCGCCAGCTGGTCGACACCTTCGATCGCGGCGAACAGGCGCCTGTTCCCTTGGTCGCGGGGTTCAACAGCGGCGAGATCCGCAGCCTGCGCTTCCTGCTGCCGCCGATGCCGGCCGACGCTGACGCCTACACTCGCGAGGTCCGCGCGCGCTACGGCGACCTGGCCGACGCGTATCTCCGCCTCTACCCTGCACAGGACTTCGAGCGGACCCTGCTCGCCACCACGCGCGACGTGGTGTTCGGCTGGGCCTCGGAGCGGCTCGTGCGCAAGCAGGCGGCGATCGGCCAGCGGTCCTACCTTTATTATTTCGACCACAGCTATCCGAGCGCCGATGCGGCGAACCTCACCGGCTTCCACGCCAGCGAAGTGCCCTTCGTCTTCGGGACGCTCGACGGCACGCCCGCTTACTGGCCGGCGATCCCCCGCACGCCCGAGCAGCGCGGGCTTTCCGGCGCGATGCTCGACTATTGGACCAGCTTCGCGCGCACCGGCTCGCCGAAGAGCGCCGGCGGGCCCGATTGGGAAGCCTTTGCGCCGAACGAGACGGCGATGCGCTTCGCCGACGCCCCGGAGCTGGCGCGGCACTTCATGCCCGGCATGTACGCGCTCCACGAGGAAGCGATGTGCCGGCGCCGGGCGAGCGGGACGCAGTCGTGGACCTGGCGCTCGGGCAGCACCGCGCCTGTCCTTCCCACGGCGGTGCCGCAGTGCGCAGCCGGGCGCTGACCGCACCGGGGTTTCGGGCGACTAGGTGTTTGATCCCGCAGTGTGGTGGTACGTTTGACCATCACGCATGGTGGGAGGAGCTATGGGTCAGGTTCTACACGGGAGCGCCCGCACGACTGAGGCAGTCCGTCGAGCGATAC